>JABABQ010000077.1 GCA_014238155.1 Rhizobiaceae bacterium
GACGCGAGGCCAGACCTTCCCTCAAAGGCTGACCCGTCAATCGGAGGTTCCCCTGCTTGATATTTCAGAGATTGAGGGGTTGGGAGATGGGGATTCGACGCCACGGGGGAACTGAATTTGGCGCCGCGGGGGGTTTATTTTGCGCTCACGCAGGCGGGCGAAGGCCCGCCACTCCGCGGGGGCGGCGCTAGCGCCGGACGGCTCTTCGCCATCTCTACGGATGGTTCAGAGTTGGCCGTAATCGTCGACCGGCATATTCCACGCCCACCGTATCAGGCCGCGAAGAGCGGCCCGGTCGAAAGACCGCCCCAATTTCACAAAGGAGGGGAGCGCAGGGCTTTAGCCCGACAGCGTGAGCGCAAACCAAACCCAAACTCGCCCAACCATTCAAAGCCATCTCATCGCCCGTATCAGGCCGCGAAGAGCGGCCCGGCGCTAGCGCGCCGCCCCCGCGGAGCGGCGGCAAAGCCGCCTGCGTGAGCGCAAACAAACAAACCCCCGCGAACCAAACCCCTTAAACAAACCCCCGCGAACCAAATATCTTGTTCTATTTCGCCGTTGGTGACGTTGGGTTGGCGTCGTGGAAGTTGAACGGCCTGAGGATGATTTGGTGTTGCAGGGTTGGCATGACGGGCCAGTCCTCGGCGCGCGGAACGTGATGCATGCCCATTGTCGCCCAGGCGACAATATCCCGGTCAAGAATTGACCGGTTTTCTGCAGTCCATGTTGGCAGTCCGTACTCGCCCGGTTCGGCCAATGTGGTGAACTCACCAGCGGCATAGCGCTCGTTCTCGGCATGGGGAGTGACCCAAAAATCGTAGGAAATGAACCCAGCGCGCTGGCGGGTTATGTCATCTTCTGCAAGCAAGGTTTTCGATGTGCTGCCCGACGACATCTGATAGCTTGTCGCATAACCATGCCTGTTCTTCTTTTCCGGGTGAGCAAATCGCAAAATCGTCGGCTTGTCGCGGTTCTTGACGATTTTTGCGCTCTCCTCGTTTTCGGCAATGGAGCTGTCGACAACCCAGACCGCGTCGCGGCGCGATTCCTCCGGTAGTTTCTTGCGAACAAGGCGGTCTTTGACAAAGCGGTTTGCCAACCCGTCAACGTCAAGATCCAGCCGGAACGAAAAATAGTGGCTGTGATTTACCGCCAGAACATTATCGTCGACAAACCGCCCATATTCATCATTTGCATCCGGGCTGTCCGCATTCTTTGCCTTGACGGAGCGGGTCAGCACGATGCCGGTGGCGCCAACAACAATGCGTATTTGACCATCGGTCTGGAAAACAAAATCGATGAGGTAGTCGTAATTTCCCATCTGCGCCAGAAAGCGGGCGACGAGTTCACGCTTTGGCACCGCATAGTCGTTATACGACCATAATGCGTCGCCCGTCTCTCGTTCAAACAGACACCCGGCGCGCGGCACGTCTTCGGGTTGCCCGTCATCCCCGGTCACGATCATGTCCTGAAAGGTTGCAGAACGCGGGCAGTGGTGTCCTGGTGTCAGTGAATCCGGCAAGCCGCCGTCTGAGTAATCTCCAACATCAAAATAGGCCGCAGAATAGAAATTTGCGTCGTTGGACATATAAGGCACGTAGAGTTCTGACAAATGTCCTTCATATAACACCGGGCGCGATTGATCCCCGTCGTTCCAGCTGACGGCGGAAATAATGGTGCCGACCTTGTGGTCCATGCGCCAATGAAAGCGCCAGCGATCCCAGCTGACGATATGCCCATCAATTGAAAAGCTCGGTCCGAGCGGCTGATCGATATTGATTGGGGTAGGAAACCGCTTTGGTTCGTCCTGGGACAGCGGGACAAAATCGGCATTGGGAGTAGCAGGCCCCGCCACCTCCAGATCGCGGAACTCGAGGATTTTTTCTTCATCAAGATCGACCAGAATATCCATTCCGGGGACGATCTGGCCCCAGGTGTTTCGGGCTCCGGAAATATCAAAACATTTCACAGCCCCCACCCTGCTGTCTTCATAGGCCTCAATCTCAAAATCCAGATAGGGGATAACGCTGCAGGATATGAATTGAGGATGCGCGATGCCCCGCGCCTTAAGTGCCTTGAGATACCGTGCGTCGGCCTTCACAATATCGATGACATCTTCTGCCTCGAATTCATCTTCGAGCCATGACAATTGGGCATCAATGGGCGTCGTCGATTCGATCTTGCCGGTGTCCAGGTCGATCACCACTTTTGCAACATCGCCGTCCTGGCTCAGGATCATCTCGGCTTTGCGTGGCACTGCAGTCGTTTGCGGCCAGCCCCAAACCAGGTCTTTTGAAGGTGGCTTCAGTTCTAGTCTTGAAAAGTTTGTATCCGAGTCCAGTCGTCCTGCAGTGGACAGAATTTTCAGAACCTTCCAGCGCTCCTTGAAGGTGAGCGGGTCAAGCGGATGTGTGGTCTTGCCCTGGTCCGCTGCTACAGACACGATGCTGAGCCCAAAAAATACACACCCGAATACAAAACGAATCAATTGACTTCTCCACCATAAGTCCAAAACCCTGTTTCCATTCAGAACACCGGCTTTTTTTTAAGTCAACATCGCTCCACAATTTTAGGGCCGCTTTTCGTTTCAGTGCATATCGAACAGCGCCGAAATAATGGAATTCAGTAAGTTCGGAGGGCTCGGTTTGCGCTCACGCAGGCGGCTTCGCCGCCGCTCTCCTCTCTTATGGGATGGGGGCGGTCTTTCGACCGGGCGGCTCTTCACCGCCGCCGCCTGATACGGAGAATGCGGAGTGTGCGGGACTATCGCCGGGGGCAGTGAGTTGGTTGATGTTCTGGGCTCGAGTTTTTGTTGGGTTTGCGAGATGTTTGTATTGCGCTCACGCTGTCGGGCTAGCGCCCTTCGCTCCGCGGGGGCGCGCCATCAGGCGCGGGCGGCTCTTCGCCGCCTGATACGGCACCTTCGGTTTCCGCGTCGCGGCGACGACGGCAAATTATTTATCCCCACGCTCCCTGGCTCTGAACCATCCGTGCAAGACGGCGAAGAGCCGTCCGGGCCGGTCAGGCCCGCCCCAATTTCATAAAGGAGGGGAGCGAAGGGTGCGAAGCACCCGACAGCGTGAGCGGTCGAGAGAGCACGGACAAAGCCAAAATGCGCCTCCCGGCAGCGCGGGTTACGTTAACCTCAACCACCGGGCACCGACATCCCCCATGTTGACGACGCCTCGAGACACCTCCGAACGGGGAATGTGCGGCGAGTATAGCGGCGACGGCGAGGGCGGGGATGACAATGGAGGGGAGTTGCCGTTGGTCAGTTTGTTGAAAAAATGTTGGCGATCTCGTAAGCAGCCATTCAAATATACATTGTTGTGAAGTCACGAATTCACACTGTGAGCCCGTTTTTACCAAATCGGGGGTGTCGCTGCTTGGATAGTATTCTATTCAGTTACAGGCAGATATTGACCCTGGGCATTCGTTGGCATTTTGTTGAAAGTGCAACTTTATCTTGCTCGATTACGCGCCCACTGGCCAAAGGCAATCTGATAGAATAGGTTGTGGAAGCATTTCAAAATTACAACCTCACGATTCTGGATAGGACCGCTTGCTGCGTTGCGGGGCACTTTCATGGTGCAGACCTGCTGTTGTCGTATTGGATGTTCCTAAGGAAAATAGTACATGAAGGTAGTTATGCTGGCGGCCGGGGTAGGTGCCAGGCTTAAAGATCTGGACACGAAACCACCACCGAAGATTTTATTGCGCTTCGGCGATAAATCTCTGCTGCAATACCATATCGAAATTTTCAAACGGCTTGGCATAGACGAGTTGGTGCTTGGTGTCGGTTATCACCGTCAGGAGATCGAGCAGGAGATCGCTGCCCTTGGGGCAGAAGGTTTTGTGCGAACCGTGTTCAACAAGGATTTTCAAGAGGGCAACATTATCACCTTGTGGACCCTGCGCAATGAATTGTGCTGCGAAAATCCAGTCCTGTTGATGGACGCCGATGTCCTCTACTGTGAAGAACTGTTAAAGCGCCTCATTGACTCACGACACAACAACTGCCTTCTCATTGATCGTAATTTCGAACCAGGCGATGAGCCCGTCAAAGTATGCGTCCGGGATGGTGAGATCGTCGAGTTTCGCAAATGGCTAAGCGCGGATTTTGATTTTTGTGGTGAATCTGTGGGGTTTTTCAAGCTATCGGCCGAATTGGCCGGGAAGGTCATCCTACAGACAGAGCTCTATTTACATCTGGGCCGCCGCAACGAGGCTTACGAAGAGACGATCCGCGATGTTCTGCTGACCTCGCCACGCGGCACATTCGCATTTGAAGATATCACCGGCATGCCCTGGACTGAGATCGATTTTGCCGCTGATGTGGAGCGAGCCACTAACGAAGTCCTCCCACGCATTTTGATGATGAAGGACAATTGCTGCTCGGAAATGAGAACTAAACAAAATATGGGTGATAGTAAGACACTATGACCATGATTGGCATCGAAACCATACTGACCAACCAGGTGGTTTCTGCTTTGGCTGCCTCTACCTTTTACTTTTTTACTTACCTATCCTTTGTCCGCCTCTTGAGATATCCGCGGAACTGGTTTTTACCGAGTTTACCTGCATCCTTAACGACGGGCGTTTTGGCAGCACTTACTATATTGCTGGTCTCACTGTCGCCCGATGGCATCGAACTGCCCACCCTGGCCATCTCGACCGGGTTTATTCTCGTTTTATTTTACATTATAGCAGCCCCTGCAATTGCCTTCCAACCTGCCTCACGACAAGTCGAATTCCTGGCGAAGCACGGTGATTACGCCGGACTGTGGTTAATTGGCCCAGCCCTGCTTGCTGCCTTGGCCATATCAAACATTAAACTCCAGGCACTTTTGTCAATCGCGATGGCAATCGAACTGTCGTGGTTCGTTCGCCTGCGTTGGGCTGATCGACGACGTCAGCCGTATCCCTTAGAAAATATTGACCTATCGGTCCTGAAAACACAGGCAAAGGGTAGTCTAGAGGCATTTAGGCGGCACAATGGAATACGCGAACTGATGCTATCGAATGGCAACGTCAATTGGTATGGCTGTGGTAAAGGGACTTCACCATGCCCGTTCAATCTCTACGTAAACCGCCTCGGTCTCAATACCGCGCCCTGTTGCCGCGAGCATATGAAGGATCTCAGTTGTTATATCGCCGCAAGTCTGGGCGAAATGGGTGTTGTGCACTGGCTGGAAGGAGGCTCTCTTCTTGGAGCCGTAAGGGAGAATGGAACTCTTATTGACTGGGAAGACGATATCGACATTTCGGTTCTGCTTGATGACGAAATGACTTGGGATCGGCTGGTGGACGGGCTTGCCCAACGTGGCGCTCGGGATGGTTACTATGTAGATGCTTTCGAAAAGAAAGGCTTGGTCTCAATCTCTTTTGATCCACCGAAACGATGGCCCTTTAGATGGGAACGCAATCGTTATCGCGGAGAAATCCGGGCTGATATAGCAATATACCGGAAGGCAATCAGCTGCGAAAAAGCAGTGCTTGAAAGACAAAGCGAAAAAGGAGCCATGCCGAACACCGAGAGCGGTGGATTCGGTGTACCGCAGGAAATTATTTTGCCGACGTCGACTGTTTCGTTTGTAGACAGAGAATTTTCCTGCCCGAACCAACCCGAGGCTTATTTGCACATATTGTATGGTGACTTCAGGAAGGTTGAGTATACCTACATAGACGCCAGTGCTGTGAACACTCGCACCCAAGCTAACACTGTCGACACCTGTCAACGCGATAGCTAACTGTTGTTTCGCTGATTACCACTGCAAAATTTACCAATCGCTCATTCGCCAAGCGTCATAATTATGATCCATTTGTTTTGCTGAGGATTGAAAATCTTCGGTGTTGATTGGTTAAGAATGGTGAATAATTCAAACTGAAAAGCAATGCGACGAGGGGTACATGGAAATTTCGTTATTGGCACAAAACAGACCCGTCAATCGTGTCGCAATTTGCTCAACCATCCAAATCGAAACTGGTGGTTTGTCCGCACTCCCGACATTTGCCCTTCCATTCCTTGCTTCAATCTGAATGGCAGCTTTAAGAAAACCCAACAGATTTACCTCGACTGGAACCAAGGCCGGATTGGGCCGTTCCCGCCATAGGCCGCCTCACTCAGGCCAGAGTGCAGATTGCGGGTGGAACTGCGACCAGGCAAACCAGAACGCCTGATGGCTACCAAGATCGGAGCCATCCGCGCCGATGGCTTTGATACCGCCAGCATCAAGTATTAGACGCATGTTTTCGTAAACGATCTCATTGCCTTTTTGCAATGCAGCAAGTGCCTTGCTTCTGTGAAACGCTACCGGTTTACCGGACGCTGTTACAACGCCAATGATATCCTCATGAACGGGTAAACGTGGATCGACATTGCCGACCGGAAATATCGGACCATTGGCGTCGCGGCCATTGCGAAAATCAGGATCACGACCCAGTGCATATTTTTCCAGCAACACGGTTGTTGTGGGGTGTTTCTTCTTCCAGGTACCCCAATCAGTCGTAACGACACTAGCTTGCTTCAGTTGCAGGCTCTTTTCCCCAAGCTGCCCCGTCACCGCTTTTCCCAAGAACGTGTCAAACACCGAGGAAGAAGTGATGTCGTACATCACTTTGTTTGACCTGATTAGCAAACCTGAAGTGCGTAATATTGGTCGCTCAATTCCCTCAGGCAATCGATCTGTGAAATAGGCCTGGGCTGCGCCACACAAAGTGCAATAGGGAATCCCAAGGTCTCGTCCTCCCAACGTGTCGTTGACCATCTCGCGTACTTCCATAATGCGTCGCGGATAGGCACGGTATGCACCGTTTACCTCAACCCCAAAAACGATATCAGCGTCTTTAAGCCACCCGGCGTCTTTTGCACTGCTCACTTCGGGGTTGTCCGCTGCGGGAATGCAGTTGCATGCCTTATCCGTCGTATCGTATGGGCGGTCGTCGATAAGCACACCTCCCCATGAAACGAGCCTCCAGTCGATATCGCCTTCCACAAAAATCTTGTCCCATCCCGGTACGATACTTGTAAAAATTGCTCGCTTTACCCGCAAATAATCAGGCGGTGCCGGAATATCCCATGCAATGAGATGATCGGTTACGACGCCCCAATGGTTTTCATTTGGCAGTTTTTTACCCAGCAAGCTGGAAGCAACGTTGGCGAGTACATCGTTCAACTCGCGGTTAGAGACGAAGCGCATCAAATCGCTGATTATCCAGACCATTCGAGGGTCGTTTGATTGAGAGATTTTGTCTAAAGCTGATACCTGATCTCCTCCCCAGGTGGATTGAATCATGCTGTCAACAAAGGCTACTTGCACAGCGGATTGCAATTCCTTGGAGAGCAGTCCCTTCGGAACTGCAGGAGGTTGGCCGAATTGTTCAACCACATAGTCAGGCAGTTGCGCGGCATTCTGCGCCCGCACAGCACCGACCCAAAACATTGATAATGTGAGCAACGATACAATTATCAAGATTCGGGAATGAGAACCAATTATCGATACCATTGAGGGACCTTTCATCTGCCTTTCCAATATTCAGGCGCACAAGCCGTCAAAGAACTCACCGGTGCATTCGCAATGCACAACTCAAATGGAGTTGGCTTCCAGTGAGAAAACCGTGCGTTGCAACTAAACAAGTATGCCGCAAGTTTCTGCACCACCAATCACGATTAAATCAGAATTTGGTGAACTCTGTTGGCTCAGGGAACGTCGTTCGGTGTTACAGAATCAATGGCAGCTTTGAGACCTTCAAACCAAAAACTGGTGCATTGCTTGAATGTCGGCATTGGGTCGTGAGTGCCTAAATATGCTTATGCGTTCGACTGTCCTGCATTTGCTTCAACAGATAGACGATGCCGATTATCGCCGGAATGATTAACAATGCGATAACCATTGGAACGACTGAATTGAGATATGTAGCGTTCATTGTAAAAACGGTGGTCGCATCTACGATGTCAGTCACACAGCGCGCAACCAATGCGACCAACAAAGCTGTACGACTGCGCAGCCAGACGGCCAGGATGATCGCCAGTACGGCAGTCAGGTTCCGCGTGATGTAGGCCATCGTGGTATAATTGAAATCTGGTGGAGGATTGAAAAGCGTGGACAGCGCGAAGAATGATACGATGACAACCTGAAGACCAATTATGATCCAGAACCACTTGGGCAGAAATTGTCCTGGCGGGGTAAAAATTGAATCTGTGTTCATGATTGGTAGCTCCCTTTTCGCCGAGACTGTTACATGGCTTCCCCGCAAGTCAACTCGCGACCGGAGTATCGTTAGTTTGATATCTTGTAGGCATGGTCAAAGCAAAACAGGCTGACCAGTTTGGTAAGGTTTTCCAATTTCGCCCAATGACAAAACCTTCGCCACTTCGATTAAAATTGTGATCTTAAATGGAAGAGTTTGAACAGGGCACTGCGATGTGGGCTGGTTTTCTCGCCGTCACATCAACCCCTTCGAAGCCGTTTATTGAGTTCGCTGAGCTGGTTTTTCAATTCCTTGATTTGCGGGTTTTGCAATCCGACAACGCACGATACTTCAAATTGCATTTCCGCAATCTCGTCTCTCAGCAGTCGGGCTTTATTGGTCAGATCTATGCAGACCTTTCGTTCATCTTCGCTCGACCGTTGCCTGGACAATAAGCCTAGACCCTCCATCCTTTTCAATACGGGTGTAAGAGTGCCCGAATCCAGATACAACTCCTTACCAAGGTTGCCGACGCTCATTCGACCATGTTCCAATAAGACGATCAGGACCACATACTGGAGATAGGTCAGATTCATCCTTTTGAGATAGGGCTGATAAAGATTGGTCACTGCTTTACTGCTGGAGTAAAGAGCAAAGCAAATCCGTTCATCCTTCAATGATAGTTTGGGTTTCTCGGCCAAGGGAGTCTTCATGATTATTGCGCGCAACTCACCGTAATACTCCGACCTAAGCATTGGCAAGATTGCAGATTGCGTTCGGTCGCGACTTTTTGTCTTAGAAATGTATCCGATACGTTATTGCAGTCTGTCGGCGAACCCATGGAGAGGGTGCTATTATCGGTTCAGATTGGAACGGTAAGTGTCGACTGTCATATCGTTCAAATAGGCAGCATCTGAGCGAATGCACTTTAGTAATTTTCCACTAAATGCAGTGCCGCCATCATGCGATTCTTTCAATATCTCGATCAGAAAATCAATCCTGGTGATTCTCTGTTCATGTGAAATATTGGCAACCAAAATTTCCTGAAAAAGTGCCTCCACTTTTGCGTCGGCTGAAGAAAATATCAAGTCATCCGGCCCATGAGAATCATCAATCAGAGTGGATAGTCTTTGCGTTGCGCCATGATAGCAATCGATTAAGTAGCTGATACTAATTGACATTGGGATAGGTCTCCTCCCTTTGACATCAATTAAATATAGCACAATTAAATTGTGTGCAATGGAAATTTGATCTTTGGTGAGAAATCATCGCCCGGGTGTTGTCGGCTATCTACTTCAGATTATTAGTTCTTAAGCCTACACCAGTCTGCGGATCATCGGAAATTTCGGTGGCGTTACGGCTGAAGTGGAACACGTCCCGGCAATTACCACTTTTCCCCAAATGGCCGCAGGTCCACCTCAAAAGTCCAGGCTGACGGGTCTTGCTCTGCTATAAACAATGCCATCTTGGCAATCTGACCGGGTTGGATAAAAAAACTATCGGGTTCATTTGGCGCGAAGTTCTGCCGCGTGTCTTCTGTGTCAATGACACCGTCAATAATCAAATAGGCCACGTGGACGCCTTTTGGACCCAATTGTTTCGCTAACGATTGAGATAAGATTCTCTGGGCGGCCTTCGCCGGAGCGAAGGCTGTTGTCCATAGGTTGCCCCGGAGTGCCGCGGTGGCCCCCGACACGATAATTTTTCCTGAGCGGCGCTTCGACATTCGTGGGCCCAGCAATTTGGCAGCGGTAAAAAGACCCAGTACACCGACCCGCCAACACTGAACGAACTCGGTCTCGCTAATTTGTTCCAGGGTCCCAAACTGGTCGAGGTTGGCGTTGTAAATCACCACCTCAATCGGCCCCATTTCATTTTCAATCCGTTCTAAAACTGCGGTGAAAGATTCTGGAATGCTGGTATCACAGGCGTAAGCTTTCACTTGCGAATGGTCGACGGTGTTTGGTCCTAGTTCAGCACCAGATCGGCTCAACAACGCCAGATCATATCCGGCTTCCAAGAAAGTTTCAGCATAGGCTGTTCCTAATCCGGGACCAAATCCGATAATTGCGCAAACCTGCCCAGACATTTTTCGACTCCATCTCCCGTACGACCGCGGTACCGGCTTCAGATTATCACGGGCTGGAATATGGTCAAAATCTGAGTTCGCCCAAATGGATGGTGCAGATGCAACAACTGGATTGATGGAGCCGCAATTACGTCGCTGACCGTTTGGTAAAGTTAGGCGGCGGAATTTCGGGATGTTCGGGAGGAAACAACACGTCCGAAATATCCGCCTGCCTTTGTTGCCCCGAAGGGCATGGAGGGCGCGCCAATCGGGCGCGCCGAACCTGGTGTCTAGCCGAGTTCCAGAGTTTCGTCTTCGAACTCTACATATTCGACGCTATAGAGAAGGTCGAAATCTCCGGCGTCGTTCCAGAAGACATAGCCGCCATCATCGGTTTCCGCATATTGGTAGTCTGAGCTTTCACCTTCGAACTTGACCGTGTCGGTACCGGTAAAGCCGAATATGTAATTGGTGCCGGCCTCATTGTTGATTATGTCATCCTCACAGGTGCCAAACAGAGTTTCACTGTCACCATCGCAGTCACCTGGTTCTTCTGGTTCTTCCGGCTGTCGGGGAGATCCATCGCTGCCGCCGCTGCCGCCGCAAGAACCTGAGCCGGAACCTTTGCCGGAACCACTGCCTGAACCGGAACCTTTGCCCGAGCCACTGCCTGAGCCTGAGCCTTTGCCCGAACCACTGCCTGAGCCGGAACCTTTGCCAGAACCACTGCCTGAGCCGGAACCTTTGCCGGAACCACTGCCTGAGCCTGAGCCTTTGCCAGAACCACTGCCTGAGCCGGAACCTTTGCCCGAACCACTGCCTGAACCTGAGCCTTTACCAGAACCACTGCCTGAGTCGGAACCTTTGCCCGAACCACTGCCTGAACCTGAGCCTTTACCAGAACCACTGCCTGAGCCGGAACCTTTGCTCGAACCACTGCCTGAGCCTGAGCCTTTACCAGAACCACTGCCTGAGCCTGAGCCTTTACCAGAACCACTGCCTGAACCGGAACCCTTGCCCGAACCAGAACCTGATCCTTTTGAACCGCTGCCGTTGGAGCCGGTTTCGCAGTCATCTGCGTTTGAACTATTGTCCCAATCGAACCATTCGAAAGTGTTGTTGTTGCGATATGCCATGGTGTTGTCTCCTGTATTCGAAGCCTTTTATGACAAAATAAAATTAGTTTGTGTAAAATTGACAGTATTAACGATACTTAATACTTACATATACTTTGAGGTTTTTAGGATAATTGGCCGATATTTATATGCAAATTGTAGGCGACCGATTAATAATCCCGGCAGCCAGTGAGGTTTTTTGGGATGGAAAGTTGATTTTGGAGTAGAGTCGGCATGGTCGCCAGGTTGGGCATTGCCGTGAATACTTGTGAAATTGTGCGAAATTTTTTATTTCTTGGAGTCTGGAAAGCGGCGCTTCTTTGGGTATTTGCTAACAAATTGCCGCGCAATGGGGTGAACACCAACCAAAAATTGCGCCGGATTTCTGGTGTAATTCCACAATTTGGCAGAGCGGGCGCCGGGAATTAGCTCCATTTAATTGTGAACGGCTCTAATCGCTATTTGGCAATCCAGCCTTGGCGAGGCCTGCAATCACACTGTCTGAATGGGACTTATCGGCGAATTTCAACCGTTCCAGACGGGTGGTGATACAGAAATCGGCATTGATCGACAGCAGATCGGCCCAGACCCTTCGTGCTTCGTCCAATTCGCCAACATGGCCAAGTGCAGCGGCCAGCCAGGCGCGGCCGACATCGGTGTTGCGGACCGAAAGCAGGCGCTCACGCAGCATCACAATGGCGGTTTCGTAATTTCCCTGCAGAAAATGGGCCATCGCCAGGAATTGCAGATACTGATGACCATAGGACGGATTCAGCCGTATGGCGCGTTCAAGATCAACGATGGCTTCCTGTAATTTGCCTGCGGCCACGTAGATCTCGCCGCGGGTAAACAGTCCCATGGCATAGTCAGGACTGATCGCCAGCGATTTGGCGATACTTTTCTCGGCAATGTCCAGCCGACCGGTCCAGCGTGCGTGAGCAGCAAACACATGGTTGGACAACAGGCCGTCGGGATCGAGTTCAATCGCTCGGTCCAAGAGACGTTTGCATTTGTCCAACGCAATCTGTGACCCATCGTTGGACCAGCCGTTATGGTAGTCAAGCAGATGCATCATCGACAAAATCGCATGGGCCGGTGCGTAGGAAGGATCAAGTGCAATGGCCTCATGGCCATAGGCAACGGCCTGTCGCCAAATGCGCTCATCCATGCCGGGGAAAAACAACAGACCTCTTAACTGCATATAGCATTCATGGGCGCGCAGGTTGGTCGTTTCGACCTGAGCAATATTTGCCTTTTCACGGGACGTCAGCTTGATCTTCAGTGCGTTGACAATTTCGAATGTTACCTCGTCCTGCACCGCAAATATATCGGTCAGATCCCGATCATAGCGATCTGCCCAGACATGTCCGCCTGTTTCTGCATTGATTAACTGAGCCGTAATGCGGACCCGCTCGCCGGCACGTCGCACGCTGCCTTCCAGAACAAAATTTACGCCCAGCTCTTCGCCAACCATACGCAGGTCAACCGACCGGCCTTTGTAAGCAAAGCTGGAATTGCGGGCGATCACCTGTAATCCGGAGACTTTGGACAGGTCGGTGATGATATCCTCGCTGATGCCGTCAGAAAAGTATTCCTGATCGGGGTCTTTCGACATGTTGTCGAACGGCAATACGGCAATGGCCGGGTTGTCTGAGCGGTTGTTTGACTCTTTTATTGACTGCCCTCTTGTGCTGGGAGGGGATGAATCATCCGCGCGCCAATGGAACACCTGCAAAGGTCGGTCAATATTCTTGACCGTCACTTCACCGCCGTCGTGAAACGTTTCTTCAATACGGCTGCCTATACTTTCGTTGACAACAGATGAAATGCATATGCCCCCGGGCTCGGCCAATTGCTCCAGACGCGCGGCAATGTTTACCCCGTCGCCAAAAATGTCATCGTTTTGGGTAATGATGTCGCCCAGATTGATGCCAATGCGCAGGATGATTCCCGTGTCGTCATCTTTTTCAGAACCCGCTGCTCTTTGAATGGCTACAGCACAATTCACCGCATCCACAACGCTGTTGAACTCCACCAGAGTTCCGTCGCCCATCAGTTTGACTATGCGTCCGTTATTGCTCGCGATAATGGGGGCAAAGTGTGTTTCACGGTGCTGGTTTAGCAACGCCAGAGTACCGATTTCATCGGCGGCCATCAGACGGGAATACCCGACCACATCGGCGGCCAATATCGCGGCCAGTCGTCGCTTGATTTGATCAGTTGCCATCATTGACGTGTAGAAGACCGGGCAAAACCAGTCCAGCAAATTTAGGATGCAAAACGCAGCCAGAAACACTGGAATGGCAAAAGTTCAGCGGTGAGCATGTTTCCGCGCCTGGTTTGCCCGGGGTGTTGGACCGAAGGTGGGAAGCCGCATGATGTCGTCATGAAGTTTCCGAAGTCCGTTGCGATTATTCAACCACTGGCGCGTCAGGTGTCGCCTCTGAAGCTTCTGTCGCTTCCGCGGCCGCTTTTTCTGCCTGTTCGATGAGGGCCAGATTATATTCTTCTATTGTGGGCAGAGAAGCACGCAGCGCGATGAGCAGTTGCTCGGGTTGATCGTCGATCAATTCACCCCCCTTATAGGCATCCAACAGCGCCATCTCGGCATCGTTGATATCAGCTTCCGTCGGCTCGGGCTGATCCACCAGGGCCTGGGCGGCGGCAATATCTTCGGCGGTTGGAAGTTCGCTCAGTCCGCTTTCAGCGATCAAAGTCTGGGCATCGATGAGTTGCTGCTCGGTGGGGGCGCTTGGCAACAGGGCAAATGCTGCGGTCAAAGCCACCAGATCGAGGGCCACCAGTGCAGCCGCATCTGCACGGGCATTCACACTGTTCTGAAATTCATAATCGGCCAGTGCCAGCGCGGCTGCCAGTCCCACAGGGCCGTTGAGATTGCCGTTTAGCATATGGGCAAGTTTGGCCTGGGGGCTGGAATTGAGCGCGCCGTTCAATTTGCCGAGGTTTCTGGGGTGCATGAAGTCGAATACCGGTATTGGGCGAACTTTCGGTACGGCGATATTTCTCAGATTGGCCAACTCTACCTGATTGCTGATTTTAGCTGGTTTTTTACGCGCGATGCTTTTGGCGGGTCGCGAAGCTTTGGCAGATGTTGGTGGTTTTTTCGACCTGGAAAAGAGCTTGTCAAAAAGGTCTTTGACATTGTTTCCACGGCCATTGGTGCCGTTTTTACTGCGACCATTATTGGATTTGGACGATCCGGCGAGGGAAGATTTTCCCTTGCTGTTATTGCCGGCGTTGCCACTGTTGCCACCGCCGTTGTTGCTGCCATTATTGCCGCCGCCGCCGCCATTTCCCTTTGCGCTGGCGGTCTGAAAAGGTTCGTCATCCAGGATCAACAAGGTTGTGGTTTCAACCGGATGCATGAAAATAAAGCCTGTGGTCAGGATCAGGCTGAATGCAGATCGTTTGATGTTCATGAAAATATTCGAATCAATTCAGTGTTGCCCATGACGCAATTGTGCGCCCCAATTGTTACGAAAATCGGATTTGAACACCTAAAAGTCAATTCAATTTTTTGCGCAATCAGCCCATCAGTCACGACGAATGATACCGCCGATTGCGGATACGAAAAGCAGGGAAAAGGCCCAGCCAAGCAGAATTTGCAACCATTCCCAGGACCGTACCCACCAACCGGCCCAATCGGTTTTGCCGTTCTGCCAGTCAACGACGCGAGGCGACCAATCGTTCTGCATGCGGAAGTCGACCACCGGTATGGCTACATCGATGGAATAGATCAGGGCGTTGAAGGTTGAATATTCCGACGGAACCGAGCGAGCGCAGAGATTAGCTGTCTTGCCCTGCGGGTAAACCCAGTTCTGGTGACATGCGGCGGGAATTTTGGGGGCGATGAGTGGTCCGGTCTTACCATCCCAAACCGCCTCTTTGTAGATCAGCGGATGGGTGGGTGCCATAATGCCATTGATGGCGGCAACCTGGTAAAACAATGCGCCGACAAATGATAGCAGGACCAGCCAGATCACTGCTTTGCCGGGGCGATAGCCATAGCCAACCGCCTGGCCCTGAACTGAGTTCCAGAAAGAATTTAGCCCACGATAGAAGCGTGCCACCGGATCGGAGGGCCGCTTTTCGTAATGGCGTACATAGTCGGCCTGTCGTCGCCGCCGCTCGATGCGAATCACCCGGGCTTCTTCTTCATGGCCCATGGACTGCAGCACGTCGGCCAGTTGCTGGTAGGGTTTGGGTCGGAACTTTGTGGTCAGATGACTGACCGGTTGACGGTCGACCCAGTTGAGCCAAAATCGGGCAGAGGTGGTTTCGTCGAGCTGATTAAAACCCCGATAGGTAAAATTGTCGAGGCGGATCTGCGAGGGCTTTTCCCAACTGTCACGGTCCATATTGAGGGTGCGGCAGGAAGCACCGGCGAGATTCAGCTCTCCACGGGACAGGGCAATCTGGCGCCAGAACAAAGTGCCGCCAATCTCTGCATTGCGCAGGTTGATGCAGACGACTTCGCGGACCTTCTCCCATTTTATCTTCCGGTCAAACACCCCACCAGTGAATGACAGGTCGCCACCGATCACCGCCCCCTGCAGGGAAATCTGCCCGGCCACCCGACAATTATCTCCAAGATTTACATTGTCGGCGACCTTGATGCGCGAGGCGTAGAGCGCTTGATCGCGACAGCTAAAGGTGCCGTCCTGGCAGGACAAAACGCCACCAATTGATGCGAGATTTAAGTCGACGGTTCCAGCGGCGAAGAAACCGTCGCTGAGCAGACAATTGCCTGCAATTGTGGCGTTTTGGGCGATGAGGGCAACGTCTTTGCTTTGAAAGTCGGCCCCTGTACAATCGAGATCGCCACCAAGTTTCGCGCCGAGCAGCCGGACTTCTCCTTGGGCGCGAAATCCACTGCGCAAAAGTAAGCTGCCTGTCGTCTCCAATCTATCTGCCTTCAACCGGTTCACCTGAGTACCTGACAGACTGATGGTCTGAGCCCGGCACTCGGTTAAAAAGAGATCCCCGTCAACGCCACAATTGGCCAGCACAAAATTATGACCCAGCCGCGCGCCAAACAGATCCACATCCCCCATGACCCAACCGCCCTGAACCAGCAAGCCGCGTTCATGCACCGGGTTTTGAGCATCCCCTCCAAGAGCAAGAAACCGCAGGAAGTCGGCGCGGACAATATTGTCCGCTGTTTGTCTTTCAGGCCGTGTCTCGCCCAGAACACACTTGGCCCCGTCAGCAACACAGGCCAGCAATTTGTGCTCCGCCGGGTGCAGTTGGCCCGCTTCGCCGTCGAGCCAAAAATCAGACAGATTACGACCATGAGGTTGGGCGGCGGCGGCGACGGCGACGGCGGAAGCGGAAGCGGCGAGATTGGCGGCTAGATTGGAGTCTGACACGTGGGCGATCCTGTTCCCTCAATGATTGTCAAATGCTAACGCCCAAGCTGGTGGGAGGGAAGGGCAACCCGCTCGTTTCCAACCCGGTGGTGATTGAATTCATTGTTCAAAACTGGTGCTGTGATGAATATATTTTGAAAATCATACCCTGCAGAAATATTTTGAAGGAGAGCAATTCGGTGCTAGGCTTATTTTTGGCGGATTGCGTCTTGGCGTTGGGAAATCAAAAATACTTCTGCAAAGTCAGAAGAAATTGACGATCAAGAGCAAATAGCCAGATTATCAAATACGAAAAGGAACCCGTATGAAGAACTTTTCAAAAACCGTCGCAGTCGTTCTTGGCATGGCGATGCTTTACGCTACACCCATGCAGTCCTATGCGGCTTCTTATCGAGCCATGCCTGAACTGGTAGTGCTGGACATTGGTGTGACCAACGCCCATTATCGGCGCCGTCGTCACGTCCATCGTTCGCGACGCCACCGGAGTCGTCGCCACAGGAGCCGTCGTAATCGTGGTGCAGGCGTTGCCGCAGGCATTATCGGTGGGTTGATTATTGGCGGGATCATTGCTGATTCGCGCAATCGCTCACATAGCCGGGACCGGTCCCATGTTGACTGGTGCTACGATCGCTATCGCTCCTACAGGGCCAGAGACAATTCCTATCAGCCTTATAGCGGTGGACGTCGTCAGTGTAATTCGCCCTATTACTAGGATTACCAGATAATTGATGGCGGGGGCATTGTATTGTCCCCGCTGTCATTTGGTTTTTAGCTCACAATAACTGAAGCAGAACTGGCCTTGCGATCGGTTCAGGTTTCGGGATGTTCTGGCAGGCCAACTGCTTTCATCGTATCCAGCAGCAGTTTCAGTGACGGCGCATGGGTAATTGGCGTCAGTTCTGCCAGTCCCTGGCAGGAGGACCCCGGTTTAAACTGCCTCATGTTGTGCAGCTCATTCGTTGCTTCTTCGCATCGTCCCTGGTTGAACAGAGACACGATCAAACTGACATTTGCCCAAAACTGCGTATGTGGATTTGCCACGGCATCACGGGCATGAGGCTCCGCTTCTGCAAACTTTCCCTCAAAATTGAGGGCGTGGGCAGTCCAGGCAGATGCGGCGCCGTGGCCGGAATGCTGTTTGCCTGAGCTAATGACGAATTGCAGAATTTTTTTGGCCTCATCAAATTGACCACTGCTGACCAGGGCAATACCCATATAAAGTTTCGTGTGTGTGTCGCTGTCGTTGACGGAAACTGCCCGCCGCAGGGCGCTGAGGCCGGTATCGGTTTGCCCAAGATGGACCAATATCGTACCAAGTGCTGCCAGCACTTCGGAATTACTTGGGGAAATTTCCGCAGCAACCGTCGCATGTTTCAGAGCTTCCTGCAGACGTTCTGTTCTACCTGTTTCGAATGAAAAGCCAACAAGGTGCCACATTGCAGTTGCAAGGCCCGCATGGGCTTCGGCGAGATAGGGGTCGAGTTCAATGGCCTTGGAAAATTCTTCCATGGCCTTGGAAGAAACATCGGTCTGCCCGACAATGCCACGGTCGAACAGGTAAGCGCTGCCACGCAGATAATATTGCCAGGCCGTGAGTTCGCTGTTTTGTCGATTAGAGGCTTGCAGTCGCTCCATCCGCTTGATTGTCGGCTCAACGGCGGCAACGACCCGCCTCGCTATGTGATCAAGAACCGGAAAAATATCCTTGCCGTGGCCGTCCATTTGTTCCGACCAAAGCACTCCTGATGTTTGGGTGTCTGTTAAAGTTGCCGACAGTCTAAGCTTGTCTCCCGCGCTCCTGACGCTGCCTTCCACAACGTATCGAACGAAGTGTTCATTTCGTAATTTTGGTAGATCGATGATCTGGTCTTTGAGTGAAAAGCTGACCGACCGTGATAACACGGTGAACTGTTTGGAATGGCTCAATTCAAGGATGATGTCTTCTGCCAATCCGTCAGCGATATGGTGGAGCTCAGGATCACTGGAGCGCACCAGGAAGGGCAATATCAGGATACGGGCTCGTTGCTCTGAAGGATCGGAACGGTCCTGCGTGTCTGGCGGGTTGATCAGATCGGCGACAAACCGAAACCCCTTGCGGGGAAACGTGCGGATGACATTTTGCGCCTTGCCGTCGTCGTTTACGGCCCGCCTTGCTGCGTTCACCCGACTGTTCAGGTTTGCATCGCTGACAATTCGCCCCAACCAGACGTTTTCAATTAGCTCATCCTTGCTGACAACGCGATCGGCGTTTTGTGCCAGATAGGACAACAGGGTGAACACCTGAGGTTCCACGGATATCGGGCCGTCGGGACCGTGTAACTCGACCAGATCGGTGTCCAACGTGTAGAGCCCAAAACCAAACTTCATCAAAAATTCATGCCATCTTTAGCAATCTCAAGCAAACCAGATGGAATTGGCAACCCAATCTTCAAGCGCCCGACCTGCAGCTCTGTCACTGTCGGCGAACCAAATAAGGAAGAAGCTGCCATGAACACCATAGCTCAAAAATATCTGCCCGGATTTGTAGACTCACTTGCCAACCGCTTTGTTAGATCCATTGAGCCGACCCAACGGGACATGAAAGCCAGTGACCAATACGTGAACAGTGTGAAAGCTGCCGAGGAAGAGCTGAAGCGCCGGGCAGGCATAGCGAAATTTAAACGCGCTACCTTTGACGTATAGGGGAGACAGGCCGCGGCAACTGAACCGAATGGCGGGAATCCTAAAAACTGATCCGGGGATGGGATTGATCGGCAATCTGCACGTCCTGGACAACCACTCCTGGTGCTCCCAGACCGGTGACGAGTCCGGCCAGATCGGAAAGCGCCGATTGAGCAACATCAGCCATTGCTCCTGATGTTGCTTCCGACATGAATACAATTGATCTGCTTTGGTTATCGACACAGGTTCTGACCGAATCGCGCGTATTGATTCCCCAGCACAGGATTTCGGAGCCAGCGGCATAGACCGCCAAATCATCGTTCAATGGAAATGAGTCCGCCTTTCCCCCCAGCGGTTCAAATTTGTCGACCACCGGGTTGGCGAGACGCAAGGTGATTTTGCCATCAGGCAGTTTATCCAGATCGTAGGCCCCCATTGGTGTGCCGTGAATGACGGATATCAGATTGTACAAATCGACAACCGGCAGGCCGGTAGATATATCGTCACCCTTTTTAACCCGTCGCAAAAGCGCTTCGATGCTGGAATGAAATTTTGACGGTTTGACCGACATGGCCGCATAGGCCTCTCGCCATACAGCGATGGCTGGCAGGCTGGTGATCGGATCGACATCGCTGATACGACGTGCAATTTCGGAGATTTTACCGCTCAGGTCATCAGTCAGTGCGTCAAGACAGGAAGGATCATCAAGGGAAATCACCAAGGCTCCCACGGTCATTGGCGGAAATTTCTGCAACACATCAGGATTGATCTGGAAGGTCAGCTGGCTCAAGTAATTACACTTTTCTGGAGTGAGGGAATCGCTTGGCGCAGAATACCTCATTTGGCAACAGTCGTCGCCGTCGCCGTCGCCGTCGCCGTCGCCGTCGCCGCTAGGTGATGACCATCATTGTTTGAGGACCGATGAGAGGCAGCAGCCAAAGCATGTCGTGACGCGAAATGGCGATGCATCCTTCAGTTGGGCGGTAGTCGTCGTGGGCAAGGTGGAAAAAAATGGCGCTGCCGCCGATGGTCATGCGGCGGGTGATGTTGATATCCATAATCACGGCGATGTCGTAGAGATGGTCGTCGCGGGCGAGGTTTTCACAACTTGCAGGATAGGGCAGGCGGACTGGTTGATTGTAATTACGGTCGCCAGGTGCGTCGCACCAGCCGTCGCCTGGGGCAATGCTGAGAAGACCAATACCAGCGTTTCGCAGGGACACACGCTCTGGGCGGACCATGACGCTGAGCAGGTGAAAACGCCCGCGCGGGGTAATGCCGTCGCCCTCACCGCGTTTGATACCTATGCCAGAACGGCCCAGTGCGCATCTGAGAGTACGGTTGCCAACCCTTAACAAACCCTGGTCCTTGTGGCCGGGCCACGTTGTGACAGTTAAAAACTTTACTACTGAACCGTAATAATTTTGCACTTTTTGCTCATTTGGCTCACAATATTGAACAGAATTTCACAATTACGTGTGATTCCCGGCGGCGCAAGTTTACGCCACGATTTTTGTTACTAGATGGGGGTATTCGCCCCGCAAATAGGGGTAAACACCTGTGAGGAATACCATGACCGAACGCGCCATTCTGCTGGTTGATGATGATAGTGATCTGCGCGAGGCGCTGACCGAACAACTTGCCCTTTACGATGAATTTGCCATTACCCAGGAAGAATCCGCCGCCGCAGGTATTAAAACTGCCCGCGACAGCCATACTGACTTGTTGATCATGGATGTCGGCCTGCCTGATATGGATGGCCGCGAGGCGGTCAAATTGCTGCGCAAAGGTGGCTTTAAATCACCGATTATCATGTTGACCGGTCACGACACCGACAGCGATACGATTTTGGGGCTGGAAGCCGGTGCCAATGACTATATCGCCAAACCGTTCAAATTTGCCGTTTTACTGGCCCGTATCCGGGCACAGTTGCGGCAACATGAACAGAGCGAAGATGCAGTTTTCACGATAGGCCACTATTCCTTTCGACCGGCGCAGAAACTGCTGGTGGAAGAAGATGGCGGCAAGGTGCGGCTGACTGAGAAAGAAACCGCAATTCTCAAATATCTCTATCGCGCAGACCAAAAGGTCATCACCCGTGATGTGCTGTTGGAGGAAGTCTGGGGTTATAATTCGGGCGTCACCACACACACGCTGGAAACCCACATTTACCGGTTGCGTCAGAAAATCGAAAAGGACCCCTCCAATGCCACATTGCTGGTCACCGAAAGCGGTGGCTATAAGCTGATGCCTTAACTGTTGTTTTGGGAGGGCCGTTTTGAGCCTCGACACTGATATTAAACTGCTCAGCCGGGTTCGCCTGTTTGAGGGATTCGATCCCGATCATTTACGGTTGCTGGCTTTCGGTGCCGAAGCCCGTGCTCTGGGTCAGGGCACGATATTGTACCGTCAGGATACGCCTTCAGATGGCGGTTATGTCATCGTGCGGGGCAATGTGGATCTGACATCAGGTCTTCAGGACAGCATAGTTTCATCTTATGGTGCCAGTGCGCTGATTGGGGAAATGGCAATGATTTCCGAAACCACCCATGCGGCAACTGCAGTGGCAACGGAAAATACCGAAGTGTTGAAGATCACTCGGCCGCTGTTTTTGCGGATGCTCAATGAATATCCGCATCTGGCAGCGATTTTGCAAAAACGCATTTCGGACTCGGTCAACGATTTTACCGATAAACTGGACAGGATTCGCGCTAAACTCGATCATGCCAGCGATCTCGCCAACCGAGCAGCAACTGCCAAGGCTGCGGCGAGAGCGGCGAGAACGACAAGTGCGAATACCGAACGCGAAAAATAAGCAGAAGCTTTTGCTGCGGAACTAGAATCCGAATGTCGCCATGACCGGCACGTGGTCAGATGGTTTTACCCAGCCGCGCGCTTCGCGCAGAACCATCAGGTCAGTCAGCTGTTCAGCCAATTCCGGTGCTGACCAGACATGATCGAGGCGGCGCCCCTTGTCAGCGGCGCTCCAGTCTTTGGAGCGGTAACTCCACCAGGTGTATATTTTTTCTTCCGGCGGGATGTGCTGGCGAATCAGATCGGTCCAACCACCTTTTTGCATAACATCGATCAGACCATCGGTTTCAATTGGCGTGTGGCTGACAACTTTCAGCAATTGTTTGTGAGACCAGACGTCGGTTTCCAGCGGTGCGATGTTCAGATCACCGACCAGTATATTGGGCACGTTGTCGGTGGCACTGGTCAGACTTTTCATCTCATCGATGAATTTCAACTTGTGATCAAATTTCGGATTTTTCTTCGGGTCGGCTTCATCACCTCCGGCGGGAACATAAAAATTGTGCACCCGAACGGGTCCGCGTTTTGTGTCGATCAGGCATTCCACATGACGGGTATCGCCCATTGAGACATAGTCGGTGGATGCGATTTCCTGCAGCGGGTGTTTCGACACGGTAGCCACACCGTGATAGCCCTTCTGGCCGTGCACGGCGCAATGTTCATAGCCGAGCTCGTGGAATGCCGTCAGTGGAAACTGGTCATTTTGGCATTTGATTTCCTGCAGGCACAGCACGTCAGGTTGATGGGCTTGCAGGAAATCACCGACAATACCAATGCGCAGGCGCACTGAGTTGATGTTCCATGTGGCGAGTTTGAATGAGTTTGAGGACATGGGGGATTGCCGGAATAGAGATCACGTGAAGCTCCATACCATGAACTGCTGACCGAACCGGGACAAGATCAAAGCGAGAATCGGTTGCAGGTTTCCCCAGTTTGCGGGCGGTCACTGAAGGCGGACGCTCGCCGCTCGCCGCTAGTTGTCGCCGCGTTGTTTGCGCAGGATAGCGCGCTGGTCCATGCGGAACAGGCGTTGGTGCAGGTCAACATTGCGCTGGACATTGAAAATCATCACCGAGGTGTCCTTGCCCTGATTGTCGGTAATGGTCCATTGGCGCAGGTCGAATGTGATGGGATCAAACATCAATGTGATTTTGGAGTTTCCAAAAATCGACTTGTCTCCCAGCACAATTGTGGTCAGATCCTGCTCGGTCTTGACGCTTTTGATCGATTTGTCGTTGACGTCGATGCGGTTGGCCAACAACAATTTCAGAGGGGTTTTGTTTAACGGAAAAAAATCCCAGGTCTTCAGCTTGCGGTTGTGAATGCCGACAGTCTTGCCGTCTGCCTTGACCAGAATGGGGGATGGTTTGGTGTAGTCGAACCGCACCTTGCCGGGGCGTTTAATGAAAAACCGGCCACCGGTTTGTTCGCCATTAGGGCCGAACTGTACGAATTCTCCCATCATTGTCGGCACGCTGGAGAAATGTTTCGAAATCTTGGCCACGGTTTTGGCATCTTTTTTGCCAATCTTGGCCGTGGCAACCACGGTGCCAAACATCAAGGTGACGATCAGGATCAGCGCTGTGATGAACAGGGTGCGGAGACTTTGCATCAGATATTCGACCTTCATTTTTCAAGAATCACAACAATGATCCCTCGTATCCGGGATAGCAGTTCATTTGTATATTTAGCAATTCCGGCACCAGTATGATTGGTCCGGTCTAAATGGTTTCATCTTCTGCCGGCACCAGAATTTCGCGCTTGCCGGCATGGTTGGCGGGGCTGATCAGCCCTTCCTGTTCCATGCGTTCGATCAGCGAGGCGGCCTTGTTGTAACCAACCGACAAGCGACGCTGTATATAAGATGTGGATGCCTTGCGGTCGCGCAGCACGATGGCCACTGCCTGATCATAGGGATCATCTGAACTGCCCATATTGCCGCCGCCGCCGCCGCCACCGCCGCCGGCCGCCGCCGCCGCCGCCGCTTCCTCTTCGTCCTCTTCAGTGACCGCTTCGAGATATTGCGGAACGCCTTGAGCCTTCAGATGATTGACGATGTCTTCAACTTCCTGATCATCAACGAACGGGCCGTGAACACGGGTGATGCGACCGCCACCGGCCATGTAGAGCATGTCGCCCATGCCAAGCAGCTGTTCAGCTCCCATTTCTCCGAGAATGGTGCGGGAATCGATTTTTGAAGTGACCTGGAAGGAAATCCGGGTCGGGAAATTGGCCTTGATTGTGCCGGTGATGACGTCAACAGAGGGGCGCTGGGTGGCCATGATCACATGGATGCCGGCAGCACGGGCCATCTGTGCCAGGCGCTGAACGGTACCTTCAATATCCTTACCGGCGACCATCATCAGGTCAGCCATCTCGTCGATAATCACGACGATGAACGGCATTGGCTCAAGATCAAGTTCCTCGTGTTCGTAGATCGCTTCACCTGTATCGCGGTCAAATCCTGTCTGTACGGTGCGGGTGATGACTTCACCGCGGGCCGCAGCTTCGGCGATGCGCGTGTTAAATCCGTCGATATTGCGGACCCCAACCTTGGACATTTTCTTGTAACGCTCTTCCATCTCACGGACGGTCCATTTGAGCGCCACAACGGCCTTTTTCGGGTCAACCACTACTGGGGTCAGCAGATGCGGAATGCCGTCATAGGTCGACAGTTCCAGCATTTTTGGATCGATCATGATCAGTTTGCACTTTTCCGGGCCGAGGCGGTACAGCAATGAAAGGATCATCGTATTGATGGCCACTGATTTACCGGAACCGGTTGTCCCTGCCACCAGCAGGTGAGGCATTTTTGCAAGATCGGCAATTACTGGCTCGCCACCAATGGTTTTGCCGAGACACATGGCCAGCTTGGCTTTGGTCTTCTTAAATTCCGGGCTCGACAACTGCTCGCGCAGGTAAACGGTTTCGCGGCGCTTATTGGGCAGTTCGATGCCGATGGCATTGCGTCCCGGTACGACCGCGACACGGGCGGCGATTGCGCTCATCGAGCGGGCAATATCTTCGGCCAGACCGATGACACGGGAAGATTTTACACCGGGGGCCGGCTCCAGTTCATAGAGTGTGACCACCGGGCCGGGACGAACCTTGAGAATCTGACCTTTGACACCGAAATCTTCCAGAACACCCTCCAGGAGGCGGGCATTTTCCTCCAGCGCCTCATTTGACAGGGAGGCATCTTCGACAATTGTCTTTTGCTCCGACAACAGGTCGATTGCTGGCAGGATGAAGCGGCCCTTGGAAGATTTTGGCCTGTTGCGGCGGGCAATTGTTGCACGCCTGACTTGAGGCTCTGGTTGTGCAGCGTCGGTGTGAGGGATCGGTTCGTCGTGGAATGCTGCTGAACCGGCCATATCGCGGGCCAGGATTGCTGGATTTCCTGTCTCAATGATATCAATGGCATCTTCGGCATAATCTGCCGCTTGATCGCCAAAATGGGCAGCGGTTTCATCGACTGACGAATTATAAGCTGCTTGACCAGGAGTGCCGTTAATCGTCTCCGGCAGGCCTGCCGCATCGATCATCGGTTCGACCCAGCCTTGACCATATTGTTGGTTTCGCGCTTCGCGGGCAGAGGTGCGCTTGTTGCGTAACATGGCGGAAAACTTGTAGCCGAGATGCATCATCATGCCGAGCGGAGCTGCCAGCAAAGCGCCCCAGTCACGACCGGAGTCTTCTGTGAGTGAATGAGCCAGTTCGGGCTCGTCCATTAATTCCTGCTCCATCAGCAGTTGTTTTTCTGCGACCCGCTTTGGCTTCGGTGCACGCAATGAAATACCGCCCTGAAGATCGCAAGCACGAATCATCAGCCAGGCGGCGGGCACTGTGAACAAGGCGCATAAGATAATCGCCAATATGCCGCTGGGATACGAGCCGATAAATGCACGGGGAACCCCCAGTATAGCATCCCCGATGACCCCACCAAGGCCGACCTGGAGTGGCCACCCTTCCGGGATCGTCAAACACGCCAGGGCGGTTGCAACAAATAGCAGGCCTGCAATCCAGTAACCGATGCGCGCCAACAAATGATTGATCGGGCGCTGGGCAAGTTTGTGAATGCCCCAGCCCAATGGAGGCAACAGTAGAGCAATGGCAGCAAATCCAAGAAATTGCATGGTAAAGTCAGCAAAGCTGGCGCCCCAGAAACCAAGCCAGTTTTCCGCATCCGACCCATTGGCAAATGTCAGACTTGGGTCGCTGATTGTCCAGGTAGCCAGCGATACGCCGCCCAGCAAAGAGATAATGATCAGCACTATACCTTGAATCTTGACGATCCAGCGCCGCATAAATGCTGGCATTACCGGGATGGTAACCGTCACCTTGCGGGGCGTTGGCTGGTCAAGATGAGTTGCCGCGGAGCTCATGTTTGACGGGGAAAGGACAACTTCTGGCGCTTGCATACTCATTCAACTTTCAACCTGACCAAAATGGAGGACGGCGTTCCTCCCGGCTGTCGGCGGGACAAAAGCAATCGATTTGCCATCAAGTCTAGGCGGTGGATGGTTAAAGGCCTGTTAACCATCGGTCATGTTGAGACGGGCATTGAGCGTAGAAAACGGGAATTTAAGGCTTCTGCGCAAAATAAAAGGCCGCTGGAAAACCAGCGGCCTCTCAATGAGTATGCAGATAGCGCTCCAAGTCAGCGAAGCATGTCGCTTTCAGGATTGGCACCAATCTTGTGAATTGCCAGGTCCGCACCAATGCGTTGATCGTCGTCACTCATCCGCAGACCAACGGTGCTGCGCAGAATGCCGTAAACAATCAGGCCGGCAATAACTGCATAGATCACACCAGCAAGGCTGCCGATGATCTGTGACATCAGGCTGACACCGCCGAGGCCCCCCAGAGCTTCGGTGCCGAAGATACCGGCAGCAATCCCACCCCACAGGCCACACATGCCATGCAATGGCCAGACGCCGAGAACGTCGTCGATCTTCAATTTGTTCTGACACCAGGTAAATCCATAAACGAAAATACCGCCGGCAACTGCGCCGACAATCAGCGCGCCGATCGGATGGAACAGATCGGAGCCGGCGCACACCGCGACCAGACCGGCCAGCGCACCATTGTGAACAAAACCAGGGTCGTTGCGGCCAATGAACAGAGCAGAGAGAATTCCGCCAACCATCGCCATCAGCGAGTTGATCGCGACAAGTCCGGTAACCCCTTCAAGCGACTGAGCGGACATGACGTTAAAGCCGAACCAGCCAACGCAGAGCATCCACGAACCCATCGCGAGCCAAGGGATTGAAGAGGGCGGGATGCCCTGAATTTTGCCATCTTCGCGATAACGGTTGAAGCGGGGTCCGAGTAGCAACACGGCAGACAGAGCAATCCAGCCCCCAACCGCGTGGACAACGATGGAGCCTGCAAAATCATGGAACGCCGCCCCAAATGTGGCTTCCAGCCATCCGTTGAAGCCGAAATTGCCGTTCCAGATCATGCCTTCAAACAGCGGATAAACCAGTCCGACAATCGCGGCAGTTGCCAGACATTGCGGCAAAAACTTCATTCGCTCTGCAATGCCACCGGAAATGATTGCCGGAATAGCCGCAGCGAAGGTGGTCAGGAAAAAGAACTTCACCAGAGCAAAGCCCTGCGGTGCAAAAACTTCACCACCACCATTGCCCGACAGGACGCTGGCATTGACCAGGAATGTCACGCCATAGGCGATGAAATAACCGATAAAGAAGTAAGCGACTGTTGAAATCGCAAAGTCGACCAAAATTTTAACCAGGGCGTTGACCTGGTTCTTGTGCTGGACGGTTCCGACTTCCAGAAAAGCAAAACCACCATGCATGGCAAAAACAAGAATCGCCCCAATCAGGACGAAAAAGACATCTGCACCCATTTGAATTCCCCGTAATAGGCTTCCATCTCTCCAGACCGGCAAAATGGATACTCAGTTGTTTCAACGCCTGTATCTGGTTTGATTCTCCGCAGTGAGGGTCAAACCGACGTCTTCACACTGATAACAATCAAGTAACGTGCCAGACAGTAAGGTATTGATTTAACAGGACTAAATATCATGCTGGGGCAATAATCGAGCACATTTGCCTAATTATTGTGCAGAACCGCAACAACCTGCCCTTTATTTGGACAGGCTGGTTGCTGCTCGAAGGTTGCGCCCCGTTACGGGAATTGTCAGGGTGCGGGATACCGGCTCGCTGTCAGACAGTGACGGCGAGCCGGTTGTCCTGAGGTTAGTTTCTACCGAAAGCGAATTCCGGATAGGCTTCCACGCCGACCTCGCTGCGGTCGAGGCCGCCAGCTTCCTCTTCCTCCGATACCCGAATGCCAATCGTGACTTTCAGGGCATACCAGATGGCGGCGCTGCAGATCACGGTGAATACGCCATAGGCAGCTATGCCGTAGAGCTGTGCAGACAGGCTGGCACTGTCATTGGTGAGTACCACCGCGAGGGTGCCCCAGATCCCGGCCAGCAGGTGAACCGGGATAGCTCCCACAACATCATCGATCTTGAATTTGTCGAGCAGCGGAACAGCGAACACGACAATTGCACCACCGACACCACCGATCAGGATCGCCATTGCTGGTGAAGGCGTAAGCGGTTCAGCGGTGATTGACACCAGTCCAGCCAGGGCACCGTTGAGGGCCATGGTGACGTCGAGCTTGCCATAGGTGAACTGCATGATAATCAGCGAGACAATTGTTCCGCCGGCAGCCGCCAGGTTGGTATTGGCAAAGATACGTGACACGTCGGAGACATCACCGATTGTGCCCATCGCCAGTTGTGATGCGCCATTAAAGCCGAACCAGCCGAGCCACAGGATGAAGGTACCCAGAGTCGCCAGGGGAATGTTGGAACCAACCATTGGGACCACTCGGCCATCATCGCTGTATTTGCCCTTGCGCGCACCAAGAATGATGGCGCCGGTCAGAGCCGCCCAGCCACCGACGGAATGAACAATGGTGGATCCGGCAAAGTCGTTAAATCCAGCTGCATCGAGGAACCCCGCACCCCATTTCCACGACCCGGAAATCGGATACATGACGCCGGTCAAAATGACCGTGAAAAAGATGAATGGCCAGAATTTGATGCGCTCGGCAATTGTACCGGAGACGATCGAGGCTGTCGCTGCAACGAAAGCCATCTGGAAGAACCAGTCAGAGGCGGTGGAATAACTGCCATCTGCACCAGAGCCAACGGTGTCAAACAAATAGTTGAAGCTGAAGGAGCCGATAAAGCCACCGTCAACATTGGTATACATAAGGTTGTAACCAACCAGCCAATACATGACTCCGGCGACGGAATAGAGCGAGATGTTTTTCAAACATTGCATCGAGACGTTTTTGGATCGCACCAGGCCGGCTTCCAGCATGGCAAAGCCTGCCGCCATGAACATGACGAGAAAGCCGCCAATGAGAAACAATAATGTGTTGAAGATGTAGGCGGTTTCCTTCGCGACATCGGCCACAGATGCTTCCTGAGCCAAACCTGCAGAGGTTAGAGATGCCAGCGCGACGGAGATTGCCGTTAATGCTGCACCCTTTTTGAGTGTCTTTTTCATACCTGAATTACCTTTTGAAGTGTGGTGGTGCTTGGGTCCTGACCCTAGAGAGCTTCGGCGCCGGTTTCGCCGGTGCGGATGCGCATTGCCTGTTCCAGATCCAGAACAAACAACTTGCCATCGCCGATCTGGCCGGTTGAAGCAGCATCGCGCAGGGTCTCGATCACCCGTGCAGCTTGCTCTGAATCAACCGCAATTTCGAGTTTGAGTTTTGGAACAAAATGCACCGCATATTCTGCACCGCGATAAATTTCGCTTTGTCCCTTTTGCCGCCCATAGCCTTTGACTTCGGAGACCGTCAGCCCCTGAACTCCGATGGCAGAAAGGGCATCACGCACCTCGTCAAGCTTGAACGGCTTGATGATCGCCATGACTAATTTCATGTTGGTATCCCGTCTGATCTTTCAGACCAGCTCATCTGCCGGCCTTTCAACCCCAAAGCAGTGAGCTCTGGGTTACGGGAAATAATTCAAGGAACGTGCCAGTTTGGTAACTTATTGTTTTATATGTATTTATAATGGAGCGAGATTACGAAAGTCAAAAAAAGCCTAATTAATAGGCAAATAATGCCTCAAATTCAATCATGATGATTTTTTAGGCATGCCTGACTCCGGCCGGTGTTTTGGATCACGCGGGCGGATCAATCCTTCCTGGCTACAAGAGGCCACCAATACGCCGTCTTTTGTATAAAGCGAACCTCGAGTCAGGCCTCTTCCACCATTTGAATTGGGGCTGTCCTGGGCAAATAAAAGCCATTCATTCATGTTGATGGGGCGATGGAACCACATGGAGTGGTCCAGACTGGCGACCTGCAGATCCCTGTCAAAAACCTTACGCCCGTGGGGGTAAAGTGCCGTGTCCAGCAAAGTGATGTCTGAAGCATATGCCAGCACCGCTGCCTGCAATGCCGGGTCGTCAGGTATTAAACCCGTTGCCCGAACCCAGACATATTGCTCCGGTGGCAGTTTTTTGTCCGACAGATAATGTTCAAACGAGGTGGCCCGCACTTCAATTGGCCGTTCGCGTCTCCAGTAGGCTTTCACCGCATCGGACGCGTGCTCCATGAACTTCTGTTTTAATTCAGCTTCACTCATCAACGATTCCGGATCTGCCTGATTAGGCATGTCCATGTGGAAATCCAGCCCTTCTTCATGGATCTGAAAAGACACCGACATGGAGAATATCGCATGACCATGTTGAATTGCCACAACCCGACGGGTGGTGAAGGACCCGCCGTCACGAATACGATCGACCTCATATATGATCGGAATTTCCGGATCGCCGGGCCTTAGAAAATAGCCATGCAGCGAGTGCGCCAAACGTTCATCTGGAACAGTGCGTTGCGCTGCCACCAGCGCCTGGCCAATCACCTGGCCGCCAAACACCCGCTGCCAACCGGTCTTGGGACTGCGACCACGAAACAGGTTGTGTTCCAATTGTTCAAGGTTGAGAATACCAATCAATTCTTCAACTGCGGTATTTGTTTTACTGTCGGGGCTGGCCATGAGAGGCGCGAATCTCCATATCAAGTGTTGACCGCAGTCTATCAATAACCGGGCCTGCTGGAACAGGCCAAAACGGAGCCCATCATGCCAAATCAAGGCGCCAACATGGATCCCATCAATGATTGTATCATTGCCGGCGGCGGTTATGTCGGCCTGTCAACTGCAGTGGCCATCAAGGCTTCGGCACCACACCTGAGCGTCACATTGATTGATGCTGCCCCGGAACTCGCGATCCTCAACGATCAACGGGCATCAGCCATCGCAGCAGCAGCAAGTCGGATGCTCGATCAACTCGGGCTGTGGTCAAAACTTGTCGAACACACCCAGCCGATCAATGAAATGATCGTCACCGACAGCCGTACATCCGACCCGGTCCGCCCGGTCTTCCTGACATTCGGTGGCGGCGGCGGCAGCGGCGACGACAGCGGCAGCGAAGGCGACGGCGGCAAGAATGGCGGCAGTGGCGAAGGTCGGGCGGGGCCCATTGCTCACATGCTGCCCAATCGCGCATTGGTTACCGCATTGCGCGACAAAGCCAGGCAATTGGACATTCAGCTGATCCATGAAGATGCAGTGGTGGGTTTTGAAACTGACGATCCCGCATCAACAGTCTACCTGAATTCGGGCAGGCAGTTGAAAACCCGCCTTCTGATCGCTGCCGACGGTGCGCGGTCGAAACTGCGCGACCTTGCCGGCATCAAGACCGTGCATTGGAGCTATGATCAGATGGGCATTGTCACAACAGTCGCCCATGAGCGCCCCCACAATGGCCGGGCGGAAGAACACTTCATGCCGGGCGGCCCGTTTGCCACCCTGCCATTACCGGGCAACAAATCGTCACTGGTTTGGACCGAACCTACGCAAAACGCTGAGCGGTTGATGGCGGCGGATGACTTTACCTTTGAACTGGAACTGGAAAAGCGTTTTGGCCACAAATTGGGTGAGATCGAAGTGGCAGGCCCCCGCAGGGCTTTTCCTCTTGGTCTGACCCTGGCTCGGGATTATGTCAGGCCGCGCTTCGCCCTGGTCGGCGACGCCGCTCATGGCATTCATCCGATTGCCGGGCAAGGGCTCAATCTTGGGTTTAAGGATGCCGCCGCCCTTGCCCAGGTGATCGTCGAAACTGATCGGTTGGGACTTGATATTGGCGCAATGACGGCGCTGGAGCGCTATCAGCAATGGCGTCGCTTCGACACGGTGCAGATGGGGGTAGTGACGGATGTTCTAAACCGGTTGTTCAGCAATGACATCGGCCCACTGCGGATGTTGCGCACTGTCGGGCTTGGCATTGTCGACCGCATGCCGGGTTTGAAAAAGAGTTTTATCAATCAGGCGGCCGGTCGTGGACCCGGCAATCCTGCTTTGCTCAATGGCGAAGCAATTTAACCCTGGTCGGCTCTAGGCTGCAACGGTTCACACCCGGTTCAAGTCCCAGGCTTTTTCTGCCCCAGCCAGATGATCAGTAAAAAGGGCAGTGATGGAATTATGAACCATGGATTGGCCAGACCACTAAACAGCAGATTGATGGTGAACATACCGGCAATTGCCAGCGCCGACCATTTGACCTTTTTCGACTGCTCGCCATACCACGTGCGCCACCACGAAACAGTCGGCAGAGACTGAACCGTATCGGCAAAAGTGCGCGCATCATCGGCAAAAGGCGGTGGTGTGGGTCCACGATCCCTGTGCGGTTTGGACTTTGCATCACTTTGATCCATCGATGGCCCGTCATTGCCACCACCAATGCGCACCTTGTAGCTTTCAATGGGTTGTTCGCCATCCTTCGCCACATGTTTGCCGCCAAAATCAAACCCGACCGCCAATTGCCGGGCAGCGAAGTCATGCACCGATTTTGACACCATAATGCCACCGGGATCAGCCAGCGCCTCCAACCTGGATGCAACATTGACCCCGTCGCCGTATATATTGTCACCCTGATGGATGACATCGCCCAGGTTGATACCGATGCGAAACTGCAACTTTCGATCATCGGGCAGCAGGTCGTTGCGGGAATTCAAAGCGGTCTGGATTTCGACCGCACAACGCACCGCCTCGACCACGCTGTCAAATTCAGCAATGACGGCATCGCCCCAGGTGTTGATCTCGCGGCCCTCATATCGGCTGAACAAATCGTTCATCACGTCGCGATATTCCTGCAGACGGGCCAGTGTGCCGTCCTCGTCGCTGGCCATTAACGAGCCATACTGGACAGCGTCGGCACAAAATATCGTCGTCAGTTTGCGTTTAGCCAAACCCGGTCTCCTAGAGCCGTTGCGCCATGACCGGCGATTCTTTACTTGGTTCTGTCACAAAAGCGCTCCTTCAAAATGGTTCCATTTAAACCTGAACGGCTCTAGCCGAAAGGTTGTTCGAATTCATCGGTTTCGGGATTGAGCGTCCACAGTTCACCAGTTGATATGTCGAACCAGGCCCCGTGCAGTCCAATCTGCTCTCGTTCCAACAAGATGGAGACGCAGGGGAAGGTTTTCAAATGCACAATTGACTGGCGGATGCTTTCTGCTTCCAGCTTGCCTTGCAATTCTTCAGCAGTCTCACCGCTGATGCGCTGAATCTTCTGCGCCACCGGTTCCAGAAGCGAAATCCATTTACCGATGAAATCACCCGGCGACAGGGGTTCGCTGGTCTCGCCGGTCATCTGGTGACGGAAGGCACTGATGCCGCCACAGCGTCCATGACCCATCACCACGATGTGTTTGACCCGCAATTCCTGAACGGCGAACTCCAGCGCTGCCGACGTTCCGTGAATGTCTCCGTCGGTTGTATGGGGTGGCATGATATTGGCTACATTGCGCACCACGAACATTTCCCCAGGGGCGGCACCGAATATGGTTTCCGGTGCGGAACGGGAATCGCAACAGGCGATAATCATTGTCTCCGGCTTCTGGCCGACTTCCGCCAATTGCTCATAGCGCTCGCGTTCCCGAGCCAGCCGGTTCTTACGAAAATGTGCGTAGCCACCCAACAATTCGCGCGGGAATCCCGGATCAACCAGCTCCCGGCGTGGTTTGGCCTTTGCACCATCCTTGGTGTCGTCAGATGAAATCGTCACAGCTCTCGCTCCAGAAGACAGTAAGCTGTTTTCGCACAGCTTGGTGGTCAACGTCCAGTTGCAGTAAGCACGACCCTCAGCTGGTGTTGAACCAGCGACCTACGATCAACGATCAATCAACATGGCAGGTCCCTTCAATCTTCCAGAGGCCGGGCCTCGGAGATCAGCATGATGGGAACACCATCGCGGACCGGATAGGCCAATTTGGCTTTCTTGGAGATCAATTCCTGGGCAGTTTCATCATATTCAAGATTACCTTTGGTCTGGGGGCAGACCAGCAATTCCAGCATCTTAATGTCCAGTAGGGGTTCATCGTTCATTTTATTTCCAGTTGGCAGCGGGACGCATCTCTACTGGAGAGTTCCCGATGTATCGCCAGCCTCCCGCGCCAGCATTATTTCGGTGATCGCCACTAATGTTTCAGCGCGGGTTTTCAAATCCGGTGCTTCCAACAGTGCCTGTTTTTCTGCCGGCCCGTAGGGGCTCATCATTGACAGGGTGTTTACCAGGGTCTCGGTACCGGCTTCACTCACCCCGTCCCAGTCGGCCTCCATGTCATTGGCCTCCAGGAACTGTTTGAAAGTGCGCAGCAGGCCGTCCCTGTCGACTGCTTTGGCGGCTTCGATATTTTCTTCAAGATCGTCACTAAATCCGCCAACCCGGGCAACACGATAGCCATTTACACCAGCGGTTTCCTCCAAAATCCGAAACCGACAGATCCCCGCCAGATTGACGACGATGCGGCCGTCACCGGTTTCCTGAAATGCGGTAATGCGACCGACGCAACCAACATCACACAAGGCAGGATCTTCCTGATCGTCCGGCAGGTCAAATTGCGGCTGGATCATGCCGATCAAGCGATGGCTGTCCATCGCGTCTTCGATCATTGCCAGGTAACGTGGTTCAAAAATGTTGAGCGGCATATTCGCTGCCGGCAACAACAATGCACCAGACAGCGGAAACAGCGGCACGCAGTCTGGCAGGTCAGAGATTTGGCTATAGTCGGCATTGCCGGCTTTCATGATCGTATTCCTTGCGCAATTCTGCGATCACAGATACGGGAATTGCCCGCTACGAAAATAATATTGACGAAAGGGCCCGGCGACCAGAAACAGTGGCCGGGTCCATATTTCCCCAAGCTTCAAAAAATTCCAGCAATTGCGCGCGCGCGCCATCGTCTTGCCACTTGCGGTCGGCGCGTACGATTATGATGAGCTGCTCAGTGGCAGCTTCACGCTTACCTTCTGCATTCAGCGCAACCGCATAATCGAGGCGAGCCTGATGGTCTTTCGGTTTGGCTTCTACGGCAGCTGCAAGTTCAGACAAGCCGCCCAGGCCGGATGCCTGCCGCGCCAGTTCGATCGCCTTTATCAGGGCAACCAGCGGCCCCTGTCCGCGATGTTCTTCAGGGATCTTGTCGACCAGCATCTGTGCCATGTCGACTTCACCGACGGCGATGTAACACTGGCCCATGCCGGCAAATGCGTCGATATTGCCCGGCTCCCGAGCCAGTATGGCGCCGAAAACTTCTGCGGCGCTGCCATGGTCTCCTTCGGCCATAAGTTTATTGGCCTGATCCATTGCTGCCGCCAGGTCCTGCGCTTCGGCATCGGGCTTCACCTTGTCGGCAATTTTTTCAAAAAACCGCCGCACCTCTCCCTCCGGCTTGGCACCCATGAAGGCGTCTGCCGGACGGCCATCTACAAAGGCAACAACGGCTGGAATCGACTGGATGCCCATCTGATTGGAAATTTCGGGATATTGTTCGATATCCATCTTGCACAAAGCAACGCCTTTGGTCTCGCCGGCGACCTTTTCAATGATCGGCCCCAATTGCTTGCACGGACCACACCAGGGTGCCCAGAAATCAACCACAACCGGATTTGATCGCGACGCTTCGATCACATCATTCATGAAACTTTCATTGGTCACGTCCTTAACAACGTTGGCGTCTGCAACGGGTTTCGGTGGCTGATATGATGGCGCAGCGGGCATTGGTGCCTGGCCCGGATAGGAAGCATTTGTGGAATATCCGCCAGCCGCGGAACCGGCATAGGGATTATCATTGTTGCTCATCGCTGTGGTCCTGATAGTTCGGTCATTAGGTGTTTACTCTATGTCGGTGCAAGACCGCGAAATTGCAACCTTTCAACAACACAATGCCAGATTTTGAATAAGCTAAATTTCGCTGCTCAAATCGACAATAATTGGATCGTGACCACTGGCCGTGGCAAAACTCATCAGATCGTTCGATGATATGGTCGTAGTGGCCGTGTTGACCAGCGGGTGGCAGTTGATTTTTTCGTGTTGCAGCAACTTGCTGTCAATGGCGAAGGTAACCCTGCCTGCTCGATCATTGATAATGCCAAACGCGGTTACGGCGCCGGGTGTAACCCCAAGAAACTCTTCCATCCGGTCAGCGCTGCCAAACGAGAAGCGGCTCGATCCTCCCAGCAGTTTGTGCAGCGTCTTGAGGTTGATCTGGGTGTCCTCCTGCGCGGTCAGAAGAAAGTAATTGCCCTTTTTGTCTTTTAAAAACAAGTTTTTGGTGTGTCCTCCCTCTATCTCACCACGCAGTTTGCGGCTGTCTTCGACTGTAAACAGCGCAGGATGGTCAACTGTCAGCGTGTCGAATGCACAGGCAGCGAGGTAATCCAACAGGGTTGCTCGGGTGACGGGTGTTGCGGGCAGATCGGCAGACATAATAAAGTTTCCGGATTTGATTGGAACCGGCCAGCTGGAGGCGGTGTTGGTGCAATTGGCCAAGGTTAGTTTCACGCATAGACAATGTTGCAGCAGCGTTCAACAATGTATGGCAGTAAATGGGGTGCATTGAATTTTTGAATTTGGTTTGGTCGGCTTTGTTTTGGGCCGTTTGGCCACCACGCTTATGGGATTTGTCTGGAATTGGCGGATGGGTATTGAGGTTGTTCACCAAACTCCATTTTCGCGCAAATTTCCCAAACTTACGCCTTGCAATGGCATCAACCTTGGCGCATATACAGCGCGCTGACGCATAATGTCGGCCGCTCGAGCGGGCGTAGCTCAGGGGTAGAGCACAACCTTGCCAAGGTTGGGGTCGTGAGTTCGAATCTCATCGCCCGCTCCAATTAACTCATTGTTTTTATGAGTTTCCTCCGCTGGAGGATACAACTATCCGTACACAATTCAAGCCCTGAAAATTTGCTAAAATTGTGCCCAAAACGGCAAGGTGCTCAAAGCCTTTGGCTTTGGTGTGTGTGCTCTACCCCTGAGCTACGCCCGCTTTTGTTAACACAAGAGTAGAACTTAAGCTGACGACCTTCGGTCAAGACACTCCAAACAACTTCATATTATTTTCTGAACAGAGTCTGATTTCCAACATTCTATTGTCGACTGTAGCTATTGGCCATTGCTGACGTGGGAGCAAACCAATGACTTCCAATCAGTGGACACAAAAGCAGACCTTCAAAATATCAGGCCATAACATTGGGCGAATGGCCGAGATGCGGACAAACCACCAATTTCAGGTTTGATCATAGACCGGTTTGCGACACACATATGATCGGCACTTGGTGCCATTAGCGGACGCTACAATCTGCTGCAAGTTGAAGTGAATTCATTCGCCAAAAAAGATAAATAAATGAAATTACGATTGTCACGACGGGAGCATTGAAGGAAGTAAACCGGTAATCTTGATCATGGATGGGATGCCAACTGTTTGATGTTGAATGGCATTTTTGAACGAGCCGAACGGCTTTAAATTTCCTGAATTATTAGGCTTGGCAGAAGTGAATCAAATCAACAATCAAATACGCCCAAATTTTCAAAAGCGATCTCCCTGTGGTAAGCTCGTAATAGAATATCTACTTTGCAATATTATAGGTATTGCGTTAGCGATCGACAGCAGCCTTGTGTTCCCCGTCAGCATTCATGAGACAGAATTGTGATTTTGCCTAAGAGGTGATTTTTGGTTCATCGTAGCCCTTATGGAGCGAAGATGAGACATAAATCAGGAACCCAGGGATCGGGTTCAGAGAAATTGATCCGGACTA
>JABABQ010000053.1 GCA_014238155.1 Rhizobiaceae bacterium
AAGCGCTATTGGGGCAGGCATTTTTGGGGGAGAGGTTATTTTTCGACAACCAATGGCGCGATCACAGAAGATCTCGTCCTTCAGTACCTGGAACAGCACTCAGACAAATCTACCGGCGCCAGCCGGTAGTGGTTTAAAACCCACATTTCAATAGCACTCCCAATGTCACCGGCGGGTCCGAAACAGACCTGCCGGTTGATGCGCCACCAACACTTTCCGAAATGGCGTTAAATACGTGTTGTCCATGTGCTCGTCCGCACCGACATGGCATTTGCCATTGTGACTAACTCCCTACACAAACCCCAACATTGCTGACCCTTATGTCTCTCGCGCACACGCGCGTATAAAAATTGGGTAATGTGAAAATCCCCGCCCGACTCATACAGGGCAGCAAAAAACCAGGCGGGGAAAATTCCCTCGCGTCCCCCATGTAAAGGCATGGCATTCGCGCCAGAAGTGCCGGTGGAAAAGAGAGGACCACCAGCGCCTTGGTGTTCGGTTATTTTTGACGGTTTGGGAAAACACAAAAAAGTGACAACCGGGATTAAAATAGGCTGATCTTCTCTAACGCAACGACCGTTGATCAGTTTTGTTGGAGATCAACCCGGTTCCTGACTCAATAGAAAGCCGCTGGTGCGAGTTCTGCGTTTCTGAGCTTGGGGTCACGTCCATTGCCGATCTTGGATTAAATCAATGACTTCCAATCAATGGACGCCAAAGCAGACTTTCAAAATACGAAGGAAAACCATGGACGAACGAACGACATGCGGACAAAGTACCATTTTCAAGTTTGTTCATTGTCCAATCGGCGACACATGTATTGGCGTCGCCTTGTGCCAATTTCTGCCGTCCGGTCCACTTACGACAAATTGCGAACACAGCGTAAAGCAGCCGCTCAGTCGAGGTGTTGCAACGGGTTGGTCCACACGACGGGAGTAGTTCGTTCTGGTTACTTGATTCCGGCAACTTGCAGATCGCGGACAGCCTGTTCTGCCTGGCCGGACAAAAGCTAGGCGACACCGGACGCCGCATAGTACCAGTAAGGGTGGGCGGGGTTCAGTTTCATCGCGCGTGTGATCAGTTCAACCGCCTCTTTTTTGGCTTGCCGTCGAAGGGAAGCGTTGAGCGACGCCCGTCCCGGCTGGATCTGGATGTCTACCCGTTCTTGCCCAGAACCAACATCGCCACAACGGCGGCCTCATACTACATGAGCCTGCTGGCGGGAGGTGAGGCATAACAGATGCACCAGAACTGCTGCTGGCCCATCATCTAAAGACCTTGCGCCTGCCTACGTTCCTGCGTGAGCATGACAAGCAGGCGCGCATCTGCGCCGCCGAAGGCGTGGGTCATGTGCGCTATCTGGCGCGGCTGACGGAGCTGGAGCTGATCGACCGGGAGCGGCGCATGGTTGAGCGCCGGATCAGCTTGCGCTGTACGGATCGGCGTTTGTCCGTCTGCCGCTGCGCAGCATGACCAAAGTAGCCTGCGTACTTCTTCGGGAACGCATCACCAGCTCAGAAGTTACATTTGATCTCGCGATGAATGGTCGATTTTGAACGCTTTAGGACACGTGCCATCTCTCTGACAGGGACACGCGCATGCCACCAATCCTCGATTCTGCGACGTTCTTTCAAGCTCAGTTGCGTGTAGACGGCTCCCATGCCATGATCTCCTATTAGGTAACCCATTGGTTTTTAATAGGAGTCGCACTTCTGGGTAGCGCGCTCCGTTTTGAACCCAGATTTGACAAAATCCGGTGCAAATCATCGATGACTTGAGCGGTGTTGGATAGCATGCCAGCCCGCTCAGGTGTCGGCAAACCGGGAAGTGTTGAGCAAAGAGCACATGATTACGGTCACAAACTTAAGCAAGCAGTACAAAGGCTTCACGGCCGTGAAGAACCTCAGCTTTTCGGTCGAACCAGGCCAAATCCTCGGATTGCTCGGACCGAATGGGGCGGGTAAAACAACGACTTTGCGTACATTGTGCGGAATTATCCCGCCCAGCTCGGGGAGTCTCTTGGTTGCTGGCCATGACGTTGTCGATGCGCCCATCGCAGCCAAAAAGAACCTCGGCTATATTCCTGACGATCCACGGCTCTTTGACACCATGACGGTTTGGGAACACCTGGCTTTCACGGCGGCTGCTTACAAACTTGCAGACTTCGAAAAGGATGCCGAAGGGCTCCTTGCGTCATTCGAACTCACACACAAGCGCAATACGCTCGCCCATAACTTGTCGCGCGGTATGCGGCAAAAGGTGGCGATCGCCTGTGCCTTTCTGCACGACCCAAAAGTGATCCTGTTCGATGAACCCCTGACGGGGCTAGATCCTCAAGGTATCCGGCGGATTCAACAAGCAATCCGCGAACGCGCGCAGGCTGGCGCGGCCATTATCATTAGCTCGCACCTTTTGAGCCTGTTCGAGAATTTGTGTACACATATTATGGTGCTGAACCTTGGCGAGTGCCGCCGATTTGGCACCATGGAAGACCTGCTGCGCGAGGTCGGCCATACGGACAGCACTTCAGCCCTTGAAGAAGTGTATTTCTCAATTACGCAAGCTCCTGACCAGCCCTCCGAGACGGCAGCGGTCTAGGTGATGGATCCTGCGCTCTGCCAGCTTCTCATGTTGCGGCTGCGTGGCGGTCTGCGCCAACGCTTACTCCAGTTGGCAAGCTTGCGCGGCCTGCTTTTCTCTCTTGCTTTCGGGGGGGGCATTTGGTTGCTGATCGTTTCAAACGGTTCCTCGATCACGAGCCTTTTGGGATCCGCGGCTCAGGACCAGCAAGCATTTAGCGAGCAGATCATTACCTTTATGCCGCTCAGTATGCTCGGGCTGTCCCTACTCACCGTATCGATGACGACCGGTCCTACTTTTCATTTTTCGCCGAATGAGGTCAATTTTCTCTTTACTGGGCCGTTCCGCCGGCGGGATCTGATCGTCTATAAATTCGGCGCCTATGTCGCTGGCGTCACCTTGAGTAGCATGTTCATCACGTTCCTCGTGCAGCCGCAGACAGGATCGGCCCTGTCTGTCTTTATCGCCACGCTGCTGACGCTTGTGTTCGTTCAGCTGAACAGCGCCGTCATCGGTATGACTGGGCATGCGCTCGACGGCAGTAGGCTCGCAAGGATACGATGGCCCGCTACTGCGTTGCTTTGCGCAATTGTAGCGGCGACGGTGCTTTACGCATGGGCCACGCCCGACCGTGGCATTTTCGACATTCTGTCCGAGTTTCGACATTCATGGATCGGGACCATAATCTTGATCCCCTACATCGTGTTTGCCAAACTTTTCGTGGCGCCATCGATTTCACATCTGGCCCTTTGGGCTGTTGTCGCGGTCGTCATCAATGCGGCGCTGCTGGGCACTGTTATCGCGCTCGATGCGCGCACGACCGACCGCTCCCTCGTGGAAAACGCCCGACTCAGCAACCGATGGGAACGCATCAAACAAGGTGGATCTTTCTGGGCGACACAACGGACCGAGGTGCGCTCGATCCGTCGTACACCAATTGTAGGCGGCTTGGGGCCCATTGCCTTGCGGCAGGTCCTCAACGCATTGCGGAATTCGTTCAAACTTATCATCGTATTTATTGGTCTCGCCGCCTGTACTGCGCCGATATCCTTGGCGCTCGGTGCGCCGATCACGGAAGCACAGACGTTGATGACTATCTATCTCTTCATCGCATTCATCCTACCTCGCAATCTGATCTGCGACTTTCGCGGTGACCTGAGCCGGATGGAAATTTACAAAACTTTGCCCATCGCACCGTGGCGCATTTGCGCAGGCCAACTCGTGGTTCAGGTGTTTCTGGCCTATGTCATTGCTTTGACAATTATCGCAAGCGCACTTGTCTTTGAGGACAGTGTCACGACACAAATTGCACTGATATTGGCAGCTTTTGCGCTTCCCTTGACGTTGCTTATCTATGCAGTCGAGAACACGGTACATCTTCTGTTTCCGACAAAGCTTATTGCGATGGGACGGGTAGACTTCGAATTTCTTGGTCGCTCAATTGTCGAGTTTATCGCGAAAACGATTTTCGTTTTCGCTGCTCTGGCGGCATCGGGTGCCGTGGGGCTGGCCACATTCAAAATAATGGGAACCACATTTGTCATGCCTGGATTGGCCAGCTGGCTAACACTGACGTTGATCGGACTTCTGACATTGGTCGCACTACAATATGCTTTCCGGCGCTTCGCGGTCGCAGAAACCATTGACTAATGCAAAGAATGAGGAACTCCACCTGACACGACAAGGCTGAGCTGATCTGGCGAAGATCGTGGCAGACGCGCAGAGACGCCGAGCTGGCCATCTTCCAATACATCAACGGCTTCTACAATCCGCGACGGCGGCACTCAGCATTGGGTTGGAAAAACCCGGTCGCCTTCGAAAGAAAAGTGGCCTGAACGAGCAATTGGGGCGGCACTAATACGGGACAGGTCCAAGCCGTCGCCGGTTGTCTTGATTATCTGGCCGTGATTGCGTGCTATTTCGGGGTCAATCAGTTCCTGCCGATAGGATTTTTGGCGCGCGTGCACGCCCATTTCATCGACTTCCATCAGTCTAGAATAGCCGACCATGTCGGTAGCCATGACGGCAGAAAGACGGCGTTCCACAGATAATCCCCTTATCGTTCTTCTGCAGTATAGCGCAGAGTTCCCGGGCTTCACGATCGATAGAAATACAATCCCCCCGCCCTGAAATCGATTGTGTGCAACACGTTTGAACAAAATGGCACCCAATGCTTTTGGATTGGGTGCGACAGGACGTCAAGTTTCGTGACTACCCGATTTGGCCGGTTCGACGGTTGGATGTTTACCAGACCGATCCATGCGCGACATGGCTGCCCAAGAAGGAATGGGCTCATTCCAGCCCATCGCAGCATCGTTTCAGGTAAGGCTTCCAATGTCAGCATTCCGGTGACGTTGCGGTGAGGAGAGACGGCTTGGAGAATTGTCAAGATTATACCAGCAGGCAATGTCCTTGGCGTGACACGCGTCTCAACATCACTTTGTGCCAATTCCAGACGTTTGTTGCGTTCAAGGATCGGTCTGATAATCTCCACGTTCAAGGAAGGTTTTCATTATGGAACGAAAATTGGCAGCAATATTGGCAGCCGATGTCGTAGGATTTGCAGGTCTCGTATCCAAGGACGAAGATGGCACGTTGTCATCACTCGAACGCTTGATAAATCAGATCATAAGAGTGCAAATTGAGGCGCACCGTGGTCGAATTTTCAAATCACTCGGGGACGGAATTCTTGCTGAATTCTCTAGCACTTTGGAAGCCCTAAACTGCGCCATAGGTATCCAGAAGGCTCTTGCCATTGATGCGCACAGGTCGAGTGAAGGGGAGCCTATGCGCCTGCGTATTGGTGTTTCCGTCGGCGATGTAGTGATACAGGGAACCGATCTTCTCGGCGACGGCGTCAATGCCGCCGCACGGCTTCAAGCAATGGCAGATGTTGGCGGCTTAGCAATTTCAAGCGATGTCATGTCACAAACTCGAGGAAAGGTTGATATTGCTCTTGAAGACTGCGGGTTTATGAAACTCAAGGACAGTGACGAACCGATCCATGTCTTCAAAACCGGTGAGCGAAAGGGAAGTGCTAATGGGCTTTTTGATTTTGATGAGAATGAGCTGGCGGACAATCTGACAAAGGGCAGTTGCCTGTGCGGTTCAGTCAAGATCGAAGTCAGCTCGCCATCCATTAGCTCAGGCTATTGCCACTGTCGTATTTGCCAGAAGTTCACAGGCTCTGCGATGAGCACATGGACCGCGTTTCCTGCCTCCGGGGTTCATTTCCCTGACAATGAACCTCAGTACTTCGCATCCTCTCCGATTGCAGAGCGCGGGTTCTGTTCCTCGTGCGGTTCCAGCCTTGCCTACCGATTGGTTCAACCAAAACGGGCTGCATATCTGGTTCTGTTTACATCCTGCCTCGATACGCCGGAGAAGTTCGCCCCGGCAGTTCACAGCGGGTTTGAAAGCAAGGTGCCGTGGCTCGATATTCTTGATGATTTTCCCCGAACCACCTGCGCAGAGTCTCGTGTTCTTCTGGAAGCGTGGTCATCGGTTGGCCTGCCCGATCCAGAGGAATGGGGAGCAAGAGCCAAACCAAAGGATGTATTCTAGTAATTACCGTCGTGTTGGATACCGCCCGTTTTGGGCCATCTTCGACGGTGAACTCATCGTTTCGCAATCCAATCTGCGACACGATGCCTTTGGTCGAAAAGGGCTCTGAACTGCCGTTAGCCAGTTCTCGGTTCAACCAATTTTGACTTCCGCTTTGACGAACCTCAATAGCCTACGCTCAAAACCACCAATGTCTGCTCCCCTCAAACGCATCCAATTCTTCCCCAACAGCGTATCGCAGTAAGAGCAACCTTAATTGGCACCGCGCCGATCCGTACCAATTTTCCGAGCCGTGACCCAAACCGCCAAAACCCCAAAATTTAACACCCAAACCCTGCAAAATTGCTGTAATTTTGCGTTTCTGTTCCATTTGGTTTAGGGAGACGGTCTTCCACCATATTCAGATAAAATTTTTATAAGGTCATGCTATGAATGATGCCGACATAACCATTAAGAACAATGATTTTGATACTCTGGGTGGTCGGCTCAGCCGTGCAAGGGATGCACAGAATTCATCACTGATTCAGGTGGCAAAAATGGCGGGCGTGGAAACAAGAACCCTTAAATCGTGGGAGTCTGACCGATCCGCGCCCCGGTCCAACCGCCTGGCAATGCTGGCGGGTATTCTTGGCACAACTCCAACCTGGCTTTTGTTCGGCCGGGGCAATTCGCCGTTGCTGGCGGCTCAACTTCCCAGTGCGGAGTCTGTGAAACTGGAACTTGATGATCTAAGGGCTCAGCACCAGAATCTCGGCGCTCAAATTGAGAACGTTGAAGAGTCCCTGCGTCAAATCGAATTGCAAAACGTGGCGTAGAATTCCCGCGACTGAGTGGATCTGATCACATTCAACCACACATGTCGTGCATTTGGTCTCCTGTCGGGCCTAATTGCGACGGACCTAATTTTGGTAACAAAGGGCTCTAAGGAGTAATTCGCACTTTTTCAGTCGGCCGGATTTGAATGGCTGCATACGGGAACCAGCACCAAGTTCCAGAAAAATGCCAAATGGCTACTCTCCCCCAGATTGTTGTCCTCGCCCGCTTGCTGTGCGGGGATGACATACAGCGGTACGGCAGGGTTTTATTGGCGTCTCAAAAAAACTTATCCCCGCCCTCGGCCCCAATGTTACTCTCGCCGCACATTCCCCGTTCGGAGGTGTCTCGAGGCGTCGTCAACATGGGGGATGTCGGTGCCCGGTGGTTGAGGTTAACGTAACCCGCGCTGCCGGGAGGCGCA
>JABABQ010000071.1 GCA_014238155.1 Rhizobiaceae bacterium
CCCCGCGGAGCGGCGGCAAAGCCGCCTGCGTGAGCGCAAGCGCTGTTAAGCGCAAACAAAAAATCACTGCCGGAGGCATCGCTGCGGCGGCGGCGAGCGCTGCAGCGGCGAAAAACCTCTGGTAGTCAGGGAGTTAAGAAATCGCCAACAGACGACCGCAATGGCCTTTAGATTATCCCCCGAAGGGGAAGCTCCTGAACATACGCCAAAGCCTCCCCGACCCGAAGGTTGAGGAGGTATCGTTACGGTCAATACCTGACCGCTGTTGGAGAGGTTCTTACGCCCCGAAGCATGCGAGTGTCGCAGGCTCTGGGGGAACACTAGCGGGAGCGGGGGGCGATGGGAAGGGGGAGGTTGTCGATCAGTGGAAACTGGGACGAACTAGGTGGATGTGGTTGTTTCACAGCGGCGCTGGCAGTTTTTCGAGAGGCTTTTCCGTATTGAGTTTTCTAAGTTCATCGTAGGCCTTGGCAGCCTTTTTTAGACGCACATCAGTTGCTTTGCTTGGCTTGCGACGTTTCGTTTCGTCCCAAGGATTCCCATTCCCATTCTCACCAATTTTTTCAACAGAAAACAGGTAGGCCGCGGTCGCGGCAAGTTCCAATTCCACGGCATCGATCTTCGATGCATGGGTTACAAAGGCGGTTCTTTTGGGGTCGCTTTCTTCGACTGAATCATCAACACGATAAATCGAATATCGCCCTCCCCAATCTGCTGTCTTCTCTTCCTCGTTAATAGGACCAAGAATCGCAGCAATTTCCATCGCTTGCGCTAGATCTTCGCTGTAGGGACCATAGTGTCTGTATTCAAAGGAAAACTCATCGCTGAATCCAGCAAGGTTTAAAAGAAATGCGATCTTTTGCAGACGTGTGCGGCCAACAAGTTCACCGCCCGCGTCTTGTACAATTTTCGCCGCCGCTAAGTAGGGGTCATGGCTTGTCATGATACTTCTCCCTCAATTTTTGTTCCTATTATGTTCTTTATCACACATTCCGCATTGTTGTCATCTCGAAACGTATACACTCGGCAAAGTTCAAACGGCTCAGCGTGTGCAATTACTGGAGAAAAATCTGCCATATCAATCGGGTCGCCGTTTTCGCTACGAATATGCACTTGATTTAAGGGTGTATTTGATTCTTGAAATCGTTTGTAGGGATCTCGCTTATATTCATCGACTAGAAAGTGAGAAGATTCGTTTGATTCATCCTGCGATTTGATAGCATCAGCTACACTTTTGCAAATTTTGCTGACACGCGCGATTCGACGTTTTCTGTCCTCACCAGGAACAACAGAAATTTTTTGTTCCACCATTTGTATGATGTCATGACACTTAAGAACTTGCCTATTTTGCAATGCTTTAGAAAAACGAACCAACGGTTCATCGTCAGCACGAACAAGCATGGGAAGGGCCCCTAAAAATACGGTGTCGTCCAGATTCATGGCTCTTTCATAGTCTTTGGGATCGGCAATAAACTCTAAAATTGGATGTGTAGTTTGTAACCCAGATTTATCAAGATGGCCCTTTGATTGGAGTTCGACCAAGCGACGAATGATTGCTTGAAATACTTTTTCTGCCCCACGAGTGGTCTTGTGCAGGTAAACATTCGGATAGAGATGGAACAACCCTAGCAGGTAGCTTTCTGCGGTTCGAACGGCTTTTGGCCCTAGCACAAGGGTTTCGATCTTTCCAGTGTTTGCTTCGTCAGTTCCTTCCGCAACTTCATCAACTTCAAGATTCGCCAGCAGCCAGGTTAAGTCGACTCCACTGCTTTGAACTCCGGTCATTTGGCGGTCGCGCAGCATGTAGTCCAAACGATCAGCGTCAAACTGACTTGACACAACGGACCCATATAGATCGGCAGGCGTATCTCGGGCGATTATGTCAGCGACATTTCCTGCAAAACCACGAAGAAACGCTTTATCCAGCACCTCCGTCAATTCACTGTCTCGAATGAGTGTTTCGCTTACTTTGGCATGTCTCGCAGCAGGCCAATTGTACTGTTTTCCCAAATCCTCGAACGCGTGACTGAACATACCGTGGCCGACATCATGCAAGAGCGCAGCTGCCATTGTGTGTCGAGCCTGAGTCTCTCCAAATTGTTGCCCATTAGATTCAAGGTAACATTTTATTACCTTCATCAAGTTTCGAGCAACGTGAAACACACCTATGCTGTGTGCAAATCGCGTATGCGTTGCACCTGGGAAAACTAGCTCCGAAAAACCCAACTGTTTTATTCTTCTGAGACGCTGAAATGGTCGAGTTTGGATAACTTGCCACAGTGTGTGCTCAAATTCATTCGAATCGAATTCGATCAAATTGTGAACAGGATCTAAAATCCGCTGATTCTTCGGTTTAAGCATTACCGATACCGATATTTATATTTGATTCCCTCATTATTTATCCAATAGTATATGATATTACTAAATTACAGAAACTTACCAATTCTAATTTTTTAGATTTCCATACGAAAATTTAATGATACTCTGAGTTTATTTAAAATTTATTAAATATATTTCCTTATGTGTGTGTCGTTTCCTATTAATGTTATCATTCCATTTTAGTATTTCTTTCTCGGGTGTTGGTTCGCATCAGTAAATTGTGATTGTGTGTTTGAATTTTACAACCTTTAAGTGTTTTGACAACTAACTGAGGGAATTCAAATGTCGAAAACAGAAACTTGCACAGGCTACGATGGAGATGAGTGGACGTTCTATACCGAGGCGAATGGTGATTGGCGTTGGCGTCGTAAAACCAACGGGTGCGTCACAGGGGTTCCACCGAAGGTTATCGAAACAAAGCCGATTGTATTGCCAATGCTCGAAGAAACCGAATGGATTGCACACCCAAGTAATCCTCATTTTAAAGCAATTGAGATCAATGATAACGCCAGCGTTGCGGCTGGTGTTTCCAATTCTGATCTTGTGGTTTCCACCGCCTGCACGGTGATGACAAATGAGCAACGGGGATAAACTCCGGCAAAACCCCAGCAAACACCCCCTCGCCGCAAAAACTTATCCCCGCCCTCGGCCCCAATGTTACTCTCGCCGCACATTCCCCGTTCGGAGGTGTCTCGAGGCGTCGTCAACATGGGGGATGTCGGTGCCCGGTGGTTGAGGTTAACGTAACCCGCGCTGCCGGGAGGCGCA
>JABABQ010000025.1 GCA_014238155.1 Rhizobiaceae bacterium
AAGAAGCGCTATTGGGGCAGGCATTTTTGGGGGAGAGGTTATTTTTCGACAACCAATGGCGCGATCACAGAAGATCTCGTCCTTCAGTACCTGGAACAGCACTCAGACAAATCTACCGGCGCCAGCCGGTAGTGGTTTAAAGCTCTCTCACATCGACGAAATGACCGGCAACGCCAGCCGCTGCTGCCATGGCAGGACTGACCAGATGGGTGCGCCCCTTAAAGCCCTGTCGACCTTCGAAGTTGCGGTTTGACGTGCTGGCGCAGCGCTCTTCCGGCTTTAGCCGGTCGTCATTCATGGCCAGGCACATGGAGCAGCCGGGCTCACGCCATTCGGCTCCCGCTTCGATAAAAATCTTGTCGAGACCTTCGGCCTCGGCCTGGGCTTTTACCAGACCAGAACCCGGGACGATCATGGCTGACACCGTGTCGGCAATCTTCTTTCCATCCAGCACTGCAGCAGCGGCACGCAAATCTTCAATCCGGCCATTGGTGCAGGAACCGATCCAGACACGGTCGATTTTGATATCGGTAATCTTGGTGCCGGGCTTCAGTCCCATATAATCAAGCGCACGCTGTTTTGAGGCGCGTTTGTTTTCGTCTTCGATCTGGGCAGGATCGGGCACGGCGCCGGTGACGGCAATTACGTCTTCCGGAGAAGACCCCCAGGATACGATTGGCGTGAGGTTGTTGGCATCAATGGTGATGATCTTGTCGAATTGTGCACCGTCATCAGTGGTCAGGGTTTCCCAGTGGGCCATGGCCTTATCCCAGGCTTCGCCGGTAGGGGTTTTCGGGCGGCCTTTGATATATTCAAATGTCTTGGCATCGGGAGCAATCAGGCCGGCACGAGCGCCCCCTTCAATGGTCATATTGCAGACGGTCATGCGACCTTCCATTGACAGGGATTCAATCGCTGAACCACAGAATTCAATGACATAACCGGTGCCACCAGCTGTACCAATCTCACCGATAATCGCCAGGATGACGTCTTTGGCGGTAAGACCGTCGGAGAGTTCTCCGGTAACTTCTACCTTCATGTTTTTGGCTTTTTTCTGGATCAGCGTTTGAGTTGCCAGAACGTGTTCTACTTCAGATGTACCAATCCCATGGGCCAATGCACCAAATGCGCCGTGAGTGGACGTATGGCTATCGCCACAAACAATGGTCATGCCCGGCAGCGTAAAGCCCTGCTCGGGACCAATTATGTGCACAATGCCCTGGCGATTGTCGGTTTCAGAAAAATATTCAACGCCAAATTCAGCTGCGTTGTTCGCCAGCGCTTCAACCTGAATGCGGCTTTCTTCGTTTTCAATGCCACCCGCCCGATTGGTCGTTGGAATATTGTGATCTACCACTGCGAGCGTTTTCCCCGGCGCATGAACCTTGCGATTGGTCATGCGCAAACCTTCGAAAGCCTGCGGGCTGGTGACTTCATGCACCAAATGCCGGTCAATATAGAGCAGGCCGGTGCCGTCGTCCTGCATATGCACCAAATGGTCATCCCAGATTTTATCGTAAAGCGTGCGTGCCATTATTGTAGAATCCTTTCCAAGCCCTGCGGGCTGGCTGTAATTTTGCAACAGGATATGCGCCACCAAAGGGCTTTGCGTCAAGAAAATGCCGCGGATTAATCGTTACTATGCTGATGAAAGTCTAGGCTATGGGTATCTGGATTGGAGTCGGTGCAGTTGGTTTGCCCCACTGTCCGTCCTAATTGTGTAGGAAAACTATGTAATGAGCGCGGTTTGGGATTTTCTCTTCTCCCTGTTTTGCGGGCTGTTTGGATTGTGCGCCGAGGAATCCTGTCGGCTCGTTACCCATGCAGGGGTCGAGCACATTGTTTGCAGCTATTCTGCAAAAGACGTGTCAGTGCGACTTTTTCTCAAAGATGAACAGGGCAAACCATATGGCAGTTTGTCACGGGTGCAGGACGAGTTGAATGAACCTGCATTGATGCTGATGAATGGCGGTATGTACCATGATGACCTCGCCGCCGTCGGGCTTTATGTGGCGAATGGCGTTCAGAATAAACCAATCTCTACCAAAGGTGGCTGGGGCAATTTTCACCTGCTGCCCAATGGCGTGTTTTGGACCAAAGGCGACAAAGTCGGGGTGACAGAAACAAAAAGCTACCTCGCCCGCAAGATCAAACCGGATTTTGCAACCCAGTCAGGTCCAATGCTGGTAATAGGTGGCAAGCTGCATCATCGATTTTTAAAAGATTCCAACAGCTTGAAGATTCGTAACGGTGTTGGCGTGTCCAAAGATGGCAAGACGCTCCATTTTGCCATCTCGAAGCAGTCGGTTTCGTTTTGGGATTTTGGCAAACTATTCCAGCAGCGGCTGAAAACTCCTAATGCGCTTTATCTTGACGGTACAGTGAGTGCGATCAGGGCAGGTGAGCATCGACGCGGCGGTTGGCGCCAGTTGGGGCCGATTATTGGCGTATTCAAAAAATAAAATGCCGACCAGCAATTGTCGGCACCCTTGTTTGGCCGCGGTGGTCTGAAATCAGACCCAGGGGCGGTTCTCGCTGAGCTTGCTTTCATAGGAAGTGATCGAATCGGCTTTTTCCAAGGTCAGGCCGATATCATCGAGGCCATTGATCAGGCAGTGTTTTTTGAACGCATCGATTTCGAATTTGATGCTGCCACCGTCAGGACCCGTAATTGTTTGGCTATCAAGATCGACCGTCAAAACTGCGTTGGAACCGCGGTTGGCGTCGTCCATCAGCTCGTCGAGTTCTTCCGGGCTGACTTGAACCGGTAAGATTCCGTTCTTGAAGCAGTTGTTGTAAAAAATATCGGCAAAACTGGTTGAAATGACACATCGGATGCCACGATCAAGCAATGCCCAAGGAGCATGTTCACGAGATGAGCCACATCCAAAATTGTCGCCCGCCACGAGAATGGTTGCTTCGCGGTACGCAGGTTTATTGAGCACGAAATCCGGATTTTCGCTGCCATCTTCATTCAGGCGCATTTCTGCGAACAAGCCTTCAGCGAGACCGGTGCGTTTGATGGTTTTGAGATAGTCCTTGGGAATGATCATGTCGGTATCGACATTAACAATCGGCAAGGGGGCAGCAACGCCGGTTAATTGTGTAAACTTATCCATGTGGGCAACTCTTGTCTTGCTCGGGTAGCGGTGATTTACACGACATAAGGTCAGCCGCCAAGTGCACAGAAGGATTCCATTGATGAAACTTTACCGAATGATCACCGGACCCGATGACAACGCCTTTTGCCATCGCATATCAAAAGCCATTTCGAATGGCTGGGAACTTCATGGCAGCGGGTCACTTACATTTGACCCCACTCAGAATCGGGTAGTTTGCGGCCAGGCAATTGTCAAAGATGTGGCAGGGCAGGATTATCAAAATGATCTGACGCTCAGCGACTTCTAGAAATTCATTTCCCGATGTATGCGGAAGACTCTTTTTTTACGCTTTCAATTGCCGGGAGATTGGGGCTGATGGCCATTTCGATGCTGCTCAGCGGGCTCACGCTTTTTCTGCTTTGGCAATCGGCAAAGGGTCGACATCCGGCCATACGACTAATGCTGGCACTGATCCTTTTTACGATATTCGTGTGGCTGTCGCCGCAAATCTATTACCTTTATTATCTGGTGCTGTTTGAAGATTTGCCATGGCAAATCGTCATTGCCAGACCGCCAACCCCGAGTGAGCTGGCTGGCCAGTTGTTTTTTCAAGAGCGGCACAATCTTTCATTTCACAGCCGCGGAGTGCTGGGATGGATAATGTTTGTGCTGGCCTTGCTGCATCCCCGATTGGTTCAGCTATTGGCCAGATAGTTGGCGTAGAGAACACCAAGAGCACAACTGGCAATGCGTGCTTCGCTACTGTCTGCGCGACTGGTCAGGATTACCGGTGCGGCTGCGCCGACAACCAGGCCGGCTGTTTCCGCCCTGGCCATGTAGACCAACCCCTTGAACAGAATATTGCCTGCCTCGATGGTCGGCATCACGAGAATGTCGGCATCTCCGGCAACTGGTGACGTAATGCCCTTCAATTCGGCTGCCCGCCTGCTGACGGCGTTGTCGAGTGCAAAAGGGCCATCCACCAATCCACCTTCAAAACTCTGTTTGGCGACTTCTGCGGCTTCAACAGAGGATCCAATCGCCGGATTGGGGCTTTCAACGGCAGACATGATTGCAGCTTTGGGCTGGTCTATGCCAATGGCGCGGGCAAGATGAAGCGCATTTTGGGTGATCGAGATTTTATGCTTGGTCTCTGGTGCAACATTCAATGCCGCATCTGTAATGATGACCGGCTTGGGCCAGTCTGGAATGTCCATAACAAAACAATGACTGGTGCGCTGGTCGGTGCGCAAACCGTTTTCTTTGCGGATGACGGCGGCCAGATATGTATCGGAATGAATCTGCCCTTTCATCAACGCCTGAGCCGTGCCGTTGGCTACCAGGTCAACCCCACGCTGGGCCGCCAATTCTTCGCTGTCGGCATGGACCGTTTCAAGACCAGATATGTCATGGCCACCAAGGGCGGCGACCTCTTGGATCTTTGCCAAATCGCCAACAAGGACAGGTGTGATCAATCCTTCGTCGCGTGCTTCCAGAGCACCTTCGAGAGCGGTTTTTTCTTCCGGACAAATGACAGCTGTGCGCAGCGGAGCCAACCCCGCGCATCTTTCCAACAATTTTGCAAAATGAGGACGCGTTTCAGAGGTAATGGTGTGCGTGTTCATGACTCAGGCGGCTCGAGGAGATCAACATGCTGATTGCCATAGCGGAAATGAAGCAGAATCACCAACCTCAAATGATGGGTCTGATTGAAGCAAATTCACATGGTTCCAATTCCTCGTGAAAGGTTCTAAGGAGTGTCAAAATTATCCCGCCAATCAAGGAATGTATGCATGACCACTCAAGTACTGGTTGTAGGAAACTTCTTTCCATCCGTAATGATTGACCTGAAAGAACATTTCGATCTTCTTCACATACAGAATTTTGGTGAGTTGGCGCAGATGAGTGACAATGAGCTGGCCAATGTCGAGGGCTTTGCCACTTTCGGTTGGGCACCTGCCGATGTGATTGACCGGATGCCGAGCTTGAAGTTGATCTCCAGCTTTGGCGTTGGTTATGACGGCGTTGCGGCTGATCACGCCGCATCCAGGGGGGTTGTTGTGACGCATACGCCAAACGTCCTCAACGATGATGTAGCCAACACCACCATCATGTTGCTGTTGGCAACCATGCGGTGTTTGATTGAGCAGAACCAATATTTGCGGGACGGACGCTGGGTCAAGGAAGGCAATGCACCTTTGACGCGATCAATTGCCGGTAAAAAGGTCGGCATAGTGGGCCTCGGTCGGATTGGTGATGCCATTGCTCACAAATTGTCGGTCTTCAACTGCACGGTGGTTTATCATTCCCGCAATCCAAAAGATGGAACCGATTACGCCTATTACGGTGATCTTGTTGAAATGGCACGCGACTGTGATGTTTTGATTGCCATCACGCCAGGTGGCCCAGCTACCAACAAACTGATCAACAAAACCGTGATTGAAGCATTGGGTCCGGAAGGCACGCTGATCAACGTGGCACGCGGAACCGTGGTCGATGAGCAGGCGCTTGTCGCTGCATTACAGGATGGTCGTTTGGGTTCTGCTGGACTGGATGTGTTTGAACAGGAGCCAAAAGTGCCAGAAGCGCTGTTGGATATGAACAATGTGGTGCTGACGCCGCATGTGGCAAGCGCAACCTGGGAAACCCGTCAGGCAATGTCGGACCTGGTCGTGGAAAACCTGGTTTCTCATTTTGAAAAGGGTGCAGCAGTGGCACCGGTGCCCGAATGTGCCCACCTGGTAGAGGGATAATCCGGCGGTTCAGAATGGGTTGAGCTCCAGGCTCCCGACACTGGGCTCTAACCTTTTTGCCCAAAGAGGATTTCTCTTTCCTTGTCGCTCGGCGGCTTTTGTCGACGGCTTTCTTTGCCCAGCGACACACCGCGTTGAACGGCGGGCCGTTCCTTCACCGCTTGGCGCCAGCGGGTGAGATTGGGATAGTCATCCAGCGGCAATTGCATCGCCTTGGCAATAAGAGCCCAGGGAAAGCAAATCATGTCGGCGATGGAATATGCATCCCCGACCAGCCAATCCCGACCCTCAAGCCGTTTGTCCAGCACTGATAAACACCGCATCGATTCGGTTTCGTAACGTTTACCTCCATATCCGTGACGTTGCTCTTCGGGGGCATAGTTAAAGAAATGGCTGTGTTGGCCCATCATTGGTCCCTGGTTGCCGGTCTGCCAAAATAGCCACTCATGAATTTCCTTGCGGCCCAGAGGGTCGGTCGGCATGAACCGGCCGAATTTTTCTGCCAAATAGATCATGATCGCACCGGATTCGAATATTGAAATTGGTTCCCCCTCCACATCGTGGTCAACGATGGCGGGCATGCGATTATTGGGGCTGATTTTCAAAAATTCAGGTTTGAACTGATCACCTTTACCGATATTGATCATGGTCGTTTGGTAGTCGGCATCCAGTTCTTCCAAAAGAATAGAAACTTTCCATCCATTGGGGGTTGGCCAGTAATAAAAGTCGATCATAATTCTGCCTCTCCGTGCTGGCCCAAACTGGTAATGCCGTCACTTACCATCTGTTCGATCTCATCATCGCTGAGTCCAATATGACCGAGTATCTGATGGCTATCGGCGCCCAAAATTGGGGCAGGCAGGCGAAAACTGGTCGGCGTCTGGGAAAACCTTGGCGCTGGGCGTGCCTGCCGCAACCGACCTGCCACCGGATGATCGATTTCGGCAATCGCATCATTGGCCAGTGTTTGCGGGTGACGGATCAACTGGGTTCGGGTGAGCACCGGGGCACAGGGTACATCCTCTGCTTCCAGTCTTGTCTGCCAGTTATCGGCCGTGTCGGTTAGCAGTACATCTTGAGTCATTTGCAGACGCATATCGATGTTTTTTCCACGCAGTGTCGCCGTGGCAAAATTCGGATCCTGCAGCCATTCAGGCTTGTTGAAGGCGCGGCAAAGCCCCTCCCATTCCCTGTTGGATTGCACGGCGACAGAAATATAGCCCTTCTTGGTTTCATAGATCAGATCGATAAAGCTTTGCGCTGATTCGCGAGGAAGCTCATCGCCAACAAATGTATGAGCGCCCATATCGGATCCCCAAAGAAAGGACACCACCGTGTCGAACATGGACAGTTTGATGTGCTGGCCTTCGCCGCCTTGTTTCCCACCAGTGCGTTCGCGGTGAAACAGGGCAGCCGTAACCGCTTGGCTGGCAGCATATCCCGTCAGCTTGTCAGGTAAAATTGTGCGCACCAGTCTGGGACGGTGTTCGTCGGCACCTCCTTGAACCGTTGTCAGGCCGGAAAGGGCCTGGACCAACGGATCGTAGACCGGCTTCTGGGCATAGGGGCCGGTGTCCCCAAAACCAGCAATGGAGACGTAAATCAGGGTCGGGTTGACCATTTTGAGAGCTTCATAACCAACCCCAATCCTGTCAGCCACGCCGGGTCGGAAATTCTGTACAACAATGTCGACATCACGGGTCAGGCGCTTGAATATTTCAACAGCACGGGGATCTTTCAGGTTGAGGGTCAATGACCGCTTGTTGCGGTTGTTATTGACGAAGGACGCTGAAAACCCGTTGCGTTTGGTTGACACTGATCTTGTGTGGTCGCCGCCCTTCGGGTTTTCAACCTTAATGACGTCTGCGCCCTGGTCAGCCAACATGAGGGTGGTTGTCGGCCCAGATACCATGGAAGTCAGGTCCAGAACCCGGACTCCGTGCAGCGGGCCATTCGGCGTGGTTGTCATGATCTTGTTCCCTGTGGGCAAATGTGCTGCAGAATGCTGAGAGCTCAATGTAGTTGAACGGTTTGAGGAGGCAATGATGGATAACAAATTGGTGACCCATCGAGGTGGCTGTCATTGCGGTGCAGTGCAATTTGAAGTGGATGCAATGGCGGTACTGGAGCTGGATCACTGCAATTGTAGCATCTGCACGATGTCGGGTATTTTGCACCTGTGTGTTCCGCTGGAGAGGTTTCGCATCACAAAGGGCGCTGAGCATCTGCAGTACTACAGTTTCGGTAGCGAAATTGCGAAACATCCGTTTTGCCGCATCTGTGGAATCAAGGGTTTCTATTACCCGCGAGCCTATCCTGACGGCGTCAGTGTCAATGCGAATTGTCTGGCAAAGGAAACAATCGACGATATGAAAGTGACGCGTCACTTTAATGGTGCCGATTGGGAGGAGATGATGAATTCGGGCGGTTATACGCCGCCGGAAAGCTCAAACACTACATAACTTCGGCGGTCGGATCGCCATGCACACCGTCAATTTGAGCATGCGTTACAAACTGCTCGTCCGACAGATCCGTCACGACGTGCATGGTGGTGTCTTTTAACAACTGATCAATCCGGGCGACTGACGGCTCATGGATCTGGTGTCGAAACGCATCGTCTTTCAGCGCTTCCTTCATACCGGAGGCCAGCCCCAGTATCCGCTCGGTGTCCGTGAAATGAGCGCAGATCATCAGCATGTCATTGCCGGCCATCAGAAACTTGCGTGCAGAATCTGAAGTGTCGAAATATCGATCCATGGCATGCATGCCAATGTCGTCTGAAACGACAACCCCATTATAGCTCAGTTGTTTTCGCAATAATCCAGTGGTGATTTTATGCGACAGAGTGGCAGGATATTGATGATCGATATTGGGATACAGAATATGCCCGGTCATGATTATGCGAATACCGCGATCGACGGCTGCTTGAAAGGGGATCAACTCACGCGCGATCAATTCGTCTTTCGACAGGTTAAGGCTCGGCAAATCGTAATGAGAATCCACATCAGTGTCGCCGTGGCCGGGAAAGTGTTTGGCACAGGCCCAGACATTTTCGCTGTGGATCCCGTCAATGAACTCTTCACCGCAAGCACTGACAAGATCGGGGGCGGAACCAAATGCACGAGTGCCGATGACCGGATTGTCTGGATTGGTGTGAATATCCATCACTGGCGCAAAATTCATATTGATACCGAGCGAGGCCAGTTCCTTGCCCATTGCAGCACCAACTTGCCTGGCTTTGGGCGCCCATTCACTGGCGCTTTTAAAGCGGGTGACCGGGGGCGGAGTTCGACAGACCCGTGCTCCTTCGTGATCGGTTGCAATGAACATTTTATCGCGTCCCGCAGCAGCTCTAATATCGGTGACCAATCGACGTTGATTGTCGAGCCATGCCTCGTAGTCCGTGCCATGTATGAAGTTGCTTTTAAACAGAATCACGCCAGCAGGACTGACGGTGCTGAGCAGTCGTTTGTCTTTGTCTGACAATGCTGTTTCAGGCTGCAGACCCAGAAATACATGGCTGCCGACATCCGATAAATCCATTGATACATCCTGTGAACATTTTAAGTTGGTTCGATTCTAACATCATTAACCTTACTGAAGTGGAAAAGCTGTCTGCAACTGCCGACATGGTCCTCTCGCCACTCTCCGTTCGCTGCTCGCCGCCATGCGCACCGACTTGACAAATCTGGCGGCCAGAGTTTTAATTAACATATTAATTATTTATATGTGAACAATGACCGCAAATTTCGACCAATCTCTTCCAATGATCCTGCACCGTGCGCTTGATGCAACGATGCCGGATTATCGTGAGTTGTTTGCCAGATTCAATCTGACCGAACAACAGTGGCGGGTCTTACGGGTTTTGTGGTCGGCTAAGAAGGTGACTTCGGCTGATTTGTCTTCACGTACCTTATTGCCCGCGCCAAGCCTGGTCGGCATTCTCGACAGGCTGGAAAAGAAAGGGCTTGTGAATCGGGTGCGCTCGGTGAAGGACCGGCGGTCGGTATTTGTGATTGCAACGGCAGAAGGGCGCGCGCTTGAAGCGCAAGTGACACCCCTGGTCACCGAAATTGATCAACGACTGCGTGCCAGTGTTTCGGCTGAAGAGTGGCTGGCGATGCAAACTGTGTTGCAAAAAATTTCAAATAGCACCGTTGCTGCCAACCAACCATCCAAATCCGTGACTTGAGCGGCCAATAATATACCAGATCGAGGAACAAATTCATGGAAGATTGTGCTACAGTAGACGCCAAGGCATCCGACATTATTGATCAGGCTGGTGCCAATGGTGGTGGAGCAGAAATTGGCAAGGGCATTCGCACCGGCGAACAATATCTCGCTGGTTTAAGAGATGGTCGGGAAGTTTGGTCTCAGGGCAAGCGGATTAAAGATGTAACCGTTGAACCGGGTATGATGCGGGGAGCGGCAACTCTGGCATCATTTCTGGATCGCCAGCATCACGATGACTACCGTGATGTTGTGACTTACAAAGACGCTGATGGCGATCGCTGCGCAATGGCCTATCAGATGCCGAAGTCAAAGGACGACGTCACCGCACGGGGGCGCGCCTATTACCAGTGGGCGAAATGGTCCAACGGGATGTTTGGACGAACACCGGACTACAAAAACGCATCCTTGATGGCGTTTGCCTCGGCGACCAAGTTTTTGTCTCGCGGCACCAAGGGGCAGACCGATTTCGCGGCCAACATGGTCAAATTTTATGATTATGCCCGCAAGAACGACAAAGTGCTGACCCACACATTGGTCAATCCGACATTCAACTTTCAACAAGCTGCTGCTGGCAAGTATAGCGAGAAAGTGGCCTTACAAGTTGTCGAAGAGACAGATGCAGGAATCGTCGTGAACGGCGCCAGGCTGCTGGCGACGCTTGGACCTCTGGCCGACGAAATCGAAGTATTTCCCTCCACCGTCTTGCGGGCCGGTGAAGAGAATGTTCCTTTCGCATTTGCCTTTGCCTTGCCCATTAACACGCCGGGTCTGAAACTGATTTGCCGCGATACTTATGATCACGGGAAGTCGCATTTTGATGCGCCGCTATCGTCACGTTTCGAGGAGATGGATGCGGTTGTCATTTTTGATAATGTCTTCGTGCCCTGGGAGCGGGTGTTTATGTATGGCGAGCCGGAACTCTGCAATCAGGCTTTTGGCGCAACGAACTCTGTTGTTCACATGATGCATCAAGTTGCCTGTGGCAAACTGGCCAAGTCGGAATTTTTGGTTGGAATCTTGTGTGCCATTGCCAAGGCAAGCGGACGTGACAAGGATCTGTATACCAAGGGCCTGATCGCAGAAGTCATGCAGATGACTGAAACTGTTCGGGCACTGCTTTATTCTGCTGAATCTCAGGCACATGAGGATGAGTACGGAAACTTTATTCCGTTGCGCGGGCCGCTTGAAACGTCGCGCAATCTCTATCCACGCATGTATCCGCGGATGATTGAAATTCTCCAGCTGATCGGATCGTCCTCGTTGATGGCAACGCCCGCAGAGGCCGATTTTTCCAATGACTTGTCGTCCGACGTGGAAAAATACTTCCAACTGAGTTTCATGGAATCTCGTGACCGGGTTGCTCTATATCGTCTGGCGCATGATGTGGCGATTTCCGGATTTGGAACGCGTCAGGCTCTCTACGAGCGGTTCTTTTTTGGTCCGCCAGCGATCATGGCGTCGGCCTATTTCGATCTTTATGACAAAGAGCCCCTTGTGGGGCGTGTTGAAGACTTTCTCGGCCAAAGTTGAGTGGCATACATATTGGATGCGTTCGGAGGCTAAAAATAAAATTTTGCAACCGGTTGCAATATTGCGGAAGCGCGACTAGCATTCTCTCCTGACGGCCATTCAGGTCAGGGAGGAGCTTGTCGGGAATGCCAGCATTCGCACTCAATCACATGACTGTCGCCTCTGCAGGCTTTCGACAGATGCTGGAGCTGGCACAGCAACTTGGCTGTGTTGGAGTGGAATGCCGAAATGATCTGTCCGGCCCATTGTTTGATGGTTATTCACCCACGCAAGCGGCAAAGATGTTGCGCGACGCCGGGCTTCGATTGCTGTCCTTGGCCGAAATAAAGAGATTTGACCGGCTCACTGAAGCCGTTCTTCGCGATGCGATTTCCCTGATGGACTCTGCGGCAGATGTCGGTGCTGAGGCGGTAAGTCTAATTCCAAACAATGACGGCAGTTTGTTTGACGAGGCTGCGTTTGTTGAGTCCCTGGAGCTGCTTCAACCTCATTTGCAACAGCGTGGTCTGACCGGCTTGATCGAGCCTTTGGGGTTTGAAACTTGCGGTCTGCGATTTAAGAAAACCGCAATTGATATCCTTGAAAAACACGACCACCTGACAGTTTTCCAGCTGATTCACGACACTTTTCATCATCATCTGGCGGGAGAAGTTGACCTGTTCGCCCAACAGACCGGTCTGGTTCACCTGTCCGGAGTGACGGAACGGGGACTTGAGGCTTCGCAAATGCGCGACTCACATCGCCTTTTGGTGGATCAGGACGATCGTCTTGGAAACGTTACGCAAATAATCCAATTGCTGAACGCGGGATATTCGGGACTAATGTCTTTTGAAGCCTTTGCTCCGGCTTTGCACCGCGATCCTAACAATGTTGAGATGATCAGGAATTCCATGAATTATATTGATGCTGCGCTGTCACAGGAGGCTGCATAGGAATTCTGTATAAAGTTGCCCCAATGGGGGATCCGGTCAACTATTCGAAAAGGATGAGCCGGACATCCAAATTCTGGGAGAATACAATGAAAAAAACTCTATTAAGCATCGGCCTTGCGGCGATGATGACAACAACCGCATTTGCACAGGAGATAGGTGCAACGATCTCTCGTTTTGACGACAACTGGTTGACAGTAATGCGTAACGGCATGACCGAACACGCCGCCAAGCAGTCTGGCGTTAGCTTGCAAATGGAAGACGCGACAGATGACCTCGCCAAGCAGATTGACCAGGTGAAGAACTTTGTCGCATCGGGCGTTGACGCGATTATCGTGAACATCGTCGATACATCGGCAGGCGCCGCTATTACGGAAGCTGCCGGTAATACACCGCTGGTTTTCGTCAACCGGGAGCCCGACAACGTAAACGAACTGCCGCCGACACAGGCGTTCGTGGCATCAAATGAAATCGAATCTGGCACGCTTTCGGCTTTCCAAGTGTGCAACAATTTGCGTGCTGACGGTAAGGCTGGTGGCGCCAAGGGCTATCTCATGAATGGCCAACTTTCAAACCAGGCCGCTGTTCAGCGTTCCAAGGACGTGCATGACATCATCGGCATTGATATGTGCAACTTCATGACCCTGATCGATGAGCAAACCGCTAACTGGTCGCGCGATGAAGCACAGGACCTAATGACCAATTGGATGTCATCTGGTGAGCCGTTTGACTTCGTCCTTGCCAACAATGACGAAATGGCCATTGGCGCGATCCAGGCCATGAAGGCTGCGGGCATGGACATGGCTGACGTCCAGGTTGGTGGCGTTGACGCCAGCCAGGACGCATTGGTTTCAATGCAGGCCGGAGACTATGACGTAACTGTATTTCAGGATGCATACGGTCAGGGCTCGGGTTCCGTGGATACGGCGCTCGCATTGGCTGCTGGTAAGAAGGTAGATCAGAAAGTCTACATTCCGTTCAAACTGGTCACACCGGCCAATATGGGCGACTTCCTTAGCAAGAACTAGGTTAGCCGAACTCTTCTGTGGCGGCTTTTCGCCGCCACAGAATTCTTACTAGCCGCCCGGTTAACTGGCGGAAAAAAGGGGAAGTGACGCAAATGAATGATACTAGCCACGGCACTGGCGGGCTGACCTTCGACCAGAGCAAAAGAACTTGGCCGAACGAAATGAACATTCTCTTCGCCCTGGTCATCATCATCGTAATCTTTGAGATTTTGGGGCAGGTTTTGCCCTATATGAACGGCCAAAGTTTCCTCTTTGATACCAGAGGCCGATTCGACACGATTTTCAACGAGGCGCGGCTGCAGATTATTATTTTGCAAGTTGCGATCATCGGAATCATCGCGCTGGGTGTCACGCAAGTAATCATCACAGCCGGAATTGACCTCAGTTCCGGTCCACTCGTTGCTGCAACTGCCATGATCGCGATGAGCTTCGGACAGACAGAGCTGGTGAACGGCAACCCGAACCCCAAGGCGATCTTTGGACTCTGGGCCATGGACTTACCGGTATTGGTGCCCGTCGTTATAGGGCTTTTATTCGGGGCCATGATCGGGGCCATAAACGGAACATTTGTTGCCATTTTCCGCATTCCTCCGTTTATTGCCACGCTCGGCATGTTCCTGATTTGTCGGGGCATTGCGCTATGGTGGTCCGCCGGCCGGCCAGTTTCGTTCCCAACCGAGAGCTATAAGTTTCTCGGCTCGGGTATGATGCCGGTGGTCTGGTTTTTGTCACTGGCGGTGCTTTTCCACGTGATCCTTCGCTATACGGTTTACGGCAAACACACTTATGCGATCGGTTCGAACGAAGAAGCCGCGCGAATGTCGGGCATCAACGTCAAGCGGCACAAGATCATGGTCTACACCATTGCGTCTATGCTGGCCGCATTTGCAGGTGTCGTGTTGAGCGCGAAAGCCTCAACAGCTCAAGCTGGTATGGGAGAGTTCTACGAACTCTTTGCCATAGCCATGGCGGTCATCGGTGGTATCAGTCTGACCGGGGGACGCGGATCAATTATCGGCACTGTCCTCGGCGCCATGGTGCTCGGTGTCATTCGTTCTGGCTTTACCTTCGTAAAACTGGACGGATCCTATCAGCTGATGGCTATGGGTAGCATCATCATCGCAGCAGTGATTTTGGACCAATATCGACAGCGCAACCGCGCATAAGTCAGGAGAGACACAATGAGCGATGAAATTGTTCTGAAAACCGAAGACCTGACCAAGCATTATGGTGGTGTACATGCGCTGGAGGGTGCAAATTTCGAACTCAAGAAAGGCGAACATATCGCCGTCATGGGCGACAATGGTGCAGGAAAGTCGACCTTTGTGCGCCAAATCACGGGCGTGGAGCAGCGCACTCGCGGCAAGATCTGGCTGTATAATGATGAGGTAAGTTTTGCCGGTCCTTTAGACGCGCGAGAAGCGGGCATCGAAACCGTATTCCAGACACTTGCGCTGGCCGATGATCTGGACGTGCCCGACAATTTGTTCCTTGGGCGTGAGATAACCAAATTGGATTGGCTCGGACCGTTCCGTTTCCTTGACTACAAGGCTATGCGCGCAGCAACGCTGGAGGGTTTAGAAAAAACGGCCGTGAAGATCCCAAACATCCGTAACTCGATCCGCAACATGTCTGGTGGTCAACGGCAATGTGTGGCGATCGCGCGTACTGCCACCTTCCACTCGCGCCTAACCATCATGGACGAACCAACGGCGGCCTTGGGTGTTCAGGAAACGGAGCAAGTCGAGAACATTATCCGAACCCTAAAGGAGGCCGGAGAACCTTTGATTCTGGTCAGCCACAACATGCGGCAGGTCATGGACCTTATGGACCGCATCATCGTATTCCGTCGCGGCCGCATCGTTGCCAATCTGAAAAAAGAAGAAACTGACGGTCAGGATGTTGTTGCCTATATTACTGGAGCGAAAACCGGTGCTGAATTTGGTGACGCTGCCTGATTGCACCCAGCCATTGGTAGGTAAATGACAGTTAACTTTGCTATTTTGGGCGTTGGTCGAATTGGCCAGGTTCATGGAAACGCAATTGCTTCTGTGAAGGGAGCTAAACTGGTTGCCGTAAGCGACCCAATGGAACTGGCTGCCAGGGCGATGCAGGCGGAGCACGGCTGCGACATACGTTTAATTGATGAAATTGCTGCAGCAAGTGACGTGGATGCCGTAGTCATCTGCACGCCAACCGACACTCATGCCGATTTGATCGAGAAGTTTTGTCGGGCGGGCAAGGCGGTGTTCTGCGAAAAGCCGATCGATCTGGACCTGGAAAGAGTAAGGTCCTGTCTGAAGGTGGTGGAAGAAACCGCCGGAACGTTGATGGTTGGATTTCAGCGACGTTTTGATCCGGACTTCCTGGCATTGAAGTCCGCCATTGATGAAGGGCGCATAGGTGAGGTTGAAATGATCACCCTGACCAGCCGTGATCCAGGTCCACCACCTGGGGATTACATCTCCCGATCAGGTGGAATATTTCGTGATATGACAATCCACGATTTTGATGTTGCCCGCTGGCTGTTGGACGAAGATGTTGAAACCGTGCAGGCGGCGGCCAGTGTTCTGGTTGATCCCGAAATTGGTGCACTTGGGGACTTTGACAGTATCAATGTAATCCTGCGTACAGCATCAGGCAAACAGGCGACGATTACCAATTCGCGCCGAGCACTTTACGGCTACGATCAGCGCATTGAAGTTCACGGTTCAAAGGGATCAGTATCGGCGAATAATCACCATAATGCCCGTATCGAAGTCGCCGATTCGGATGGCTACCATCGGCCAGCCTTGCTCGACTTTTTTATGTCGCGTTACATGACTGCATATGCTGCCGAGATTGCCAGTTTCGTAAATTGTGTGGCAAACTCCGATGAACCACCAACAACAGGAAATGATGGCTATTTGGCACTCGCTCTGGCCGAAGCTGCGGTGCAATCTGTTGAACAGCAGCGTGTTGTGAAAATGTCGGAACTATTGAATTAATGTTTGATCTTAAACTTCCCTTTTTCCGCCCGATGTGGAGAAGGATTGCAACCGTATTGGTTTGTTTCGGCTGGGGAACAGTTGAATTCGTCAGCAATGCGCCGTTTTTTGGAATTGTCTTTGTCGGCATGGGTGTCGTCGCCGGATATCAGTTCTTCTTTAACTGGACTGACCCGGGTGAAGGCAGTTGATGGGTATCTGTTTGCCGCTCTAAACCTGCGGCAGGGCCATTGACCGGATAATGGCGCGTGCGGCTTCTGTCATTAGTGGTTCCGTTGCCTTGAGAATTTCCACCCGGTCAAATTGTTCCACGTCAATTGCCAGGCTATCGCGCAGAGCTTGGCCAAATGCCATGCGCAATTGCGTGCCAATATTGAATTTGCAGATGGCCGTGTTGTGAGCAAGCTGGGCGCGTATTTTGGGCGGAACGCCTGATCCACCATGAATAACCAGTGGTACGTCAGTCACTGATTGAATGGCGGCAATTCGTTCCCGATCCAGGTCCGCGTCATGGTTTTGTTGCAAATGTACATTGCCCACCGAAATAGCCATCGCGTCGACTTTTGTTTGCCGGGCAAACTGTGCGGCTTCCTGTGGATCAGTGCCCAGCGACTGCTCGCCGTTGGAATAACCGACAAACCCAATTTCTCCTTCACTTGAAACCCCGGACCGCTTGGCCATTTCGACAATGCCCGATGTCATGTCAATATTCTCGCTCAGCGACAGACGAGAACCGTCAAACATGACGGATGTAAAACCGCTTTCGATGGCCGTGCGACACTCTTCGATTGTATATCCATGATCCAGATGGGCGACGACTGGAACGCGTGCGTTTTCGGCCAGATTGCGAAACATCGCGCCGAGCACGGGCAATGGAGTATGCGCCCGACATCCGGGGCCAGCTTGCAGAATGACCGGTGCCCCCTCTGCCTCTGCGGCCGCCACATAAGCCCGGGCATCTTCCCAGCCAAGGCAGACCAGTCCGCCAACCGCATAGCCATTTTTCATTGCTGGCTTAAGAACATCGGAAAGTGTGGCCAGCGTCATTTAAATTTGGCAATCATGTCTTTGATGCCGGGAATCGTTTCAATCTGATGGGCGTGGCTGGGTTGGAAAAACTGGACCAGTGAGCGCTGGCTCAATCCTCCCAGAATGGTGAAATAATACATTTCATAACCAGGCAGCACACAGCAGGGGTGATAGCCGTTGTCGAGACAGATGGTTGATCCGTCGACAATATGATAAGCGTCGCCAGACCTGCCATCTTCGCGCTGCAACATTTGTACGCCGGAACCGTGATCGGGCCGGAATCGAAAATTGTAGGTTTCATCGTGTCGTGTTTCGACCGGCAGGCGATCTGTGTCATGTTTGTGGGAAGGGAAACCCGACCAGCCACCCTGACCAACTGTGAAAAGTTCGGAGACCAGAAGGCGACCAACTTTTCCGTGCTGTTTCTGTCCCAGAATATGCTTGATCTTGCGATGGGTCTTGGTGTCGTCGGAACCATATTGCACCAGATCAATCTGATCGGCGCGCACTGCAAATGGGTCAAGCACGTCGTCAAATTTGGCACCAGCAACAAAAACTTCGGCACTTTCCGACAAACAGACCATACTGGCCTTGGCGCCGCTTGGCACGTAGACACCCTCGGGTTCTCCGTCCCAGACATTCACGCCGCGCCCACCGATATCGGCAAATTTTTCTCCCTCGACTTCAATATTGACGCTTCCTGTGGCGGGAGCGATGCAGGTTTCATATCCAGGTATCTGATATTCAAATGCCTGGCCTGCAGTCAGTTTAACGATGTTAAAATAATTCAGCGGAACCGTGGTATCGCTGCAGTCGACGATGGGTTTGTTCTGATTGTCATATGGTGCGATATGCATTTGTTACCCTTTGGTTCTGCACTGCCCGGCGGTCGGGCCAGGATGAATACTGAGAAATTTTTCAAGTTGGTCAGGTGTTGGCATGGCCGGGGCACAGGCGACCTTGGAAACAACGATTGCAGCAGACGCAGAACCGCGCAGCACGGCGTCGCTCAGATCGCGGCCTTGGGACAGACATGCCAAAAAAGTGCCCATAAAGGCGTCACCTGCTCCTGTTGGCTTAAGAGCCTGAACGGAATATATGCCGGTCTCCACACGGGTCTTACCGGAGAATGTAATCGCCCCCTTCTCACCCATTTTGTACACCACAATAGCGGCGCTTGAAGCGGCGAGGCTTTCGGCCTTTGCCAGACCTCCCCCTTTCTTTCCCGCCATGAAGTCGAACTCTTCATCGTTGCCGACGACGATGTCGCACAGCGCACCGGCGCGGGAATAAACATCAGAAGCGACGTTAGCGGAAGGCCAGGAATAGGGCCGGTAATCAACATCAAAAATGATTGGTAGGCCAGCAGCTCGGGCCTTTTCAAAGGCGTGAAAGGTAGCTGATCTGGATGGGTCGGCAGCAAGTACCGTGCCGGTGGTTACCAGGGCGCCATATTGGTCAAAATCAATCGCGTCGATATCATCAACCGTCATTTCGAAGTCGGCTGCCCCATTGCGGTAGATGACCGACTGGGTATTCTGAAGCCGCGTTTCCACCACAGCCAGAGAATTTCGGGCTTCGCCCCCTTCGCTGCGCACATGGGTAGCATCCACCCCATAGGACTCAAGCTGGTTGAGACAGAAACGGCCGATTGCATCATCTGAAACTCGGGTAACAAGTGCTGCGCTGCCCCCCTGCTTGGTCAGGCCAACCGCAATATTGGCGCTGGAACCACCCAGATGGCAGACGAATTGAGTCGCTTCTTCGGTGCGGGTACCGGGCGGGTCGGCATAGAAATCCATCCCGGCACGCCCAATAATCAAAAATGGCTTGTGATTGGAAAGCACCGGCTGGCTCATCAAACACCCCGACGTTGACGCTTGCGTCCGTCCTCGACCTCTTTGTGTGCCGACTTGATTGAGTCCTTGTCGCTTACCTGTGGGGTGCCAACTTCCCACCATGTGTGGCCTTCGGCGGTCCAACCCTCATAGGGATCAACCTGCATCGCAATGACATATGTTTTGTCACTTGCCTGAGCCCGCTTGAACGCCTCCGCGAGTTCGCCAGGGGAAGCAACAGTTTCTGAATGAGCCCCCATCGAAGCAGCATGTGCTGCAAAATCGACCGCAAACGGTGATGGAATCGTTGGACAATCAGCGATCAGATTATTGAAGCTTTCGGCACCGACATTGTTCTGCAATTTGTTGATGACGGCGAATCCACCATTGTCCAAAACCAAAATGATCAGCTTTTTCTCGCTGAGGACAGATGAGTAAATATCGCAGTTCATCAACAGATATGAACCGTCACCGGTGAATACCACGGTGTCGCTGTCGGGTTCATTTTCGCACTGGGCGATCCGGGCGCCCCAGGCCCCGGCGATTTCGTAGCCCATGCAGGAGAACCCGAACTCCACATCAACAGTGCCAATATCCAGGGTCTTCCAATTGGCTGTGACTTCGGCCGGCAGACCACCGGCAGCTGCAACTACCCGGTCACGTGGCGACACAAGATCATTGGCTATGCCAATTGCCTGAGCATAGGAATTCGGTCGATTGCCGGGTTTTACATTCTCCGCAACATAGGCGTCCCATTTGATCCTTTCGGACTGGGCAAGACCGGTCCAGTCTTTGTCCGCGGTGAAGCCCTTTAATTCGCTGATCAGAATTTCCAGGGATCTCTTGGCATCGCCAACCACCGGTAGCGACAGATGCTTCATGGCATCGTGTCGGGCAGCGTTGATACCGATGATCCGGGCTGACTTGTCGAAAGCTGTCCAGGAGCCGGTTGTGAAATCCTGCAAACGAGATCCGACAGAGATTATAACGTCGGCCTTTTCGGCAATGGTATTGGCAGAGTTTGACCCGGTAACTCCAATCGGTCCGATGTTCAGCGAATGGTCTGTCACCATGTTGGCGCGGCCGGCAATCGTTTCGACCACCGGAATCTGGCACATTTCCGCCAGCTCGGTCAGTTCTGCCACAGCTTTTGAGTATTGGACCCCGCCACCGGCGATGATCATCGGGCGTTTGGCGTGCCGGATTGCCTCGATGGCTTCCAGGATTTCCAACTCATCAGGGGCGGAACGGCGGATGCGATGAACCTTTTTTTCGAAAAACCGTACCGGATAATCATAACTCCATCCCTGCACATCCTGAGGAAGGGCAAGAAAGGCCGGTCCGCAATCGGCAGGATCCAGCATCGTGGCAATGGCTGCAGGCAGTGTCTGGATGATTTGCGCAGGATGGGTGATACGGTCCCAATATCGACTGACGGCTTTGAAGCCATCGTTGAGACCAAGTGCAGGATTGCCATAATGCTCCAGCTGCTGAAGCACCGGGTCGGGAAGCCGTGTCAGAAACGTGTCACCACACAACAGCAGCATCGGCAAGCGGTTTGCATGGGCCAATGCGGCTGAGGTCATTAAATTGGCGGTGCCCGGGCCGGCACTGGCAGTGCAGAACATGAAACGCTGACGCAGATGATACTTGGCATAACCGGCTGCGGCAAAGCCCATGCTCTGTTCGTTTTGACCCCGGTATAGCGGCAATACGTCTTGGTGATCATACAGTGCTTCCCCCAGACAGGGCACGTTGCCATGACCGAATATACCAAAGCCACCGCCGCATATTCGGGTCTCTTTTCCATCGATTTCGATGAACTGGTTGGCCAGGTAGCGAACGATAGCTTGTGCTACGGTCAGTTGAATGGTTTCGTCACAATCTTGCATGTCAATGTCCAAATGTAGGGTGGCTCATCGGAAAGTGTAACTTCCCGATTGACGATGAGGCATAATCAAGGATATCAGTTTTGCAACCGGTTGCAATACTATAACTCATGGAACCTCAGAAATGAAGAAAATTGCTATCGGAATTGTTGGCGGAGGCTATATGGGCAAGGCCCATGCGGTGGCGATGTCCTCGGTTGGCGCGGTATTTAACACGGCTCTGCGACCAGTCCTGGAAATGGTGTGTTCGACCAGTGACAAGTCGGCGGAACGTTATCGGCAAGCCTATGGATTTTCTCGCTGCACCAGTGATTGGCGGGATTTGGTGGCGGATCCAAAGGTTGAAGCTATTGTCATTGCCTCTCCACAGGAAACCCATCTGGCGATTTGCGAAGCTGCATTTGCGCTCGGCAAGCCGGTCTTCTGTGAAAAACCGCTTGGGGCGACCCTTAATGACAGCAAAGCCATGGTTGCTGCTGCAGAGGCCGCCAGTGCGATCAATATGACCGGTTTCAACTATATTCGTACCCCGGCCAGCCAGTTTGCCCGTAACTTGATCGCCGATGATGTCATTGGCGACGTTACCTGGTTTCGCGGTGAACATGCTGAGGATTTTTTTGCCGACCCTCAGACTCCCGCAACATGGCGGTGTGAGGGCGTATCAAATGGCACGATGGGTGATCTGGCGCCCCATATGATAAATGCGGCACTGGCTCTTGTCGGTCCCATACACAGCCTCATTGCAGAAGTTGAAACCGTCCACAAACATCGTCCCGGTGGTGCCGTGACCAATGATGATCATGCCCAGATGATGTGCCGATTTGATAATGGCGCTATGGGCTCGATGTATTTCAGCCGTGTCGCGACGGGCCGCAAAATGGGTTACGCCTACGAAATTTCCGGCACCAAGGGAGCTATTCGTTTTGATCAGGAGGATCAAAATGCATTGTGGCTGTACAAGATGGAGGGGCCTGAAGCCCAACGAGGATTTCGCAAAATCCTAACCGGTCCTGCACATCCTGACTACGAACCATTTTGTCTTGGACCTGGACACGGAACAGGATATCAGGACCAGATAATCATCGAAGCACGTGATTTTCTTCAAGCCATCGAAACCGGAAAGAATGTCTGGCCGACATTCCGCGATGGTATGCTCGTCAATCAAATTGTTGCAGCCGCATTGGAATCATCCCAATCCAAGCAGTGGTGCACACTCGAACGCCTCTGAAAGGGAAACCCGCCATGACAATCCGTATTGGAAACGCCCCGTGTTCCTGGGGTGTTGAATTTGCAGATGATGACCGCAATCCAGACTGGCAGTCGGTTTTGACCGATTGTGCTGCTGCTGGCTATACCGGTATCGAATTGGGTCCGGTTGGATACATGCCGGAGGATCCGTCGATTCTTGCTGACGCGCTGAGCCAGCATCAACTAACACTCATAGGTGGTGTGGTATTCCGCGCATTTCACGACCCGCATGCCTGGGACGATGTGATGGACGGAGCGGTTCGGACCTGTAAGGCGCTGGTTGCCCATGGAGCTGAACATCTCGTGTTGATTGACAGTATATCCCCGCGTCGGGCACCGACTGCCGGTCGCGCAGATGAAGCAGAGCAAATGGACGCAGCTGAATGGAAGGCATTTGTGGAGCGCATTCGTAGCGTTGCCAAACTGGGGGCGGAAGAATACGGGCTGACGGTGGGCATGCACGCCCATGCGGCAGGTTTTGTTGATTTTGAGCCGGAACTGGAACGTCTGCTCAGTGAAGTGGATGAGGGCATTTTGAAGATCTGCTTCGATACGGGGCATCATTCCTATGCCGGCTTCGATCCCGTTGCTTTCATGAAGCGTCACATTGAGCGCATATCCTACATGCATTTCAAGGACATTGACCCCATTGTGAAAAAGCAGGTCATCGGGAATCGGACAGGATTTTATGACGCCTGCGGGCAGGGAATTTTCTGCAATCTCGGTCAGGGGGATGTTGATTTTGAAGCGGTTCGTCAGGTTTTGTTGGACGCTGATTTTAAAGGTTGGTGTACCGTCGAACAAGACTGTGACCCAACTCTTCCCGGTACGCCGATTGAGGACGCGCGCGCCAATCGGGAATATCTTGAATCAATTGGCTTCAATTAGGGTTTGATCTGATGACAAAACATTCATGGGGCATGGTTGGTGGTGGCGAAGGCAGTCAGATCGGACCGGCTCACAGACTTGGTGCAGGGCTTGATGCTTTGTTTACATTTTCTGCTGGTGCGTTGGATCATCGGCCACAGGAGGGCAAAAGATATGGTCAGTCTTTGGGACTGGCTGCCGATCGCTCCTATGGCGGTTGGCAAGAAATGCTGGAGGGTGAGTTAAAACGCGATGACCGGATTGATCTGGTTACTGTCGCGACACCCAATTCGACCCACTTTGAAATCACCAGGGCGTTTCTGGAAAACGACTTTAACGTGCTTTGTGAAAAACCGATGACCATGACGGTTGAAGAGGGTGAGGAAATTGTTCGTCTGGTTGAGAAAACTGGCAAGATTTGCGCTGTGAATTACGGCTATTCCGGTTACTCTTTGGTGCGACATATGCGTGCCATGGTGCGATCCGGCGAAATCGGTAACATTCGGCTGGTCAAGGCGGAATTTGCCCATGGTCATCATGCCGATGCGGCTGACGCTGACAATCCCAGAGTGCGTTGGCGTTACGATCCGGCGCAGGCAGGGATCTCTGCTCAATTTGCGGACTGTGGCATTCACGCCATGCATATGGCGAGTTTTGTGACAGGTCAGCAGGTAACCCAGCTTTCTGCCGATTGCGTATCCTGTCTGCCGGGTCGGGAGCTGGAAGATGATGCGATGGTCAATTTTCGCATGGATGGCGGTGCCGTTGGCCGATTGTGGACCAGTTCTGTAGCAATCGGCAGACAACACGGATTAACCCTTCAGGTTTTTGGTGAAACCGGAGGCTTGCGCTGGTCGCAGGAACATCCCAACCAGCTCTACTACATGCCGTTGAACCAGCGTCTGCAGGTGATAGAACGTGGCGAAGGCAATCTGTCTCCAGAAGCGGACCGGACAAGCCGCGTCACAGTCGGCCATGCGGAGGGCATGCCCCTGGCCTTTGCCAATATCTATCAGGACCTGGCTGAGGCTATTTCTGCACAGAAAGAAGGTCGCGAGATTGATCCGGCGGCAAATCTGTATCCCAGAGCGACCGATGGATTGCGGTCAATGGCGGCAGTATTTGCTGTTGCTGAGTCTGGCAAAAATCAAGGCAAATGGCTGGATGCAAGGCCACCGATGTTCCGCTAGAGGGTGAGCGGAACGACGCCAGCAGATTAACGCGCCTGGCCGTGATATTCTGGGTTGGGCTGCATGTCTGTGGCGCTTGCCACCCGGTTCGTCATGTTGAAAAATGCGGTGATGTTGGAAATATCAAATATTGCGCGATCGCTCCAACCGGCATTGCGTAGACGCTGTCGGTCGGCATCGACGATATTTTCGGGCTCCCGGGTGAGTTTATGGGCAAAGTCCAGCATGGCCATGTTTTGGGGGTCCAGACTGGCCCCACGGTAGTTCATAATTAGAACTTCGCCCAGTTGGGGTTCACCCGACAAATGTCTTACGGCAGCACCGTGAGCTGCCAGACAATAAAAACATCGGTTAACCGAGGACACCACGACGGCGATCATTTCGCGTTGCAATTTTGACAATTGCGAATCGGCAAGCATCAGTTCGTTATACATTTTGGTGAAGACACGCAGCTTGGTTTCGCTGAACGCATGAGCCTTGAGCACATTGGGAATGAGTCCCAGTTTTTCCTCACAAAGGTCGAAATAGGCCTGTGTTTCGTCCGAAATCGGTGATTCCGGTTCAATATTCAAAGCAATGACGTCTTTTTCTTGCATAATCGTGTTCACTTTGTTTCCGTAGGTACTCAGTCGGCACTAGAGGACAATTTAAATGGCTAGCCAATCAGAAAGTGACAAACTCCTCAAATCTGCAGTGGCTCTATTGCCAAAGGCAAAACAGAAAGGATCTTTGGAGTTTGCTCGCCGTTTGTTTGACGGCGCGCTAGAAGAAGATCTGATGGCCCAATCTCCTCAAGCGTTGTGCAGGGTCATTTCTTCGGCATTGGTGGCAATTGAAAAATGCCCGAAAGATACGCTGACGGTTGAAGCCACTGATGATGATCAGACGTTGGTTTCCGTGACCATGTCCAACCGTCCATTTATTATTGACTCGGTACTGGCCGAATTGAATACACACGATCTAGAAGTTCAGTTGATTGCCCACCCGGTGATTGAAACACAACCGGGCGTGGCCACTTCTCTGGTTGTTGTCGTGCTAACTGAATCCACATCGGCAACCCGCAAAGCCATCAAGAGCGCGCTAAAATATATTCTGCAACAGGTTCGGCTGGTAACCGATGACTGGAAAGCCATGCTGTTGCGGGTGGATGAGGAAATGGAAACATTTCGCACCACTCCGCCGCCACTTCCCACCGAGCGGATTGCCGAGGCAGTTCAGTTTCTGCAATGGTTGGCCAACAATCACTTCACGTTGATGGGTTTGCGCGAATATTCCTACAAAGGAACGCGCAAGAGTGGTGAGTTGAAACCCGTTCCAGGTTCGGCATTGGGTATCCTGCGGGACGACAATCTTTCGGTGATGTCGCGCGGTGGCAAACCTGTCCAGCTGACACATGAAATCAGAGATTTTCTGTTTGGTGCCGATCCGATCATTATCACCAAGGCTAATATGCGCTCACAGGTGCATCGGCGCACTCATCTCGACTATATCGGCGTCAAACGTTTTACTCGCGATGGCAAATTGGCAGGTGAGGTACGCATTGTAGGGCTGTTCACATCAACTGCTTATACCAGGTCGGTCATGTCGATCCCGATTTTGCGTCACAAAGCCAACGCAGTTTTGGAAAATTACAAGACAGATCCAGCCAGCCACTCCGGAAAAGCGATGGTTAATATTCTGGAAACATGGCCACGTGATGCCATGTTCCAACTGGATGAAAAAACTCTGACTGAATTTGTCAAAGTGGCGTCTCAGTTGGAAGAGCGGCCACGCATTCGTGCGTTGCCACGCCTCGACAAGTTCGACCGCTTCGTCTCGATCATGGTCTACGTTCCACGCGATCGCTATGATTCTGACACGCGAATGCGCATGGCGGATTATTTTTCCGATGTTTATGACGGCCACTTGTCTGCATTCTATCCTGTTTTCCTCGACAACGGACTGGTTCGCATTCAATTCATCATTGGCAGGGCATCGGGCAAGACACCCAAAGTTCACCGTGCCGAACTGGAGCGACAAATCACAAAGATCACCCGCACTTGGAGTGATCGACTGGCTCAGTTGTCCGAAGAAGATATCGAGCACCAGTTCCCACTTGCCTATCAGGAACATGTTGAGCCGGAAGTGGCGCTTGGTGATGTGGCGTTGCTTGACAGACTGGAAAACGACCAACAAATCCAGCTCGATTTTCATCGACTGGAAACTGAAACGAGAGTCGGTCTGAAACTGTTTCATCTGTCCTCAGCCGTGCCCTTGTCCCGGCGCGTGCCGATGCTGGAAAACCTCGGGTTTCACGTTATTCAGGAAAGAACTTTCCGGATTGAATCTTCTGACGACGGCACCTCCTTCATCCATGACATGGTGTTGGAAAATGCTCAGGGGAACACCATTGACCTGGATTCGCTTGAACCGAAGTTGAAAAGCGCCATCCATGCTGTCTGGAATCGTGAAAACGATAACGATAACTTCAATGCGTTGGTTTTGGGGGTCGGTCTCGACTGGCAGTTGGCAGGGGTTATGCGGGCCTATGCACGCTATTTGCGTCAAGTGCGTTCGCGTTTCACAATTCATTCCATGGCGCGCATTCTTGCAGCGCATCCTGAGATCACACAGAATCTGGCTGATCTTTTTTCCGCCCGATTCGATCCATCTACCAAAAGCCGGACCGCCAAACAGACCGCCAAACGGGATGATATTATTCAATCGCTGGAACTTGTGCGCTCCAGTGACGATGATGCGATTTTGAGGGATTTTCTCAATATAATCGAAGCCACATTGCGAACCAATTTTTACTCGCCAGTTCTTGAAATAGCAGGCACTGAGGCTGCACCAACTCCGGTTCTGGCTTTTAAGATCGACCCTTCTGCCGTCAACATTATGCCGCAGCCGGTCCCTTATCGTGAGATATTCGTTTCAGCACCAAGAGTGGAAGGTCTGCATCTGCGATTTGGGCCTGTTGCCCGTGGTGGTTTGCGTTGGTCTGATCGCGCACAGGACTATCGCACGGAAGTTTTAGGATTGGTCAAAGCTCAACAGGTGAAGAATGCAGTGATTGTCCCTGTCGGTTCAAAGGGCGGATTTGTGCCCAAGCAACTACCCACCGGTAGTGACCGCGGCGCATGGTTTGAAGAGGGACGCGCATCCTACAAGATCTTTATCTCCTCTCTCCTGTCACTGACGGACAATCTGGTAAACGGAAAAGTGGTTCCACCTGAGGCGATCGTTCGACATGATGGTGATGATCCCTATTTTGTGGTTGCGGCGGACAAGGGCACATCGACATTTTCCGATACGGCCAATGCGATATCCCAGGAGCGTGATTTCTGGCTGGATGACGCATTTGCCTCCGGTGGCAGCGCCGGCTACGACCACAAGAAAATGGGCATCACTGCCCGTGGTGGCTGGGAAGCGGTGAAGCGGCATTTCCGCGAGATGGACCGAGACATTCAGACACAGCCCTTTACCACAGTTGGTGTCGGCGACATGTCGGGTGATGTGTATGGCAACGGCATGTTGTTATCAAAACAAACACAGGTGATTGCGGCCTTCGATCATCGTGATATTTTCATCGATCCGGATCCCGATGTGGCGACATCCTTCAAGGAACGCAAACGCCTGTTCGATGCCGGGCGATCCAGCTGGCAGGACTATAAGGCCAAGCTGATTTCCAAAGGCGGAGGCATTTATTCGCGTGGTGCAAAGAAAATAACCCTTTCAAAACAAGCTGCAGAGGCCATTGGTTTTGAAGCGGGGGAACATACTCCACAGGTCGTGATGAACGCCATTTTGAAGGCGCCGGTTGATCTGATGTGGTTTGGTGGAATTGGCACCTATATTCGGGCATCTCATGAAAGCGACGCAGATGCTGATGACCGGGGTAATGATTCAATCCGGGTGACCGCACCGCAACTGCGCTGCAAGGCAATTGGCGAAGGAGCCAATCTTGGTGTCACCCATCCGGCTCGTATTGAATTCAACCTGTTGGGTGGTTGCTGCAACTCCGACGCCATCGACAATTCAGCCGGAGTGAATTCATCGGATGTTGAAGTCAACATCAAGATTGCACTCGCGGCGGCGATGAAATCCGGGCGGCTGACGCGACCGAAGCGAAACAAATTGCTGGAGAGTATGACTGAAACTGTCAGCCAGCTGGTGCTGCGCAATAACTATCTGCAAACATTGTCGATCTCCTTATCCCAGCGGAGGCACATGGAGGATTTTGCCAATCAACAGCGATTGATGCACAGTCTTGAGGCCAGAAATCTGCTGGACCGTCAGGTTGAAGATCTGCCGGACGATGCTTCCATGGTGGAACGACAGGCAGCAAATGTTCCGCTGACCAGAGCCGAGATTGGGGTCCTGCTGGCTTATGCCAAAATAGTTGCATTGGATGACCTGGTGGCCAGCAAGGTCCCCGATGACCCATATCTGCAGGAGATGCTGGTCGATTATTTCCCACCAAAAATGCAAAAGGCCTACGCCAGGGAAATTGAAAACCATCGGTTGAGGCGTGAAATTATTGGCACTGTTCTGGCCAACTCCATGATCAATCGGGGTGGTCCAACCTTTATCAGCCGCGTCAGCGATCATACCGGTGCAAAACTTGATACTATTGCACGGGCCTACGTGGTGGTTCGTGATGCATTCAGACTGCCGCAAATCAACTCTGAAATAGATGTGTTGGACAACAAGATTCCTGGCGAAGCGCAGTTGGAGCTGTATGCAATTCTACAGGAACGGGTGATTTCTCAAACTATCTGGTTTGTGCGCTATGGAAACTTCCGCAAAGGTCTGGAAGCTGAGTCTGTGCAGTATCGTAAGGCAGTCGATGCCCTGTTGCCAAAGCTGGACAAGATCGTGCCAGACTTTTTGGCAGACCGGATTAAGGCCGATACTGCGCGATTTGAAGCATCGGGCGTGCCATCCAAATTGGCGCTGACAATGGCCAGAATGCCCATTGCTGGACTGATTCCCGACATCCTTTTTGCAAGCATGGTCAGCCAAAAATCATTGGACCTTGCCGCCACTGCATTCTTCGATATCACTGAGCGTTTCCGCATTGATCGAATGGTTCTGGCGGCGCGTGAAATCGAAACCGCCGACTATTATGATGGGCTGGCTCTGGACCGAGCGTTGCAGAGCTTGCACAGGGCTCGACGTGATATTGTCGAGAAAATTCTCAAAGCGCAGGGCGGTAAGCCCAAAAGTGAAAATATCTGGATTGATCAACATGCTGATGCGGTTGAAAGCACCCGTGAGCAAATCACCAATATTGTGGATCAAGATCATGCAACGGTATCGCGTCTGACGGTTGCGGCAAATGTGCTGGCCGATCTGGCCCGGGAATAGATTAATGAGTCCCGACCCTAGGCCTGCTTCAATGCCAGTTTTCGTTCTAGGGCTCTCAGACAAAGGCTGAGACCGATGGTCAGAACTAGGTAAATGTAGGCGACAATGGAATAGGTTTCGAAGAATGTGAAGCTGCCCGCAGCATAGACTTTACCCATCTGGGTGATGTCGGCAACGCCGAGCACTGAAACCAGTGATGAGTCCTTGACCATGGCAACGAAATCGTTGCCCAGCGGTGGCAGGATGGTCCGGATCGCCTGTGGAAATACGATCAGTCGAAATCGATGCCAGCCAGAAAGGCCAAGCGCCTTTGCAGCTTCTATCTGTCCGGTATCAACTGATTGAATGCCGGCTCGAAAAACCTCGGCAATAAATGCTGAATAGCCGGTCATTAGGGCAATGGATGCCCGCCAAACCAGCGGAAAATCGCGCACTGTCATATTGTCCAGCAAACCCGCCTCAACCAATGGCGAAATGAGCATATTCCAGAAGGCGACCACCGCGGGTGCACCAACGAATGCGATGTAAAACAGCAGAACCAGAATTGGAATACCGCGAATTATTTCGATATAGAAACGTGCAATCTGGCGCAGCCATATGGAAGTTGAAAGGCTCATCACCGCCAGCAACAGACCCAGCACGGAGGCCAGGGCAAATCCCGTCAGTGTCACGAATATGGTAATGCCAACGCCTTTGGAGACGGTTGTGAACACCTGCGTGTAGAGGTCGTTGACAACAATGATCACAGCGACGGCGATGCCAATCAGCGCCGTCGCCACGAGCCAGTAAGGAAAATCACCTGCCGGTTTGGTTGCAACCGTCATTGGTGATGATTTCGCCTAACCGGCATTATTGTCCAAACTTGTAATCTAGGAACCATTTCTTATTCAGTGCATCCATGGAACCATCGGCTTTCATCGATGCGATGGCTGCATTGAACGGAGCGACAAGGTCTGATCCCTTGGGATAGATGAATCCGAAATCCTCCGTACCCAGCGGGCCACCAATCAATTTCAATGCGCCATTGGAAGCTTCGGCGTAACCTTTGCCCGCAGTTCCATCGGTCAATACGGCATCGACATCGCCGGTTTTCAACGCCTGCACCTGAGCACCAAAAGTTTCGAACAGTTTGATGCGGGGATTCTGTTCGTTGCCGTCAAGCACATTATAGACCGCCACATAAAACGGCGTGGTTCCGGCTTGTGCAGCAAACAGGCCGCTTTCAAACTCCGAAAAGCTTTTCGCGTCGCTGAACCGGTTTTCATCTCCGCGAACCATCATGAACATTTCCGAGCGCATGTAGGCGTCGGAAAAGTCGACCTTTTTTGCGCGGTCCTCTTTGATGGTAATGCCTGTCATTCCCATATCATATTGGCCGTCCGAAACCGCAGCGATCATCGCGTCCCAGGAGGTGTTTTGATATTCAACCTGCATGTTCAAACGCTTTGCGATTTCGGCCACTGCGTCATATTCCCAACCTATTGCCTTGCCGGTTTTTGAATCGACGAATTGCAGTGGTGGGTAGGCATTTTCAGTGACGATCACGACTTTCTTGCCGCCAAGATCGGGCAGGTCGGCAGCAACGGCCAGCCCGGACAAGAGTGTGAAGCCGGACAGGAAGAGAATTATTCTTGCAAAAATAGACATACAGCTACTCCGAAGGTTTGGGGATCAGAAAAAAAATCTGCCACAAGTATCGATTATTTTAAAGGGCAGTTTAACGATGCCGCGACGCAACGGCGCTTAAATCTAGCAAGATTCACGCGCCCAAGAGCTTTCCTTCTGACAACTTCCCCCCTATAAGCCTGCCGAGATACCGGAAACCTTTCTCCGGTCCCCAATTGACCGGGCTCCTGTTGATCTGATCATCCCTCAGATCGGACGCCCCCAAGTTCAGGCTGACACAATGACACTTCGCAACATCGCGATCATCGCGCACGTTGATCATGGCAAAACCACACTGATTGATGTGTTGTTGAAACAATCGGGCACGTTTCGCGAAAACCAGCAGGTTGACGAACGCGCCATGGATTCCAACGACCTGGAAAGAGAGCGCGGCATTACCATTCTTGCCAAAGTGACGTCGATTCAGTGGAAAGACACCCGCATCAATATCGTTGACACGCCAGGCCATGCTGATTTCGGTGGTGAGGTCGAGCGTATTTTGAATATGGTCGACGGTGTCATCATTCTGGTTGATGCCGCCGAAGGCCCCATGCCTCAAACCAAATTTGTGCTGCAAAAAGCTCTCAAAATTGGTCTGCGCCCGATCGTTGCGATCAACAAGATCGACAAGCCTGACGGGCGCCCCGATTGGGTATTGGACGAGGCCTTCGATTTGTTTGCAACCCTCGACGCCAATGAAGAGCAGCTTGATTTCCACGTCCTTTATGGTTCTGCCAAGGAAGGCTGGATGGCGATGGACGCTGAGGGCCCCAAGGTAGACATGGCGCCACTGCTGGATCTGGTGATGGAGCACGTGACGGAACCTGCCGTTGAAGAAGGCGAATTTCGCATGCTGGCCACGACGATTGAGGCCAATCCTTATCTTGGCCGCATTCTGACAGGTCGCATCACGTCCGGCAGCGCCATTCCCAATCAGTCGATCCATGCGCTGGATCAGGACGGCAAAATCGTCGAGCAGGGCCGCATCACCCAGGTGCTGTCGTTTGATGGTCTGGAACGCAAACCTGTTACCAGCGCCAGGGCAGGCGATATTGTATCGATTGCCGGCCTGACCAAGGCAACCGTTGCCGATACGCTGGTTGCCCCGGGTATAAAAACTCCGATTAAGGCTCAGCCCATCGATCCGCCAACCCTGTCGATGACATTTCGCGTTAATGATGGTCCGCTGGCCGGCAAGGAAGGGGACAAGGTGCAAAGCCGCGTTATCCGCGACCGGTTGATGAAAGAGGCGGAAGGCAATGTCGCGCTGAAGGTAACCCAGGTTGAAGGAACCGATGCCTATGAGGTGGCTGGTCGTGGTGAATTGCAATTGGCCATTGTCATCGAAACCATGCGTCGTGAAGGCTTTGAACTGACTGTTGGCCGCCCCCGCGTGCTGATGCAGGAAGATGAGAACGGCACCAGGATTGAGCCGATTGAAGAGGCGGTTATTGATGTCGACGAGGAATATTCCGGTGCCGTTGTTGAAAAACTCAGCCAGCGCCGTGCAGACCTTGTCGAAATGAAGCCTTCCGGCGGTGGTCGCACGAGGCTGGTTTTCCATGCCCCGACCCGTGGTCTGATTGGCTATTTGTCGGAGTTGATGACCGACACCCGTGGCACGGCGATCTTCAACCGCACCTTCCTCAACTATTCGCCCTATAAGGGCGATATTGCCCAACGCCACACCGGGGCGCTGATTTCCAATGGTGCCGGCAATGCTGTGGCATTTGCCATGTTCCATCTTGAGGACCGTGGTCCGATGATGATTCATCCCGGTGACAAGGTTTATCAGGGCATGATTGTCGGCGAGCATTCGCGCGGTAACGACCTGGAAGTCAACGTGCTGAAAGGCAAGCAGCTTACCAATATGCGCTCGTCCGGTAAGGACGAGGCCGTCAAGATCACAACGCCGTTGAACATGACGCTGGAAAAATCGCTGGCCTACATCACCGATGAGGAACTCGTTGAGGTGACGCCGGAGAATATTCGTTTGCGCAAACGCATTCTTGATCCGATTGAACGCAAACGACAAATGCGCGCTGCGCAATCGGCCTGACTTGTTTGATTTTGCGCTCACGCGGGCGGCTTTGCCGCCGCTCTCCTTTCTTATGGGATGGGGGCGCGCCATCAGGCGCGGGCGGCTCTTCGCCGCCGCCGCCTGATACGGAGAGTGCGGAGTGTGCGGGATTATCGCCGGGGGCATTGGGTTGGTTGATGTTCTGGCCTCGAGTTTTTGTTTGTTTTGCGCTCACGCAGGCGGGCGAAGGCCCGCCGCTCCGCGGGGGCGGTCTTTCGACCGGGCGGCTCTTCGCCGCCTGATACGGAGAGTGCGGAATGCGCCTCACCATGACGACAGCAAATAATTTATCCCCGCGCTCCCTGGCTCTGAACCATCCGTAGAAGACGGCGAAGAGCCGTCCGGGCCGGTCAGACCCGCCCCCGCGGAGCGAAGGGTGCGAAGCGCCCGACAGCGTGAGCGCAAGCGCAAAGCGCGAACATAACGAACCCCATCGTTCCCGCGCCCGCTTTATCAAGCGTCCGGGTATTGTTGGTGCCACACTTTCCATTCGTACCGTATGGCAGGGTTCGGAGAGGATGCTTACAGGCACCAATCCTTAGTTAGATAGTGATGCCTGAAAGCACCCATTTCGGCTCTTTGGTTGGCGGACAGCTGACC
>JABABQ010000024.1 GCA_014238155.1 Rhizobiaceae bacterium
AGCAAAACTCATAAAACAGAGCCGCCTGCGCTTCCTGACGTGGTCCCATCATCGCAATCAATCTCCCAAATCAACAAGGAAACTGAATCAGCAAAGACTGCCGAGATTAAGGCGAGTTTTTCAACGAAATAAGCCCTTTGCTGAAATTCGATTAGTGTCGCAGACGGAATAAATTTTGCCCTACGGTAATACCGCTCATGACCCATAGAGAACATTTTTTGTAACCCAAAACAGCAATTGAGTTCGGCTTGCCCCTCGAAGAACGCACTCGTAAGCTAATGCAACCTGCCAATGTAGATACCAGAGGATAAAAATGGTGCCGCGGATGATGAAGGCCATGCTTCTTACTGGGCATGGAGGGCCCGACAAACTGGTTTTGTCGAAGAACCATCCGGTTCCCATTGTCGAGCCCAACGAGGTTCTTATTAAGGTCGGCGCTTGCGGTATTAACAACACAGACATTTGGGTACGTGAAGGCGCTTATGGTTCCTCAGATAATCCAGATGAAGTGGCTTCATTTGGCGACAGCCCATTGCAGTTTCCCTTAATTCAAGGTGCCGACATCGTTGGGACTATCGCGACTTGCGGCCAGGATGTTGAGCCATCCCGCCATGGAGAGCGAGTGATGATCGATTTTGGGATTTACGCGGGTGAAGGAGAAGAAATTCCCAGTCACGATTACATCGGTTCGGGAAGACCAGGTGGATTTGCAGAATATGTTGCGGTCCCCGCCGAAAATGCCCACACGGTAGAGTCTGAATTGAGTGACGCTGAACTTGCAACCTTCTGCTGTGCCTACATTACCGGAGAGCATATGCTGCGTAGGACCCGGGTTGGTAAAGGCGACAGGGTTTTGGTCACCGGTGCATCTGGAGGAGTAGGCTCAGGTGTTGTCCAGCTTTGTCGAGCAAAAGGCGCAATTCCATATGCTATCGTAGGAGCCGGTAAGGAAGCTGCAGTGCGGGCGATCGGCGCGGAGGGTACTGTCACTCGCGGTTGCGATAATTTGGCAGAAGCGGTGGCTACCGTAGCGGGGGATGCGGAAATTGACGTAATTATCGATACAGTTGTTGGCCCCGTGCTGCCAGATTTGATTGAGGTTCTAAAACCCGGGGGGCGGTACGCCACATGTGGCGCGATGGGTGGACCACTGGTCGAACTAGATATGCGCCGGATTTATCTTAAGAATATCGAAATTCATGGCGCTTCACAGGGCAACCGAACTGACTTCGCCGCAGTGCGGGACTACGCCCTTTCAGGAGCGATCAGACCTCTTCTTGCAGGCACTTATCCGCTTTCCGAATTGGGGCGCGCGCAAGAGGACTTTGGTAGGAAGGATTTTGTCGGCAAACTGGTGGTTGAAGTTGACTGACTTCCGCTCATTTGCCGTTCAGACAAAGCGCGGCGCATGACTGTTCCGAGCCCGATGCGGTATTCGTGGATCTCAAGGATGCCTATGGCAGCGGGTGCCGCAGTACCTTGATGACATCATCGCCTTTTCGGACAAAGCGCACTTCTCGGCGCGTCATTACCTGACCGTCAAACGGCGAAATAATCTCATGATGCGATGCTCCCGGTTCTGACACAACGACGGCTAGACGTTGGCCTTCTTGCACCCAATCACCGATATCTACTTCATATAGGACAGCCCCTGACGATGGTGTTGCGAGCAGTTCGGCTGCATCAACGTCGCCTATGATTGGGACCACCGCAGAAGTAGCAGCAAGCGTGTCGCTGACAGTCCCAATGTCCACCAAGTAACGATAAAGCCCGCTGGCATCTTGTTCGGCAAACTCCGGAGTTACGTCAATCATGCCGCGCAATTCGATCGTCGCGGCAAATCGATCACCTTTGTTGTCGGCGGCCCAACGCTCCCCTGCGGCCAGGTCGAATGAGACCGGTTCGTCGTTGGCGTCAGTTAGAATAACCCGGGCCCCAATCGACCGTGCAAGACGCTTTCCTTCGTCCAGCTGACGCTCGGAGACGTACAGATAGACCGGGCCGTCATCGTCGCAATGTAGGTCAAGCACGACTTCCGCTTGTTCGGCCAATGCGAGAAGCGTTGCCTTCAACCGATCAGAGACAGGCTTGGCCTCCAAACAATTCACGGGCTTGGATGGGAAAGACCTGTTGAAGTTGACGCGGGTATTCGCATCAAACCGACCCAGCGATTGACCGAATACCACTTGGGTCAATCCGATTGGATTTGCGTGTGGGACCAACGTGATGTCGCCAATCAAGCGCCCATCAAATTCAGCCGCTTTTAGACGCGGGATAAGGCGGTCAATCGCCACTGTGCCTGGCATTTCGAGCGAATGGAGACCACCCTGAATATAAACCGAGGGGCCACTCCCTGAGCCATGAAAGCGAAAAACGCCCAGCCGAAATTCTTGGCCAGGAGTATCTGCTTCCAGTGTTAGGTTTTCAATCTCCATAGATTGGGACAGTAACACACCGGTGTGTAACCCATAGCAGTTTCTCAAGGCGGCGACGCGGGTTGATCATACGGCCGCTCCGTCCGCCGAGCCGACCTCTGGCCGTGCCCGATCTGAAAAACTTTAACGACTGCATCGAGCCTATTCCGTTGAAAAACTCATTGTTTGATTTGTTGTAATTGCAGTTCGAATTCGAAACAGCGTTGTTCTTGTTGGTTCTCAGGCTGCTGGGTTTGGTTCTGGGATCAATTTTGCGAGTTTTCTGAGGTTCTG
>JABABQ010000022.1 GCA_014238155.1 Rhizobiaceae bacterium
AAAATACCTTCAACCCGGCGAACCTAACGGCACAGCCGTAACGAACAATCCCCATAGTAAAAAAACCTCCGCGCTTTCCTCCTTGTCCGATTTGTCGCCGCTGGATGGCAAGCATCCTGCAGCCACAAACCTTAGACAAACCACCAATTTCAGGTTTGATTATAGGCCGGTTTGCGACGCACATATCATCGGCACTTTGTGCCACTAGGGAGACTCAGATTTGTTTCGCCCAGGCTAGCGTAATATTGTATTTGATTGGAGCACCGACGAGAGACCCGTCGATGCAAATCGATTTATCGGGCAGCAGTCGCGGAAATCTCGATAACCAATCCTTCCAGTGCCAAACCGCTGACCGTGATAAAGCTCTGTGGCGGCCGGGCATCACCGACCCACTCCATAAAGACATCGAAATTCGACAATCCCGCGTTGTTGTCCGTCACATAAAATGTCAGGTGGGTCAGGTCAGCTGGCGTCATCCCGGCTCCGTCGAGTACAGTGGAAATATTCGCCAAAACTTCCGCCATTTGCATGCGCATATCGCCAGGGTGCTTTGCGACAACACCAAAGGGCGCGTCAGCATCTGGTTGGACAGATACTTGCCCAGCAATTGACAGATGGCGGGAAATACCTTGGATAACTTCGCCCTGATTATAGATGTTTTCCGCCCAAGTGACGGGATTAATCGCTGTACGATTCATTTGATCCTCCTCTGCATGTGTTGTAAGCGGTATCACTACGATCGAGACGAAAGCAGCGAGCGCCAGTTTTGTATTTTTGTTCAACATGATGTTCACCTTATCGAGAGCCCCGTTTGGAATTTCTGGGCTGGAATAAGGCTACGGTGGAGCGGGTTTTGGGCATATAGGGGAAATGCCCTAGGTGTCGAATATTCCCCGTTCGAAGGCGTACATGGCTGCAGCTGCTCGGGTTTGGGTACCGATCTTCCGATATAGATTTTGAACATGATTATCGACAGTTTTTGGCGCCACGTTCAGTGCCCGTGCAATATCCTTGTTGGTCTTGCCACGCGCAAGATGGCGCAGAACATCGGCTTCGCGGTTAGTCATTCCGTCAGGATATGCAGGCATGGCGGATCTTGGCTGTCCGGCACTGTCGAGGACCGCTCGTACCGCATTTTGTGGCAGACACCCCTTGTGAGCTTCCGTTAATAATTTTTCTGCCGCCATTTCAGGCTTAAGCGCAGAATGGCGCGGACCATCAGTTGTAAGTTCGTTGTAAATATTCGCAACCGCCAAAATTGCTGCACGGGGTTCTTCAAGGCGAATGCGTCGATGATACCCGGAGCCATCCGCACGCTCGTGTGCAGAACATGCAATACCACCAATTCTGTGAAAAACCTGCGTCAGCGACAGAATGTGTTCAGTGTGCATAGTATGTTGATGCGCTATGCTTTCTTCGTAGGGCGTTAGGGGTTCTTCCTTGTCCCAAATTCCGTTGGCAATTGCGCATTTCCCGATATCATGCAGAAGCGCTGCCGTGAACATCTCTGAGCACCACCTTTCGTCAGAGCGGGTAGCTACTGCTGTGCTGTACGATAGGCCTGCGACCTGGCGGGAATGTCCGACAAACCAGCGGCTCTTGTTGTCAGTGAAGTCCGCGAATGCCTCTGCCACTCGCCGCATGCCCTGATCGCCAATAGTTCGCTGTTCTCCGGGTTCCGAATCCAGAAAAGTCTGCCATTCCGCCGACTTTGAAAATCCTTGGGTCAAGTCGGCTACATGCTCCAGAAACACATGCACAACGGCAGGTTCGAACTGGCCACCGGATCGCGCGCGCGCAACTTCGATCATCGAGCGAAGTCCTCCGGCACGGCGATGCAATTCAGCCACCACGCAAAATTCAATAATCCTTGTGGCGGGTAAAAGTTCTGGCCCCGGCGGATGTACTGGGTGCTGATTGTCCCAACGCGATTCAAGCCGTGAGAGAATATCAGGTACAGAATCAGGTACCGGTATGCGGCGGGTCAGTGAAATGGCCTGGGAACAATGCGGCATACCGAGACGCATGACCTCAGAACCCATCCCGATAACCCCCTCGAAAAGCGTCTGCCGAAGTTCTTCTTGAGTGTTCAATAGTGCGTGACGATTGAGTTCCGTTCGAACGCTTTTGGGATCTGCTGGGTCAGCAAGCGAGAGTGCGAGATATGGTGAAAATTCGTCTCCGAACGCCATTGCTGCGGTTTCTTCCGAAGTGGAAGTGCAGCCAATGAATCGCGTGATGCAAGCAAAGTAAAGTGCTTGTTGATCTTCAGTTGATAAGCCAAGCTTCTGTCCAATGCGCACAGCCAGTACAGTTGCCGTCAGGGCTGAGCCTGGAGGATTGCCAGCCGACATATCGGTAGCCAAAGACAGTGCGCCCAGAGCTTCCGCAAGGCTTGTTTGGTTGTGTATGTTCGGTTGATTGCTCATCATATAATCACAATAGTTGAAAACCAAGATTGAACCAATCACCATTCAATATGATACCGCAATATCTGTTGCAGACGGTTACGAAATCCACAAACCAGCCACAGATCGCGAGCATGGATTCACTCATGTTTACTGATAATAGTAATTCCGTGACACCTTCCTATCTGCTATCAAACCTAATGGCCGGTTGGAGGCGAACATCCCATCTGCGGCCCAACTTCTACTTCCGCAAAGGGCTTATTTCGTTGAAAAACTCGCCTTAATCTCGGCAGTCTTTGCTGATTCAGTTTCCTTGTTGATTTGGGAGATTGATTGCGATGATGGGACCACGTCAGGAAGCGCAGGCGGCTCTGTTTTATGAGTTTTGCT
>JABABQ010000021.1 GCA_014238155.1 Rhizobiaceae bacterium
ACAGATTTGTCGATACATAGCCAAGCAAAGTTGAGCGCCGTCGCAAGACAGCTCAACGAGCGACCTCGAAAAACGCTGGGATACGAAACTCCCGCTGAGCGTTTCAATGCATGTGTTGCATCGACCCATTGAGACCGCCCCACCTTTCCCAATATCAGGACTTCCCAACGTCAATCACCAAAATCCCACAGTATTCACCGTGTTGGTGACAGACCGGCAATCAACGGTAACATTATCTTGGACCGACCCTAACTACGGACGGCCAAAAACTTCTGGACCGATTCAGACGACCATTGTTTCAGATGGCTGGAGGCATTGCGGAAACTGTTGACCGCTTCCGCGGTCAATGGATCGCGTGCTTCAAGACTGTCGAGCGCCTCGACAGTTGCAATCCGTGCGGCTTCGATAATGTCAGCTGGATAATCGCGCAGCTGAACACCTTTTTCTTCAACCAGAATTTTCAGGCGCGCCGCATTCATCCATTCAGACTCACCCAGAGCCAGAATATTTTCCGCCGCACACGCGTGTTCAACAATAGCCCGCAGATGCGCCGGCAATTGTTGCAGCGCCACCTTTGAGACAAGCGCCTCACCCGTGCCGTTTGGTTCATGGAAACCCGGCGCATAATAGTATTTTGCGGCCTTGTAAAAACCCATTGCAAAATCACTGGAAGGACCGAGGAACTCGGTTGCGTCGATAACACCAGATTGCAGTGCGGTGAGAATTTCGCCCGGCGCCAGTGTGACCGGAGAAGCTCCCAGCAGGCGCATAACCTCGCCGCCCAATCCTGGCATGCGAATTTTCAATCCGCGCAAGTCGGCGACCGATTTCAACTCTTTCTTGTACCAGCCACCCATCTGAAATCCGGTATTGCCGGCCATGAATGGCTTGATACCAAAGGGCTCATACAACTTGTCCCAGATCGCCTGCCCACCGCCGTGGTTGATCCAGGTGATGTGCTCGATTGGTGTCAGACCGAAGGGGCCAGCTGTAAACAATGGCGCAGCTGAAATCTTACCGCCCCAAAATAGCGCCGCTGTATGGCCCATATGGGCGGCACCACCGGACACTGCGGAAAAAACTTCAAGCGCCGGAACCAACTCGCCAGCCGCGTAGAGTTTTACGGTCAGAGCGCCGTCAGACATTTTGGTGATGGAATCGGCCAACCGCTGGGCCGTCACCCCGGGGCCGGGCAGATTTTTGGGCCAGGACGTGACCATCCGCCATTCGATTTTGGATTGCGCGATTGCCGGTGTGGCCAGTGCCGCCCCAGGTGCTGCCGCTGCGATCAGGCCGAGAGCGTTGCGTCGATTGAGTTTGGTCATGGTGTCAGTTCCAAAATTGGTGAAAGTGATGGACCGGCCCCGCCCCGGATCCGATTTGCAGCGTGTCGGCGGCGGCAATGGCTTTGGTAATCCATCCTTTTGCCTTGTCGATGGCAGTTGGCATGTCGTCGCCCTTGGCCAGATACGAAGTGATTGCTGAAGACAATGAGCAACCGGTGCCATGGGTGTTTTTGGTGTCGATAAACGGCCCCTGAAACCAGCTGATCGAACCATCTGCGGCAACATAACAATCGTCGGCCCTGTCACCACCTCTGTGCCCGCCCTTCAACAAGACGGATTGTGCACCCATGTCGATGAGTTGTTGTGCCTGATCCTGCATCTGCTGATTTGATTGAGCCGGATTGGTTTTCAACAACCTTGCCGCCTCGTGCAGGTTTGGCGTGATCAGCTGGGCAATCGGAAACAGATATTTGACGAGTGATAGTTCTGCGTCTTCTGCCAATAAAGGATCGCCGGATTCAGCCACCATCACCGGGTCCAGCACGATGGCGAATGGCGCATCCTGTTTCAGCCCATCTGCCACGGTTTCGATGATTGCAGGTTGGGACAACATGCCAATTTTGACAGCATTTATTATCAAGTCGCTGAACACCGCGTTCATTTGGGCGCGGATAAAATCCACCGGAACGTCATGGATGGCGCTAACTCCCAGAGTGTTTTGGGCAGTCAACGCAGTCAGCACGCTGGCACCATAGACACCACAGGCAGAAAAGGTCTTCAGATCAGCTTGAATCCCGGCTCCGCCACCTGAATCAGAGCCGGCAATGGTCAGGGCAATGGCGGTCATGACAGGCACCTGTTGGTTATCAGCTTCAGCTCGCGGGTTGCAGCCTTCACATCATCAGCCATGAAAATAGCCGAAATGATTGCAGCGCCATCCGCACCGTTTTTGAGAACCGCTTCAAGATTGCTCGCGTCAATACCGGCAATGGCGCCAACGGGAAATTTGGGAGCCACGTGGCGAAAATGAGCGGCGATTGCAGCCCAACCCTGCAGGCCGATATTGGTCGGGTTTTCCTTCGACATAGTTGAATAAACACCGCCAATGCAGGCGTAGTCGATAAGATCCAGAGGTGCCTGTCTGGCGTGTTCCTCTGTCTTAATCGTCAGCCCGATAATCGCATTTGGACCCAGCAAGCGTCTTGCATCTTTTGGCGTCATATCCGACTGGCCGACATGAACACCGTCCGCTTCCACGGCCAGTGCCACGTCAACCCGGTCATTGATCAGCAATGGCACGTTATAGCCCGAAAGCGCCTGTTTGATAGTGACTGCGTTTTCGATCAAGGTGCGGGTATCGCCGTCCTTGTCGCGATATTGCAGCAGGGTAATGCCGCCATCCGCAGCGGCGCGCGTCAGATCGGCCAGCGATCGGTTGCGAGTGCGATGCGGATCGATGATGCCGTATAGCGAAACGTCACAAGGGTTCACGACAGTCTGGCCCCCTGCACAATGTCGCTTTCATCCAGATTGCTCAAAGCATCAAGGAAATGCGGAACGAATGTTCCCGGCCCACCGGATTTGCGCTCGGCGTGATCTCCGGCCAGCGCAAACAATGTCAGGGCCGAAGTTGCCGCCAGTAAATGGTCATCCTCAACCGCGATGAATCCAACTGCCAGTGCTGTCAATGCGCAGCCCATTGCGGTTACCCGATCCATTGTCGAGCTGCCGTTTGCAACATACATGCGGCCATCGCTGTTGCGGATCAAATCCAATTTGCCGGTTAACGCGATGGTCGTGTTGGGCCAGTTGTCGTCATTTTGCGGCTGTTCTGCGTCGATGCCGTAAAGGGTTTCAAACTCTGTGCCATTGCAACGCACCAGCGCCGGATTTTGTTTCAGCAGCCGCAATGCCAGATTCAATCGCGCCGGTGAGGCCTGAACAAATACCGGATCTAACGCCCAGGGTTTTTTCAGGGTATCGGCTGTTGTCACCGCATGACCTACCGCCTTGGTTCGATCAGCATCCATCGTGCCGAGATTGATCAGCAAAGCATCAGCCATGCCGACAAAGTCGGCGATCTCCTCCGCAGCAATGGTCATCGAAGGTGTGGCGCCAGATGCAAGTAAAACATTGGCGGTAAATTGCTGCGCAACGGAATTGGTAATGCAATGGACGTGTGGGCGTGCCTCGCGAAAGCGATTGACGCAATCGGCAATATCAGTGGCTGTAACTTCGGGTGGTTTTTCGGCCATCCCATTCCCTCCGCCGGCACAATCCGGATCAGGTTCAAAGAGTTGATGTTGCCATCTCTCAGCCCCGCACGGGCACCTCTATGAGAATAGTCGTGGTTTAGACCCTGCTTCGCCTTTCGGCAAGGGCAATCTTTTATGCAGCTTTGGAGCCACCATCCCGCGTCGCCGCCTGAATGGTGTCCCACATGGCCAGCGGTGTCACCGGCATGTCGATATGCTGAATGCCATATTCGCGATGCAGGGCATTGACGATGGCGTTCATTACCGCTGGACCAGCACCGATGGTTCCTGCTTCTCCGGCTCCCTTAATGCCCAACGCGTTGGTTGTGGAGGGAACATTGCGGGTTTCAAAGTGGAAATCCGGAAAATCCTCGGCCCTTGGCATGCGGTAATCCATAAAACTTGCTGATACCAACTGCCCATCTTCATCGTAGACCGTCTGCTCCATAATACACTGTCCGATGGCCTGCACGACGCCGCCATGCACCTGACCGGCAAGCAGCAATGGATTTACCGTGGCACCAAAATCATCGACCATTGTATAACCGACAACTTTGGTCACACCGGTCTGGGGGTCGATTTCAACTTCACAAATGTGGGTCCCGTTGGGATAGGTGGCTTCGTCCTGAACAAAATCGCCGGTGGCCTGCAAAGCAGCATCGCTGGCTGCCGCAATATCTGCAAATGTCATACTGCGGTCGGTGCCAACAATACGCACTTCTGCGTTGATCAGTTCCAGGTCGTCAGCTGCTGCTTCCAATTTGTCTGCAGCTACCTGCTTGATCATTTCTGCCAGCGCCTCGCTGCCACGTTTGACAGAAACACCGCCCAGCGGAATTGATCGCGAACCGCCAGTGCCACCACCGGCTTCCAGCTCGTCGGTATCGCCCTGACGGACATCGATTGAATCGATGTCGAGGTTCAGGGCTTCTGCAGCAAATTGAGCATAAGCCGTTCTGTGACCCTGCCCGTTGCATTGAGTGCCGATCAACAAGCTGATCGTGCCATCAGATTTGAGCCCAAGTTTGGCAGGTTCGGACCCTGCAAAAGCACAGGCTTCGATGTAGGTTGACATTCCAATGCCGCGGAACTTGCCGCTCGCCCTGGCTTGCGCGGCCCTGTCATCAAACTGGTTCCATTCGGCAACCTCCATGCATTTATCCAGATGCATGGTAAATTGGCCTGTATCATATTTATGTTTAAATACAGTTGTGTACGGCAGTGCATTTTCAGGGATCGCATTGATTTTCCTGATTTGGTCCGGGCTCATGTTGCGGTCGCGGGCACACTGATCCACCAGCCGTTCCAGCGCATAGATCGCCTCGGGACGACCAGCCCCGCGATAGGCGTCGGTGGGTGTTGTGTGGGAATACACGCCGCGAATACCAAACCGGCACGCCTTGATGTCATATATGCCCGTTGCGATGGTGGTGCCAAGTGTCGGAATAAACGGCCCGAACGTATGCAGATAGGCACCCATGGCGGCGATCAGATCCACATCCAGAGCCAGAAATTTGCTGTTTTCATCCATCGCCATGCGCATCGTTACAACGTTGTCGCGGCCATGGGCATCGGTCAGAAAATGCTCACTGCGGTCACCAACCCATTTGATTGGTCTGCCCAGTCGCTTGGCGGCGATCAGAGCCAGAGGATATTCGCGATATGGAAACACTTTTGTGCCGAAACCACCACCAACATCAGGGGTGATTACCCGCATCTTGTCTTGTTCAATGTTGAGGCAACGGGCAACATTTTCGCGCATGCCATGCACGCCCTGCGATCCGGTGGTCAGTATGTAGCGGTCTTCTTTGCTGGACCATTCGGCGAGACAGGCGCGCGTTTCCATATAATTGCAAACCAACCGGTTGTTGATCAGCGTCAACTCAGTAATGTGTTTGGCGTTTTCGAAGGCGGCTTTTGTTTCATCGTGATTGCCCATGGCAAACTCAAAGGCGAGATTGTTGGGCTTGTCAGGATAGACCAGTGGTGCGTCGTCCGACAGGGCACCCACAGTGTCCACCACCACGTCCAGCATATCATAATCGACTTCGATTGCCTCAGCAGCCAGTTGCGCCTGGTCAACGCTATCTGCCACAACAAAAGCGATAGCATCGCCCACATGGCGAACTGTGTCGCGGCACAAAAGCGGGATATCCTTCGGCGTCACATTGGTGCCGTCAACCTGTTCCAGCAGCGTCTGGCAGCGCAAGTCACTGAAACCTTTCAAATCATTGGCGGTCATCACCAGATGAACACCGGGCATGGCACGGGCCGTATCAATATCCTCGATGGTGAATGTTGCATGTGCCACCGGTGAGCGCAGCAAACTGGCATGGAGTTCCCCGTCCCGCTTTATGTCACTTGTATACTGCCCCTGCCCGGTAATGAACTTTGCGTCCTCCTTGCGGACGACTGATTGTCCCATACCTACTTTTTGACCAAATTTTGGAGGGGTAAATGCGTTCATAAGGATGTCCCGATTGGCCAATTGTCACCAATTGGATGTTGTCACAACTACTGCACCTAAAATTGTGATTTATGCAACAATTGCAAGGGCGCACGTCAATCGCCAAACAATTTAATCGTTCAGCCGATTGCACTACGGGGTGCAGGCTGTCAAAACAGGGCGACGAACCAACCGGACAATTTACTTGCTCAAACCTTCCCAATATGCCGAACGGTTTTCCAAAATGCCGGGGAACCTCAAAGGAGCTTTGACGCTACTGGTTGCCGCTGCAGGCTTTTCGATCATGGTGGTGTTGGTCAAGCTTGCTGGCGAAAGGCTGGACGTAACTCAAATCCTGCTGGTCCGTCAGCTGATCATGATGTTGATAGTCATGCCCAGCGTTTTGAACCATTTTCCCGGCTGCCTCAAAACCAAACGGCTCGACCTTCAGATCATCCGCGTCTTTTTTGCCCTGATTGCCATGTTGTGCGGGTTTTATTCGATCATCCACATGCCGCTGGCCGATGCGGTGGCGATTGGTTTTGCCAAGAGCTTTTTCGTCACCATTTTTGCTATCTGGTTGCTCAAAGAAGTCGTTGGAATTCGCCGCTGGATGGCTGTCGGCATCGGTTTTGTCGGGGTGATCGTGATGATGCGACCCGGGTTCGACGGATTTGATCCGATTTCGATATTCGCGCTGATCGGCGCCGCTGGGGCCGGATTGGTGATGGTGATCATTCGTAAATTATCCCAAACTGATCAACCAATTACGACGTTGAGTTATCAGGCGTTTCTTGTGGCATTCTGCGTCGCCGTTCCAGCGATTTATTATTGGCAGACCCCGACGGCTTTCGAATGGGGTCTGATGGTCGCCATCGGAATTGTGTCCTACGGCGCGCAAATGCTGAATATCTATGCCTATACGTGGGGCGAGGCTTCGGTGCTGGCGTCGCTCGACTATGTGCGACTGCTCTATGCAACGTTTCTGGGCTGGCTGATCTTTGACACGTTTCCGGGGCCCTATACGTGGCTCGGCGCGCTGGTCATTATCGCCGCCTCCATCTACACGGTGCATCGCGAGCGCAAAGTCAATACGCGCCTCGCCCGCAGCCCCGACGGGCGTGGTTTTACCAATACCTGATGCCGACTTTTTGGCTCAGCCCTGGCGCATGGCGTGAAACGCTGCGAGCAATCCTGAAGTCGAGCCGTTGCGACCTTCAGCATCGACCTCTCCCTTGACTCCCTTGACCATGGGAAGCAATTCTCCAGCCAGTTCCTTGCCCAGTTCAACGCCCCACTGATCATAGGAATTGATGTTCCATATCACCCCCTGCACAAAGACCTTGTGTTCATACAGGGCAATCAGCTGACCCAAAACATGGGGCGTCAATTTGGGATATAGAAATGTGCTGGTTGGACGATTGCCAGGAAAGGCCTTGTGGGGAACCAGCGCTTCAATCTTGTCTGTTGCAATCCCGGCTTTTTTCAATTGTTGCTCGACTTGCCGGCGTGACTTGCCGAGTGCCAGTGCCTCTGTCTGGGCAAAGGCGTTGGCAACCAGTTTTTGGTGGTGATCACCAATTGGATCATTGGCATTGGCTGCAACAAGAAAGTCAGCGGGAATAATCGATGTGCCCTGATGGATCAACTGATAAAATGCATGCTGCCCGTTCGTCCCCGGTTCACCCCAGACAACGGGGCCGGTTTGGCCAACCACGTCGTCTCCATCCAGCGTGATGCGCTTGCCGTTTGATTCCATATCCAGCTGTTGCAAATAGGCTGCAAAGCGGTGCAGATGCTGGTCATAGGGCAGAACCGCGTGAGTATCATAACCGCATATATTGCGGTGATAGATGCCAATCAGCGCCATCAACAAGGGCACATTTTCTGATGCCTTGGCGGTTTGAAAATGTTGATCGACAGCGTGAGCCCCACCGAGGAATTCTACAAAAGCCTCCGGTCCCACTGCCAGCATGACCGACAGGCCGATTGCCGACCACACCGAATAACGCCCACCAACCCAGTCCCAGAAGCCAAAGGCGCGGTCATCACGAATTCCAAAGGCTTTGGTTTTATCCAGCGCCGTGGATAGCGCGGCAAAGTGCGCTTCGACTGCTGTTTCACCGCAACGCTCTACAAACCATTCTCGTGCGGTCTGCGCATTGGTCATGGTTTCCTGGGTGGTGAATGTTTTTGAGGCAACAATGAACAATGTCGTATCTGCATTCAGACTGGACAACACATCAGCAATGTCTGCCCCGTCTACATTGGACACGAAATGCACGTTGGGGCCATTTTGATAGGGTGTTAAAGCTGCAGCGACCATCACTGGCCCCAAATCAGAACCACCGATGCCGATATTTACGATATCGGTGAACGGGCCGCCCTGCCCGGCAATTGAGCCATCCCGAACGCCCTTTGAAAAAGCCGTCATGCGTTCGCGAACGGCAGTGATTTCGGGCTGCACATTCTCACCATCAACCATGATTGTCGTGCTGGTCAGATCGCGCAACGCGGTATGTTGGACGGCGCGATCTTCGGTGACATTGATATGCTCGCCAGAAAACAAAGCCGCGCGACGCCCAGGAAGGTCAGCGGCATCAGCAAGCGCAAACAATCCATTCAGCTGATCGACGTTCAGATTGTTTTTTGAATAGTCAAAATGGATTTCACCACACCGGGCAGAGAAATTTTCAAACCTGTTGGGATCCTGCTCAAACAGTCCGGCGATTGTCTGATCTGTCGTTGCTGCATGCAGGTGCTTCACCTGTTGCAAGGCATCTTGTGCGTCCTGTTTCATGTTCGCTCGCTCAACTTGGTTTCCAAACGGTTAATTTTGGCCGGTCATGGCTGCCTTAACCACATTACCGGTTAGGATTTTGTTCATAGTGCTTGTTAGCCCGGAATTCACCCAATGAAACCAATCTTTGCCCATCTCTTTTTGGAGTTGGCCATGTTTCACCGAATACGCAGCTTTGCTAAATCCACACGTGGCAATGTCGCGTTTATGACGGCTGGTGCGCTGATGCCAATTTTGACGCTGACGGCCGGTGGACTGGAATTTGCGGAGCGCCAGCGCATTGAAATCTCCATGCAGCATGCAGCTGATACTGCGGTGATGGCGGCATTCGATAACAGCAAGCGTGGATTTCGCAAAAAAATGCGCCGGGCACATCAATTTTTCGATGCCAATTTTCAACATTCCAATCGGGTTACGCGGGTCAAAAAACGGCTTGCCGGCAAAGACCTGCGGCAGCGGCTTGTTCTGACCTATCAAGCCAGCGGGCGGGTGCATAGCTTGTTTGGCGAATTGAACCCATTCACCAACAATATCATAAAAGTGACGTCGCGCGCCGAATTTGTGTATCGCTCTGGTCGCGGACCACGTCTGATCTCTGCGACCTCTTCGCAGGGCAAGAGCCAATAACAATCACTCCCAATTAAAAGTGACTTTCTGCGGCGAACACGGCATATAGATGCCTGTCATTCGCCAGTAGACTGTTTTAAATGCGCACAAAATCAACGCCGACAATCAAACTCAAAGACTATAGGCCAGCGATGTTTGGTATTCGCGATGTGCATCTTGATGTCTCACTGGACCCTGAAAAAACGCATGTAAACGCGTCTATAACCTTCTTGCGCAGGGACGATACGCCGCCACACGCAGCACTTGTCCTGGATGGCGATGAGCTGAGCCTGACCGGTTTATCGATAAATGGTCTCAGTGTTGATCCGAAGGATTACACAGCTACACCGCAGCGGCTCGAAATTCGCAATCTGCCGAATGACCAGATGTTCAAGCTGGATATCCGCACCGAACTTGCACCAGCCAGTAACAGCAAGCTGATGGGTTTATATCAAAGCAATGGCGTTTACTGCACCCAGTGTGAAGCAGAAGGCTTTCGCCGCATTACCTATTTTCTGGATCGCCCGGATGTGCTGGCCATCTACACGGTTCGCCTGGAGGCTGACCGTGCTTCTTGTCCGCAGCTATTGTCGAACGGCAACCCGGTCAAGAAAGGGCGCTTGGCAAAGGGCCGTCATTTTGCCATCTGGCACGACCCCCACCCCAAACCATCGTATCTGTTTGCCATGGTTGGCGGTGATCTGGACGTCTATAGCGACAAGTTCAAAACCGCTTCGGGCCGCAAGGTGAAACTCAACATCTATGTTGAAAAAGGTAAAGCAGACAGCGCCAAATTCGCCATGGATGCGCTGAAGCGCTCGATGGTCTGGGATGAGCAAACCTATGGCTGTGAATATGATCTCGACGTTTTCAACATTGTTGCGGTCTCCGATTTCAACATGGGAGCGATGGAAAATAAGGGCCTCAATGTCTTCAACGACAAATATGTGCTGGCCGATCCGGATGTCGCAACCGACACCGATTACATGCATATTGAAGCGATCATCGCTCACGAATATTTTCACAACTGGACCGGCAATCGCATCACCTGCCGCGACTGGTTTCAGCTGTGCCTGAAGGAAGGGCTCACTGTATATCGAGATCAGGAATTTTCCTCCGACCAGCGCTCCCGCCCGGTGCAACGCATACAACAGGTGCGGGGCCTGAAAGGGGGCCAGTTTTCCGAGGATGCGGGACCGCTGGCTCACTCGGTGCGTCCGCAGGCTTACAAGGAGATCAACAATTTCTACACCGCAACCGTTTATCAAAAAGGCGCCGAGCTGGTGCGCATGCTGGCCACGCTGGTTGGACCTGAAGCCTATCGCGCAGGTACCGACCGTTATCTGAGGGACAATGATGGCCGCGCTGCTGTTGTTGAAGACTGGCTTGCTGCATTTGAAGGATCAAAGGGGATTGATCTGCAACTATTTTCCCGCTGGTATGGTCAGGCTGGAACGCCGCAGCTGAATGTTCAGGAAAAATTCGACCGACGGAAAAAGACTTTGACGCTGAGTTTTCAGCAGTCTGTGCCGTCAACGCCGGGTCAGGCCAGAAAACGGGTCGTGCCGATCCCGGTTCGATTTGGCTTTATCAGTAAATCCGGTGAGCCCGTAACACTGATCAGCCAAAGTCCGGCTGTGCGCGATGACGTCATCGTTGTCGACAAAAAGCGGATGAGCGTAATATTCAAAGAGGTTGCGCAAAAACCAGTCGTTTCCCTGTTGCGCGGATTTTCTGCGCCAATTTCCCTCAACTTCAAACAAACTGCCGCCAACAGACTTTTGCGCGCAGCACATGATCCTGATTTGTATAATCGTTGGGAGGCCCTGAACGGCTACGCCATTGACCTGCTTGTTAAAAATTCAAAATCCAAGGCAACCAATATCCGCGAAGTCGACGCTAAATTTGTGGATGCAATTGTTCATACTGCCTTCGATGATGGTCTCGACCCGGCCCTGAGAGCGCAGGTGTTAACGCTGCCCAGTGTCCAGGATATTGCCCGGGAACTCGGCCGCAATGTCGACCCTGATGTAATCTTCGAGGCCCGCAAGGCCGTGCTGACGGCACTGGGCAAAGCGCTTGGTGAAGAAGGGGTGAACCGACTGGAACGCCTCAAGCGGGCGACCGGACGGGCGGCAGATGCAAACCGCGCAGGCGCTCTGCGGGCGCTCAAAAATGCCCTTCTTCCGCTGCTTGTTCAGGCAAAGCAGAAAGGCGCCCTGGAGTTTTGTGAAAAGCAGTTCCGAAACGCACGCAACATGTCAGACCGCATGGCTGCACTAACCACCCTGGTATTCAATCAGTCCGATGCAAAAAAATCAAAATCCGCGCTCGACCACTTCTACAAGCGGTTCCACGACAATCACCTTGTCATCGACAAGTGGTTTTCTGTTCAGGCGATGTTGCCAGGAGCACGAGGGTTGAACCGCATCAAACAACTGACCCGCCACGAAGCCTTCACGTTGAACAATCCAAACCGTGCGCGGTCGCTGCTGGCGCCTTTTGCAAATGCCAACATGACGGCATTCCACCGCCCCGACGGCACCGGCTATGAATTTTTTGCAGATCAGGTTCTGGCTCTCGACGAGTTCAATCCGCAAATAGCGGCCCGATTGCTGACTTTGTTGAATAACTGGAGAATGTTTGACGCCAAACGCAGCGGCAAGGCCAAAAAGGCGCTGCAACGTATCGCTGCATCGGACGGTCTTTCGCGCGATCTGCAGGAAATTGTGGATCGTACGATTTCCTGAACTATTCCCGTTGCAAAATTAGCAAGATTTGAGGGTGGACATCGCCTTTTGACTGGATTCAAATGAGAGTGATTCGTTTTGCCGCGCTGGGGTAGTTTAGCGGCAGTGATCGGTCAGCAGTTCTCAGTAAACAGTATTAGATTCAGGAGGCATGGAATGGAGCAGGCGAACGCCAATGGCGTACGCGGCGGCTGGAATGATTCCCAAAACGGTGAATCACATCGGCACGGTCAAAGGCAGACGCATGCCTCTCCGCTCCTCGCGCTGAGCGGCCATGCAAGACAATTGTCGGCTCCTTTGTGGACCAAGTTTCTTCGCTCCGAAACGCTTCTGCGACGCAGCATCCCGGTTTTAATAATTGCCCTGCTGGTCATGGTGGCAGGTGCCAGAACCGGCTCCCTGCTTGGATCAGCCGATCGCCTGCAGGATACCGCACATCAGCAGATTTCGCTGTTCGCCAATTTTCTGTCGCTCAGGATTGAAACCAACAGCCCGCAGCAAGACATAAATGCCGGACTTCAAGAGCAGACCGCATCGACCTTGCTGAATGAAGCTTTGACAGGATTGAATCTGCCCGCGGGTCAGGCGGCATACCTGTTCAACCTGCAAGGCAAGCTGGTTGCGCAATCGCCCCACGACCCGGCCTTTGAACGGGTAAATCTGACCCGCCTTGCCGGTGGCAGCCAATTAATGACCCTGTCAGAGCGTCATGCGGGTGTACGCTCCATCCTTCTGGATGGTGAAAACTCAGCCTACGCCACGTTGCGCCCGGTGCGACTGAATGGTGAAATTGCGGGGCATTTGATGGTCAGTTGGCTGCATGAGCAGCTCTATGCCAAATGGTACCAGCAGGTCAGACTTAACATCACTTTGTTTCTGGCCATAAGTTCCGTGCTTTTGGTCTTTCTGTACGCCTATTTTACCCAAGGGGCACGGGCGCGCGAATCCGACAATCTTTTCCTGGAAACAAATGCCAGGTTCGATACCGCCCTTGCCCGTGGCCGCTGCGGACTTTGGGACTGGGACTTGTCACGTGGCCGCATCGTCTGGTCGCGATCTATGTACCAAATGCTGGGCATGGAACCGACAGACAAATTTATGGGGTATGGTGACCTTGCCCATCTGTTGCATGTCGAAGATCAGGACATGATCGCACTCGCCAATTCAGCTTTTCAATCGAGTCAGAAGCAAATCGATCACAGATTTCGCATCATGCATTCGTCGGGCACATGGGTGTGGATGCGCATTCGTGCAGAACTGGTGCGCTACAAAGGTGCTGATCCGCACCTGATCGGCATCGCCGTAGATATTTCTGAGCAAGAAGCGCTGAAACAGAAAAGCCTCGACGCCGACATCCGTTTGCGCGATGCAATCGAAAATATCTCGGAAGCTTTCGTTTTGTGGGATTCCAAAAAGCGTCTGGTCATGTGCAACAGCAAATACCAGCAACTTTACAAACTTCCCGCCAGCGCCGTCACCAACGGCAATTCACATAACGAAGTCATGGCCCAAAGCCGCAAGCCGAAGGTTCGCCATCAGATCAAAACCGATCGTAAACCCGATAAGGGTGTCCAGACATTCGAGGCGCAGATCGATGACGGTCGATGGTTACAAATCAGCGAGCGTCGCACTCAGGACGGTGGCTTTGTTTCGGTTGGTACAGATATTACCCAGATCAAACGCAATCAGGAGAAGCTGGTCGAGTCCGAACGGCGGCAAATGGCGACCATTGCCGACTTGCGAAAAACCCAGCAGGAACTTGAACGTCAGGCTCAAAAGCTGGTCGAATTTGCAGACAATCTCAACGAAGAAAAAATGCGGGCCGATGCCGGTAACAAGGCCAAATCAGAATTTTTGGCGAACATTTCCCACGAGTTGCGCACCCCGCTGAACGCCATTATCGGATTTTCAGATATCATGCGCAGCAACATGTTTGGCCCGCTTGGGTCCAACAAATACGAAGAATATGCCGATGATATTCATGATTCCGGAAACTTCCTGCTGGGCGTGATAAACGATGTTCTGGACATGTCGAAAATCGAGGCCGGGCGCTTCCAGCTGCAGCCAGAAACTGTACATTTGCACGAGTTGCTCGACGAGACACTGCGTATCATCAAGGTTCAGGCTGATGAGGCGGAAATCAAAGTCGGGCAGAAAATTCCAAAGTCTCTGGAGCTCGTGGCAGACCGTCGGGCTGTCAAACAGATCTTTCTCAATCTGCTGTCAAATGCGGTCAAATTCACCCCTGAAAATGGCAAGATTGATGTCACGGCCAAAGCTTTGAAAAATGATGTGAACATTGTCATTCGCGACAATGGCATTGGTATTTCACCGGAGGCTCTCGACCGTCTGGGCCAGCCCTTCGAACAGGTACAGGACCAGTTCACCAAAGATCACAAGGGAAGTGGATTGGGGCTCGCAATCGCGCGTTCATTGACCGCACTGCATGGCGGGACTTTCAAGATCACGTCGGAACCGGGGAAAGGCACCACCGTATCTGTGCGGTTGCCATTTAAATGCCAGCAGCCCGAATGCGTCTCAACACAAGATGCGGAAGCTGCTTGATGCGGTATTTGGTGGATAGCCGCCGCCACGCCCGGCGGCTTGTCCAACTCTAAAGTTCGTCGCTATTGCGTGAATGACGACGTTTGTGACGACGCTCACCATTTCGCCCGCGGCGCATACCTTTGCGACCCTTGCGCATTTCAGACTTCTCGACAAAACCGTCATCATTGCGATCCATCAATGCAAAGCGCTTCTTGGCCCGATTTTCGATTTCATCTTTGGTGACTTTGCCATCGCCGTTGAAATCCATGCGCTTCAACATACGCGCCGCCCGGCGTTCGTCACGTCCGCGCTGAATACGGTCTGCCATTTCTGCAACAGAAATTTCGCCATCCTTGTTGCTGTCGGCCTTGTCGAAACGTGTGGAAGCCTGATTGACAAGTTCGTCCAGTGTCAGCTTGCCGTCTTTATTGATATCAGCTCTCTTCAGGATTTGCCCTTGGCGCCCATGCTTTTGCTGCGCCAGAACGGCGGTGCTTGTCATAGCGGCGACGGATGCAGCAGCTATGAAGATGATTGAAGTTTTCTTCATGTTTCAGTCCTTTTCTGACCCAGCCCCCTGGGAATGTGCGGCATAGGTCTTCAACCGCGCGACAAATATTTGCCGAACCGCACGTCGACTGTCTTTCAGAAATGCTTCGGCCGATTTCATGTCTGGCAGATCAAGCTGCCTGAGCAACAATTCGATCATGCCTTGAGGCCCATCCTTGGGATGGACTTCACTATCAAGACACAGCCTTAGCACCTGAATGACATTGAGATAATAGGCGTGAGCCTGCTGCAAAGTCACATTATCATTCTGTAATTCTAACACCGTAATCTCGCCCAGTGTTTGTGCAGTCGTGGGCTGTTTGTCGACGCGGCTGAACAGAATTTCGGTCTGGGTGAGAAATTCGATATCGATCAGTCCGCCTTTGGCAAGTTTAACATCCCAGTCATCGCGGGGGGGGCGCTCTTCATCCATCAATTTGCGCATCTTCAGGATATCATCCGCCATTTTTGGCAAATCGCAGTCTTTCGTGATGGACTGCCTGATGACCTTGGTGACCTTGTCGGAGAATTTTGATGAAGAGCCAAGGACCCGGGCACGCGTCAGGGCCAACCTCTCCCACGTCCATGCGCTCTCCTCATAGTGACGTTCCAGCGCCACAAGGCTGGTCGCCAAAGGGCCAGCAGCACCGTGGGGCCGGAGGCGAAAATCCAGCTCATACACGACGCCCTGGGCCGTCGGAGCGTTCATTGCGGCAATCAACCGCTGAGTAAATCGGCCGAAATATTGCGACGCGTGAAGCGGTCGGCGACCATCTGATTCGTCCTGATCGGCGGAATATTCATAAATCAGCATGACGTCGAGATCAGAACCTGCTGTCAATTCATGGGTACCGAGATTGCCCATGCCGACAATTGCGTATTTGGCGCCAGGTACCCTGCCGTGATCTTCAACGAAAACTTTCTCAACCCAGTCTGCCATCGCCAGCAACAGGGTTTCTGCCAGCAAGGAAAACATTTCTCCCGCTTCCGCCGCCGTCACCGCTCCGCTGATCAGGCGAATACCAACCAAAAAGCGTTGCTCGGCTGCAAAAATCCGCACCCGGTCAAGACCATCTTCATAGTCACGCGCCTGACCGAGACTGCGGTCGAGAGCCGATTGCCAGAACTTGATATCCGGTTTGATGTCAAAAAATCCCGGCTCCAGCACACCATCAAAGACATGGGGACGGCGGGTAATTATTCGCGCCAGACGAGGTGCTGCGCTGAGCACCGAAACCAGCAGGTTCAGCAATTTGCCATTCGCCTGCAGTACCGAAAATAACTGAATGCCTGCTGGCAGACCCTGCAAAAATGTATCAAAGGCCCAGAGGGTTTCGTCGGCCCGGCGGGTTTCCACGAAAGCTTTCAACAGCGCTGGTGTCAGCGCGGTGAGCTGCTCGCGCGCCGCAGCTGACTGAACCACGGGATGTCGCCCATAATGCCAGCCCTTGACGATGCCAATGGTGCGCGATGGCTCTTCAAAGCCCATGGACTGCAGGCTTTCAATGGTGCCGGGATCGTCATCATCGCCGGTAAAGGACAGATTTCCAAACTCCGTCGATAATTGATCCCCACTGGCAAACAGTGCTGCATAGTGTGATTCAACCGTTTCAAGATGGGTCACCAGCAAGGTCGAGAACTTCGCCACGGATGCCATGCCACAAAGGCGTGCGACCTGCTCCAGACCAGCATCGTCTTCAGGCAATGTGTGGGTTTGGTCGTCGGCAATAATCTGTAATCGATGTTCCACATCACGCAAAAAGGCGTAACTGATGGCCAGTTCCTCTGCCACCGGTTTTTCGATCCAGCTCTGTTGGTGCAACAGGTTCAGCATCTCAACAGTGCGCTTTTCCCGCAACACCGGATTGCGCCCACCGGCAATCAATTGTTGGGTTTGCACAAAAAACTCGATCTCACGGATGCCACCCCGTCCAAGTTTTACATTGTGCCCTGGCACGGCCACTTCATTATAGCCGCGGTGGGTCTGGATCTGACGCTTAATCGAATGCACGTCGGCAATCGCCGCATAATCGAGATAACGCCGCCAGACAAAGGGCGTCAACTCGTTTAAAAACGCATCACCCGCCTTGGTATCACCGGCCACCACCCGCGCCTTGATCAGGGCAGCACGCTCCCAGTTCTGGCCGCGCGATTCATAATAATTGAGTGCGATTGGCAAAGGAATGGCCAGCGGCATGGATCCGGGGTCGGGACGCAATCGCAAATCGGTTCGAAAAACATAGCCCTCCGCCGTGCGCTCCTGCAGAATACGCACCAGCGACTTGGTCAACCGGACAAACAGTTTGACGCTCTCATCGGGATCGGTGATGGCCTCAACTTCCGGGTCGAAGACAACAATCAGGTCAATATCGCTGGAAAAGTTCAGCTCTCCCGCCCCGTGCTTGCCCATCGCGAGGACAAAATACCCGCTATCCCGCTCGGGATCATGCGGATGCGGCAAGACGATTTTATCTTGCTGGTGTGCAGAATGAAGAAGATGGCGGACCACAGCACGAACGGCTGAATCTGCGGTGCGGCTGATGACGCGGCTGACTTTTTCCCAACTCCACCAACCACCCAGATCTGCCAGACCGCAAATCAATGCTGCCTGTCGCTTGGCCTGCCGCAGCGCGATGCCCAGTCCGGCTTCGTCTTGCAAATGAAAATCGTCGGTTTCAATTTGTCCCAGACATAATTCCAGCGCGGTGTCGAAACCGTCCTCATGACACTGCTTGATAATATGCGGAAAATGTCGCGCCAGATCGGCAAGATAGGGTGACAGGTCAAAAACCGCCTGCAGGAAACGGACGGTCACCTGTTGGGTATCGAGCGCGGCGGCAAATGCCTTCAGATCTCGTTGCCCGGCACGCTCGACCCAATCGCCGTACCGCCGCTCTCCGTCTCCCGATCGCCGCGCTTTAATTTCCAGGCGCGGTTTAACGAGCTTGTGAGCCTCGCTGATTGCCATATCGGTTGGTTTGAACCCGGAAAGTTGTTTTTTACCCATGTCCCATCATGCCAATCACGCGGAGCGCGGCAAGCAAATTTCTGCACAAAGGCCCGGTTGGTTGTCACTTAATCTGAATATTCCCGAATGCAGGCTGGCGACAGCCTTGACCAAAGCCAGCCCAAGGCCTGATCCCGGCTTGGTCCTGCTGGCGTCCAGCCGCACAAATCTTTCTGTCACTGCCTGTTTTTGGTCATCCGGCACACCCGGCCCGTTGTCGCAGACGCTGATGCAAGGCGCGCCGTTTTTCTCAAACAGGCGAATTTCGATTTTCGGTTGATCGGCTGACAGCCCATATTTTAGGGCATTGTCCAGCAGGTTGGTCAGTGCCTGGGCGATCAACTCGCGGCTGCAGTGCGCGGACATGTCTGTTTCAAGACTCAAAACCAACTCAACATTCAATTCGTCGGTGGAGGGTTCAAAGAGTTCGTGTACGTCCTGAAGGATTGGTGCCAGTTGATGCTGTTCGAATTGAACCGCCCGGGCTCCGGTCTCGACCTGTGAAATCATCAGCAAGGCGTTGAACGTGTTTATCAAGCCGTCGGCGTCTGCGATGATATCCTGGATAACACCATCGTCGTGTGGCTTGTCCAATGCAGCTTCCGCCCGATTGCGCAGGCGCGTCAAAGGCGTCTTCAAATCATGGGCAATGCTGTCGGACATGACACTGACGCCGGTATTGAGCTTTTCCACCCGCTCGATCAGCGCATTCAGACTGGACGACAGGCGGTCGAATTCATCCCCCGAACCAGACAGCGGCAACCGCTGGGACAGATCACCGTCGATAATCTGTTGGCTCGACCGTGAGACGGAATCAATATGCTTGAGGGCTCGACGACCGACCAGAAACCACAGCACCAATCCTGTCAGAACCATGACGACCAACGAATATGTCGACGCCCGACCGACAATGTGCCTGAATCGTTCAGCATCCCCGATGTCGCGCCCCACCAGCAGGCGCAAACCGCCCGGCAGAATGAAGACTTTTGCAATCGCCTTGCTTTCCTTGTCAGCATCACCGTAGCGCAGGTAATCAAATGGCGGCACCTGCCAACCTTCCTTGAGCAGGATTTCGCGATCGAGATCGCGCACATTGCCCGCGATAATGCGCCCTGAAGCGTCGGCAACAAGATACAGATTGGCGCCTGGCTGGCGGGAACGCCGCTCAATCATCGGAATAAGCTGACGCACACCGCCACGGCGCGACTGTCGGGCAATCTGGGCAATCTCTTCGTCAACGGTAGATTGAATCTGCGATATTATCAGTCGGCCGGTATTGTAGCTGACATAAGCAATAACGCCGACTGCCAACATGCCGAACAAAATCGTATAGATCAGCGTCAAGCGGACAGCAGTTGTGTTCAGCAATTGGCGCAATCGGATCATGATGAGGTGCCCTGCTAGAGCCGCTCACGATTAAATGGAGCTAATTCTGTTTGTGATTGGCGAGATGATCCAGAGGTGAGACGCACACAGCGCGATGCCCTCGCATCGGGCAAGGGCGGCTCGACCCTCGCTTCAACAAATGGGGACGTCCGCCAATCGCAAACCCTTCGGGAAGGACGCTTTTGCGCGATAACCGGCGCAAAGTCTCTTGGGCGTATGCCCGATACGACCGGCGATACTTTACTTGGTTCTGTCACAAAAGCGCTCCTTCAGAATGGTTCCATTTAAACGTCAACGGCTCTAACCAACACTATCAGGCTCGGCCAACCGATAGCCGCGACCACGCACAGTCTGTAAAAGTGCCGTTTCGAAATCCTTGTCTATCTTGGCCCTCAGACGGGAAATGTGAACATCAATCACATTGGTCTGCGGATCGAAATGTAAATCCCAGACATGCTCCAGCAACATAGTGCGGGTGACCAGACGCCCTTCGTTACGCATCAGATATTCCAGCAGGCGGTATTCGCGTGGTTGGAGGACGATTTTTTGGCCGGCCCGTTCTGCACTGTGACCGATGCGGTCAAGTGACAGGTCTGCAACTGTAACTGTCGTATGGGCGCTGTGGCTTTCAACACGCCGACCGAGAATTTCTACCCGCGCCAACAATTCGGAAAATGCATAGGGTTTTGAAAGATAATCATCACCTCCAGCGCGAAGCCCGGTGACCCGATCATCTACCTGCCCCAGCGCTGACAGAATTAACACCGGAGTTTTCATCCCTGCCTGACGCAGGTTGGAGATCATCGTCAATCCGTCCTGTTTTGGCAACATGCGATCCACGATCATTACGTCATAGGCCATTTGGCTGGCCTGTTTTTCACCGGCTTCGCCATCGCTCACATGAACCGTTTCATGGCCATTTTCATGCAACGACGCTGCAAGCTGCTCGGCCAGCTGCTGATCGTCCTCGACAATCAAGATATTCATCACATCCCCCTTTCATATACATTTGGCTCAAAACATTGGCACATCTGCCTCGTACCTTCTGTAATAACCAAAAACGAGCAACGGGCAATTCACCCGTTGCTCGCCGCCTGCTGAAAGTGCGATTTAGGGGAAGGGGAGCGGAGCCTCCTGCACCATCACCAGAACCTCTTATCAGCCATTGGCGATGGGCAATGCGACAAAGCGGCTGCGCTCACCGGTCTGGACCTGAAACAGGATCGCCTTGCGTTCATCTTCCATTGCTTTGGTCACGGCAAGACCTACATCGTTAACCGACTTGGTATCACGACCATTGACCGAGACAATCACGTCTCCCGGCTTCAACCCCTTTTCCGCAGCCGTGCTGCCTGACATCACATCAGAAATCACAACATTTGCACCCGATTTAGCAATCGAAAGGCCCAGTTCATCGAGTTCAATACCCGCAGATTTCTGCGGTTTATCGACCGGCAATGTGGCTACCTTATCTGGCTTTGGAAGGCTTCCAAGAGTGACATCCAGGGTCTCGGTTTGGCCATCGCGAAACAGGGTGATCTGAACTTCTTCTTCCGGCTCAAGACCAGCAATTTCACGGGCCAAGGCCTTGGGACCTTTAATGTCCTTGCCATTGACCTGCAAAATGATGTCGCCTGAACGAATACCACCTTTGAATGCCGGACTGTCGGCCTGAGTTTCTGCAACAATGGCACCTGAAGCTTTGTCGAGACCGACGGATTCAGCGATATCCTTGGATACCGGCTGAATTTGCACACCAAGCCAACCGCGAGTGACCGACCCGGACTCGATCAGATCCTTGACAACTTCCTGCGATGTTTTGGCGGAAATCGCAAAGGCGATACCGACATTACCTCCTGAAGGTGAAAAGATCGCCGTGTTGACGCCGATAACCTCGCCGTTGAGATTGAATGCGGGACCGCCGGAATTGCCCTTGTTAACGGCAGCATCAATCTGGATGAAGTCATCATAGGGTCCCGAGCCAATGTCCCGGCCACTGGCAGAAACAATACCGGCTGTCACGGTGCCACCCAGGCCGAAGGGATTACCAACAGCGACAACCCATTCACCGACGCGGCTTTTCTTTTCAGCAAAGGACACATAGGTGAACTTGGTTTCAGTTTCGACTTTCAGCACGGCAAGATCAGTTTTCGGATCCGCGCCAATCAGCGTTGCGTCATGCTCATCACCATTATTTGTGACAACGGTGAACTCAGAACCACCTTTGACGACGTGATGATTGGTGACAATGTAGCCATCATCGGAGACAAAGAATCCCGAACCCTGTGACATGCCGAAGCGCCGCGGACCCCGACGTTTGTCATTGCGGCGAGGATTGCCACGCTGACCAAATTCTGGGCCACCACGCTCGCCGTCAAAGAAACGCCTGAACGGGTGATCTTCGGGCAATTGGTCAAAACCAAAACCTCTGAAATTGAAACCTTTATTATTGGCGGGTTGAACCTTGGCCTTGACCCGAACGCTGACAACGGCGGGAGAAACTGCTTCAACGACATCGGCAAAGCTTGGTGCCTGCGGCGCTTCAACGCGTACCGCTTCTGCCAGAACCGGTGTGATCGGGTTGACGATGCCGCCAACCAGGAAAGCACTTGCCAGCCCGACTGCAGCAACGCCACCGAGAAGTTTGGTTTTTGGGGTAGTTTTGTTGGTCATCATTTCCTCACAAAATTTGACACATAATTTTGCAGAGCCGTCCGATACAGCACGTCCTGCGCTGGCCTAATATGGCGCAAAGAATGTGATTTTGAGAGGGCCGTAAAATTAAATCTTCGTAACGCGACCAGGGCTTTATTAATTGCGGTGTTGGCGCAATATCTCTTGCAGCTCGTCTTCATCTTCCCTGGAAAGCATCGCTGAGCTGGTTGATTTTGGAGATCTGGAGGTTACTCGCCATGCAAGAACTCCTCCGACCAAAAGCAGCAGGACAGGCGTTAGCCACAGAACCGCAGTATGCCAGGCAAAGACCGGTTTCAGCAGGATAAACTCACCATAGCGGGCAACGAGGAAGTTGCGAATATCATCATCACTTTTGCCGGCCAGCATCTGTTCGCGGACGATTTCACGTAAATCCCTGGCCACATCAGCGTCGGAATCGCCAATTGATTGATTTTGACAAACCACACAGCGCAATTGCAGAAACAGGACCTTTGCCCGCGCCTCCATCTGCGGCGACAATCGGGTTTCGGCGGCGGCGGCGGTGGCGGTGGCGGTAGCGGCAACAAAAGCTGGTGCGGTTGGCAATAACAGCAGCACAAACAGACAGCAGGTAGCGATGCGTTTAAGCATGGGAAGCTGACTCGCTTTTCTGTTTGCGGGTCTTTTTACGGCGAGCAGGAGCGCCAATCCGCAAGCGTCGATCCGACAGAGAAACGGCACCGGCAATGACCATAATCACCGTTCCCAGCCAAATCAGCAGGATCAACGGTTTCCACCAAATGCGCAAAGTGACATCGCCGTCCCCCTCAACATCCCCAAGCGCCAGATAGAGCTGGGAAAACCCAAAAGTGTGAATTGAAGCTTCGCTGGTCGGCATCTGGCGAGCCGGAAAGAATCGCTTCGAAGGCGTCCCAACCGCTACAATTTCGCCGTTTTTGAAAATTGAAATGCGTGCACTTCGTTCCGAATAATTGTCTGCCGTGCGTGAAGCATATCCCTCGTGGCGCAAGGTGAACTCGCCGACCACGACGCTTTCAGAAGGCTTCAAAACCGTGATTGTTTCTGTTTCAAAGGCAGTGACAGAGACGATGCCGAGCAAAGTGACACCAATGCCACAGTGAGCCAGAGCCGTTGCCCAAACAGATCGGGGCAAGCCCGCCATACGACGGGTAGCAATCGCAAACGTCGTCTTCCTGAATCCTGAGCGCTGGAAGACTTCGGCAAATGACCCGACCATCAACCACACCGCAAGACCAATTCCCAATGGGGCCAGCCATTGGCCTTTTTCGGTGAATGCGCCGGTCAGAATGACCGCCAGTATGGCGGCGAGAAGGGCAAACATCAGCCGTTGGGAAATGCCCAACAGATCGCCCCGCTTCCAGGCCAGTAACGGCCCAAAAGGCACGGCAATCAGCAGTGGAATCATCACTAGTCCGAAAGTCAGATTGTAAAATGGTGCGCCGACCGAAATTTTTGCATCGGTGAAGGCTTCGTAGACCACAGGATATAGCGTGCCGATCAATACCGTTGCTGCAGAAGCAGAAAGAATGAGATTGTTGAAAACCAACGCCCCCTCGCGCGATACAGGAGCAAACAGCCCACCCGCTTCAAGCCTGGATGACCGCAACACAAACAAAAACAACGCACCACCAACAAATCCGCTCAAAATGGCCAGAATGAACAGGCCGCGTGTCGGATCACTGGCGAATGTGTGAACCGATGTAAGAACGCCAGAACGCACCAGAAACGTCCCCAGGAGCGACAATGAAAAGGTCAGGATTGCCAGCAATACCGTCCAGATTTTCAACGCATCGCGCTTTTCCATCACCAGTGCGGAATGCAGCAAAGCCGTGCCAGAAAGCCATGGCAAAAAAGAGGCGTTTTCGACCGGGTCCCAAAACCACCAACCACCCCAACCAAGCTCATAATAAGCCCAGTAAGAGCCCATCGAGATGCCGGCTGTGAGAAAGGTCCAGGCTATAAATGTCCAGGGACGCACCCAGCGAGCCCAGGCAGAATCAATTTTACCGTCAATCAATGCAGCAATTGCAAAGGCAAAGGTGATGGAGAATCCGACATATCCCAGATACAGCATGGGCGGATGGATGGCCAAGCCGATGTCCTGCAGGATGGGGTTGAGATCCTGACCCTCAAGGGCTGCCGGTTGACGCGCGAAAGGGTTGGATGTCAACAAGATAAACAGCAGGAAAGTCGCCAGGAGCCAGGCCTGAACCGCTTGTACATTGGCCCGCAGACTAGGCGGCAAGGCGGACCCAAACAGGCTGACAGCTGCGGCAAATAACGCCAGAATGAATACCCAGAGCAGCATCGAACCTTCGTGATTGCCCCAGGTTCCGGTAAGTTTGAAGAGAAATGGCATTTGCGAATGGGAATTCTGCCAAACATTGACCACCGAAAAGTCGGACACCGCGTAGGACCACATCAGCGCCCCGAATGAGACTGTCACGAAAAACAAGATGCCAAGTGAGCTTGTATCAGCAGTGGCCATCAACCGACGGTCGCCGCTAAACGTTCCCCATATTGGCACAATGCTTTGAACCACAGCCAAGGCGAATGCCAAAACGAGAGCCAAATGGCCGAGTTCAACAATCATTGCTCAACTCCTTCTTTGCCTTTCCAGACGCCCTGCTGTTTGAGTTTTTCAGCCATGTCGGCCGGCATATAGTTTTCATCGTGCTTGGCCAGAACAATATCAGCACGAAAAATACCATCTGCAGCAAGTGACCCTTCCGTGATGATCCCCTGCCCTTCACGAAACAGATCGGGCAATATTTTGTTGAATTCCACCACTACGGCCTCGTCAGGATCGGTCAGCGTAAATTTGACATTCAGCCCTTCGCCTTTTGTAACCGATCCTTGTTCAACCAGCCCGAACAGGCGTATGCGCTGACCCGGTTGGACATGCGCCGCCTTCAATTCGCTGGGGCTCATGGCAAACGAGATGCCTGACCTTAAGGCATACATGGAAAGACCGATAGCCAGCGCCATCACACAGCCAATTGCTGCTATCCACATCAATCTGTTGGCGCGGCGGCTCACGGACTTTCTCCCTTGCTGCGTGGCAGTTTCAATCCAAGCTGAACGGCCTGTTGCTGCAATTGTACAATCACTTCACCTTGATCTGAAAATGCCAGCTGTGCTTTTTTTAGTGCAACCTGTGCTTCATCCTTTTTACCCAGCACGGCGTAGGAACGAATAAGTCGGGTCCAACCGGGCAAATCCTGCGGATTATCCTCAAGGCGCGACGCCAGATTTGCTACCATGCCTTCAATCATCTCAGCACGATCTGCCGCAGACAGACCGGCTGCGTCCTGCACCTGTTCGGCGCTCGGTCCTGCCAGTGTGTTGGGAGTTGTTTGAGGGTCCGGCAATCCAAGTTTGCCACGGATTTCCTTTTGCTTTCGGGCGGTCATCAATTGCCATTGTTGATCGTTGACACGCAGCGTCGCGAGACTGACCCAGCGGGCCAAAGCTTGTTCAAGTTTACCCTCCTGCTCCTGCGCAATTGCCAGATAGAACCCGGCCTTGGCAAGATCGGGTTTGGACTTCAACGCCTGTTCAAACAGTTGCCGGGCCCGGACCGACACGATGTTGTCACCAGCAACCGTCAGCGCTTCACCAAGATCCGCCAGCCGTTGCGGGGTCGCGCCTGAAATGCGGATAATTTCCTGCAATGCGCGGGCTCGATCCATGGGGCGGTTCATGCGGCCATAAACCTCGGCAAGCACCGACCAGCCCTGAGCATCATCGAGATTTTTGGCCAGATGTCGTTCGGCAACCAGCACCATTTCGTCAACAGAACTGCTTTCCAGATTTGTAGCTGCCCTTGCATGGAGCGGTTGGTCGGGCTGGCCAGGCGACCCGGTGTGAAGATAAGTCGCGATTGCAATAACCGGCACTCCGATCAACGCGATTAAGCTTGCCCCAATTTGCGGAAATCGCCCCGATGAAATGGGCGAGGATTTTTGACTTTCAGTGCGTGCCTGCTTGAGGATTCGGCGGGATATTTCAGCTTTTTCCTGAGCCAGAGACTCAACAGCCGCCTTATCGGAGGCCACCTTATTTTCCAGTTCATTCAGCTGACCTACATAGATATCCATTGGCTGGGCGTCGTTGGAAGATTGCTCAATCCTGCGCGCCAGGGGCAACAGAATGCTCAGCACCGCAATGGCCAACATAACAATGCTGATGATCCAGAAAAACATAGGTCCTAATTAACCACCGTTTTGGCAGTTGCAATGCACTTGTTCATCAAATCAATGAGAATGCTTCACATTTCGACGCTTATTGCACCAAACGCCACGAACCGCCCTGCCGCCGGCAGGCCGTGCCGTTGATCTGCTCATTCTTCGATTTTTTCACCAGAAAATGAGAAAAGCGTCGGCAACTGGATTGCCCGACTCGAAATGGTTGAGTGACCAACACGCTGCCGGACACGTCATCAGATTCATTGCCCCATTTAACCGGTTTGCCCGGTTCGCCGAATTCCAAGGCCTGTAACTCTGCTGTGGATAAGGCACCGCGTTGTGTGTTTGACAGATCACGACCAAATTCTTCATCGGACTGGAAGGCCAGCGCGCTGCTGTTATTGCTGATTGAATTGTCGCCGGAATTGACCGTGTGACTGGACTTCGCCGCAGTACACCCTGCCAACAAGGCGCAGACGATCAACAGAACATTTTTGTTTAAAGTTGATGACACGCAATTCACCTGTGATCCAAATCCACAATCATTTAGTACTGGTTGAAAGTTTTGGCAAAACAATGACAGCCTTTAATCCCCCGGTTTCAGAATCTTCCAATTTGAAGCTTCCTCCGTATTCGGTAGCTATATCAGCCACAATAGCCAGTCCCAAGCCTGAGCCCGGCTGGGATTCATCCAAACGGATTCCGCGTTTTAACGCACTGTCTTTCTGTTCTTGGGACAGGCCCGCCCCATCGTCCTCAACTTCAATTTGAAGTTGGCTGACACCGTTTGCTTCGACCGGCAGGTCATGGACACTGACAAGCACCGAATTCCTCGCAAAACGGGAAGCATTTTCCAGCAAGTTGCCAAAAATTTCCTCCAGATCCTGCTGTTCACCGCGAAAAATGATGTCCTCATCGCATTGGAGGATTTTGAATTCTGTTTCAGGCACCAATCGCTGCATCACTCGCAACAATTTTGACAAAATGGGAAATACTTCTGTGCGGCTGACTATGACATCGCGTTGGGCGGCAATGCGTGCTCGATCCAGATAGGTCTGCACCTGAGACTTCATCAGATCGGCCTGTTCCGCGATCAGTTCTGACTGATCGGCATTGGGCGAACGAACCTCGTTGACGATCACGGCCAGTGGCGTTTTGAGCGCATGCGCGAGGTTGCCGACCTGAGTACGGGCTCGCTCAACTATCGACCGGTTAGTGGTGATCAGCGCATTTATTTCATCCACCAGTGGCTGGATTTCTGCGGGATAGAAATCATCAAGCTGCTGACTTTGTCCCTGGCGCACGTCATGCAAGGCGTCTGTAGCATCCGCTACTGGGCGCAATCCAAGGCGAATAAGAAAAAACATGACCAGAATTGTCCCGGCACAGTAAAGCAAGAAATACTGGATCAGTGTACGGTTGAATTTTGCAACTGACATGTCCACATCACGGGTGTTGCCGGTTACCCTGAATTGAAAAAGCGTTTCATCTTCATCCAGGGTAAGCTGTGTTTCAAGCTGCATCAGAACTTCGCCAGAAGGATCGGCGACGATTGAAACGCGCCTGAAATCTGCATCAAACGGGGTGGTAACCTCGGCGGGAAGTTCGGCCAGATTGCCGGAAAACGACGCCGAATGAGCAATCGGTTTTTGCGGACTATCAGTCCTTGCAATTGTCCAGAACCAACCTGATGAGAGTTCCACAAAACGCGGATCACCAAAATCTGGCGAGCCGCTCAAGTTGCCCTCCTGATCGATTTCAATCACCGACATGAGATTTTGCATGTAGGCATGCAACAATTGCTGGAAGTTTCGTCGCTCATTGTTGAGCACCATGGTTGACAGGATCACGCCGGTTATCAGCAGTGCCACAGATGTCCACACAGCAACCAACGCTAACAGGCGAAAGGCTAGCGAATTGGGCAGATACCGGGACAGCAAATCGAATTACGCCCGGTAGCCAAGTCCGCGCACGGTCTCGATGATCTCGGGAAACAATTTTTTACGCAATCGACCGACAAACACTTCAATCGTATTGGAATCCTTGTCGAAATCCTGATCGTAAAGATGCTCGATCAACTCGGTGCGCGATACAACCTCACCTTTGTGGTGGATCAGGTAGGAGAGCAATCGAAATTCATGGGAAGTTAGTTTGACCGGCTGATCTTTGTAGGTCACGCGCGATTGTTTGGTGTCCAGGCTGACATCGCCGATGACAATTTCAGAACTCGCGTGCCCTGCCGCACGCCGGATCAATGCACGCAGACGCGCCAGCACTTCTTCGGTGTGAAAAGGTTTAGCGACATAATCATCGGCACCAGCATCAATTCCGGCGACCTTGTCGCTCCATCTGTCGCGGGCGGTCAGCATCAATACCGGCATATCCCGACCATCGCGTCGCCAGTTTTCCAGAACGGTAACACCATCCATTTCAGGCAGGCCAATATCCAGGATGACGGCGTCATAAGGCTCGGTATCCCCGAGAAAATGCCCTTCTTCTCCGTCAAACGCCTTGTCGACCACATAGCCTGACTCCTCCAGCATATTTACCAGCTGACGGTTCAGGTTTTCATCATCTTCTACAACAAGGATGCGCATTATTTCGGGTCCCCAATCTGAGCTGCAGATTTAGATTAGCGGTAAATGGCACATAAGACGAGTGGCAGAACCTATTTGGAAACGACAAATGTTTTGCGCTTGGGCGGTCCGTTGGCCGGCTTGATCAATAATTTGATGACGCATTTTCCACCACGCGCCGACACGCTTAGAATGCGGCCACCCTTCGATGCAGCAAGGCTCGAGGCCCGCGAACTACAGGATGCGGCCTCGGCCTGAACTGGCAGCAAGGTGGAACCGCATAACAGGCCTGCGGCAAGGGCCAAATGGATAATCTTGGTAGGAACAAGTGTTTTCATGTGACGGTCATAGCAAGTTTCGTGTGAACGCGACATGAACAGTTTTGTTTCAATTTACGCAAAGAGCAAGCCAACCGGCATTATGTAGTTTAATTGCCCTTATCGTTGCATCTGAATCCAAATCCGACCAGTTGATCGGACCAAAAGCCTGACAGGAAAAGTCAGTCGCGACGGAATCCGTCATCCTTGCGCAACTGGTGAGCATCAACATCACCAGAAATACGCCTGCGCCGCGCCAGATGCAGTTTTTCCAAAAACCTTCTGGATATGGCGCGTTGTTCGTCGGCAATCTGACGGCGGATTTTGTGTTCATGTATCCACCGCCTGATCCGACGCAGCGCAGCCAGAAGCAAGCGCAGCATATGCATAAACGAGACAATTGCTGACACGTCATCAATCGATCATGCTGGTCGCGCTGACCCGACCGACCACCGCCACCAGCGATCCGCCAACCGCCGCCAGTTGCAGAGCGACGTCGATGAACGCAGTTTGAGTTGCATCATCAATTTCGATGTCGAATGCAGAAGCTGCAGCTGCAATCAAGGCGACAATTGAGCCCCAGATGGTCCGCGCGTCACACCAGGCCGCTCCAAATTGTGGTCCTCGGAGCCCATCCGGGTCTTCTGAAGAAAACACCTGCCCGACCGCACCATTGGGCCATTCCAACCGACGGCGAGAACTAATCCAGACCGGCCTTTCGAGACTTGTATGAAGTGCCAGCAATCCGGACTGGCCTTCAATCATCACCTCGCGGGCATCAGCGTAGGTTTCTGCAACCAGGGCAATATTGCCCACCGGACGCGACGCGAAGCAGTGATCTCCCAGCGCCATAGCGCGCGTCCATTCCGCACCGGCGCGGGTTTTCCCGGCACCGCGTCCACCAAGCAGCAACCAATTGGTCCAGCTCGACGGTTCGGGCAATTGATGTGACCGTGCATAAACCGGCCAGCGGCGAAAAAGATGTTCCTTTATATGGTTATTTGCCAGCCTCAGCAGGTGCGGAAACTTCCCCTGTATCCACAAGATCTTTAACCAGTTGGGTAAGCTGGCGATCAAGCTCCTGGCTTCCACCTGAATTGGATCGGGAGAAAACTTCATTCGAACCGCCGGAGTGATAATTGTGATTTTTCCCAGCTGGGCCGCCCAGCTTAACGCTCACCGCAGCAATTGATTCCAAAGTCTTGGCAAGAATTGCCAAGGCCCTGGCAGCCTGTTCGACATCGCCGGCACCACCTTCGCTGTGAAACCTGTCAAGCTGCTGGCCAAATATGACCACCAACTTGGTGTGCAGATCCTGCGCCGTGGTATTTTTATCTCGCACCGAGGATGGATCACCTTCACGCTGCTCAGCCGAATGCTCCCCGGCGGGTTGCTCGTTCATGGTTCTGATCCGTTTGAAAATTGAAGAATTGCCGAGGTCAAAATACAAAAAATCGGCCCCTGGACCGCTTATTTACCCACCTCTTCGATTATGCGCTGAAGCTACAGCAAGAGCGTTACGCAGTCAAGGATTATTTTCCTATTTGGCAAATAATCCTATTCCTTGTTCACCCAATCAACCAGATGGTCTTCGTATTGCTCGACGCCTATGCCGTCTTCCGGAATGGTTCGTCCCCGGACACTGACACCGGCCTGGTGCACTGAGTTGGCGTCTCCGGAGATCAACGGATGCCACTCTGGCAGATCATTGCCCTCTTCCAAACGACGATAGGCGCAGGTCGGTGGCAACCAATGGTATTTGGCAATGTCCTGCGGTTCGAGTTTGACGCAATCAGGCACCGTTTCAAAGCGATTTTCATAATCCTTGCAGCGACAACTAGTGCCATCAAACAAGGTGCAGGCGATGTTGGTGAAGTGGATTTCTCCCGTGTCCCAGTCTTCCAGCTTGTTGAGGCAACAACGGCCACAACCGTCACACAGGCTCTCCCACTCTTCGACAGACATCTGTTGAAGTGATTTAACTTCCCAAAACCGGGAAATAATGGCGTTCACGATATATTCCAAATTATCGACATAAACTTGCTCAAGCATGATAAATGTTAGAAAAAGAACAGCGGCAGTGCATTTCGCCCTCGCCCAACCTCAACCATGAAGCGGAGCCTGCGTAAAGCCCATGCGCGATCCATTCGCCCCAAGGAAGAAATATTCCGCCAGCAAGTGGCTGATGAACGTCGATTCATGGGTTGACGATGGAATGTACCGATTCAAGTCAGGCGGTGGCGAAAGCTGGGAAAGCCTGACAATTTTCTTTCGAAAATTTCGGGTTTACGGCCTCAAAAAGGCATTTGTCGAAGTGGCCTGTGAGGGGTTTACTTTGGGGGTTGTCGGCGCAATTTTGATGCTTGCACTGGCCAAACCTGCTTTTGAAGAAACCGACAAAAACTGGCGCGCCAATAAGCAATATGCAGTTTCGTTTCTGGATCGATTCGGCAATGAAATCGGTAAGCGTGGCATTCTTCACAATGATGCCGAACCAATTGATGCCCTGCCCGATCACTTTATCAAGGCAGTTATGGCAACAGAAGACCGCCGGTTTTTCGAGCATTTCGGCATCGATTTTCTGGGCCTGGTTCGGGCGATGGTGGAAAATGCCCGGGCCAATTCCGTTGTTCAGGGTGGGTCCACCATCACCCAACAGCTGGCGAAAAACCTGTTTTTGACAAATGAACGCACGCTGGAACGCAAAATCAAGGAAGCGTTTTTGGCGCTCTGGCTGGAATATAATCTCAGCAAGGAAGAAATTCTAAAACTCTATCTCGACCGCGCCTATATGGGTGGCGGCGCTTTTGGGGCGGCCGCGGCGTCTGAATTTTATTTCAAAAAAAGCATTCGCGATGTCAACCTGGCGGAAGCGGCTATGATGGCAGGCCTCTACAAGGCGCCCGCCAAATATGCCCCTCATGTCAATCTTCCGGCAGCGCGCGCGCGGGCAAATGAAGTTTTGACCAATATGGTTCAGGCAAAATTTATGACCGAGGGACAGGTCATCAATGCCCGCCGCAATCCTGCCAGTGTGGTTGAACGTGATAAGTCCGACGTACCGGACTATTTCCTTGATCACGCATTTTTAGAGGTCAAGGAACTGGCCGCCAGCTTGCCGACCAATACGCTTGTTGTCAAAACCACCATCGATCCGAGCCTGCAAACGGCTGCTGAAGACGCGGTGCTGTCGCATCTGCGCCAGTACGGCGACGACTACGGCAGCAATCAGGGGGCCATGGTTGTGTTGGAAAATGGTGGCGCTGTGCGGGCGCTGGTTGGCGGCAGAGACTATGGAGAAAGCCAGTTTAACCGCGCCACACAGGCCCGCCGTCAGCCCGGCTCGACTTTCAAACCCTATGTCTACGCCTATGCCGTCGAACAAGGTTATCACCCTAATCAAACGGTCAGCGGAGCCGGAATAACAATCCGTGGCTGGACACCGCAGAACTATGGCGGTCGCCGCTTTGGCAATGTCTCACTGACCACGGCGCTGGTAAAATCCATCAATACGGTGCCGGTTCGAATTGCCGCCCGTCTGGGACGTCAACCGATCGTTGAACTGGCTTACCGCATGGGCGTTGAATCACCGTTGACTGCCGAACCGGCCATGCCATTGGGCACCAACGAAATGACCGTAATGGAGCAGGCAACAGGCTACGGAGTGTTCATGTCTGGGGGCTATTCCACCAACCGACATTCAATTCTCCAAATTGCTGATGCCAGTGGCACAATCCTTTTTGATCACAAAATAGATGGCCCCAAGGCTGAACGGGTTATTTCTGAAGACGCCACACGATCGATGAACCAGATGCTATCGCAGGTTCCCGAATGGGGTACCGGACGCCGCTCTAAGCTTGAGGGCATCAAAACAGCCGGGAAAACGGGTACAACCCAGGCCTATCGAGACGCTTGGTTTGTTGGTTACACCGGCAATTTCGTTGGGGCCGTTTGGTTTGGAAATGACGATTACAGTCCGACTAAAAGACTGACCGGGGGACGTCTGCCAGCCATGACCTGGAAAAAATTCATGACCTATGCACATCAGAATATCGATTTGCGTCCCCTGCCTTTCGTCGAACCTGAGAAACCCAAAAAACCGAAAGCCGCCAAGGTTGCAAGCGCCGATAAACCGGCAGATATTCCTGTCGATGTAATACGACAAAAACCGCTCTCTCTGGAAACCACCAGATTGTTGCGCCAGCTGGAGTTGGACATGAAGAATGCTCCAAGCCTGAGGACCCAGCGAGTGACCCGCGCATCCACGCAACCTGTTGACAATTCGCACGATAACGCGGCAAACCCGACAATTCAGGTCGTTCAGAATCGATGAGTGACACCCCTTTCAACGCGTGTTGATGGAGCGCTGACAGTCTCGTGCGTGCATTTGGCGAACTATTTGCAATTCTGTTTGTTGGTCTGTTTGTCGGCGGTGTGTTGGCCTGGTTGTCGATTCAAAAAAACCATGGCTTTGGCACGTTGACGATTGGTCAATGGACCGCCTGGCCGCAGGCTGGCAGCATCAATGCCGACCCCTATTCCAAAGCCAAAGTTGCCGCAGATGGCGACGTGCCACTTGGTGCGGCAGAGGGCATTGCCTTTCATTCCATCACCGACCAACGCGGCAACGCATTACGCCGCAATTGCCAATATAGATTGTCGGGAATGACACCCCCTGCCCGATTGTGGACCCTGGCCGCCCACGATCTCAACGACCGGGCGCTGTTCAGGTCAGATGGTCGGCCCAGCAATCTTGTGTCACGGGAGCTGTTGCGGGAAAGCAATGGACAGTTTGAGATTTTTGCCGGACCCGAACTGGCATCAAAGAACTGGTTGGAGGTCAGCGGCGACGGCGACGGCGGCGGCGGCATAGGCGTCGTGAGCGACGACGGCAGCAGTGGCGGCGACCAAGGCAGTCGTAGAGGGCGGGACGAGCTCTTCAAACTGATATTGCGGCTATATGACAGCCCCGTTACCAGCGCCGGTCGCGAGGCCGATGCCACCATGCCCACCGTCACATTGATTGCGTGCAAATCATGAAACGATCATTCTACGTCCTTTCCGTCGCATTTGTGTTGGCCGGCATCGTCCATATTCTCATCGTCCTGCTGATCCCCAATTACGCGGCAAGAGATGCCTGGGCCAAACTCGAACAGGTCGCAGCTCCGTGGAGTTTTAGCATTGTGGCACTGCCCGGCCAATCTAATGAAATATTGCCCCTGGTCGATCCAGCCTTTGGAATCGCGGCATGCCGGTTTGACCTCTCACAAGCCCCGCTTTGGGTTTCCGCCGAGGGCCAACTGGCGTTCTGGAGCATTGCGATATTCGATCGGCAGGGGCGGAATATCTACAGTTTCAACGACAGAACCGCGATCGAACGGCAATTGTCGCTGATTGTGGTCGATCCGGTTCAAATGGCGCAGTTAAGAAAAAACCCGCCCGCCAGTGTCGATAAGGCTGTGCTGGTCGAAACCAATACTGCAGAGGGATTTGTGCTGATCCGGGCCCTGCAGGAAAACCAGAGCTGGGCTGCCCCAGTTCTCCAATTTCTGACCAGCGCAAGGTGTGAGCGCTTTCTCAATGACGCGGCTGCACGACAACCCGCAGGCTGAACAATACTCAGATGAGCCGATCATGCGACCATTGCAGAAGCGCTGGTCTCAGTCTTGGACCGAAATTTATGTCTTCCGGCTCACAATTGGCGCGAATTTTTCCGGCATGACGGAAAAACTGCGCCAACGTTTCACCTGTATGACATCTATCTCCGCTAGGGGTCGACGTGTGCCTGTTTATCAACCTCAATCGTTGAATGTCAGCACCGAATCTGTGTATCTGCGGTAACCAGCCACCAAGCCAATTGATCCTATGTTGAGCCGAAAAATTACGGCGCTCTTTCCGTTTTTGCTCCTGCTGTTTTGCAGCACGGTTTGTTCTGCAATGATCGTGCCTTTCATGGGCTTCTTTCTTGTTGAAGGATTGGGTTACCAGCCTTGGATAATTGGTGTCTATTCGGCGCTTGCCGTTTGCCTGACAATAATTGCAAATCGCCAATTTGCCCAACGCATTGATAATGGCGCCCGGGTGTTTCCCCTGGTTGGTTTGGCCGCGTTCGGCTATGTCCTTGCCGTATTCAGCCTCTCGCTTTCGCCGAAACTTTGGACGGTTTTGACAATAGGCGTCTTTGGTTTTGGAGTTGGTTCGAGCGCAATATCCACAATGTTCAGCCTTGGTGGAAATTTGGCTGAAAGCCACGAGATTGAACGCAGTCGCTTTAACTCTTACATGCGAGCCACCACTTCGACGGCATGGATGATTGGTCCTGCTTTGACGTTTCTGATCGCATATCAGGTCAGGGTTGAGGCGGTGTTCGTTGCTGCGCTGGGGATTTCGCTGATCTGGGTTTGTCTTTGGTGGTGGACCTTGCCACGCGATATAAGGGCGGAGGCCAAGGTCGCATCTGGCGGGACAGAACAAAATAGGGCTGGCTCAAGTGGATTGTGGCTGGCTGCGGCATTCGTTTTTTGTCTTTCTTTGGCACATTCGCTGACGTTTTCAGCACTTCCTCTATTCTACGTTCAGGAAGTGGGCTTGCCAGGATTTGCTCCCGGAGTCGCGTTCAGCATCAAAACCTTTGTCGAAGTTATCGCCATTTTCGCAACCCCGATGGTTATTGCGCGCTTTGGAATGAAACGAGCTCTATTGGCAACAGCGTTTCTTGCGGTTGTCACGATCCAGATTCTGGCATCCGTACAATCCTTTCCCCAAATGCTCGCCGGGGCCGCTTTGGAAGGTCTCTACTACGGTTTTTATGCCAGCTTGGGAATCAGCTATGTCCAGTCTTTTGCCCATCATCAGCCGGCGCGCGCGACCGCCATTTATTGGAATACCCTGATGGTGAGCGGTTTGCTGGCCGGTCCGGCCGTTGGATTCATTGCCCAGGCCTACGATTTTCAAACAGTTGTACAAGTTGCTTCCGCAGTAGCCCTGTTTTCAGCTGTGGTTTTGATGGCCGGACGCGGCAAAACCTGATGCCTTGCACGACCCAATTGTGATGCAAATTCCCAGTATGGTTAACAGATTGCTAACACTTGCAGGTCCATAATTGGCGCAGATAAAGCTCTGGAACGCGCCTTATGCAAACTGCTCGTATGGAAACTTCATCCCAACCCAGACACCCGATGCGCGTCAGTGAGCATCGCAGCAAAGATGACATGATCATTCTGGCCACCCACCGGTTTTGCGATATCGATAGCCATAACCGATTGTCGCTGGGCCAGTTTACCGAAGCTTTTAATCTTCTGGTTGGCCAGGTTACGTCTGCCACGCGCCAGATTATTGCGCGGCGACTGGCCCACAGCACATTTACACCCCGCTCTGTCGCGCTGTATCTGGCAATGGAACCGTTCAGTGTGGCAATGCCTATTCTGGCCCATTCACAGGCTCTGGGGCAGTTGGACCTGCTGCGACTTGTTGATCGCCTGGATATCGAATATGCCCGTGCGATTGCAACACGGCTGGATGTCGGTCCAAGCCTTCTGCAGCATTTGAAAACCCTCGGTGATGATGATGTGCAGATTGCGCTGGAAGACAATGATGCGCTGATGGGCAATCTGGAAACCCGCAGTGCCGATGCGCTGTTCGTTGAAATCGATGCCCGGGAAAATCGTGCAGGGACTTCAACTCAGTCCGGTCCGGAAAAAGCTGGAACACGGGTTCAGCCAATTGCCAAAGCACCACCTGCCCCCGCGCCCATAAACGCCGCCGAACACGCCTTGCTTGCCGCAGCCGATCGCGGCAGAAACATTAAAATGCCACCCATGGCCAGGCCCATGGAAAACGAATTTGACTTCGGCAAGGCTTTTGAAAAGGCGGCCAGAGCCCGCAGTCATCAGGCCATGGCGGTGTTGATGCAAAAACGTTTTAATTTGGCCCTGGCAACCGCCCATCAGGTTTTACAAGACAAGACGGGCGACACGCTGGCGGTACTGCTCAATGCCGCTGAAGTGGAACCAGCTCTTGCCAACCGTATTCAGCTGCTAACTCACGCAAATATAGGCTTATCTGCACCCAATGCCCGCAGAGCGCTAAACTTCTATGCCAAACTGAATAGTGGTTCGAGCCGCGCGGCCATTGAACAGTGGCCAAAAGCCAAAGATCCACAAATCCACCACGAACCTCATTTGGAAAGTGGTCGTGAGCGGCGCGCCGATGTCAATACCGGTAGCAGCAAGCCGGAACAGAGCACGGCGCAGCCGATACAAGCTGCCGGTTAAAACCACTCAAGTCATCATAATTCAGGTTTCGGGAAGAAAATTTCGACCCTGCCGGTCTTCGATCTCCACCACCCATATATCCGGATCGAACGACCGTTCCCTGGCAATTTTCTCGTCAATGTCGGTAGTTTCAACGTCACTCATCAGACATTCAAACTGCCGTTGCTGAGGGCCGGTTGAACTATAGTCGGCCTGCGGCGCAGGTCCAAACAGTGAATTGGCACCTTGCAGGTTGTTGACGATCACGAATATCGCCCCGGCCTCGGCGGCCCCCTTATGGATGACGGTTGAAAAAGCGCCCTCCAACTGGCATCGGCGGATCAGCGCTGACACCCAAAAATCCGAAGTTACCCGCATGGCGGTGCCAAGGTACTAGCCTTGGACATAGGCACCAATGTCACGCAGTTTGTTGAGCACCAGATCAGACGGCTCACCTGTGATCTTCATGCCATAATCCAACTGAAAGCGCTGGATGGCCGTGGCGGTTTGCTGGCCCATTTGACCATCGACAATCAGGTCATCATATCCATAAGCTCGCAATCCGGCCTGAATACGGGCAACGAGCCCATCGACGGCCTCGATCGGACTTGCCGCAGAAACCTTGACGGTTTTGACTTTGGTGACATTCTCGACCACCTGATTGGCTGATGGCACAGGAACTTCCTGAGGCCGTGAGGAAGCCGACATCAAAACCTGCGTCAGTAAACGCAGACTGACTTTGCCGTCCTGCGACAGGCTGTGGTCATTTTGGAAATCTTCAATTGCCCCTTTGGTGCGTGACCCATAGAGCCCATCCAGTTTGCCACCATAATAACCGCGCACGGAAAGTGCCGTTTGAACCTCTCTGAGCAATTCCCCGGACTGCTCTTCAGAAAGTGTCTGAGTGGCAACCCGCCTTACCTTTACAGGTGTTTTGGCCTTGGCCAGGTCGTTTGACCGGGTCGATGCATCATTGTCCAAAGTCCGCGTCGCAAATAACGGTGCAGGATGTTTGCCCGGCTGATACCAGATGGCATTCACGCAAATTGAACCCATGACTGCAACAGACAATGCTGCTGCGGCGCACAATCGCGGGTGGCACATCAGTGCATCAACAACTTGAAAAATACGGGACGGTTTTTGGATGAGACGTTCAGGCTGATACGCGTGCATGACGATCTCCTTTGCTGACGATGGTGGTTACTAACGGGGAGGGTGTTGTGGGGATCGAGCTTTGGCTCAAATGAACCAGTTGGCTCGCATGATCTGTCGGAACGGGTTTGGAAGCTAAAGATGCAAGCGGCAGTGTGACTGTAACGTCGGTGCCGGCTCCTTGCTTGCTTTTGATGTCGAACTTGCCGCCATGCAGCGCGACCAATCCTTTGACAACCGAAAGGCCAATGCCGCTGCCTTCAAATTTTCTCTGGTGGCCAGAATCGGCCTGAATAAAGGGCTGGCCAATACGCGAAAGGAAGTTTTGATCAATGCCAATGCCTTCATCTTTCATACGAATGCGCAGCGACCGGCCAAATTGCTTGGCGCTGAGCACGACCTTGCCGCCTTCCGGCGTAAACTTGATTGCATTTGAAAGCAGGTTGATCAGAATTTGCTGACAGGCTCGCTTGTCAGCGCTGATATCCGGCAATGTAGCGTTGATATTGCAGGTTACATTTACACCGCCTTTCAGCGCCATCGGCTGCAGCATCGCGATCGTTGCATCGGCAATCTCACGCATTGCAAACGTGCTGAGAGACAATTCGTATTTACCGGCCTCAATCCGCGACATATCAAGCATATCGTTGACGACATTCAACAAATGGCGGCCCGAATCTTGTATCAACGACACATATTCGCGATGTTTTTCATGCGGCAGACGGCCAAATAATTCCTGATCAAGGATGTCGGAAAAACCGATTATGGCATTCAGCGGCGTGCGCAATTCATGGCTCATCGTCGCCAGAAAATGCCGTTGGGCTTCATTCAGCTCACTGGCCGATGCGTGTGCCCTTTCCAGATCATCTTCCAGAGCTTTCAAGCTGGATACATCACGCATTGAGCAAATTGCTTCGGCCTGTCCACCGTCCTTGTTGCGGTCGGCGCGGCAGCGGATTTCGACTTGCTTCCACAGACGGGCTTCACTGCCGGAAACACGAATCCGAATGTGTTGCAGCTGTTCTCTGTTCTGCTGTACGGCGTCTGACAAAGCTTTCAACAAGATGACACGATCTTGAATGTGCACTTTGTTGAGCAATCCGGAGTCCAGCAGATCCTTGCTGGAAACACCGAGCAACTCGCGTGCCGCCGGGGTTGCAAAAAGCGTAGACCCGTCCGCGCCATGGCGGGTGATCAACTCATTGCTGTGCCGGGAAAACAAATCAATCCGCTTGGATTCCCGCGCCAGATTTCGGGCGTTTTGCGACAGACGGTTTTGAATGCGCAACGCCGTCACCAATGCATAGGCGACACCCGGCATTGCAAACCATTGCATTGAGCCAAACTGTTCAAGGAGACCGACTGAATAATGCAGCGCTGCGAAAACAGAAGTTGCTGCCCAGATCCCGATTGCGGCAGTCGTCATCAAAGCGATGCCCAATCTGATTGGCGATTTGCATCGCCACAGCACCGTTTCCAGCGGTAAAATGCCAAACAGGATGATCAAAGGTGATTGAGTTGCGCCGGTAGCGCCAACCAACACGGCAAGAAAAATGGTCACAATGAAGAGTGTGGCCCGCTTGCCCATCTCCAACTTGCCGTTGCGTGACACCAAAACTGCCAACAAGAGCGGTGACCCCAACAGAGCCAAAATGAACACATCAATTCCGCTGAGATTGTCTTTAAGCACCAGAGCAGCTGGAATGAGCGACAAGCCAATCATTCCGGCAATCGCATGGTGTTTAATGAAGTGGGCATGTTCCTTGAACTCCTCACAACCGGACGGAACCGACGCATGTACCCATGGGGCCGTCATGTCATGCAATGACAAATTCGGAAACGAGAGACGCAATACAATTCCTCGATATATGGACGTGACGCACTAAACTTGACTGCACTGTCGCACAGGGGATTTAACGGAAAACTAAACATGACGATCTCAGCGGACATTTGCGTGAAAAATCATCGTATCAGTCCATTGTTTGAACGAGTTTGGTGAACAAATGCTTTCATTCGTCGGTGCTGGAGCCCAATGCACCCATAACGACCGTTAAACAGCTCACATTTGTTGCCAAATGCTTAAGCCGATGGCAAAATTTGAACGAATTGGAAAAACCAAACGCTTTAATCCAACCTGCCGATTGCAGGCAGCCAAAAGAGACCCTAATTAGAGCGAAACCGATCACCGGAATTTCGACTATGGACCGCCCTCTTTCACTCGACGTTGATATCGATGAGATTATTGAAAATTTCTCTTTCCTCGACGATTGGGAGGACCGCTACGGCTATCTCATCGAGTTGGGCAATGCTCTGGTGCCGGTAGCGCCAGACGAAATGACCGACGCTACCAAGGTTCAGGGTTGCGTCAGCCAGGTCTGGCTGATCAGCCACTACAACGACGGCAGGCTTTATTTTCGGGGCGCGTCTGATGCCCATATCGTGCGCGGGTTGGTGGCCGTGGCGCTCTCAATCTTTTCGGGCAAGACACCGCAGGAGATTTCCCAGCTCGATGAACAGCAAACATTTCGGGCCATCGGTCTGGCCGAACACCTTACCCCACAGAGATCAAATGGGCTGAAATCGCTGGTCGGGAAAATCAAAGCCACCGCCGTGGCCACTCTGGCCCGGATTTAGAGCCGTTGGCCGTGGTCAGTCCCGTCAATCGTTCGTTTTGAAGCAATCCGATATTCGGGCCGTCCGGCATTGGTTCCGTAAAATTGTGCCAACAACTGCAAACCGGTCCGCAACATCAGCTTGGCCGATCGCGGTGGCCAGTTCAGTTCGCGCTCAACCATTTGTAGCCCCTTCAGGTAGCAACACACGTCCGTCAGCACGTTGGCCAGATCTGGTCCGACCGATCTGAGTGCCCCGTTATATCGCTGACGGGCGTCCAGTGCCGCATCTGACAACTCAACACACCCACCGCTGCCGCTGGTCTTATTAATCGCCAGCGCCGGTGCTCGCCAGTTGGATGTCACCGATGCTGCCAGTTGTGCACGAGTGAAGTCCCTACGCAATACTTCTCCGGCACGAAACTGGGCTTCGCTCAACCACGGCTGACCATCTTTTCCCGTATGGGTGCGCAAACGCGACAATGGCGATTCGTTTTTATTGCGCGAAACCTTATGTCGAGCGCCGTCGATCACGATGCTTTCTTCAACCATTTCGCGATGCTGACTTTGGAATTCAACCTCAGAACCCGATGCCGCCTGTTCGCGTTTGAACCGGCTATATCCAGCCTGCGTCATGTTGCAGGCCTCATCGGATATGGTAACCAGATCATCGTGCAATAATCGACTTAAGACCAATTGCGTTGTGACAATCTTTAACCGTGGCAATGTCGAGTGCACCATCAGGAGTCGGCCTTCCCGGGGATCACCAAAAACGCTGAAATTTGCCTCGCGAGCTGACGACAGGAATTTTAGCAGGCGAAGATCCTGCTTTGCCTGGTTTGATTTTACCTTGTTCAATTTTGTCTCCGTCAATGATTATAAGGTTACTCACCAGCAAGTCCTGGTGTCGCATTGCGATATTCAAGCTCAAGGCGACGCGCCTGATGGCGCGGTTGTTTTGAACATAGCGCGACCGCGTTGCGTGCTTCGACCAACAGCGATTCCAACTGATTGATCAGAACATCAAAGGCCAGGTCGTCGCGCTTGTCTTCCACCAGCGCGCAGGCATAGGAAACCGTTGTTCGGTCACGCCGAAAATGCAGCCCGATTTCGGTCAACATCAGGCTGAAAGTCGTGTGGCACAAATACATGGCGATCTGCCGGGCCAGCGCCACGTCTGCACCACATCGCGTCCGCGCCTGAAAACTGTCGAGTGGTATATCCAGCGCAAGTGCAACAGTCTGTTCACAAAGGCTGCACAGAGAATCGCGAAAAAGATGGGCACGTGCGAATTCGATGACAGGCGAACGATTGCCATCATACAATTCGCTGCCGGGCGACCCAGCCTCCCTGTTCTCCCCGGAATCCTGGCCGTAATCCTGAGTGCAATTTGTCTTTGAGCGACGGTCGACCAGCCCGCAGATGTCCAGTCTCGCCTCCTGGCCCTTTCGAATTCGGTGCAATTGGTCTTCCAGATTGCAACGTAACCCAGGTGTGCTGGACGTGTTTTTTAGTTTCCTCATGGACGCAGGCTCCCTTTATCAGATAATAGGACTATATTCCTATTATCTGAAGCGGGGATAAATAAGTATCTTTTTATGCACTCACAGCTTTTTGCGGCGAACTTATTACCGTCAAACGGTCAATTTGTCCGGTCTATTTGAAAGTTGGGCGCTTTGGTGGCCGCAAAAAGTGCTGCGACCTGCGGTGAACTGAAGTTCAAACGCCTCTCTTGCTATCGGTTATCCCGGCGTCGACCCAGTCCCATCTTTTTTGCCAGTTGCGAACGCTTCTCGGCGTATCCGGGTGCAACCATGGGATAGTCCAGCGGCAATCCCCATTTTGAACGATATTCTTCCGGCGTCATGTTGTATCGCGATTTCAGGTGGCGTTTCAATGACTTGAACCGCTGCCCATCCTCCAGACAAATAATATAATCATGACTGATCGATTTCTTGATCGGAATTGGAGGCTTGAGCGATGAAGATGCCGCACTTTCGCTTCCACCATCCAGTCCCGACAACGTGGCATGCACGCTCTCAATGACGAGATGAAGTTCGGACACCGGGATGGGATTTTTATCCAGGAATGCACAAACCAGATCGGTGGTGTATTCCAATATCAACGGTTCTCTTTTATCTAAGCTCTCTATAACCAAAATACGTACTCGCCTTCATGATGAATTCTTATTAATATTTATTCAAGCGACGACAAACCGGGATCTTAATTTGCAAAGAACCCTAGTTTTTTCTAATTTTGGATTAATACTATTTGTTTCATATAGTCTGTCAAATTATATTGTTGCCTATTATTGGATAATATTGTTCTACCTATAGTTGTAATGTTTTTCCCATCTCCACCGATGAGTGCACTCCGAGCCGTTCGTCCGCCCAACCCAACAGAGGCAGGCCCGGTGTAGCTATATTACAAAACTGTGTGTGCGCTGCGGCTTGACTATTGAACTAGCCCCGGTTTCACGTCCATAAATGACGTGCGGCGATGTCCCTGATGTTGTTGCATGAATTCTGCACACTGGGAGAGGGTGTCAATGATGCGAGCTATAGTACAGATCCTGGGTCTGTTTGCTTTGTGGCTCATCATGTCTGGAGTTTACCAGCCGCTGATCATCATTTTTGGCGCCATATCATCAATCCTGTGCGTGTGGATAATTTCCCGACTGGGACTAGTCGATGACACGGCGATTTTACAACGTTTTCGTTTGTTTGCCGGTTTGCGCTATCTTTTCTGGCTGACAGTTGAAATTGGCAAAGCGGATTGGGCAGTGTCGAAAGTAATTCTGGCGAAAGTCATGCCCAAGCAACAGCGGTTAATTGGTGTTGCAGCTCGGCAAAAATCAGACATTGCAAAAGTAGTGTTTGCCAATTCCATAACCATCACACCCGGCACGGTCACAGTGGAAACAGAATCCGATCATCTGATTGTGCATGCGCTGACAGACGACGCAGCAGACATGGCAGGATTGGAAGATATGGGTGCCCGCGTCTGCGCTCTGGAACACCCGGAAAAACGTGAGGCGTCGTGATCATGTTTTCCTTTATCAGCCTCCTGATATTCCTTTGCATGGCGATCCTGATGGTCCGCTTGTTTGCCGGTCCGACTTTGTATGACCGGGTGCTGGCTCTCAATACATTTGGCAGTTGTACCGTATTGTTGATTGGAACCGTGGGCTTCCTGGCCGGTCGTCCGGATTTTCTCGATATCGCCCTCTTGTATGCATTGATCAATTTCGTTGGCACGATCGCAGTATTGAAGTTCTTCAGATACCGTCGTTTGGGGGATGCCGTAGAAGACGCCGACTCCATCATGGCACCCGAGCCAGAGGAGCCAGCGAAATAATGATATCTGTGTTGGTCGATATCCTCTCGTGGACGAGTTTCATCGTTGGTGGATTCTTTTTGTTCGTTGGCTCGCTGGGCATGGTTCGCCTGGTGGACTTCTGGGCCAGGCTGCACGCTGCCTCGATCATTGATTCTGCCGGCGTCGGACTAATTCTGCTGGGCATGATGCTGCAGGGTGGAGTGTCGCTTGTAACTGCAAAATTGGCTCTGATCGTATTGTTTTTGTTTATCACTGGCCCAACCGCCTCCCATGCCGTCGCCAATGCTGCATTCATGTCAGGTTCCCGCCCCCACGACATGGTCGAAGACGTAACCGCAACAGTCCCACCCAAACCAAACAAGGGCAAACCAAACAAGGGCAAACCCAAAAAAGCCAAAGCCGCCTCATCCGCCAAATCGTCAAATACTGCCAAAGCAAGCAAAACAATCAGAAAGAAAACCTGATGGAGTTAGTTCTCACCAGCCTGTTGTTTTTTGCGCTCATAGCCACGGCCATCGCCATTGCATTGGTGCGCCGATTGTTTGCTGTTGTCATGCTTGCCGGAGTGTTCAGTCTGCTGGCCGCCATGTTGTTTGTGTTGATGGATGCGGTTGACGTGGCCTTCACGGAAGCCGCGGTTGGGGCCGGGATCTCAACAGTTTTGATGCTTGGAACCATCGCCCTGACAGCCCGCAGCGAAAAGCAACCCTCAAGTTATTCGCTCGTACCATTGGTGATCGTCGTCCTGACGGGTCTGGTGTTGATCTACGGCACTTTGGACATGCCAAACTTTGGCGCTCCTGATGCACCGGTTCAACAACATGTAGGCCCCGACTACATTCGTAAAACACCGCAAGACATTCATGTTCCCAACGTTGTAACGGCAGTGCTGGCCAGCTATCGCGGCTATGACACATTAGGTGAAACCACGGTTGTTTTCACGGCAGGTCTGGGCGTGATTTTGTTGATCAGCGGCCTGGGACGTCGGCCGCGACGCCGAAAACGGGGGGACGATTGATGGATCACCACCTGATATTGCGCGTCATCACCAAAATCCTGGTAGCGCCGATCCTGCTTTATGGCCTTTATGTCCAGTTTCACGGCGACTTTGGGCCGGGCGGCGGGTTTCAGGCCGGCGTGATTTTTGCCGTTGGTTTTATTCTTTTTGGGATTGTCTTTGGCCTGCGTCGCCTGCGCCGGATTTTCCCCGATTATGTTGTTCACCAACTGGTAGCGCTCGGCGTGCTCCTCTTTGCGGGGACCGGCATTGTCAACATGGCACTGGGCGGCAATTTTCTTGACTATAATGTGTTGGGCGAAAAGGGATATCAGGGCCAGCACTGGGGCATTATCGCGGTTGAGCTGGGCGTCGGCGTAACCGTATTTGGCGTGATGATGGCGATCTTCTACTCGTTTGCCGGCCGTCCACCTTCTCTCGATGACAAGGAGTGGTAGGTGATGGCAATCGAGTTTGACCTCGACTTCATCTTTGGTCACATCAACTACTGGTTGTTTGTCATCTTGATGCTGACGGGCCTGTATATTGTTGTGGCTCGGGGCAATTTGCTCAAAAAGATTGTCGGGCTGAACTTGTTTCAGGCGGCCGTCTTTATGCTCTATATTTCGATGGGGAAGATCAGTGGTGGCACTGCGCCGATCTTAACCGATAATCCGGATGAAATTTATTCAAACCCGCTACCCCATGTACTGATTCTGACAGCGATTGTGGTCGGCATTGCAACCACGTCGCTGGGTCTGGCCCTGATTGTGCGCATCAACGAGTCTTACGGAACCATTGAGGAAGACGAGATACTCGAACTGGATCGCCAGAAAAGCCAGGCAGAAATCGACCAAGTGGCGAAGGAGGCATCACGCAGTTCATGATGTCACTCGTCGAAAATCACGCCGCCATTCTGGTGGTGCTTTTGCCATTGGTTGCTGCTCCGCTGGCGATGCTATTTGGCAACCGCAGCGTCGCATTCCTGCTCAGCCTCGCCGCTTCGATCGGGTCGTTTCTGTTATCGATTTACCTGTTGATGCTGGTCAAGGACGGCGCGGTGCTCTCCTATCACATTGGCGGATGGGCTCCGCCACTTGGTATTGAATATCGCATAGACGCCGCCAACGCGCTGGTTCTGTTGATCGTCGCGGCAATCAGCCTGGCGGTCCTGCCCTATGCCCGCACCAGCATTGAAAAGGAGATCGCCGAGAAGAACCACACGCTTTTCTATGCCTGTTTCATGCTGTGCTTTACCGGATTGATGGGTGTTACGATTACCGGCGACGCCTTCAACGTATTTGTGTTTTTAGAGATCTCGTCCCTGTCAACTTATGTGCTGGTTGCTTTGGGGGCCGAAAAGGATCGCCGCGCCTTGTCTGCCGCCTATGATTACCTGGTGTTGGGGACAATTGGCGCAACTTTTTTCGTCATCGGTCTGGGCCTGATCTACATGGCCACCGGAACGCTCAACATGGTTGACCTGTCGGAGCGACTGGCTTCGATGGAAGGCAATCGCACGGTGCGTTCGGCCTTTGCCTTTATCGTCATCGGCATGGGGTTGAAGCTGGCAATCTACCCGCTGCATCGCTGGCTCCCCGGGGCCTATACCTATGCGCCTTCCGCAGTCTCGGCATTTCTGGCGGCCACGGCTACAAAAGTCGCCATCTATGTCGTCATCAGATTTATGTTCTCGGTGTTTTCGATCAAATTCGGATTTGAACAGGATACCCTGAAATATATCTTCTTCCCGTTCGCGGTGATTGCCATGTTTGCGGCCTCTTTCATCGCGGTATTCCAGATCAATGTGAAACGCATGCTGGCTTATTCAAGTGTTGCGCAAATTGGCTACATGTTGCTCGGCATCGCGCTGTTCAGCGCTACCGGATTGAGTGCAACCCTGGTTCACCTGTTCAACCATGCTGTGACCAAAGGTGCGCTGTTTTTAGCTGCCGGGGCGATCATTTATCAGATCGGCTCTCCATTGATGGCCAACATGTCGGGACTTGGCAAAAAAATGCCATGGACCTGTGCGGCGATTGTCGTGGGTGGTCTCAGCTTGATCGGTGTGCCGGGCACAGTTGGATTTGTATCCAAGTGGATATTGTTGATGGCAGCGCTTGAAGCCGGACTTTGGCCGGTCTCGTTGATGATCGTTTTGTCGTCGCTGATCGCTGTCGTTTACGTCTGGAAATTTGTTGAAGTTCTGTATCTGGAACCCCTCCCCAAGGACAGTCAGGCAACAGAAGCCCCCATATCGTTGCTGGTTCCCATGTGGTGCTTGATACTTGCAACTCTGTGGTTCGGGTTTGATGCAGACTTCACCGTTCATGTATCTGATATTGCAGCTCAATCCCTGTTTGATGGCAGATTTGCACAGGACGCAATAATCATGGGAACGGAGGGGCGGCCGTGACTCCGGAAAACCTGATCCTGACGGCGCTGGCGCTACCTCTTGCTGCCTCCATTGGCTGTTTAATATTCGCCAAACAACCCAATCTGCGCGATGGGCTGACACTGCTTGTCTCCATTGCCCTGCTTGGGACCGTTATAGCCATCCTGCAGCAGTTTCAGTCGGGACAGGTGATCGAAGCCAGCTGGTGGAATTTTAACCCCGGTATCGCCATCGCTTTCAAGATTGAACCCCTTGGTCTGATCTTCGCACTGGTCGCGTCGTCGCTGTGGATTGCAACCCATGTCTACGGGGTTGGCTACATGCGCGGCAATAACGAGAAGAAGCATGCCCGTTTCTTCGCCTGTTTTGCCTTTGCGATCTTTGCCACAATGGGAATTGCCTTCTCGGCCAACCTGCTGACCTTATTTCTGTTCTACGAATTACTGACGATTTCCACCTACCCGCTTGTGGCCCATAAGGAGACCCCCGAAGCAAAGGCCGGTGGGCGCACATATCTGGGCATCCTGATGAGCACCAGTATCGTCTTTCTGCTGACGGCCATCGTCTGGACCTATGTCATTACCGGTACGATGGACTTTACGCCGGGCGGCATTCTGACAGACAAGACCGAAGCCGGTTTTCTGGCCATATTGCTGGCTCTGTTCGCCTTTGGCATTGGTAAGGCGGCGCTGATGCCGTTTCACCGCTGGTTGCCCGCAGCTATGGTGGCGCCAACTCCGGTCAGCGCCCTGCTCCACGCAGTGGCGGTTGTGAAGGCCGGTGTGTTTTCGATGCTGAAGATCGGTGTCTACATTTTCGGCATCGACAATCTGGCCAATACCGGCGCGTCTCAATGGCTGATGTGGCTGGCGGCCTTTTCAATTCTGGCTGCGTCGCTGATCGCCATGCAACAGGATAATTTGAAACGCCGACTGGCCTATTCCACTGTCAGCCAACTTTCCTACATCACATTGGGGGTTGCCCTCGCCTCATCCATGGGAGCTATCGGTGGTGGATTGCACATCGTCACCCATGCCTTCGGCAAGATCACATTGTTCATGTGCGCCGGGGCGATATATGTGGCGACCCACAAGACAGAAATAAGTCAGATGCGCGGGCTGGGAAGAGCCATGCCCTTTACATTCATTGCATTTGGGGTCGGTGCACTCAGTATTATCGGGCTTCCACCGCTCGGTGGCTCATGGAGCAAATGGCTGTTGATGGTCGGAGCAGCTGATGCTGGTCAGCAAGTCATGATAGGTGTTTTGATGCTGAGTTCCGCGCTGAACGTTGCCTATCTCCTACCGATTTTTGCGCGCGGCTTTTTTGACGGCTCAATCAAGTCCGACGCCGACAGCAAAAGCTTCCGTGAAAATCTTAAAGAGGCACCAATCCTGTGCGTCCTGCCACCCTGCATCACCGCGGCTGGATGTCTGGTTTTGTTTTTCTATGCCGGGAAGATTGAAGAATTCCTCGCCCCCATCGTATTGGGAGGATCATAATCATGGCCGATAAGTCAAACGACAATCTGGGGCCCATTGGCAAGGCTTTGACAAAGCTCGAACAGCCTGATGTCATCATGAAAATGATCTACGGTCTGGCCGGGTTCTGCGCCCTGCTGTTGATCGCCGATTTCTTCCACTTGCGCCATGGCAAGTTTGAAAGCGAAGACCTGATCGGCTTCTATGCCTTTTTCGGTTTCCTGGCATTTGCATTCATCATATTCGCCACCAAGGTCCTCAAAAACATTATTGGACGGCGTGAAGACTATTACGCGCCGCACGTTATCGACACTGAAGACTATCCAGAGGACGAGCTGGATGTGAAGGAGCACGGCGATGCCTGAGTTCCTGCAACCCTATCTGCAATCGCCGGTCTATCTTTTTGTGCTTGGAGCGTTGGTTCTGCCACTGTTGCCGAAGGGTAATATTCGGGCGGTGGTAACACTAATTGTGCCTGTTCTAAGCGGCATTCTGATCTGGAATGCGACGCCGGGACTGCACGGCATGACGACGCTTGCGGGCATCGAAGTTACCCTGATGAGGGTCGACAAATTGTCGGTCATTTTTGGCCTGATCTTCTCGACGGCCGCATTTCTCGCCGCCATCTATGCCTGGCACGTAAAGGACTGGGTGCAACAGATTGCCACCCTTCTCTATGCCGGCACCGCCATCGGGGCGGTATTTGCCGGCGACCTGATTTCATTGTTTGTCTATTGGGAAGGCACAGCCCTGGCATCGGTATTTCTGATCTGGGCACGGCGCACAAAAGGTGCCTATGCAACCGGCATGCGTTATCTGATCATTCAGATTGGTTCCGGTGTCATATTGATTGCCGGTATTGCCCTGCATTACCGGGCCACTGGTTCCATCGCGTTTGACCGTCTGACCGGCACCGGCCCCGAGAGCTGGGGACTGGGTACCTGGTTCATTTTCATCGCCTTCGGCATTAAATGCGCTTTCCCGCTAATGCATAACTGGCTGCAGGATTCCTATCCTGCTGCCACTGTCACAGGCACGGTGACCCTGTCGGCATTCACTACAAAAATGGCAGTCTACTGTCTGGCGCGGGCATTCCCGGGCACCGAAATGCTGGTCTATATCGGCGCGATAATGACCTTGTTTCCGATATTCTTTGCTGAAATCGAAAATGATTTGCGGCGTGTCCTGGCCTATTCATTGAACAACCAGTTGGGTTTCATGGTTGTCGGCGTTGGCGTCGGTACCGAACTGGCACTGAACGGAACAGCCGCCCACGCATTTTGCCACATCCTTTACAAAGCGCTTTTGTTCATGTCCGTGGGAGCCGTTTTGTACCGAACGGGCACCTCCAAGGCTTCAGAACTGGGCGGCCTCTACCGAACGATGCCGCTGACCATGATTTTCTGCATCGTCGGCGCGGCATCAATTTCTGCGTTTCCGCTGTTTTCCGGCTTTGTCTCAAAATCACTGATCCTCGATGCCGCTGCCGAGAACCGATATCCATGGGTCTGGGCGGCGCTGGTTTTTGCCTCTGCCGGAGTGCTCAGCCATTCCGGCATCAAAATCCCGTATTTCGCGTTTTTCTCCCACGACAGCGGCAAACGACCCAAAGAGGCACCAACTCATATGCTGATCGCCATGGGCCTGACCGCATTTGCCTGTATTTTTGTCGGCGTTTTCCCGTCAACACTTTACGCCCTGCTGCCTTATGAGGTGGATTATCAGCCCTACACCACAGCCCATGTTCTGGCGCAACTGCAATTGCTTGTGTTTGCACTCCTGGCCTTTGCCCTGTTGATGCGATACGGCTTCTTTCCTGCCGAAACGCGCACCATCAACCTCGACACAGACTGGTTGTATCGCAAACTCGCACCCAGCGTGTTCGGGCTGGTCATGGCGGTAATCCGCACTGTGTGGAACGAACTGGCACGCGGTGCCGGACACTCCCTCAATGCCGCGCAATTGCTGTTGCGGCGCCTGTATGGCCCGGGTGGACGCTTTGAGCATGTTCAGCCAACCGGCGCCATGGTGTTGTGGCTTGCCATCCTTTTGGGCGCCGCTCTGGCGGTCAATCTGATCAGCCTCACATAAGCCCCTGTCCCCGGTGTCGGCACAACCGCTTGTTATTGGTTTCCCGGCCACTTAAGTGGGGATTGGAAAGTAGGAGAACGGTCATGCCGAAATTACAGAAAACAGACGCCGAGTGGCGTCAGGAACTCACCGACGAGCAATATCGTGTGTTGCGTCAAGAAGGCACCGAACGGGCATTCACCAGCCCGCTGAACAACGAAAAACGCGACGGCATGTTCACCTGTGCAGGCTGTGGCAAGCCGTTGTTTGAAACCCAGACCAAATTTGATTCCGGTACCGGCTGGCCAAGCTTCTATGCGCCCACCGATGCAGACAGCGTAACCGAACATTCTGATCGTAAACTGTTCATGAAACGCACCGAAGTCCGTTGCGCAGATTGTGATGGTCATCTTGGCCATGTTTTTCCCGATGGACCGGCACCGTCAGGGCTTCGCTATTGCATGAATGGCGCAGCTTTGCAGTTTGACCCATCCGACGATTCCGACAAGGACGCATAAGTGACATTTGATCTTGGTAAGCTTGCAGCTCCCAAAGCTGAACAACGCCGCAGCACGTCCAACCATCATGGTATTGAATTGGTGGACAATTATGCCTGGCTGAAGGCTGATAACTGGCAGGATGTAATGCGTGACCCTGACCTGTTGCCGCAGGATATTCGCACCTATCTGGAAGCCGAAAACGACTATTATTCAGCCTTGATGGCCGATACATCAACACTGCAGGATACGTTATTTGAAGAGATGAAGGGACGCATCAAGCAGGACGATTCCTCGGTGCCGGCACCCGATGGTCCCTATGCTTATTCAAGTCGCTATGAAGAAGGCAAGGAATACCCCCTGTTCATTCGCACAGAACGCCAGGGCAGCGAGGAAGAAATCCTTTTTAACGGACCAGAAGAAGCCGCAGGAACTGAGTATTTTTCGCTTGGCTTGATGAGTCATTCTCCGGACCACAAAAAGCTTGCATGGAGTGTCGACAATAACGGGTCCGAGTACCACCACATGCGCATCCGCGACCTGGAGAGTGGAACCGACAGCGACGAACTTATCCGCGATGTCGGCAGTTTTCAGTGGTGCGGTGACAGTCAAAGCTTCGTCTACGTCAAGGTCGACGAGAACCATCGCCCCAACGCCGTCTATTACAAGCGCCCCGGACAACCGGCCGAGCTAATCTTTGAAGAAGCCGATCCACGTTTTTACGTTGGCATCGGCAAGTCTTTGGACGGCAAATGGATGACCCTGCATACCGGCCAAAATGATGAAGACGAGGTGTGGATATTCCCTGCCGACGCGCCATCAAAGGACATGACTCTGGTTTGCCCGCGTCGTGCTGGTCACGAATATGGTGTCGATCTGCATGGCGACACTCTCTTCATCACCACCAATTCAGGCAATTCCGAAAACTTCAGAATTGTGACCGCAACTGTTGACGCGCCGCACGAACAGCACTGGGTAGAAATCCTGCCCCATCGCAGTGATGTCCTGCTGGTATCGACGTTTGCTGTAAAACATCATCTGGTGCGCCTCGAGCGTGAAAACGCCCTTCCCCGCATTGTCATTCGTGAATTGGCAACCGGCGAGGAACACACCGTTTCGTTTGACGAAGAAGCCTATTCACTGGGCGCTGGCTCAGGCTATGAATTCGATACAACGACTATCCGCTTTTCCTATTCCTCACCGTCAACACCGGCTCAGGTCTGGGACTATGAGATGGTGAACCGGGACCGGGTGTTGCGCAAGCAACAGGAGATCCCGTCCGGTCATGATGCCTCAGACTACGTGGTGCGCCGCCTGCAGGCCCCCACCGAAGATGGCGAATTGGTGCCATTGACCGTCCTCCATCACAAAGACACGCCAATTGATGGTACCGCACCCTGCCTGCTTTATGGCTACGGTTCCTATGGTGCCGGCATGCCAGCTGGCTTTTCGCACAACCGATTAAGCCTGGTGGATCGGGGATTTGTCTATTGCACCGCCCATATCAGAGGTGGCGATGAAAAGGGGCGCAATTGGTATGAGCAAACCAAGAAAGCCGGTAAGCCCAAAACCTTTAAAGACTTCATTGCCAGCGGAGAACATCTCGCTGCAGAAGGCTTCACGTCCAGCGGGCAGATAGTTGCGATGGGTGGTTCAGCCGGTGGCCTGTTGATGGGCGCTGTGGTCAATATGGCACCAAACCTGTTTTCCGGGATCATTGCCCAGGTTCCATTTGTTGATGTGCTCAATACGATGCTGGATGCCTCTTTGCCTCTGACACCGGGCGAATGGAGCCAATGGGGCAATCCGATTGAAAGCAAACAGGAATATCAAATCATCGCCAACTATTCGCCCTACGACAATGTGCATGAACAGGCCTACCCGCCGATCTTTGCCCTGTCGGGACTGACCGACCCTCGGGTGCAATATTGGGAACCATCAAAATGGGTCGCCAAACTACGCGAAGTCACAAACGGCAATTCGCCGATCTTGCTGAAGACAAATATGGGGTCCGGCCATTTTGGTAAAACCGGCCGTTTTGCCTATCTTGAAGAAGTCGCGCTGGTCTACGCCTTCGCACTGAAAGTGGCGAACAAGGTTTAGGCGGTAATTTCGGTATCAAATATTCTGATTCATTCTGGCGGGACCACTTTTTGCCCCGCCAGAAAGCGACAATGCTAGAAAGGATTGTCTTCTGATTTTCCTCTGGACTCAAAGAATTCTTTGGTGATTTTGAACACCAAAGGACTGAGCAATGCCAGAGCAACGAGGTTTGGAATGGCCATCAGGGCATTCAGCGTATCCGCTAACAACCATACAAATCCCAGTTTCAGTGTAGCTCCAACCAGGGCGGCCAAAGACCAGACGGCGCGGAATGGCATGATGATTTTCACACCAAACAGATATTGCAACGAACGCTCGCAGTAATAACTCCAGCCAAGAATCGTCGTGAATGCAAAGACGGTCAGTGCAATCGCGATGATGTAACCACCAAACCCGGGTAGCGCGAGGTCAAATGCATGAGATGTCAGTGCAGCACCAGTTTCGCCACTCGTCCATGCGCCAGTTGATATAATTGCCAAAGCGGTAAACGAACACACGATAATCGTATCAATGAATGTTCCAAGCATCGCAACCAGACCCTGACTGACCGGACCCTTCGTGGAAGCCGCCGCGTGAGCAATCGGGGCAGAACCCAGACCGGCTTCGTTTGAAAACACACCGCGCGCCACACCAAAGCGAATGGCAGCCCATACTGCGGCTCCGGCAAAACCACCGGTTGCTGCGGATGGCGTAAACGCATGCGTAAAGATCAGGCCGATGGCACCAGGAATTCCGTCGATATTGATAATCAACACAATCATGGCCGCCAAAATATACGCAATTGCCATGAATGGAACCAGCTTGCCGGCAACGTCAGAAATACGTTCAATGCCACCCAGCAGAACCGCACCGACCAGAACGACAAGAACAACACCAGTAACCCATTCAGGAATGGCAAAATTGGCATTTAGCGCATTGGCGATCGAATTGGCCTGCACCATGTTGCCGATGCCGAAGCCGGCAATTCCTGCAAACAGGGCAAAGCAGACTGCCAGCCATTTCCAGTTATCACCAAGTCCGTTTTTGATGTAATACATCGGACCACCGACATGTTTGCCACGTTCATCGGTTTCCCGAAAGCGAACGGCAAGAACAGCCTCGGCATATTTGGTTGCCATTCCAACCAATGCAGTCATCCACATCCAGAATACCGCACCCGGGCCACCCAGGAAAATCGCTGTCGCGACACCCGCGATATTCCCGGTGCCGATGGTCGCGGCAAGCGATGTCATGAGTGCGTTGAACGGACTGATTCCCGAATCATCCCCGGGAATGCGCCCCTTCCAGAGCAGATCAAATCCGAATGGGATCTTGATGATTGTTAACAACTTGAGCCCGAATGTCAGGTAAAATCCAACGCCAAGTATGAGAACCAGCATTGGTACGCCCCACACGATACCATTTATCCAGCCGACAAAGTTTGTAAGTGCTTCCATATTCCCCTCCTAGAGGATGGTATCCGCACGTCTAATACCTGCGGATCTGTTGATAAACGCAGGAAATCTTTGGGAATTCTGTTGAATTTTGGCACGACAGAAGCCCGCAAGAAAACTCGCGACCCCATCTGTCGTTGGACCTGAGAGATGCAAGCTGTACTCAGCTCTTACTCCTTGGGTGACGAATTGCTTCCACAATTCAGTCTTTCCAGATTGTCCCGCATCAGACCCAGTCCGTTTACCTGAGAGTTTCTGGGGCGATTGCTCCTTCGGTGCCGTTCATCTGGGAACGGGCTCTCCCGGTGCCTGATCTCCAAATATACATCTCTGGAGAGGACGAGGCAGTCTTAGCGTTTATTCCCGATCAGGACAAGATATAAGTCAATTGTGGGGATAACTGTATCAATGGCCGTCGGCATCGGTCTAATGAAATCAAATTGCCTGACATGGTTTGGATCGCCTCGCACGGCGATTCAGCACGGCAGGCGTGGCCAAGTCTAACCCCTCCGTCACTCAGCGACCAGATCATAGTGCTTAATTGTACGCGACTCGACCAGCTCGGCTTCCGCCGGGTCGATATGCGGATTTTGATAGTCTTCACCAACAAAAGCTTTGAGGAAGTCCAGGCTTTCCCACACCATCACAAAACTAAACTCCCGCGGAGTATCTGGCCTCGACGCACCGGGCAACACCGACACGATGCCGTTGGTCTGCTTCATCAGCGGAATTGCGGTTTCGTAGAAAAACCGGGCAAATTCGACTTCTTTGCCAGGTCTCGTTGTCACCTGAAAAATGCGCATGATCATGACTTTGTTCTCCTTTTTGCACCCGGCCCACACCCGCCCGTTTCAACAAACCGTAGGGCCGGTCGCAGCATGCTAACACAGTCTTGAAGTGCGCGATCTGCAGGTTTTTTTAGCAAAAAAAGGGCTCCACAATCCGTAGAGCCCTTACAAAAACCAACAATTTGTCGGGCGCTTAGCCCTTGGCTGCAGCATACATTTCAGCCACATAATCCCAATTGATCATGTTATCGACAAATGCTTCCAGATAGGCCGGACGAGCATTGCGATAATCGATGTAATAGGAGTGTTCCCATACGTCGCAGCCGAGGATCGGGCTGGCGCCGTGGACCAGCGGGTTCTCGCCGTTTGGTGTTTTTGATATTTCCAGTTTGCCGTCTTTGACCGATACCCAGCACCAGCCTGAACCGAACTGGGTCATGCCTGCAGCGACGAAATCGGCCTTGAATTTGTCATAACCGCCAAGATCGGAATCAATTGCTGCCTGCAGATCGCCCGGCAAGGACGTGCCACCGCCATTTGGTGCCATCCAGTTCCAGAAATGAATGTGATTATAATGTTGGGCAGCGTTATTAAACAGACCGGCATTGGAGCCGTGGCTGGCGACAACTATTTCTTCCAAAGACATGTCGGACATGCCGGCAGCTTCGGCCAGCTTGTTGCCATTATCGACATAGGCCTTGTGGTGTTTGTCGTGATGATATTCGAACGTTTCCGCTGACATATAGTCGCCCAACGCATCATAAGCATAGGGAAGATCAGGAAGGGTAAAAGCCATTTAAGGTCTCCTCAAAAGTACACATTTTTTAAGCGGCAAGTGCATGTGCAAATTGCCAATATAGTTCCCGCGCTTTGGCCGCGATCGGTCCCGGTTGCAAGTCGCGATCTTCGAATTTTGTAATCGGCATCACCTTAGACATGTTGCCGGTTGCAAAAATTTCGTCCGCCTCTTCAAAATCAGAGACTTTCAATGTTGTCTGTTGCACGTCATAACCGGCTTCGTCCAGCAACGATATTACCCGATGACGGGTAATTCCTGACAAAAAAGTTCCATTTGGCGCCGGTGTATAGATCACACCGTCTTTGACCATGAAAATATTGGCCGTCGCCAGTTCGGCAACATTGCCGAGCATGTCCAGCACAAGCGCATTGCCAAAACCGCGGCCCGCTGCTTCCGTCAGCGCCCGGGCATTGTTTGGGTAGAGACAGCCTGCCTTGGCATCCAACGGCATGCATTCCTGGGTCGGGCGGCGAAATGGCGACAAGGTAACGCTGAACCCGGTTGGTGCGGCCATCGGCGTGACATAAATTGAAATGATGAATTTGGTAGATTCCGGCAATGGCGCAACGGCCATCGGGCTGCCGTGAGTCGCATAATACATCGGTCGGATATAAAGCGCCGCATCGTCGGGAAATTTCGCCACCCCTTCTTTACACAACGAATAAATTTCTTCCGCCGACTTTGTCGCCTGCAACCCAAGCGCCGCAGCGGAGCGATTGACCCGCTCACAATGCAAATCCAGATCGGGTGTTACTCCCTCAAAGGCGCGGGCTCCGTCAAACACGCTGGAGCCAAGCCAGAAAGCATGTTCGCGGGCGCCGACCACAGGAACATTGCCCTCATGCCAGGCGTCATCTTTGTAGGTCCATGTGTCGCTAAAATCGGTCATCCATCAATACATCGTGAAATTGAACATTTTTGCACTTTCGCCCAAAGCCCAACTTGACGCAATGATCAACCTGCGTTCCAGTGTGTGAAATTTTGGAGAGATTGAAATGCACAGCGCCTACGTCTTTGATGCCTATGGAACCCTGTTTGATGTCCACGCGGCTGTCCGCAAGCATGCCGACGCTGTGGGCCCAGATCATGCACAATTATCCGATGCGTGGCGTGCCAAACAGTTGGAGTTCACCTGGACACGCACAATGATGGGTCGCTATCTGGATTTCTGGGAACTTACAAAGCAAGCGCTCGACTATGCGTTTGACAAATTTCCTGATGCAGACAAGAGCTCCAAAAACCTGTTGCTCGATGCTTATTGGGAGCTTGACTGTTTTGCCGAGGTGCCCGCCGTGTTGCGGGCTTTGAAGGAAGCTGATGTCCACACCGGTATCCTGTCCAACGGATCCTCGGGTATGTTGGAAGCTGCTGTGAAATCCGCCGGCATTACCGATCTCGTAGACAACGTGATTTCAGTCGACCGCATAAACACGTTCAAGGCGATGCCGGAAGTTTACCAAATGGTGGTTGACGATTTCCGCCTTTATCCCGATGCGGTGTCTTTTCAATCATCGAACCGCTGGGACGTCGCCGCAGCAGCCAATTTCGGCTTTCGCGCCGTTTGGTGCAATCGCGGCAATCAGCCAGACGAATACAAGGACATGTCGCCTGAACTGGTGCTGGCTGATTTAAACGGCCTGATTAGCCCAAATGGCAAGCCCGTTTGAGGCTGGGTCTAAAAACCGCGCTTCAAACTGCCGAGAATACCTCGCACAAGGGCACGACCGAGTGACGTGGCTATCGATCGTGTGATCGACTTCACCGCTGCTTCGCCGACCGACTGGCGCGACGAACGGCGGGTGCGGCCCCTGGAGCGGTTTTGTTTCAACCGCTTCTTTTCTTCATCCTCACGCTGGCGTTGCTCTTCCTCGGCCCGGGCTTTTTCCTCGGCCCGTTTCGACAGAATTTCAAAGGCGGATTCGCGATCCAATCCCTTATCATACTGACCGTAAACCGGGCTGTTATTGATAACGCTGCGCCGTTCTTCCTTGGTCAGCGTTCCCAACCGCGACTGTGGCGGCCGGATGAGAGTGCGCTGCACCATGGAAGGCACTCCCTTTCGTGCGAGCGTGGAAACCAGTGCTTCACCAATGCCGAGATTTGTGATTGTTTCCATGGCATCAAAATCGGGGTTGGGGCGAAATGTTTCAGCCGCTGTCTTCACCGCCTTTTGCTCGCGTGGCGTATAGGCGCGCAATGCGTGTTGCACGCGGTTGCCCAATTGCGCCAAAACCCCATCAGGCACGTCCAGCGGGTTCTGGGTGACAAAATAGACGCCCACTCCTTTTGAACGGATCAGCTTGACCACCTGTTCGACCCGCTTGACCAGAATCTTGGGCGCGTCATCAAACAACAGATGTGCTTCGTCGAAGAAAAACACCAGTTTCGGCTTATCGGGATTGCCGACTTCAGGCAGTTCCTCAAACAATTCTGACAACAACCAAAGCAGGAAAGTTGCGTATAGGCGCGGCGACATCATCAATTTGTCAGCCGCCAGAACGTTGATCGATCCACGACCATCGCGCGTGGTCCGCATCAAATCAGCAATTTCCAGCGCCGGTTCACCGAAGAAATGATCGCCGCCTTGCTGTTCGAGCACCAAAAGCGACCGCTGGATCGCTGCCACCGACTGCTTTGACACATTGCCAAGTCGCCGAGATATTTCCCCGGCCCGGTCAGCAATATTCGTCAGCATTGACTGCAGGTCTTTCATGTCGAGCAGCAACAGACCCTCTTCGTCAGCAATGCGAAAGGCAATATTGAGCACTCCTTCCTGGGCATCGGTCAGATCCATCAGCCGCGACAGCAACAGCGGTCCCATTTCAGAAATGGTGGTGCGGATTGGATGCCCCTGCTCTCCAAACAGGTCCCAGAAAATCGCAGGAAAATCCTGATACTCATAATCTTCCAGCCCGATGTCCTGTGCCCGTTTCTCGAGAAAATCCTTGCCCTTGCCGGCCATGGCCAGACCAGCGAGGTCGCCTTTAACGTCAGCGCAAAAAACCGGAACGCCGGCGTTTGAGAACCCTTCGGCCAAAATCTGCAGGGATACAGTTTTACCCGTACCGGTTGCGCCGGTGATCAATCCGTGGCGATTGGCCAGTTTCAGACTGAGATATTCGGGCTTCTGCAACTTATCGTCGGGGGTACGACTGGTCCCCAGATAGATTTTACCTTCTTCAAGCATTTTGCGGCTTCTCGCTGGATATCACTGAATAGCTTATAGAACCGACGGCAAACGGGCGCAATTGACTGGGCGGCAAGTTTTGTCCTGATTGGCACGACAAATGCAGGACTTACCTGATTATGGCTTCACATGTTTCAGGTTGGCACATGAATAGACGGAAATTTTTGACAGGTTTAACGGGAGCGGGTCTGATTGTGCCCACAATCGGCACACTTTCCGCCACGGATGCGCTGGCCAAGACGGCGGGAGCGCAGAGCGTAGATCTGCGCGGTTCGCTCGACGCTTCACAGTTTGGGGTGCGTCCGGACGCCCATGATGACCAAAGCCAGTTGTTGCAAAGGGTGCTGGACAAGGCGGCGGTCGAAGATAAGCCGGTATTTCTGCCCCCCGGCACCTATGTCGTATCCAATATCAACCTGCCCTCCCGTGCCCGCCTGATGGGCATTTCTGGCACGTCGCGCATTGTCTATGGTGGACAAGGCGCTTTGTTGTCCGGCACAGGTTGTGAACTGATTGAACTCATAGGCATTACGCTGGATGGTGCCAACCGTCCGTTGGGCGATGAGTTTGCCGGGTTGCTCAACGCCCGCGCCTGTCCGCAGGTTCAAGTTGAAAACTGCTATTTCCAGGGCAGCCGGGGTTCGGCGATCTTTCTCGATACTTGCGGTGGACGTGTTGAAAGAACCCGCCTGTCCGGTGCTGACGGGGTTGCTGGCCTGTACAGCGTCAACGCTACCGGACTGTCGATTCAAAACAATCATGTTACTGACTGTTCCAATGGCGGCATTCTGGTGCATCGCTGGAAAGTTGGCGAGGACAATACAATCGTTACCGGCAATCGCATTGAACGCATCGCAGCGCGGCGCGGCGGCACTGGTCAGCAGGGAAATGGCATCAACCTGTTTCGCACCGACGGGGTGATGGTTTCCAATAATCACATATCGGATTGCGCATTTTCGGCGATCCGTGCCAACAGCGCCAGCAATGCTCAAATTACCGGGAATACCTGCTTGCGCTCGGGTGAAACCGCGATTTACAGCGAATTTTCGTTTCAAGGGTCGTTGATAGCCAACAATCTTATTGACGGCGCAACGATGGGTATTTCGATGGCAAATTTTAACGAAGGCGGTCGCTTGTGCGTCTGTGCCAACAATCTGATCCGCAACATGCACACTGACGGTCCCTATGAGGCAGAAGTAGCAGGTTTCGGCATCGGCATTGCGGCCGAGGCTGATGCCAGTGTTACCGGAAATGTCATTGAAGGCGCCCCGAAATTCGGCATTGGGCTGGGCTGGGGACCTTATCTGCGCAATGTAATTGCCGCCAACAACATTATTCGTGATGTTGGCGAAGGCATTGCAGTGAGCGTTGTGAAAGGCGCCAAATCGACCTCGATTACCGGCAATGTCATCAACATGGCAAAACAAGGTGGCATTATTGGCCACGAATGGAACAAGCCGGTCACGCAGGATTTGGCAATGGGGCCTCGAAATCCATATCCGCATCTGACCATTGAGCGTAACGTCGTGAGCTGACCCAGCGCTGGCCTGCACAAGAACGTGTATTGCGACGATCGACCTATTGGCACCATATTTACTGCGATAATCGCAGGATTATTCTTGTTGGGTTGGTGATATGTTGCAAATATTTCGAAGATTCCTACTTCTGGTGGCTACTATATTCATCGTCCCGGCGCTGGTTCACTTTGCTGTTTGGTCGATGCGGGACCAGCCTTCAAGTTGGCGCCATGCGGATTGGTCGAGTGCTGGAATTCTTCCCGCAGCTGCCAATGACCAACCTGCCAGGATATATCTCATGTCGGCCCGCACCGGTAGATATAAGGGAGCATTTGCAACCCATTCATGGTTGGTTCTGAAACCTGAAGATGCATCCCGTTATGATCGTTATGAAGTTGTCGGCTGGGGCCGCCCGGTGCGCCACAACGCCTATGATGCCGACGGGCGATGGTATTCCAACAGCCCCAAGGTCGAAAAACTTATCGAGGGCGACAAGGCCGCGAAGTTGATCCCCGATATTGAACAGGCCATCGCCAAATACCGCTGGCAAAATAACGGCGATTACAAAATTTGGCCGGGACCCAATTCCAATACATTTGTGGCCAGCATCATTCGGACGGTCGACGGGTTTGATGCCAGCACACCTTCAACGGCGATTGGTCGCGACTATCCCGATGACGGAAACTGGATTCGCTATGATCAAACAGGCGCGCTGCGCCTTTCGGCTGGTGGTTACGCCGGTCTGGTGGTTGGAATGGAAGACGGGCTGGAACTGAATTTCCTGGGGTTGGTTGTCGGTATCAACCCGGCAAAGCTGGAAATCAAAATCCCCGGATTTGGCAGTTATCGACTGTAAGGTTTGTTTTTCCAGACGATATTCACCTGACACTGTAGCTGCATGAATGCCAGGCACCCCGACAATCATGTGTTCGGCATCCCCAACGACCACTGCACAATGATTTGATCGGATCCTGCCAAACCAATATCGCATTTGGTTTGTAACTTGGGGTGTAACAAGTCGTCACCCGGGTTTGATCAGACGACTGAGCCGCACTTCGCGGGAGTAGATGAACGAAGTGCGGCTTCCCTCTAACTCAACCTACCCGCATCGCGGGAACGCATCCCCGGTTATTTGATGCGTTCCAGCACCGAGACATAATTTGCGACAGCGGCACCGCCCATGTTGAAAATGCCACCCAATTCCGGATTGTTTATCTGAATGCCTTCCGGTGCAGAATTGGTCAGCTGCATGGCGGTCAACACGTGCATGGAAACACCGGTGGCCCCAATCGGGTGCCCCTTGGCTTTCAGGCCACCTGACGGATTGATTGGCAATTTGCCGGTCTTTTGTGAGTCGCCATCCAATATCACCCGTGCCCCCTGCCCCGGCTCCGCGAGACCCATTGCTTCATATTCGATCAGTTCAGCGATGGTGAAACAGTCGTGGGTTTCAACAAATGACAGGTCCTGAATTTCCAACCGGGCATCAGCCAAAGCTTTCGACCAGGCCGTGGCACAGCCTTCGAACTGCAATATATCGCGCTTCGACATGGGTAGAAAATCCTGAGCGTGGGCCGTAGCACGGAATGCTACGGCTTTGCTCATGCTCAAAGCCGATTGGGTATCGCTCAGTACCAACGCGGCGGCCCCGTCAGAGACCAGCGAACAGTCGGTTCGTTTTAATGGCCCGGCGACGAACGGATTTTTATCACTTTCTGCACGGCAAAAATCATAGCCCAGGTCTTTTTGCATCTGGGCAAAGGGATTGCCCGCACCATTCTTGTGATTCTTGGCGGCAATCGCAGCCAGGGCATCCGACTGGTCGCCATGGCGTTGGAAATATGCCTGAGCAATATTGCCAAACACGCCGGCAAACCCTGCTGGTGTGTCACCATCTTCAGGCAGATAGGAAGCTTTTAGAAGATTGGCTCCAATTTCCGGACCCGGTGTTGTCGTCATCTGTTCTGCACCGACAACCAGCACATGGCGCGCGCGCCTGGCCTCAATCGACTTGATGCCCTGATGAACGGCAGCGGATCCGGTGGCACACGCATTTTCTACTCTTGTTGCGGGTTTGAAACGAAACGCGTCAGAGGTCTGGAAAACCAGACTGGCGGTGAAATCCTGAGCTGAAAATCCGGCGTTAAAATGGCCCAGATAGACCTCATCAATGTCGCTGGCATCAAGACCGGCATCGTTCAGTGCCTGTGCCGCCACACCGGTGATCAGGCTTTCTACAGTTTCACCTTCCAACTTGCCAAATTTAGAATGTGCCCAGCCCGTGATACATGCGGTCATGATGAATTTTCCGAATTGTCATTGCTGGCTCAAAGGTAGTTACTCACTTACCTCCCGCCAAGGCATAGTTTGATATTCTCGCTCACAAATGTGTTGAAACGCCAAGTTGACCTGAGGCGGCTAAATGATTTAAACCGATTAAAATTTCTGCCTTGAGCATTAACCCGGCAAATTCTGGAGCACCGCATGACTCTCAAAGTCGCCATTAATGGATTTGGACGTATTGGCCGCAACACCCTGCGGGCGCTGATCGAAAGTGGCCGCACCGACATTGAAGTGGTTGCCATTAACGATCTGGCGCCGGTCGCAACAAACGCACACCTGTTGAAATATGATTCGGTCCATAATCGTTTTCCCGCTCCGGTTACCGTGGATGGCGACACGATTGACGTCGGCCGCGGGCCGATGCGCGTGACGGCCATCCGCGATCCGCGCGAACTGCCGTGGAGTGACGTGGACATTGCTTTTGAATGTACCGGCATTTTCGCCAGCCGCGAGAAAGCCGCGCTGCATCTGGAAAATGGCTCCAAGCGTGTATTGATCTCGGCCCCCGGCAACGGCGCCGACAAAACAGTTGTTTACGGGGTTAATCACGACACGCTGAGTGGCGACGATGTCGTTGTTTCCAACGCTTCGTGCACGACCAATTGCCTGGCACCGGTTGCCAAGGTCTTGCATGAGGAATTTGGCATCGAGAAAGGCTATATGACCACCATTCATTCCTATACCGGTGACCAACCAACCCTCGATACGGCTCATAGTGATCTGCATCGTGCACGGGCCGCGGCGTTATCAATGATTCCCACTTCCACCGGCGCGGCAAAGGCCGTCGGGCTGGTGTTACCTGAACTATTGGGAAAACTGAACGGTTCGTCGATCAGGGTGCCAACACCCAATGTATCCTGTGTGGATCTGAAATTTGTTGCCGGCCGGAATACCACCGCCGATGAGGTCAACGCCGTGCTCAAGAGTGCAACTGAAAATGCGCTCAAAGGCATTCTTGACTATTGTGACGAGCCTTTGGTCTCTTCCGATTTCAACCATGATGACCATTCTTCAAACGTCGCCGCACTTGAAACCCAGGTTACCGAAGGCAATTTTGTGCGCGTATTGTCCTGGTATGACAATGAATGGGGATTTTCCTGCCGCATGTTGGATACCGCCGTGGAAATGGGTAAGCACCTGTAGAGCGCTTTCGCTCTAAGCGGTTCGTTTTTCTGGTTTTTATGATTGTTGGTGGAAAGTCGTTGGCGTCGTGGTCTGACCGACGACAACTTCACTCAGGGGCACCAAATGCTGGCCTTTTTTGGCCTAAACAGCGCCTCTCTGGTTTTACGAATCTCGCCCGATCCGCGTTTCACGCATAGCTGCGAACGTTGATGAGTAACAATTACTCTGCTGCGACCAACCTGTCTTTACTGGTGTGACTGGTATTGGCGCAATGGTAGCAACCACTGACTTGATTGAAGTGCTTTTTTGCTGACTCAACAGCTGATTGGCACGTTGGGTGATTGCCCAGCTGCAAGCGATCGTTGGATGCAGCTATATGTGAACAGCCGATGGTGTGGACTTCATGGTCACCGTTCGACTGTTGTGATTTATTCACGTAGTAGTTTGGCATGTTTGTGGCGCTTTCTTTTCCATCTACGAATCCAACCCGAGCAGATTTCAGCGAAATATTATTCATTCGATTTAATCCGTAGAAAATTGATAATCGAAACCTGATCGCACTGCACAAAAATACAACTTTGTGGTCCAATTACGATATTTCTACTTTTGCATGTGCATTGCCGTGCTTGAATGCAGTTTAATGACAACAAGGCGGCGCGAGTATAGTGATTACAAAATTTGGGAAAGCTGGCTGGGGCGGCAGGATTCGAACCTGCGAATGGCGCCACCAAAAGGCGCTGCCTTACCACTTGGCCACGCCCCAGCAGGCGCATTATTCAAACAGACTGATTTGCATCTGCCTGCAGCGTCGCCGCTTCTATAGGCGATGAATTCGACCTCGGCAACAACTTGATGCAGTCAAAAACCGCTTTTTCCTAACTTCCGCGATACGTCGAAAACGACCACTGGCTGCAGACCAGAGGTACGTGATAGCCCTGCTGTGGATCGGTAATGGTAAAGCGGATCGGCACAATGTTTAAAAACGCCGGATCGGACGACTTATCGCCGCTCAACGCCGCGAAATAATCGTGGACGTTAAACCGCAACTCATACTCTCCAGCCGCCATTTGTTCTGCATTGAGAAGCAACTCATCGGTGCGGCCATCGCTGTTCGTGACGACAGACTTCAGCAATTCTTCCCCGGGTCCCGGAGCCCGGACAAAATCAATCTTCATCCCCTTGGCCGGGCAGCCATTGGTGGTATCAAGAACATGGGTGGAGAGTTTTGACATATAGTTTTACGCCTCGTGCTTGAGCAATGCTTCCAGACGGAAACGACCGATCTCAGCGATTTGTCGCAGCGCTTCGATTTGCTCCTGCTTCAGATCATTTTCCAACCGCGTCTGAAACGCCTTAAGGATCGATTGTTTGTCATGGCCCTTAACAGCGAGAATAAACGGAAACCCGAATTTCGAGCGATAACCATCATTGAGTTTATGGAATGCGGTAAATTCATCCGCACTCAAGGTATCCAGACCCGCGCCTGCCTGCTCGGAGGTCGATGATTCCGTCAAATCCCCCGCCAAGGCTGCTTTGCCCGCGAGATCCGGATGGGCGCAAATCAAATCTTTCTGGGCGCGTTGCGATGCGTCAGCGACCGCTGCAACCATTGCCGAATGCAGGCTGCGCACAGACTTGAAGGGGCGCTTATCCCTGACGGTTTCCGCCACCCATGGGGAATGTTCAAAAATATCTTTGAGAGTCCCGACAAACTCATCATCGGTCATGTCGTTCAAAGTCGACAAGGAAATCATCAGTTTGGTCTCACCCATTCACAATTCGCCCCGCGAAAGGCAAAATCGCATCGTACATTGACAATCTTGGTGTCTGCGAACGATCCGTCAAGTTTAATTCGGAGCCGGATGATATTGCCTCCAGTGGTTGGCAATTTCGCCGCGACTGCATAGCCATGCATCGTCATGTGCTGCAACATGATCAAGAAACCTCGCCAGCGCCAATGCGCGACCCGGCCTGCCGACCAATCGGCAGTGCAGGCCAACCGACATCATTTTTGGTGCTCCGGCCCGGCCTTCCTCCAACAGGTAGTCAAAACTGTCTTTCAGATAGGCGTAGAATTGATCGCCGCTGTTAAAGCCCTGCGGTGTGGCAAACCGCATGTCATTGGCATCCAGCGTATACGGAACATGCAGGTGATGTCCGCCATGGGCGCTTACCCAATAGGGCAATTCATCGCTATAGACATCTGCCAGCCAGTCGAAACAGTTCATTTCCATGGCGATGTCGAGGGTGTTGAGGGATGTTCGCCCCTGATAAAGACCCGCCGGAGGTTTACCTGTGACTTGTTCGTGGACACGACAGGCTTTTTCAATATGCGCCCGTTCCTTGTCGCGGCCATAGTCCTTGTAGTCGATCCATTTCAATCCGTGAGTGGCAATTTCCCAGCCTGCTTCCTGCATGGCTTCCACAACCTCGCGGTTTTTCTCCAATGCGGTTGCCACTGCGAATACCGTCACCGGCATTTTGCGTTCGGTAAACATTCGCCAAAGCCGCCAGAAGCCCGCGCGAGATCCAAATTCATAGATTGATTCCATATTCATATGGCGCTGACCGGGCCATGCTGCAGCACCCACAATCTCGGACAGGAAGGCTTCCGAAGCAGCGTCCCCATGCAAAATGTTGTTTTCACCACCTTCTTCGTAATTGATGACAAATTGCACGGCGATCTTTTTGCCGTCATGCCACTTCGGATCAGGAGGCGTGCGGCCGTAGCCGATCATGTCACGGGGATAATCTTTCGGATTGATAATTTCGTTCATGCACTTGCCTCATGGCCGAGCCAACTGTCCTGCTGGCATCTCAACTTGTAAAGCGGAGTATCTGTGTTAACGGCGACGTCGTGCCGGGTAATTAAACTTCCCTTGGAGATATTGTTGAGCACCTTACCTTTGTCCAGCAGACCAACTGGCAGCGCGCTATGAGTTCGCGCTTCATCTGCCCGCATCGCCCAGGAGCGGTAGCAAGTCTCGCCAATGAAATCGAGTTGGTCGCCAGCTTTCAGATCTTTCTTGGCCAAAGCGCAAACTTCCGCCACCGGTCGCGGCAATGGTTTCATATCGCTGGTGCCATGGATCACCGCCCTTGCCGCCGACAGCGGTACTTCCAGACTTGTCAGATGATAGGGGCGAAAAAACGTATAATAGGGTCCCGGCCCCAGATGCAGATCATTCATCCGTTCACGAATCCGGTGATGACGCATATCGACGATAACAAAAACGCCAGGCGCGACACCTTTTCCAACGGAAAAATCCACACAGCCCCGGCTGCTCAAAATACCACCATCTTCCACCGGGCATAACACTTTGTGCAATTCTTCAGGGCCGCAGTCTGGACCATGCATCCCGGGTATATCGGGCATCAGGCCGGTGGCATTGGCAATGCACGACATTTCAACCATCGTCTTTGAACCATCAACAAACTCCACCAACATGCGCGGGTTCATGTTGCGGCGCTCAGCTTCAATGCGATAATCATCGGGCACCGCGTCTATTCGAAATGCGTTGTTCTTGCCTTTTCCGGCGGCGACCACCGGATAACCCAACGCGGTAACCCAGTCATACATTTCCATTACCGAACTTGGCTCGTCCCCCGCTCCCACCGTGTAGACCAGTCCTTTGCGAGCCGCGATATCCTGCATAATCGCGCCAACGGTGACATCGGCTTCAACATTCATCATTACCAGATGCTTGCCAGCCTCAAGCGAAGCCAACCCAAGCTCTGCCCCGGCTTCCGGCACACCCGTCGCGTCAATCACCACATCAACCAGATCATGCGACAACGCCTGGCGCGCATCCTGGACAATGGGAATGCGCCCTGCTTCAAGGGTTTTTGTGATCGCCGGAGCGGTATCGCAAATCTCGCTGGCATCGACACCATAACCGGCAATTTCCATGGCGGGTTTGGCGCGGCTCAGGCTACGGTCAACGATCGAAGCGATTTCCACACCCCGCATCTGGCGGATGGCGGTGACCAGATCAGTACCCATTTCTCCGGCGCCGATGATGCACACACGCACAGGATTGCCAGCCTCGTCACGGGCTGCAAGTTCAGCCGCAAGCCCGGATGCAGAGATCAGCGGTCGTTCCGGTAGGCGCGTATCACCCATTTAAATTGTTATCTCCCATTAGAGCTGGTGACGCTATCAGAAGTCGTGGGAAGCCGCGCGTATTTTTTGCAGAAATTCCCATCCTTTCTCTCCGTCAGGACACTGACTGGACGCGGCTCGGCGACAAATGCGATTGACATGACGCCAGCGGCCAAAGATGTTCAAACCTCATCCCGATGACAGGACATTCCCGGCCCATGGCTTCCCCAGAATTCAGAAGCGACTTCGACCCCCGGCACGGACAAGCTGTGGAGATGGTACCAGGCCTGCAACGGGTGGTTTGCCACAACCCTTCACCATTCACCTTTCATGGCACGAATAGCTATCTTCTTGGTGTCGACAGCGTCGCTGTCATTGACCCCGGCCCGGCTGATGAAGCACATTACAACGCCTTGCTCGAAGCCATCGGCAATCGCCCGGTCAGCCATATTATCGTCACCCACACTCATATGGATCACTCACCACTGGCCCGGCCATTGGCGGATAAGACAGGTGCGGAAATATATGCTGAAGGCCCTCATCGGCCTGCCCGACCGCTCAATCTTGGAGAAATGAACCCGCTGGATGCCAGCGGAGACAAGGATTTCACTCCCGACAATGTGTTGCAACACGGCGACGCGATCTTCGGAGATGGCTGGATATTGGATTGCCTGTTCACCCCCGGCCACACGGCCAATCACATGGCTTTTGGCTGGCGCGATACCGACTATTTGATCCCCGGCGATCATGTGATGGCCTGGGCAACGTCTATCGTTGCTCCACCGGACGGATCGATGGCCGATTATATGGCCTCACTCGAAATTCTGCTGGAGGCGCCACAGCAGGTATATTTTCCAGGTCATGGTGGCCGGTTGGCAAGTGCCCACAAATTTGTTCGTGCCTTGCGCTCTCACCGGCGGATGCGTGAACAGGCGATTCTCAACAAGATCAAAAACGGTAAGCAGACCATTCCCGACATGGTCGCCGTGATCTACCGCACAACCGACAAGAAACTGCACGGCGCAGCTGGCCTTTCAGTGCTGGCGCATCTGGAAGATCTGGTGGCCAAGGGAGCAGTTGAAACGGACGGTCCCGTGGCGCTGGATGGGCGCTATTGGGTGAAATAAGCTGCCCGAGAGAATTTTCGATGCGACGACCAAATGGATGGGAGTTGAATTCTTGCAGCAAGTTCCATGGTCTAACCTTGCACAATATTCCATCTATACCGTTGAAATTACTATCTATATCTACAAATAATCTGTTTCGGGAAACTAATATCTGTGCAGTGGTGGGAAATTTATCAGACTGTATGTTTGGGAAAATTTCAATCATCGGGACAGATGGATGTTTGCGGCCAGAATCAGTGAATCCTCACATTTCGGAACAGATAATTCGACCAAAATCACTCCGGTCCGCAAAGTTCCGGCTGTTTCAGACAAAGCTTCCGGGCAAGTTCGACACCATCCTTCCGGGATGATGAGTCAATCCGCGGCGTTGTTGTTTCCGGTCTTCATACTTGGTGTGATTGTCGGCCTGGGCATGATCAAAGACGCCAGTGCCCAGACGACGGGTACTGGTGCAGGAGCCCAACCAAGTTCGCTGAGCGAAATTTATTCGGATTGGAAGGTTTCCTGTCAAAAGATGGGACCCAAGACCGAAAATAAACCCCACGTCTGCCAGATGATGCATAAATTGCAGAATCGAAAATCCGGCAAGTTGATCATGGCTGTTGTGCTTCCCGGCAACCCTGGCAAAGATGGGGTCAACGCCTTGATCATAGCACCATTTGGCCTGAACTTAGCCGAAGGAATTGTGGTAAGTGTTGGTGAAGCAAATGCCGAGGCCAAATCAGCAGGTCTAACTGCAAAAATACAAGCAAGGGCGCCGTTTCATACGTGTTTACCATCCGGTTGTGTCGCGAGATTTAATCTGAACAGAAACATGATAAGTGCTCTGAGGAAGGGGAACGTAGCACAGGTAAAAATGGTTTCAGCCGACCAAAACAAAAGCGTGAAAGTGAATATTTCTCTAAAAGGTTTTACGGCCGCAGAACGCCGTTTGAAAGCGCTGGCGACCAATTTTGACTGATGCAAGATCAGCGGCGCAAACCTTGCAGTGAGTTATCGAGATCGCTCATGAAGGATATTATCCGTGCAGCGTTTGACCCCAGATCATGGGCGCCCCAACGGGAGCTTGAGCGCATGTCGACCAATGTTCCTTCTTCCTCTTCGACCAGACGGAGCACCACGTCGCTTTCAAAACCAAATAGCATGGAAGTCGCCACAGCTTCGACGTAGCGTTCTTCCTGTTCCTCAATTTGCGTATCCACATCGCGTCCGATTGGTGACACCTGAACCGTCTCAAATGCCGGGGTGGCGCTGCCGTCGGCTGCTCCCGGCAGGCGCCGTCTGGCATTTTCACGATAGCTGGGCGTTGGAATGCGCAGCGGAAATCCGGATGCATCGACTACAGGCTTTGCAACCAGCGCCGATCCTTCCGCATCGATGGCCGCCTGGCCTGGTGCCGTCTGTGCCGTCAATATGGTCCAGTCGCGGTCACCGATTATAGCCACAACTTCCCGAAAAACTTTTCCCGTATCAAGTGGGTAGCGGCGCGCGGCGACCCGTGGATAGGCCTTCAACTGGACATCCTTTTGAACCTGCGTTGGATCAACGATCTGATTCATTTTCTCGTCGCGGTCCCCCAGCACTGTGTCATAGGCGGGAGGGTCATCCAGATCGGTGGAAACGTCATATATTTGCGGCAACACCAGCGCCTGAGCCGCATGATAGAGAAATGGCAGCAACAGGATGACCGCCAACAGCATCCCGCGCGTCGAACTAATGCCACCCTTATGGCCATAGGTCCACAATTCATAAAATCCGACAAACCCGGCAACTATCGCCGCAATCAACAACAGGATCGCCAACCCCAAAAGCCAGAATGTCGATATCGTGTCTACTGCACCAAACCGGTGGCCCAATACGACAATCAACAGATAGGGCGCACAAAAAACGGCCAAACGACGACACCACACAGCCGCCAGTGAATTGGGACGTTCGATCCTCGACAATCGCTCGACATAGCTCGTCATGGCCTGAGCCGCACCTCGCATTTGATATGTTTACGTCAACGCCTTGGTTATGTCAGGACGTGGCCCGGTTAACGGCGAGCCGGCCGACCTATGTCGAATTTCACCAATTATCCATCGTCAAATCGATAATCAGCGAATTGTTTGCGCAATTCCGTTTTCTGGATCTTGCCGGTTGCCGTATGGGGGATTTCTTCGACAAAGGCTACTGCATTCGGCATCCACCACTTGGCCACTTTGCCCCGCATAAATTCCAGAATGTCTTCGGCTGCCGGGTTCTTACCTTGTTTCGTGATACAGATAAGCAAAGGCCGTTCATCCCACTTGGAATGGACAATGCCGATCACCGCTGCTTCTTGAATATCGGGGTGACCAACTGCCAGGTTTTCCAGATCAATCGTGGAGATCCATTCACCACCGGATTTGATAACATCCTTGGACCGATCCGTAATCTGCATGTACCCGTTGGCGTTTATGTGAGCGACGTCGCCAGTATCAAACCAGCCTTCTTGATCAAATTGTTCAACACCAGCACCACCGTAATAGGCTTTTGCAACGCCCGGACCCCGAACCTTCAGCTTTCCAAATGTCTTTCCATCCCAGGGTAATTCGACATTTTCATCATCCGTTATCTGCATCTCGACACCGAATGGCGCGTAGCCCTGTTTTTCCTGCATATCCAGAAGGACTTCACCTTCCAGATCACTGTAAACGGGCTTCATCACGCCGAGGCTGCCCAACGGACTCATTTCCGTCATTCCCCAGGCGTGAATAACCTGCACACCATAATCATTCTGGAATGCCTCCGTCATTGCGCGAGGACAGGCCGAGCCCCCAATCACAACCCGGTTGAGATGCGGCAGTTTCTTGCCGGTCTCCTCCAGATATGAAAGAAGCATCAACCAGACGGTCGGTACTGCCGCGGTCATCGTGACTTTTTCAGAATCCAGTAATTCGTAAATTGATGCGCCATCCATCAAGGGACCGGGATTGACGATTTTAGCACCAACCATCGGTGCCGAATGAGCAATGCCCCAGGCGTTTGCATGAAACATTGGCACAACGGGCATGATTACTTCATTGGATCCCAGATTCAACGCATCTGGCTGAACCGAAATCAAGGCGTGCAACACGTTGGAGCGATGAGAATATAAAACTCCCTTTGGGTCGCCGGTCGTGCCAGAAGTGTAACACATGCCACAAGCGGTATTTTCGTCGAACTGTTTCCAGGCAAAATCACCATCATGCTGACCGATCCAACTTTCGTAGTCGACCATCTCGAGCTTACTGCTCTTGGGCATGTGATCTGCGTCAGTCAAAACGATGATCTTGCGCAGGCTCGGCACGTTGTCGGCAATGGCTTCGACGATCGGCAGGAAACTGAGATCGACAAATAACCCCTTGTCTTCTGCATGATTCATGATCCAGGCTATTTGCTCGGGAAACAGGCGTGGATTAAGCGTGTGATAAACTCCACCGATTCCCATGGCACCGTACCAGGCCTCCATATGCCGGGCCGAATTCCACCCGAGGGTGGCGATGCGATCGCCCAACCCAAATCCGTCGGCTTCCAGCGCCTGTGAGGCTTTTTTGGCCCTTGCATGAATATCGGCATATGTCGTTCGAAGGATCGGTCCCTCAACCGACCGCGACACAATTTCTCGCCCGCCATGCTGGGCGGCGGCATAATCAAGGATTTTGTGGCACAGCAGTGGCCAGTCTTGCATCATTCCGAGCATTTTTGTCTCCCATGTCGAAACCGGATATTGGGTGAAGTTGGCGCTCCGGTAAAGGGGCGAGCCATCGTTAAATGGAGTTGCCCGACGACACCAAATGGCCTTACGGTGACCAGAATCAATTCAACTGGTACCAGTCAATGTCCCAACCACTTACAAACCTTCAGGCCAGAGACCTGGACGCTGTTTTGCACCCCTATTCACCGTTGCATAAATTGCGCGAAACCGGGCCAACCATCATGGCCAGCGGCAAGGGCATATATATCTACGACACTCAGGGAAATGAATTTATTGAAGGCATGTCCGGCCTTTGGTGTGCGGGCCTTGGTTTTGGCAATGAGGAGATGATTGAAGCCGCCGAAAAGCAGTTGCGCACCCTGCCCTATTATCATCAGTTCGGTGGTCGCGGAACGGAGCCGGCAATTGAACTTGCTGAAAAGTTGAAGGAACTGGCGCCAACACCGCAGTCCAAGGTTTTCTATACATCCAGCGGGTCGGAAGCCAACGACACGCAGATCAAGCTCGCATGGTATTACAACAATGCACTGGGGCGGCCCAAAAAGAAGAAAATCATCTCCCGGATAAAAGCCTATCACGGGGTCACGCTGATGGCCGCGTCGCTCACCGGCCTGCCGGTCAATCACATGGATTTTGATCTGCCATTTGACGGTATTTTGCACACCGAATGCCCGCACCACTATCGATTTGGGCAAGATGGGGAAAGTGAAGAGGAATTTGTTGCGCGTCTGGTCGCCTCGCTTGAAGCAATGATCGAGCGCGAGGGGGGCGATACGATTGCCGCGATGATTGCAGAACCCGTGATGGGAGCCGGTGGCGTATTGGTACCTCCTAATGGCTATTTTGAAGCGATACAGCCGATTCTGAAAGAGCATGACATTTTGCTGATCGATGACGAGGTCATCAACGGGTTTGGCCGTACCGGTGAGTGGTTTGGCGCCACGTCCCACGGCATGAAGCCTGATATGATTTCCGCTGCCAAACAGCTTACCGCTGCCTATGCGCCACTTGGAGCGGTGATGATTCCAGACTTTATGATGGCAGCGCTTGAACAACAGTCGGAAAAGATCGGAACCTTCGGCCATGGCTATACCTATGGTGGGCATCCGTTAGGCTGCGCGCTCGGGGTCAAGGCGATTGAAATTTATCAGCGCATGGATATCTGCGCCAAAGTGCGGGCCATTACGCCTCTGTTTGAAGCCAGATTGGCCAAAATCGCCGATCACCCGCTGGTCGGTGAAGTCAGGAATTCCGGGCTGATGGGAGGCGTAGAACTGGTTGCCGACAAATCATCCAAACGATCCTTCAATCCCAAACAGGGGGTTGGTCCCCAATGTGCGGTGTTCTGTCAGGATCACGGTGCCATATTGCGAGCCATCGGTGACACAATTGCCCTGTGCCCGCCAATGATCATCAGCGAAGCGGAACTCAACGAGCTGTTTGATCGTCTTGAGCGTGCTTTGGACGATGCGGAAGCCTGGGTCCACAAGGAAAACTTGCGGGTGGCATAGGGTCAGACTAATCTGCTGACTTGTCTTTCCAATTCAACAGGATCGCCAGGTCACCATCCGGTTCAGGAGTTTTGATCGGTTGAGTTCCCAGATAGACGGTGCCTGCCCCTCCATCGATCGAAATAATGTCTCCGGCGTTGAGTTGCAGGCCTGACGCGCTGCAGGTTTGGCTGGCCAGATCAATCTTCAACATCATGGCAGCGGTAATGCAGGGTTTTGCCATGCCTCGGGCAACAACAGCTGCGTGGCTGGTCATGCCACCACGACAGGTCAATATGCCCGCTGCTGCATGCATGCCGTGAACATCTCTGGGGTCTGTTTCAGAGCGCACTAAAATGGCGTCCTTGCCACTTTCGCGCAAAGCGACAGCGGCCTCTGAGCTAAATACGATTTCACCAATCGCCACCCCTGGCGAAGCTGGCAAACCCTTGGCGACGAAAGCCGTGCCTGGGGGAGCGTCAATGCGCGACACCAACATGGCTTCCAGGGAGTTCATGTCACAGGAACGGAGCGCCTCCTGTTCGGAAATAAGTTTCTCTTCAACCATATCCACGGCAATCTTGAGCCCGGCTTTTGGGGTTCGCTTGCCATTGCGGGTCTGCAGCAAAAACAGGTTTGAACTTTCGACGGTAAACTCGATTTCCTGCATGTCCCGGAAATGATATTCCAGCTGATCGCCGAAACCAATCAACGTCTCGTACGCTTTGGGCATCAGTTTTTCCATCGATGGATTGTCCGACAATCCGGCGATCCGTGCAGCTTCGGTCAACTCCATGGGGGTGCGAATGCCGGAGACGACTTCTTCGCCCTGAGCATTCGGCATGTACTCGCCATACGGGGCGGCTGTGCCATTGGAAGGATTGCGGGTAAAATACACGCCGGTGCAGGAATTGCTGTCGCGATTGCCGAAAACCATTGCCTGGATAACTGCAGCCGTTCCACCGACATGCGACAGGTTATGCATGTCGCGATAACGTCTGGCCCGCGACGTATTCCATGAATTGAAAACCGCCAGCAAGGCCAGGTCCAATTGGGCAAACACGTCCTGGGGAAAGGCTTTGCCGCTGGTTTGCTCAACAATCTGCAGGAAAATTTGTACCGCTTCCTGTAACGCCGGCGCCGTGAGTTCAGCATCGGTTTCCACACGGTTTGAATCCCTAAGTTCGTCGAGCACGTCTTCAAAATCTTCTCCATCCAGATCGAGAACCACCATCGCAAAGCTTTGGATGAAGCGGCGGTAGCTGTCCCATGCAAATCGCGGGTCGCCGGTTTCCTCGCACAGGGCCGCAACCGTGGTGGTGTTCAGTCCAAGGTTCAGGACGGTATCCATCATTCCGGGCATAGAAATTGCCGCCCCGGAACGCACCGACAACAGCAACGGGCTTGGTCCGGCCCCGAATTGACGTCCCATATGGTTTTGCAACTCGTCAATTGTATTGCGTATTTCCTTGCGAACGGAACTCTCCAAAGCATCCTGACCAGAGGCAATTTTTTGTCCAAGCAAGGTATTCAGCACAAATCCCGGTGGAACCGGCAGCCCGATATTTGCCATGTCGATCAGATTGGCACCTTTGATCCCCATGGATCCTGCGTCGGGCACCAGCGCGCGCGCTCCAAATCCAAACGGAAACAGAACCGAATTTTGCAATTTATCTTTGGCCATTGGCTGACCCTAAGGGTTTGGCTGATCAATTCGTCAGCCGGTATCAAGATAAGTTTCTGCTGTCTGCAAGTCCACAGAAACCAACTGACTAACGCCGCGTTCAGCCATGGTCACACCAAACAACCTGTTCATTCGTGCCATGGTAATCGGATTGTGGGTGATAATGACGAATCTTGTATCGGTTTCGGCACTCATCTGATCCATCAAATTACAAAATCTCTCGACATTATGGTCGTCAAGCGGCGCATCAACTTCGTCCAGGACGCAAATCGGGGCTGGATTTGTCAGAAACACAGCAAAAATCAAGGCCATTGCCGTCAACGCCTGTTCTCCACCTGACAGCAAGGTCATTGTCTGGGGTTTCTTGCCTGGAGGACGGGCGAGAATCTCCAATCCGGCTTCCAGCGGATCATCGGATTCTACCAGTTGAAGCTCTGCTGAACCGCCACCAAACAGGTTGGTGAACAGTTTCTGGAACTGGGCATTAACTTCGTCAAAGGCGACGAGCAAACGTTCGCGACCTTCCTTGTTCAGGCTTTGAATTCCATTGCGCAACTGGTGAATAGCTTCCACCAGATCGTCTCGCTCGCTGACCAGTGTATCGCGCTGCTCCAGCACTTCATTTTGCTCTTCTTCAGCGCGCAGATTAACGGCACCCAGACGCTCACGCTCGCTTTTCAAACGTTCCAGCTTGCGCTCCATGGCTTCGGCTTCGGGCAACTTGGCCTCGTCATTCTGGCCAGTCTGCTGGAGCGCCAAATGTGGTTCGCATTCAAGATCTTCTCGAATACGCGCTTCGACTTCCTGACGACGTTCACGGGCCGCAGCGACCCGCTCTTCGGTTCTGGCACCGGCCTGTTTGGCATCGGAAAGCGCATTTAAGGCATCGTGGGCAATTTTATCGGCTTCACGCTGATCGTTTTCCATCTTCGCAAGAGCGTTAGCGGCGATTTTCCGTTTTTCTTCAGCCTCAGATATCTGAATATCAAGCGCCCGGCGCTTTTCAGCAATCAGATCCGGCGCTTCTTCGACTTCCTGCTTTTGGGCCAATGCCTGAGTTAAACGCTCGCGCAGGGTCTTGATCTGACGATCAGCGTTCACGGCTCGCTCATTCCAGGCTGAGCGTTCCCGCCCAATTGCACCCAACCGTTCAACACGCATATTGTTTTCGCGCGCCATGCTTTCATATTCGACGCGTATTTGAGACAGGTTCGCACGCAGAGCGGTAGCAGCATTGTTCGCAACCTGAACTTTGGATTCCAACGTCTCCATGCCGGGCAAAGTTGCCTGTGTGGCCTGGGCTTCGGCAATTACGGCCACGGCCTCTTCGAGGCTGGAATTCAAGCGAAGCTTTGCCTCTTCCAGCGCCGAACGGCGATTTGACAATTCACCGACCGACCGCTCCGCCTGAGACAAGTCCTTGCGGGCGTCGCCCAAACGCGCTTGCACATCGCGCATATTTTCACGCGCAGTGCGTTCCGTTTCCCGCGCGACAGCGACACCCGAACGGGCCTTGTCAAATGCACTTTCGACCAACCGAAGTTGCCGTGTGGCTTCAACGACAGCGGCGTCCAGTTCAGCCAATCGGTTTTTCTGTTCCAACTTCAGTGCGGCAGCAGTCGGCGCCTCTGCGCTGGCCCGGTAACCGTCCCAACGCCACAAATCGCCATCGGTCGACACCAGTCGCTGGCCCGGCTTGAGGTTTCCCGAGAGGTCGTCGCCCTGCTCTTTCGACACGATGCCAATCTGCGCCAAACGGCGCACCAGTTCAGCCGGTGCAGTGACAAATTCTGCCAGGCTGGGAATTCCAAGTGGCAAAGCCGCATCTTCCTGGGCTGCAACAAGCGACCAATGGGCTGGCGCAGACTTATCCAATGGCATTTCCAGATCTTCACCCAATGCCGCCCCGAGCGCCTTTTCAAAACCGGTCTGGGCGCGGATTTCCTCCAATACAGCGGGAAACAAATCCTTGCCGCCGGAATTCAGCACCTTCGCCAGCGTTCTGGCTTCGGTTTCAATCTGATTGATTTTCGCTTGTGCTTCAGTCACCGGACCGCGCGCTGATTGCTCGCTCTCGCGGGCGGTTTCGGCGTCTTTTTCAGCTTTCAGTGCTGCCGCTTCGGCTTCGCCAACAGCAATCTCAAGATTGCTCACCAATTGGGTTTTTTCGGTAATATCGGTAACCGCGCTGATTTTCGACGCCAATTCAGACAATTCGCCTTCAACGCTGGTGATTTGACCTTCCAGCCGGGTTTTTCGTTCCGCGCCCTCCCGGAGGGTCCGGTCAATCTGATTGGTCAGGGCACGAATGGATGCCAGTTCCTGGGTAAGACCGTTCAGGACTTTTTCACCCTCTGCCAGCTCTTGGGTAACCACATCCAGCTTGCTTTTGGTTTCAGCCTCACGTTGTTCGCGACCTTCGGTTTCAGATGTCAGCTGTTTTTCTTCACGCGCCAGATGGGAAATAATGTCACTGTTTTCTGCAACCATCTGTTCTTCGCGCTGAATGTCAGACTCCAGCTGGGCAGCGCGGGCGGCCATCTCTCTTTTACGCCGTTCGACCCTTTTGGCTTCTTCGTCCAGCTGATTGCGGGCAATGATCACGCGCTGCAATGCAGCAGCCGCTTTGACTTCATCTTCACGCAGTTGAGGCAGTTTTGAGGCGATAATCGCCTGGGCTTTTGCTGCCTCTGTCTGCACCAGCTGAGTTTCACCAACGCAGACGGTTGCCCGGGTCAGGGCGCTTTCAGCTTCCGACAGGCTTTGCTTGGCGGCAGACCAGCGTAAATGCAGGATAGTCGCTTCAGTCTTGCGAATATCGCCAGCAATATTGCGATATCGATTGGCCTGGCGAGCCTGACGCTTGAGACTGTCGAGTTGCGTTTCCAATTGGGAAATAACGTCGTCCAATCGTTCAAGATTGGTTTCAGCAGCGCGCAACCGCAATTCAGCTTCATGACGGCGCGAATGCAGGCCCGATATACCAGCAGCCTCTTCCAGCAATGCCCGGCGCGCCTGAGGTTTGGCTGAAATCAACTCACCAATCCGACCCTGACCTATCATCGACGGAGAGCGGGCGCCGGTTGAAACGTCTGCAAACAGCAATTGCACGTCTTTGGCCCGTACATCCTTGCCATTGATGCGATAGACCGAACCGGCTTCACGTTCGATGCGCCGCGACACCTGAAGTTCATCAGCATCATTGAAAGCTGCGGGCGCTTCACGGGTCGAATTATCGAGGAACAGGGCCACTTCGGCCATGTTGCGGGATGGACGCCCACCAGAACCGGCAAAAATCACCTCATCCATCGCGGACGCACGCATGTTCTTGTAGGAATTTTCTCCCATCACCCAGCGCAGAGCTTCGACAAGGTTTGATTTGCCACAACCATTGGGGCCGACCACGCCGGTCAGTCCCTTTTCGATCACGAACTCGGTGGGCTCGACAAATGATTTGAAGCCCAGGAGACGAAGTTTGTTAAATTCCATGCCGCGACCCAAACCGAAAAGCGAATCAAATGGATACCCGGTTATAATAGCATCCGGGCACCAATTATGGGTGGCTTATATCACTAGAGCGCCGCCTCAATGGCATTGGTCAGCGATTCAATCGTTGAATCCCCAAGTTTCTCACCATTGACAAACACTGTTGGGGTCGCGCGGACACCAAAATCCTTTGCCGCCCTGTTGCGGCCATCGACAATTTTGGTCAGCAATTCCTGATTTCCAAGACAAGCTTTGAAATCTGCTTCGGTCATTCCGGACAGTTTTGACAATCGCAGCAGTTCCGGAACAGGATTGCCTTTGCCAGCCCAGGCAGTTTGAGTGGAAAACAGCGCGTCGATCATCGCATAATAGGCACCATTGGGAGCGCATTTTGCCAACATGAAGGCAGCTTCACCGCGGCGATCTCCATCAAACGGAAAGGGCCGCAGGATATATTTGGCTTTGCCGGTCGAGATATACTTTTCCTTGATGACAGGCAGAATTTCCTCGTGGAATGACCGGCAATGCGGACAGGTCATCGAGGCATATTCGACAATCGTGACCTTGGCATTGATTTCACCCATGACATCGTCTTCCAGAGGGATGTCATCAAACAACCCCGTCACGGTTTGAGCCCCAGCCTGCGACCCCACCAAGGGCGAAACAGCTAGGGCAGTTGAAAGGGCGAGAAACTGTCTGCGATCAGGCAAGTTCATGTATTTTCTTCCTTGGTCGGGGGCGACAAATCTGTCGCTGAATTACGGGCTGACTGACCCAAGGCTATGGCCTTTTCAAGGCAATTTCCAGCGGCGATTTTCAGCGGCGATTTTCAGCGGCGATTTCGACCCGTTGATTAATTCTGTGTCAGATTACTTTTTTGGCGATGAACGCTCGCTGAACACCCCACGCCCGAGATTTATGAGCGCGTTTTTCAGCTGCTCATCTTCCACATCGCTGACCAGATCATTAAGCCGGTCCTGTTCGGCGGCAGCGAGATTAAAGGTGGCATCACCAACGGGAATCTGGCGATCTGACCCGAAACGCGAGCCAACCTTATTGCGGTGGCTGGCCGCGATCGGTTTTTGCACCAGTTTCAAGCGACCAACTGCAGAAAACCCAAAATAATCATTAACTTGTGCCAATATCGTGTCGCCGTCATGTTGCAGATACAGCGCATGGCCTCCATCGCAGGCAACCACCAGAGTGGCCGCTTCAAATGCCTGGGCTCCACCAGCTTCACTACCGCTTCTTTCACCGCTTAAATCATTGCCAAAATCGCCTCTTACATCGCCACTTACATCGCCGCCGGGTGGTCGGGGCCATTGAAGTTTTTCAGGGCGGCTGCGGTTCGCGTGCCGGGCACCAACGATATCTTCCCATGAGGCGATCAGGTCCATAGTCATGCCTGCACGACGTTCGATCACCGGATCAAGTAGTTTCGACACCAAGTCGGAAACCGGCTGTGCACCACGTCGGTTTGTCCATTGCTTTTTAGGTCCGTTAGACAAAAAGTGGCCTCCATGAAACCGATCCATACACGCTTGCTGACCTGGTACGACAGGCACGCCCGTACCCTGCCCTGGCGTGTTGGTCCAGGTGAAGGCAGTCAAGGCGTCATAGCAGACCCCTATCACGTTTGGCTGTCGGAAGTCATGTTGCAACAAACCACTGTTGCCACGGTTGGCCCTTACTTTGAGAAGTTCATTGCCAAATGGCCATCCATCAAAGATCTCGCTGCCAGCAATTTGGAAGATGTCATGAAAGCCTGGGCCGGGCTTGGCTATTATTCCCGAGCCCGCAACCTGAAAGCCTGTGCCGACAAAATTGCCAATCAGTATGACGGGAATTTTCCACACAGCGCTGAAGAATTGCAGAAACTGCCCGGTATTGGACCTTATACTTCGGCTGCAATTGCGGCCATTGCCTTTGGTGAGCGTACGGTTGTGGTCGACGGTAATATTGAACGGGTCAGCACGAGACATACCGCCAACTCAACGCCCCTGCCTCAGGCCAAGGATGACTGTCGCGCATTCATGGAAGAAGTAACACCCGAGGACAGACCGGGCGACTTCGTTCAGGCGATGATGGATCTGGGCGCAACAATTTGCACACCCCGCAAACCGACTTGCTCGCTGTGTCCGATCAATCATGATTGCCAGGCTCATATCCAACAGATTGTTGAACAATTTCCGGTCAAAGCTGCTAAAAAACCCAAACCCACCCGTATCGGTGCTGCCTTTGTGGCTCAGCGCCCGGATGGTGCAATCTGGCTGACCAAACGGCCCAATAAGGGCTTGTTGGGAGGCATGTCAGTGGTGCCAACAACCGATTGGACGGCTTCACAGAACGGTGCCACGGGTAACGCTGCTGCACCGAGTGACGGGGACTGGATCCCGCACGGCACTATCCGCCATACATTTACCCACTTTCACCTTGAACTGGAGGTGTGGTCGGCCCATATCGACCAATTGCCGGGGGATGGTTGGTGGTCCCTGCGACACCAGGTAGGCGGTGAAGCTTTGCCGACAGTCATGAAGAAGGTAATTTCGGCGGTTGCCGATGATTTTTTTAAGGTTCCCAGATGACAAAAATAGACCACATTGTATTCGATATCGGCAAGGTGCTGATCCACTGGGACCCCCAACTGGTCTATCTCGACCTGATACCTGATGCCGACGAACGCCAGCATTTCCTGAATAACATTTGCTCACCAGAATGGAATCTGGAACAGGATCGCGGTCGCGACTGGCGCGAGGCCGAAGATCTGCTCATCGCCGACCATCCGGACAAGGCCGATTGGATTCGCGCCTATCGCGGTGATTGGATCAAGAGCGTTCCCCATGCTTATGATGATGTCGCTGCGGTGTATTCTGGACTGATCGAGGCCGGGCACGATGTAACGCTGCTGACCAACTTTAATCAGCACACTTTTTTGGAAGCCAGGGAGAAATTTGAATTTCTAACACTGGCACGCGGTGAAACCGTGTCCGGCGATGTCAGGCTGGTCAAGCCTGACCCGGCCATTTATGCCCATCATACAAGCCAGCAAGAATTAGATCCGGCGAACACGCTTTTTATTGATGACAGTGCCAACAATATTGCTGCTGCACGACAGTTTGGCTGGCAGGCGGTTCATTTTGCAGGCCTTGAAGGAGCCCCTAAACTCCAAGCGGCGTTGGCTGAGTACGGAGTAAACAGCTAGTTTCAGGCAGCATTGCCAAGTTCGGCGCGGTATTTTTTGCGCAACTCATCGATCTGCTGAAAACCTTCACCCTTGTCGATATACCAAAATGTCCAACCGTTACAGGCGTCCAGCTCCTGAACCTTGGCACCCATGCGGTGGATGGAAGCTGTTTCGCCGTTCCAATCGAGCGACCCGTCAACACGAATTTTGGCTTGCCAACGTTTCTTGCTGTCCTGAAGAACATCTCCGACTGACAAAAGGCCGGTCTCGATAATCGCACCGAATGGCACTCGAGGTTCTGCCCGTTTGCCGGTGGTGACAACCAACTCGGCTCGTTTGGCAGGAACAACCGCTTCAATCCGGGCCGATGCTGCGTCGATATAATCCTGTTCGCGTTCGATGCCGACAAAGTTACGGCCCAGACGCTTTGCCACTGCACCGGTAGTGCCGGTGCCAAAAAACGGATCAAGCACAACATCTCCGGGCTTGGTAGAGGACATCAACACCCTGTGCAGAAGAGCCTCGGGCTTTTGAGTGGGGTGCACTTTCTTACCGTCCGCACCCTTCAACCGTTCACCCCCATTGCAGATCGGGAACACCCAGTCGGAACGCATCTGTACGTCGTCATTGGCCATTTTCATGGCGTCATAATTGAATGTGTAGCTTTTGGCGTTCTGATCACGCGACGCCCAGATCATGGTTTCATGCGCATTGGTGAACCGACGACCACGGAAATTCGGCATTGGATTGGTTTTGCGCCAAACAATGTCGTTGAGAATCCAGAACTGCATGTCCTGAAGGATTGTGCCAACGCGGAAAATATTGTGATAGGAGCCGATCACCCAAATGGTTCCGTTGGGTTTCAGCACGCGTCGCACTGCCAGCAGCCAGGCGCGGGTAAAGTCATCATAGGCACGGAACGTGTCAAATTGATCCCAGTGATCATCGCAGGCGTCGACTTTTGACTGATCTGGACGCGACAAGTCGCCACCGAGCTGCAGATTGTACGGTGGGTCTGCGAAAATCACATCAACCGAATTGGCAGGCAGTGCTTCCAGCGCGGCAACACAGTCCCCCTTGATGATCGAATTCAGCCAGCGAGGCAGATCGGTTAATTTTTTGGAAGAGGAACGTGATTGCCGATTGAGATCGGCGGCTTTTACAACTCGCATAGAACACCTGGACGCAAAACAATTTTAGGCTTTGGGTAAGGTTACTCAGCAAGGTGAATATTTGTTTAAGCGGGTGACATTTCTGCTCGTGATGATCTAAAGGAGGCTTGATTCACGTTTGGAGAATAGAGATGGCCGCTTGTGAACTTGTGCTGTTTGATTGTGACGGCACTATAATGGACACCGAATTGCTGGCTGCAGAATGCGAAGTTGAAGCGCTGAGCGCTTATGGTATCAAACTGACACCCCGGGAGTTCTCCGCTCGCTTTGCCGGAACTTCATCGGAGGTAGTAAAAGATGCTATGGAAGAGGAACTCGGCCGCAGCCTGCCGGACGATCACATCAAGACGGTTAAATCGAAAATGCGAGAAAAGCTGTGGCGCGAGGCAAAACCGATGCCCGGCATCCAGGAGTTACTCGACCAGCTCGATCAACCAAGATGTGTGTGTTCCAACGCGGACATGGAAAAACTGAAAATCGAACTTACACGGGGTGAGCTGTGGGATCGTTTTCGGCCTTATGTATTTTCGGCCCACGATCTTGAATCAAACAAACGCAAACCTGAGCCGGATATTTTCCTTCACGCCGCCGCTGAATTTGAGGTTGCGCCAGAAAATTGTGTTGTGGTGGAAGATTCCATAGCTGGCATCAAGGCTGGAAAAGCTGCGGGCATGCGAGTGATCGGCTTTACCGGTGGATCGCACACCCACCCGGCACATGCAGATGAACTGACCGAAGCGGGTGCTGAGACTGTTGTGCGGCGCCTCGCCGAAATTCCGGCGATCATCGAGGCATTCGCCGAATGGGAAGGCCTGATGGCGTAAGTTCAGCTGCAGGCCGCCGTGCTCGATTGGGCTTTCGGTGTCTCGTCAAATCCCAGATAAATGCGCACATTGATTGCTGTTGGCGCTGGAATAATGATCTTTTCATCGACAAATTCAAATTTAGAAAAAGCAGTCCCGCTAGCAATTGCGGATTCAGTTTGATGTAATTCAAAATGACGTGAACAACCGCCTTGTTGCACGGCCACCCGAATGGGCAGTTTGACAACACCAGCCTGGCCAGCGGGCCCCAGAATAACGCGGCCCAGTGCACCAACGGTAATTTCAAGATTCTCACCGACATAAGTGCATTGGCGCGCCACCTTTGTCAGTGTGGCCTGATAGCGAACATTGTCCCCTTTGGAACGATCCTTGCCTTTGTAAAGACGGATGGATTCCGTGCCCGCACGAATCCGCACTGCGGGGCAATAATCTGTCAGTTTGTTGTGCACATTGACGAGTTTGGAATTGGCATTTGGGTTGACGCCCGGTTCAGGATTGGAATTTGCTGTCTGCTGCTCTTGCTTTTTGTTCGGCAATACACCGCTCAATACGCCATCCGGTCCGGATGTCTGGCAAGCAGTCAGAAAGGCAGCTCCGCACAAACATAGAAGCGTTTTCATAGACTTAGTCTTAACTTGTGGCAAACTCACCTGGCGCCTCATCTGTTTACAACCATTGATCGTGTTGCCTCGCTATAGCAGGCCGGAAATTGATTGGCGAGACCCTGATCTTCGTTGACCCTATTGGGTTGGAATTCAAGCCACCTTCCACTAGTTTCCCGCACATCCTGCAATTGTGTTGCCAAAACAGCAAAAGTGAACTCATGAAATATATCAGCACACGCGGTGATGCGCCAACGCTTGGCTTTTGCGACGCAGTCCTTACCGGTCTTGCCCGTGACGGGGGACTTTATGTTCCTGAAACCTGGCCAAAATTTGATCACAAGGCATTGCGGGATCTGCAGGGAAAATCTTACGGCGATGTCGCAAAAACAGTCCTGCAGCCGTATTTGGGTGACGAGATAAGTGCAGCAGATTTCTCTGCGATGGTAGATGAGGCCTACAGCGCTTTTGCGCATCCGGCGGTTGCGCCACTAATCCAGACAGATTCAAATGAGTTCGTTCAGGAATTGTTTCATGGACCAACCCTGGCTTTCAAAGACGTGGCCATGCAATTGCTGTCGCGGGTGATCGATCACATTCTTGCGCAACGCGGTTCGCGGTTGACGATTGTCGGTGCCACGTCGGGTGATACAGGCGGTGCAGCAATCGAAGCATTTCGCGGACGCGACAATTCAGACATTTTCATCCTGTTCCCCCACGGCAAAGTGTCGGATGTGCAACGCTGGCAAATGACTGGCGTTGACGACGCCAATGTTCACGCTCTCTCAATTGAGGGAAATTTTGACGATTGTCAGGCACTGGTAAAGGCCATGTTCAACCACCACGCATTCCGGGATCAACATGCGCTTTCGGGTGTCAACTCGATCAACTGGGGCCGGATCATGGCCCAGATCGTTTATTATTTTACAGCCGCTCTTAGCCTGGGTTCCCCGGACCGAAAGGTTTCTTTTACCGTACCAACCGGCAATTTCGGCGATATCTTTGCTGGCTACTGTGCCAGGCAGATGGGACTGCCGATCGATCAACTGATCATTGCCACCAATGCAAATGATATTCTGGCAAGAACCCTCGAAAGCGGGCGCTATGAAACAGCCGGTGTCCATGCCACCACATCTCCAAGCATGGATATCCAGGTATCGTCGAATTTTGAACGGCTGCTGTTTGAATCTTCAAATCGCGATGCTGCCTATATTCGTCAGTCCATGTCCTCGCTATCGCAATCTGGTGCGTTCACATTGGGCGATGCGGTCTGGTCGGAAGTCAAAAGTGATTTTTTTGCGGGCCGTGCTGATAATGACGCGGTTGATCGCACTATTCGCACGGTTTTGAAAGACAGCGGTTACCTGCTCGATCCCCATACGGCGGTTGGTATCAGTGTAGCGCGACAAATCGGCACTTCAACTGCGCCAATGGTAGTTTTATCCACCGCCCATCCGGCAAAGTTTCCAGACGCCGTCGAAACAGCCTGTGGGACGCGGCCCGGCCTGCCTGAGCGAAACAAAGGCTTGATGGATGGCGAAGAACACTACACATTAATGCCCAACGATCTGAATGCCGTTGAAAGTTATATTTCAAGCAATACGCGAGCCAATATATAGACAGCGGAGTGACCGGACAACTGGGAGGTGTCCGCCATATGGTAGCAAGAAGTAAGCAAAAACAATTTAACAGACCAACCGTAAAGACAGCCAACTCTGCAACATTGCCTCGCAATGTTCAGGTGACCCAATTGGCAAATGGCATGTCCGTTGTAACCGATCGCATGGAACATCTTGAAAGCGCAGCGCTTGGGGTGTGGGTCAAAGCTGGTTCGCGAGACGAACAACCCTGGGAACACGGCATTGCTCACCTATTGGAGCATATGGCTTTCAAAGGAACTAAAACCCGTACCGCCCGGGATATTGCGACCCAAATTGAAAATGTGGGCGGAGATGTCAATGCTGCCACCAGCGCTGAGACAACATCATTTTACGCCCGTGTGTTGAAAGATGATGTACCGTTAGCGGTCGACATATTGTCTGATATTCTCAACAACTCGTTGTTCGACGATATCGAACTGGCGCGCGAGCAACATGTCATTTTGCAGGAGATCGGAGCTGCAAAAGACAGTCCAGAAGACGTCGCATTCGATGACTTTCAAGCTGCTGCGTTTCAAGGACAGACTCTGGGGCGCACGATCATGGGGACCCCTGAAACGGTTTCATCCTTCAAAGCCGATCATTTGCGCAATTACCTCAGCGATCATTACCACGGCCCCAACATGGTGCTGGCCGCCGCCGGCAATGTCGATCACGACGAAATTGTCAAAATGGCGGAAAGCCGGTTTTCCTGTTTTGGTGAAACACCGGCCCGCGAACCGGAATCCTGCCACTATACGGGTGGCGAAAAAATCACAGTGCGTGACCTGCAGGAAGCACAAATCCTGTTTGGATTTGAAGGCCGCGCCTATCACGTACGCGATTTTTACGCTTCACAGGTTCTTGCGTCGCTGCTTGGCGGTGGCATGTCGTCACGTTTGTTTCAGGAAGTGCGAGAAAAGCGCGGCCTGTGTTATTCGATTTATGCCTTTCATTGGGGTTTTTCCGATACCGGCATATTTGGTGTTCACGCTGCCACTGAAGAAGCAGATATTCCTGAACTGATTCCAGTTGTGCTTGAAGAGTTCAAAAAGGCCGGCCAGTCAATTAATCAAGAGGAATTGGATCGGGCCCGCGCCCAGATCAATGCCGGTCTGATGATGAGCCTGGAAAGTCCGGCATCGCGAGCCGGTCAGATTGCGCGCCAGATCCTGTTGTTTGGACGACCAATTCCCAACGCCGAATTGATGGAGCGCCTAAATGCGCTCACCGTCGATCGGTTGAGCGACCTCGCAACGCGTTTGTTCACCGAAAACACACCGACAATTGCGGCCATCGGACCCGTTTCCCATGTGCCGAGCCAGGCGGAAATCAGTGAGGTTCTTGGAGCCAGCCTGTCGGACGCTGCACAGTAGGGTTTGGGGGGTCCTATGCGCTTGCTGAATTTTGCATCTCGCTATCCCGAACCCGGACGGTTGGAAACCAAACGGACGATTTTGCGACGTCCACAACTGCAGGATTTCGCCACCTGGGCTAAACTACGGGGCGACAGCTCAGATTTTCTACGCCCATTTGAGCCGTCCTGGGCGAATGACGAATTGACAAAATCTGCCTTTCGCACCCGTCTGCGGCGCCACGAGGCCGATATTACAGGGGGTCGAGGATTGCCCTGGTTCATTTTTGACCGCCAGAACCCCGAAATTCTGTTTGGCGGGCTGACCATTTCCAACATCCGCCGCGGTGTCGCCGAGTCAGGATCTCTTGGCTATTGGATGGGGCGCGAGTTTGCAGGCCGGGGATATATGCGGGAAGCGGTGATGGCAGTCTGTGAAGACGCCTTCCAGGTGCATCGTCTTCACCGTATCGAAGCAGCAACCGTGCTGGTAAATCATCCGTCTCAGGGATTGTTGAAACGTTGTGGATTTCAGGAAGAAGGAATTGCCCGTCGATATCTGCGGATCAACGGGGAATGGCGCGACCATATTTTATACTCGCGGCTGGCAGAAGATTGAGCCTGATCCAATGATCGCATTTGAATGTAGAAGGCCTGGCAAATTGATTGAGAAATTGCCACCCTCTTCATTTACCTGTGCCCTTGGGTGGCGTAAGTGTTCAACAGTGAGATTTTGCAACAAACGAGCCATTTGAAAGTTGGGATTATGATTCCAAATCTGCTGCGGCACATGGCTTTTTGCACTCTTGTGGCAATGATTTTTCTCACTTTGGGAAAGGCTTCATTCGCCCTTGAGGCGGTTGAAGTTGCAATGGACGCGCCAGCAATCGACCTGTCAAATTCGGCTGATCAACTTAAAGGATCCTCCGGCGGCATTCGGGTAACTGCGGCGCCTGACAGCAACGGGGTTATCAGCCGGATTGAAGTGCGTTCCACCTCGGAAACGAGCAGCGGAAACTGGTTGGCATTTGCGCTGGCCAATAATTCTGATGAGCAGATCGAACGGTTAATTGTGGCACCGCATTTCAGGTTGGCCGGATCGGGTTTTTTCTGGCCCGACCTGGGCAGCAATCGGATAGCCTCGATTACCCCAAGCCAGGGCTTTTCGCTGGACCGCCAGATGGCCAGCGATGCCGACATATTTCGCATCACACTGGACCCCGGCACAGCCGTAACCTTTGTCGCTGAAATGGTCGGTGACAAAGTACCTCAACTGACCCTTTGGGAGCCCGAAGCTTATAAAGACACCATCAACAGTTATACACTTTATGAAGGCATCGTTTTGGGAATTGCCGGGCTGTTGGCGGTGTTTTTGACAATCCTGTTCGTGGTCAAAGGGTCCGCCATGTTCCCGGCAACCGCCGCCCTGGCGTGGGCGATTATGGGTTATATTTGCGTGGATTTTGGGTTTATCGGCAAGATCGTTGCACTGGCGCCGGGAGATCTGAATATCTGGCGAGCCGGATCGGAAGTTTTCCTCGCCGCCAGTCTGGTGATTTTCTTCTACGCATATCTGCACCTGAACAGGTGGAACACACGCTATAATTACCTGGTTCTGATTTGGCTGATTGGCCTGCTCATATTGTTCGGAATTGCGGTAATCGCCCCTGACTATGCGGCGGGAATTGCACGGCTTTCATTTGCCCTGGCAGCGGTATTCGGACTGATCTTGATATTCATCCTGTCCTGGCGCGGCTTCGACCGGGCGATCCTGCTGATCCCCAGTTGGTGTCTGATCTTGGCCTGGGTCGCTGCTGGCTGGATGACGATAACTGGCAAGCTGGACAATGATATTGTGCAACCTGCCCTTGGTGGTGGTTTGGTTCTGATCATCATGTTGATCTCGTTTACGGTGATGCAGCATGCCTTTGCTGGTGGGACGCTGGTTCAAGGGTTGGTCAGTGACATTGAGAGACAGGCACTTGCGCTGACCGGTTCTGGCGACTCTGTTTGGGACTGGGATGTTGATCGTGATGAAGTATTCACCGGTCCGGAAATCGTGCGGCAACTGGGTCTGAAATCTGATGCTTTGAATGGGTCGCCAAATAAATGGCTTGAGCTTTTACACCCCGATGATCGTGGCCGTTTTAAAGCAACACTCGATATTGTCCTGGAGCATCGTCGCGGACGTGTTTATCAGAATTTTCGACTTCGGGCCGATAATGGGCAATATCACTGGCTGGTGATCCGGGCCCGTCCGGTGATCGGAAATGATGGGGAGGTTCTGCGCTGCGTTGGAACCATTTCCGATATTACGCCCCAAAAAGCTGCCCAGGAGCGGTTGCTACACGATGCTGTGCACGACAATCTCACCGGATTGCCCAATCGAGAACTGTTTTACGACAGGCTTGGGGCAGCTATATCTCTGGCTCAGACACGGACTGGAATTCGACCATCGGTTTTTGTAATCGACTTTGATCGATTTTCTGACGTGAACGATTCTCTGGGATATTCGGTTGGCGATTCAATTCTGCTGACCATGGCCCGTCGACTGGGGCGAATTCTCAAGCCCCAGGATTGTCTCGCCCGCCTTGCTGGAGACCAATTGGTACTGTTGCTGTTGTCGGAGACCGACCCCGAACGCATTGCCGCATTGGCAGATGCATTGCAAAGAGCCATCAAGGCACCCGTCAGCTTCTCAAATCAAGAGATTTATTTAACAGCGTCTATCGGTTTGGTCAGTTGGTCTGCCGACATACAAAAACCGGCAGAACTGGTTCAATTTGCTGAAATCGCCATGCTCCAGGGCAAGCGCGTCGGTGGCGATCGTATTGAGCCATTCAGACCGGCTTTCAGATCTCAGCCAAGCCCTGCTGGTCATATGGAATCTGATTTGCGCAACGCTCTTGAAAGTGGCCAATTGGAAGTCTACTACCAACCCATAATCACATTAAAAAACAAGTCTGTGGCCGGATTTGAGGCGTTGCTTCGCTGGAACCATCCAAAGCGCGGTGTGGTTGGGCCAGCGGACTTTATTCCGATTGCAGAAAAAAGTGGTTTGATCGTTCCCATGGGTCGATTTGCGATTGATGAAGCGGCCCGGCAACTGGCCCAATGGCAGGAACAATTGAGCGCCGCACCAATATTTGTCAGCGTCAATATGTCGAGCCAGCAGTTGTTGCGTCATGATCTGATTAACGACGTTAAAGGTGCGCTGACGCGCAACCAATTGTTGCCAAAGACGCTGAGGCTTGAACTGACAGAATCTCAGATCATGGAAAACCCTGAACACTCCAGCCAGGTGCTCGACCGCATCAGAAACCTTGGGGCCGGCCTGTCTTTGGATGATTTCGGGACCGGACATTCTTCTCTGTCTTACCTGATGAATTTCCCGTTCGACACGATCAAAATCGATCAGAGTTTCCTTGCTGATTCCAGCCATCAAGGCCGTCCGATTATTTTGAAATCGATTGTCAATCTGGCCCACGATCTTGGGATGACAGTGGTGGCGGAGGGTGTCGAATCAAAAAGTGACGCTTCAAAACTGCACAAGCTCGGCTGTGAATACGCTCAAGGCTTTATGTTTGGTGAACCAATGACCGCCGATGCCGCGTTTCGCGCTCTTAAACAAGGTCACGCCAAGGCACAATAAGTGCTGGGATCGACCGGGGTTGGCGCATAATGTGCTGCGGTCCCATCAACACATTATGCGTGGCCAGAGTCTGTTGACAACATTTCTTCGCTGATGCCCAGGCTGGCAAGAGCCGCACTATATTGGTCATCATGAGATGTTTTGAATACGATTTGATCGGTCGCAGGGGTGGTCAGCCAACCGTTTTGCAAAATTTCTTCTTCAATCTGCCCCGCTGACCAACCGGAATATCCAAGTAACATGATGGCGCTATCAGGCGGGTGATCGCTGGCGATACGTTGCAGTGCATCAAGCGTTGCCGTGACACACGCAAGATCTCCCACCCTTGTTGATGCAGGCGTGCTGTATTCCACCGAGTGAAGTACAAAACCCCTGCCCTGTTCTACAGGTCCACCCCGAAATACGACGACTTTTTCAGCCACCTCATCATTGCGGTCAGTGATTTCCAGTTCGTCCAGTATTTCCGTCAGTTTTGGATGGGCGACCGGCTGATTGAGCACGAACCCCATACTGCCTTCCTGCGAATGGGCACAGATCAATATGACCGATCGGGCAAACCGCCGATCCAGCATCCCGGGCATGGCGACCAGCAATTGGCCCGTCAGATCTAGGGATTCGGATTTTTCATTCATGCCTGATCTTACCAAAATTCCAAATTCAGGGAAATGCCACCTTGAGTGTAATGCTCACAATCTTATGACCATTCGTGTGAGGTCTCTTGTCGATTTGTCAACCGATGGCGCTTACTAATATTCCATGAACATTATTCCATCACGCCAATTATCGCGCCTTGTCAGTGCCGTTGTTGTTACCGGCCTCGCTGCCCTGATGGCCACCAATGTCAACGCCACCGAGAGCGATTGGTTTGTGACTGATGGTGCAAAAATTCGTTTGATTTCATTGCCCTCCTCAGATGGAAAAACAATCGATGCCGGACTTCAAATTCACCTGGAAAAAGGCTGGAAAACCTATTGGCGCGCTCCCGGAGCGTCGGGACTGCCACCCCAACTTGATTTTTCACAATCCAGCAACATTGCTGCTGCAAAGTTAGACTATCCCGCTCCTATGACATTTGGAGCGGACGATAATCTAACCGCCGGCTACGATTTTCCTGTAACCTTTCCAATTTCAATCGACCCACTTTTTCGCGACAGGCCGGTCAATCTTAAAGTTGCTGGCATTGTCGGCATCTGTGCCGATGTCTGCATCCCGGTTCAGTTTTCTCTTTCGCTGCTGGAAGAAGGCCGAGGCCAGTCTACCCGCGACGTGGCCGCGGCGCTTTATCAGGCGCGGGCCAATCTGATTGGCCAGCAACGGCCGGACTTTCAGGTTGTCGCTGCCAAAGTCAGCAACCGCATACTGCAGATTGACGCAACGGTTCCCCCCGGAACCCAGCAGAGCACCGCTCTCGTTGAAGGTCCGACATCGTGGTATCTGACTCCCGCCCGGGCAACATCAATTAACGGCACCAGCGCCCGCTACGAAGTCAGTCTGAAAGATATTCCAGCCGATGCCGTGCCCGAGAATACTGAGATCAAGGTGACACTGGTGAGCGACGGATCGGGAGTGGAAGCTGTTCTTACCCCGACACGAAATTAGCTCCATTTAAGCGTGAACGGCTCTAAGCGCTTGACCTGCGACCACATTATCCTATTTGGGTAGCCAAGACGAAAAATCTCTGAAGGAACGTGAATGTCCATCCAAGTTGGCGATAAACTCCCGGATGCAGAATTCATCATCATGACCGATGATGGACCGTCGAAAAAATCTGTATCACAGATGACTTCTGGTAGAAAAATTGTCCTGTTTTCCGTGCCGGGTGCTTTCACACCAACCTGTCACGAAAGTCACCTTCCAGGATTCATCGAACATGCTGATGCAATCAGGGAAAAAGGTGTCGATGAAATCGCCGTGGTCTCCGTCAACGACGTGCATGTTATCAATGCATGGGCCGAAGTAACCAGAGGCAAGGGAAAGATCACCTTTCTGTCAGATGGTAACGCAGATTTTGCAAATGCAATTGGCATGGCCCGCGATATGTCTGCTGCGGGCATGGGACTGCGCTCAATACGCTATTCGATGATTGTAGAAGATGGAATTGTCACCGCTCTCAATCAGGGTGATGTTCGAGGTCAGGCGACGATAAGCTCCGCCGTCGCGATTCTAAAACAACTTTAACGCCTATTGATCGGTAAGTTTGTAGGGCTCCATTCCGTAACGGGCCAGTTCATCGGCGCGTTCGTTTTCAGGGTGACCTGCGTGACCCTTGACCCAGTGCCAGCTAACCTGATGGCGTTTGACGGCTTCCTCCAGAGCTTTCCAGAGTTCGGCATTCTTGACGGGTTTTTTGGCGGAAGTCTTCCAACCGTTCTTCTTCCACCCTTCAATCCACCCGGTCATGCCGCCTTTTACATATTGCGAGTCAGTATGCAGATCGACAATGCAAGGCTGAGTGAGGGCATTAAGTGCCTCAATTGCAGCGAGCAGTTCCATGCGATTGTTGGTGGTTTCAAAGTCACCGCCAGACAATTCCTTTTCGTGCTCGCCAAAACGGATCAATGCGCCCCAGCCACCGGGGCCCGGATTGCCCGAACAAGCTCCGTCAGTCCAGATCGATACTGTTTTCATTGCGCCCCAAACGTCGCTGGAGTGGTACTTTTGAAAAACCGCAGCCGGACGCTGAAATCTTTTGGATCGTGCGGGACGACCAGCGCGCCGGGCGGAACATTCAGCCAGTCGTTGACCCGTGTTAGCAGGAAACGCAAAGCAGCACCGCGGGTGAGAACCGGCAACACTTCAATCTCTTGCCGGGTCAATTCACGAACCGAGGAATAGCCTTCTAATAATGCATTGCAGCGCGTTGCATCAAAACTCAGATCATCATCAAAACACCAGGCATTGATGCCAACCGCCAAATCATAGGCAAGGAAATCATTGCAGGCGAAATAGAAGTCGATGACACCGGATATCTGGCCATCGAGGAAAAACACATTGTCCCTGAACAAATCTGCATGGATTACGCCGGAAGGGATATCTTTGGGCCAATTTTCCTGAGCGAATGCCAGCTCTGAGACAATGAGGTCAGCCATCCCGGGCTCGACAGAATCAGCCTGATCAACGGCACTGTCCACCAGTGCCGGCCAGCCGGAAGGAGCCAGGGCATTGGCACGGTGGATGTCGAAACCTTTTGCGGTTTTGTGCAACTGGGCCATTGTCTGACCTGCTATTCTGCAGGTATCGGGCGTTGGATGAGATATCTCCATGCCTTCAAGAAACGAGATGATTGCGGCCGGTCGGCTTTCAAGGCGCCCCAATGCCTGACCGTTTCGGTTTCTGATTGGCAAGGGGCAGGCAAATCCTCGGCTGGCAAGATGATCCATCAGGCCGATAAAAAATGGCAGGTCCGCTTCCTCGACCCGCTTTTCATAGAGCGTCAGAATGTAGAGATCCTGATCGGTGCGCAGCAGATAATTGGTATTCTCAACTCCACCCGCAATACCTTTGAAAGACAGCACTTTGCCAACATCATAATCTGCAAGAAAGGCCTCAAGTGCCTCATCGGAAACTTCAGTATATACGGCCATTTATGCGGACCCGTTTACGAAGGCCATGTCGGACTCCTCCAAGGGAACATCCCGCAGCTCTCGCATAACCATGAATTGCTCGTTTTCAACTGTGGTCTCCGCCAGATCAACCGTCAGGTTAAAGCGTTGGCGAAAGGCTTCGATAATTCCTTCAACCAACAGTTCAGGCGCTGATGCACCGGCTGAAAGACCAATCGTAAAATCACGCGGTAAATTTACGAATTCCGACCAGTGAATTTCAGATGCGTTTTGAACCAACATGGAATCACGGGCACCAGCGCGGCGCGCTACATCAACCAGCCGATTTGAATTGGACGAATTGGGAGCGCCGACCACCAAAAATAGATCACAATGCGGTGCCGCAGCCTTTACCGATTCCTGCCGATTGGTGGTCGCGTAGCAAATGCTTTCAGCTGCTGGCGCCTGTATCTCGGGGAATCGTTGCTCCATGCGGGCAATGATCTCTGATGTATCATCAACGGAGAGTGTGGTCTGGGTCACATATCCAAGGCCGGCATCCGGGTCGGGTGCATATGAATTCACATCTTCAAGTGTTTCGATCAGCGTCACTTTGCCAGGCGGCAATTGCCCCATTGTGCCGATCACTTCTGGATGACCACGGTGGCCAACCAGCAATACATGACGGCCTTTGCGGTCATGCGACATGGCCTGTTTATGAACCTTTGATACCAATGGGCAGGTCGCATCGAGGAAAAACATATTTCGGGCTGCAGCTGTTGCCGGAACCGACCGGGGGACACCGTGAGCGGAGAATATGACCGGCTGGTCGGTATCGGGAATTTCATCAAGATCCTTGACGAAAATCGCGCCAAGATTTTCCAAACCCTCGACCACGTAACGGTTGTGCACAATTTCATGGCGCACATAGACCGGGGCTCCATATTTCTTCAAAGCCAACACGACAATCTGAATCGCCCGGTCAACACCGGCGCAAAATCCGCGCGGTCCGCATAACAGCAGCTTGGCACTGGGCATAGTCATCTGGCTTGGAGTCTCCGCAAACGTTTGTTGAAACTGCATAGACAGTATTTGCGCCTTAATACAATCAAGAATTGGTTCTGATACGGCCAAACAGGAAAAATCCACCAACCACCAGCAACGCGCCCGCAAGGCCAAACCATGTCAGGGCATATTGCAAGTGGCTGTTGGTAAATTTGATCCGCGTCACTCCGCCGACCGGCAATTTTTGAGCGTTAGGCGTAGCTCCCGCATCAACGAAAAATGGAATTATCTGAGATCCATCGGGACCAAATGCCTGAGCCTTCATCTGGGCAAGTGATTTCCAGTAGTAGATGTTTTTCTGGAGGTCATTGTCGGGAACAAAAGAATTAGGTTTTGCCTGCGGCGCCGACCGGGCAAGTCCGTTGATTTCCAGGCGACCGGCAACCTGGCCCAGCGCACGGGTATTCGCAGACTTTTTCTGCAACGGCACATAGCCCCGATTGACAAAAATATGGGCACCAGAATTCAGCTTCAGCGGCGTATAAACGAAATATCCCGGATTGCCCTTGTGGGTGGCGTAGAAGTATTGCTCGCGGGCGTGGTCGAACACCCCGGAAACCCGCATCGGCCGATACTCGATATCCTCTCCCTGCTGATGCATCTGCTGAACGTCATCCAACGACAAGGGTGAGGCTGAAAGATTGTTTTCGACCCGTGCAATGAGCCCCTGTTTCCAGGCCAGACGCTTCAATTGCCAGATGCCAAGTCCACTCAGAAAAACGATCCCCAGCGCAATCGCAACAGCCAGAAATATATTAGCGAGTTTCATAAATCATCCTGCTGCTCAGTTCTCACCGGGTTCGTCCAGTCGACCGGACGCAGCGTCGTGATGCCAGGTGAGATTGATCAGCACCCCTTTCATCATGCGCAAAACCGGCAAACCCAAAATCACCACCAGCGGTGGCCATAGCAACACATGCACCCATCCCGGCGGGAAATAGGTAAATTCAACAAAAAGCGCCAGGCCGAGTATCAAAAACCCCAATCCCATTATGATGAATACAGTTGGGCCATCACCTGAATCATTAAAGTCATAGTCCAGATGGCAGGCGGTGCATTGTTGCTTGACTGTCAGTAGACCTGCAAACAGGTTGCCTTCGCCACATCTGGGGCACCTGCCCCGAATGCCGGTCGGCACCGGGTCAAGCGGTGGATAGTGTTGATGCTTGTTATCAGCCAATCAGATTGCTCCACAATTGTTTGGTGATGACAAAAAACGACGGGGCAGTTTGCCACCGCCCCGTCGCCATTGTCTCAGATAGAGCCGTTTAGTGTTGGGCGATCGTCGCACCAGCGCTGGCCCAGATATAGACTGCAACAAACAGGAACAGCCAGACCACATCAACGAAGTGCCAATACCAGGCAGCCGCTTCGAAACCAAAATGCTGTTTCTCGGTGAAGTGCCCCTGCATTGCGCGCAACAGGCAAATGATCAGGAAGATCGTCCCGACCAGAACGTGGAAACCATGGAACCCGGTCGCCATGAAGAATGTGGAACCATATATCGATTCGCCGAATGTAAATGGCGCAACCGCATATTCATAAGCTTGTACCGACGTAAAGATAACACCCAGCACAACCGTCAGGAACAAGCCCCAGATGAGGCCCTTGCGGTCACCTTCCAACAGAGCGTGGTGCGCCCAGGTTACCGTTGTGCCGGAAAGCAGCAGCGTCACCGTGTTGAACAATGGCAGGTGCAGCGGATCGATCACATGGATACCGGTTGGTGGCCAATGGCCGCCTGTATAGGCAACCCGGGCCGCCTGCTGCGCTTCATCAGCAAACAAGGAGGCATCGAAAAAGGCCCAGAACCAAGCCACAAAGAACATCACCTCTGAGGCAATGAACATGATCATGCCATAGCGCAAATGAATCGACACCACCTGGGTGTGGTCACCACCGTGGGCTTCCTTGATCGTATCAGCCCACCAGCCATACATTGTGTACAGCACAACCAGCAAACCAATAATGAACACCCAGGGGCCACTCATGCCCATAGTCGAAGCTTCGGCATCTTTTAGCGTCTGCATCCAGACGACACCGCCGATCGCCATCATCAGGCCGCCAATTGCACCAATCAACGGCCAGGGGCTCGGATCGATAATATGATAGTCGTGGTTTTTACTGTGCGCGTCGGCCATGTTGGTCTCCAGCGAGGCTTTCTCTTTGTATCAATCCTTATACCGCTTTTACTGCAATCTAAAGACTGGATTTTGGTGTTGCACCTTCCTTATCAGACGGTGCGTTTTGGGTCACTTCCTGCTCTGCATCTTCGTCAGGGAAAAATGTATAAGACAGGGTGATGGTCGTTGCGTCTTTCAGCAATGGATCATTGATGATTTCCGGATCCACGAAAAACAATACCGGCATATCGACGGTTTCGCCGGCTGCCAGTTTTTGTTCGGTGAAGCAAAAACAATCAATCTTGTTGAAATAGATGCCAGCGGCTCCCGGTGACACATTGAATGTCGCGGTACCAAAGCTGTCAGATTTACCGAAATTACTCGCTGTATAGAAGGCCATCGCCTTTTCACCAAGCTTCACTGTAATTTCGCGTTGCTTGGGGGCGAACTCCCAGTCCAGGTCGGTCGCAATATTGGAATCGAAACGCACATTGATGGTTTTTTCGAGCACCGTGCCGGTAGAATCTTCAGCGCGCTGTGTGGTTCCCGCGTATCCGGTGACCTGACAGAATATTTGGTAAAGTGGCACCGCAGCATAGGCCATGCCCAGCATGCCAAACGTCACACCCAGACAAACGGCTACTGTGCGAATATTGCCGCTAGAAGATTTGTTCCGCGACTCGGTCATTGCGACTGACCCTGCCCCTGAGAGGCCCGCATCATTGACGGTCCGATTTTAACGATGGTAGCCACATAAAAGATTGCCACCAGGCCGAGCAAACAACCGCCAATGGCCAGATTGCGCATCCGGCGGGCCCGCCTTTGAGCTTCAGTCAATTCGACTGTAACACCGGTTTCAATCTTGCCTTCACCCACTTCCATCACCAGCTCCCCATACCAGTCAGCAGATAATTGCCGGACCAGCGGAAAGTGACGGCATCAATCAGCAGCAGAGCAAATATCGCGAACAGATAGAGAATGGAAAATCCGAACAGTTTTTTCTCTGCGGTCAGTTTTTCATCCGCACCGTCAATCGTCCACACGCGATACGTGAACCACAGGAACACCAGTCCCAGAGCGAACGACAAGGCACCAACGAATGCGCCACTAAAGCCGAGAAGATACGGAGATGCGCTCAGCGGAGCCAGAATCACAGCATAAGCCAGCATCTGCAGGCGCGTGGATTTTTCACCGACTGCATTTGGCATCATCGGCACATGGGCATCGTCATAGTCACGCATTTTCCATAGCGCCAGCGCCCAGAAATGGGGTGGTGTCCAGATGAATATAATGGCGAACAGGGCAATGCTCTCGATGCTCACACTACTCGTGACACATGCCCAACCGAGCATCGGTGGAAACGCCCCAGCGGCACCGCCAATGACAATATTCTGGGGTGTCGAGCGTTTTAGCCACATCGTGTAAATCACGACATAAAAGAAAATCGTGAAAGCCAAAATAGCGCCGGCCACCCAGTTGACCAACAAGCCAAGCGTCATCACCGACAGAACCGACATGACCATGCCGAAATTAAGTGCCTGATTGGCAGTGACGCTACCTGCCGGAATGGGCCGATTGGCGGTGCGGGACATGACCGCATCAATATCGGCGTCATACCACATATTCAGCGCGCCAGAGGCGCCTGCTCCAATTGCAATCGCCAATACGGCGATTATGCCGAGAAAGGGATCAATCGCGCCAGGTGCCAGCAACATTCCTGCCACTGCTGTAAACACCACAAGGCGCATGACCCGCGGCTTCATCAGCGCGAAATAATCGCCCGGCATGGCCAGGGATATGTCATTTTCCATGTGGTCGTTGACAGACATGAACAATTCCTACTGTTCCGGTCACCCGGTGAATAAAACAGCCCCCACCGGCACGATGGGGGCTGAGTTGAGTTCGTTATTTAACCCGCGGCAGCTGTTCCCACTGGTGGAATGGTGGCGGTGATGGCAGGTGCCATTCAAGGGTTGTTGCGCCTTCACCCCATGGGTTGGCTCCCGCCTCACGCTTTTTGGAAAAGGCTTCGTAGATCGTCGCCAGGAAGATCAGCACACCGAAGGCCGAGATATAAGAGCCAATGGAGGAAACGAAATTCCAACCAGCAAATGCATCAGGATAGTCGACATAACGACGCGGCATGCCTGCCAGTCCCAGGAAGTGTTGCGGGAAGAAAATCACGTTAACACCGATAAAAGTAACCCAGAAATGGGCTTTCGCCAGAGTGGAGTTGTACAGATATCCGGTCATTTTCGGGAACCAGTAATACCAAGCTGCAAACACCGCAAACACCGCCCCAAGCGACAACACATAGTGGAAGTGAGCCACAACATAGTAGGTGTCATGGAACGAGCGATCGAGACCGGCATTAGCCAACTGCACCCCTGTCACACCGCCAACGGTAAACAGGAAGATGAATCCGATGGCCCACAGCATTGGTGTGCGGAAGACAAGCGATCCACCCCACATCGTGGCAATCCACGAGAAGATTTTCACTCCGGTTGGCACCGCGATAACCATGGTCGCAAAGACGAAGTAACGCTGAGTGTTGAGTGACAGGCCAACGGTATACATGTGATGCGCCCAGACGATAAAACCAACCGCACCAATCGCAACCATCGCATAGGCCATGCCGATATAACCGAAAATCGGCTTACGTGAGAATGTTGAAATGATGTGCGAAACAATGCCGAAACCGGGCAGGATCAGGATGTACACTTCCGGATGGCCAAAGAACCAGAACAGGTGCTGAAACAGGATCGGGTCCCCACCATATTCAGGCTCGAAAAAGGCTGTGCCGAAATTTCGATCTGTCAGCAACATGGTAATGGCGCCAGCCAGAACCGGCAAAGACAACAGCAGCAGGAAGGCCGTGACCAGCACAGACCAGGCAAACAGTGGCATCTTATGCAGGGTCATGCCCGGCGCGCGCATGTTGAAGATGGTGGTAATGAAATTGATCGCACCCAAAATTGAGGACGCACCGGCAAGGTGAAGCGCCAGAATGGCAAAATCCATCGCCGGACCAGGTGAACCGATCTTGGAAGAAAGTGGCGGATAGATTGTCCACCCCTGCCCGGCGCCGAGACCACCTGCGGGTCCGGGCATGAAAACCGAAATTGTCAGCAACAACAATGCCGGAGGCAGCAGCCAGAACGAAATATTGTTCATTCTCGGGAATGCCATATCCGGTGCGCCGATCATGATCGGAACCATCCAGTTGGCGAATCCACCGATCAGCGCCGGCATTACCATGAAAAAGATCATGATCAGGCCGTGGGCAGTGGTGAATACATTAAAAACGTGCGGATCAGAGAAATACTGCAGCCCCGGACTTTGAAGCTCCATGCGCATGACAACGGAAAGGAACCCGCCATAAATGCCCGAAAAGATCGCGAAGATCAGATACAGCGTGCCGATGTCTTTATGGTTGGTCGAATAAAACCAACGCTTGAAGAAACTGAGCTTGTGGTCCCCGTGGTCATCATGTGTTGCTGAATAAGCCATTTAGATGTCTTTCTTACTTGCAGTTCTTCAGTTGTGAACCGGCTTAGTTGCCGGACACGGCTGCCAATTTCTTATTATTTTCCAGCGATGCCAAGAGCGCCTTGTTCGCTGCATCAACATCATCGCCAGCCATATCTTTCCAGACTTCAAAATCGTCTTCTGAAACAACACGGATGGCGAGAGGCATGTAGGCGTGGAACTTGCCGCAAAGCTCAGAGCACTGACCGTAATAGAGCCCTTCTTTGGTGGCCTGGAAGAATACCTCGTTGATACGTCCGGGATATCCGTCCATCTTCAATCCGAATGCGGGAAGCGCGAAATTGTGAATAACGTCGCCAGATGTGACGAGCACCCGGACAACTTCACCGATCGGAACAACCAATTCGTTATCAACAGCCAGAAGACGTGGATATTGCTCCAGGTCTTCCTTGCCTGCAGCAACCCGTTCAGCCTGCGCCGCTTCATCGCTGCCGGCAATTAAAGCGACACCAACCGGGCGGGTTTCAAAGGAAATCTCTGCATCGTCCTGATATTCAAAACCCCAGTACCACTGATAACCGGTCGCCTTAATAGTGACTGTTGGCTCTTTTGGCGGATTAAACTGTGAGGTCAGAAGCTGGAATGACGGGATTGCCAGAAATACCAAAATGATGACTGGGCCCAGAGTCCAGACAACTTCGATAGTTGTATTGTGGGTTGTTGTGGTTGGCTCCGGATGGGCGCTGGCGCGGAAACGCACCATCACGTAGGCCAACAGCCCCATGACGAACAATGTAATCGGAACAATGATCCACAATGTCAAAATATCAAATGAAGTAATGGCTTCCATATTTGGTGAAGCGGCTGGCTGGTGCCACCACTGCCAGGGCTCAGGTTTTGCGGCAAAGGCCGAGGTGGAAGCGATTAGTAACAACGGTATTAAACTCAGGCTACCGAAGACACGTTTTCCCAGCGGATTGGACATCCAATTTTCTCCAAAAATTCCGTAGTGTCGGCCCGAGGCTCACATCATCAACCGACTTGGGGTCTTAGAACCATAATGTACGTCGCCAAGCAAGCTTTCTGGCTGCAAAAATAGTGTGGCAATTTCTAATTTTGGCAGATATTTTTAGATTGGAGGGTCTAACGGGGTTTTCACCAAGGTAAATCCACAGATCTGCCATCTTTTAATCGTCAATCGTCACCGGTTCTGCCATTGACGGTTTGACAAAAGCCTGGGCATTGGACTTTCGTTTCGATTATCCCTGAGGCAACATGACTGAGGACGTCCACTAATGATTCGGCATCACTCTATGCACCATCTCGCAGTTCTTTTCGCTCTTGCCCTCGGCGGACTGTTGTCTCTGTCCACATACGCACAGGCCCAATCCGGCTCCACTTCGAAACACGGGGCTTGGTCGATTATCTGCGATGTGCCGCCGGGCGCTTCCAGCGAGCAATGCGCACTTATGCAAAATGTCGTCGCTGAGGACCGCCCGGAAGTCGGACTATCAGTCGTTGTGCTGAAAACCGCCGACAACAAAGCAAGAATTCTGCGTGTACTGGCACCGTTGGGCGTGATCCTGCCAAATGGACTTGGCCTCAATGTCGATGGCAAGGACATGGGCCGTGCTTCATTTGTGCGTTGCGTGTCTGATGGATGCTTTGCGGAAGTCATCTTGAAGGATGAATTGCTTACAACCTTGCAAAAAGGTGAAAACGCAACCTTCATAATTTTCGCTTCGCCCGAAGAAGGCATTGGTATTCCAGTTGACCTGAACGGCTTTGGAGATGGCTATCAAAAGCTTCCCTGAATATAGCTGGCCCGGCAAAAACACGCACATCTGAAAAGTAATTTAGCATGACCTCATCCTTGATTGACCGATTTGACTGTGACGCCGGAGGGCTGACGAAACAACTGGGTACCGTCTTGAAGGGTGCCGATGACGGTGAGTTGTTTGTTGAAAGCATCGAAAGCGAAAGCCTGTTATTTGACGATGGCAAGTTGAAATCAGGATCTTTCGACAGCAATTGCGGATTTGGGCTGCGATCCGTCTGTGGTGAAAGTGCCGGCTATGCTCATAGCGGGGAGTTGTCACTGGCGGCGCTGAAACGTGCTTCCTCCGCCGTACGTGCCGTGGCCAGCGGACATTCTGGTACCTATGCGGAAGCACCACGCAAAACAAATACCGCGCTTTATCAAACCGATAACCCGCTGCTTGAACCTAATTTCGAAACCAAAGTCAGTCTGCTGCAGGAAATTGACGCCTATGCCCGAGACCTTGATCCGGCAGTTCATCAAGTCAGTGTTTCACTGGCAGCTTCCCATCAGATGGTTGAAATCATGCGGGCCGACGGCCAGTTGGTCAAAGATATCCGCCCCCTGGTGCGCCTGAATGTATCGATCGTTGCAGCCGATGGTGACCGGCTGGAGAGCGGATCCCACGGAATTGGCGGGCGGCATTCCTTTGATCGCATCATCGGTGAGCTGGACTGGAAAAACTGCGTTGGAGAAGCATTGCGTCAGGCAAAGGTCAATCTGAGCGCCATTCCTGCTCCGGCTGGAACTTTTGACGTGGTTTTGGGAGCCGGATGGCCGGGTGTCATGTTGCATGAAGCCGTCGGTCATGGCCTTGAAGGTGATTTCAATCGCAAAGGCACGTCAGCCTTTGCTGGATTGATGGGACAACGGGTTGCTGCCAAAGGTGTCACCGTTGTCGACGACGGCACACTTTCTGAAAGACGCGGCTCGCTGACAATTGACGATGAGGGTACGCCGACCCAGTGCACAACACTGATCGAAGACGGCATTCTGGTCGGTTATATGCAGGATCGGCAAAATGCCCGTCTGATGGGCATGGCCGATACCGGCAATGGCCGTCGCCAATCCTATGCCCATATTCCAATGCCCCGTATGACAAATACTTATATGTTGGGTGGAGAATTTGAAGCTGACGAAATTCTGGCCTCTGTGAAAAATGGCGTTTATGCCGTTTCGTTTGGCGGTGGTCAGGTAGACATAACGTCTGGAAAATACGTCTTTGGCTGCACCGAGGCCTACATGATCGAAAACGGCAAGTTGGGCGCGCCCATCAAAGGGGCGATGATGATTGGCAACGGTCCCGCCGACATGCAGCGGGTGCGCATGTTGGGCAATGATATGGCGCTGGATACGGGCATCGGAATGTGCGGTAAACAAGGCCAGGGTGTTCCCGTTGGTGTCGGCCAACCTACCACGCGTATCGACGGCATAACCATCGGCGGCACCGAAGCCGCGTAAATCCGCCGGATCCTGACGGATTTCCGATTGTTCAACTGGGGTTGAATCGTTAGCTTGCACCATAGATTTAATTAGAGGACTGGCCATGCTTGACCGTGCCGACCATTTGAAATCCATTCAGGCTGATCGCGAGGATTTGGCTTCCGCCATCCGCCTTGCCGCCTATTTCGATCTACATGAAGGCATCTGCAACCACTTTTCGGTGCAATGCGAAGGTCCCGACGAGCTGTATTTGATCAATGCCTATGGCTGGCACTGGAGCGAGGTGACCGCTGACCGTCTGTTGTTGATTGACGGCGATGGCAATGTGGTTGACGGCCAGGGCGAAGTTGAAGCGTCTGCCCGCAATATTCACATCGCCAGCCATCGCGCCAATCCGCGTCACAAGGCAATTTTTCATGTCCACATGCCTTATGCGACGTCAATCTCGATGATCGAAGGGGGGCGTTTGCTGATGGCGCACCAGACGGCTGCCCGTTTCCATGGCCGTATCGGCTACGAAGAAAAATTTGGCGGCATTGCGGTCACCCGGGAAGAAGGTGAGCGCATTGCCCGTCAGGCAAAGGACAATTCTCATATCGACACAATGTTCCTGGCAAATCATGGTGTTGTCTGCTCCGGACCGAGCGTCGCGCAGGCTTTTGACGATCTGTATTATCTGGAACGCGCGGCCCGCCAGCAGGTGCTGGCACAGTCTACAGGTCTGCCATTGCAAATCATCCCGGAAGAAACCGTCAAACTAACTGCCGAACAATTCCAACGTGACTTTCAAGTTTATGCCGGAAAACATTTTGAAGCCCTGAAAAGACTGGTGTGAACGGTTTGAAAATCTATGCCCTGAAGAATTGCGATACCTGCAAGAAAGCGCTGGCCTGGCTGTCAGGAAAAAGCGCTGACTTCAACGTTCACGATGTTCGTGCTGATGGGCTTACATCAGATGATGTTCGGCCAATCGTTGAAGCGGTGGGCTGGGAAGCAGCGGTTAACCGACGCAGCACCACGTGGCGTAACATGGATGCTGCTGACAAGGATGATCTGAGCAACGACAAGGCGGTAGATTTGATTGTCCGCAATCCGACTTTGATGAAGCGGCCTGTATACGTGTCAGGTGATACCACAATTGTCGGTTTTGACGACTCGGTAAAGCAGCAGTTAGAGACCCTGCTCTGATCGTCGATCAGGGATTGAGCCGCTGCTTTGACCAACCTGTATCGCCGCCTGTCTCGCCGCCTGTCTCGCTGTCTGCATTGAAGGCGGCGTCCCTGGAAAAAACGATGCGGTCGTGCAGACGAAATTCTCCGTCCTGCCAAAATTCGATAGATTGCGGCTGAATCCGAAAACCCGACCAATGTGGTGGACGGGGAATGTCATCGGTGCCGTATTTGGCCTCCATTTCTTGCAACCGGGCGACCAGATCATCCCGTTTGGCGAGCGGACGTGACTGGTCGCTGGCCCAGGCACCCAGACGGCTTTGAGGATGACGGGAATTGAAATAGGCATCGGCCTCTTCGTCACTGACCATTTCCAGCGGTCCGCGGATGCGGATTTGGCGACGCAGGCTTTTCCAGTGGAATCCCATGGCCGCCTTCATTGCCCCCAGCGCCTCTCGACCCTTGGCACTTTCAAAATTGGTGTAAAACACAAAGCCGCGTTGATCGTGGCCCTTCAACAGAACCATCCTGACATTTGGCATTCCCTTCGCGTCCACCGTGGCAAGGGCGGCGGCGTTGTGGTCATTGGGTTCCTTGTCTTTGGCGTCATTTAACCATTCGTTAAACAAAGACAGTGGATCGCTGCGTTCCGTGAAGTCCATCTTTTGTATCTTACCGTTTGTTAACCTTCTCGCCCCATCTTGGCGGTGGGGACATGTATGCCGTCTTTGGTCTAGCGACCTTTATTGAGTAGTGGAAGTGAAGATTGTGTTCGACATAGTAACGAGTTGTCACAGATTGGCTAAATCAGCCCCTGACCTGGCAGTGCTGGGATTCCTTGTTTTTACAGCAAGCGGCTGTGCAATCAACGGTAACTCTTTGCCAGATATCGCCAACAGCGAACAGCTTGTCACCAATTCGGTGGTCGACAAGGCAAAACCCGACGGTATCGAAGAAACAGATGCAGAACTGATTAAATCGACGGTGGTTGCTGCTGGTACATCCACCAACGTCACCCCATTGGCGTGGCAAAACCCGGAAACCGGATCTTCCGGCGCGATTGTCGCCATTGACAATTTCATGGGCAAGCACGGCCAGAAATGCCGCGGATTTAAAACCAGCGTCGCAAATTTCATGGGCATTGCCTATTACAATGGCGAAACCTGCCAAGTCAGTGATGAAAAGTGGGTTTTGAGCTGGTTTAAGGCCTCCCATTAACCGCCAATAGCTGAAAAGACACTATTTTTGCACCCAAACGCTGGAAATGTGGGGGGGGTATCCCTTATATTGGGAGTATCACAAACCATTTCAGACTGCACGAGGATGGGCTATGCGCGATCCCTATCAAGTATTGGGTGTGCCGAAAACGGCAAGCGAAAAGGAGATAAAATCTGCTTTTCGCAAGCTTGCGAAAAAATACCATCCTGACCAGAACAAGGATAATCCGCAGGCCAAGGCACGCTTTACCGAAGCCAGTGCCGCCTATGAAATAGTCGGTGATAAAAAACGGCGCGCTCAGTTTGATGCTGGCGAAATTGATGCTGAAGGCAAGGAACGATTCCAGGGCTTTACCGGCAACCCGTTTGGCGGCATGGGCGGTGGCCCTCAAGGCGGACCTGGTGGTGCCGAAGACATATTGAGCCAGATGTTTGGCGGCGGACTGGGTGGCGGACCGGGTGGTGGCGATCCATTCGCTGGCATGCGCGGTGGCGGCGGCGGCGGCGGCGGTGCTCGCCGTGGCGCGCATGGACGTCCTCCCAAAGGCGAAGATCGAAAAATCAACCTGTCGGTCCATCTCAAGGACCTTGCCTCTGGAAAGGCTCCGATTCGCCTGGGCAAAGACCGGACTGTAAATGTAACGATTCCGCCTGAACCCGAGAACGGTCAGATCGTGCGTTTGAAGGAACAAGGCAATGAAGGGCCTGGTGGACGTGGTGATGTACTAATTACACTGTCAATTTCAGATCACGCAGATTTTCACCGTGAGGGCAGCAATTTGCGTGTCCATGTATCTGTGCCGCTGAAAACCGCCGTTTTGGGCGGTCGGATCCGTGTGCCGACGATTGATGGCGCCGTCGCATTGACCATTCCCGAATGGTCAACCAGCGGATCGGTTTTCCGTGTTCGTGGCAAGGGACTGCCGCTTAAATCTGGAGACAGGGGTGACATCCTGGCCGTGCTGGCCATCGATTTGCCGGAAGTTCCTGACGTTGAACTTATCGAGCTGATGAAACGCGATGAAAAGCTTGCCGCGAAAGCCGGATAGGCGCATTGACAACGGCTGCTTGATGCAATCATTGCCCTGTGCCATACCGCCCCCAATGGTGGTCTCAAATTGTCGACAAGCGGGTTTTAAAAAATGAGCAACACACAGGGATTGATGGCTGGGAAACGCGGCTTGGTCATGGGGCTTGCAAACAATCGCTCCATTGCCTGGGGTGTCGCAAAAGCGCTGGCCGAAGCTGGCGCTGAGGTTGGCTTTACTTACCAGGGCGAGGCATTGAAAAAGCGCGTTGAACCCCTGGCCGCACAAGTCGGTGGCCGCGTCTTTGGTGATTGTGATGTTGCAAATCCGGACTCAATCGATGCCGTTTTTGAAGCCATCAAAAATGACTGGGGCAAGTTGGACTTCGTTGTTCATGCCATTGGTTTTTCAGATAAAAATGAGCTTACCGGGCGTTATGTTGATACGTCCAGTGAGAATTTCAAAATCACGATGGACATCTCAGTCTATTCATTCACAGCCGTTGCACAGCGTGCTGAAAAACTCATGACCGACGGTGGATCATTGTTGACCATGACATATTACGGGGCTGAAAAAGTCATGCCCAATTACAATGTCATGGGTGTCGCAAAAGCTGCTCTGGAGGCCAGTGTCATGTATCTGGCGGTCGATCTCGGCAAGCAGAATATTCGCGTCAACGCGATATCCGCCGGGCCGATCAAGACTCTGGCTGCGTCGGGAATCGGTGACTTCCGCTATATTCTGAAATGGAACGAATATAACGCGCCGCTAAGACGTACGGTGACAATTGATGAAGTCGGCCAATCCGCCCTGTATCTGTTGTCAGATATGTCTTCGGCGGTAACGGGTGAAGTTGTCCATGTGGATTCCGGCTATCACAATGTCGGCATGAAAGCGGTGGACGCACCGGACATTTCCGTCGTCTGAGCGCTTGCCCCATCCAACCATATATTTTCTGCGCCACGGTCAGACTGACTGGAATGTCGAGATGCGGATTCAAGGCCAGTTGGACATTCCAATCAACGAAACCGGGCATCAGCAAGCGCGTAAAAACGGCGCAACTCTGGCCCAGTTGTTGGACGATCCGGAACGATATCGCTACATCGCCAGCCCGCTCGGCCGCACCCGAGAGACAATGAATATCGTACGTCTGGAACTTGGCCTACCCAGCCACGGCTATGAGACTGATGACCGCTTAAAAGAAATATATTTTGGCCTCTGGGAAACCTTTACGATGGAAGAATTGCGTCAGACCGAGCCGCAGCTTGTGGCGGCGCGAGAAGCTGACAAGTTTAATTTTACACCGCCTTTAGGCGAAAGCTATGCCCAGTTACTGGCCCGGCTAAGAAGCTGGCTGCCCTATGTAACCGAGGATTCAGTAGTCGTTTGCCACGGCGGAGTTTTGCGCATGTTGGAACACCACTTTAACGGAACACCAACTCACCAGGTCGCACATATCACAATACCCCAGGACCAAATTTACAAATGGGATGGCCAGCGGGCGCAGTGGTTGGACTGATGCCGCGTGCGCCGTTGCACAGACCCGTATCTGACAGCAAACATTCCCAACTTCGATACTAGAGCCGTTCACGTCGCAATCGGCATTGTGTTGTGTCGGGATTATCGGCTAAACGCTGCCAATCAGTATCTCTAAGGCCACACATTATGTTCAAAACGCCGGAACCTGTCGTGGGCAACGATCAACCAACCGTTGTCAATTCCTGGGATGAGTGGTCGCCACTTAAACATGTCATTGTTGGGGTCGCGGATGGAGGCATGATTCCCCCATCTGAACCGGCGCTGGATGCAAAAGTGCCTGAAGATTCCGACATGAAAGGGCAATGGGGGCCCAGAAGCCAGGAATCCGTCGACAAGGCTAATGCTCAGCTAAACTATTTTGCCAAGGTGCTCACCGAACGGGGGGTGCGTGTCGACCGACCAACTCCGTTTGATTTTTCGCAACCTGCCTCAACCCCGGACTGGGACAACCCGTCAAATTTCGGCTGCATGCCGCCACGTGATGTCATTCTCACCGTCGGCAAGGAAATGCTTGAAGCAACCATGTCCTACCGGTGTCGTTTCTTTGAATACCTTTGCTATCGCCCGCTGTTGCAACTTTATTACAACGAAGATCCCGGCATGCGCCATGAAAGCGCACCAAAACCACGCCTCACGGACGCTGACTATCATCCGGACTATTTGTCCGAAGAAATCGGTGTGCAAAAACGTCTTGAATGGACCGCCGCCAAGCATTTTGTCACAACCGAAGAAGAGCCTCTGTTTGATGCAGCGGATGTTTTGCGGTTTGGCAAGGACCTGGTCGTTCAACATGGTTTCACCACCAATTTGAAAGGCATTGACTGGCTGCAACGCCACTTCCCGGATCATCGCGTTACCGCCGTCAACTTCCCCGGCGACCCCTACCCGATACACATTGATGCAACCTTCACACCAATCCGCCCCGGCCTGATTATCAACAATCCTGAACGACGTCTGCCCGACGACCAGCGCGACTTCTTTCACCGCAATGACTGGGAAATTGTCGATGCAGCCCGTCCAGCCCACAACACACCGCCGCCACTTTGTTATTCGTCAGTCTGGCTGTCGATGAATGTGTTGATGGTCGATGAAAAAACTGTTTGCTGCGAAGCCAGCGAAGTTAATCAGATGGAACAATTTGACAAGATGGGGCTGGAAGTTCTGCCGATCCCGTTCCGCGATGCCTATGCTTTTGGTGGCGCGCTGCATTGCGCAACCACGGATGTTTATCGCGAAGGTGAGTGCCAGGACTATTTTTCCAAGGGCTAGAGCCTAGTCAATATAGCTATCCGCTCGCAGGCCCGCCCGTTCGAAATGAATCGGCAGAACCTTGCCGTAAAGCTGTTTGGTGCGCTCAGGAGCACCAACCATGTCGGGCTCTTCAACATAGGAGAAGATGGCCACATAACGTGGCAGTTCGCCTACAAGGGGAGCAACCCGGTGGAGTGAATAACGACCCAAAAACAATTGCAGGTCGCCAGGTTCAAGCTCCAGTGTGACCACCTTGTCGGAAGTTCCGTCCAATACTTTGCGGACTTCCCCAAAATTTTCGCCGTCACTTCGGATATTGGGGGCATATTCAAAGGCGCCCCCCTGACGGGCATTTTGTATTGCCAGTGTTACGGTGAAATTATTGGTATCGAAGTGCCAGGGAAACCCCTCTCCTTCTTCCGCCATATTGATGATCACATCAGCAAGAGGATCGGCGTAGCGATAAAAACCCCTGGCCTGCAGGCAATCGCAAATGAAGGAATCGAACGCGACATAATCGTGGATGCCCCGCAGCGGGCCAGAAGGTTCGAAATTATCTGCCGAAATGAAGTTATTGGAGCGGTCATAAAAAGCCCGCCGCGGATCGTCATCGGGTAAGGTTGGATCGTCTGCGGTAAAATAAGGATTGGTACGGTTGAACGAGCGGTGGCCCTGATTGCGAACGGATTCCGCTTCCCTGCACAAATGCTGCACAGCTTCGGGTTTGACAAACCCTTTGACAACCGCACAGCCATCGCGGGCAAGATCCTGACGCACTACCGAAATCGCCTTGTCGCGCGCCGCACCGGGTTGGTGGATCGGATAGCGCTTCAGATCAATCATTTCCGCTGCATCAAGCATCAGCCGCCCCAGCCTCCTTTGACCACTTCGATCAAAGGTGGCCAAGGACACTTGGCGTTACTTTAGGTTTTTCGACACGGCGATGGGTTCGCCAAAACTTATTTGTCAGCCAGCGGTGGCAAAGTTCGCAGATAGGCCACAATCGCCTTCAGATCACTTTGCGTCGTCTTTGCCAGAAACGGATAGGGCATGGGTGGCAACATCGGCTTTCCGTCAGGGCGTTTACCCATTGTTATCATGGTGATAATGTCGGCATCGCTCAGATCGGCAAGACCATCTCCATGGGTTGTCAGATTAGAAGACACCGACACCCCCCAGGGGCCATGAAACTCAAAACCACCACGACCCAAATCCGTCTCCAACATCGGACCTTTTGGACCAAATGGCGTATGGCATTCCATGCAATGGGCGATTGGACCTGCAAGATATTCGCCGTATTTGACAACGTCGTCCTTTGCCACGCTGGCAACTGATGTGACTGGTGGACCATAGGCAGGCGGCAGGGGAATATTATAAGTCGATTTTGGGTTGTCCTGCTGAATCGCCGGAACGGAACGCAAATAGGCAACAATTGCCGCCAGATCATTGTCGGACAGGCCGCGATACATGGGAAATGGCATGGGTGGGCCGATCAAGCTGCCATCCGGGCGCAGGCCCTCGCGAATGGCTCTGCCCAACTCCGCGTCAGACCACTGCGAGACAGTGCCACCTGGAGTGATATTTGGTGCGATTGCAGTAAATCCAGCGTTTTTAACCACCAGCCGACCAGCCAATTCCTTACCTTTGATAAATCCGTCCGGTCCCAACGGCGAATGGCAATTACCACATCCAGCTGGGCCGGTGACCAGATACTGACCTCGTTCGACCAGAGTTTCAGCACCCGCACCTACAACCCAGAAACCCGCAAACAGACCCAGCGCGGTGATTAAACCTCGTTTCATGATATTGCCTTCCCAAATATTGCCCCGTTAGCAAAAGGTATCAAAACATTGGGGATTTTGTCCAGACAGTCAGTTGCCCCGACTTTAATCGCGTTGCGATATACCGCCATTGGAGGCCGACCACTCGTAAGGAGCGTTGAGGAATTTTTCGACTTCGTTCAATGTATTCTCATCAAACCGGCTGGTCCGCTTTGTTTCTTCCAATACGTCCCACCAGGTGCCCAAATGGTGCAGGGTGATATCCATGTCCGCCATCAATTTGGGCGTATCTTTGAAGATGTCGTAGTAGAACACCGCAAATGTATGGTTGATTTGCGCGCCAGCATCGCGGATCGCCTGGGCGAATTTTCGTTTTGAACCACCATCCGTGGTCAGGTCCTCGACCAGCAAAATGCGATCATTATCTTTGAAATCACCTTCAATCAGAGAATTGCGACCAAAACCCTTTGGCTTCTTGCGCACATATACCATCGGCAGGCCCATGCGCTCGGCAATGAAGGCCGCAAAAGGTATGCCCGCGGTTTCACCCCCAGCCACCACGTCGAACTGTTCGTAACCGGTGTCGCGATAGATTGTTGAGCAGGCAAAATCCATCAATGCGTTGCGGATGCGGGGATAAGAAATCAGTTTGCGGCAATCGATATAGACCGGGCTCGCCAGTCCGGAAGTGAATATATAAGGCTCGTCAGAGCGAAAATGAACCGCTTCAATCTCCAGCAACATTTTGGCCAGTTGCTGGGCCATGAAGGCTTTTTCAGGAAATGAATTATTGAACATTGGTCTCTCGATCAGGTTGGACAGGCAGGCTATTGCGGATGCCAGTAGACATCAAATCCGGGGTCGAAAACGGTCACATGTCCCGCGCCGGTGTCGAAACCGCTTGGAAATGCGACAGGTTGATCAGATTTGACCAGTGTCATCTGGCTTTGATTGACGGGCAATTGGTAAAATTGAGGGCCGTTCAGTGACGCAAAATTCTTCAATCGATCCAGCGCACCTTCCTCTTCAAAGACATGCGCCAAAAGGCTCATTGTGTTGATCGAAGTATAGCAACCAGCACAGCCACAAGCGTTTTCCTTCAGATCGGTCGGGTGCGGTGCACTGTCAGTACCGAGAAAAAAACGCCGGTCACCAGATGTCGCCGCGGCGCGCAAAGCCTGACGGTGACTCTCCCGCTTTGCAACCGGCAGGCAATAATAATGGGGTCGAATGCCACCGGCAAGAATGTGGTTTCGATTGATGATCAGGTGGTGGGTGGTGATTGTCGCTGCCAGGTCCGTCTCATTGGATTTGACGTAGTCCACACCATCGGCGGTGGTGACGTGTTCCATAACCACTCTTAGACCCGGAACACGACGACGTAACGGATCCAGAACCGTTTCTATGAAAACCGCTTCACGATCGAAAATGTCGATGTCGGAGCTGGTAACCTCACCATGGACGCATAGCGGCAGGCCAATTTGCGCCATTCGTTCCAACACTGGCAAGACTTTGTCAAAATCGCGCACCCCGGATTCTGAATTTGTCGTGGCACCTGCCGGATAGAGTTTCAGGGCTTTGATCAGTCCTGAATTGGCCGCCGCTTCAACGTCTGAAGGGTCGGTGGTTTCCGTCAGATAAAGCGTCATCAGAGGTTCAAAGGAAGAACCTTGTGGAACTGCTGAAAGAATACGTTCGCGATAAGCTGCAGCATGAGCACCCGTAACAACCGGTGGCACCAGGTTGGGCATGATTATGGCCCTGGCAAAGTGGTCGCAGGAATGTCCAATGACACCTTTGAGCATTTCACCATCACGCAGATGGAGGTGCCAGTCATCAGGCGTTGGGATGGTCAGAGTATTCATGGCTGCCTTTTGATGCTGTTGCTCTCATTCGGGTAGAATGACCAGTTCGTAATGGCAAGAGCAACGATGATGGAATTGGCCGCTTGCCCTCATCAAAGCACAACATATTTTTGCAGTGGCAAATTCGGGCGTCCGTGTTAACTCGGGTAGCTCAACAAAATTGTGAGGAATCCCAAATGGAACAAAGTTCACAGATCGTAGTTCGGCCGGCCCGACCCGATGATGCGGCTTTCCTGTGTGCCTTGTTAAATCAGATTATTCAGCGCGGTGGAACAACTGCTTATCAAGAAATTCTGTCTCAAGATCAATTTGCGCAGAATTATCTGGAAAATCCAAGAACTGTGAGCTGTTTCGTTGCCTGTATAGAGGATGAAACCCGGCTTGGTTTTCAGCATGTTGATACAAATTCCAAACTGCATGATGACTGGGGCGATATCGCCACATTCGCCAAAATCAATAGTCCTGTTCGGGGAATTGGCACGGCATTGTTTGACGCCACGCTGGTTGCAGCCCGCGAAGCTGGACTGGTCGCAATCAATGCAACAATTCGTGCCGACAACACATCCGGGCTTGGTTATTATTCGAAAATGGGATTTGTAACCTATGCGGTCGCCGAAGCAGTTCCACTGATGGATGGCACTCCGGTTGACCGAATATCCAAAAAATACCTGTTTGAATAGACAATTGCACCTGTTGTGATGAATTGACGGGCGCTTCGTGTGACCCTAAAACGGCGCAGCCTGTTGCGGCAGCTCTGGAGAATGTAAAAGTATGTCTCACAACACATTCGGCCATTTGTTTCGGTTTACGACCTGGGGAGAGTCCCATGGGCTGGCTCTTGGATGCGTGGTCGACGGGTGCCCGCCAGGACTGGAAATATCAGAGGCAGAAATTCAGACCTTTCTCGACAAGCGCAAACCGGGCCAGTCTAAATATACCACCCAGCGACGCGAAGCCGATCAGGTAAAAGTTTTGTCGGGAGTTATGCCACAGGAAGATGGATCCTGGCTCACCACAGGCACGCCGATTTCGATGATGATCGAAAACACCGACCAACGTTCCAAAGACTACAGCGATATTGCCAAACGCTATCGCCCCGGACACGCTGATTTCACCTATGACGCCAAATATGGCGTACGCGACTATCGCGGTGGCGGGCGCTCCTCCGCTCGGGAAACCGCTGCCCGAGTAGCTGCGGGAGCCGTCGCACGCAAAATTATTTCTGGAGTGAGGGTGCGAGCCGCACTGGTTCAGATCGGTCGGCATAAAATTGACCGTTCCCGCTGGGACTGGGCAGAAGTGAACAACAATCCGTTCTTTTGTCCTGATCCTGAGATGGCAGACCTCTGGGCCACCGAATTGGACAAGATCCGCAAAGCCGGCTCGTCTGTCGGGGCGGTGATTGAAGTTGTTGCAGAAGGTGTGCCTGCCGGTTGGGGCGCGCCAATATATGCGAAACTGGATCAGGATATCTGCAGCGCATTTATGTCGATCAATGCGGTCAAAGGTGTGGAAATGGGCAACGGATTTGAGGCAGCTGAAATTACCGGCGAAGAAAATGCAGATCAAATTCGCATGGGCGACGATGGACCAGAATTTCTGACCAATAATGCTGGTGGTGTTTTGGGTGGCATTTCATCCGGCCAACCCGTTGTAGCCAGATTTGCGGTCAAACCGACATCCTCGATCCTCACCCCGCGACAATCAATTACATCAGACGGCGAAGAAGTTGACGTTATGACCAAGGGCCGCCACGACCCCTGTGTCGGCATCCGGGCGGTGCCCATCGGTGAAGCGATGATGGCCTGTGTCCTGGCCGACCATTATTTGCGCCATCGCGGACAGATTGGAGAGCAGGTATGACCAGCGATATGGAACGCGTTGCAGAAGCAATTCGCGCTTTTGAACGTGGTGAAGTCGTCGTCGTAACCGATGATGATGATCGCGAGAATGAAGGTGATCTGATCGTTGCCGCAGTTCATTGCACGCCGGAAATCATGGGCATGTTTATTCGCCACACATCTGGCATTGTTTGCGCACCCATGACCGGCGATGAAGCGCGTCGCCTGAACCTGGCTCCCATGGTTGCAGAAAATGATGCCCCCCATGCCACGGCATTTACGGTCAGCGTCGACTACAAGCACGACACCACAACCGGCATTTCTGCCGAAGAACGCTGTACGACGGTTCGGGGTCTGGCAAACCCTAACTCCGGTGCCGGCGACTTTGTTCGCCCTGGGCATATATTTCCGCTAGTGGCGCGCGAAGGTGGCGTGCTGATACGTTCTGGCCACACTGAGGCAGCTGTTGATCTTTGCAATCTGGCCGGTCTTCCCCCTGTCGGGGTCATATCGGAACTGGTCAATGATGACGGCACAGTCATGCGCGGACCGCAAATTCAGGATTTTGCAGAACAAAAAAATCTTAGGGTTGTCACGGTCGATGACCTGATCGCGTATCGGCAGCGTCAGGAACGTTTGGTCGAGCGGGTCGAGGAGTTTGACATTAACACGTCTGCCGGCCCCGCGCAGGCCGTAACCTATTCGACGGAATGGGATCCAATGCAACAACTGGCCGTTGTGTTTGGTGACATTCGCGATGGCCGCAACGTGTTGGTTCGCCTGCACGTAGAAAGCGTGATTGACGATGCGTTTGGCGGCTCGCCGGCCCTGAATGATCACCTCGAAGCAATTGCCAAAGAAGGCCGGGGAGTTGTGGTGTATCTGCGCGAAGGTTCGGTTGGTGTGACCGGTGGTGGCATTCGTGGTGGGATTGATGAATCTGCCCGCAATCAACCGGCTTTTGGGGATGATGCTGAAGCCCACGGGGCGGCACAGAGCCGCAAGGAAGAATGGCTGGAAATCGGCATGGGGGCCCAGATATTGAAAGACCTTGGCGTCAGCTCCATTCGGTTGATCGCTTCCAAAGAGCGCAATTATGTCGGATTGAGCGGATTCGGCATTGAAATCGCTGACACGGTTTTGTCCGATGGCTAACTGGAAATTCATGCCTCTGGTTCTGTCATTTCTTTTGGTGCTGCCGGCCGAAGCTGATGAGTGGACCGCTAGGCAGGCTTCAGGTTTCAAATCACCCAGCCAGGGTCGTAAGGCGACAGGTGGCCTTCCAGACGGATATGAAGCAAAGGCCAGTTCTGGCGACATATCCAAAGCCTGGTATATTCAGCCAACACGCAGATACCGTCACGGCATTTTGGGGGATGACATTGAAGCTGGCGGCCTAAAAGTTCTGTTGCGAAACGGCAAAACCGCAGAGCTTAGTTTAAAACAAAGCCTGGTTTTTGAAGACCGGACGCCGCGACTGCTTGATCTGGACGGGGATGGAAATAACGAGGTCGTAACTTTGATGAGCAGCAATAGCAAAGGCGCTGCTATTGCTGTTTTTGGTCTGAAGGATGGCAAGTTGAGTTTGATTGATCAGACGCCGTTTATTGGCCGCTCCAACCGCTGGCGCAATATTGCTGGCATCGCCGATTATAATGGCGACGGCTGGCTGGAAATCGCCGAAGTTGTCACGCCACATATTGGCGGCACGTTGAAATTCTGGACCTGGAAGAACCGACGTTTGAAACTTGCCGGTTCAAAAAGGTCTTTTTCCAACCACGCGATAGGGTCGCGGGAGCAGCGGTTGTCAGCGACAGCCGACTTCAATGGCGATGGTCGGTCTGATATTGCAGTTCCCGGCAGCAATCGCCGTACATTGCATGTGATGGGGTTTGTCGGTGCCAGTGGTAGCAATGCAAGTGGCGGCAGTCGCAAGCTCAAGGAGATCGCCAGCGTTTCCCTTCCAGCAAAGGTCTCGCAACCCATATTGTTGATCAAACGCAACGGCAGCACAGTGTTGAAGACAAAACTGTCCAACGGATCGATTTGGGAAATTCAACCGCGCTAGAGTCGTTCTGGTCTAAATGGATGCAACGAATGTGTATCTTCGCCTTCAATTGTTGACCCTCGGTCATCAAACCCCCAACATGTGTCTTCGGAGCCTTGCATGACCACCCAGCTTTATAGCCACGATATATTTGTCGAGCACCTGACGCCTGAAGGGCATCCGGAGCGACCGGACCGAATGAGAGCCGTGGCTCAGGCGCTATCTGCGGAGATATTTGACGGTCTTGATCGGCACACAACCGAACCGGCAGATGATGAACATTTCGAGCTGGCCCATCCCAAAGCATATGTCGACGGCATACGAGCCCTTGTTCCCCAAGAGGGACGCGTGCGGGTTGATCCCGACACAACCATGAGCCCGAAGTCGTGGGAATGTGTACGCCATTCGGTGGGTGGTGGTCTCGCGGCAATTGACGCCGTTTTTGCAAATCGAGCCGACAATGCTTTTGTTTCTGCCCGGCCCCCCGGACATCATGCAGAGAAGGTGACCGCGATGGGCTTTTGCTTGATCAATACTGCCGCAGTAATGGCCCGATATGCCCAGCAAAAACATGGGGTTGAACGTGTTGCGATCATCGACTGGGATGTCCATCACGGGAATGGCACACAGGACATTTTCTACGATGACCCAAGCGTGGTTTATGCATCGACCCACCAGATGCCGCTGTTTCCCGGCAGCGGTGCCAAGCAGGAAACCGGGGCTGGAAATATCCACAACGCCCCGCTGTCTCCCGGCATGGGTGGCACAGATTTCCGCGCCGCATTTCGCGAGCGGGTGTTGCCGGCACTGGACAATTTTAAACCCGACTTGTTGATCGTTTCCGCCGGTTTCGATGCGCATCACCGTGATCCGCTGGCAAATATCAATCTGGAAGAGGATGATTTCGACTGGGCGACGGGTAAATTGTTGGATACTGCGGCGAGATATAGTGACAACAGGCTCGTCAGTCTGTTGGAAGGGGGCTATGATTTGAAGGGATTGGCCGATTCCTGTGCCGCCCATGTAAGTCGCCTGATGAGCGGCTAGATCAGATAGTGGACAGATTGATGAGTGAAGAAAAAATCGACGTATCGAAACTGAACTTTGAACAGGCTTTGGATAAGCTGGAAAAAATCGTTGATCGACTGGAGCGGGGCGACGTGGCGTTGGATGAATCGATCAAGATTTACGAACAGGGTGAAGCCTTGAAAAAACATTGTGCAACTTTGTTGCAGGCGGCCGAGGACAAGGTTGAAAAAATTAGGGTGGGTGCCGATGGAACAGCCAAGGGAAGCGAGCCGCTGGACGAGTAATTTTCAACGGTGCCGAATATTGCCAACAATCGCCGGTGAACAGGGTCAATTGTCGCAACGTCTTCCAATTGCGCGGAAATTATCGGAAACTGGTTGTATATCTGCCTTAGATTGAAACTAAATCACATTCGCCCAACTGACACAGTAAAATCAGTTGACTGAAATGCAGGCCACCGAGCCATCTGAGAGAGCCGTACGTGAATATAGACACGCCCCTGCTGGATCAAGTTGCCGTGCCATCGGATTTGCGCAAGCTGTCCGATGCGCAATTGCCTCTGTTAGCAAAGGAATTGCGCGATGAAATGCTCGACGCAGTTTCAGTTACCGGTGGACATCTGGGTGCCGGGCTCGGCGTTGTCGAACTGACCATCGCTCTGCATCATGTCTTTGACACGCCACATGATCGCATTGTCTGGGATGTTGGCCATCAATGTTATCCGCACAAAATTCTGACCGGCCGGCGGGATCGTATTCGCACGCTGCGCAAAGAAGGCGGTTTGTCGGGTTTCACCAAACGCAACGAAAGTGAATATGACCCGTTCGGCGCAGCCCATTCATCGACGTCAATATCCGCCGGATTGGGCATGAGCGAAGCTGCAAGATTGTCGGGCACTTCGCGCAATGTTGTGTCTGTAATCGGCGATGGATCGATCACCGCGGGCATGGCCTATGAAGCGATGAACAATGCAGGTGGGCTGGATGCGCGCCAGATTGTCATCCTCAATGACAACGACATGTCGATTGCACCACCAACTGGGGCGATGAGCCATTATTTAGCCCGTCTGGTGTCGGGCAAGACCTATCTGACGATCCGCGAAACAGCCAAGCAGATTAACGAGAAACTGCCGGAATTTATTGCCAACAAAGCCCGCAAGACAGAAGAATATGCCCGCGGTTTCTGGACAGGCGGCACATTGTTTGAAGAGCTCGGTTTTTATTATGTCGGCCCGATCGACGGCCACAATCTTGATGTATTGCTGCCCATTCTGCGCAATGTGCGCGACATCGGGCAAGGCCCCATACTGGTTCATGTGGTCACCGAAAAAGGCAAGGGCTATGCGCCGGCTGAAGGCGCCAGCGACAAGTTGCACGCAGTGGCCCGCTTTAATGTGGTTACCGGCGAACAAACCAAAGCGGTTCCCAATGCCCCTTCTTACACAAAGGTATTTGGGCAAAGTCTGGTCCAGGAAGCTCAAGACGATGACAAGATTGTCGGCATTAGCGCGGCAATGCCAGGCGGCACGGGCATCGATATATTCCAGGAAGCTTTTCCGGAACGCACCTATGACGTGGGCATTGCCGAGCAACATGCGGTGACTTTCGCCGCGGGTCTCGCCAGCGAAGGGTACAAACCGTTCTGCGCGATTTATTCGACTTTCCTGCAGCGCGCCTATGACCAGGTGGTGCATGACGTGTCAATCCAGCAATTGCCGGTGCGTTTTCCAATCGACCGGGCTGGATTTGTCGGGGCAGATGGCTCCACCCATGCGGGATCGTTTGATATTGCCTATTTGTCCTGTCTGCCGGGCTTTACGGTAATGGCGGCGGCCGATGAGGCTGAGCTGAAACATATGATAGCGACCGCAGTTGCCCATGATAGCGGGCCGATTTCGTTTCGCTATCCGCGCGGCGAAGGTGTGGGCGTTGAACTGCCGGATCGCGGACAAATTATGCCGATTGGCAAGGGGCGCATCACCCGTCAGGGCAGCAAAGTTGCACTGCTTTCGTTCGGTTCGCGCCATACCGACTGCATGGCAGCGGCGGAGGAACTTGAGGATTTCGGACTTTCCACGACTGTGGCAGACGCACGTTTTGCCAAGCCTCTCGATACCCATCTGGTGGAGCAATTGGCGCGTCACCACGAAGTGCTGATAACGGTAGAGGAAGGGTCCACCGGCGGATTTGGTGCTCTGGTTCTGCATCATCTGGCCGGCAGCGGAATGCTCGACCATGGCCTCAAAATCCGCACATTGACCATGCCCGATAAATTCATAGATCAGATGAGCCCAGAGCGCATGATTGAGGATGCAGGTCTGGATTGCCGCGGTATTGTGCATAGCGTATTCAGCGCTCTTGGCCGCGTCGATGCCCAACCAGCAACTGCCTGACCACTGATCGCGACAATTTGAACTTCCAGGGCTATTGATTGAATCCTGTTTGGGTGTCATCTCCTTTTTGTTCTGCACCAATTGAGCCGTTAGAGCCGTTCACGTTTAAATGGAACCATTCTGAAGGAGCGCTTTTGTGACAAGATCAAGTAAAGGACCGCCGGTCGTATCGGGCATACGTCCAAGAGACTTTGCGCCGGCCATGGCGCAAAAGCGCCCTTCCCGAAGGGTTTGCGATTGGCGGACGCCCCCAATTGTTGAAGCGATGGCTGAGCCGCCCTTGCCCGATGCAAGGGCATCGCGCTGCGTGCGTCTCAACTCTGGATCATCTAGCCAATCACAAACAGAATTAGCTCCATTTAATCGTGAACGGCTCTAACATGAAGATATTCCGCTATGGCCTGTGGGCCGCAATCTTTGTCCTTGGCGCATTTCTCGCCTATTCGACCGTCAACTGGACAATGCAGAATTCCGGCAACGGTGGATCTCCAATGCGTGCTGACATTGGCGGGCCGTTCTCAGCCGTAAATTCGGACGGCAAGCCAATTACCCATGCCGATCTGAAGGGGCGTCCGCACGTATTGTTCTTTGGTTTCACTCATTGTCCCGACGTCTGTCCAACGACGCTTTATGAAGGTGGTCAGTGGCTGAAGGAACTGGGGAGTGATGGTGACAAGGTGGATATCTACTTTGTCAGCGTCGACCCGGAGCGGGATACGGTGGAAGTTCTCAGTGACTACCTGTCGGCTTTCGACCCTCGCATCAAGGGCATTACGGGTTCTCCGGAACAGATAAACCAGTTGATCAAAAAATGGCGGGTCTATTCTGAAAAAGTACCGACCGATGATGGTGATTACACGATGAACCATACAGCGACGACGTTCCTGATGAATTCAAAGGGAGAGTTTGTTCGAACAATTGCCTATGGCGAAGACAACAAGATAGCTGTCGAGAAATTGCGAAAGCTGGTGCGCGAGGAAGGATAGTCGGCGCTTTTATGCTCGATGCGGCGTGGAAATTGCCAATTTCCTGCCATCTCCCATTAAAGGTGGTGACGGCAACAGTGAATTCCTGTTATGCGGTGCGCGCCATGGCTGAAATACTTATTGAAAAACTCGGATCTGCCGGCGACGGCATTGGCCGTCACGACGGTCGACCTGTTTACGTTGCCAACACCCTGCCGGGTGAAAACGTGCGAACAAACGACGACCTCCCCAACCCGCTGCTAATCGAAATTTTGCAGGAATCCCCAGAGCGGCGAGAACCGCCCTGCCCTCATTTTGGGCGCTGTGGTGGATGTACGTTCCAACATGCCAGCGATCAACTGATCCTTGACTGGAAGCGCGACGAGGTGGCCTTGGCATTCTTGCAAGCGGGCATTACTGCCAAAGTAGAAGCGACCATTGCTTCACCGCATGCGGCCCGTCGCCGGGTAAGTTTCACCGCCAGCCGCAATGCCAACACCGGTGATGTCGCCGCCGCGTCCGCGATCAGTCTTGGCTATAAAGAACGGCGCAGCGATGCGCTGGTCAACATCAATTCCTGCACTATTTTGCTGCCAGCGCTGGCTGCAGAAATTGCCGGAGTGCGAGATCTGTGCAGAACTTTGCTGCGCGGCAATGAGGAAATCCAGATCGCCATCAATCTGTGCGACAACGGATTTGACCTGGCGTTCGACCTTCCACAACTGCCCAATGAAACGATCACCGCCGGGTTTGTCCGGGCATTTGCCAAATCGCCCTATCTACGCGCCAGCATCAATGGTGATGTTGTGATCGAAAACGAAAAGCCGCTGGTGAAATTTGGCAAGGCTCAGGTAGCGCTGCCGCCGGGCGGGTTTTTGCAAGCCGTTCGCGCCGCTGAAGATGAAATGGCCAAACTGGTGACGAAACATCTTGGAGGACGCAAGCGGGTGGTTGATCTGTTTAGCGGCAGTGGCACGTTTTCCTTGCGACTGGCTGAACGCTCGCGGGTTCACGCAGTGGAAATGGATGGACCAGCACTGGCGGCCCTGCGATCGGCAAGCAGTGTGGAAGGCCTAAAATCGGTGACAATCGAGGAGCGAGATCTGCACGCATTGCCGTTGACGGCGAGCGAATTGAAACCATTTGATGGAGTGTGCCTCGATCCACCCCGTGCCGGAGCTGAAGATCAGTGCCGATTGATTGCCAGCAGCAATATCAAGTCTGTGGCCTATATATCCTGCAACCCATCCACTCTTGCGCGCGACGCAGTGCATTTGATCGAAGGGGGTTACAAGCTGGACAAGCTGGTTCCTATCGATCAATTCGTGTTTTCACCTCACATCGAGGCGGTTGCCCTGTTCAGCAAAAAACCCTCAAAGTCTGCCCGGTCGATATTCCGTTAAAAGTGCCAACCATTGATCGACATCTGCTCAATATCTTTTTTGAGCTTCGTACCAGGCAGCTATGAGTTCGATATCTTTCTCACTGAGACCCTGAACCAGAGTACCCATTTTTGACCAATCTTTGATGTGGTTCAGTTCACTCGTTTTATATTCAATCAATCGTTTTGCCAGGAAAACGGCGGGCTGACCGGCGAGCATAGGTATTTCCCGAGTTTTTGTACTGCGGTTATTCCCACTCAACCCATGGCATTCGATGCATCCCCATTTTTTGACCAGCGATTTTCCTTCAGACAAAGTTGCTTCATCAGCGAACACCGCAGTTGTGGTGAACACCATTGAAAACAAGACCAAAAAAGAGAATATCAGGCGCATCACATTTTCCACTTCCGGTGTTCGTTTAGAGTAGCTGCAATTTTGAACACTAGCACATATTCGAAGACGCAAATAATTCCAGCTTGAAAACGAACTCTCATGCGTTTGCTCAGACATACGGCCACGGCCCAGTCGAATTGGTGAAGTTGAAACCCGACCCGAAACCAGCGCCTATTTGGCCTTCTTCTGCATGAACGTCATAAAGGCGTTGCGTGCCTCTTCGGATTTTAACCTTTGTGAAAAATGTTCGCTCTCCTCATGCAAGCGAGCGACAATTTCTTGCCGATTGCCGCGCAACAACTGGCGTGAAATGGCCAAAGCCTCCGGAGGTTTGTCGGCAAGCCGATCCGCGACAGCCAACGCGTGAGATTCAAGATGGTCAGGCCTGATGAGTTCATTGACCAGACCGGCGCGCGCTGCCCGTTCTGCATCAAATCGCTCGCCCAGAACCAATAATTCAAATGCCCATTGGTGACCCATCAGACGTGGTGCCAACAGACTGGATGCTGCCTCTGGCACCAGACCCAGATCAACAAACGGCGTCTGCATCCAGGCGCGCGGGCTGGCATAGACCAAATCACAGTGCAGCAAGGTGGTGCAGCCGACACCAACCGCCAGACCATCTACAGCGGCAATCAACGGTTTCGATCCGGTGGCGATCGCCTTGAGATATTCGCCCACCTCTCCGCCGTGTTCTGCGCCCGTGGCCACAGCCATGAAATCCACCAGATCGTTACCTGAGGTAAATACGTCCGGTTGGCCCAGCAAAACGCTGACACCTATCTGCGCGTTGGCGTCAGCTTCTGTTAAGGCGTCTGCCATGGTTTGATACATAGCGCGGGTAATGGCATTCTTTTTATTCACCCGATTGAAACGGATGGTCTGAACACGTCCGGTGCGTGCCACTTCGATATCGGCCATATTCAAATCTTTCCTATTCGGCAGTGAGTCGTTCACCGGCTTGCAAAAGGCTGTCAGCACCGAGCTCGATGCTTGCGCACAGACCACTGGTTTCTTTCAATAAATTGCCAGTCATAAAGCTGGTCAAAGCGGCGCGGTCACTCCGATCTGCATCATTGGAGGCTAATGCAGACTTGGCCATATAAATACATCCCGCGGTCAGTCCGAACAATCGCAAATAGGGCGTTGCACCCGCCAAAACCACCTGCTTGTAGCCATTTTTCAGGTTATCCAGCATATAACCTGTCGCCGTATCAAGGTCTTCCAGTGCAGCTGCAAGTCCAACTGCGGACGGATTGATCCGTGCGTCGTTGCTGGCCTTTACCTGTTCAATGATATCGTTCAATTCGCTGATATATTGGGCGATTACAGCACCGTCGTTCAGCGGTAGTTTGCGGGTTGCCAGGTCAATCGCCTGAATGCCATTTGTGCCTTCATAAATCGGGGCAATGCGGGCATCGCGCATCAATTGGGCAGCACCGGTTTCCTCGATGAATCCCATGCCGCCGTGAACCTGTATGCCGATACTGGCAACTTCAACGCCAATATCTGTGGAAAAGGCTTTGGATATTGGCGTCAGCAACGCGGCCCGGTCGCGCCAATAGGGTTCCCGCTCGCCTCCGGCATGTTGCTGGTCGATGGCGTGAGCACAGTTATAGGCGATGTTTCGGGCGGCAGAAGTCAGCGCTTTCATGATCAGAAGATTGCGTTGAACATCCGGATGATGGACGATCGGAGCCATGCCCTCGCCCTGATAAGTTTCCGCCCGTCCTTGTTTGCGGTCCATTGCATAGGCAATGGCCTGTTGTGTGGCGGCCTCGGCGACTGCCACCCCCTGAATTCCCACCAGAAGGCGAGCATTATTCATCATGGTGAACATGCAGGCCAGCCCGCGGTTTTCCTCACCAATCAACCAACCAACAGCACCTGGCTCATCGCCAAATTTTCCGTCGCCAAAAATCATCGTGCAGGTTGGCGATGCGTGGATGCCCAACTTATGTTCTATACCGCTGCAGAACACGTCGTTTCGTTGACCTAGCGAACCATCTTCATTGACCAGAAATTTAGGCACCAGAAAAAGCGATATGCCCTTTTGGCCGGCTGGTGCGTCGGGCAAGCGCGCCAGCACGAGATGTACGATATTGTCGGTCAAATCGTGCTCGCCATAGGTGATGAATATCTTTTGTCCAAAGACTCGATAAGAACCATCTCCGACCGGTTCTGCCCGCGATTTCAGTGCATTGAGGTCCGATCCGGCCTGCGGCTCTGTCAAATTCATGGTACCGGTCCAGGCGCCGGATATCAGCTTTTCAAGATAGATATCCTGAAGTTGTTGGGTTGCATGAGCATTCAATGCCTCAACTGCGCCGATCGTCAGGGTCGGCCCAATGCCAAATGCCAGTGAGCCGGAATTCCACATTTCAAAGGCGGCAGTTTGCAGGCTCATAGGCAGTCCTTGCCCGCCAAATTCGGGTGGTCCGGTCAAGGCGTTCCAACCGCCTTCGGCCCAGCGACGATAGAGGTCCTTCCAGCCATCCGGCATGGTCACCACGCCATCAACCAGCGGTGTTCCCTGCACATCGCCCTGTTTGGAGAGAGGCGCAACTTCGTCGCTGGCAAACCGGCCAGCTTCTTCAACAATGGCATCCAGCAGATCTTCGCTGAGTTCACCAGCTTGTCCGCTGGCCATGGCCTCGCCGAGGCCAGTAACCTGTTTGAGCGTATGGCAAATCTCGGTGACCGGCGCCCGGTACATAGCGTTGCTCCATCCATTTCTTGCGTCGATGCAATCGCATAAATTGACATGTGCGTCAAAAACTCAGTGCGATTTTGAAGGCTTTCAGCGCACGACTTATCGCGCTAGATGTGGAATGGCGACAGCCAAGCAAGCGATCGACGGGAACACCACAAAATTATGCAATCAGACTTGATAGATCAGTTCACCGCCATTGTCGGCAAATCCTACGCTTTTGTCACTGAAGCCGACATTGAACCCTATGTCACCGACATGAGGGGCAGGTACAGCGCAAAATCGCCTTTGGTGCTGCGTCCCGGCAGTGTCGGTGAAATCTGTGACATCATGAAACTCGCCGGCAAAACCTCAACTCCAGTTATTCCACAAGGCGGCAATACCGGGTTGGTTGGTGCTGGATTGCCGCTGATTGAAGGGACAAACAACGAAGTCATACTGTCTCTTGGCCGATTAAACCAAATAATCGATGTCGACGCAGCTTCCAACACCATGACGGTTGAATCCGGCGTGATTCTGGAGACGATTCAGAATTCTGCCGATAATGTCGACCGCCTGTTTCCGTTGTCTCTCGGTGCTCAGGGCACCTGTCAGATTGGTGGCAATATCAGCACCAACGCGGGTGGTACAGGTGTGCTGGCTTATGGCAATACCCGCGATCTGGTGATGGGGCTGGAAGCCGTGTTGCCAAATGGCGAGATCTGGAATGGCCTGACTCGCCTGCGCAAGGACAACACCGGCTATGATCTGAAAAACCTGTTCATTGGGGCCGAAGGAACTTTGGGTGTGATCACCAAGGCGGTGTTGAAACTCCACCCCAAACCACGCGGACAGGAAGTTGCCTTTGTGGCGCTGGAGTCTGCCGATGCGGCTCTGTCTTTACTCAATGTAGCGAAAAATCAGATGGGAAATGCGCTAACCGCATTTGAATTCATGGCAGGCATCGCCATGGAATTCACGTTGAAACATGCGCAAAACAAAATCCGACGACCGATTGAAGGGAAATATCCCTGGTATGCGCTGATCGAAATATCTTCGTCGAGTTCTTCCCAAGATGCACGCAGCATCCTGGAAACTGTGCTCGGGGGCGCATTCGAAGACGGCATAATAAAAGACGCTGTATTGGCTGATTCGCTGGAACAGCAACGCATGTTCTGGACATTGCGCGAAGACATGTCTTTTGCCCAAAAGCCCGAAGGCGCATCCATCAAACACGATATCTCTGTGCCATTGGGCAGTATTCCCGAGTTTATCAAGGCTGCAGACAAAGCGGTGCTGGATATTGTCCCGGAGGCCCGCATCGTCAATTTCGGCCATTTGGGCGACGGAAATCTGCACTATAATATTTCGCAACCGGTGGGATGGACTGCGGCGGAATATTTTACCCATGAACCGGCGGTACATGAAGCAGTCTACGCTCAGGTGGCAAAATTCAACGGTTCAATTTCTGCTGAACACGGTATCGGTCAGATGAAACGTGACAAACTTGCCAAGATCAAGGACCCAACGGCGCTGGCGATGATGCGATCTATCAAACAGGCACTTGATCCCTTGGGCATTATGAATCCTGGCAAGGTGATTGACTGATTTCGATCGCTAATCTGTAAACGATTGCGCAACCTTACCGGCTTCTTACCAGGCGAAGCTTTTGTAAACCCTTTTGAGTGGTCAACTTTTCTTAACCGCATTTTTTAAGTCGTTTTGCGAAGCCATCCCGTATTGTCACCTGTAACGCAGAGCCGAGTAACGAGCCTGCGAAATATAAAAGGGTCAAAAGTCCACAAAGGACGGCTCTTGAAAGTTTACAGGAAGGCTCAAGCCATGATTGCCAATAAATCGGCAAACAGCGGCCATCGGGGAACAAAACCAGTATGGGCGGGACTTAATCTCCGTCTCGACCCATATGCCCTGCCGCAAACAATATCCTATGATCGCGCGCCCCCCCAGCTGTCAGGGGGAGCACACGGAAAACAGATTGAATTCACGCTGAATACCAAAGGTGCAGTGATGAAATGTGATCTGAATTGCGGCTTGCCAATCTCCATGTCCTTACCAAACCGCGCTTTTGTAGGTGTCGCGGCTCGTGCTTATGAAAATCAAGATGGAACCAACACGGTGACGCTTGAACTGCTGCACAATGATGCGGAATTGAGCGTGCCCCTATGTGTTTCAAACGCTGTTGAAGATGCAGCAGCGGATTGGCATTCCTGGTCGAAACGCCTTGGGTTGCCGATGTTGCTGGTGGATGAGCAAGGCAACGCAACCATGGTCAAAGACCATGCCGGTGTGGCTTCGCTGACGCCAAAACCGCGCCGTCGACGTAGTTCCTTGATGCCAAACCGTCCAAACTTCATGCGGCGGCGCAAAATGGGCATTGTTGGTCCTGTGGAGCATCTGGCAGCGCGGGAAATTATCGCCCGCACCTGATCTGCTATATCAGATCAAGCAGCAGACCAGCGAAAACCAGCCATCCAAAAATCGTATTTGACTTGAACAATGCCAGGCAATTGTCTGCATCATCAATGTTCAGCGATATGACCTGCCAGATCATGTGGACGCATCCCAGAATCAATCCCAGATAAGCCAGCCAACCGGCTCCGGCCAACAGGAATGCAGCGGTGAATAATCCGACCGCGCCGCAATACAACAATACCAGTGCCGGTTTGGTATTTTCTCCAAACAGACGGGCCGTTGAACGCACGCCGATCAATGCATCATCTTCCTTGTCCTGATGGGCATAGATCGTGTCATAGCCGATAACCCACAATATGCTACCGATATAGAGCAGCAACGGAACCAGTGTCAGATTGGCAAAGAGCACCACCCAGCCCATCAACGCCCCCCAGGAAAACGCCAATCCGAGTACAAATTGTGGCCAGTCGGTCACCCGCTTGGCGAACGGATAGGCGGCGACAATGACCAGCGACGAAATACCGAGAAACAGCGCAAAATGATTGAGCGTTGCCCGCCCGATCAAACACACGCCGATCAGGCAGATCAGGCCGACAAATGCCTGAATAGCCACAAACACCAATGTTTTTCGCTTGGTGACCCGGCCAGACGGAATGGGCCTTGATGCGGTTCTTGCCACCCGCGCATCGATATTCGCGTCGACATAATCATTATAGGTGCACCCCGCCCCACGCATCATCACTGCGCCAAGCCAGAAGAAAAACAGGCCCTGAATCAATTGCAGATACAACAGTACCCCGCCCGGACCATCACCCTCCACCACTGGTTGACCTAGTTGAACCCCGAACGACAGGGCCAGCGACCACCAACAAGGCCACAGCAGCAACCACCAGCCAATTGGCCGATCCCAGCGCGCCAGCTGTGCATAAGGCCAAAATTTTTGAGGCAGTAACCGATAGACCCAGATATCGGATGGGGCATCGGCGACGCGGTTGGAGGTTCGATCACTCATATCCGTTCAATCTGGGCGTTCGAACCCATAAAGCAAGTGGAAAACCTGCGACAATTGAGGGTCCTGGACCCTGCGCTTTCCTTTCCCGTGCTAAACCGCGAGCAATTCAACCGCAAGGGCGGAACCTGGCATGAACATATTGTTGATTGGAACCGGTGGACGCGAACATGCGCTGGCCTGGAAAATCGCCCAATCTCCGCTGTTGGAAACCCTGTTCATAGCCACCGGTAATGGCGGCACAACAGAGCTGGGTGTCCATGCTGACCTGGACACCACGGACCATCAGGCCGTGGTCAGTTTCTGCAATCTAAAGTCGGTCGAATTGGTGGTGGTTGGTCCGGAAGCTCCGCTGGTGGATGGACTGTCTGATTCGCTTAATCAGGCAGAGATTAATGTCTTTGGACCTTCGAAAAATGCCGCACAGCTGGAAGGATCCAAGCAATTCACCAAGGCAGTGTGCGACCGCATGAATATTCCGACGGCCGTATATGGTCACTTCACCAATGCCGCCGATGCCCGCGCCTATGTGCAGCAACAGGGTGCGCCGATTGTCATCAAGGCCGATGGTCTGGCCGCCGGCAAGGGGGTGACGGTGGCGATGTATCTGGACGACGCGCTGGCTGCCATCGATGATTGCTTTGAGGGTGCCTTTGGCGACGCCGGGGCTGAGGTTGTGGTGGAACAATTCCTGACCGGTGAAGAGGCCAGCATGTTCTTTCTCTGCGATGGGACAACCGCCCTGCCCTTTGGCACGGCTCAGGATCACAAGCGCGTCGGAGATGGTGATACCGGACCCAATACCGGTGGCATGGGAGCCTATTCCCCGGCCCCGGTGCTTGATGAAGCGATGCAACAGCGGGTCATCAACGAAATCGTCAACCCGACAATGATCGGCATGACGCGGGCAGGCATGCCGTTTCAGGGCGTGCTTTATGCCGGGTTGATGATAGATGATCAGGGGCCAAAACTAATCGAATATAATGTCAGGTTTGGCGACCCCGAATGTCAGGTGCTGATGATGCGGTTGGACAGTGATCTGGTGCCTTTGTTGATGGCCTGTGCGAAAGGTGATCTTGCCGGACAGTCCGCCGACTGGTCGCAGGATTTTGCCCTCACCGTTGTGATGGCCGCGCTGGGTTATCCCGGCGCTTATGAAAAAGGCAGCGTAATCAAAGGACTTGAATTGCTGGATGATAATCTGATTCAAGTCTTTCATGCCGGAACCGCTTCAACCAACGGGGTGATTACTGCCACTGGCGGGAGGGTGCTGGGGGTGACGGCCAGAGGTGGCAGCGCCTCACAAGCCCACCAACGCGCCTATCAGGCAGTGGCCAGGATTGACTGGCCCAATGGCTTTTGTCGGTCGGATATCGGCTGGCGTGCCGTCGCCCGCGAAACCTAGCCGCCCGCCGCCTGGCCGCCTGGCCGCCTGGCCGCCTGGCCGCTAGCAGCAGGTCTTGCCTTGCTGGATGGGTGGACAGGCCACGTCTCCGAACGAGCAGTAGACGCAGCAATCCCCTTGCTTCGGTTTGAGCAAAACACCACAGCCCTTGCAGTCATAAAACCACTGGCAGGCATTGGTCGGCATGGTCTCGGTTTCCAAATGGCCGCATTGCGGACACGTAATGGTCGACCGTGCTTCAACCTGGCTCATATTCGCTGATCCATTTGCACTCATGCCTTATTCTGCCTTGTATATCCCCAGATGGTCAGCGCGATGAATAGTCCGAGCAGTGGCAACAGCACCGGATCGAGATAGGCCACAGCTCCTGCCAGACCAGCGCCCGCCAAAATCCACACCAGTATCGGCGTAAAGCAACACAAGGCCGTAATCACTGCCCCGATCAGCCCAATGCGTGTCAGCCGGTTCATTCCGCAGCGGCGGCGGCGGCGGCAGTCGCCTCAGCTGCATTCGTATATCCAGCCAACTCGCCATTAATCACATATTTGAGGATTTCCACCACTTCGGCGGATGTTTTGGTCACGGCCAGTGCGGCGGCGTCAACTTCCTTGAGCGGATGCTGATGCTCGTCCTGATGCATGATGATGGTCGGCTTGCCGAGTGCGGCGGCAAATCCGGCATCAAAAGCGGCGTTCCATTGTTTGTATTTCTCGCCAAACCGCACCACGACAATATCGGCGTCCTGCATCAGCGTGCGGGTGCGAATGGCGTTCATCTGGGCACCTTTGTGATCATGCCAGAACTTGTTCGGCTCGGCCCCCAAAATGGCGACGCCACAATCGTCTGACGCCTCATGATGGGTCACGGCAGAGGCGAATGACACCGGCAGTCCGGCGGCTGCAGCCCCGTCGGCAATCTCCTCGCGCCAATTGGTGTGAATTTCTCCGGAGAGATAGATGTTCCAGGTTTTGGTCATGGGGTTTCCTGACAAGCTCGGTGCTTTGGAGTTCAATTGAAGCAATGATAACCAATTGCGGATTGCGGGTCCATTCAACAAGTGCGGCGGTGGTGGGATAACGTTGGGGGACGACCGAATTAAGGTGGGGCAGCGAGCGGCGGTGGGCGGCGGCGAGCGGCAGCGAGCCGACACAGAGTTTCGATTGATGACGTCGCCGGATTTTAGGCATTTGAAGAATGCTCCGGGTCTGGATCAAAATTTCAGAGTCAATCCTTGTTTTGTCTCACAGGTCATGCAGGTCAATTCCGCTGAGCCATCAAGAGCACGCCCGGCCTGCTTGAGGTCGTGATGCGAAACCGGGCGCTTTTCGCGGCACAAGGGACAGGTCGCCAAAGCATGCCAGTCGGGAACATGAAGCACTTTCGGGGTCGTGGGATTGCAGACCATTGCGGACTCCTTTGAGGCTTTGATAGCACAAGTTTCAGCCTGTAATAAATGGAGGTGCGGTTTGTATGAATTGCGCTCGGTTTGGTTTGGGCAGCCGCTTTTGTGAAGGACAGCCGGGCGGGATCGTGTTGGCGAATCCTTTGTTCCCAGAACAGGAAAAGCAGGTGGATGGAGTCCAGGCCATCTGAAAGCTGTCGCAAATAGTGCAACGTATCGGACTTAAGGCGGTTGGATTCAATCAACGTGGGGTCGTTCATCAGTCGATTCATTCAGCTGGATGATCTTGTCAATATCACTCCGCAGAACCGGGTCGCCCGTGACCAATTGCTTATGCAGGTTGCAGCGCCCGACACCGTGCAGCAATACGCGGTCGATAAGTTGTGATTGAAAGCACAATTCAGGGCTGTCGATTGAAATGGCGTTGGCGGCATGGAGAAAGCGCTGAGAGGCTCCTGGCTGATCCGCAATCATGGAAAAACGGGGATAAATTATTTGATAAGTTTCAAAGCAGACCTCGGCGACAACGCGACAATATTCTTCACCGACGTAGTAAATGGTTTGGTCAGAATCTGAGATCGAATACTTGTTCAACAACTCGTCGTAGGTCGGTACAGGTGGATTCTAAACAACAATTCCTCCACCGAAACATGCGTCAGCGATGGTTGGACCAACCAGGACATGGCCAAAGCGGCGACGGCGACGGCGGCGACGGCGACGGCGGCGACGGTGAGCGCCAGCACGACCACAACAGCAATCGCTGAGGCGGCGCGCAGGAATGGCAAGACCATAACTTATCCTCGGGATGGTGCACGCGCCTATCATTAACCATGTGATCCATCAACGCAGGAGCCGACATGGCAGAACCCATAGTGCAAATTTGCGCTGAACAGCACTTGCGCTGACGCAGACGGCTTTGTCGCAGCTCTCCTCTTTTATGGGATTGGGGCGACAATTACCGCTGGCGAAGGAAGCAGATTTTTCCAACTTTCAATTCAGCAGGAAGGAGTATTGAACCGGGTAAATCAAAAACTCTCCAGAATTCTACGGGACCAGTTCCCACGACAATTTGAGGACTAAAATAGATGAATACATTTAAAAAAACGCTGTTGCGCCATGGCCTGGCGATCAACCTTCTTTGCATACCTTTTATGCTGCCTGCATGGGCTCAATCCAATCTGGTATCTGTCGACACTACTGATGGTGTGTTTTGCGGCAAGCACGTTTCCGACTATGGAAATACCATTCATTATGTTGATGTGATCGGCATTAAGTCTGTCGGTACCAGTGGAAATGACATAATCATTGGCACCACCGGCGATGACGAGATCGAAGGCGACGCCGGGGATGATTGCATCTTCGGCATGAGCGGGGATGACGTCATCTTTGGACAGGAAGGTAACGATTTCCTTGACGGCGGATCCGGAGATGATGTCTTGAGGGGCGGACGTGACGATGATGAGCTTCGAGGCAGCCGGGGAGAAGACAAATTGCGTGGCGGTCGCGGAGCCGATAAGTGCGATTTCAAAACTGAAGATAAATACAGTCGAACTTGTGACATCAGCCATGAAGCGACCTATCCCGTAGTCGTCTCAGCAGGGGACCTTGCCTGCAATCCGCTTAATACTACTGACGCTACGGTGAAGAGCCTTTTTAACAAAGGTTACAGCACCACCAGCAGTAACTGTCGACAGGGGTTCATTTCTGCGATCGCACTGGGCACAGACCCGGCCGCTTTTCTGGCCGCCGGTGATTATCAGTATTTCCGGGTCGACCAGGAGAAAAGCTGGGCGCTGAGTTACGATGCCTCGTGGGGCCGGTTATATCACAGAACATTTCCCACCTGGGGAGATCATGAAAATGGTGCGTCGCTGTTTAACGTATATTTCAAAGACAGGTTCGAAGGCGAAAATGGTATCGATAGCGTTGTTGTCAATTTCGACGGCGAGGCCCCTATAGGCGGCACCTATAGTTTTGACCTTGATAACTGGCACATCGTTGCGATTTACAAGACCTCCCCGGAATGGCTGGAGAATGATCTCAAGCAAACCAACGCAAACTGCATCCTTGCCTACACGCATTTTCCCATCTCCAGTTCCGGTAACAATGGCGACAATGATATCTATGTACGTGAAAAGAATGGACGTCTGTGGGAAATTCTGGACAAATATGGCGTGACACTCGTTGTGTCTGGTGACGATCACAATTACGAACGCTTCCAGCCCCAGACAGCCCTTTTCGATGACGCCCTGACCAAACCCGACGAACCTTGGAAAACCAAAGTATCACCCACAGGTGTTGTTCAGTTTGTTGTCGGTACCGGTGGTGCCAATACGAATGATCCCGCTGATGATCATCCAAACACAGCGGTGGACGACAACGGTCAGCGGGTGTTTTCAAGTTCACATCTGGGCTTCCTCAAGCTGACGTTGAAGGAGGATGAAGTAGACTTTCAATTTGTAGCTCAAAACCCGACTCCGGCGACCAACAGCACGATGCTGCCGCTCGAAGGATATGTTGTCGATGAAGATGAAACTGACCCTGAAGTCGGAGAAAGACACCTGCCCGTGGGTGTTGAAATCGTCGATGATGGGACAATCGCCTGCAGTTAAGATCAGTTGAACTGGCAATCCTTCCTCGATTTCCATCGGGGAAGGATTTTTTCATTGCCGTGTGGATTTCTGAAGACAGTTTCCTGTTATACTGAAACCGGCGGATTGTTCTGTGATGCCCAATTCGGCGCCCCGGTCAATCGTGATAATGGGTGGTGACCGCAGCCCGACAGCGTGAGCGCAAAACAAACATCTCGCGCAAATCTCTCGCCGCTAACCGGCAATTTTCGAGAAATCCGCGACCGTTCCTGTCGCATCGCGAATGCGGCGCATCAGGGCCAGACGGTTGGCCCGCACCGCATCATCCTCGGCGTTGACCATCACGTCTTCAAAAAATGAATCAACTGGTTCACGTAAATTGGCAAGTGCAATCATCGCGGAGGAAAAATCTTCTTTTTCAATCGCTTGAGCGGCATCTCTCTCAGCCTGATTCACCGCTTCATAAAGTGATGATTCAGGGCCTTCTTCAAGTAATGATTCAACTATGTCATCGGCAACAGATGTGCCTTTTTTCTCTTCGGCGGCAAGAATATTGGCAGCCCGTTTGGTGCCGGCCAGCAGGTTCTTGCCATCTTCCGTCTCCAGAAAACTACCCAGCGCTTCAACCCGGCGGGTGATGGTCAGCAGGTCGTCGGAGGTCGGTGTGATCACCGCGTCGATGAGATCGTGACGGGCACCAGACTCGCGCAGATAGACTTTGAGACGATCATGGAAAAAGGCCAGAAGATCAATGACGGCTTCCGGCATGGTATCGTCGCCGGACCAAACTTTCGAATGAACAAACTGTGTGCCGGGGATGTCTGCATTTACAAGATTGAGATGGGGTTTCGCATATTGTGCGACCTTGATGCTCAACTCGTTGTTAAGTATCAACCGAATAAAACCCAGCGCCGCCCGCCTTAACGCATAAGGGTCTTTGCTGCCGGTGGGCTTTTCGTCGATGGCCCAGAAGCCGACCAGCGTGTCCAGCTTGTCGGCCAGCGCGACGGCGATGCTGACGGGATCCTGCGGCACGTCGTCGGAGGGGCCTTGCGGCTTCCAGTGATCCTGACAGGCGCGGGCGACGGCTGCATCTTCATTGGCGCGGGTGGCATAGCGGCGGCCCATCATGCCCTGCAGTTCGGGGAATTCGTAGACCATGGCGGAGTTGAGATCGGCCTTGCAGATTTCCGCAGCGCGGCGGGCCAGTGTTGCATCGGCACCAACCATCGGAGCCAGTTGCTGGGCCAGAGCCATGATGCGTTGAACGCGAGCCCCCTGAGTACCGAGCCTGGCGTGGAAGGTTACAGCGTCCAGTTTTTCAAGCCACGGGGTAAAGCCCTCGGTTTTGATTTGGTGCAGGTCGGTTTCCCAGAAGAATTTTGCGTCGCCCAGACGGGCATTGACGACCTTGGCATTGCCCAGCGCGATTTCCTTGCCGCCATCGCTGGCATCGATATTGGCGACCAGCAGGAAGTTGTTGGACAATGCCTCATCGCTGTCGCTTCTTAAGACAAAACACTTTTGGTTTTCCTTGATGGTCAACCGGATGGCTTCGGGGGGAATGTCGAGAAAATCAGCGTCAAACTCGCCCATAATGGCGACGGGCCATTCGACAAGATTGCCGACTTCCTCCAGCAGGCCCTCGTCCTCAACCAATTCCAGTCCTTTGGCAAATGCCAGGTTTTTGGCGTCAGCGCGGATGATTTCCTTGCGCCGTTCGGCATCGAGCACGACGTTTGCCTTTTGCAGCGATGCGACATAGTCGTCAAAACGGCGCACGGTGATGGGTTGCGGCGCGTGGAAGCGATGTCCACGGGTTAAATTGCTGCTGGCGACGCCTCCGGCATCAAGTGAGCCGCCGACTTCAAACGAGATTGCCTGTGGTTCTTCGGTGTCGGAGGCAAATACGCAGAGAATGGACTGCAACGGACGCACCCATTTCATGCTGCCTGCATCTTTGGACTTCTCCCCCCAGCGCATGGATTTCGGCCACGGAAAATTATGAATAATGCCGGGCATGGCTGCAGCGATTATGTCCTGGGCATCGCGGCCCGGCTTATCGATCACGGCGACATAAAAATCGCCTTTTTTTGGGTCGCTGCGGATTTCTGCTTGGTCGGCGGAGGCCAATCCGGCACCGCGCAAAAATCCTGCAAGAGCCTTTTCCGGCGCATCGGTGCGCGGCCCTTTGCGTTCTTCGCTGATATCGGCGGACCGGGCGGTCAATCCGCGCAGGTCGAGCGTCAACCGCCGCGGCGTCCAATATTCACGCGCCCCTTCATAGGTCAGGCCCGCATCCACCAGTGCATCGGTGACCAATTTTTTCAGATCACCCGCTGCTTTGCGCTGCATACGGGCGGGGATTTCTTCGGAAAACAGTTCTAAAAGCAGGTCGGGCATGGGTTTTTTAAAGCAGGAGAAACTCTGCGCCGCTCATACCAAGGGCAGGTAGCGATGTCACCCGCCTTATTGATTGCCGATGCTGGCCGGAGCGGAATCCGTCTAATTATGGCTGCCATCGCATAACGGTTGGTTGCCCGTGCCCTTGCAGGCGCAGAAGAATTTGCGACCATCCTTTTCGGCCGTCCAGCGGACCGGGTTCAGGCCAGTATCCTTGTGGGAACCATCACAAAATGGCTGGTTGGACGACCTGCCGCAGGCACACCAGAAATAGGACTTTCCTGCTTCCACCTCCACGGCAATGGGCGCATCGCCTGCACGTACGGGATCTGTCATGAATTATCTCCGGATGACCTCAGTTGTTGGACCTTAGCCCCACTCACCATCTGCGGCAATTGCGCCGAAACCTATGGCTCAGTCGCTCTGCGCCGGTGTCATCCAGCCGATCATTGCACCGCCCGGTTCGCGCAGCATCGCGATACGGCCAATTTCCGGCACATCGAAAGGACCCTGCATGATGGTCGCGCCTGCCTCTTTGGCAAGCTTCACACGGGCATCAATGTCGTCGACCGTGATATAGGCCAGCCAGTGGTCGCTCATTCCCTCAAAATCGGTGCCGGTCATTTCGTACATGCCGCAAACGGGATTGGGTTCGCCCGGAACCAGCCAATAAGTGCCTTCAGGCTGCATCGGCATGGCTTCAAATTCCCATCCCAATACGTCGTGATAGAAGGCCTTCGCCTGCTCCAGGTCGTTGGTCATCAGTTCATTCCAGTAAAAATGTCCGTGATCGGCCATGGTATTCCTCCTTGATGCCCTCCCAAAAGAGTGGCTCAGAAGCAGTGAGGTGTCAAAATTGCATCCTAGGCCGCTCGACCCTCACCGTCGCCTGCGCCGCCGCTCTCGTGGCTGCCACCGGCTTCGGTACGCAGAAAGGCTTCGCCGCAGGCCTTGGACAGATCACGAACGCGACCGATATAGTTCTGGCGCTCGGTGACAGAAATAACACCGCGGGCATCGAGCAGATTGAAGGCATGGCTGGCCTTGATGCATTGATCATAGGCCGGGTGGGCCATGATGATGGCCCGGTGCTTTTTGGGATCTATGGCAGGCGCCTCCAGAATGCGGCGGCATTCAGCTTCGGCATCATCAAAATGCTTCAACAATGTGTCGGTATCGGCAATATCGAAGTTCCAGCGGCTATATTCACGCTCGGTCTGTTGAAACACTTCGCCGTAGGAGACTTTGTCGTCGCCACTGCCGCCATTGAAATTCAGGTCATAGACGTCGTCGACCCCCTGCACATACATCGCCAGACGTTCCAGTCCGTAGGTCAGTTCTCCGGCGACGGGCGCACATTCCTGGCCACAGATCTGCTGGAAATAGGTAAACTGGCTGACTTCCATGCCATCGCACCAGACTTCCCAACCCAGCCCCCAGGCACCCAGGGTCGGGCTTTCCCAATCATCCTCGACAAAGCGCACATCGTGAAGTGCCGTATCAATGCCGATGGCTTTTAAGGAACCAAGATATAATTCCTGCAGGTCGGGCGGGCTTGGCTTCAACAGCACCTGATATTGGTAATAGTGTTGCAGCCGATTGGGGTTTTCACCGTATCGGCCATCGGTTGGGCGACGGCTCGGCTGAACATAGGCCGCGTTCCACGGTTTTGGCCCCAACGCGCGCAGGGTTGTTGCAGGATGGAATGTCCCGGCTCCGACTTCCATGTCATAGGGCTGCAGAATGACGCAGCCATAGTCGGCCCAGTATTCATGCAAAGTCAGGATCAGGCCCTGAAAGGAGTTTTTGGGATTATTTGCCATGGAATTGTCCACGTCTTTGGGCTGCGCTTGGTCGCCAAACCGATGCCATGACACCGATTGAGGGTCAAGGTGAAAGGGGCATTGTCTGGCTTATCGATGCCAGTGGCACTATATCTTGGTCAATGGTCACGCGCGGCGGGCGGCGAGTGGCGAGCGGCGTTGCTATCACGGCAAAATGGAGGTTCTGAATGCCGGGGCTTGAATATCTGCTACCCTTTTTGGTGACAGCCTTGCTGCTTTCCATCACGCCGGGACCGGGCATGCTTTATATCGCCGCCCAAACAATAGGACGAGGCCGGAAAGCAGGTTGGTTCTCGGCACTGGGCACGCATTTTGCCAGCTATGTTCACATCATGGCGGCGGCGTTTGGACTGAGCTTGTTTCTGGAAGCAGTGCCGATGGCTTACCTTGCGTTGAAAATAATTGGCGCGATGTATCTTTTTTGGCTGGGTCTTCGGTTCCTGCTGGCTAAGGAATCCTATGCGGCCCCTGGCATGTCAGCAGCGCCTCAGACCCACATCACAGCATTCAGGGAAAGCCTCATGGTGGAGTTGACCAATCCAAAATCGGCCGTGTTCTTTATTGCGTTCCTGCCACAGTTTTCAGATCAAACCGCATCCTATCCAATCTGGCTGCAGATCATTGTGTTGGGATTTGTTGCAAATTTGATCTTCTCGCTGGCGGAAATGGGCTGTGTCATTTTCGCAGATCAGGTTTCGTCGCTTTTTAAAACCTCCCGGACCGGTGGTCAGTGGATGAGACGGGCGGCCGGGTCGGTTATGATAGCACTTGGCGCAAACCTGCTGCTTGCAGAACGCTAGCGTCAGGACCCATTAATATGGTGAATTCTGACCCCAGGTCTGAATACGTTAATGTAAAGTTGGCCTTCAGTACCGCTTCTGAGCTGAAAAATACGCGGCAATGTCCTCGATATCCTGACCGCTCAGAGCTCCTGCCCGGTCTGACATTTTCGATGAAAGATGATCGTCCACGCGTACTCGCGCCTTAAACTGGTTCAAAGTTCTGGCGAGATAACTAGCAGGTTGGCCAGCAAGCATAGGTGTCGATTGAATTTGCGGTCCTTCGGGCCGACGCTCATTACCGGTCAACCCGTGGCAGGCTATACATTCCCAGGACTTGGCGAGTTCTTTGCCCTTGTCATAGTCCCCTTCAGCAAATGCTGTCGAAGTTACATAGGAAGCGAAGAAAATAAGCAGTGTAATTTTGTGCATTGGTGTTCCCCTTGTGACCCGCTTACCGGTCCAACATAGTAACATACCAGCACGGTTTTCTCTAACTTCCAGTCGGAACAGTGATCGCACTCCGCGAGATTAATGAGTCCTGACGCTAGACTTGTTGAACCATCTAGTCTTTGTTGATTATCAGTGGGTTGGGCACGGTACTGGGAGGTGCTATGCCCGTCGAATTCATTGCGCTGTGTGGTTTTTTGCTGGCGGCCTATTCCATTGTCGCCAATGACGCCATACAAACCCTTGGCACATTTTTAAGCTCCAACGAACATCGTCCGTGGTGGGTATTGTGGTTATTCGCCAGTCTCGTTCTGGTTTCTGTTCTGGTCTTCGGCTGGATCAGCAATGGCGGGGATGCAGCCTATGGGCGGCTGGATCATCTGCCTGTATTGCAGGGCGGCATCACGTGGATTCATGTGGTTCCCCCGCTGGCGATCCTGATCCTGACACGCTATGGCATTCCGGTCAGCACGACGTTTTTGGTGTTGACGGTATTTGCACCAAAAGAAATGCTCGACATGCTGTCGAAATCCGGGCTGGGCTATGTCGTGGCCTTTGTTCTGGGACTGGTGATTTACAAAACCGTAATGAGCGGGTTTGAGAAATACTTTGCCGATTCCGCGCTGGAACGACCGGCGGGATATTGGGTGGCCATACAATGGGGCTCCACGGCCTTTTTATGGAGCCAGTGGCTGATTCAGGACATGGCCAATATTTTCGTCTATCTGCCGCGCGACCTGTCGGTGGAGCTTTTATTTTTCGCGATTGTTGTGCTGCTGCTGTTGCACGCCGTCATATTCTATAACTTTGGCGGCGCGATCCAGAAAATCGTTACATCAAAGTCTAACACGCGTGACATACGTTCCGCGTCGGTCATCGACATCCTTTACGGACTGATCCTGCTGGTATTCAAGGAATACAGCGACATTCCAATGAGCACGACCTGGGTATTTCTGGGCCTGCTTGCCGGACGTGAGCTGGCCTTTTCACTGAACTACAAAATGCAATCCCTGCGCCAGACCGGCGTTCTGGTTGCCAAGGACGCTGCCAAGGCAACCGCAGGATTGACCGTCAGCATTGCCCTGGCGATTTGCCTGCCGTGGATCAATGATCTGATCAATCCGCAATCCACCGCCTCCGCCCCTGTCAGGCCTGCACTGGCTATGCAAGGGATTTCCAGCCTGAAACGGGTCAGATATCACCCTGACCCGGTGTCTTGGAACTAGGCACCAGTTTTGTGATGATTTGATCGCGGTGGTCTGCAGCAATGTCCGACTCCAGCAACAATTTTGCCAGACCCACAGGCAGCGTCAGTTCCATCATGGCTGATGGATCGGGCTGACCAACTCCACCGATTTTCTCGATCACCATACCAGCGGCAATCGTATTGTTGGTCTGAGGATCGATCAGGATGAATGAACCGGTATTTTGATTGTCCGCATACGTGTCAAAAAACGCCTCTTCCGCGAATTCAAGTTTGATCTTGCCGATACCATTTACCGTCAATTGGTCAGCCCGACGCCAGGAATTGTCCTGCAGATCGAGCTGACTTTCAACGGCGATGCGCACCCGCAGGCGCCGGGTTGAGGATTTCAGCCAATATTCCCGCCCCGGCCGTATTCCAGCCTGATCAAGGGCGACAACATTGGCCTGGAAGGTCCAACCTGACAGCGGCGGTGAAACTGTCGCCGTCAACAAATCACCCCGGGCAATATCCACATCACGGTCCAGAACCAGCGTCACAGCGTCCCCCTTGCGGGCAAGCAGCAGATCGCCATCAAATGTGCTTATCTGCTCGATTTTTGCCACAGCGCCTCCGGGCCAGACGGTCAATTCCTGCCCCAGCCGCGCAATTCCACCAGCGATCGTACCCTGATAACCGCGAAAGCTCTCATCGGGACGACTGACCCGTTGCACCGGAAACCTAAAACGACCGTCCGGCACCGTATTGACGGATGCAGTTTCAATCGTCTGCAACAGGCTTGGCCCATCGTACCATGGCATTTTGGCACTGCCATCGGTGACAACATTGTGTCCGCGAAGCGCGCTGACCGGAATTGCGGTCACGGTTTCAACCGAAAGCGACCGGGCCAGATCCTGGAAATCCTGCCAAATGCTCTCAAATACAGACTGGCGATATCCGACCAGATCCATCTTGTTGACCACCAACACCAGTTGTTTAATGCCCATCAGCGTCGCAATCGTTGCATGACGACGGGTTTGTTCCAATATCCCGGTGCGGGCATCGACCAATACGACGGCGAGGTCAGCGGTCGAGCAGCCGGTTGCCATGTTGCGAGTATATTGTTCATGGCCTGGGGTGTCGGCAACGATAAATGAGCGACGTGGGGTTGAGAAATAGCGATAGGCCACATCAATCGTAATTCCCTGCTCCCGCTCCGCCTGCAGCCCGTCGAGCAACAAGGCAAATTCAGGAATGTGGGTTCCAGCCTCGCCCTCTTCATCGCTTACCGATGAAGTTGCGAGACTTTCAGCATGATCACTGCTGACGGACTTCGTATCCCACAACAGACGCCCGATCAGGGTTGATTTTCCGTCATCCACCGACCCGCATGTAATCAGTCGCAGGGCCTTGCTGCCCGGTTTGCTGGTGGATTCCGCTCGATCTGAAGCCGACAGGTTGGAGTTTGCGGCACTGGATGCAGCCTGGTGAGCATCGTGATGTTCGGACAACATTAAAAATATCCCTCGCGTTTTTTCATTTCCATTGAAGCGGCCTGATCATGGTCAATGGCACGGCCCTGCCGTTCCGACACTGTGGCGGCGCGCAATTCCGTAATGATGTCTTTGATCGTTTGGGCGGTTGAACGCACCGCTCCGGTCAGCGGAAAACATCCCAAAGTGCGAAACCGTACCATTAGTTGCTGAACCTGTTCATCAGGCAGTAATTGCAGCCGTTTGTCCTGCGCCAAAATCAGCATCCCGTCGCGCTCCACCACCGCACGGGGAGCGGCAAAATACAGCGGCACGACCGGGATGGCCTGCGCCTCGATATAGGACCAGACGTCGAGTTCTGTCCAATTCGACAGGGGAAAAGCCCGCACACTTTCGCCCTTGTTGATCATGCCATTATAGATTGACCAAAGTTCAGGGCGCTGGTTTCTGGGATCCCAGCGATGGTCGGCGGTTCTGAACGAATAGATGCGTTCCTTGGCCCGCGACGCTTCCTCGTCACGGCGGGCGCCACCAAAAGCTGCATCATAGCCCCCCATATCCAATGCTTGACGGAGCGCTTCGGTCTTCATCACATCGGTATAGATCCCGCGGGTTTTGCCAAACGGTGTAATGTCCTGTGACGCCCCACGCGGGTTGGTGTAACTGGTCAATTGCAAACCGTGTTGCGCGACAACCTCATCGCGAAAACGGATCATCTGATCAAATTTCCAGCCCGTATCGATGTGCAACAGGGTGAAGGGAACCGGACCCGGGTGAAATGCCTTGCGTGCCAGATGCAGCAATACGGACGAATCCTTGCCGACCGAATAAAGCATCACCGGATTGGTAAACTCGGCGACCACTTCGCGAAAGATGTGGATCGCTTCGTTCTCCAAAGCCTGCAAATGCGGATCGAGCTGTTTGACCGGCTTGTTTTGTAGTTCAGACATGATTGGGGACTTCGCCTTTATGCTCGACCGGTTCGTGGGGTGATGGAACGGCGCCAGCGGTGCTGGCTGCGACGTGCAGGCCGCATTCACGGGTGTCCTGCTGTTCCCACCACCATCTGCCGGCCCGTTCATTTTCTCCGGGTTTGATGGCCCTGGTGCAGGGTTGGCAACCGATTGAGGGAAAGCCACGTGCGTGAAGAGGATTGATCGGAATGTCGTGTTCCGCCACAATTTCGCTGATCTGCTCTTCGGTCCAGTCAGCCAGTGGATTGATCTTCAACAGGCCGCGTTCGCTGTCCCACTCAACAAATTCAATTGAGCTTCGGTCCTGCGACTGTTGGCGACGCAAGCCCGTAATCCAGACATCTGCCCCGCGTAAAGCAGCAGCCAATGGTTGCAGTTTGCGGATGTTGCAGCAGGACTTGCGAGCCTCCACGCTGTTGTAGAATCCGTCCTGCCCAAAGGCTGCGACATACTCTTTTAGCGCTTCCGGATCAGGATAATATTCTTTTATATCAATATTATACTTATCTTTTGTAGTGCTCAACAATGACAGGCTTTCGGGGAACAAGCGACCGGTTTGCAGAGTTACAACGTCAATTTTCTGCGCCGACATGGCAATCGCCCGGGTGAGAACCTGGTCTTCCAGACCAAGGCTGGTGGTGAATACGGCATGTTCGGCAAGCCCTCCAATCAACCCCAATCTTTGCGAAAGATTAAGTCTTTCAAAGTTGCCATTCAGCCTGTTGGCCAGTTTTGATAAGTCGCTATTTGATCGTTCCATTGGGAGATCCTTTCCAAGTTCGAAACGAGGGTGATCAAAAAATGGGACTTTTGGAAGAAATGGATTTTCCGCGAAATTGGCGGAACCAAAAAATTAGTTTCTAATTTTGCTGCTGCTTAGGATGCATCCGCAGATCGACAAATCTGACGCGACAAATGGCGACTCTCAATTTGCGGGTTTGGGCAAATGGTTGAATCATTTTTTTCCGGACCGGATCAGCGGCACCATCCAGATCAGGCAGGAGACTATCCAGATCAAACTGCCGATAATGGTCAGCGCATCCCCAAAATTGATTCCAACCGCGACAAAAAATCGCCAGCGATGATGAAGCCAACCAGCCCCAGCAGTTGAAAGTGATCATCTTTCATGAATACAACTGACCCTATTTTTTCAACCGATAGCGACCGGTTTCGGGGTCATGCTCAAGATCGCCAGCGCTTTTAGGTGTTTTGGCGGCCGCAGCGGCAGCCTTCCTGCTCTCTTCAGCATTAATGGCATCCATATGCTTGCGAAAGGAACTGTAGGCATACAGGCCCACTGCGCCCACGGCGGCAACGGCAACTAATTGTATCATTTCTGCCTCCCTGCCCTCTGCACGTTGTTAATGGCGGCCAATAGCTGCAACCATACACCTATAAGCCGAGCCTGTTCCACAACAGTTTTTCTTCTGCGGCTGTCATAATTCCGCTCGCCGCTCCAGCCGCCAACGCTTCGCCATCAAGTCCGGCCATCGTTGAAACCCCCGCGGCAACGCGGTTGCCAAACAGGCTTCGCTTCGCGTCCATCAGTTTAATCTTGGTCTTGTTACCATATTTCGCCTTCAAAGAAGAGCGCAGGTCTCCGATCTCGTCGACCAGACCCAATTCCTTGCCGGTGCCACCGGTCCAGAACTGGCCGGTAAACATGTCCTTGTGCTCGGCCAACCGATCTCCACGTGCCTCCTTGACCAGGTCAATGAAAATCTGATGGATTTCCAACTGCAGGGCTTTCAGGCGATCAATGTCGGCTTTCTTTTCCGGCAAAAACGGATCAAGCACCGATTTGTTCTGACCCGCAGTGTAAACGCGACGCTTGACACCAATTTTTTCGATCGCATCAACGTAACCGAAGCTTGCAGAAATCACCCCGATCGACCCGACAATGCTTGAGGGGTCAGCCGTGATGTCATCTCCGGCGCAGGCGATCATGTATCCACCAGAGGCAGCGGCATCTTCAACGAAAACATGCACCTTCTTGTTGTGTTCTGCAGCCAGGGCTCGAATGCGTTGATAAATCAGGCGCGATTGAACCGGCGACCCACCCGGCGAATTGACGATGATGGCCACCGCAGGCGTGCCTTTTGTTTGAAAGGCTTTTTCCAGACGCAATGCACAAGACCCCAGATTGAGCGTCGGGCGAAACGCCGACCCACCATCGGAAATCGCGCCGCTCAATTTCACCACAGGAATAACAATGTCGTCGCTGCCCAATTTGGCGCGCAATTTTGCAGGAAGCAGTCTTTTCAGTCGACCAGCCAATTCATCAAACCATTATTTGTGTTCAGTTCCTGTCTAATTGTGGTGCAACGGGGCAAAATTCAAGCAAATAAATCAATTGACCGGCGGCCGCGCAAAATATCTTCAGCCTCATCGGTGAATGAACCATCAGTGCCATGCAATACCAGTGGTGAAAGCAGTTGCAATGCTGCGCGACTTCCCCTGATGCTGCCAATTAACAGTCGCGTCGCCTGTCCTTGCTGATGCGCATTCAAAGGTTTGATGATGACATTGCCAAAACTTTTCTGGATCGATCCAACATAGTCGAGCAGGTTGGCCGGTCGTATGATGAGTGCCAGCAACGCGCGGTGGGCGGCCAACCCGGCAGCGGTTTTTACCCAGATATCGGCATCTGATGCCTTATGGGCCAATGCGCGCCTTTTATCCGGCGAGGTTTGGTGAGAGCCGTCATTATAAGGCGGATTGGCAAAGATCGCCGCATAGGATCCGGGTTTTCGACCTGCACTGGCCAGCGGCTCTGCTGGTTTGGTGATGTCAGCACACAGACACCTGACCCGGTCCGCAAAGTGTTGATTTTGCTCAAGCTGCAGACTTTGTCTGCTGAGGTCCACGAGTTCCGGATCGATTTCAATCAAATCCACCTCGCAACCAACGCATCGGTGAGATATTGACATGCCGACAACCCCGGCCCCGGCTCCAAGATCTGCAACCTGCCCGGCAAGTCCTGACGGTGCGGTCGCTGCCAGCATGACTGCGTCCATGCCGGAACGGTGGCCTGACCCTTTCAGCTGGCGAACCGCCAGTCCATGGTCCAGAAAGTGGTCTGTTGTGATCGCCCCAACCATGATGGCTTAATTGACGGGTCGAACTGGTTTTTCGGGCAGTTCATCACCCAGTCCAGCATCGCGCATCAGGCGGCGGGCCTGGTGGAGTTTTTCGCCGTCGACCATGATGCGGCGAGGCAAAATGCCGAGTGACCCGTCGACAATGCTCATGTGATGATCAGCAACAAAGTGGATAATCCCCTGTTCTGACAGCAATGCTTCAGCAAAAGACACAGTTACCGGATTGTTGGTGCGCAGAAGTTCTTCCATCAGCGGACATTCACCCTGAAAGCATCAAAATGACAAGGGCCTGTTCTTCAAACAATCGCGAAAAAGTGTAGTCACAACCTGTGGCGATGGCCACGTCCGCTCCCGACGGGACGACTGGCCGTCCGCTGAAGGCAACATGAACGCCCACCGGTACATGCGCATCACACCAGCTCTTGTGAAGTTCCCTCAGGACCCCTATCACCATATCAACTAGACTTGTGCTCAATGAATGGATCTTAAATTATGGGCGTTGTGGTTGCAATTGATGACGGCAACAACTCACGGGCCAGTGTCAAACCGCTGGTGGAGCTTACCCGTGAGGATATGGCACTCGTCAATCAGCTGATCCTGTCGAAAACCGGATCAGAAGTAGCCATGATACCGGAAGTCGCCCAGCATCTGATCGATTCCGGCGGCAAGCGACTGCGCCCCATGCTAACTCTCGCCGCTGCGCGAATGTGCGGCTATCAAGGCGACCGGCATATCACCCTGGCAGCAAGCGTTGAATTCATGCACACGGCTACGTTGCTTCATGATGATGTGGTCGATGAAAGCGACATGCGTCGTGGCAAACAGTCTGCTCGCATTGTCTGGGGCAATCAGGCCAGCGTTCTGGTTGGCGATTTTCTGCTCGGTCAGGCGTTCCGCATGATGGTCGATGCCGGATCGATGGAAGCGCTCGATGTGTTGTCCACCGCCTCAACGGTGATTGCCGAAGGCGAAGTGATGCAACTGGCAGCTGCCCAGAGCATGGAAACCACCGAGGATGATTATCTGGCCGTGATACGCGGTAAAACGGCGGCACTGTTTTCAGCCGCCTGTGAAGTTGGACCAATTCTCGCCGCAACAGACAAACCGGTGCGCGACGCGTTTCGTTCTTACGGTATGAATCTGGGTCTGGCCTTTCAACTGGTGGACGATGCCCTGGACTATGGCGGCTCAAAAGCTGACCTGGGAAAAAATGTCGGTGACGACTTCCACGAAGGCAAAATCACCTTGCCGGTGCTGCTGGCCTTCCGGCGAGGTAATGGAGAAGAGCAACAGTTCTGGCGAGAGGCGATGGAAAGCGATTCCGCTGACTCTCAATCGCTGCAACACGCGATGGGATTGCTGAGGAAACATGGTGCCATACCGGATACGGTTGCGCGCGCCCGTCACTATGGCGAAATTGCCCGTGATGCGCTGGCTCCGCTGCCAGCGAGTTCTCACAAAGACGCGTTGCTTGAAGTCGTGGAATTTTGTGTCAGCCGGGTCAGTTGATGTCGCAGCATACCTATCGGTTTAAATAGATCAGGCGCGGCAGCTAGAATAGATTGAGCAACTGGTAAAGGCAGGGACAAACACCTTGTGGCAATTGTTGAAAACGTCATGTTAAAGTCCGAATCACTGTGCATCACCAACTAGAGCCGTTCTCCTTCAGAATGGTTCCTTTTAAACGTGAACGGCTCTTGCGTTGTGATCAGAAATTTCAAACTGGATTGTGAACCCAAATGAAAATTGTTTCCCGGATTATCGCCAAACGGATTGGTTTGCTGAGCCTGTGCAGTATTCTCGCTTTGACGCCCGCACATCTGGCCCATGCAGAAGGCAATGCCGATAGTGAATTAAAGATCAGCAACAGTCTGGCAGGCAATTATCTGGCGGCCCGCATCGCCGCCACTGACCGCGATACATCAAACGCTGCTGCATTTTACCGCAAGGCCATATCCCTTGATCCCGAAAACATTCAACTGAAGCTGAAGGGATTTTTAAGTTTCATTGGAAATGGCGATTTTGCCGAGGGTGTAGATCTGGGGAACCAGATCGTTCAATCGGGTAATGAATCTGAAATTGTCAATCTCGTGCTGGCCGTTGAAGACATCCGCAAGAAGGACTGGGCGGGTGCAGACCGACGTCTGGAAAATGACTGGCGCAGCGCCGTTGATCGGCTGATGGCAGGTTTGGTGCTTGGCTGGGCCAAGCTTGGCAGTGGAAATCTGGAAGGCGCCCTTAAAACCGTTGACGAACTGAAGGGCCCCGCCTGGTTTGACTTGTTTGTTCAATATCACAGTGGGTTGATTGCCCTTTCAGGCGGTGACACCGATAACGCTGTCAAACGCCTGCAAACCGCCGCTGACAACCGTGCGGGTGGTCAGGCTGCAAATGATACCTATACCCGCGTGCTGGCAGCTCTGATTTACGCCCATGCGAAAGCCGATGACACTGCTGCGGCGCTCAAACTGACCAATGACAGCCTGCGTCGGATGCCACAAAACCCGGTCTTTGAGGAACTTAGAGTTAGTCTCGAAGAGAACCGGCCATTGCCGGCCGTCGTTGCGACGCCGCAAATTGGTGCAGCAGAAGTATTTCTCAACCTTGGTACGGCGATCAATCGCGAAGGCGGCAAACAATTTGCCCGAATCTATATGCAGCTCGCCACCACTCTGGCGCCTGAAGTTGATGCGGTGACCATACAATTGGCTGAACTTTTTGACGATCAGGGCATGCTTGAGCGCGCCAACGGATTATTTAACAAGATCCCGGAAGGATCTCCCTATTTTCGAATTGCCCAGTTGGAACACGCGCTTAACCTCGATGAAATGGGCCAGCGTGAAGAAGCGCGCAAAAAACTTGATGGATTGATTGGATCCGGGCCGGATGATCTGATCGCCCATCTGTCCTATGGTGCGGTGCTTGCCCGCCATGAAGAATATAGCGAGGCAATAAAGGTCTATAACCGGATTATTGGCCGCATCGACAGCCCCGAACGCAAGCACTGGAACATGTTTTACCGCCTCGGCATCGCCTATGAGCGCACCAAACAATGGCCTCTGGCAGAAGCATCGTTCAAGCAGGCTTTGCAACTGTTCCCCAACCACCCCAGCGTGCTCAACTACATGGGCTATTCATGGGTCGACATGGACATCAACCTTCAACAAGGTCTCGATATGATCCGCAAGGCGGTGAATCTGCGGCCCAATGATGGCTATATGGTCGATAGTCTTGGCTGGGCTTACTACAGGCTCGGGCGGATGGAAGAGGCTGTGGTGGAACTTGAGCGTGCCGTTGAGCTGCGCCCCGGTGATCCGACCATTAATGACCATCTCGGTGATGCCTACTGGAAAGCCGACCGGCTGCTGGAAGCAACATTTCAATGGCAACACGCGCGGTCACTCGACCCGCCGGAAGCCGATGTCGAGCGGATAAAGATGAAGCTCGAATTTGGTCTCGATGAAGTCGAGAAGCGTGAAATGGCGTCTGAGAACGATCCCGACAAGGGGTAAAATCCCAATGCAAATGATGGCGCGCGCCAAAATCAACCTGGCTTTGCACGTTACCGGTCAGCGCGAAGATGGCTATCATCTGCTCGATACATTGGTGAGTTTTGCCGAAATTGGCGATAAACTGAGTTTTGAAACCAGCGACCAGCTGGAACTGACGATTTCGGGGTCTGAAGCTGGCAACCTGCAGGCGGATGCTGAAAATCTCGTGCTTGGTGCCGCAAACCTGCTGCGTAATCATGTAGGGGCCCCCGGTCTGGGCGCTTCAATTCATCTTGAAAAAAACCTTCCCGTTGCGTCTGGAATTGGTGGTGGGTCGGCAGATGCAGCCGCTGCACTTGTTGGCCTGTGCAGGCTCTGGAAGCTGGACCTTGACGATAGGATGCTTCACACATTTGGCCTTTCTCTGGGGGCAGATGTTCCCATGTGCCTGTTGGGCAAACCCGCCCGGGTGACCGGCATTGGAGATATAATACAGCCGATTGAAATCGCACCTGTCGCGGTGGTGCTGGCAAATCCCCGTGTTGCCGTATCAACGGCACAGGTTTTCAACAGTCTGACGAACAAGAACAATCCTCCCGCAGATGACTTCCACACCGAAGACGGCAGCCAGATAAAATCTATATCTGCCTATCTGTTGCGACAGCGCAATGATTTGCAGCGCGCCGCCGTGGCACTTGCACCGGCGATCAGGGATTGCCTGTCAGCGCTGGAGAGCTTCAGCAGCTGTCGCCTGGCCCGCATGTCCGGCTCAGGCGCTACCTGTTTTGGATTGTTTGAAACCCCCGATGCAGCGGCCGAGGCCGCTTTGCAGATGCGTCAGGACCATCCCGACTGGTGGGTGGTGAATACTGCGACCATAGGATGACATCCCCATTGGTTGACCCGTACAACTGCACTCTTCAAACTGCCTGCAACAGCCAAAGTCTGGTGAACCCATGAGCCGAATTGACGATTCCCGCCCCTTTATCCCCGTATCGATTGCCGTTTTGACGGTGTCGGATACCCGCAATCTGGAAGACGACCGATCCGGCGATATTTTGGAAAAACGCCTGCTCGCCGCCGGTCACAAGCTTGCTGAACGGGCCATCGTCACAGACGACGTGGAAGTCATTCAAAACAAGGTTCGCGGCTGGATCGACAGTGGCAATATCGACGTGGTGATCACCACCGGAGGCACCGGCTTTACCGGGCGGGACGTCACGCCCGAGGCGATCGAGCCATTGTTTGAAAAGCGCATGGACGGTTTTTCGGTGGCGTTTCACCAACTGAGCTTTGAAAAAATTGGTACGTCGACCATTCAGTCCCGTGCAACTGCAGGAGTAGCAGGAACGACATTCATCTTTTGCCTGCCGGGTTCTCCAGGTGCCTGCAAGGACGGTTGGGATGGTATTTTGCAAAATCAGCTGGATTACCGGCACATGCCCTGCAATTTCGTCGAAATCATGCCCCGGCTGGACGAGCATCTCAAACGGGGCGCCGGGAAGTAGCCCGAATACTCAGCGCAGCGATTGGCAGACTTCGTCGCCCAAAACGCTGGTGATGTGTAGAGTCTTTTTCGGCAATTTGTTCTTGCTTTGTTCCTTTTTTGGAGATAGGAATATATTCAAGGAACAAGCAGGTGATTCTGCAGAGGAGGTGCTTCATGTCTGGAACTCTTGATACGGTTCAAACCGCTGATCAACAGGCCTTTGCACCGATTGGCAAGGGCAATAGCCGTGGCGGTGCCGACTTTGCCAATGGCGTGATCAACAGGTCAGGAATCAGAATCGGTTCTCAACGTATTCGGGGGCGTGCCACCGCGATCAATCCAGCCGGACGGTTTGAAACATCAAGCCGTCATCTGTTCGATGATGGCTGGCAAACGCTTGACGAATTGCCGCCCTTCAAAACCCAGGTCACGGCGGAATCACCGAGAACAATTGTCACCAGGAATGACTCACCCGATCTGCCTTTTGACCGCTCCATTAACCCCTATCGGGGCTGCGAACATGGCTGTGTCTATTGTTTTGCGCGACCCACCCATTCCTATATGGGCCTGTCGGCTGGGCTGGACTTTGAATCCAAACTGTTTGCCAAACCAAATGCCGCCAAGTTACTGCGCAAGGAGCTCGCGGCACCGGATTACAAGGTCAAATCCATGGCAATGGGCACCAATACGGACCCCTATCAGCCGATTGAAAAACAATGGCGGATCACCCGCGATATATTGGAAGTGCTGGAAGAAACAAACCATCCCGTTGGCATTGTTACCAAATCCGCGCTGGTGACCCGCGATATCGACATCTTGTCGCGAATGGCCGCCAAGGGGCTGGCACGCGTTGCCATTTCCATCACATCGCTGGATCGAAAGCTGTCCCGCGCCATGGAGCCCCGTGCTGCTACTCCGGCGCTGCGTCTGGATACATTGCGCCAATTGTCAGATGCCGGCATCCCGACATCGGTGATGGTTGCACCGATAATTCCGGCGCTGACAGACCATGAACTGGAACGCATATTGGACGCTGCCAAGGCCAATGGTGCGCTCGATGCAAGCTACATTCTTCTGCGCCTGCCGCACGAGGTCAGTGGATTGTTCAAAGAATGGTTGCTGCGTCATTATCCTGACCGCTACACCCATGTTCTGTCGCTGATGCGGTCAATGCGCGGTGGCAAGGACTATCAGGCCGAATGGGGCACCCGCATGCGTGGTGTGGGTCCCTATGCATGGCAAATTCAGCGACGGTTTGATCTCGCCACAAGCAAGATCGGCCTGCAGGCAATGCGCATGAGCCTGCGCAGTGACCTGTTCACGCCACCAACGACGCAGGGAGCCCAACTATCGCTGTTTTAGGGCCCTGTGGCTGACTTATCGAGTACCTTTCGCAATTGGTCGATTACCCCTGATGACCACCTGCGGTAAACCTGTGCGGTGCATTGCCTCGTTGCCCACAGGACACAGCGGAGAATTGACGTAGGCGCTGGTGACGGGCACAGACTGGGCCATGACACTGTCCAACGTCGATTCTCTGCTGCTCTTCCCAATGCCCGATGGTCCCGACTATGAGACGGAATCCATCTTGGCTGGCAGGGGCATTGCCAATATTTGCGGTGTCGATGAAGCCGGACGGGGTCCGCTGGCTGGCCCGGTCACGGCAGCGGCGGTGATACTGAATGTCAACGACATGCCCGAAGGGCTCAATGATTCAAAAAAACTCAGTCCACTAAAGAGACAAGCACTGTTCAATCAGATTTTGACCGCGGCAACCGTCTCATTTGCTCATGTGAGCGCAGCGACAATCGATCAGATCAACATTCGAGAAGCCTCATTGCTGGCGATGAAAATGGCGGTGGAAGGATTACCTGAAGCCGCCGGGCACGCCCTGATTGATGGCAATGCACTGCCTAGGGGACTGCCCTGCCCGGCGACAGCCCTGGTCAAGGGTGATGCGCGCAGCCTGTCCATAGCTGCGGCCTCAATCATCGCCAAAGTCATGCGCGACCGCTTGATGGTGCGCGCCGACAAACTGCATCCGGGCTATGGTCTTGCCCAACACAAAGGCTATCCTACCAAGACCCACCGAGAAGCCGTGGTGCGTTTGGGGCCAAGCCCGTTGCACCGGCTCAGTTTTGCCCCAGTTGCCACTGCTGCAGCTGCAATAGCAAAAAAAAGCCCGCGTTCTGAGGTCAGAAAGCGGGCTACTTAAAAACTTGTTTTCAGAAACTGAATTTAGTTCATCCGTGATTTCAATTCAGCCAGACTTGATTTGAACATGCTGGTGCCGGCCGCGCCTGTCATCTTGTTTTCAATCACAGCCTGAGCCGCTTCAACGGCCAGATCGACGGCGGCGGTACGCACATCTGCCAACGCCTGACCTTCGGCCTGGGCAATTTTCTGTTCAGCCAGCGCGGTGCGACGGGTGATATATTCTTCCATCTTCTGCTCTGCTTCTTTGGCCATCGCCTCGGCTTCATGCTTGGCAGCGGAAACGATGGATTCAGCTTCCTGTTCGGCCTCTTTGCGCTTGCGCTGATATTCGGCCAGCAATTGCTGAGCCTCTTCGCGCAGACGGCGGGCTTCCTCGAGATCGTTGCGGATTTTGTCCGAACGATCATCCAGCGCCTTGGTCATCATGCCAGGCACTTTCATGTAGGTGATCAGCGCGAGAAACAGGAACAGGGCAACGGTAGCCCAAAATGTAGCATCAAATTCCATGTCGTGCCCCTAGCCTTTCGCGCCGGAAACGGCTGTTTTGATGTCAGCCTTGGTGACCTTGGCTGAAATCAACTGATCGACCAGTGCCACGGCTGTGTCCTCAGCAATGCCGCTGACTTCGCCCATTGCCTTTGCTTTAATACCGGCAATGCGTTCTTCAGCTTCGGCAACTTTGGCAGTCATATCGGCTTCAATCGCGGCACGCTTGGCGTCAAGCTCTGCACGCGATGCATCACGTGCTTCCTGGGCAATTCCATGGGCTCTAGCCTTGGCATCCGCCAGGTCCTGCTCATAGGCAGCGATTGCTTCATCAGATTCCGTTTTCAGCCGGTTGGCCTCGTCCAGATCCTGGGCAATGCGTCCGCTGCGGGTTTCCAGAATTGAAGAAATTCGCGGCAGCGCAATCTTCGACATCAGGAAATAAAACAGGCCAAATGTAATCGCCAGCCAAAGCAGCTGGGAGGAAAACGTTGATGCATCAAATGGCGGGAACGAACCCGAACCACCATGATCACCTGCGGTGCCAACTTCTGTGTTTGTGGAAGCCATTCAGCTCTCCATTGGGTTTTTACCCGGTGCCACATTGGGCGGCACCGGAAACCACAGTTTATATCGTCTTAGATGGCGAAGATCAGCAGCAGGGCGATCAGCAGCGAGAAAATGCCGAGGGCTTCTGTCACAGCAAAGCCAAAGATCAGGCGACCGAACTGTGCATCAGCAGCAGATGGGTTGCGCAGAGCGCCAGACAGGAAGTTACCGAACAGGGTACCAAGACCAACGCCAGCACCGGCCATACCGATACAAGCCAGGCCAGCACCGATGTATTTACCGGCGTTTGCAAGTGCGTTTGCAGCTTCGAGTTCCATTGTATTTCTCCTGTGGAATATCTGAATTCTGGATAATGAGTGTAATTTAAGCCGCCGATTAGTGCGACGGGTGTATGGCATCGTTGAGATACATGCAGGTCAATATCGCGAAGACATAGGCCTGCAAAAACGCAACGAGAAATTCAAGAGCGGTGAGTGCGACGGTAAAGCCGAGCGGCAATATGGCTCCAACAACACCAACAAATCCGATTTTGCTGAGCATGGGGATAAAGCCTGCAAACACTTTCAGCGTGATATGTCCGGCCAGAACATTGGCGAACAGACGAACAGAAAGACTGATCGGACGGGAAATGAATGACATCACTTCAATTGCCACAATCAGCGGAATGAGAACGGCAGGCACTCCGGAGGGCACAAACAGTTTGAGAAAACCCAAACCGTTCTTCCAAAAGCCGTAGACCAGCACGAGACCAATCACCAACAGCGCCAGTGCGGCTGTCACAACGATATGGCTGGTCACCGTGAAGAAATAGGGGAACATGCCAAACAGGTTGGCCATGAGAATGAACACAAACAGCGAGAACACGAGGGGAAAGAACTTCATCCCCTCCGATCCGGCACTGCTGCGCAGCAAGTCCGCGACAAATTCATAGCACATTTCAGAAATTGACTGAAGCCGGCTGGGAATTAATCCGCGGCCCGACGTGGTCATGATCAAAAATGCAGCTGACACACCAACGGTTGCCACCATGAAAAGTGAGGAGTTGGTAAAAGAGATATCCAGGCCCATTGCTTCCAATGGAAGGATCTTGGAAATCTGGAACTGGTGAATAGGATCGTTTGCCAATTTGGCCTCGTCTATCTTGTCTGGCTGAGCTCTCACCCAACATAAAGCATTTGCGCCGGGCATGCCCGACATCAGCGATGATCGTTTGGCACATAATAGGGCTTGGGCTCAAGCCCGGAATCGCTTTGCCGCACGAAATTGTTCACTATTTTTCGGCTTGGTCGTCAGATTCACCGTCTTGAGGGCGTTTGTCCATGTCGTGAGCCGGTTTCAGACGCATTTGCGATTCTGCAACCATCCCCGCCGCGCGCATTACATTGAGTACTGCAGCAGCGAAGCCCAACAACAAAAAAACAATCAATCCCCATGGCGATGTGCCAAAAAATATGTCGATCAGATAGCCTATTCCGGCGCCCACCACAACGCCTGCAATAAATTCTGAACTTAGACGAAAGGCTTGGCCAACACCGGCGGCACCCCGGCTCTTTTCTGCATGATTTGAGTCTTTTACTGCGGATTTTGCGGCGAGCTCGGAATTGTCGAGCTTGGTTCTTAACCGCCGTAGTCGTTCGTCGAGATCTGAATCATCAGAATCAGAACGTTGATCGCGTTCCTTGGGTGCTGATTCTCGATTTTTCGAAGGATCATTCGAAGGCATGTTTGGAGCCATTTGCCGAGTTAGGAGATGTTGAAGTGGTAAAAACCACCAAATCTCTGCGCAGGCAAGGGGTTTGAGCTCTGAACGGCTTTAGAGCCGTTCAGGGTTAAATGGAGCTAATTCTGTTTGTGATTGGCGAGATGATCCAGAATTGAGACGCACGCGGCGCGATGCCATCGCATCGGGCAAGGGCGGCTCAGTTCTGGGCGTCCGCCAATCGCAAACCCCTCGGGAAGGACGCTTTTGCGCCATGACCGGCGCAAAGGCTCTTGGACGTATGCCCGATACGACCGGCGATCCTTTACTTGGTTCTGTCACAAAAGCGCGCCTTCAGAATGGTTCCATTTAACTCTGAACGGCTCTAGCTCCAGCCGCCGCCAAATGTGCGGTAGAAGATATGGCGGCCGATCTTGGTCATTTTACGCATTTTGCGGCGCCATTTGGGCCAGACATAGTCTGCGTGATAGTGGCTTGCCGAACCGACACTGCGCAGCCAGAACCGGCCATCAATTGCGTCGTTGGAAACCAGGACCGCCCGACGCCAGTGTTTGGCGGAATTTACCCGGTCACGAATACCGTCGCAGGCAAACGAAAACTGGCAGGCATTGCGCTTGCGCTTGTTTTGATAGACGACGCCGCAAACTGTATTTGGATAGGCTGGATTGCGCACACGATTGAGAATCACCTGTGCCACTGCCTGCTGGCCTTTTGTGGGCTCGCCACGTGCTTCAAAATAGACACCATTGGCGAGGCAATTGCGTTCGCGCTTGGAGTAGGAATATTTCGGCAACGGATCGTCGGCCCATCGATGATCACCCTTGGCCAGACGAATTTTGACAACTCCGCCAGTCGACTTTGACACGGCCGGTCTCAACAGCGCGGCAAATGCGCTCGCCATGGCAGTTTCCTGCGGCGTTACATCGGGAGCATAAGCTGTTGTTATGGCAGCGACATCGCTCAACGATTCCGCCTTGCGCCTACGTTCCTGTGCCATGATGAGGGCCTTGCCCATCATCTTGGCAATTGCCCGCGCCTGTTTCATCTGATCGGTTTCAAGCGGAATGCGACCGTGGACGGTCTTTTCAAACTCTTCCACATTCAGCCCGGCCAGCGCGACGGCGCCTTCCGCGATATCTGGGGCCGCACTTGCATAAGTTTCATTTGTATAGACTGCCGGCAGACTGCGGCGGAATGATCCTGCAGCGGCAAGCAGGGCATAGCCGGTTGATTCGGCGATACTGTCTGAAAAATCGTTGCTGGCGGCGCTCGCTGCATTGGCCGTGAAGCTGGCGGAGATGCTTGCGGTTACCAATGGAGGGGTCGTGGTCAGCGACTGAACACCGGCAACGGAAAGGCCTTGTTGCTTTACCTCGATGACCCGGTCACCCTTCAAGGCGCGGTTGACCACCTGAGCTTCGCCGGTTTCAATCACAAAGCCCCGTTCAAGCGCCTGCATAGCTTCAGCAGTCTGGACTGCCATGGCCCGGGAAATGCCGGATTGGCTGGTTTCATCGCCTGCTGCAGACTGAAGATAATCGGAGCCTCTGGGAATTTCGACCAGATGGGCAAGCCAGCGGTTGTCCTGATGGGTTTTGGCGCCTGTTAGTTCCGCAATATCCTGCAATGATATGGTGTTTGTGGTGACCACCGTTGCCGCCCCGGCAAGGCCAAGGGCCAAACAGAAGCCCATAGAGCCGCCCGACAGGCGTGTCCCGATTGTACGCATTGTTTACTCCATCAAACGGGACGACAGCCAGGCCCAAAAATGCCTGCTGGTCCGTCCACTAATGATTATGGATCGTTAACCTTGATTTTGCGTTAACCCGACCATACGCCCGGCAATTGGGCATGGTGGTCAGCAGGCGCTTAAAACCATCTCGATCAACAGGTACGAATCTGCCAGTTGAACGATTGGTTCCAGCGACACTCTCTGAAAGAATGTGATGGTCTTATCAGGGCGAAAATGGGGTTTTATTTGGACGTGTTGCGCTTGCGATTGCCGTAAGGGTTTTCCGGCTTGCGCAAGTGAAGGCGCAGCGGCACGCCCGGCAATTCAAATGTCGCCCGCAATTCGTTCAGCAGATAGCGCTCATACGACGCTGGAAGGCCTTCCGGACGCGTACATTGGGCCACAAATGTGGGCGGGCGAATTTTGGCCTGAGTAATGTACTTGAAACGAATTCGACGCCCCGCAACCGCGGGTGGCGGATGATAGGCCTGAACCTCATCGAGCCAACGATTAAGTCGCGAAGTTGAGACACGCTTGTTCCAGATCCGGTCAGTATCGATTACCGCTTCCATCAAACGATCCAGACCTTTGCCGGTCTGTCCAGAAAGCGTCACCGTTCGCAGCCCTCGCAATTGCGGCAACAGGCGTTCGGTTTTCTCATGCAGTTCTTTCAACACCGCCTGCTTGTCCTTGATCAGATCCCACTTGTTAAAGGCAAGCACTGGAGCCCTGCCCTCGCGGGCCACCAGATCAACTATGTGCAGGTCCTGTTTTTCAAAAGGGATTGTCGCATCAAAAATAATGACGACGATCTCGGCATACTGAACTGCTCTTAACGCATCCGCTACAGAGAGTTTTTCAAGTTTTTCCTGGACACGTGCTCTGCGGCGAATTCCGGCAGTATCAAATAGTTTAATCGACCGGCCCTGCCATTCCCAGTCAACAGAGATGCTATCACGGGTTATGCCGGCTTCCGGTCCCGTCAACAAACGATCTGCGCCGAGCATCTGGTTGATCAATGTGGACTTTCCTGCATTGGGACGTCCAACGACACATATGCTCAGCGGCTTTGTATTGTCATATTCCGGCTCAAAGTCATCGTCGGGATCGAAGTCCTGATCATCCCAGTTTTCGACCTCAGCCTGTTCGTCTCCTGCCTGCACATCAACGGTGCCAAAGGCAATGTCTTCACCAACCGACGCAACCAAAGCGTCGCGCAGATCGACCATGCCCTCGCCATGTTCAGCCGAAATCGGAATTGGTTCACCAAAGCCCATCGAATAGGCATCATAAAACCCGTCATCACCCCGACGACCTTCAACCTTGTTGGCGACCAGCAATATGGGCTTGCCGGAACGGCGCAGCATGGTGGCAAAGCTTTGGTCAAGCGGGGTTACACCGGCGCGCGCGTCGATCAGAAACAGCGTTACATCAGCTTCCAGAATGGCTTGCTCTGTCTGGTCGCGCATACGACGTTCCAGGGAAGAGGAATCGGCGTCCTCCAGACCAGCCGTATCAATGATGTTGAATTTGATATCGCCCAGTCTTGCTGCTCCCATGCGCCGGTCGCGGGTAACGCCGGGCTGGTCATCGACCAGGGCCAGACGTTTGCCGACCAGCCGGTTGAACAGGGTAGACTTGCCAACATTTGGACGTCCGGTGATGGCAACAGTAAATGTCATTCAACCATCCCTTCCAGATGTGGTGAGCAAGCCTGCACAACCGCCGATATGCGGTTGATGAAATGTCGGCAGATTATTGATCGCGAACCGGGCCGCCCTTCGAGGCAATCAGGTCCAGGATGATCCTGGTACGCTGGGCCAAAGCCTGCGGCGTTTCATTGTCATCGACCAGTGAGTTAAACTGTTTAAAGGCGTTTTCAAGATCGCCGGCCTTGTAATGGGCAAGCCCCAAGGCTTCACGGGCAGATGCGCGATAGCCGCCGCCCGGTGCTGACAAGGGTGAAACACGGGCCTCCACATCCTTGACGGAACCTGAATCAACCAACAGCATGGCGGCGCGAATGCGGGCAACAGAGCGCAGATTGGTTTCTGCATCCGCGTCGGCGGAGATTGCGTCAAACTTCTTGACGGCTTCGTCGACCTTACCGCTTTTGGCCAGTTCCGCCGCTCCGCGCATCAGTGCAAGTGTCTGATAAGACTTGCTGCCTTGCGTTTCCAGCTTCTGAAATGCGCTTAGAGCTTCATCTTGCTTGCCTTCCTGCGCCAATGTCACAGCGGCCATAAATGCATCACCAGCTTCAGCGGCCAGCTTGGCGGTGTAATATTCATAAAAACGATATCCGGCAGTCGCCACAACAATGGCCACGGCTACGCCGATCGCCAGTTTTCCATATTTTGTCCAGAAATCCTGAAACCGCTCGGTGCGCAGTTCTTCATCAACTTCACGAATAAATGAATCGTCTGACATATCTAATCCCGTTTTGCGAAACTTGTTTTCCGCTCACATTGGCGGGGTTCTACATGAATTTGAGCAGGAAGTAAGGGGAAAGTGCATGTGCAACATTTTTTGATGCACGTTTCTGCAGCGCTTCTCCAAATCCTGTTTGCCCCGGAGATCAGATTACCGGCACACCGATCAGCCACTGGTGCATAAACGCGGCGAAAATACCGGTCACGCCAAAACCGATGATCAGGGCGGCGAGGTCAGGCCAGGCTTTGGCGGCACTGCTATCGGAATTAGGACGTTGCTTTGCCGACATCAGATCGATCAGGCTCCAAGCCAGAAAACCCGCAAACAACAACACCGACGCTGCATCACCATTGGCCAACAAATGGGCCGCCGACCAGATGATTATGCCCCACAGCATGGGGTGGCCAAAGCGTTTCTTCAAATGACCCATGGGCAATTGTGACGCCACAAAAAAGACCAGTGCAATCGGCATCGCCACATGCAGGACCGGTCGTCCCCATGGGGGTGGGGTGTACAGGGTGCCGGCGGCATCACGCGCAACGCCATAGCCGTAGATGAGGACGACCAATCCAACAATGGCGGCGATGGAATAGAGGCCCTTCCAGGCATTTTCTCCGCGCGCTGCAATTTGGGCATCGCGCCAGTCGGCGGCGAAAATCCGCACCGAATGAACCCCCAGAAACATCACCAGACCTAAAATCAAGAGTGTCATCGTCTTCCTGCCTGTTGTCATACTTGTCTGTTGCATGGTGGGATAAGCAACCTGGTGATTCAAGCACAAACGAGAACGCAACGCATGGTGGATCTGAAAAAGGCGCAGCAACGCCTGACTGACAAAAAGCAGGAACTGGAAGATTTGTCGGATCTGTCGGCGCAGGCCCGCGATCCGGTATCGCTCGACCAACAGTCGGTGGGCCGGTTGTCGCGCATGGATGCGATGCAGCAACAGGCGATGAATCAGGCCACCGAGCAGAAGCGCAAACATGACCTGGTTCGCATCGACGCCGCCCAGAGACGGTTGCGCGATGAAGAATATGGCTATTGCGAAGAATGCGGCGAAGAAATTCCCGAGGGGCGACTGGCCATCGATCCAATGGCTGAACACTGCGTCAATTGCGCGAAGTAGCACCGCCCATCTTGATGTGAGCTATTCCCACTCAATCGTGCCGGGCGGCTTGCTGGTGACATCGTAAACGACGCGGTTGATGCCCTGCACTTCGTTGATGATGCGGGTCGCGGCTTTTCCCAAAACATTCATGTCGAAATGGAAGAAATCTGCAGTCATGCCGTCAACCGAAGTAACCGCCCGCAATGCACAGACGAATTCATAGGTACGCCCGTCTCCCATAACACCGACGGTCTGCACCGGCAGCAGAACTGCAAAAGCTTGCCAGATCGTATCATAAAGACCAGCTTTGCGGATTTCGTCGAGATAGATTGCATCCGCCTTGCGCAGGATTTCCAGTTTCTCGCGGCTGATACCACCGGGGCAACGAATGGCCAGGCCCGGACCCGGAAATGGATGACGGCCAATAAAACTCTGCGGCAGGCCCAATTCAGCGCCCAGCAGGCGAACTTCATCCTTGAACAATTCGCGCAACGGTTCCACCAGTTGCATGTTCATGCGATCCGGCAGGCCGCCGACATTGTGGTGCGATTTGATCGTTACCGACGGGCCACCGGTAAAACTGACGCTTTCAATCACGTCTGGATACAAGGTGCCCTGCGCCAGAAAGTCGGCGCCGCCCAGCTTTTTCGCTTCCGCATCGAACACGTCAATGAAAAGGCGACCGATGATCTTGCGTTTGGTTTCCGGGTCGGCTTCACCTTCCAGTTCGTTGATGAACAGGTCGGACGCATCAACATGAACAAGATTGATGTCATAGTGACGATTGAACATTTCAACGACGTCTGCCGCCTCGTTCATCCGCATCAGTCCATGATCCACCAGAATACAAGTGAGCTGATCGCCAACGGCCTCGTGAATCAACAATGCGGCAACCGAAGAATCAACGCCACCGGACAATCCACAGATGACCTGCTTGTCGCCAACCTGTTTGCGGATAGCCTCAATCGCGCGGTCCTTATAGGCTGCCATTGACCAATCGCCCTGCAGGCCAGCAATCTTGTGAACAAAATTGGCCAGCAGTTTTGCTCCATCCGGGGTATGGACCACTTCGGGGTGAAACATGGTGGTATAATATTTGCGATTCTCATCAACTGCGATGGCAAACGGCGCATTTGGTGAGGTGCCGACAACTTCAAAACCTTCGGGCAAATTCGTCACCCGGTCGCCATGGCTCATCCAGACGGGATAGCTGCCGCCAATTTCCCAAATGCCGTCAAACAGTCTGCTGGCCTTCTGGATCTGAACATCGGCGCGGCCAAATTCGCGATGGTGACCACTTTCAACCTTGCCACCCAATTGGGTGCACAAAGTTTGCTGTCCATAACAAATGGCCAGAATAGGAACGCCTGAATCAAATACGCCCCGCGGGGCACGCGGCGACCCCTCGTCTATGACAGATGCCGGGCCACCTGAAAATATAACCGCTGCCGGGTTCATTCTGTCAAAAGCTTCATCGGCTGTGTTGAAAGGCGCAATCTCGCAATACACACCCGTCTCACGGACACGACGCGCGATGAGCTGGGTTACCTGCGATCCAAAGTCGATAATCAAAATGGTCTGCTGGCGCGCGGTCATGGGATGCCCCGGTTTTATTTCCTGAAAATGCGTTAGGCCTTCTTGCCCATGGCCGCAATGCGGTCAACCACCCTGCCCCCAGCTAAGTGGCCTGGGATGGAGCTTCGTTGGATTTGACCAGTTTTCCAACAAGGTTGCGGTTGAAACTGGATTCCAGAGAATGACGCAAATCGGGGTGTTTGCTCAAAAGATTGCGCAGGGTTTCAGGGTCAAAGCTCAAACAACGGGCCGAATTGGTGACAACAGATGTCGCGGTGGCGTTGGTTTTCAACATAAACCCAATTTCCCCGATAAAGTCATCATGGCCACAGACACCAACCATGGCGCCTTCCTTGTCAATGCGCACAGCACCTCGGATCAAAAACAACAGGCGTTCAACCGGCTTGCCCTCATGAGTTAAAACCGATCCAGGTTCAAACTCGACATGCTTGGCCAGCCTCAACAAGCGTTTGGCATGGGCCTTTTCAACGTCCGGAATAACGTGTTCGACAAATCTTTGTTCATCTCCGGAAAACTTTGCCCGGCGGTTTTCAATCTCCAGAATCAACAGTTGAATGAGATTGACGCTGACGAAAATGACTTCCCAGAAGACGGTCACAAAATCGAGCAGGAAAAAATATCCATAAAATGCTGAAACGACACCTGCAGAAATGGCAATCACCCGCAGCCATTTCATCGACCGCATCATCATGGAGGCTACAAGCAATACATAGGACAGGTGGCCGACCAGCTTGCCCGGCGTTGCGAATTGCTCGATTAGGAAGGTGTTCCAGTCCAATTCACACCCCTCGATTGTGCGAGATTAAAGGTCGGCGAATTACTGTCACCGCAGTTACCCGGCCAGCGAGCAATTCAGTTTAATATCCAGACTGAAAAATTGATCAACAGGGCAAAGGCCAGCCAGGCGATATAAGGAATAAAGCACAGGGCGGCAAAACGGTCTTTGTCCCAGGTGATGCTGACAAATGCCAGGCTGAGTGAAAGCACACCAACAACAATCCAGATACCCCAGAATATCATGTGAGCGCCAAAAAATACTGGTGACCAGGCCCAGTTGAGGATCAGTTGACCCAGCCACAGGCCCCAGCCGGGCGTTGCTCCCTCGCTGGTAAATACCCGCCAACCAGCCAATGCAACCAACAGATAAAGCACCGGCCAGACCACACCGAACAGGGCCGGTGGAGGCATGAAAAATGGGGTATTCAGAGCCAGATACCAATCATCAACCGGATAACTCATCCCAATCAGGGCACCAACACCTTCAACAACCAATACAAACAGTATCAGGGTTATAAATTTGGCCACTTTATCTTCCTTGTCTGTCAGTTGCGGCCCGTGTGGCCCACTACGGCGAAGAAAAAGCCATCGGTGTTCACGGAAGCCGGTGTCAATGTAACGGTCTTCATGTCGGAGGACCATGGTTGCGGCTTATCAAAACCAAACAGGTCCTGCCATACTTCACCTACAGATAACAATTCAAATTGCGGATTGTCTTCGATAAATGAAGTGATCTGGTTTTCATTTTCTTCCGGCAAGATGCTGCACGTGATGTAAATGAGATAGCCGCCGGGTTTAACGAATGGCGCGGCTTCGCTCAAGGCTTCGTCCTGTTCCGTCAAACGCATTTCCAGCATTTCGCGGGTCAGCTTCCACTTGGCATGAGGATGGCGTCGCCAGGTCCCGGTCCCGGTACACGGCGCATCGACGACAACCCGGTCCATTTTGCCAACCAAATCGGACATATCATCGTCTGGACCATGCACCTGGGCGTTACGAATGCCAGCGCGTTTCAAGCGATCATATATCGGCTTGAGACGGTTTTTATCGCTATCATAGGCATGTATCTGTCCGCGGTTTTCCATCGATGCCGCCATGGCAAGTGTCTTTCCCCCGGCACCGGCGCAAAAATCCAGCACCTGTTCGCCAGGACGCGCATAGACCAGATCAGCCACGATCTGGCTGCCCTCATCCTGTATCTCAAACCAGCCTTTTTGAAAGGCAGCCTCGGCTTGAACATTGGGCTGGCGCGACGCCCCCTGCCCCGGCGCAATACGCAATCCGTTTCGGGCAATCGCTGAAGCCTTGGCACCAGTTTTCTGCAGCGCTCTGGCAACTTTGTCCTGGTTCGACTTCAGCGTGTTAATCCGCAAATCCACGGGTGGGCGTTTGGCAAATGCTTGTGCTTCGCCGATCCATTCATCGGCAAAATTGGCCTCCAGAGACTGGCTCAACCATTCGGGAATATCTGCCTGAATATGCGGCGCGGCCGTGGTGAGATCACGTTTTTCAAATTCGGCAATCTCCAGATCGCTCAGCAGTTCGGGGGCAAATTTATCGCCTTCCAACGCCGCGCTCAGCGACTGTCCATCATAACCCCAGTCGCGCAGAAGCGTGCCGAACACCAAACGGCGAACGCTGTCGGACCCCATCAGATATTGAGTGGAGGACTTCTTGCGAAGGCAGTCATAGACGATATTGCCGATCGCCGCCCGGTCGCCGGAACCAGCAAAGCGATGATCCAGACCCCAGGCCTTCAACGCCTCAGAGACCGGACGCTTTCGCTTGTCCACATCCGACAGAACATCAATCGCCGCCTGCAGGCGTCCACCCAACCGCATGATCAGACCTCTATAATAAACAAGATGGCTATTAGGAATTCGACCATCATCAGTAGCAATATACGGGTCGACTGTATGAAAATATTGCGCCTTATCTTGACCCGGTTTTCACCGATCATTTCGCGTGTGTGAATAACGCGGCTTACAACATAGGCCCAGGCCAGCAGCACAGTTATCCAGCTATGTGCGGACGCCGTCAGCATAGCCAGGACCAGACAATAGAACAGCACCGGCATTTCAAACTGATTGGCCACCGCACGGGTGAAAACCCGCAGATCATCTGGTTCATCCTTGGTTACCTTGTAGTCGTCTGCGGTGATGCGTTTGGCTCGCCCTGCCTTCAAACGCACACGCGACATGGCAATGTAGCAATATATCGCCAGACCCATCTGCATCAGGATGGACAAATAGAGAAGTTTGGTTTTCAGCGCAGGAGCGAATTCCCACAACAACGACAGGCTTGCCATATCGGAAACTCCTAGCGACCTGAATAATTCGGGCTTTCCCGCGTAATGCTGACAGAATGGGCATGGCTTTCAGAAAGTCCGGCCGTTGAAATGCGAACAAATTCCGCACGTTCAACAAAATCCTGCAAAGTTGCCGCACCCACATACCCCATTGAAGCCCGCAGGCCACCGGCCAGTTGATGCAGAACCGAGCCAACCGGCCCCTTATAAGGAACCTGGCCTTCAATACCCTCCGGCACCAATTTTAGGGAATCAGTTACTTCCGATTGGAAATACCGGTCCGCAGAGCCCCGCGCCATGGCACCGACAGAGCCCATGCCGCGATAGGATTTAAACGATCTTCCATGGTGAAGGTAAACTTCCCCCGGGCTTTCGTCAGTGCCCGCCAGCAACGATCCGACCATGACCAGAGAGGCTCCGGCGGCTAGCGCTTTGGCGAGATCGCCTGAAAATTTGATGCCACCATCAGCGATCACCGGAATATCAGCCTTATTGGCAACTTCAACTGCCGACATGATGGCCGACAATTGAGGCACCCCGACGCCAGCAACCATGCGTGTGGTACAGATTGAGCCAGGGCCAATGCCGATTTTCACGGTATCAGCACCAGCGTCGATCAACGCCTGAGTGCCTGACGCTGTTGCAACATTGCCGGCTGCAATGCGCACCTTGTTGGAAAGCTTTTTTACCTGGCTTACGGCATCAAGTACTCGCTGGGAATGGCCATGAGCGGTATCGATGACCAACAGATCAACCCCCGCATCAATCAGCCTTTGTGCCCTTTCAAACCCATCGGGACCGACGGTTGTTGCCGCGGCAACCCGCAGGCTGCCATTTTCATCCTTGGTGGCATTTGGGTGGAGCTGGCTGTTCTCCATGTCTTTGACTGTGATGATGCCGGTGCACTGGCCTTTGCTGTCGACCACCAGAAGTTTTTCAATCCGGTGCTGATGCAACAATCTTTTGGCATCTTCCTGGCTGACACCCTCTTTGACTGTGACAAGATTCTCGCGAGTCATCAATTCATAGACTTTTTGGTCAGGATCGGAGGCAAACCGAACATCGCGGTTGGTCAGTATGCCAACCAAACGCCCTTTGTGGTGCCCGCCATCACCACCATTCTCAACAACCGGAATGCCGGAAATCTTGTGGTCGTCCATCAGCTTCAATGCATCTTTAAGGGTCGCGTCAGGCCCGATCACCAACGGATTGATCACCATGCCGCTTTCGAATTTCTTGACCTTGCGCACCTCTTCGGCCTGCACCTGTGGTGTCAGATTGCGATGAATAACTCCCAGGCCCCCGGCCTGGGCCATGGCAATCGCCAGCCGCGATTCGGTCACCGTGTCCATCGCCGCCGACAGGATTGGCAGGCTGAGATTGATGTCGCGGGTCAACCGGCTGGAAACATCCACCTGGTTGGGCATGATCTCGCTGTGTCCGGGTTGCAAAAGCACGTCGTCAAAGGTGAGCGCCTGCTCACCTGTGGAAGTCGATATAATCTTGGCCATGGTCAAACCTTGCTGCGCGGTGGCGGGGGAAGCCGGTGCGTTTGACGCCGTCGCCTACCATGCCTACCGACACTTGGCAAAGGGGGCAGACGCCACAACTCACACAATTGGCAGGAATATTAATTTTCCGCGACAGATTTGTTCTCAACCACCCTGTTCTGGCGGTTTTCTGTCCTTGGCCAGCAAATAAAGTTCCACCGATCCATCGCGGCTGGCGGGCGGCTTGACGTGATGAACCTGTTTAAAATTCTGCTTCATCAGGTTGAGCAGCGACTGTTCAGTGCCCCCCTGAAAAGTTTTTGTCACAAAGTGCCCGCCGGGCTTCAACACCTGCAGGGCAAAATCCAGCGCCACTTCGACCAGCGCCATGGTTCGCATGTGGTCGGTCTGGCGGTGACCGATGGTAGGGGCTGCCATGTCGGAAAGAACCAGATCGGGGTTTTGCCCTCCCAATGCGTCCATCAGTGCCTCTGGTGCATCTTCATCGAGAAAATCCTTCTTGAGAATTGTGGCGCCCGGAACCGGGTCCATATCCAGATAATCGATACCAACTACGCGAATGTCATCTACCGATGACCCAACCTTGGCGACCGCCACCTGACACCACCCCCCCGGTGCTGCCCCCAGATCAACAATCCGCTGCCCCGGCTTCAGCAGCTCGTAGCGTTCATCAATTTCAAGCAACTTATAGGCTGCCCGTGAGGCATAGCCCTCTGCCTTGGCCCTCTGCACATAAGGGTCGTTTAACTGCCGCTGCAGCCACAGGGTTGATGATATTTTGCGCCCCCTCGCTGTCTTGACCCTTGTATGCATGTTGCGCGGATTGACACCGCGACCGCCACCTGGTCCACCGCCGGGTCCACCGCCGGGTCCGCCACCTTGCCCGCCGCCTGCTCCGCGGCCGCCACCGCCGCTGTGTTTTCCTTTGTTTGCCATGCTGTTCAGTTCCGGTTCTGACGGTAATATCTGGGACGCCGTTGCCAGGCATTGTCCGCGTTCATCATTTCAGTGAGCAACCCTTCACGCAATCCTCGGTCTGCGACACGCAAACGCGGACAAGGCCAGAGCCGTTGGATTGCAACTAATATGGCACAGCCCGCCAGCACCAGGTCTGCCCGGTCATAACCGATGCAGGGATTGGCGGCGCGCTGGTCAAAGCTCATATCCACCAGTCGGTTGATCATCGCATCCACATCATCGGAATTCATCCAGATGCCATCTACCCGGCGGCGATCATATCTGGGCAGATTGAGGTGGATCCCAGCCAGCGTTGTCACCGTTCCCGACGTGCCCAGAAGATGAACCTCGCCGCGTTCGGAGACCGCTTGCAGAGCGTCACGCCCCTCGAATTTGTGCAGCAATTCGCTGACATCATTCACCATGTTTTCAAATATCGGGCGAGTTACCACGCGACCGCCACCGTGCTTTTCCGATAGGGTTACAACGCCCAGAGGCAACGATGTCCAGGACACCATGGCCGGTGAAAGATCGTGGCGCTTGCGCTTATCAAGGTCCAGCAGGGCCAGTTCCGACGAGCCACCACCGATATCAAACAGCACCACGCCCTTGGCCTTGCGGTCGACCAGTGATGAACACCCCGCGACGGCCAGACGGGCTTCCGTTTCGCGGTCGATGATTTCCAGCTTGATACCGGTCTGTTTTTCAACGCGTTGCAGAAACTCTTCACCATTGCTGGCACGACGACAGGCTTCAGTGGCGATCAGCCTGACTCCTTTGACGCGGCGATTACTCAATTTTCCAGCACACATTTTCAACGCACCGATCGCCCGTTCCATCGCCTCCTCACGCAATTGCCCGGTGGCAGCAAGCCCCTCGCCCAGACGTACAATGCGTGAGAATGCATCGACGACCTTGAAACGGCCCGGTTGCTGCGGCACTGCCACCAGAAGACGGCAGTTATTTGTGCCCAGATCGAGCGCCGCATAAGCATCGCCCCAATGACGGTTTTGTCGACGATCGCCGGATTTTCCTCCACCCCGTCTGGACTGCCTGTTGTTGGCTGGCCCGGCAGCATCGGCATTTTGGTTGTTTGCAGTGGTGACACCGGCGACGACGGCGACGACGGCGGAGGTGGCGGCGGCGGCCGTTGCTTCAACCGCTGCAGTATCGACGGCGCCGTTGAAAAGATCCTCACTTTTGTCGGACGGCACGCGGCGGCGATTGCGGCGGCGATCTGTTCGGCGATTGCGTTTATTATGTAGAGAATTCTGCGCACTGCCGGAATTGGCTGACTTATCAGAAGCGGTGGAGTTTTCGCCGCTGTCGATCTCCATCTGAGGCTGGGTATTGATGTTCTTGTTGCGCGATGAACGCCCCCTGCGGCGGCGGCGGCGCTTGCTGTTCTTGGGGCTTCCAATGGTATGATCTTCGCCGGTCGGGGACTCACTGGGCTTTGAGTTGTTTGAGGCATTTGAATGTTCAGGGCTCGCCTGGGCGGCAGACGCGGCCAGACGATCGCCAGCCCGGGGCGCAGGAGATCTGGAATTTTCGGCCCGAATGCCGTCATCTGGTCGTTTCGGCCGCTTTTTCCAGCGCCTTCTCGACCTCTTTTTCGGCGGGTTGTCTGAAGACCTATGGCCTTCAGCCCCTGCACGTTCGACATTCATCCCCGGCCGCTTGGAGGACTCGTCCCCCGAATTCGCATCGGACACCGGATGTTCCTTTGCCCCGCAATGCAGCAGTCCCCGAGGGGCCGGCATAAACGGAGCACTGATATTTAAGTTGCCACCAGTCTATCAGCACCAAGAGGAACAACAAGCCAAAATATGCCTGCCTCGCGAATCGCGAAAATGTCGGTTGGCGGCGAGTTGAACTGCGGTTGGGTAATTGGGGGTGAGGGTTGGATCGGCCGGGTCAGTCCAGCGGATATTTTGAGTATATTACCAGACTGTAGGACTTTGGTTCCAACCGGTCGATCTTCTGCATCACCAGGTGCGGCGCATGGCGTCGATTGAGAAACACGACCCCCAATGTAGACCCCAATTTGCCAAGGAATGTCGGCAGGCTCCCAAGAAAACTTCTGTCGGCCATTTCATAGGCATGGACGTAACCGTATTCATTCAACAATTGCGTTGCAGGCGTTTGCCCGTTTTCTACCAGAGATTTGTCGATTTCGATGGTGATGACCGGACTGTGTCGATTGAGAAATTCAGCAGCGCCGCGCAATGCAGCAAGCTCGTGTCCTTCGATGTCCATCTTGATAAAATCAACCTGGCTTTGTTGTTCTTCGGTCAGCAGGTCATCAAGACGATCCACCTCGACGGTCAGTGATTGGTTTACTTCAGGTGTCCAGCCGGGTTCCAGCGAGAAGCTCGCCATGTTGCGCATCGTCCCCTGGCCAATCATTTCGCGTTTTGAATCGCTCACACCAATATTGTGCGGATGGATTGCCGCATTGAGTTCAGCATTGAATGACAAGAGCTTGAAAGTCTGTGGATTGACCTCAAATGCTTCGACGCTGTCGAAGTGATCAGCAAAAACCAGCGCGTGATTCCCAATATTGGCGCCTATATCAAGGCATATTCGCCTGTTTTCAAGTTTAGGGAAGAGCTTGCCAGCCAAAAATTCCAGTTCATGTAACTCAAACCGCCCGGAGAGATTTATGTGTATCCCAATAAGATCATGCGTAAAACAGGCGACCTGAGGGAAATTTTCGACGTGTTTGGTTTTTAATCTCTTTAAGTAGTTTTTACTTATATAATATTCTATAGCGCTCAACTATTTGACCCAACAATATTTACCTACTCGCTGTATCATAATCTACACCGTATAATTGGCAAGACGATGCGTGTTTTGCGGTTGCCGGACGATAAAAGGCATGTTGGGTCGCCGGTTTGGATTTGGTCTTGAGCCATTGCATTCGGCAGACATTATTGATGATGGGGTCTGGTTTTTTGGCGCCTGTTGGAGAAATGTGCGGAGGTTTGATTGCCGGATCACATGTGGTTTGCGCTGCTCAATTCGATGCTTGACGAAGCACGAGCAACTGTCTAACACCCCCTTGCTGGGCTTGCCACCGATACACCGGCTTTCGCCATCCTGTATCAGCAACCCTGATTACCTTGATCAACAAGGCATTCGGTGGGGAATAGGTTAACGGTAGACCCACGGCCAACCCTTATCCGACAAGGGTTTCATTGTACAAAAACAGCCGATTTAGCCCGTTTAAACCGATTTATTGTACAAAATTTTTGCCTGTTTGCGACCGGTATAATCCTGTCAATTGCCCACCGTCTGACGCCGTGCTTTGATATATCTGCTTGGGGCGTTCTGGCAGTCGGAGATAGTCGAATGCGCCT
>JABABQ010000019.1 GCA_014238155.1 Rhizobiaceae bacterium
TCCAACCCGGCGCGGCGTAATCTGTAGGTGAAGAATTGCTGGGTGATGGTGATGAGGGTAGCGGCTGGAATCAGCATGGCCGCAAATTTCAGCCAGTTGGGGAATGACTGGATGGTATCGAACAGGTCTTTCCAGATGCTGTAGTCTTCCATAAGCAACTCCCTCCATTTCGAGCTTGCAAGGCGGCGAAGAGCCGCCCGGCGCACGTGCGCCGCCCCAATCCCGCAAGAAAGGGGAGCGGCGGCAAAGCCCGCCTGCGTGAGCGCAAGCGCTGTTAAGCGCAAAAAACAAAATACTACCGGAGGCATCGCTGCGGCGGCGGCGAGCGCTGCAGCGGCGAAAAACCTCTGGTAGTCAGGGAGTTTAGAAATCGCCTGATGACGACCGCGATGGCCTTTAGCTTCTCCCCCGGAGGGGATTCGCCTGAACATGCGCCAAAGCCTCCCCGACCCGAAGGTTGAGGAGGTATCGTTACGGTCAATACCGACCGCATCAGGAGAGGTTCTAACGCCCCGAAGCATGCGAGTGTCGCAGGCTCTGGGGGGAGATTAGCGGAGGTGGGGGGAGTTGGGAAGGGGTGAGGAGGCGGTATTCAAGACACGCCACGGTCTGATCGTTGCAGGCGGCTATTAAGAATGGATAGTCTGGTAGGGCATTTGCCTTGCAATGTGTATTTTTGGAATATCTGATTTTATCACTTTGCTAAACATAAATGGGATTATTCCTCGAGATGTGGTATCTAACCTTGATTTTGCCAAATTGTTGTACTAAATCTTTTTGACCAGTTGGCAGCAGCTGAGATTTTCCCTCGTACATCAGGTTGATATCAAAAGCAGCTTGAAACGTATAAACTTTTGAATACGGGTGATCTATACAGGTGCTGGACACATATTAATGCCAACAGCCGAATTATGCAGTGTTCTCTGGATTCGGCGCGGACATGGGATGAGACTCATGCCGACTAGCTCCTCGTTGATTGTTTTGAATCGGCGTGTTGATAGAAATTGGGTAGTGCTGCTCGTAATCGAGCGCACTACTCCTTTCAACCAAAGGAGCTAAGAATGAACAAACCAGAAAACTTCGATGAAATATTGTCGGAAATCCGCTCAGCCTTGGAACGTTTTTTGGGGCATTCCAAAACTGGTGCCCACGTTCACAAAATAATTACTGAAACCGCACCCGGTCTGAACATACGCTCAATAGTCGAAATTCCTTCCGGACCTGGAGCGCTAACAAAGTTTATCAATACCTATCTGCATGAAACCTTGCACCGGATAGGCACGCAAGGAGGGGATGTCCTCTACGGGATAGGAAATGTCACCGGACATGTTCCAGAGCAACAAGACATCAGAATCTGGAAAGCATTTGTCAGCCCAAGTTCGAAAGACTTCCTCTGCATTGACATGTCAAAATCGAAATTATTCGTGGCCGAATCTTTGGACCTCGATGACAACACGCATCACATCGAACGTGTCACTGAGGGAGAACACGACTCAGTCCGCGATGCGTTTCAATCGGAACTTTCCGAAAGTTTGCGCAACCTGATCGATACGCAAACCGAATTCGATTCATCCTATGACACATTCATCCATGCGCTTCGCACAACAGGGCAATTGAAATTGTGGGGTAGGTATCGTCGCGAATCGCTCAAGAGTTTGCTCGGAAAACGACTTGAAGAAATTCCTCTTGAAAAGAAGTTGATTCCCAGCGCGCAGAACCAACTCATGGATTCGCAGCGTGCGCTCTTCCACACCGAAGAAAAGAGACAGGAAGAGAAGAGAGAAATTTCGAGCGATCTACCAAAGAGTGTACATGTTTTCCAAGACAGCAGCGAGCTGAATACAGCACGGTCTCTCGCGAGTTCTGTGATCGACCACTTGAGTTATGATGAGATTCGCGCAATCCACGTACCTTTCGGTGCAGTACTTGACGCTCTGAATACTCGGAAGTGATCTGTAGAGAGCGGAAAGTAGATGCCGAAAGCGAAGGTTTTTATTCTAACCTCAAAGACTCGTTCGGATAAATATTTCGACCGCGTTATGCGTGACGTCATTCCGTCACAGCGTAATTCGATTGTCGTTCTGGAGGAGGAGGCATTTGATGTTGGTGACGTCAAGCAAGCAACAACAAGGGAAGCAAAACTAATTGCAGATGTGGTTGACGACGCAGATGCCAATGAAGATAGCTACATGCTGATCGATCAGGAGGTAAGTCCCTCTCACAACAAATTGAAACGCAGATGGGAAGAGTCTGGCAAAGACTCAAGCCGAATTTACGTGCAGGACGAACGAAGGATTCTCGAAAAATTCGACAAGGTTATCAAGGAATTTCGGTTCCACTGGAACAAATATGCGAAAAAGCAGTTGGAACGTTTTCAGGGGCAAACTACGAAACTCGACGACTGGTGTGGGCAATTCTTTGATCTTAAAATCGGTTATATGGGTCGCCGCTTATCTATGCAGATCGAGGTGATTGGATTTGGGGATCATAGCCGTCCGTTTGCACCACGAAGGCATGAGAGTATCGGTCAGAAGGTCTTACATTGTTACTTTGATGACGGTGATCACGGCGGCAGCTGGATTGGCGTGCGAGATCATCTTGGACTTGTCACGGTTTGGTTCCGTGTCCTTGAATTGGATTATGTCCATCAAGGAGAACTATTATGGCACATCGCCACACAGACGAATTCCGTCGCGAAGCTGTCCGCATTGCATTGACGAGCGGCCTTACACGTAAACA
>JABABQ010000029.1 GCA_014238155.1 Rhizobiaceae bacterium
GACGCCCTGTTCCAATACATCAACGGCTTCTACAACAGCCGTCGAAGACACTCAGCAATAGGAGGAATATCACCCATCAAATTCGAACGAAAATCAGCCTAAACGAGAACCGGATGCGGAATTAAATAGGGACAAGTCCACTCCCAGCAACGATCCTTTTAATCAGCACGCCTTTTGGAACCTGTTTGGGTTCGGTGGGCGGATGTGTGAAGCAGTTTTTTGTCGCCGGTAAGACTGGCCACCAGGTCGTCGACCGCATCCAACACCGTGCCAGCGGCCATGTATTCGGTTGAATTTATACGTGCCGACATGCAGACCATAATCGCGCCACTGCGACCTGCACGCAAATTCTGCAAAACCAGATTGATGTCGCAACCGCTGCGTTTGGGCTTTGTCATGGGTCGATTCCTACTATATTTAGGAATATGATCCTATATACATTCCACGTCAACTCTCCACCAAACGCCCGTTTGTCAAACTGTCCCCCCATTGATCGTGTCACGCCAAACTCCCCGAATTACTAAACAGACGGGGAGTATTTTTTTCAGTTTATGCTGATGTATCAAAATAACGGGCGGGTTGGCGGCCTCCCGACAGCAAAGAAATAAGGCTGGTTGGAGCTTAAATCCGTGACGAGGCAGCACTTCCAGGAAACCTGGCAGGAACCTACTTATCCCCGCCGGCGAAAATCGATGCACACTGCCGGCTATCAACAGGCCAACCTGATCGGGAACTTTCGTGCCAATGTCTGAGACAACGTCCAACCTTTCCCTGCCCTATATTCTGTCGGCGCAAGCTCAAAAACATGTTACCCATAATGAAGCCCTCAAAACTCTTGATGCCGTGGTTCAACTAAGTGTTGTCTCAAGGAGCCTCAAAACGCCACCTGCTCAGCCCACGGATGGCGAACGGTACATTGTTGGCCGGGGCGCCCTGGACGGATGGGCAGGTCAGGACAGCAATCTGGCGGCCTATCAAGACGATGTGTGGACATTCTATCCTGCAAAGGCGGGATGGACCGCCTGGATTGAGGAAGAGAACCAAATTGTCATATCCAATGGCAGTTCATGGATCTCACCTGAAAATACAACCCCGTTTGGTGCTTTCACCCGGTTACAAACCGTTGAAGAGGACTTCGACCTTTCCGGTTCACACACCACTTCAAATATTTTATTTCCAAGCAGGGCAATCATCCTGGCCGGTTCGGTTGTTGTAACTGAGACCATCTCGGGTGCATCAGCCTTTGATGTCGGCATTGACGGTGAAAGTAGCAAATTTGGTGGAAATCTCGGGATCACTGCTGCTGACACCAATATTGGCGTCATCGGACCGACGGCAGTTTACGCGCCTACCCCGGTTATTTTGAGTGCAATCGGTGGTGACTTTTCATCTGGTACAGTGCATCTGGTTCTGCATTACATCGCATGCGGCCCGGCTTTGATGTGATATTTCGAGAATCAATTGAGGGGCACAATCGACATCAAAATTGGCCTACCGGTACCAACGCACCTCATCCTATTGGTTGAAACTGACGAACATCGGAATGGATGTACCCAGCGGCTCTAACTTTACCTGCTAAATCAACCAATGTTGAAGACTGCCAGTGGCTTGGCAGAAACTGAACCTTCTAAGCCGGTTCCTGCAGATCGATAGTGTTAGTGAAAATGACCGTAAAGCTTCTTTTCGGTTTCCACATCCTGAACGCCTGGTCCGTCATGCTGGTCTGCAACGACGGCAAAAGCGATACAGGACAATGTTGCTGCGGTGGTGATGATGATCAAGGTCAATGTTCTGCTCCCCGGTTATTCAGTAAGTCTGTGTTGGTAGAAGCATCATGCTGAATTTCCACATATTCCACAGTGTAATTTCGCACACTTACTTTTTATCCTTTTATTACAGTATTTTATAGAAAATACCGTTCGGAACACTGTTCCAAACATCCTGATTTCCTGATAATAACTCCTTCGAAGTCTCCGTATTTCCAACAATTCGGCCGGCAAGGATTGGCTGACAATCGATTCACTTTACCGCGGCTGAGACTTAATCTAAACCTCTCACCGACAGTATCCTCCTATCACCTCACCAAAGGAATATGCCGCATGTCCTCTGCTTCGCTTGATGTCGAAATCGACCAGCGACTTTTGCTGGCAAAATCACTGGCAAGTGAGGCCGGCAAGTTGGCGCAGGGGTTTTTTGAATCGCTGGGTGAATTGGTGATCCAGTCCAAGGGTGTTCAGGACATGGTCTCCAATGCCGATTTGGAAGTTGAAACATTTGTCAGAAAAAAATTGGCCGCGGCTTTTCCCCTGGATGGCATTGTCGGGGAGGAACATGAGAATGTAAAAAGCCAGTCCGGGTTTACATGGGTGATCGATCCAATCGATGGCACGGCAAATTTTGTCGCCGGTATCCCTGCCTGGTGCGTAATCCTGGCTTGCGTCCACGACGATCAAACCAAAGTCGCAGCGATCTACGAACCATGTCACGATGAGTTGTATTGGGCGGCTACCGGACGGGGGGCTCAATTGGGAGATCAAAAAATTGCGGTTTCGCAAACCACAGGCCTGAATGTTGGCAATACCGGTGTTGGTATGAACGGACGAACATCAACCGAACTGGTAACTCGTTTCGTTTCCAGCCTGGTCGATCGTGGCGGGTTGTTCTACCGAAACGCGTCCGGCGGGTTGATGTTGGCCTATGTTGCGGCGGGTCGATTGATTGGATATGTCGAGCCACACATGAACGCTTGGGATTGCCTTGCCGGACAGTTACTTATCGCTGAAGCCGGTGGTCGAATTGAGCGACAAAGCGCTGATGAAATGCTCAGGGTTGGTGGACGTGTAATCGCCTCCGGCCCAACGATATTTGACGAATTGGTGGGCATGGCAGACGAAGCGTTCAAGGACTGAAACGGGCCTTTCATTTGCGCCATCTTGATTTGCCCTAACGAAAGCAATTGCACTGGGTTTACCGGTCCACTCCGTCATAGAGAATAGAACTTTTCGCTGCGACATCCTGCCGGCACATCTCAAAATCCAATTCGTTCAGCCGTCCCCGCGGTGAACCTGCGACACGAAAGTTCTGCCACAGGTCCTCGCCGCTGACATGAGCCACCAAGGTTTTTGTTTCATCGCGCTGGCTCATTGACGCCTTGATATAGCGAATGGCGCAACCAATTCTTCGATCCGATGTGGAATTAGGACCGGATGCATGAAACAGATGCCCATGGTGCAGCGACGCCTGCCCCGGTTTCAATTTCACCAGCACGGCATCTTCTTCGCCAACATCCACGGCAATTTCCTGACCGCGGGTCAGCAGATTATCTTTTGCAAAGGTATCAACGTGATCAACGATATTCTGGCGGTGACTGCCTGGCACGAATTTCATCGCGCCGCTTGACTGGCTTACCTGGGACAATGCCAGCCAGCAGGTTGTTTCTTCGGCATCATTCAACCCCCAATATGTAAGGTCCTGATGCCATGATACGATGCTTGGAGAGTCGGGCTCCTTGATAAATAGTGCGGCACTCCAGACCATCAGATCTGGCCCGAGAATTCTCGATGCGGCGTCTATCATGGTCGGGTGGCGTATCACTTTGTCGAACGATGGCAACAGGCGATCAGGATATCCGCGCAGCAAAGCAAGCCGTTCAGGATGCTGTTCAAGCTCAGCTTCGGCAGTTTCGAGATCAGCCCTGAGTTGGCTCGCGTCTTCAGCGCTTAAAATATCCAACGGAAAGACAAATCCGTCTTGCTGATACCGTGTCTCCAAATTTAATGTGCTGCTCATTGAAATTCTCCAAACTATACAGACACCAACAGCGCTTCAACTTCAAATTGACCTGGCATCGAAGCCGCGGCTCCGGGTCGGGTGACGGAAATTCCTGCCGTTGCGCAACCCAGTTTCACTGCGTCAATGGGATCAAGCCCCCTGGCCAGTCCCACTGCCAGTCCTCCATTAAACGCGTCTCCTGCCCCTGTGGTTTCGACAACTTTGCCAGCAGAAATTGCCGGCACATGAACCGACACCTTTCTGGAATGAAGCAAGGCCCCCTGCCCACCCAGTGTAATTACGGCAGTACCAACTCCCATTTCCAGCAACCTGTTTGCAGCCGTTCTTGCCTCTTCAACTGTCACAACTGGAAGCCCGGTTATTTCCTGCGTCTCGGTTTCGTTGGGTGTGATATAGTCGCAAAGCTTCAGTGTGGACTTATTCAGCGGTTGTTTTGGCGCCGGTGCAGGGTTGAGAATCGTGGTCACACCGGCTTCTTTGGCCATCAGCAACCCCCGCTCAGCTGCGGCTAATGGCTGTTCCAACTGAGTAACAAATACCTTCGACGCACGAAGCAAGCCCGCATTGGTTTCGATATCGGCTACACTGATGTCACCTGCTGCACCCGGGCAAATGATTATGGCATTGTCGCCACTGGATTCCTCGACAAAAATATACGCGGCACCGGTATAATTTGCTGGGTCGCGACGGGCAGCACTCTTTACGCCGGCCTCTTGCCAGGTGCGTTCTGCCATATCGGCAAATGCGTCATCTCCCAACCGGGTCACGATGGTCACATCACCACCAATGCGCGCCGCAGCAACAGCCTGATTTGACCCTTTGCCCCCGGGACCAAGAGCAAATGAATTGCCCAAAATGGTCTCACCCATCCGGGGGGATCGGTCGGCCCGGTAGGTGGTATCGGCGACAAATACTCCGAGGATCGTGATGCTTTGATTTTTGCTCATTCGACTGGCCTTTCAAGGGCTCAAACGCCGTTGGTTCAGCGCAAGCGTAGTCAGGGAATTTCTGACTGTCCATTGATGATTGATCGTCCCAACAATTGGCCGGCGACCCGATTAATCGTTTAAACTGCCGGGTCGGTGGAGAAAGTCTCTGATACATGTTGCGGCGATGCCTGTTCTGCGGCACTAGAAAACAACCGCATTTGCACGGATGTTACTTAATTCATCTCACGCTGCATTTATTGCTTCAAAGTTCAAACCGGAGACTGCCCAAATGAACCTCACAAAACGGATTATCGCCTTTGGCGCAACAGCATTGCTGTCCTCAACTCTAGCTGTTGGCGCTCTGGCTCAGGAAGTCACACTAAAAATGCATCAATTCCTGCCACCTCAGGCCAATGTGCCGAAACTCATTTTGGATGTTTGGGCAGACAAGGTTGAAAAGGCTTCCGGCAACCGCATCAAGGTCAATCATTTCCCATCAATGCAGCTGGGTGGCCGACCACCTGAACTGATGGATCAGGCGATAGATGGCGTTGCCGATATCATCTGGACCGTCGTTGGCTACACGCCGGGCCGATTTCCGCGCACCGAAGTCTTTGAACTGCCTTTCATGATGAGCGATGCCGGAGCTGTTTCCCGCGCCTATTGGCAAATGTTCGACAGCCATATGAAGGACACTGAATTCAAGGACCTGAAAATACTCGGCACATGGGTGCACGGCCCCGGTCTGATTCACTCCAAGGATCCGATTGCCAGCATGGATGATCTTGCCGGTGTAAAGGTCCGTGGCGGCTCCCGCATGGTCAACAAGCTGCTGACCAAACTGGGCGCGACGCCGGTGGGAATGCCGGTGCCTGCCGTTCCAGAAGGCCTGTCAAAAGGTGTGATCTCTGCGACAACGATTCCCTGGGAGGTCACCACGGCTCTGAAAGTGCCTGAACTGGTGACAAATCATACAGAATTTTCAAACAAGGCGCTCTACACGCTGACCTTTGTTCTGGCCATGAACAAGTCCAAATTTGACAGCCTTCCAGATGATCTGAAGAAGGTGATAGACGACAATTCAGGTGAGGATTTTTCCGTCTTTGCCGGGACCACTCAAGCCGAAGCAGACGGTCCGGCTCGCGCCAAAGCCGCCGCGCTGGGCAATAACATCATCACGTTGAGCGATGAGGAAGTTGCCAAGTGGCGCGAAGCCTCCCAACCGATCTACGATGAGTGGATTGCCGACATGAAAGGCAAGGGAATTGACGGTGCGGCTCTGATCCTGGAGGCTCAGAGCCTGATCAAGAAATATTCTAATTAGCGGACCAAATACCGGGCGCATTGATGATTGGACTTCCCGACTTACCCCAAACTGCCATGTTGCCGACCCGGGTCGGCAACAATTATGGCTGATGGAGACAGAACATTGCATCGCATCATGAGTGGGCTCGCCAGAGTATTGGCCATTCTTGGTGGAACGGTTCTGGTCTCGCTGATTGCCCTCACTTGTCTCAGCGTGATCGGCAGGATCCTCAATTCCATCGGCCATTCCCAGTTTTTCAAAACGACCAGTCCGGTCATCGGAGACATTTTTAAAGTTTTCGGCCCGATAAATGGGGATTATGAACTGGTGGAAGCCGGCATCGCTCTGGCGATATTCCTGTTCCTGCCCTGGTGTCAGCTCAATCGAAAACACGCGACCGTTGAGTTGATCACCTCAATAGTCCCCGCATCAGTCAACCACCTGCTAAACATCCTCTGGGAAGTGATTCTCACGCTGACCACCTTGCTGATCACCTGGCGCATTTTCGTCGGCATGAACGACAAGATGCGCTACGGAGAAACAACATTCCTGCTTCAGATGCCCGTGTGGTGGGCCTTTGCCGCCTGCACACTTGCTGCATTCTTTGCCAGCCTCGTCGCCATCTATTGCATCTATTTGCGGGTCACTGAAACCGCATCAGGTGAAATCATGCGCGAAAATGCTGGAGGCAAAGGAATTTGACCGACCTTCAGCTCGGCATCGCCTCACTGCCGCTCCTGCTCGTCTTGATATTTTTGCGCATGCCGATAGGTCTGGCCATGCTTGTCGTTGGATTGGGAGGCACCGCCTGGGTCACCGGTGGATCAGTTGTCGTCTTCGCCAAGTTGAAATCTGAAACCTATTCAACATTCTCCAGCTACTCACTGTCGATTGTGCCTCTGTTCCTGTTGATGGGGCAATTCGCCACTCTGGGTGGCATGTCGCGCTCGTTGTTCAAGGCGGCTGAAAGCTGGCTGGGACACCGAAAGGGTGGCGTTGCCATGGCCGCTGTGGGCGCCTGTGCAGGATTTGGTTCAATATGCGGTTCGTCACTGGCAACGGCAGCAACAATGGGTCAGGTCGCCATGCCCGAGTTGAAACGCTACGGATATTCCGGGGGCCTGTCCACGGCAACACTTGCAGCAGGTGGCACGCTTGGAATTCTCATTCCACCTTCGGTGGTACTTGTCATATACGCCATCCTGACCGAACAGAATATCGCCAAACTGTTCCTTGCCGCCTTCATTCCGGGCTTTCTTGCAGCCCTTGGCTATATGATCACCATCTCTATCTATATGCGATTGAGCCCGGGCAATGCCCAAACACGCCCGCGGGTCCCTTATCGCCAACGATTTTTGGCACTGATTGAAGTCTGGCCGGTATTGGTCGTTTTTTTTCTGGTGGTCGGTGGCATTTATCTTGGCTGGTTTACTCCCACCGAGGCAGCGGCGATCGGAGCCGCCGGAACCGGCATAATCGCCCTGATAAATGGCGGGCTGACAAGGTTGTCTTTCACAGAATCCATTCTGGCAACCGCAAACAATACGGCGATGATCTTCATCATCATTTTGGGGGCTGGGTTTTTCAACTCATTTTTGGCGCTGACCCAGGTGCCTCAGGAAATATCCACCTTTGTCACATCTCAAGGCTTTTCATCCTGGATAATCCTGCTGATCATTTTGGCACTCTATCTGGTCTTTGGCTGCATCATGGACAGCCTGTCGATGATCCTGCTCACCATCCCGATATTCTTTCCCATCATCTCTGTTCTGGATTTTGGACTGACGGCTGAAGAAACCGCCATTTGGTTCGGTATCCTGGTGCTGATTGTCGTGGAAGTTGGCCTGATTACGCCACCGGTCGGCATGAACCTGTTTGTCATCAATGCGATGGACAGATCCACCCGGATCATCGATACCTACAAGTCCGTTCTGCCATTTGTTGCTTCCGACATTGTGCGGACCGGTATTCTGGTTGCCTTTCCGGGCATCACACTGTTTCTCTTGCGTTGGATCTACTAATCCTGTTGTCTCGACGCGATAATTTGCGTCGGCTGAAATCCGATACCGGGAGGGGTCAATGGGCGATATCACGAACGGCAATGCTGCGGTCTATTTCGTTGACCGACATGCGCAGAGTTTACTTGCCAGCAAAACTGCTTTTGTCGAAGCCGACGGAGCGAAGCGTAAGTTGAGCTATGGCGAACTGGGAGAACAGTCCGCACGCATGGCGGAACTCTATCAGAAACACGGCATTGCCCGCGAAAGCCGCGTCGCATTGCTGGTGCTCGATCAGATCGAGTTTCCAATCATCTTCTGGGGCAGCCTGAAAGCTGGCATCGTACCCGTGGCGATCAATACCCTGTTGGTCAGCGACATCTATCGCACCATCCTGTCTGACAGTCGGGCACAAGCCCTGTTTATCTCTCCCTCACTGCTTCCGGCGGTGGCGTCCATTCTGCCAGACCTGCCCGATTTGAAATGCATATTCGTCTGCAGCAGCAGCGGCGGCAGCGGCGGCGGCGGCGGCGATGGCGACGGCGGCGAGGGCCTCTCTGGCGAATTTCTCGATTTTAAAACCGAGCTGGCGGTGTGTGCACCGCGTCCAACCGTTCAAATCAGTGCAGATGAATCGGCTTTCTGGCTCTACTCTTCGGGATCAACAGGGCAGCCAAAAGGGGTGCGTCACGTTCATGGTAGTCTAAAATTCACCGCCGACACCTATGGGGCCGAGGTTCTGCAGATCAACGCTGATGACGTCGTCTATTCAGCAGCAAAATTCTTCTTTGCCTATGGATTGGGCAACGCATTGACCTTTCCCATGTCGGTGGGAGCCACAACCCTGTTACTGAGCGGACGACCAACACCGGATTCGGTCTTCGATGTGCTCAACACCCATAAACCGAACATCTTTTGTGGAGTTCCGACCCTCTATGCAGCGCTGATCGCCCATCTTGATAATGGCAAAACAAAACTCGAAGCCAAGCTTACAAAATGTATATCGGCTGGTGAAGCACTGCCCGAGGAAGTCGGTAAAAATTGGCAGCAGCATTCAGGGTGTGAAATCCTCGATGGTGTCGGATCTACCGAAATGCTGCATATATTTTTGTCCAACAGTCCAGGCGATGTGGTCTATGGAACGTCCGGGCGCGCAGTTCCGGGCTATCAGGTTAAACTTGTCAACGAAGCCGGCGAAACCCCACCAATCGGTGAAATTGGCGAATTGCTGGTCAAGGGAGATTCCGCCGCCAGCGATTACTGGAACCAGCGTGGCAAAAGCCGCGAAACCTTTGAAGGCCAATGGACCCGCACCGGTGACAAATATGAAGAACGTGATGACGGACGCATGATTTATTGCGGTCGCACCGACGATATGTTCAAGGTTAGCGGCATCTGGGTCTCCCCCTTTGAGGTGGAACAGGCATTATCAGCCCATGCAACTGTTCTGGAAGCTGCCGTTGTGCCGGCCCGTGACGAGCAGGATCTGGAAAAACCCAAAGCCTTTGTGGTGCTCAATCAAGGCGTTGAAACGCAGGGCCTCGAAGACGAATTGCAGCAACACGTCAAAGATCAGATTGGCAAATGGAAATATCCCCGCTGGATCGAGATCGTTGAGGATTTGCCGAAAACGGCAACCGGTAAAATTCAGCGTTTCAAACTCAGGGACGCTTGAGAACGATGAACGAATTTGTCTGGCAGGACGGTGTTTCAGCAACTCTGATCGTTGGCGATACGCACCTGGAAACAGTCTGCCACGGCGCCGGGCCTGAACAGGCACCGACAATCATATTGCTTCACGAAGGGCTTGGATGCGTCGCCTTGTGGCGTGATTTTCCGCAACGCCTGGCTGCGGCGACCGGCTTTGGTGTTTTTGCCTATTCGCGCGCAGGTTATGGCAATTCCGATCCCTGCCCGCTGCCACGCCCGATCGACTACATGACTGAGGAAGCCCTGCAGACCCTGCCACAAGTTCTGAAACTGATTGGCTTCCAACAAGGGCTGCTGATGGGCCATAGCGATGGCGCAACCATTGCAGCAATCCACGCCGGCATGTCCGGTGATCTGCGGGTGCGGGGAATTGTTTTAATGGCGCCGCACTTTTTTGCTGAACCCGACGGTCTGGACTCAATTGCACAGGCCAGAGCGAATTTTCAATCCGGTGATCTGCGCAACCGCTTGGCTAAATATCATGCCAATGTCGACTGCGCTTTTTTTGGCTGGAACGATGCATGGCTCGACCCGCAGTTTAAGAATTGGAATGTCACAGAAGTTATCGACTATCTGCGCATTCCGGTATTGGCCATCCAGGGTGAGGAGGACGAATATGGGTCACTGGCGCAGATCGATGAAATTGACAGCCGCATCTATTCTCCACTGGAAGTCGAAATAATGGAAAATTGCGGCCATTCACCCCACATTGAACAGCCGGAGAAAACGCTGAAGATCATCACCGATTTTGCTGACCGTCTTCGGCGCATCGAATCCGAAGTGGTGTCGGTCAGCCGATGAACCCGTCGGCAAAATCGCTGAAACTACCTCCATTTGCGTATGTCCCGGGAGCCGGGACGCGTCATCAGGAAGATTTTCTCGATCACGTCAAAGCGATTGCAACACTCAAAACCTGCAATTCAACTGCGAATTCCAACCAGGCCTGGCTCTATGGATTGCGATTGATCGATCATGGATTCTTTTGGGAGGCCCATGAGATTCTGGAAACGGTGTGGATGAGGGCTGCCCCCAACAGCCGCGAAAAAAACATCATTCAAGGCGTCATTCACATTGCCAATGCCGCTCTTAAACAAAAGATGGGCAGACCCAACGCCGCCAGAAAATTGCGTGCGTTGGCCGATGAATGTATTTCGGAAGCCTTTGTCGGTTGGACGCATGGCCAATTGATGGGACTGGACAAGACAAACTTGCTGTCGGTGTCAGCTTCCAAAGCAACTGCCGGGATATCATTGTCCAATTAGTGCAATATAATGCACAATATTTTCATTATTCTGCGCACCGAACCCGTTTTTGGCGATATTGTGCATTGAATCTTGGAGTATCGGCAATATACTGCGACCTTTCTTCATTCCCGCAATGGGCCGACCATGAGCAAGTTGATCGATTTTCAGACAGAACCCGACAGCTATCGGCATTGGCGGGTTGAGCACGATGGAGCCGTAGCCCGTCTGATTATGGATGTTGATGAACAAGGAGGGTTATTTGACGGTTATGAGTTGAAACTCAATTCCTATGATTTGGGAGTCGATATTGAACTCGCGGACATCGTTCAGCGGATGCGGTTTGAGCATCCTGAAATTGGTGCGGTGGTGATGCAATCCGGCAAAGACCGGGTGTTTTGCGCCGGTGCCAATATCAAAATGCTCGGCGGAGCGCCGCACGCTCACAAGGTCAATTTCTGTAAGTTCACGAACGAAACTCGCAATACATATGAAAACTCGGGGGCAGAGTCTGGCCAGCACTATCTCGCGGCTGTCAAAGGCGCCTGTGCTGGTGGTGGATATGAACTCGCACTCGCCTGCGATGAGATTTACATGACAGACGACGGCACTACATCAGTTGCACTTCCCGAAGTGCCGCTTCTGGCCGTACTGCCGGGCACCGGCGGTCTGACGCGGGTTACCGACAAACGCAAAGTGCGACGTGATCTGGCAGATGTGTTTTGTTCGATTGAAGAAGGCATCAAGGGCAAGCGGGCCAAGGATTGGCGACTGGTGGACGAAGTGATCGCCAATTCAAAGTTTGATGAATTTGTTGCCAGTCGGGCATTGGAAATAGCGCAAACTGCCAAGGGTGAGAGACAGCTCACGGGCATCCAATTGGGAGCCATCGACCGGTCAATTCAAAATGATGGATCAGTCAGTTATTCAGCGGTTGAAGTCGAGATTGATCGTGCCAATGGCATTGCAACCATTACAATCTCTGGCCCCAACGGACCGCCACCGAAAGACCTCGATGAACTGCATTCTCTTGGGGATCAGACATGGATGCTGCGTCTGGCACGCGAACTCGATGACGCAATGTTGCATTTACGCTTCAATGAACTGGAGGCCGGTGTGGTTGTTTTCAAGTCTTTAGGCGACCCTGAACTGGTCGGCGCCCATGAAAAATTCGTATTCGATCACATTGGTGAAGATTGGCTAAGTCATGAAATCTGTCTCAATTGGAAGCGGGTTTTGAAACGAATCGATATGACGTCGCGCTCTTTGGTTGCGCTGATTGAAAACGGGTCCTGTTTTGTCGGCGTGCTTGCCGAACTGCTGTTTGCTGTGGATCGCTCCTACATGATGGAAGGTGACTTTGAAGAGGACAATCGGCCGGTAGCAGCAGTCAAACTGACTTCTGCGAATTTCGGCCCCTTCCCCATGTCAAATGATCTGACCCGGCTCGAGACCCGGTTTCTCGGCACACCAGAAATGGTGGGGGAAGCACACGGAGAAGTCGATAAATTGCTCGAAGCCGAGGAAGCCGAACAACTCGGGCTGGTGACGTTTGCCTATGATGATCTGGACTGGGAAGATGAAGTACGCATCTTCTTGGAAGAGCGCGGGAGTTTTTCCCCTGATGCCCTGACAGGCATGGAAGCCAATCTGCGCTTTCCCGGCCCCGAAACGATGGAAACCCGCATTTTTGGCCGACTGACCGCCTGGCAAAACTGGATATTTCAGCGTCCCAATGCGGTGGGAATCAGCGGTGCGCTACAGCGTTACGGCACAGGAAAACGCGGCGAATACGATAGAAAACGAGTTTGAGCAAACTTTGCTTCGACACTTTGAAATTCTCAAGGAACCGATAAAGGAACTGCCCGGATGGCTGAGTTGGTAAACGTAGAATACGATACATTGATTCCAAACAATGTGGGTCTTTCCAAGGACCGGCGTGTTCAAAAGGCGCTGGAGAAATGGCATCCCGGCTATATCAACTGGTGGAATGATCTGATTCCGCGTGAATTCCAGGAGAGCCTTGTCTATCTGCGCACCGCAGTCAGTGTCGATCCCAAGGGCTGGGCCAAATTCGACTATGTCAAAATGCCGGAATACCGTTGGGGTATTTTGCTGGCCCCTGAAGTGGAAGGCCGTACCATTCCCTGTGGTGAACATATGGGCGATCCGGCATGGCAGGAAGTGCCAGGAGAATATCGCGCGTTACTGCAGCGACTGATTGTCATCCAGGGGGACACGGAGCCCGGGTCGGTGGAACAGCAACGCTTTTTGGGCAAGACCGCCCCTTCGCTTTACGACATGCGCAATCTGTTCCAGGTGAATGTTGAAGAAGGTCGACACCTTTGGGCGATGGTCTATTTGCTGCAGAAGTATTTTGGCCGCAACGGCCGCGAAGAAGCCGATGATCTGCTGCGCCGGTCCTCGGGATCGGAGGAAGCTCCTCGCATGCTGGGCGCCTTCAATGAAGAAACTCCTGATTGGCTGTCATTCTTCATGTTCACCTATTTCACCGACCGGGACGGCAAAATGCAATTGGAATCGCTGGCTCAATCGGGGTTCGATCCGATGTCGCGTACCTGTCGCTTCATGCTGACCGAAGAGGCTCACCACATGTTCGTCGGAGAGACCGGCGTTGGGAGGGTGATCGAGCGCACCTGTCAGGTGATGAAGGATAACGGCATCGAAGATCCATATGACATTCACAAAATCCGCGCTCTGGGAGTCATCGACCTGCCGACCATCCAAAAGAAGCTCAATATGCACTACACCCTGTCGCTGGATCTTTTTGGACAGGAAGTTTCAACGAATGCTGCCAATGCCTTCAATGCCGGCATCAAGGGGCGCTATATGGAACACCGGCTGACCGATGACCATAAACTGACGGACGCCACCTATCCGGTTACACAATTGGAAAATGACGCAATCGTCCTCAAGGACATGCCGGCGCTGACAGCGGTCAACATGAGATTGCGTGATGATTATCGCCGAGATGCGTCAGGCGGCGTGGGACGCTGGAACAAGTTGATTGCCAAACATGGCATTCAGTTCGAGATGATATTGCCACACGAGTCCTTTAACCGCGAGATCGGCGTGTTTGCCAAGAAACCGTTCGATCCTGATGGCAACCTTCTGGGTGAAACGGACTATAATGAACAGGTTGGCAAGTGGCTGCCCAACAAAGCGGATGGCGACTTCATCGCGTCGCTGATGGTGCCCTGCACTGAGCCAGGCGAATATGCGGGATGGATATCACCGCCCAAAATCGGCATCGACAACAAGCCGGGTGATTTTGAATATGTAAAACTCCACATGGCATGAAGTTAGAACTTTTTTCTCCCACAGAACCGATAAAGTAATTTCATCAGGATCCACACATGGAAACTCCGGCCAAGCAACACATCATTGATCCGGAAATCTGCATTCGTTGCTATACCTGCGAAATGAATTGTCCGATTGAGGCTATCACCCACAATGACGACAATGTCGTGGTCGATTTTGATATCTGCAATTTCTGCATGGACTGCATTCCGGTTTGCCCGACCGGATCAATCGACAATTGGCGGGTTGTCACAAAACCCTACACCTTGGACGAGCAGTTTCAATGGATGGAACTGCCGCAACAGGAAGAATTTGGTGCGGGTGCGGCAGAAGAAACTACCGGCCTTGAAGCGCTGGATGATGAAATTTCCAGATTGCTGGCTGAAGCCCACGCCGGTGCCGGAGGCAAGGCCAAGGCACCCGCCTCTGCCTCAAAAGCCAGCATTAATCTCCATTCCATTGGCAGGCCGGCCGAAATGGTGGTGCAAGGTAATTACCGTTTGACCGATGACCCGGATCACGACGTCCGACATATCATTCTTGATGCGGGAAGCCTGCCATTTCCAGTGCTGGAAGGCCAAAGCATCGGAATCATCGCGCCGGGCGCCAGCGCCAATGGCAATTCCCATCTCCCGCGGCTCTATTCAATTTCCAGCCCGCGTGACGGTGAACGCCCGAACTACAACAATCTGTCGCTGACAGTGAAACGCGAAGAAAACGGACTTTGCTCCAATTATGTCTGCGACTTGCAAAAGGGCGACAAGGTGCAGGTTACAGGGCCATTTGGGTCAACCTTCCTGATGCCGAGCGACCCGGATGCAAGGCTGTTGATGATCTGCACTGGCACCGGCTCTGCACCGTTTCGTGCATTTACCATGCGTCGACAGCGCGCCTACCCGGATGCCCAAAACGCCATGACTTTGGTGTTTGGCGCGCGAACACCGCAATCCCTGCCGTATTTTGGTCCGCTAAATAAGGTCCCAGATACTCAATTGAAAAAACACATGGTGTTCAGCCGCATTGATGGTCAACCGAAGCGCTATGTCCAGGATCAATTGCGTGACATGGAAGATGACATTGCCGATCTGTTACAAGATCCCAATGGGCATATTTATGTCTGTGGACTGCGCGCGATGGAGGAAGGTGTCGAAGCTGCGATGACAACCATTGCCGAAAGTTTCGGTCAGCAATGGCATGCCCTGCGAGATGCGATGCGAGATGACGGACGCTATCACGTGGAGACCTATTGATGAGTTCAGATGCTGCCGATGAGCTAACATTTATTCATCAAATCACGGTTCGCTGGTCGGATTGCGATCCTGCCCGCATCGCCTATACCGGACGCATCCCCTATTTTGCCCTGGAAGCAATCGACGCCTGGTGGGAGCATACTATCGGGCTGGACTGGTATCGACTGAATGTTGATGAGGAAATCGGCACACCATTTGTGCATCTGAGCATGGACTTCAGAAAAACCGTTACGCCGCGCCACAAACTATTCTGTTTTGTGAAGCTGATCGCTCTCGGCAACAGTTCGGTGCGTTTTTCAGTGGTCGGAAATCAGGACAACCAGCTCTGTTTCGAAGGCGAATTCGTTGAAGTATTTGTCGACGCAGCCATCCATCAAAAACGCGGAATTCCCAAAAAGTTTCGGCAGGTGTTGGTTGAAAAAGTCGTGATGCTCAGATGATCCAACAACAACGGGAAGAATGATGAATGGCCGACAATTCTACCCCCCCAATGGCTATGTCTTTTGATGCCGATCAAGTGGCCGGATTTGTCGCTATGGTGGGCGAACGGATACGGCAGGCCCGCCGAAATAAAGCCATGTCGCGGCGGGTTTTGTCGGAGCGATCGGGCGTCTCCCAACGCTATCTGGCGCAGCTTGAATCCGGGGCCGGCAATATCTCAGTGGCATTGTTGTTTCGGGTTGCGTCCGCGCTGGATATGCAGGCAGGTCAGCTGTTGAACCAGACAAACAACGCAGAACCTGAAGCAAACGAATTTGTCCGCCGTTTCAATCAGGCCAATGTGGATCAGAAACGCCAAGCGCTGGATGCCCTGCCACCCCTTGCCAACACCGGCAGCAAGCAATGCCGGATTTGCCTGATCGGCCTTCGCGGTGCCGGCAAATCCACTTTGGGAAAACTTCTGGCGGTGCAACTGGATATCGAATTTCTTGAGCTTAATCTGCTGGTTGAAGAGCAGAGCGGCATGCCGGTCAGCGAGCTAATCGCGCTTTATGGGCAGGAAGGTTTCCGGCAACTCGAAAGACAGGCCCTGGAGACTGTAGTGGAGACCAAACAATCCGTCATTTTGGCCGTCGGTGGAGGTATAGTGTCAGAGTCTGAAACCTATCACCGCTTGTTGCACAAATGCCATACGGTCTGGCTAAAGGCCCTGCCCGAAGAACATATGGAGCGGGTGCGCAAACAAGGGGACAACCGCCCGATGGCTGGCAATCCCAAGGCGATGGATGAATTGCGATCCATTCTGACAAGCCGTGAAGACCTGTATAGCCGCGCCGATGGTCTGGTGGATACCAGCCGTCGAAGCCCAGATGAATCGCTTGTGGATCTGATCGGAATAACTCGCCGATTATTCCACTCGAGATCCCGATCTATGCCCCCGACGACTGACCTGATAGATTTCCCTTAAAGCACGTATCATTGTCTTCACAAACCGTGGGTTTGAACAGATTGGAACCTAACTTGTCGGCCTTCAGCACCCTGGTCTCACGTGTTAAAATTATCGTCGCAAGCAGCAGCATTTTGCTGGCTATGTGCTTCGCCGGGGCATCAATATCCCACGCGACCAATCGCGCCAGCGTCGAAAAACAGTTCCGGGTCTGGCTGGAGCAGAAGATATGGCCTCGGGCTAAAACAAAAGGGGTGTCCCGACGCACGTTTGAGCAGGCATTCTCCAAAGTAACCTTGAACTGGAAACTGCCGGATTTGACTCCTCCCGGCTCCAAAACCAAACCCCGACGACGTCAACGGCAGGCCGAATTTGGCTCGCCGGGCAAGTATTTCAATCCTGGATCGGTTAACAGCGCAACTTCCGTCGGCCGAAAAATGGCCTCCCGCCACCAGCGGACATTGGCTGCGATCGAAGCTAAAACAGGCGTACCCGGACGTACACTTTTAGCCATTTGGGGGCGCGAAAGCGCCTATGGCCGGGCGAAAATTCCACACAATGTATTCCAGGTATTGGGAACCAAAGGTTTTATGAGCCGTCGGGCAAGTTATTTTGCAAAAGAACTGGTTGCCGCCCTGGTTATCGCAGAACGTCGGCACGTTCCCGCCGGCGCCATGAAAAGCAGCTGGGCTGGCGCATTGGGACAACCCCAGTTCATGCCGTCCAGTTTTCTCAACTACGCGGCAGACGGGGACGGTGATGGCCGCGCCGATATCTGGCGTTCAGCTGCCGATACTCTTGCGTCAATTGCCAATTACTTGGCTCTTCACGGCTGGGTGGCGGGTCGCGACTGGGGGTTTGAGGTTTCGGTGCCATCGAAAATATCGTGTTCTCTGGAGGGGCCCGATCAGGGGCGATCGATTGGCGACTGGCAGGCGATGGGGGTGCGGCGTATTTCTGGCCGTCCGTTTCCAAAGCACGAGCTGAAAGGCAAGGGATTCCTGATGATGCCGGCAGGTCGGGATGGGCCTGCCTTTATAGTAACGCCAAATTTTTATGTGCTGAAGACCTATAATACAAGTGATCTATACGCTCTTTTTGTCGGCCATGTCGGCGACCGTATTCAGTATGGAGTTAAGGACTTTTCTGTCAAATGGGGCCAGGTTGGCGGGCTTTACCGGTCAGATGTCGCCAACATGCAACGCGCCTTGATCGCGCAGGGTCATGATGATGGAGGGGCAGACGGATTGCCAGGTTATAAAACCCGGCGATCGATTGGACGTTGGCAGGAGGCCAATGAGCGTCAGGCAACCTGTTTTCCAAAGGCCAGCATGAAGGCGGCATTAATCCGCTAGTGTGGGATGTACCACGAGTTTATCGTGGATATCCGCCCAGTCCGTTTTGGCCCGTGCCGGGTGCTACTGACTTGTTGGCAAACGCCATCTGCTCAACTGGAAACTGCGTCATCGTCGGACGCAGATTTACCAGATCGCTTCCACTGATATCTTCCATGCCGAGAGGTATCCTGGCAAAGCTTTCTCCTGGCAGAATGTTGGAGAAATCCAGGCCGTTGGCTTGGGCCAATTTCGTTTTCTGCGATTTCTTCCAGCCATGCACCCAGGACCGTTTGCCGCTGAATGAATAAAGCGGCAAATAATGCGGCAACTGTTTGTCAAGAACGACCCATTTCTGAACGTTATCAAGAATGAACGTCCCTTTATTGGTGCTGACAGCCAGTACTGCATGGTACAGATTTCTATCTGTATCTTTCAACACAACAAGCGACATTGCCTTTGAAGGCACGTTGAGCGATTTCAACATGGCCATTTTCAAAATGACGTAATCCTCACAGTCGCCCAGTCCCTGGCGCACGCTTTCTGACGGCAAGGCCCAATAATCGCGAGAATTGTAGGTCTTCACATCAGGCTGATAACCAATCAACCTGTTGGCTCCGGCATTGACCAGATTGAGTTTCTGAAAAAACGACATCTTGGTGCCGCGCTTCAGCATCTTGCTGATTGCAGCCTTTCGCAACTTGCAATGGCTCGAACTGCCGCAATCCATTTTGAACTGCTTGCCAATTTTACCGCTGGCTCTTTTCCACTGGCCGGCAGTGGATATGTTGGCGAAAGGAATTGAAACCGACCCAAAAAGTCCGGACGAACCTCCAGATTTGCGCTTTGCCTTCGATCTGCGGCGTCTGCTCTTGTCAATAGCTCCGGTGGTCATCTGGTCGATCCACTGCTGTTCATTGGCATATTGGCCAAAACTGCCGTCTCGCAAGGTCCAATTTTCTGTTGTTGAGTTAAAAACACTGTGAGCAAAAGTAATCGCCTCAATGCCATCGTCGCCATCGTCGCCGTCGCCGTCGTAAGACGCGTTGTTGATGGAAATCATTGAACCGACAACCGACATGCTGGCCAGTGCCAGGCCACCGGCAAATGCAGCAAAATTACGATTTCCCTGTCTCATGTCCGCTCGGCTTTGCGCCGCTCCCTGTTCGACAACAGGATAGAAAACAGGGATGAAAGAGCGGCTAAAAAACTGCGTTAGCAACGCCTGAAATTCATGGCTTTAGTTTACTAAAAATGGAGGGATTGAAATAACGCCGCGTTAACGATGACTATCTCATCTGATATATTACAACCCGCGATGCCGCACCAAATTTTCTCTTCGGCATTCCAACTTTTTCCGCTGCGGGCAAGAAGCGATAAGGCAGATAATTCTTGACGGTCTCGGCTTGATCCAATCAATTGGTTTGCCGCGCTGCATGTCATTTACAACATACATCAATCTGCATAGCCGCTGCCTCATAAATTTGCTGCAAATAACTCCAAATCCGGCATTCACGTATATGATGCCGTAGTGTGAGTCTTACCTTTTATAGTTCTCATCCTTTTTACGGAGATGCATTGAAGGTTTTAAACCGGTGCCTGATATGCACTTACAGTCACCTGCTAATTACTACATCCACAAAGTAAAATGGGAGAAGTTCAACTCCGATATTGTTGATCAGATGAGTCGAACTGCAGAATGAAAATCCCGTTGTCGGATCGGCAAGCCGGGATTGGCATATCATACTATGCGAGAATATTAACTAAACAGTGACAATTTAGCGCATTCGCATAATTATGTATGGTTTTGGTTTAATTTTTTATTGATTATCTTCGCCTGTGGGGGGAGATTGCCTCTGAACGCGAGGGCAGCTTTTTAGTTCGGGGCAAAGAGCTGCTGTTCGGGTTTGCCTGACATATGGGCGACATTCACAAGCTTAGTTACGAGTAGGGTATACTATGGCCACCGACCAAAACGACAACAACAATTCCAATATTGATCTTGAAGCACGTCTTTCGCCTGAAGAGCGGGACGAAACCTTGATTGAACTTGCGCAGGCGACCACTGACGACGTCGAACCGGTTGACGCCGATGCTGAGCAGCCGGAAAACTTGGTTGAGCAGACCGTGTTTCCTGCCGAAGTCACTCCCGACGCGGACAATGTCGTTAAATTGCCTGAAACTGCTTCGGTCGAAAATTTTGAAGTTGTTGGAAATGATCTGATATTGCGTCAACCCGATGGTTCGCTGATCACCATTACTGGCGGCGCCCTAAAAATCCCTACATTCTTTCTGGGCGACGTTGAACTTCCTTCCGGTGTTGTTGTCGCTGCATTGCAGACCAGTGGCATTAATGTCGCTGCAGGGCCCGATGGCGCGCTTGCGGTCGTAACCGACAGTTCTGGCATCAACGCTGAACAGCCTGTTCCCGGCATTGGCGAGGCTGACGCAATTCTTGATCTTCTGCGCTACACAGAATTGAGATTCCCGGACCGTGAACGCGAAGAGCTGTTTGAAGCTCCCGAAGAAGACGACAATCCCATCATGGTGTCGGCAACATCGGTAACCGCTCCTGATGAAAGAGCACGCGAAGAAGGTATTGACCCTACCGAATCTCAAGTACCCGGCAGCGCGGAATCCGCTAATCCACTCATTGAAGAAAGTTTTGCTGAAACGTCGTCTACTGGCACAATTTCGGTAAACGCACCCGACGGCATAGCCCTGGTCCGGATAATTTCGAGCAATGGCAATTCCATCGAATTGAACGGTCCGATTCCACCAGGAGAACCGATAGTTCTGGTCAATACTTTTGGCGATCTGGTGATCACCAGTTGGAATCAAGAAACTGGTGAAATTACTTATCAATACACCGTAACTCAAGCTGTGGATCACCCGCTGGTGGATCCTGCTAACCCTGAAGATGATGTCGTTTTCGATCCATTTACAGTTGAAGTTGAAGACACCAATGGTGATATGGCTTCGACCGTATTTAATGTCGGGATTCAAGATGATGAGCCGGTCGCCGTTGATGATGTTGACAGTATTCCGTCCGGAGAATTTGGACCTGTAACCGGTAACTTGATCACCGACGACTCCCCCGGAGACTCCGGTGACGGAGATGATGGTGAAGATACAACCGGCGCTGATGGCGCAACGGTCACGTCAATTGTTGCAACAACTGCTGGAGGTTCTTCGATACCAGTTGGCACCGATACAGTAATTCAGGGTGAATACGGAGTGCTGACCCTCTCCGAAGATGGATCTTATTCCTATACACGCGACCCAAACACTCCAGGTGGCGTAACCGACGAATTCACATATACGCTGGAAGACGGCGACCACGACACCGATACTGCAGTTCTCAGCATTGAAATCGCCAATGGGATTCCGGGAATTACAAATCTCACGCCCAGTTCCGAAGGTGGGGATGTAGTTGTCGACGAAGACGACCTGTCGGCCAGCCGTGGTGCGGACGAGTATGATGGATCTGACGGAACCGGCGACACAACTGTGTTCGGCGATTTCAATATCAGTTCGCCCGATGGCATTTACTCTTTGACCATTGGTGGTGAAACCTTCATTTCAGATGATGTTTTCACCGGTGGTTCATTCGTCACACCGCTGGGCAATACGCTGGAAATTCACAGCTATGACAGTGGTACTGGTGAGATTGTCTACAGCTACACGCTTCACGACAACACCACCACCCACCCCGATGGGGCCAGTGAGAACGAGGTCTTTGAAGACTTTGACGTCGTCCTGACCGATCAGGACGGGGAAGTTGCTTCCGACGTGCTGTCGGCTCGGATTGTCGATGACATTCCAGCCATTGAAGGTGGCGAAGCTGCTGATGATAATGTGGCTCTGGACGAGGGCGACCAAGACGCTGGGTCTCCTTCATCTGGTGAAGCCTCCGCTATATCGACCGGAGCCATTGCCAAAGGTGTTGACCCGGACGTTGCGGGTACTTCGCTTGCTATGCCGGTCATTTCGAAGAGCGCATCCGGTGGTCCGCTTGTCGATCTTTTTGCCGTCTTTGGGGCGGATGGGCCGCAAGGTGGCGACGAAGCCGGTGCAACCACCTATGAACTTTCAATTTCCGGTGCCACATCCGGCTTGACAGTCACTGACGGTGGAGTCATCGATCTGATCGACGTCAACGGCGACGGCTCAGTAATTGTTGGCCAGGTCAACGATGCGACAAGCAGCTTTGATGGCACGGCAGTGTTTGCGATTTCAATCGACGCTGACACGGGCATTGTTTCGGTTGAGCAATATCTGTCCTTGAATCATCCGGATTCACCAACCAATTACGACGAACCGGTTGATCTGTCCGGCAGCGATCTATCGGTCATTGCCACCATCACAGATGACGATAATGACCAAGCCGTATCAGATGCCTTTGATGTAGGTGGTCAGATTGTATTTGATGATGATGGCCCCATCATTGAAGACGTTGCAAACACCCGAGAACGCGTCTCGCTAGATGAAGGTGATCAGGACGCCAGTAATCCAGCCTCGAGCAGTGCTTCATTTATCGCAACAGGCGCAATCCTGAAAGGTGTCGATCCGGACGTCGCGGGCAATTCGCTTGCCACGCCCGTAATCTCTTTCGGTGAAACCACCGACCCGCTTGTAACCGTGTTTGGCGCGTTTGGCGCTGACGGACCAAAACTTGTTGGTGATGACGATAGTTTGGCAACCACCTACCAACTGTCTTTTTCCACTGCCGATTCCAGCCTCACGACAACGGATGGATCGCCCATCAATTTTGTCGATGTAAACGGTGATGGATCCGTGATCGTTGGTGAGGTTTCTGGTGGCGCGTTTGTTGGCACGGCTGCATTTGCCATTTCAATTGATGACGAAACCGGTGCGGTTTTGGTTGAGCAATATCTGTCGCTGAACCACCCCGAGTCACCGGACGACTACGACGATGCTGTTTCTTTGGTAAAAAGTGATCTGTCTGTGAAAGTCACCCTTACGGACGGTGATGACGACCAGACTGTTTCCGACCCAATTCCCGTCGGTGCCCAGATATCATTCGACGATGATGGACCACTTGGTGGCGTTGCAAGCACCCAAGGCGTTTCCGCTTTTCTGGATGAATCAGATCCTGCTGGCTTCGGCACCGGTTCGGGCAATGACGGCTCGCCCGGCGCTACCGCAACCATCTTAGCGTCATCAATCGAAGCTCTGTTTGCCGATCCTCTGTTCGGCGCTGATGGTGCTGGTCCGGTTAACGGCGGAATCAGTTATACGCTTAAGGCAGAAGATGGAGCCAAAACCGGCTTGTTCAGAACCGGCGAAACTGACCCGCTAAAAGAAATTACTCTGGAAGCTGTCGGCACTGATGGCCTTCGGTTTGACGGCGTTGAAGGCGTGACCGATATACCTGTCTTCCGGATCACCATTGATCCAGATACAGGCGCGGTTACGATTCTTCAACTGCAGACTCTGGAACACCTTGTCGATGGCACAGGTGCTGCCCACGACGATAATCTGTCGCTTGACGGCGAGGCAGCGGTCTCCGTCGTTCAAACGATCACCGATGGTGATGACGACCAAACTTCGGTGACCAGTGGGCAACCTCTGGGCATTTTCTTCGGCGATGACGGCCCACTGGCTGTTGATTTTGGTGCCGTTGATGACAGAATTCTGGTAGCTGAAGATACACCGAAACTTATCGACGCGTTGAGCAATGATTTGTTCGGCGCCGATGGTGTCGACAAGCACGATGCTCAAGATGTCGTAGTCTCTGTAACCATCGACGGAAACAAAGGCTCAGCCACCTACGATCCGGTTACGGGCAAGTTTACCTATACGCCAATTGCTGGACAGTCTGGGGACGACAGCTTCACCTACAAAATCATTGATGGTGATGGTGATGAGTCAACCGCAACGGTCTATTTGGAGCTGGCTGCAGATTCAGAGCCGAGAATAGGTACGCCTTCCAACCTGGAAGTAGATGAAGACGGTTTCGGCTTTGGCAATAAAGATGGAGATACACTGCGTGATGATGAAAGACTTTCGACTGAAAGCCTGATGGATTTGACAGGTGAAGTCAAAGTTGATTTCGGCAATGATGTGCCTGGCACTCCATTAGATGCTATTGTCATAATAGATGATCCGGCATTCGATACCCAGCTGATGACACTCGATGGGCAACCGGTTGTTTTCGCTCTCGACCTTTCTGGCGATCTCGTCGGCACCGTTGATGCTGGTGGTACCGAAGTGCTGCGCATCTCTATCACAAATGCTTCTACCTTAGGCTCCGAAGTAACATATAGTTATTCTGCGACCCTGTCTGAACCTATCAAACATCCCGAAGGTAACATCGAGAACCTAGATATGCTTTCCGGCGTAACCTTTAAGGTTACCGATAGTGACGGTAGCATGGCGACCAGTCTTCCGTTCGATGTTGTTGTAGTCGACGATGTGCCTGCACTTGTGGTCAGCCCGAATGAGCTTGTCAGCGCCAATGTTGATGAGGACGAGTTGGATGACGGCATTACCGATGATCCTGATGGTGAAAACACAATCGATACGATCACGGCCGGTGACCTTGGCGGTCTGGTGAA
>JABABQ010000017.1 GCA_014238155.1 Rhizobiaceae bacterium
TCATCCGCTTCTCTTCATCATCCCAGTTCCGACGTCTGCGCCGCTTCGCCACAATCCACTCCCCTAATGTCCATTTAATCGCTAATGGACATTACCTCTCACTACCGTTCAAAGGCAGGGCGGGTTCGCCGGGCGCTTACTTCCATTTAACCCTGAACGGCTCTAGGTGAGACAGCATCGCGAACGTGTTTCAACACGGTATCGACCGTCAATTTATTCAGATCATCTGTTTCAATCGCTTCCAGCCGACGCGATGCAATGCTGGTCGATTGGGCTGTCGTATGGGGCCCAAACAGCGCCAGGCCGGGTCGATCGAGATGGGCGGCGATGTGGGTGGGGCCGGTATCGTTGCCGACAACGAACTCTGCCTGCTGAAGCACCCCGGCGAGGTCAAACCAGTCCAGGAACCGATCTCCGGTGAGCGTCGTTCCGGGTATCTGGGCGCAGAGATCGAGCTCGTCCGGACCAGGCACGGTCACCACATCAAATCCATCGTCCAACAGGGCCTTTGCCAATTGACCATATTTTGTCCAGCGTTTGTGCGGATGGCGCGCCGAGCAGCCGGGAATCAGGGCAATGTAGGGCTGTTGGACATTGGCGTCGGTCAATATCTTAGCAACGTCATTTGCAAACCAACTGATGTCAGGTCGCATGACATGTTGATACTGCAAGTCGGACTGGCGCAACTGGCCGGCCTTGCGCTCCAGACTGGGCATTGACTTGGGAAATTGCGCTTTGGCGCTTTTGGCCTTGTCGATGAAGGACCAGGTTGGTTTGGGTAAAAGGTAGTGGCGATAGAAGGCCGAGCGGTTCGAATTTTGTAGATCCACCACATAGTCCGGGTCAAACGCGTAAAGTTTGCCGCGCAATTGCCACATTATGTCCAGCCGCCAGCGGGGTTCGCGGGCATCGGTGATGATCTCATCAACATAGGGGCAACGTTGCCAGATCTTGCTGAAGCCGGGCTCGCTCAATACAGCAATTTTTGCAGCAGGGAAAGTTTGTCGAATGTCGCGCATCGCACCCTGGGCCTGAATAATGTCCCCAAATGCGCCATGCTTGATAACCAGCACGCGTTTGATGCTTTGATGCTTTGATGCTGGGTGGTTGGAGGCGGAAGGCAAGACTAATATCAGCTTAATCTGGTTGACAATAACGGCCTCAGCCATAGCTGGAAATGATTCAGTCAGAAACCCCAAATGGACGCAATTTTTCTCTTGGCTCTGCGCACATTTGGGTCTAAGACAGGGCCACAACATGGAGACGGACAAGTGCTTTTGCATTGTTATGTTCGACCAGTTGTCGCCAACAAAAGGCAATTGACGCGGGGTGGAGCAGCCCGGTAGCTCGTCAGGCTCATAACCTGAAGGTCGTAGGTTCAAATCCTACCCCCGCAACCACTGAAAGCGAACGCCCCGATACGAAAGTGCCGGGGCGTTGCTCTTTTTCAGACACAATCTCCAGAATTCGACCAAGTTCCCCGTGAAGATCGATAGAAAACCCATCATTTTCCGGCGTGATCGTTACACGTTCAATCATTGATTGTATGATATCAATTGCCTTCATTTTGATGGCAGGATCGGTCAATCCGTTGACCAACTCCTCTACACGTTCTGCATAATGACTGCTGATGTTGGTTATAGGTATCACCACGGGTTCGTTTGGAAGTGACTCCAATAATGAGTCCAACTGAGCCTGTTCCTCTTCCAATGCTAGCAACCTGGATTTCGCTGATGCTGGAGCATTACCTTCCATGACGAGGTCGAGAAGCCGGTTGATCTTTCGTTTGATTTCATGAAGGCGTTTATCGGCACGATTGCGTTCTGTTTGGCGCTGTTTTGTAGCCTCACGGAACTCCCGTTCGACAGCCCCAAGATACTCTTCAATCAATTCCGGTTTCATCAGCCGATCCTTCAACCCGCCAAGAACTCGCTCCTCAACTTCAGCACGTGGTATCGTTCGATTGTTGGTGCATGTGCGTGATGCCCGATAAGACGAACATCCATAGCGATTGGCTCCTGTAATGGCCATGTTACCACCACAACAGCCGCAACGAAGCAGTCCTGAGAGTACATGCTTTTTTCTATGTTTACGGTTCAGCGCATTACCATTGGCGTCACGGGGCATTTTCAAGGGCATTGCGTTCTTGTTGAGCTTTTACAGCCGCCCATAGATCGTCAGGGATAATGCGTAGATTGGGAACGTCCTCAACAATCCATTCGTTTTCTGGTTTGTTTCTCGCTACCTTTTTACCCGTGCGTGGGTTTTTTCGATACGAGGTTCGCCCATAGATCAGACGTCCTACATATGCCTCGTTGTTTAGAATTCCGGTTCCGCGATCACGTTGACCGCGAATGGTGGTATCCTTCCATTCCTTGCCTGATGGTCCGGTGATACAGTTTTCATTCAGCCTCTTGGCAATCGCCCTTGGACTGACACCATTCGCGTAATCCTGAAAGATTCGACGAATTACTTCTGCCTTTTGTTCATCAACTGTGCGCTCACCAGGAGACCCAACGATATATCCATAACCCAATCCCCCAGCGGTTTTCCCATCATGAACAAGTCCTTTTTGCCCACGAACGACTTTATCGCTGAGATTGGAAATGAACTGTTCTGACACATAACCCACAAAGGCGATGTGCATTTTGTTGATTTCTCCAGCGTCCTTTGTATGCAGCCTGATGCCATAGAACTCTAAATCGTCAAAGAAGCGGGAAATGTCTGCTAAGTTGCGCGACAGTCGATCCAGTGATTCTGCCAAGACAAAATCAAACAGCCCATTTTTGGCGTCCAAGCACATATGTTGGAATTCAGGTCGATTATCTGAAATGCCACTGATTGCGGCATCGCTGTAGACATGAACAACTTCCCATCCCTCTCGCTCTGCATATGCGCGGCATTCACGCTCCTGATCAACAAGAGAGTTTTCACTTTGTTTGTCCGACGAATAACGAGTGTAGATGACACAGCGACTCATGATGCATCTCCTTTGCAGGAATGGTTATCATTGCTGTGCAGAAGGTCTAGTGCTGATTGCTTGGCTAATAGATGAACCAGTGAGATCGTTTTCTGGTCGATAGATTTGAGTTCAGAGTTGTTTGTCGGATCAACATGGACTTGTCACGGTTTGGTTCCGTGTCCTTGAATTGGATTATGTCCATCAAGGAGAACAACTATGGCGCATCGCCACACTGAAGAATTCAAGCGCGAGGCCGTCCGTATCGCGCTGACGAGCGGGCTTTCACGTAAACA
>JABABQ010000014.1 GCA_014238155.1 Rhizobiaceae bacterium
ACGCCCTGTTCCAATACATCAACGGCTTCTACAACAGCCGCCGAAGACACTCAGCAATAGGAGGAATAGCACCCATCAAATTCGAACGACAAACGAGTTAAACGAGAACCGGATGCGGAATTAATTCGGGACAAGTCCAAAACCCTCTTGCTCTGGACCAGGTGACGCCAAATCCTCTGGCCACCACCCTGATCCGATCTTTGAAATTTGATGATGCCGCTGTCAGATCCGCATATTCACGCGCCCAGCCTTGCATCTCGATTACGTCACTACTCGAACTCATTTCTTCATACTCAGATTGGTGTTTGGACATCTCCGAACTTTTCCTTGCTACTTGTTTGGTAGCGAAGGAGACGATCAGGAGAATGGAATTGGAAATCAGGATCCACGTTGATTTCAGAAACCGGCAAGGGTTGGAGCCCGAGTCGGAAACTTGGGATGAGGCGGCGCAGCGAGCCAGTCATGCAGCTGGCTCTTGCGTGGCATACCAGTCAGCAGGAGTAACGACCCCTTGTGTTGCCTCATTGATGGCAAGAATGAATTTTCGAGAGGGAGTGCGAATACCATGTACCCATCGGTTCACGGCCGCCTGGGAAGCTCCCACACGCATGCCAAAGGCTGCTTCACTCTCGCTGTTTTCAGACAGATACTGCTCTAAGGTCATGCGCCAAATATACCAATATGGTTTTCTTTTGCAAGGAAAATTATACCATATTGGTTTTTGACGCCAGAGCCCTTGGCGCATAACGCTTCTGCATGACCTCACGTCTTGAAAAATATCGGAAACAGAAAAATCTTTCGCAAGCCCAACTGGCGGAAATGGCCAGCACGTCACAGCCGCAAATAAACCGGCTGGAAAAGGGAGATCGGAAACTTACAGTCGAATGGGCTGAACGACTAGCACCCTATTTGGAAATCGAACCTCAAAAACTCCTGTTTGGAAAGGCTGATACACCTGAGCCTAAATCCGAACTCAAAAAAATTAGGGAAGTGGGTTCGATTCCAATTATTGGAGCAGTTAGAGCCGGAAGTTGGCTTGAAGTCGACCAACTCAATTACGAGGCTGATCAGGAACACAGACATATCCCGGCCCTGCTCGATTATCCCTTAGACTGGCAGTACGCGTTCACCGTTGAAGGTGCGTCACTAAACAAACGCGCCGAGGAAGGGGATATTCTTCAATGTGTAGACCTGATTCAGTCTGGCCTCGATATTATTGATGGCGACTTGGTCATTGTGGAACGCACGCTCCATGATGGGGCGCTGATAGAAAGAACGGCCAAACTGGTTCGAAAAACTTCCGCTGGATTTGAGCTATGGCCTGAAAGCACTGATCCTGCCCATCAGTCGCCGATTGTCGTCAATGGCGCAGAAATGCACGAAGAGGTGCGTATCAAAGCTGTTGTAATATGGATCATGAAGAACCAATTCCGCAGGAGATAATGCACCGTGGTCTTGGTGGCGTGTTTTAGGTGACGGCCATAAACGCAAGGTCCAAAATTCAACATTGATCTTCATACGCTGTAGTTAAGTTGTTCGGCTATCATGTCAGTTTCCGGCTCGGGCATGCCCATAACAGCCAATTCATCAGCCCGTTCGTTCCCCTCGACACCCGCATGCCCCTTCACCCATTCAATGGTACAAGGCGTTTGCGAAAGCAATTTGTCAATTTCTTGCCAAAGGTCGACATTCTGCAAGGGTTTGTTCGGGCCTCGCTTCCATCCCTTCTTTTTCCACCCTTGACGCCAATGGTTACAGCCCTTGACCACGTATTGGCTATCGCTACAGATGGGCGTTGAATATCGGTCATGCTTACCTTGGAGCCACCCAAGAGCTTCAATCACAGCTTGGACCTCCATTCGATTGTTGGTCGTATCGGCTTCACCGGAATAGTCACAGTGAATTTCTCGACCATCTCGATATACTGCAAATCCCCAGCCACCCGGCCCAGGATTGGGCTCACAAGCACCGTCAGTATAAATGATGATCTCAAAGGCGCGGTTAGTTGGTGCACTAGCAACGGGTTTTACCTTTTTGGCCGCTTCCGGTTTTCGCTCCGGAAGTTGATCTTGGATTTTTTGCAGGGCCAGGTGGCAGCTGTTTCCTTTGGTCGGGAACTTGACCCGAAGGGCAGATATTTTACAGGCAAAAAACAATACCTGCCGTTCGGATTTTGCAGATCTCACATCATAACCTGCTGCCTCCAACCAGTTCTTTAGCTTGGCCAATCCTTCTGGGAATTCATACATGGGGTACTCCCTTCTCCAATCATAGGTCCGCCAATAGAGCGGTGCGGGTAATAAGAGATTGAACATCCCCATTTTCCACACCGACCTTTACGGCCACAGTTAATGTTGAGATGTGCGGTCCATTACTTTTCAGGACATCCGATTTTGCTGCTTACCAAGCACCCTTTGAGTGAAGCCGTTTCAAAAGGTGGTTCAGACCGAACCAATCATATTCCGTTGCCGCCCTGTTCGGTATCTGCCAAAAATTGTTGGCCGACAGATACACCCGCTCTTAGAGGCTAACTGCACACCGAGGCCAAAGCCTCTACCACCATGTTTGCGTAACAACATACGGTCCTCGCTTTCCGGTCCTTAGCCGAGGCCCCTTCGGGTTAGTGGTCAAACCCGCAAGAAGCACCCCATCAGATCAAGTGTGCGAATCCGAGGATCGCATTTTTCACCGCACTGTGGGTGAGCGCATGTGCACCCCAAAAACTCTAATTGACGTCCCAGTGGACAAACACAAGCCAGTGTGGGAACCGCCCACAAAAGTAGAACAAAACGTGATTCTTCGCCATGTACGTCGCATAAAGATTTGTCTATGTGGTGAGCGCCGCTAATTGGCTGCACACCATTGGTAATAACACGCCCTGCCCTCGAAAGAGCGTAGGGCTTTTTGATTTTATACCTCCGATTCACATTGCCTGACTAAAAATATACCATTTTGGTGTTGACTTGTACATACCATTTTGGTTTATTCCGTCATCACTTCAATGACACGGGCAATTCCGATGCAGGCAAAATTCTTCATTCAACCGCATGAAAAGCTGCTCATCGAGCAGGAGTGGAATGACCGCGAGAGCGTGTTTGGCGAGGCTCTGAATGGTCCGCTGACCTTTGAGAGAGCCAGAGAAGAATTTGCACAGGACGGCAATGAGGTTCGTGCTCTTGGTCTTGATCCGGTTGGATTGAACGTTGAGGACGTTACCGAAAATTTGGCTCCCCGGCCCAAGCCTGAAGAACCATTCTGGGCTGATGAGATTCGCATGGATGCAGATCAACGGCATGAGCGGTCTTTCCGCCAGCCGGTTTTGTGAGGGCGGCGGTTATGAACAAAACCCCTCCCCCTTGGAAAGATATTTTCATGCTGTCGCTTTTTGGCCTGTCGAGTGTGATCGTTTTTTGGACCGGCCTGGCACTTGTGAGCGCGCTGTCATGAGCGAAGACCCAGAGGGAGCTGCAGAGTTTGTTGGGCTGAGCATGGAGCAGATGAAGGCTGGAGCTGCTTCGTGAGCCAGTCCTACCCATTGATGTGGCCGGCAGGACGTCCAAGGCGCTCGTATTTTGAACGCAAGAGCGCACCGTTCAGCTCCAAACGCGCCAATGGATATCGCTCGCAGCTGACAATCAATAAAGCTGTCGAACGGTTGATGATCGAACTCGACAGGTTGGGCGTCAGTTCGGAAATTCTATCCACCAACCTGCTGCTTCGTTTGGATGGTCTCCCAAGGTCTGGGCAAGGGGAGCCCGCCGACTCTGGAGTCTGCTTGTACTTTGAGCTGAAGGGTAAGGAAATCGCCAATCTGGTCGAAACTCGGTGTGTCTGGCTGTCGATCAAAGGGGGTGGAATGCCATCTGTCCTCATTTCTGGTGATGCCTTGGTCACCTATCAGGGGGAGCCCAGCAAACCGGAGCCGTATGAGGCCCCAGCAAAGAGGAAAACGCCATGACCTATCAGAGCAAACCTCTCTTGCGCCCTACCGGCGCAGATCACGCCACAGCACGCGATACGATCCATGGTGTGTTGCTCGCTGCCACAGAGACCGGTGCAAAGGCGGTGGGTTGCACGGGAGCTTCATTTGTCACGTCCTCAATGGGCATTTGGATGGAAGAGCTGGCCGAGCTTGATGGCAGGGCCACGGCCAAATTTCTGAATGCCCCTGCAACACTCGCAGACCCTTCATCCAGCCACGGCAAAAAGATAGCCGCAGAGAAGAAGCGCCGATCTGCTGTTGAGACGTTATTCCAAGCCGTCAACCTCGACATGTCAGTCGACGGCGATCCGAAACACTGAATCGAGAACAGAGGTATTCATGCCGGCACCAAAATACACCCAAGATCAGTTTGATGAAATGGCGGCTTTGAGAAAGCAAGGACTATCGCATCGGGCGATTGGGGTTCGACTGGGAATGTCCGCTAGCGCGGTTTCCTGGCATTGCCTTCGTTTGGGAGCTGACAGCCCAAACACCAAAACAAATCTTCCTGCAAATGGCGGTCCAATGAGCTGCACACGTAACGGCGTGTTCGTTCGGCGCTTCACAAAAGAGGAAGACCGAAAGCTATTGGGTATGGAAGCTACAGGCGCATCCGTGGCGCAAATGGCGAAACAACTGGGCAGAAGATGGAATTCAACTCGAGGGCGCTTGATGACACTGGCACGACACCAAGAGCGAGCCGAAAATCAGCATCAGCAAAAATGGACCTGATGGAGTCGATGGAAAATCCCTTTGACCAGAATAAACACGGCCTTTGGTGCACCGTTTTCGGTCATCACGCAGCCGCCGAACGGCACCTTAAAGACAAAGACTATCCGACGCCGAGGCAGCCATGACCAAGTCCCGAATGCAAATCATCGGCGAACAATCCACCGCCCAGGCGATCAAGGAAATTGTTGTGCCCACGTCCGACGCCGGCGGCGAGGTTGCCGATGTCATGGTCATCCTGGAGGGCGTGGTGGCTGGCGTGTTGATTGCCATGTTCCACGACCCCCGCAAGGCTGCCCACATACTCAATGAAGGCCTGCTGGAGGGGATTGAGCAGCGCATCGCCCATGTCGAAGCCGGGCGTCGCCAGGAGGCCAGCAAAAAGCCATGAGCCGCGCCTATCCGCCAGATTTCTGCACTGCCGCCACCATGGCCTATATGCTCGATCTGGCGGAATCGACATTCAACGCCTATGTCGCCAATGGCCATATTCCGCCCGCCACTCCGGTCGGCAAAAAGCGCCTGTGGAATCGCATGAAAGTCCTGGAGGCCCTTGACGCCTCGCAAAATCAGGGGCGGGATGGGCCAGCCGCCGAGGATATACGGAGAGGATTTAATGCCAAAAGCAAAACCGGACCCAAAATCAATTCGGGGCAAAGTGAGCCTGCCTAAAGGTGTCCATGCGCGGCAGGCCAATGGCAAGATCTATTACAGCCACCAGCTGCACCGCAACACGTCCCGGGCCGGGCCGCGCACGTCCATCCATTTCACCCCGCAGGATCCCGAGTTCTGGGCCATCTGCGCGCAGCTGAACGGCGAGGCGGCCAGCAATCCGCCGGGCACGGTCAATGCCCTGATTGCCCGCTATCAGACAAGCGCCCGCTATCTGAACCTCAAACCCAACACCCAGCGCGACTATGATTTTTACCTGCGCGGCATCGGCAATGTCTTTGGCGAAAGAGACGTTGACGAGCTGACCGCCGCCGACGTCCAGGCCATGTATGATGCCCTGGTGGTTGATACGCCGGTCAAGGCAAAAAAATCGATTGCCGTAATGCGAGCGCTTTATGCCTTTGCCGTGCCACGCGGATTGGCGGCGCGCAATCCGGCCGTGGCCGATTTTGACCTGATAAGGCACAAGCCCCAGGGCGCGCCCCCATGGCCCCAATGGGCCTTTGATGTGGTCGATCGCCACGCCCGCTGGGAAGTCAAAACCTTTGTCGCCTTGGCGCTTTATACCGGCCAGCGCACCAGCGACGTGGTGCGCATGAAGCCGACCGACATTGCCGGCAATAAATTGCGGGTGGTGACGGAAAAAACCGGGCGGCAATTGTGGATCCCCATCCACCGCGAACTGGCCCCGGCCATCCTGCAATGCCGCCAGCGCGGCAATCGGCCATTCATCCATTCACCCGACGGCAGCGCCATGTCTCCGGACACATTCCGCGCCCTTTATGACCGCCAGCGGACAAAGCCGGAATTTGCCGATTTCAAACCAAACCGCATCACCCCCCACGGCTTGCGCAAATGCGCCGTGGTCAAGCTGCGCGAGGCGGCGGTGGAAAAGGAAGACATCGGCCTGCTAGTCGGCATGTCACCGCCAATGGTGGAACATTACAGCAAGGGCTGGGACCAGCAGCAGCGCGTCGATGAGGCGGTGAAACTATGGGAAGCCAATGGTTGACGCGGCGCCCCGCAGGGTCTATCTGACACCGGCTTAACCGCTTCAATTGTACAAATTTGTTATCTCAATTGTACAAAAAAAATGTGAAATCGTTTAAAAGCAACGGTTTACACTGGGGAATAGGTTAACGGTAGACCCACGGACTCTGACTCCGTTAGTCCTGGTTCGAATCCAGGTTCCCCAGCCAACCGCTTTCATACATGCAGACTCTTTGTAGTACGGGTTGTGTGGTGTCAGACGAAACAAAAAAGTCTCCGTTCGTCTGAACTCATAGGAACTTCAGGTCGCACAGACCTGCCGCCACTCATTCAAGGCGGCAAAAAAGTTCCTCTGACATTGCCACACGCAGGCCTATTTTGTATCTGAGAGCTCAGCAGATCGAAGCACCTTGATCGCGTACCAAATCTCGGACAGGATACCAGTGTCTGGGCAATTAATGGTTCCTTTTGGGTCGACCAATACTGAGGGAAAATCACTTTATCATCAGGATCAATCAATTTCAATTCAACATAATTAACACGCAAAGCGCTCAAATCCATTTCGATTTTGAAATCAGAAACGACGAAAGTATCGGTCACGAACACAGTTGCAGTTTGCCAGGGGTCCAAACTCTTCGGAGGCCATCCAGTCTGCAGGTCCGGTGACATGGAATATTCGGTGCCTTTTTGGCCGACCGCCGCTTCAAACGGAAGCGGAGATTGTGCTTTGGCGGAATGTGATAGCAACTGAAGCGCAAGCACCGACCCAGCTAGTACCGATTTTATGATTTTCCTGGCGGCCCAAATATTAAACAGAGGTGATTTTCAACCCTCCTAATTTGGGCGCCCAAACTTCCTTCCACCACGACACAAATATGCATCTACCACTTGTATTCGGCTTTCCCCGGCAGCCAGACGGGTATATCAGTTGCAAACGGCCTTTTTTGCAACGCGGTCATCTCCCGTGCATTGCGCCATTATCACGACTTAATTTTTCAGAAATGCGTTGATTTAGAGTCTGAATTCCCCAAGGACACTGCTGCTCAGAATTCAGTTTTTCTTCAAGAAATTTGGATATGCTAATCATCGGTGATGGTGCAGTCAGACGAATGCGAACCAGTCTCTTAATGGCCGTTGACGGATCGCGTTATGCCGCGCCAAATTGGCGCCACGCAGCGAGAGCGGCGGTGCGGTTCAGCTTGAAAGTGGCACGTGAATAGAGGTGTCTTTCCTGGTTGAAATGGTTGTGAACTGAAGCGTGGACGGAGACGAACTTCTGGAGACTTCCCATCTGCCTGAAACGCAGCATCGCACGTTCTCGTCGTCGAAACGGAAGGTGTGAGTTCTCGCCCCGATTGTTCAGACAGCGGCCGGTTTCTTGTCGGCGGGCGTTCCCCACGACCTTCATCGCAACACCGCAGGATCGAAGTTTATCTGTAACCAGCACTTGTGGTTGAACGTAGCGTTTCATGGTTTTTCTTTTGAATTTCAACGCCGCTTTGCGGTCCCGGCGCTTGGTGACATAGCTTTCCAGCACTTCACCTTCGTGCTTTACGGCCCGCCATAAGTAATGGGTCTCGCCATTGATCTTCACGAACACCTCGTCCAAATGCCATTGCCAATTCGAATGAGCGCGAAGGTGCTGAACTCGTTTTATGCCGGATCTCGGCGGCAAACAACGGGCCCAAACGGTTCCATCAAAACCGCACCGTCTCATGGCAAATATCAATACCGTTTTTGTGCAGCAGGTCTTCCACATTTCGAAGCGAAAGTGGATAACGCACTTACATTATTACCACCAAGCGGATGATTTCGGGAGACATCTTAATGGAGCGAAAAGGGGAGCGTTTTGTCATCCAGAGACGCTAGGCTCCCGCCCTGCCCGACTCACGCTAGGTTCCTTTGAGGGGACCCCGATTGTGGCCAATCAGCCACGATCAGAGGAGGTATTAGATGAGCTTTGCAGAACTCGCTCACCCCAAGGTCCATTTGCCAGTAACGTCCCTGTCTAAGGCGCCTGCGGTGACCGTTCGGATGGTGTCTGTGCAAATATTCGAATAGCATTCGATTACCGAACGCCAATTGAGTGACCATCGAATTGGGATGACCGCATGAACCGAATTTGCCACCACACAACAACCCCGAATTCGGGCATTGTTCGCTTGGGTATTGGCGCGTTCTGCCGGGCACATCTGGACCAATACACCCGGTGTGCAATGAGAATCACAGGTGAAAATTGGGAGGCCCGTGGATTTTCTCTGCGATCCACAAATGCACGGAATGATCCAGTTGCCCAACAAAATGCCTATTCCACCGTCGAACATGGTTCAGATCGTGCGACTGCGCGCCGTATCGAGGATGTCTTCGGTGTTCTTGTTGTCCCGGCGAACCCTGCCGTTGTTCTGGAAAAGATGGCGGTCACCAAGACAAAGATCGTGTCGCTGACGAATGCGAATGGGATGTTGTATGTCAAAGGAATTGACGAGATGAGCGCACCCATCGACATGGGCGCACCCATCGACATGTGCGAAACCCAGGCCGGTAATTCGCGTCTATCGCCAAAGCCACTCCTCGTCCCGAACAATGGGTCACGGTATTTTTGGCGCTCCCGGGGAGGTTTCCTCTTGACCTCAGCCCGCAGATTGGTCAGCCGATTAAGCAGACTTACAAAGACCTGGTTGAATGCTGCTTCCATGCCATCGCGCCTGATTTCGTTCGCGAGGCGCTGTGATGAACATTGAGTGGATCAAAAATGCGGCCCGTCGCTACGCAACCTGCAATCAGGGCGCATTGGGTTGGATATTGGATCGGCCCGCTCCACGCGGTTTCCTGGACACAAAAGTCAATTCCCTCACCGGGGTCGACTACGACCAGTCATCGGGGCTGCGGGGACCGGATTTTACCTATGGCTGGATCCAGGGGCGCGGGTTGGAGGCGTTGGTGACTTTTGCCGAACACTATCGCATAACCGATCCAGTCTTGTCCCAGCGTCTGACCGACCGGGCGTGTTCGCTTTATCAACGGTTGGGCAAGTTATACGACCGCGACGGGCATGCCTATTTTCTCTACGATGCTGCGCTGCGTCCGGTACGGCCCGCCTTGGACGGAGTTGAAACACAAAACGCGGCTGGATCGATCTATACCTTTTCAGATGCCTTCGTCGCCAAAGGGCTTATTGCGGCCTCGTGCCAATTCGATCCCGAGCACAGCGGGCGCTATCTGACCTACCTGCAAGACGTCGTGGTGGCCATCGAAGACCGGCGATTTCAGATGGATGAGAAATGCGAATTGTCTGCCCCATATGCGCGCAGTGAACCTGACGATTTTGGCCCAAGGATGATCCTTCTCGGGGCTGCAGGTGTTTTGCACCGGGCCAGTCGCTCAAATGACGCCGCATTTGCGGACCGGTTCATCGACGATGTTCTAAAGCACTATTTCGATCCGGCCTCGGGGCTGTTGCTGAACATTCCCGGCCAGGACACCTGTAATGTCGGGCATGGTATCGAGTTTTGCGGGTTCGCCTTCGAACACCTTGCGAGGCGGCCGGATGATCCACGGATTGAAACGCTGGTGTCGGTCCTTGTGCGAAGTCTTGAGCTTGGCCTGCAGGGGCCCGGAATTGCTCTTTCGCTGTCGGCAAAAAGCGGATCGGCCGTGTCGCCATATTATCCCTGGTGGGCGATGCCTGAGGCAATCCGTGCCTGCGCGCTTGGCTTTACGTTGACCGGTGACACCCGGCTGTTTGAGTTGTGGAAGCGTGCAGATGACGCGTTTTTTGCCAACTACTGGCGACCATCGAAACGCCTTGCCTATCAGACCAGAACCACCGAAGAGCCGGTCGATTTCGTACCTGCAACCCCGGATCTTGATCCCGGTTATCACACCGGTCTCAGCTTGCTTGCAGCGGTAAAGGCAATTGACGGGCAGAGGTTCTGACAGTCCGTTTGAGAAAGCACCGATGCGATGCAGATCAGTCAGGCCGTTCATTCACTCAATAGCCGGATAGCCTGGTTGCAGATTGGCACCAAGGTCCGAGAGGATATCTTGCCTTGATCGGGGCGAAATGGAATTATTGGGGACGACAGCCCATTTCGCGTCGCCGGAATTATTCTTTCAGCACGGCACTGATCAGCCCCGACATGTTTGTTTCACCTGGTGTTGCATTTTGTGTCATCAAAGGGCTGCATGAGCTAAACTCCTATGCGCGCGCCACTTTTGAAATCGAACAATTTCACCTCGGACGGATCAGTTGAAAATTCATGGGATTCGCCAGGCACCGCACTGAAACGTTCACGCAGAAGAATGGTCATCTCCTGACCGGACAGCCTGACTTGTAACAAAGTTTCCGAACCGGTTTGTTCGCTGGCCTCAATCTCGACCCGCAATCCCCTGCCCTGACGGATGTGCTCGGGACGAAGGCCGATGGTGTAGGTGCCCTCCAGTTCTCGGTGAGCGGGCAGCGAAAGGGATTGACCATCCGAAAATACGAATTCGTCTGATCCCCGCGTCGTGGTGACCGGGAAAAAGTTCATTGCAGGTGAACCAATAAAACCCGCCACGAATTGATTCACCGGGGTGTCGTAAAGTTCTAAAGGAGGGCCAACCTGCTCGACATTGCCGTCGCGCATGACAACAACGATATCGGCCATGGTCATGGCTTCAATCTGATCGTGGGTCACATAAATGGTCGTGGTGCCAAGCCTGCGATGCAAGGCTTTCAATTCCGCCCGCATCTGAACACGCAGCTTCGCATCGAGATTGGACAAGGGTTCATCGAACAAGAACACCTGCGGTTGGCGCACGATAGCGCGCCCCATGGCGACTCGCTGGCGTTGCCCGCCCGAAAGCTGCTTTGGCAATCGATCCAGAAGTTCACCGATGCCGAGAATCTCGGCGGCATGTTTGACCGCGCTTTTTATCTCGGGTTTTGATTTCTTCAACAGTTTCAGCGAAAAACCCATATTCTGGGCCACTGTCAAATGCGGATAAAGTGCATAGTTCTGGAACACCATCGCGATATTGCGGTTCTTCGGTTCGACGTCATTGATGACCTTGTCGCCGATATGAACTTCACCGCTGGTTATTTCTTCCAGCCCGGCAATCAGGCGCAGAATGGTGGACTTGCCGCAGCCTGAGGGTCCAACCAGGGCAACGAATACGCCATCGGAGATCGCAAAGGATATGCCATGCAGAGCTTCAACGTCGCCGAATGACTTTCGAAGGTCTTTTATTTCTACTGTCGCCATCGCTTTACTTTCTTACACCTTTTCTGCACCGTACGAGGCGCTTATTCTTTCATTCCGCTGGCTGTGATGCCTTCGACAAAATGCCGCCTGAGCAAGACGAAGGCCAGAACGGAGGGTACCATCACCGCTGTCGACGCTGCGCTAAGAAGCGACAATTCAACCGTATAGGCGCTTTGGAAATTCGCCAGACCAACCTCAATGGTGAAGGATGTCTTTCGGGTCAACACGATGATTGGCCAGGCAAATGTCGTCCAGGCCTGAAAGAAGGCAAGCACCGCAAGCGCCGCCAGTGGACCTTTCAGAAGTGGCAGCACCACACGCCAAAATATCCAGAACTCTCCGGCCCCGTCGATGCGCGCAGCTTCCAGCAATTCGTCCGGGATCGAGGCGATCACATTCTGGCGTATCAAGAAAATACCAAAGCTCATCACCAGATAACCGATCAGCAGACCGCCGATGCTGTTCAAGGCGCCAAGCGCCTTTACCTGAAAATAGAGTGGGATCATGTAGACCTCGAACGGGATAATCGCGGTCGCCAGGAACAAAATGAAAATCATGTTGATGGTGCGGAACGGGAACTTACCGATGATGTAACCTGCCAGGGCCGAGGTCGCCACGATGGCGATGGTGGACAACAGGGCGAACATCAGGCTGTTAAAAATCCAGCGCAACAGCGGAGTTTCAGTGAACACCTTACGGAAGTTTTCCAGCGTCGGGTCTTTCGGAAAAAGCGTCGGCGGCCAGACCAACATCTCGGCGGGCGTCTTAAATCCGTTGGCCACCAGAAGGATCAGCGGTGTCAACAAAAGAAGGCAGATCCCAAAGAGAAGGATGTCGATCATGGCGTTGTTGCGCCGTGTGCGGACCTTGGCTGACATGGCTATTTGACCTCCTTCTGCCGGAGCAATCCGAACTGGATCGCGGTCAGCAGCAGGACGATCGACAGAAGGATAACGGCTTCGGCGGCGGCATAGCCAACACGGAAATTCTGAAAGCTGTTCTCCAGCATATCCAGCACCAGAACCCGCACCTGTCGCCCGGGCGCCCCTTGGGTGTCGGACGCAAGTACATAGGCCTGCGCATAGACGTTAAAGCCCGAGATCAGTGTTACCACCGACACATAAAGCGTGATCGGTTTCAGCAAGGGCACCGACATGTAAATGAACGACTGAATGCCGCTGGCTCCGTCCAGTTGCGCGGCCTCATAGACGGATTTGGGCAGGTTTCTGAAACCGACCAAATAGATCAACACGCCATAACCAAGGGTCTGCCAGGAGACCAGAAAGATGATGCAGACCACCGACAGAACCGGGTCGAACAACCAGGGCTGTGCGTCACCGCCCAGGCTTACGATCAACGCGTTCAGGGGTCCAAGCTTGGCGTCAAATATCCACTTCCATGCCATTGCAGCAGGAACCAGGGATACAACATGGGGAATAAACACCGCGGTTTCATAAAACCCCGCGAACCGGCTTCTCGTCCGATGATAGATGACGGCTGCCAAAACCATTGAGGCCGGGATTGTCACGACCATGGCGCCGAAGGCGATGATAGCCGTATTGGTCAGCGCATCCAGAAATTGGTTGTCGCCGAACAGTTCAATAAAATTGTCAAAACCTACAAATGGCTTGTTCTTCGACAGAAGGTTCCACTGAAACATGCTCAGACGCAATGTTTCGATGATGGGATACATCCGCACCCATCCGAAAATCGCAAACGTCGGAAGAATCGCAATGATCGCGAACCAAAAACGTTTTTTGCGTAGCATGCCGGTGTCTCCCCGATGGTGAACCCGGCACTAAACGCGCCGGGTTCTGATGTTTTTGACCTTACTTGGCCAAAATGCCCGCACGATCCAGGATCGCATTGGTTTCGTCGGCCGAGGCTTGAAGCACCTCCATCATGGCTGCGTCATTGCCAACAAGCGCTTCGTCGGCATAGGCGTCCACCAGTTTGGCCGCAAAACGCGTCAAGATCTCGTTGATCGGCTCGATTGATGGCAACGTGAAAAACACGTAGTCTTCCGGCAGGTCAACGAAGGCGCTGAACTGAGGCTTAGCCGCGACCACAGCTGAATAGTCGACGCCGCTGCGGTTGGGCAGCCAACCGACATTATCCAGCATCCAGATCAGATGCTCGGGCTGGTTGGCCGCGATTGCAAAATCCCAAGCCGCTTGCCGTGCTTCATCCGATCCGCCGGAAACATAGAGGTTCACAGGAAGCGCGATTGACCCGCGCGGCAAAAGCGCAGTTTTGTAGTTCAGATCGGGTGCTTTTTTTGCGGTATCCCCGATCACCCAACTTTCGCGGATAAACATGGCCGTCTGACCGCGTTGGAACGCCGCCGCATCTGCAGGCATGTCCACGGTAACGGTCTTTTCGCCGCTAACCGCGTTGACGTATTGCTTCAATGCGGCCAATCCGGTCTCGTTTGCATAACCGGCTTTGTAGTTGTCGCCCACTTGCTCCAGAAGTGTGCCACCATATTGGTGCAGGTTGATCCAGAATTTTTCGGCGATTCCCCCGCCACCGCCCGACAGGCGAAGGGACCAGCCCGAAACGGTTGGATTACCATCGCCGTCCCGTTGAGTAAGCTTGGAAGCGTATGCATCGTAGTCATCCATTGTCTTCGGCGGGCCGTCGAGCCCAGCGGCTGACAGCATGTCGGTGTTGTAGAACAACGCACCTTGGCCGCGGAACACCGGAACACCATAGACCGAACCATTGACCGTAGCGGTTTCCTGGAAGAACCCCTCGAAATTTGCGCTGTCGTTGACGAAGTCTGCGACATTGCTGGGTGCGGGAGACAGGAGATCGTTCACGATGTACCGATTGGCCGTGGAGCCGATCAGCTCAAGAACCGTGGCATCCTCAAGCCCCGATGACAGACCCAGAGCGACGCGCTTTTCATGGTCGCGCAAGCCGATGGGTTCAACGATGACGTTCAGATCAGGATATTTGCCGCTGAGGCTTTTGGCCACGCGTTCGTAGTATTCCGTCAGTTCCGGGAAACCGCCCCAGATCACGACATCCTGCGCTTGAGCCGAGACAATTCCGGCAAGCATCATCCCGGCGCCTAGGCGCGCTACCCTCGCGAGTTTTCCTGTTCGTAATGATTTCGTCATGTTTTTCTCCTTTCAGTTGCATTGATTTTGGTTGATTTAGATTTTGCGGCGAAATGGCTAGCCGACAGGGCAGCTTTGCATCCGACGTCAGCCAGATGTTCTGCGGTTCCAGGTGCAACGGTCGCGCCTATTCCATAAAAACGATGGGCTTCCTCGACTTCGTACCCTCCCCGGTCGTAGTCGACGCGGGGTGGCACATAGCCAGGGTTGTCATCGCTGTAGGCCAGCACAAAAAGCGGTGCGTCGGTTGCCAGGACCTGTCTTATTTCCAAGGCTGTTTGGGCGAATATTTCGCCGGGCAACGCAATGATTTTCGCACCGCACCAGTCAAGCGCCGAGCACCGAACGACGCGCGGACCCACGTCCTGGCCCATGGTGGTCTCCGCCCAGTTTGCCCAGATGGTGTGAATCGAGTGCGGCTCGGCTGCTTCCGCTCGCCAGCGCCGGGCCAGTTCCTCGGGTGATCCAACCTCGCGCAATTGGAAAGAAAGTTGACCAAAGGCTTCGGCCCCTCCCACACCTCCGGACAATTCAGTCAGATCAGCGGCAGCCGCCGACTGCGCAATGCCAAGCCCGATGGCCTGTGCCATTGAAAAACTGCGTTCGGGCCGGGATTTGTTGGTTAACGAGGATGCCGACGAGTGGCCGGTGTTCACGTCCCCTGCACACCCCGTCGCGAATATGGCGATGGCTCCGGGACTGGCGGCCTCCAGTTCTTTGCGGACGTAATGAGGATAGTCCCCGGTCCAGGTCAGGTTGTCGGGGCCCAACACAACCGGGTGACATGCATAAGAAACGAGGATTGCAATCGGCGCTCCCTGCAAATCTTCAAACCGCAAAACGGGTATACCACGATCCACCGGCCCGTTGGATTGGCGGCGGTTCCTGGCAAACCCCGGCTCCGAACCGTTGCCGCCCAGCACACGGGCGGGCTTGCGTCTTGAGGCTGCTGTGTCAATGGCCCGAACAATGCCTGTTTCCAGCTGATCCAGTACAACAGCATCCGCCAATGCCGACAACCGCCCCGGCATCGACGCTGGTCCGCCGTGGGTATGAGTTGCTGCAATAGTAACTGCGTCGTCAGGCAACACACATCGCGACCGGACGCGTTTTGACAGTTCGGCATCAATCCCGATCACATCGGTGGTCACAAGCGCGGTGTCGTCGACCACCAACGCGCGTGCAGTCAATGGATCATGAGTGCCCGTTGCCGGATCTGTGCGCACTGCGAACCCCGCCATCGCCAGACCAACGGGCGGTGTAATGTCGGTGATCGAAACGCCCACGTTGATCATTGCATCACACTTTCGCCGCCAAAAACGATATCGCTTGCGCATGCCTGACCTGTCTCGGCGTCCAAATCGAACAGAATGAAATCGGCACGATCTCCAGGCATCAGATTGCTCGAACGGTTCAGCAGTTTTGCCGGATTGTGGGTTGCCATGGTCACGGCGTCGGCGAAAGGCAATCCGACGAAACCGGTGAAACTACCAAGAATGTCCAGCAGGGATGCGCCACTGCCAGCCAGATAGGGCGTTCCGGCGATCGATACCTGGCCATCCTTTGAAACTTCGACATCGCCACCGATGGGCGAAGTATAGCGCCCTGCTGCCATGCCCGCGAATTTGACACTGTCGGACACGAGGAACACGCGGTCTATCCCTTTGGCCCGGATCATCACGCGTGCGGTCGATCGCGGCAGATGGTGGCCGTCAAGGATCAGGCTGGCACCAAGGCGATCCTCGCCAAGTTGCGTCCAAATCGCATTGGGATGGCGCGGTAAATCGTTTGCGATGCCATTGCCAAGATGGGTGGACATGCCGGCACCGGCGTCGGTGGCCTGGATGATAAGTTCTTCTCCAGCATCGGAGTGGCCAAGTGCAACAATAATCCCGCGCGATGCGACATCGCGGATATAGCGGACTGCGCCTTCAACTTCGGGCGCAAGGGTGACCATGCGTACAATCCCCCGCGCTGCGTCCTGCCAGCGGTCGAATTCGGCCAGCGAGGGCGGGCGGATGTGCTCGGCGGGATGTGCGCCGCGCGGGCCGTCCTTCCTGGAAATGGACGGTCCTTCGACGTGAATACCTGCGATCATCTGTTTCGAACGCGGTAAGTTCTCCTGTGCATTGCGGATCGCAGCCAAACGCTGGCAGAGATCGTTTTCACTAGCGGTTATCAACGTGGGCAAATAAGCTGAGACTCCTACCCGGCAAAGCGCTTCGCTCAGGGCTTCGACCGCGTCCGGCTCAAGTCTGCCTTCGTTCAGATCGTGACCTGCATAGCCATTGACTTGAAGATCAACCAACCCCGGCGACAGCACCATCAGCCCCGGTTGGTCGCACGGCTCTTCTGACTGGATCAAGCCATCGCCGACATAAAGTGTACGGCCTTTGCCGGTGGTCGGATCAACGCCGGAATATGTGGCAACCCCACTCATAGGGCACGGACCCTTCCACGAAAACGATCCAGGAATTGGCTGTTGGCTTCGTCGCCACCGGGTGCGTTGCCACTGCGCCAGATCGGAGGTTCTAGTCCCAAATCGCGCAGGTGTACGATGGTCCGGATCACTAGCGAATTTAATGCAATTGCATTGGTGAAAGTCGATACCGCCGATGTGTTTTCCGACACCCCCGGAATCGTCAGCAATGCATCGCCAACAGGGACCTTGGTATCGATCGCCACATCCACCAAATCGTGCAGGTTCTGGCTTGTTGGATGTCTCGCTGGATGATCTGGTGCGGTGTTTTCGGCGTGTTGGCGCGAGCTTATCCCGATCAGGGTCGCACCACGTTCCCGCGCGGTAAGTGCAGCATCGATCAGGGCCGCATTTATCCCGTAAGCGTTCACAAGGATCAGCAAGTCATCGTCGCCAAGTCCATGATCTTCCACGACGATCCGACCATAGCCAGGTGTGCGTTCAATTGCCATCGAACGCAGGGCACCGTTCGACAACAGCGTCCCTTCATCCAGGATGGCATTTATGTGCATCAGGCCACCTGCACGAAAAAAAAGCTCTTGCGTCGCTAGGTTCGAATGGCCCCCAGGACCGAAGACATTCACAATCCGGTCCTTGGCAATGTGCTCGGCCATCAGGCGGGCGGCGACATCCAGGTTGTCTTTCTCGGCGCTCTGAATTTCGCGCATGTAGGCAATGACGTTGTCGAGGTAATCTTCGCAAAGGGCATCCGCCGACACTTTGGTATTTTCAGCCATTGGGGTCAGACTCCGGGTCCAGATACAGCGCGCAATTGGCATGGGTTCGAAGAATGCTTGCGGGACAATCCGTTGATAGAGGGCCATCAAGCGCGGATTTAACGGCTTGGCGTTTGTGGGCGCCCGGCACCACGCAGAACAAGGCGTCTGCGTTCAAAAGACGCGGGATCGTAAGCGTTATTGCCCGGGTCGGAACATCTTCGATTGCATCGAAACAAGCATCATCGACCTGCTGCTGACGGCAGATTTCGTCAAGCTCGACCACCTTGACAGCCAAAGGGTCGTCGAAATCGGCCACCGGAGGATCGTTGAAAGCAATGTGACCATTCACGCCGATTCCCAGGCAGACAATATCAATTGGAGCTTCTGCTAGTTTCGCCGCATAGGTCTGGCAGATCTCATCGGCAATCCCACTGGCGGGTATCCGGTGCGTCTCGGCCAGAGGAACTTTCGAGAACAGATTTTGCTCAAGCCAGTTGGAAAACCGCTGAGGCGCCTCCGCCGGCAAATCAAGATAGTCGTCCATGTGGAATGCAACGATCTGGTTCCAGGGGACATTGGGGGATGCGATCAGCATGCGCAGCACATCAGATTGGCTGGGAGCTGCGGCAAAGATCATCCGAACACTTGGTTTGTCTCGGGCAACGGCACAGATTCTACTGGCAATGTCGTCGGCCGCTGCTTTGGCCATTGCAGCACGGCTATGGAACACCATTACCCCCGCTTGCCCTATGGTCCATTGCACGGACAAGTCGGCGGGATCGTGAACCATCTGGGACGCTCTCAAATGCAAGCTAACCTCCATATTGCTCCCGCAAACGTCGCATGCAATCGATTGCATGTCAACGAGATTGCAATACACGCCGATAGTTGCTCGGGATCAATCTACTCGATTTTCGGCACAGCCACGGTGTCGCGAAGCACAAGATCTGTCTCGAGAACGATACGCGTGTCTGGCTCAAGATCTGATTTCAAAGAATTAATCAGCATCTCGACGGCCCTCCGCCCTGCGGTGGCTGACGGGCTGGACACGGTGCTCAACATCGGAAGGCCCGTAATGTCATCGCAACCGATGACGCTATAGTCCTGTGGGATCTCGATGTCACGTTTTGCCAGGCCATAGCAGATACCCTGCGCCAATACATCGTCAAAGGCGATACAGGCGCTCGCGCCCAGAGCAATCAAATCGTCTACGATCGCGACACCCGCTGAGAACGAGGCCATCCCGGCGTTTGCCACTTCAAGTTTCACACCGTGCTCTTTCGCAGCCTGCTCGACTGCCCCCCGCCTCTGCTCATTGGCCCAGGATTGCGAAGGCCCGCTGACATAAGCGATTTTTCGATGCCCAATGGACGACAAATGCAAAACTGCCTTGGCCATTCCTTGTCCGGCATCAATGAGCACACGGGGAACACCAGCGACATCGCGATTTATCAGCACCAATGGGGTATTGCGGGCAAGGTCCTTAATGGTCGACTGATCAGAGCGAGGCGAGGCCAGGATCGCACCAGCCACCTGATCGGAAAATCGCAAAAGCAAATCTTCTTCATGGCTTGGATCTTCGTCGGCATTCCCAATGAAGACGCAATATCCCAATTTCGCCGCCGCTTTTTGAACTGCTAAGGCGATTGGTGGCATAAAGGGGTTGGTAAGATCAGGAACAATCAGTGCGATATTCTCGTTGCGCCCTGTTCGAAGCGCACGCGCAGCTGAATTCGGCGAATACCCCAAATTGCGGGCAACCGATTTAACCTTTGCGACTGTTTCGCTGCGAAGAAGATCAGGTTGATTATAGACACGCGACACCGTTGACCGGTCAACCCCGGCTTCGCTGGCAACCTGCTGGATTGTTACGCGCGGACCTTTTGTGAATTTTGCTGCCATATGTCCATCTGCCAAGTATAGAATGAAATTGCAAATCAAAGTGACGAAGCTGGCGAAACCGACAAGGTCACATGCCATCCCACAATGTGAATTGCAGCCACGTCGCATCGTCTAGAGCCACATCGACGAACATCACGCGTCTTGTGGGGAATTTATTCATTGCCAACTTCGATGTTCGGTATCTGCGCTCCGGCAAACTTCACTTGGGCGAGAGAGTTCCTGCTTTATTTCCGCGCATCGCGTAAGCAGATTCTTGCAAATCATGCGCGAACGGTGACAAAGTCTGGCGATTTCTACTGATCGATGCAACGCACCGTGCAAACTATTCAACTGGGTTTGATATTGCAGGTTTGCGCTTAAATCTCAAACTGAGACACTACCCAACAGATGGGCGGCTGGCATCAACCCAAAAACCTATTTTTACTGGACAAAATAATTTCGCCAAGCTTTCCTTCGCCAAATGATATGGAGGAGATAAGTGTGAAGCTGCTTTTTGAACATGATGAATACCGCAACCGCGTGGCGTGCGTAAAAGATCAAATGCGAGCTAAAGGCATTGACGTCCTGCTCATATCCAATCCGGCAAATCAGTTCTATGTCACAGGCTACGATGGATGGTCATTTTACACCCCCCAAATGGTTGTGGTGGCGCTTGATGGAGAAGAACCAATCTGGTTTGGACGCAAGATGGATGCCGTCGGGGCAAAGTTCACCGCTTATCTGGCCCCGGAAAATGTAATCGCCTATCCCGATAAATATGTTGGCAGCGACACCCTTCATCCGATGGATTATCTGGTCAAGATTCTGCAAGGCAAAGGCTGGGACAAAGGGCGAATCGCGGCGGAACAGGATGACTATTATTACACTGCAAAATGGAACCGCATACTGACACAGGCATTGGGTCAGGGAGAATTTGAAGATGGGTTCCTGCTGGTAAACAGGGTGCGGATGACAAAATCTGCACAGGAAATCGAGTATATGAGCCAGGCAGGCCAGATCGCCACTCTGGCAATGGACAGCGCCCGCAAACTGGTGCGCCCAGGTGTGCGCCAATGTGATGTGATGGCAGAATTATACCGCGTTACAACTTCTGGCACACCGGAATTTGGCGGCACGTTCCCTTGCAAACCACCCAATGCGATGGTCGGAGAAATTGCTGCTGCTCCGCACTTGAGCTGGACCGATCAGCCACTGGAAGAAAACGAGATCTTCTACATCGAAATGGGCGGTGTGCGGCATCGCTATCACTCGCCATTGTCGCGGTGTGTTTATGTGGGCGAACCGACACAAGATCTGGTGGATACCACGGCCATCATTCGCGAAGGTCTAGAAGCGGCACTGGATGTGGTCAGACCGGGGATTGAATGCCAGGACATGGCAGCGGCCTGGGAAAAGGTGATCCGAAAACATGGCATCGAAAAGGAAAGTCGTATCGGTTACCCTGTTGGCATCGGTTTCCCGCCGACATGGGGTGAACTGACCTGCTCTTTGCGGGCAGGTGACACGACTGTGATGGAAGAAAACATGACCTTCCACTGCATTCCCGCACTTTGGATGGATAAATACGGGCTTGTGGTCAGCGAATCTTTCGTCGTGACAAAAGACGGCGCAAAAGCATTTGCAAATTGCCCAAGAGAACTGCTGACGGCTGACTAATTTGTTCGTTTCTAAAAGGAAGTGTCGTGCCAGATTTTACCACCAGACCAGAAATTCGCGGAACGTTTGGAGTTGTGACATCGACCCACTGGATCGCGTCAGCAATCGGCATGTCCATCCTTGAAAAAGGCGGGAATGCATTTGATGCCGCGGTTGCCACCGGGTTTGTGTTGCAAGTGGTCGAACCCCATTTGAATGGCCCCGCAGGCGACTTGCCGGTTATCTTCTATTCCGCCCGCGATCAGGATGTCGGCGTGCTTTGTGCGCAGGGAACGGCTCCTGGGGCCGCAACAATTGAGGCAATGAAGTCGATGGGAATTGAGGACCTGATTCCAGGTTCCGGCCTTTTGGCAACCGTGGTCCCGGGAGCATTTGATGGCTGGTTGCTACTGTTGCGTGATCACGGGACAATGGAGTTGGTCGATGTTTTGGCGCCGGCCATTGAATATTGCAAACACGGGCATCCCCTGCTTCCAGCCGTTGCCAATGCGATTGCGAGCCTTCAGGAATTTTTTGAAAAACAATGGCCGTCCTCAGCAAAAACCTGGTGTCCCGACGGCACATCTCCCCGGGCGCAGAGCCTGTTTAGGAATGCCGACCTGGCAAAGACATACGGAAAATTAGTCGATGCCGCTAAAGGAGATTCCCGGGAAGCCCGCATTGATGCCGTGCGCGATGAATGGCGTACAGGTTTTGTGGCACAAGCAATCGGTGAATATCTGAGCGAGGCCAAAGTGATGGATGTCACCGGCCGTCGCAACCTCGCTCTGTTGACGCAAGACGATATCGCCCAGTGGCGCGCCAGTTTTGAAGAACCGACAAGTGTTGAATATCATGGCTGGACGGTATGCAAGACCGGCCCGTGGGGACAGGGACCGGTTCTGTTGCAAGCCCTCCAGATACTCAAGAACTTTGATATCGCGGCGATGGACCCGTTTGGAGAAGAGTTTGTCCATGTCGTAATTGAAGCGATCAAACTGGCCTATGCGGACCGCGAGGCCTATTATGGTGACCCGGATTTTTATCAGATTCCAGTCGAACCCCTGTTGTCAGAAACCTATGGGCGAGAGCGGGCAACCCTGATTTCTTCCCAGGCGTCACTGGATTTAAGGCCGGGGGAAATTGAGGGACACGAACACCTTGCCAAAGCTGCAATCGCGCGTGCGGCGCGTAAGATTGACGTTTTGGAGGACCCCGCCACCGGCGAACCAACCATGGCTCATCTGACAGATGTAAAGGGTGACACCGTTCACCTCGACATTGCTGACCGTTGGGGAAATCTTGTTTCATCGACACCTTCAGGTGGATGGCTACAATCCAATCCGATAGTTCCCGGTTTGGGGTTTGCCCTCAATTCCCGTGCACAAATGTTTTGGCTGGATGAGGGGTCGGCGTCATCGCTGAAACCAAACGCACGTCCCCGTACAACATTAACCCCTACCATCGCCTGCCACAGGGACGGCACCAAGCTCGCGTTCGGAACTCCCGGTGGAGACCAACAGGATCAGTGGCAACTCGTCTGGTTTTTGCGAATGGTGCACCATGGATTGGATTTACAGCAAGGCATCGATGCGCCGCTGTTTCACTCAACACATTTTCAGGCATCCTTTTATCCCCGGACCGCTGCTCCCGGTGAGATGATGATAGAGGAAACGATAGGTAGAGAAACCATTGAAGCCCTGCGCGGTCGGGGACACAAAGTTGACATTGCACAGGCCAATACCGTTGGCCGTTTGACAGCTGCTAAGCGCCATCCTGACGGACAGCTTCAAGCGGCTGCGACCCCACGCCTGATGCAGGCTTATGCTATTGGACGCTGAATCCGTAGAAGGTTCAGGGATTTTGAGACTGTTGCGAACGGTATGACTTCTGCATCAAACCATCGCATTGAGCCCCAAGCGGCTGCGCTGCATCATCCTGGATAGATCACTCGGGAATACCGGCAGTTTTCATCGCTCCATAATAGCGATCTTGATCCGCTCTGTGCTGAAATGGAGTGTTTCGAAAGGTTGACAGCCGAAAATTGGGTCCAATTTCCAAATACTCAAAGACCTCTTTTTTGGCCTCATCCAAGCGGCCCATTTCAACAAGCGTTGCAATCAGGATTCGCCGAGGAGCAAGTGACTTGGGATAGGTGGCTATGCCCGACTTGGCCAAGGTCTTTGCCAGTTCATAATCTTTGATAAAAAACCGAGATAGTGCCGCATTGAAATTGTACCATCCGGGATATCGGGGATTGATACGTTTGGCCTTGTTGTTCCACTCGATGGCTTCAGCGGCCTCGCCCATAAGCGAGCGCAGGAAACCCATATTGTAAAGAATATCAGCATCGTTGGGATTGTCATTGAGCGCACGAAGGAACGCTGCATAGGCAAGATCATGATCATGATCAGCAAAAAGCTGCAGCATGCCAAGCCTGAAATGGCCGCGATAGTCTAACCGGCTGATTTCAAGGGCTCGCTCGGCGTGGTGGCGCGCCAGTTGCACGGCTTGTTCGGAATCATCTGCACCACCGAAACGCCATAGACTGAGATAGCGACCACTCAGTTCAAAATGCGCCGCCAAATAATTGGGATCGAGGGCAACCGCTTTGTTGAGTAAATTGACGGCCTCGGCTCTTCCAGTTGCACTGACCCGCTGGGTTTCGGCTTCGGCTCGCAAGAACAGATCATACGCCTTTTGATTGTCGGTGGGGCGCAGCCGTACAGCAGCCAGTTCTGTTTCTACGATAACAACGTTCAGCGTGCTGGTTATTTCCTGCACCAGATCGGCCTGAACCGAGAGCATGTTGCCTGCCAGAAAATTATACTGTTGGGCCCAGACAGATCGCTCGGATTCGGCTTCAATCAACTCAGTATTGACGACAAAAGCTTCTCCGACTTTGCGAAGGCTGCCGTCCAGCACATATCGCACTCCCAACTCGCGCCCAATACCGCGTGCGGTACCGGGACCGTCCTTGAACTTCACCGCAGTTGAACCAGCAATAACAAAGAGCTGCGGAAACATTGAGAGATGGGTTCTTATCGAGGTGCTGAAACCGGCTGCGAGATAGTCAAGCTCATCTTCTCCAGACTGGTTATCGAAAGGTAATACGATGATCGACGGTTCTTCGGGCAAATCAAAAACCAGTTCCAGTGGGTCGCTACTTTCGTGCAGCCAGGGCTTCCACCATGCGATTGCTGCGATCAAAAAAAGAATCGCGGCCAGGCCAACAATTCGAATCGAGCCAAAGTATGGAAATGCCGATTCAGTCACTAAAACTGGATCGGTTTGCTTGACGACAGGGTCAGTCACAATGCGCGAAACTGACGTCGCGACCAGCATGTATCCTTTTTTGGGATAGGTCTGAACAATTTGGTGTTCTGAATCATTCAGTACTCGTCGAATATCGACGATACATTGCCCCAGGCTATCGTCGGTTACAAAGATGTCGGGCCAGATGTTTTCGATCAGATCGGACTTCGATACGAGTTGTCCGGACCGGCATGCAAGGTAGGCTAATACTTCGGTGCTCTGACGTCGCAAGTGGATGTGATTGCCAGTTTGGTCTCTTAGTTCATTGGATTGTGGCCAAAAATAAAAATCACCCAGTCGAATCTCATCATAAGATTTCGCAACAATTTCTGAGTTTTCTCCGGACATTTCAGATGCCTCCACACGATCCTAGCATAGAGGGTTCGTCCACAGACAAGCAACTCAGAGCGGAAGCTCACCAATAGGAGAAAACTGATGAAACCTGGAACCAGCAAAGTCACAATACTCGCCACATTGTTTCCCGTTCTGATGGCTGCAAACTCGAGTCATGCTGGGGAGTTCGAGATTATTGGGCCAAACGAAACTGCCCTGGAAGTCCTCGATGGTCTGATCACGGCCCGGCTAAGCAGTGATGGCTGTGCAACAGGCTTTGAATCCGCCTGCTCGACAACGCGCCAACGGATTGAATATCAATCATCGAGCGGCCACGGGCATGGAAACAAAGTCGCTTATCGTTGGGAAATCAAGGTTGCCAAAGGTATGACCTTCAATGCGATAGACAAACATCTCTACGCGACCCGCCTTGTGAACGGTGACGGCAAGTCGGTCATGCAGTTCTATCTTGGCAACGACTATGGCTATGAAGTCAACCGAAAGACCTGTTTCGGACCCGAAGAGTTCGGGCAATGGCACGTGGTAGAAGTGAGGGTGAAGTGGGATTCCACCAAAAAGAAGAGCCTGGGCGACAAAACCCCGGGTGAGGTACATATAACCTGCGATGGCGAGGAGATATATTCGAAATCCGGGCGTCCTAATATCAAGGTAGGTGATGAAATCAAACTTGCTCTGGGTCTCGAAGGGACACTGAAGCCCGCAGAAGGGGACGCTGTTTCAGTTTCGTTTCGGAATATCGAAATTGGAAGTTGGTGAACTTCATTTCATTGGTGGGAACCGGAACGCACCCACCACCGACTAATGTTGGGAATTTCGGGCCAACGGAATTGGGCTCGGCACCGCTCATCAAGCTTAAATGTCCAGTTACAAAGTCGGTCAAAATGCGACAACGGTTCATTGCTGCCAACCATCCTATATCACCACCAAACCACCCGCGTAGTGGGGAGGATTATAGAGACACATGAATATTAGTTATGGATTTGGAGTCATTCGTTACTGGTGATTATGTCTATATTGCTTTATCCAAAAACCAGTTGGAATTGACGCCGGATAGACAACATGCCTCGCAAACGTCCGAACATTGTTTGGTACTGCACTGATCAACAGCGCTACGACACGGTTGGAGCGCTCGGCAACCAACATATCAATACGCCGAATATCGATCAGTTTGTGGAAAATGGCACGGCTTTTACCAATGCCTATATCCAAAGTCCCATCTGCACGCCGAGCCGCGCGTCTTTCATGACGGGGCGATATCCAGCAAGCAATCACGTCCACCGCAACGGCAATGCTCATTTTCCAGATCATGAGGTACTGGTCACCAAATTGCTCACTGATGCTGGCTATAATTGCGGGCTGATTGGCAAACTGCATCTGGCAAGCGCTGCCTCCGGATCTGAAAAACGGACCGACGATGGCTACGGCCTGTTTGAGTGGAGCCACCATCCCATGCCGACGCTGGATCCGGAATTTCACGCCTATCACCGCTGGTTGCAAGATGAAAAAGGTGTCGATCCGGCGGAGCTCTATTCTTCGATCAACAGCTTTTGCTGCGATGGTGTTCCAGCAGAGCTGCACCAATCCACCTGGTGCACCGAAATGGCAATCAGGTTCATCGACCAGCAAGGTGACCAACCCTGGATGCTGTCGATGAATCCCTTCGATCCGCACCCCCCCTTCGATCCACCGAAGGAATTTCGCGACCGCTACGACCCTGACAAATTGCCTGGGCCGCTGTTTCAGAAATCCGATCTGGAACGGCAAAAAATGTTTCGCAATATATGTCAGCAATCAGTTCACGCAATTGACCCCAACGGGGTTAACGCGGATCCGGCGGAAGGAGAACGACAGGAAAACACGGCAACCCGCCCGCCCGACAATTTCAACGGCCGCGAAGTCATCGCCGCCTACTATGCGATGATTGAATTGGTCGACGAACAGTTTGGTCGGCTGGTCGATCACCTGTCCAACATCGGTGAGTTGGAAAATACAATCATCATCTTCCACTCCGACCACGGCGAACTGCTTGGCGACCATGGGTTACTTTACAAAGGCTGCCGATTCTTTGAAGGTCTGGTCCATGTGCCGCTGATGTTTTCGTGGAAGGGCCAGTATCAAGCCGGCCTGAGAAGCGAGGCCCTGGTTGAACTGGTGGACATCGCACCGACTCTGCTGGAAGCGGCAGGCGTGGAGATACCTTATTACATGCAGGGAAAATCCTTGCACCAGATGTTGCTGGGTCAGGTGGATCCGAGCCATCACAAAGACAGCGTCGTCTGCGAATTCAACGATGCATTGGGATCGGCAGAAGAGTCCGTTCCTACCCATGCAACGATGAATTTCGATGGCCGCTATAAATCGATCGTTTATCACGGCCATGCACTGGGTGAAATATTCGATCTTCAGGAAGACCCCGGGGAGTTTCACAACCTGTGGCACGAACCGGGCAATCAGGATTTGAAACTGGAACTGCTTCACAAACATCTGGACGCGGTGATGGCGACGAGTTCCCCAGGCATAGAGCGTGTGGGCAGATTTTGAAGGCAATAAACCAAGCAACCGACAAACATTTAAACAGGGAGAGAGAGATGAAACTAACGGCAAAAATCACCATGGTCGCCGCGCTTGCGGCGTTCCTCAACAGCTCGGGAGCTGCGCTGGCAGATGACGTCTGTCCAAAGCGTGGCGGAATTCTTAAAACAGTAGACATGCATTATAAATTGGTTGACCCAACTCAACGGGCAAACCCGATTTATTTTATGCGACTTGTTTATGATTCTCTGTTGGATATTGATGCAGATCTGGAATTAACGCCTGGGTTGGCAACCGGCATGCCGGAAAAGGTCAACGACACGACCTTTATTTTCAAACTGCGCGCTGGAGTAAAATTTCACGACGGCACTGATTTTGATGCCGCAGCTGTCAAATTTAATGTTGAACGTTTGATCAGCGGGTCCGTAAAGTCACCCTATACGGGAACGTGGAAAAAATTCACCAAAGCGGTGACTGCGATTGATTCTCATACGGTTAAGTTTGAATTGAATGAGGTCTGGCCATCCTTTTTGTGGGGGGTTGCGAGTTCGTTAGGCATTGCGTCACCGACGGCCGTGGCAAAATTGGGCAAAAAATACGGTATCGACGGTGCATCGGGTACAGGACCGTTCATGTTTGACAAATTTCAATCGAAAAAGATGCTCGGCTTGAAACGAAACCCCAATTATTACCTTAAGGGGCAGCCCTGTCTGGATGGCTTTGAAGCGCGCACAATCAAGTCCGGCAGCGTTCGGATTTTGGCGCTCAAAAAAGGTGAATTGAACGTCATCAACACTTTCCCGGAATCACAATTCCCGCAATTGGCCGGAGACAAAAACATCATTGTCGATGAAGGCAAGGCTTCAACGCTGACCCTTCTTCCGGTCAATACCCGTCATCCGATCTTGAAGGACAAACGGGTACGCCAAGCCATCCAATACGCCGTTAACGGCCAGGAATTGATCGATAACGTTTATTCCAGGGCGGGCGTAATGATTGAAAGCATTTTCCCGCCGTGGCACCCGGGTTTCACGAAGGCTGGTGATTTATCTCCCATTCGCCAAAACGTCCAGAAGGCCAAGGCTCTATTGGCTGAGGCCGGATACGGACCGGGCGGCAAGAAATTAGTTCTGGAGTTAGAAACCGGATCAGGCGGAGCCCACGTCCAGCGCGGCGTGTTGCTACAGGCACAATTAAAAGCCGTTGGCGTACAATTAAATGTCAAAAACATTTCTGGCGGCCAGATGTTTTCCAACATGCGTTCTGGAAACTATCAAATGGCGCTTTGGCAAATGCTGGGTGGTCCTAACATGAAAGACTACGCATGGGACCTGTATTCTTCGGGTGGTGGTAACAATGTTACCTACTACAACAAAAAGGGTGGGGCACAAAATACCCGGGCAAACGAATTGGCGAACGAGATCGTAAAAACCGAAGACCCCTCAATGGTTAAAGCACAAATCAACGAGTTGCAAAAAATTGTGTTCGATGACGTGCCTTATATCTACTTGAATTACCGCAACCATCGCACAGCGCGACAGTCTTACATTAAGAACTTCAAGACTGGCAAACTGAAGGGTCGTGAAGATCTTCGTCGGGTGTGGATCGACAAGTAATTCTCCCGCCCCCGTTCGTGTGAAGATACGGGCGGGGGCAATATTTCCTATAATCTGATCTGTGGGTCCCAGGGTCCTGACCCTAGTTCACTGCATCTTATTTGGCAGGCACCTTTATGCTGAGGACAGTGCTTCTTCGAAGATTACTCTTTTCCATCCCGACCCTTTTGGGTGTCGCGACGCTTGCTTTCATGCTTGGTCATATGTCGCCGGGCGATCCGGCGATTGCAGCCATGGGACTGGATCTGGAAGGGTATTCTTCTGTCGAGCCCGAAGAGCTGGAACGCGTCCGCGAAGAACTGGGCCTGAACAAGCCCATCGTTGTTCAATATGTCGGATGGTTGACGCGCGCTTTGCAGGGTGATTTTGGCACCTCGTACGTTAGCACCATCGAAGTTTCGGAACTGGTATTTGAAGCTTTGCCAACCACCATGTTGCTTTTGGTGATGACCATGTCGGTGGCTATAGTTGTGGGCATTTCGCTGGGAATTGTCTCGGCAGTTTTCAAAGGCCGTAGGGCTGATTATATCGCTCGCATGATCGCAATCATCGGGGTCAGTACTCCGACGTTTTGGTTCGCACTGGTATTAATGCTGTGCTTCGCCGTTGCCATCCCCATTTTTCCGGTCAATGGTTCGTTTGATGAATTCGGCTGGAAGGCCATGGCTCTTCCAACAATGGCAATCGCCCTTCACCCAGCGGCTCTGATCGCCCGTATGATGCGCTCAAGCATGCTGGAAGTATTATCACAGGACATGATCCGCACAGCCACAGCAAAGGGCCTGAGCAAATGGCGCGTTTATATGGTTCATGGACTTCGAAACGCCATCAACCCCGTTGTCACGGTCATAGGTTTTCAGTTTGCAAATTTGATGGGCGGGGCCGTCGCCGTCGAATTCATATTCTCGCTTCCGGGTCTGGGGAGTCTGTTAATTGAAGGTATTTATGAAAAGGATATTCTGGTCATTCAAGGCGCCGTATTGGTTATTGGTGTTGCCTTCGCTTTGACCAATCTGCTGGTCGATTTGTTATATATGATTATCGATCCGAGGATTCGCATATGACCGGTTCGACACGCACGGAAATACCAATGCCTTCGGATGAAATGGAATACCGGGGTGGTTGGTCCCTATTTGCCGAAAGCTTCAACAGATTTCTGGAACTAAAATTAAACAGGTTCAGTCTTGGCCTGACGCTGTTTTTTATTGTGCTGGCAATCCTTGCACCATTGATTGCTCCCTTCCCGTATGATGCCGTTGATCCCGCCAGAGGGTTATCTGCACCCGGTTGGCCCCATTTAATGGGAACCGATCAAGCTGGTCGCGATATCTTTTCCCGTGTTCTGTATGGAACGCAAACATCATTATCGATTGGTCTTGTTACGGTTTTACTCGGATTGGTTGCTGGCGTGTCATTGGGCGCGATATCGGGGTATATCGGCGGTTGGGTTGATGAAGTTATCATGCGAATTGTTGAAATTTTCATGTCGATTCCAGGCATTGTAATGGCGCTGGCATTGGTCAGCGTATTGGGGCCAAGCGTTCCATCGATTATTCTGGCTCTTTCCATTCGCCGAATTACTCAATTTTCCCGTGTAGCGCGTGGCTCGGTTCTAAGCGTTAAATCGCAAGATTATGTGATGGCGTGCCATGCTTTGGGTATGAGCAATGCCCGCATTGTATTTGCGCACGTACTTCCCAATTGCATCGGCCCGATTATTGTTTTGGCTTCGGTATTATTGGGGAACGTTATCCTGACCGAATCAACACTTAGTTTTTTAGGCATGGGAATTCAGGAACCAACTCCAAGCTGGGGCACAATGATCGCCAAGGGCAATGAGTTTTTGACCTTCGCACCGTGGATATCGCTGTTTCCGGGACTATTTCTATTTCTTACCATGATCGCTTTCAATCTGCTTGGCGATGGCCTGCGTGATCATCTGGATCCGCGCGGCGGCAGTGTTGTCTAAAGGAATATTTGATGACCACTAAACCCAACATCCTGCTCATAACGTCCGACCAGCACCGGGGCGATTGCTTCGGGTTTGAAGGTCGCAAGGTTAAAACTCCCCATCTGGACCGGATGGCGCGTGAGGGCACACGGTTCTCAAACTGCATAACACCCAACGCGGTTTGCCAACCATCCCGAGCCTCTATTCTGACCGGGCTTTTCCCCTGCACCCATGGCGTCAGCGACAACGGTATCGACCTGGAAACACCGCTTGGCGAACTGGGGTTTGCGCGCACACTGGAACGTGCCGGTTACAACAGTGCCTTTGTCGGCAAGACCCACTTCTCCACTCACCACACGTTCGAACCCACCGGAACGCCGGAGGACAAATCCACCATTCCGAACCTGCCGGAGGATTGGATGGGGCCTTATATGGGCTTCGATCATATGGAGACGATGATCCTGGGTCATTACACTCATGGTCGCCCGACCCCACCGCCCGACACGCTGCACTATGAGAGGTGGTTATATGCAGATGGCCGTGGCCCGGAAAAAATTGGCCTTTGGGACACCCATCTACAGCCGGATGTCGGGGCGCCGCAAACCTGGAATTCGGCCCTCCCTTCCGCTTGGCATCACTCCACCTGGGTCGGCAATCAAACGATCCGCTATCTGGAAAACCACAAGGACGAAAATTTCGTCATGTGGACTTCGTTCCCCGACCCCCACACGCCATTCGATTGCCCTGAACCCTGGTGCTGGGCGCATCACCCGGACGAGGTCGATCTGCCGCATCACATGGAACGCGATCTGGATCGGCGACCCTGGTGGCACGCGGCAAGCTTGAGCGGAACGCCACAGATTGAGGACGCAGTATTGCGCAAGCATCGCGCGACATATTCGCGGGTGGAACCACCAAATGAACATCGTCTGCGCCACACCATCGCCAATTATTACGGCATGATTTCTCTTATCGACCACAATGTAGGTCGCATCCTTACTGTGCTGGATGAGTTGGGGTTGTCTGACAATACAATCGTTATCTTCACCGCCGACCACGGTGAATGGCTTGGAGATCATGGTTTACTGCTGAAAGGGCCGATGCTCTATGACGGCCTGCTGCGCGTCGGCTGTATTGCGCGCGGACCGGGCGTCAAACAACAGCAGGTTGTGGACGAACCTGTCTCGACCGTGGATCTGGCACCGACATTCCACGACTATTCCGGCATTTCTCCGGAATTGCTTCAGCACGGCAAAAGCCTGCGACCGTTGCTTGAAGGCCGGTCAGAACCGAGAGATTTCGCGCGCAGTGAATGGGACTTGCGGCCGTCACGCAACGGCGTCAGCCTGAATTTGCGTACCGTTCGTACAAAGACTGCAAAACTTACCCTGGAGGAAAATTCCGGCGCAGGCGAAATGTATAATCTGCAAGATGACCCACATGAGATGGACAATCTGTTCGACGATGCGGGTTACAATGCCCTGCGTGCTGAGCTTACCGACATGATCCGCTCGCGGCCCGATGACATGATCGAACCCAAAACCCCTGTTGGCATGGCCTGATCGCTGACCATGAGCCCTGTACTAGAACTGAAAAACCTGCAGACACATTTCGAAACCCGTTCGGGAACCGTTCGGGCTGTCGACGGTGTGAGCTATCATGTCAATCAGGGCGAAACGCTGGGTGTTGTGGGTGAATCGGGATGCGGAAAGAGTGTTACGTCACTTTCCATTCTGCGATTAATTCCCAACCCGCCAGGTAAGATCGTCGGTGGTTCGGTGCTGTTTGAAGGTGAGGACCTTACCCAGGTACCCGAAAACCGCATCCGTGCGATCCGAGGCAAAGAAATCTCGATGATTTTTCAGGAACCGATGACGTCTTTGAACCCGATGATGACGGTCGGCAACCAGATAAGCGAGCCGCTGATCCGTCATCTGGGCCTGACAAAAAAGGATGCCTTGGACCGGGCTCGCGAAATGCTGGATCTGGTCCATATTCCCGATTCAAAATCCTGGCTGAGTGGCTATCCTCATCAAATGTCAGGTGGAATGCGCCAGCGGGTGATGATTGCCATGGCCCTCGCCTGTGACCCCAAGGTTCTCATTGCAGATGAGCCGACCACCGCACTCGACGTTACAATCCAGGGGCAAATCCTGATGCTGATAAAGGAATTGCAGGAAAAACTGGGAACTGCGGTGGTCATGATTACACACGATCTTGGCGTCGTTGCTGAAGTCGCCGACCGGGTGGTGGTGATGTATGCGGGGCGCAAGGTTGAGGAAGCCGATATTCACACCCTGTTTGAGCGGCCGCGTCACCCCTATACCGTCGGTTTGATGACCGCCATTCCCAGGCTTGACCAGATTGCTGAGGCCGATGGTGATCCAGAGCGACTGACCGAAATCCCCGGCACCGTTCCGCTGCTTTCGGAATTGCAGCCCGGCTGCGCCTTCAAGGACCGGTGCGCCTTTGCAACCGAACGCTGCGGCCAACAGGCACCGGCACTGGAAGAGAAGAGCAAAGGCCATTGGGCAGCTTGCTGGCACGAGGCACCATTTCAATGACCGTTTCACCCCAATCCACCATTCCGTTGTTGCAGGTGAATGACCTGAAGACCCACTTTCCCATCAGAAAGGGCGTATTTTCACGGATTGGCGGTTATGTTCGAGCCGTCGACGGGGTTTCGCTGACCATAAATCAAGGCGAAACGCTCGGCCTGGTTGGTGAAAGCGGTTCCGGAAAATCGACCTTCGGAAAAAGCGTCATGCGACTTGTGGAACCGACTGCAGGCGAAGTTAAAATTGATGGTGTCGATATCACCAAATCAAGCCGTTCTGAGATGTTCCGTCACCGCCGTAAAGTTCAAATGGTGTTTCAGGACCCCTATTCATCCTTGAACCCCCGCATTCCGGTTGGCCGCATCGTCGCCGAGGCCATCCGAATTCACGGCATTGCTTCCGGCCAAGAAGCCGACGACATGGTGATTGATATATTTCGTCGTGTCGGCCTGCAGCCTTCGCAAACGCGCAACTACGCCAATGAGTTTTCCGGTGGTCAGCGCCAACGCATCGGCATCGCGCGGGCTCTGGCGCTGAGCCCTAAATTGATAATTGCGGATGAACCGGTCTCCGCGCTTGATGTATCGGTTCAGGCACAGGTCATCAATCTGTTCTCCGATCTGCAAAGGGATCTGGGACTATCCTACCTTTTCATCGCCCACGATCTGGCAGTTGTCGCGCAGATCAGCCACCGCATCGCGGTCATGTATCTGGGGGGCATCGTGGAAGTCGCTGAGCGCCAGGAATTGTTCAAAAATCCACGCCATCCCTACACAAAGGCGTTGGTTGCCGCCATTCCCACACCCAATCCAAAAATCAAGCCTTCCGCCGACAGAGCGTTAAAGGGCGATATTCCAAGCCCCAGCAATCCGCCCGCCGGATGCCGGTTTCACACAAGATGTCCTCTGGCTGAACCACGTTGCAAACAACAAGTTCCCGAACTTAAAACTTCCAGTTCGGGACATTCCGTGGCCTGCCATTTAGCCTGACTGACACACTGCTGGAGTTAAAGCCGTTGACGATGGTGCAGAGTTACTCGACCAGCCAATTGTCTTCGGCTTTTGTTTCCCAACGATATTTGTCAGCCGGTTTCACACTCTGCGCCCAGGCCTTCAAAATGGCCTTTTCACCGTTTCTGGATTTGATGGTTTTGTCGATTTCGTCGGGATTCCAGCCGGTGAGAATCTTTTCCAGCAATTCTGCGGCCACGTCCTGACAGGACGGATCGTCGATCAAATTATTCATCTCGTCCGGATCGGCCTCCAGATCGAACAATTGATGCGGGCAATTATGGTAATAGTTGAACTTCCATTTGCCGCATCTGACCATACGCGATTGCAAAACTCGTCCGCCAGACCAGGCCAGCAGGCCGTCGGTGCAGTATTCTGAATAGGTCTCATTTTGCCATTCCGAGCCCCCGTCGATTGCGAGCGGCAACAGACTTTGTCCATCGGCATTTGGCAATTGTGGCCCTTGTCCGGCATCGACGATTGTGGCGGAGAGGTCTACCAGATTGACCACCTGCGACCGACACTCTCCCGCCGGAATCCGCCCTGCCCATTTCATGATCAACGGCACTTTCACCGATTCCTCGTAGAAGGTTTGTTTCCACCACAGATCGCGCTCACCCAATTGATCGCCATGATCGGATGCGTAGACGATGAGTGTATTTTCATCCAGCCCGAGTTCTTCCAGTTTGGACAATATCTTGCCAATCTCGATATCGATCGTTTCCACCAAAGCGTAATAGGCCGTGCGCGCGCGGATTTCTTCTTCGACGCTGATATCGTTCAACCCGGTCTGCTGGCGCCACCAGGCCAAATATGTGTCGTCACCTTCGTCAGCGCGGGGCAATCTTGGGGGGCCGATCTTGCCTTCGTAATAGGCATAGATTTCCGGATCAGCCACATAAGGTTGATGCGGCAGCATGTAACCCACGTTGAGCGAAAATGGAGTGGTGTCTCCATTCTTTCGGGCACTGGCTAAGTCGTCGAGTCGCTCTAGCGTGCGCCTGGTAACTTCTCTGTCGACCAGTTCATAACTCATCTGCCCCGGACCAGAATTCACCAGGCTTTCACGAAATGGCCGCTGCGCCTTATCCAGAATTCCCATCGAATAAGGCGTGCCGCCATACCAATCGGTAATGTGATCGCCAATGTCACGTTCCGCATAACCGTGAATCTGGTCCGGCCCAATGGCATGCATGCGCCCCACCAGAACGGGGCGATAGCCTGCCGCACCCAGTGCGTGGGCGGTGGTGGGAATATCGGAAGCGAGGCTGTCGCTGTTTGCCCAGCATTGCTGTTTGTATGGATACTGCCCCGTCAGAAGAGACATGCGCGCAGGCACACAGATCGGTGACGCTGTGTAGACATTGGAAAACCGGACCCCCTGGCTTGCAAGCCGGTCCATGTTAGGTGTCCGGACAATCTCATCACCATAACAACCCAGAATGTTGAAGGCGTGCTGGTCGGTCAGGATGAACAGAATATTAGGGCGCGTATCGGTCACTTGGAGCAATCCTTTGTCAATGGTGTTGTCCGCATCATTTCATGGAGAGTTTCGCCAAACAATTCACGCCTGTGCCCAGATCGATAACCAGGGGTAATCGCACAGTGAGATCAGTTTGACGGCAGCGGCATCACAATGCCCGCTTCAATCATTTCAGCGCTCACCTGTTTAAGTTCCTCGATCAGCAGCAGTGCTGCAGGCGACAATACACTTGCCCGGCGGGTGGTGATGCCGACGATGCGGGTCAGTGTGATTTCTTCCAGCGGAAGGGCGACCAGACCCGTTTCATCGGAATTTCCAATTACCTGTGTCGGGTGCCAGCCGATCAGATCACTTCGGCGAATGGTTTGGATGGCAAATACCGTAGAATTGGTTTCAATCACGGGGACCGGAGCCAACAAGTTACGATTGAGATAAAACGCATCCAAATGCCGCCTGCCAAGATTTTCGCTTTTTGGAAGGATCCAGTCATAGTTCTGGCAGTCCTCTATCGTCAATGATGGTTTTTCCAACAATTTATGCCCGACGCGCACCGTCGGATGGGTCTTGTCTATATAGAGCGGCTCACAAACGATATCCGGGGTGGTATCCGTCGTTGGGATCATCGACAGAGCAAGATCCAACAATCCGTTTTGCAAATCAGGCAGAAGATCATCGTAAAGCTCCCCGACCAATTCCAATTTTACGTCGGGGTGACGTCGCTGCAAGCGCACCGCTGCTTCTGGCATGAGCTCAATGCGCATGGACGAACCTGCACCAACAATCACCCTGCCCGAATTGCCATGTTTCAGGGATTCGATTGCATCCTTGGCGCGGCTTATTTCTCCACTGATCAGACTTGCATGCGCCGCCAATGCCTCGCCAAACAAAGTCGGCGAAACTCCGCGTGGCAGACGCTCCAACAGTTTCACGCCCAAATCGTCTTCAAGTCGCTTAACCGCCTTGGAAAGCGCTGGCTGGGAAATATGTAAAACTTCGGCTGCTCGGCCGAAACTGCGGTTTTCCAGCGTGGTCAAAAAGTATTGAAGTTGCCGCAGATCCATGATGCATTCCTGACGGTTATGGAAAGTGCCGATGGCGATATAACTACTTATACATCAGCTCAATCGGCACACCAGATTTTTTACCAATCCAAGCGTCAACAATCTGGTGCTTGGGACGGAGATCCTATCGATTATCGAACACAATGCGCATCCCCGTATGGGCGGCTGACGAGTCTGCTCTGACCCCGGAACGGGCGGCTATTCGGTATCGGGTGCAATAGGAACGGTGACAGAGGAATGAGCCCCCCTTCAGCAGTTTCTCACCCTCCTCCACCGCCTGCTTGTTGCGAAGCTTGGCATTCCGTTTCAGGGAATTCACTTTGAATGTATCGGCGCACCACTCCCAGACATTTCCGACCATATTGTACAAACCCCATGGATTAGCTGCATAGGCATCAACCGGTGCCGTTGCGGCGTATCCATCTGCTGCGGTGTTGGTGTTTGGAAAATCCCCCTGCCAGATATTGCATCGGTAGCTTTCCTGTTGATCGGTTGGATCTTCATTTCCCCAGGGATAACGAACGTCCCCCTGCCCCGCACGAGCTGCATATTCCCATTCGGCTTCCCTTGGCAGGCGGCCGCCTGCCCAGAGTGCAAAGGCGCTAGCGTCATTCCATGATATATGTGTGACTGGATGATCTTTCAGTCCGTCAAGGCTGGAAGATCCCCCTGTGGGATGGTTCCAGCAAGCACCGTCTACGCGAACCCACCACTGCGCATTGGCCACACGGGGAAGACCATCCGTTGACTTCAGGTGATCATGAAACACCACAGACCAACCATATTTCTGGGCATCTGTTATATAGCCGGTGTCATCAATGAACTGCTGAAACCAAACATTTGTGACGGCCAGTGGATCGATTTCAAACGCCTGGATGGCGACCTGCCTCAAAGGACCTTCACCATCCATCGACAGCAGCGGAAAATTCGTCCCCACAAGCCCGCGACCAGCAGGTAAAGTGATCAATCTGGACGGCTTATCTCGACAATTCTGGCTTTGCGAAAGCGGTTTTTTTACCGTCTTCGGAGCTCCACTCGAGACTTTTTTCCCGGACGCTTCGGGTATGCAGCACGGTTGTTTTGTGTTGTCTGGCTGAATTTGTTTCATGATGTTTTATCCCAATATTACCCAAATAAATCCAGCTAATAGGCCCAACTTTCTGCGTACCTGGCGTCTGAATTTAACGGCGATTCACTCCTAATTCAATATTGGTCTAGACAAAATGACATGTCCGATCTAAATTGGTTGGGCCAATTATTCAGATGCCCACGGGAAGGAAATATCATGACGAAGATGAACAAACGGACTTTGGCGACAGGGGTAGGTGCATGTGCGCTATTGCTCGGATCAAGTTTTGGACTAACCACAATTGCCGGAATTACCGACGCCCAAGCAGCCGATTTTCCGGTCAAGCCGATCGAAGTGGTTGTGCCTTTCAAGCCAGGAGGCAGAACTGACACGGTGGCCCGCTTGCTCGGCAAGAAAATTCAGGAAAAAGGTTGGCTCTCCCAACCCTTCGTCATTGTCAATGCTGCTGGCGGAGGCGGTGCCAATGCGGTCAGTCGCATGAAACGTGGAGACACAGACGGCCATACCGCGGTGCACTGGCATCACCAGATGCTTATTTCAATCGCCATGGGACTGGGCAATTACAATCTCGATGCCTTCCGCTCGCTTGGCTATACAGGTGGTGGTAGCCCGGTCTGGGCAGTTCGCGCCGACTCGCCCTTCAACTCACTTGAAGATGTGGTCAACCATCTAAAAAAAGAACCACGCTCGCTGGTTGAAGCTGTTGGCATTGGTTCAATTCCGCATTTCGTCGGCGCCATGCTATCCAAACAGGGGGGATTCGAAACCCGCTACGTGACAGCAAACAGCGGTGCCGACCGTTTGCGTCTCCTGCTCGGTGGAACAGCCGATATCGCTCTGTTTGCAGCGTCAGAATATACCGCTCAGGGCAAGGGGCTGAAAGCCCTCGTCTATTTTGGCAAGGAGCGCTTGCCCAATCTGCCAGACCTGCCGACTGCGCTGGAGCTTGGCTATGATGTTTCCTGGGCCAACCCAAACTGGTGGCTGGTGCCTGCCGGCACGCCTGATGCTGAGGCAGATGCCCTCTCAGCAGCGTTGGAAAAAGCCATCGCCGATCCTGATATCATCAAGTATTTCAAGGAAAATACGCTGCAGCCCTATTGGGTTTCTGGTGCTGATGCGATGGCCGACGCCCAAAAGCAGCTTTCGTCGCTGAAACCGATTGCGGAATCCATCAACTAATCGGGTTTCTCCCGCCGGTCATCGCTTAAATAGCGGTGGCCGGCATTCCAGCGATCCTGATTCAAATTCTGCAGGAGTGCGGACATGCCGATCTCTCAGCAAAAAGCATTGATGCACGACGTCTATCTGGCCATTGCCTCACTTTGTCTGGCCGGATTGCTGTTTTACGGCGCAATGGGGCTGCCTGCACCACGGTTCGAGCCCATGGGTTCAGCCGCTCTTCCGCGCATATTGGGCGGGTTGATCGTCTTGCTGGCGCTGCTTCTGCTATTCAATGTCTGGCGTAAACTGAGGGCCGCAGGGGTGTCACCTTCTGAATCGGAAACATCTCCTGACACGCTGGGATCAGCCAAGATTCGACCACTTGGCGTGCCCGCCTGCCTTGTTGCTTATGTGGGCACACTCGACTTCCTGCAGGCTCCATTTGTACCTTCAACGATTGTTCTCGTGGTCGCGCTGGGAATGCTGCTGTCAAAACCATCGCTGCGCACTGCAATCATTTTCACGCTGTTTGGGGCTGCACTCTCAATATCAATCAATCTGATCTTTACGCATTTTCTGCATGTGGATCTGGGCTAAGATATGTGGGAAGCATTTCAAACCCTGTTTCAAGTCGACAATCTGTTCTTTTTGTTTGTCGGGACATCTGTTGGTATCGTGGTCGGAGCCATCCCCGGTCTGACAGCTTCGATGCTCATCGCACTGACCCTGCCGCTCACATTTCACATGATGCCGGTCAATGCAGTTACGCTTTTGATCGGTGAATATGTTGGTGGCATTTCTGGCGGCCTGATTACCGCCATTCTATTGCGGATGCCCGGCACACCTGCGTCCATTGTGACAACTTTCGATGGCTATCCAATGGCCATGAACGGCCAGCCGCAGCGGGCACTTGCCTTGGGCATCATGGCCTCGGTTGTTGGCGGCATTATCTCCTGGTTCTTTCTCGCCGGCATGTCGCCGCTGCTTGCCAAGTTCGCTTTGCAGTTCGGGCCATGGGAGTATTTTGGTCTGGTCATGATGGCGCTGGTCATGCTGGCAGCACTGACCCAGGGGTCGGTGATCAAGGGGCTTTTGGGAGCCGTAATGGGCATGGCATTTGCCTTGCCCGGAATAGATTCCACCACCGGTCGAGGAAGACTGACTTTTGAATTCGACTCACTGCTGTCCGGCTTCGGCCTGTTGCCAGTGCTGATTGGGGCGTTTGCAATCAGCCAGATATTGAAGGAAACGGCAGTCCCTATAACTCCCGGTCCCGGCTTCAAACTGCCAAAGGGGAAACTTCCGGTTTACTGGAACGATGCGCGCAAACACGGTGCAAACATGGCACGTTCTGGAGTGATCGGCACATGGATTGGCCTATTGCCCGGCATCGGTGGCAACATCGCAGCGCTGGTATCCTATACAACGACGCGTCAACTTTCCAAGGAACCCGAAAAATTCGGCACAGGCCATGAGCCCGGTGTTGTCTCAGGCGAGACTGCCAACAACGCTTCGATCGGCGGTGCGCTCATTCCTCTGATTACCATGGGCATACCTGGCTCGGTTACTGAAGCCATATTGATCGGCGCGCTTACCATTCACTCTTTGCAGCCGGGGCCGCTGTTGTTTCAAAATGCTCCCGAAATCGCCTACGGAATCATCGCCGCCTATCTGGTCGCCAATTTATTGATGCTGGCGCTGATGTGGAGCACGGTTCGATATATTGCCATGATAACCCAATTGCCACGCGCAGGATTGTTGACCGGCATTTTGGTTTTCTGCGTTGTTGGGTCCTACGCTGTTAACAACAGCTACACTGACGTGTGGGTGATGATTGCATTTGGTGCGATTGGTCTTGGTCTTGAGAAATGCGGCGTGCCGCTAGGCCCCTTTGTCATTGGTTTTGTCTTAAGCCCAATCTGCGAAGAAAAACTGCGTGCCGCACTGATGATGTCCGACGGCAATGTGTTTGACGTTCTTACCAGACCCTACGCTCTTGTGTTTCTGGCGGTTGCATTGCTTACATTGTGCCTGCCGTTATTTGGGTCCGGAAAAAAGGCAGGGCTCGCACCGCCTTCGGGTGAAGGAACAGCATGATGAACAATATCCTCGATCTTCCCGGTTCCGGTGAGCGTCGCTACCTTCAGATCGCCAAAAATCTGGCGGAACAGATTGACAGCGGCACCTATGCGATGGGAACCAAACTGCCGCCAGAGCGAGAACTGGCCGCTTCGCTTGAGGTCAGTCGCACCACCGTTCGCGAAGCGCTATTGGCTCTGGAACTGATGCGCTATGTGGAAATTCGTCTGGGGTCAGGCGTCTTCGTTCTACCCAAGAGCGATCGTCAGTCTTCAGAAGCCGAGTCAGTTTTAGCCGACGAAGTGGGGCCTTTTGAAATTGTTGAAATGCGCCGAGTGCTCGAGGGAGGTGTTGCCGCCAAAGCTGCCGAACGCATCAGCGACAAACAATTGGTGCGCCTGACCCAGTGCCATGAGCAAATGGCGTCTTGTGTTGACGACATTGCGGGCTTCGACCGGGCCGATCGAGAATTTCACGCACTCATTGCAGAAGCTTCGGGCAACTCGCTTATGGAACGCTATGTTCGCGAGTTGTGGCAGATGCGCGGTGGTGCTTTGTGGCCGCGCTGGTATGACCAGACTCGCAGCCGCACCAATCGCCTGCATTCCGTGGCCGACCATGAGCGCATTTTAACCGCCCTGCGGCGCCGTTTGCCTGATGTAGCTGGCACCGCAATGCAGGCCCATATCGATATTCTCGCCGATCGGTTCTTTGAACTGGACTTGGACCCTGACGACGAAGTGCACAACACCAATCCCATCAAGAAGGACAGCCGCCAATGAGTGCAAGCACTCCATCCGAAAAAACCGGACATGCCGGAAGCAATGACGATCCCGACCGTCCCGACATCATATTGATCATGACCGACCAGCAGCGTTTTGACACGATCAACGCGCTTGGAGCGACCCATGTGGACACGCCCAATATTGATGCTCTGGTTGAACGGGGAGTGAGCTTCAACAATTGTCACATCACGGCTCCCAGCTGTGTGCCCTGCCGTGCCAGCCTTTTTTCAGGACAATATCCGCACACCAATGGTGTAACCGCTAATGGTATGGAATGGAGCAAAACCTGGGTTCCACGCCTGCAGAAACGCGGCTATCAAACAGTATCAATCGGCAAGATGCACACCATTCCCTATGATGCACCGGCCGGATTTGACGAGCGTTTCGTCGTTGAGAACAAGGACCGCTATTACGAAGGACGTTGGTTTTTTGACGAATGGGACAAGGCGCTTGCCGCCCACGGTTTGAAAAAACAACAGCGGACAGAATATCGCAAACGTGATGATTACCGCGAAGCCCTGGGAGCCTTTATGTGGGAACTGCCGGAACATCTTCACTCCGATGTCTTTGTCGGTGGCATGGCCCGTTGGTATCTTGAAACCAAGCCGGTTGAAAAACCGCTCTTCATGGTGATCGGCTTTCCGGGTCCCCATCCACCCTATGACCCAACCCCTGAATATGCCGAACGCTACATGGATCGCGACATCCCGTTGCCAAACGTCACGGCGGAGGAACTCGAGCAATTGCCTCCACCGTTCAAGGTGAAACGAACCCATGATGTGGAGGTGGATCATGATTCAGTTGCCTGGAGCCTTGATCCAACCGATGAACAATTGCACCGCATGCGCGCATTCTATTGCGCCAATGTAGAAATGATCGACCGGGAAGTCGGATTGATCATCGATGGTCTGAAAGACGCCGGTCGGTATGATAATTCAATCATCGTCTTCTGTTCCGATCACGGGGACTGTCTGGGTGACCACGGCCTCAGCCAGAAATGGGCACCCTATGACGAGATCACCCGCGTGCCGCTGATTATCAGCGCACCTGAAAGGTTTAAGGGCGGACGGGTGGTTGACGAGATGGTGCAGCTGTTTGATCTGGGCCCGAGCATTCTCGAATGGGCTGGCGCTGAACTGGATGAAACCCACGAGGCAATTTCACTCAATGCTGCATTGGTTGGTGACGATTTTGACGGTCGCGATCATGTCTTCTGCGAACAAAGCGGTGATGTTAATTTCACCGGGGCAAAATACATGACCATGGTGCGCTCCAAAACTCACAAACTGGTGCATTTCATGGATCATGAATTTGGCCAATTGTTCGATCTGACATCCAAAAAGGGCGAAACGGAAAATCTCTGGGATGATCCGGGCATGGCCGAAACCAAGCAGGAACTACTGGATGTCTTGCGCGAATGGCATATCTCCAGCGCCTATAATACCCGCGTGGCCCGCCGCGCCATGGTCAATTAGGAGGGACTGTCATCACCTTTGGCGTCACAGTCTTACCCGAATGGGCTCAGGCGGAAGGCATTGAACCGTTGCTCGATCGATTGCAATCTGCCCACGTGACAGATATTGCCACAAGCCCCTATGTCATGGAGCCATCGCAAGAGGGCACCAGGGAACCACCGGCCGACGCCGGTTCTGGCAAGGTTCGGCTGCTCGACCGGGAGCTTTGGGGACGGCGCGAAATTAAGGTACGAACGGCCCCCAGTTTCATTCCCGACAAATCCCTCTACACCAAGACAAGCTATCAGCCACCGGAACCGGATGGATTGACCAAGCGCGAAGGCGAAACAGTTGCGGGATTCATATCCGCTGCCAGGAAACGCGGCATGAAAGTGTGGTTTCAAGTTCAGTCGGCCATTCCCCCTGGATACAGGGTTCAGTTTGGTGGCCCATCTGAAAATGACCGTCCATTGGGCCCCGACGGTAAGTCAGGTCCGTCGCGGGTTGATGCAAATGCCAGCCTGGCCGCGCCCGACGTGCTTGAGTATGGACGCGCCATGATGAAAGATCTGGCGCGCGCCTATCCCGACATTGATGGCATCAGGCTCGACTGGCCTGAATATCCACCTTACCACGCTCATGCCTTGTTTTTCGATTTCAACGATCATGCACTCGCGGTTGCACGCCTAATGGGAATTGATGTGGATCGTATGCGGCGGCACGCCAGTCAATTGCAGCACAAGTTGAGCGGCAGTTTGACCGATGAATTTCTGGCCAAAGGCCTGGTGCTGGATGAAGAAAGTCTGGTTCGAGCACTGGCCCACTATCCTGGCGTGCTTGATCTTCTGCGCCTGCGACGGAAACTTTCCGGTGATTTGCTGTCGTCGTTTCGCACCGCCCTGCCCTCAAAAATGGCTCTGGTGCCGCAAACATTCCCGCCGCCCTTTCACCTCCTGTCAGGTTTCGACCTGGCCAGCGCAGCAGACTTGGTGCAGGGCATTGGTGTTAAATTCTACACGATGCACTGGCCGATGATTTTGTCGGACTACGCCAGCGCAATGTCGGCGGGATCCGCAAAAAGCAGTGCTATTGCAGAAGCGCTGGTCACCGTCTTTGGAACGGGTGAACAACCGCCCGCGGGTGCAGCGCAATTTCATTACCCGGAACCGGATGAGGCGCACACTGCATCAAACAATGCAATCAGGCAGAAAATAGAAACGGCGCAAGCGTCGGCTGGCTCCTGTCAGGTTTACGCATTCACTCACGCCTACGGACCGCTCGATGATGTCATGCGGCGGGCGCGGGTCTGCTGGGAAGCTTCAAACGGCAACATGTGGGTCAACCGCTACGGATATATGTCGAATGAAAAAATCACCGGTTTTGGGGATCTGGTGAATCCGTCTGACTAGCTCAGATTTCAGGCATTTGGCCCGCCGCCACGGCTGATTGGTATTTCTATTTCGGCATCTCTTGGCAGTGAATGGGCCTCCATTTGCGCACGCGATATTTGCACTCCCAGCCCGGGCAAAGTTGGAACTTGCAGATTGCCATCGTGCAAGACGATGGGGGTCTCTATCAGCGCGTCGTAAATCGGACTTTCATTAACCTGTCTTTCGAGGATCACGAAGTCCGGTAAAACTGCGGCCATTTGCACGCTCATGGCATCAAGCACTGGCCCGGCTGGATTGTGCAGACTGGTCATCACGCCATGGGCCGCGGCTGCATCCAATATGGAACGGGCCTGCAGAATTCCGGTCTGGCGCAGATCCGGCAACATGACATCCAGGCCATTCTTGCTGAGTAATGCCAATGCATCTTTCATGGTCCAGACATTTTCGCCGCCCGCCACCAGAATATCCTTGGCGTGGGCGATGTCCCGCAGGTGACGAAGTTCAACGCCATCGATCTTGTCGGTATCTACCAGATCCTCAAGCCAATACGGGTTGAACTCGCAAAGCATGGCGACCACCCGGACGGCCATTTTCATGTCAAACCGCCAGTGGCAGTCGATCAAAAGCCGGCAATCTTCACCAATTGCAGCGCGTACTGCCGCCACCCGCGCGACCCCTGCCATCAAGAGTTTTTCCTGGCTTTCACTTTCCGTTTCATCCCATCTGAGGCCATCAAACGGCGCCAATTTTACAGCCTGATATCCCAGGCGACCAGCCGCCAGCGCCGCAGCGGCAAAACCTTCGGGTGACCTGTCAACAACGCCCCGATTGATATTGGCATAGACGGGAACTGACTGCCGCTGATTTCCACCCAACAAAACACTCACGGGCAGACCGGCTCGTTGCGCCATACCAGTCAGCATGGCCTGCTCAAGCGCTGACAATATGCTGGCCATGGAACGGGAAGTTTGCGGTGAACGCAACCTGGTTAATATAGGTGCAAAGGCGACCATTTTTTCCTTGGCGACAATGTCAGAAACGCGCGCCGCATCAGCAACCACTGCGGCTTCATGTCCAAAATAACTTGCCTCTCCAAAGCCAACGCTACCATCGGAAAATTCTACCTCCAAAAACAACCAAGTCGTTTTCTGGGATACCCGCACAACGTCCAGATTGACCGTCGCAATGACAAGATCATTGTGAGGCGGATCAGTTGATCTTGGCATTTCATATACTCCGTTGGGTTGTAGCTGACTTGGTGCCGTTTGGAGTATGGACATCGAACTCTCTGTGGCGGATTGTATCATCATGGTCGACAACAAAAACAACATCGTGTGGCAATATTTTCTCGCAGCGTGCCAGCACCGTAATATGACCACCGCTGCTGCTGAATTGAACATCTCGCAACCGGCGCTCACACAGGCAATTGCCCGCATGGAACACCTGCTCGGTGTCCAACTTTTTGATCGCTCCAGGCGCCCCTTTGCGCTCACCCCCTACGGAGAAGTTGCGCGCGCCCATGCTCTGAACATGGAGCGCAGCACCGCGGATATGCGAAAGCAGCTGACCGCCATGCAACAGGGTGTCGGTGGCAGTCTGCGATTTGGATGCGGTCCCGACTGGATCAATGAAATACTGCCCCTTGCCATATCGCGGATGAACAGAACTGCGCCGGATATTCAGTTCGATATGCGGGTCACGCTCAACGATGATCTTCATACGTTGCTTGATTCCGGAGAGATCGACTTTTTCTTTGCCGCGATAAGCGACGCGTTTATCGGGCCAGACTACAATATCGAAGTTTTGCTGAGAGATACTATGGTGGTGGTTGCCAGAAGCGACCATCCTCTTTGCACAAATGGGGGAGTAGTTTGGGAGGAAGTTGCCAAAGCTCAATGGGTTCTGACCGGCGACGGCACTTATGGCAGACAATTGCTGACCCGGTTGTTTCATCAAAATTCCGTTGCCATGCCAAGTCCGAGCGTTGAAACCAATTCTGTGCGGGCAATGATCAACATCGTTCGCAGCAGTGATATGTTGGGGTTCATGTCGACAACTCATCGTGCCGGTTATCCTGATATTGCAGAAGTGCCCTTCAAAACACAGATGCCTGCGCGCTCCATCGGCGTGACCTGGAGGCGGGACAAACCGCTGCTTCCTTCGGCTCGTCAACTGGTTGATGAATGCAGCATCGTGGCTCAGTCCCTGCAACAGTCTTGATGGCCTCAACCTCAAGGCGGCCACTTTTTGCTGACATCGCCCTTTGGAGGTTCGGGATAGTGCAGGCCGCGCTGCGCTGAGAGGCCTCGATTGTCTGCAGGTGGCAAAGGTGGCGGGGTGAATCCATGCAGTTTGCCCTCCTTCAACCATTCGAGATCGATGCCGTAGAGGTGGTCAATAAGAATCCCCTCCATCCGTTTTCTGTGATTTTCAAATTCCGCCACATCAGAGAGATCGTGAAGCTCTTGTGGGTCATTTTCCATATCGAACAACTGGACATGGTTGCCAGCAGGATACCAGATCAGCTTCAATCGACCATCGGTCAACATGCGTGTCGCACCACGATCTTCCATGGCTTCACAGTAAAAATATTCCCGCCGGTCACCGTCGATCATCGACCTTCCGGTGCAGCTGTCCGGTACATCAATACCGGCCATTTTCAGCAAGGTCGGCATGATATCCTGCATGCCGACAAGACGATCATCAACACATCCCGGCGTGATGGTTTCGTCATCACGCGTCCCCATAATGATCATCGGCACGTGGGCCGATCCGCGGTACATCAAGCGTTTTGCATAAAGCCCGTGATCCCCCAACATGTCCCCATGGTCGCTGGTGAATAAAATGATCGTATCGTCCAGCAAAAGCTGTTCACGCAGCGTGCCAATCACAAGTCGAAATTGGTGATCGATCTGGGTGCACTGTGCATGGAAGGCCCGACGCATGTTTTTGATTTTCTCGCTGCTCAATTGGGGCCACGATCGCCTGACTTTTTTAAGTGCCGAAGGCAGCGCGTCTGGGTCCTTTGCCCAATTTCCCTCAAGCGGATCATCCATGTGCCGCCCCTTATTGGCATCCAAATAGGCAACGGCCGGGACGATGGGAGGATGCGGAAAATTAAACGACAAATGCCAAAATTGCGGCCGCGTCGGGTCGCGGCGCTGAATCATCCGGCACATTTGTCGGGTCAACCAGTTGGTCGGATGTTGCGCTTCAGACAAATGCCATGGCCTGAATTCATAGCCGTTGTTTGACATGCCGTGGGTGTGGCCATTGCCAGCCTGACCATGGTCAGCGAGAAAGATTTCCCAATCATCCGGGCCACCCAATTGTGGCCGCCCCTCTTCAAATGAAACCAATTCTTCAAACCCAATGCGATCCCGCGCCGGATACACATGCAGCTTGCCGACTGCCCCCGTCTGATAGCCAGCATTGCGAAACGTTTCAGCCAGCTGAGGCAGCTCGGGCATCATCATATCTGGAGTGAAAACCCGGTCGCCATGGGCGCGCGGATCGGTGCCGGTCATCATCGAACGCCTGGCCGGTATACAGATCGGACATTCTGAAATGCAATTGGTAAAACGGACGCCATTTCGGGCTAGTTGATCCAAAGTTGGGGTGTCAATATCCCGCCTTCCGGCCGCGCCGAGCAAATGCCCCGGCCACTGATCAACAGAAACAAACAAAACGTTGTTTTTTTTGCCATTTTTCACACCCAAACGCCTCCAAAATCGTTGCAAAATATGAGAATTAGTATAATCTAAATCGGTATATAAAAACAATATTATAAGCTTAGATTATTCTATAATTGTGGGAGGAAGTCATGAAAAAACTCTTAGGCATACTAGCCGCTTCAGCTATTGCGTTTACCGGTACTGCGTCGGCTGCAGGGTGGCCTGAAAAGCCAATTAAACTGGTGGTTCCGTTTAAAGCAGGCGGAACTTCAGATCAGGTTGGCCGCGTGTTGCAGGCCGGGATTCAGGAAAACAATATCCTCGATCAACCGATCACGATTGTGAATGTCGGCGGCCACTTTTCGATTGGCGCACGACGCGTCAAAGAAGCGTCGCCTGACGGCTACGAATTCCTGCTGATACATATTGCCATCATGGGCGGCGAGGGCACTGGTGCTCTGGACTTCGGTTGGCGGGATTTCAAACCTGTTGCCGGACTCGGCGAATTTTGCATTGCGCCAATGGTGCGCAAGGATTCTGGCATCAATTCAATGGAGGAACTTCTTGCAAAGGCCAAAGCTGAACCAGACACTTTGATCTTTGGCGCCAATCTGGGAGCGATCAATCATCTGGCTGGACTGATGATCCAGGAATCTAATCCAGGGTCAAAGTTTCGCTTTGTTCAAATTGGTGGCGGTACGGCCAACTATACAGCGCTGACCGGAGCCCACACCAACACCACGGTTTTATCCGGAGCAGAGGTCGTGCAATTTACCCAGCTACCAGATGGCAGCGACAACCCTGAATCGCAGATCAAACCGCTAGCATATTCTGGTGCGGAGAGATTCTCAGGAATGCCGGATATTCCAACCTTGAAGGAACTGGGATACGACGTGCAGTTCTGCATCAATTCCTGGGTATTTGCACCCAAGGACGCACCGGCAGAGGCGGTTGAGGGCATGGCCAATGCTCTTGAAAAAGCCACGACTGGTGATCGCTACAAAGCTTTCATCGCAAAGAAGGGCTTTTCAGACAACTTCCTGAAAGGTGATGCATTGCAGGCAAGCATGCAAAAGACATGGGACGATATCGAACCCATCGCAAAACTAGCCAAGAAGAAGTAGTTATTCTCTGACGACTATCGCCCGGACTTTATCGGTCCGGGCGATACACTAATTTCAGATTCAGAGGGGATGCTTTGCATCGAAATCCAGTTACTGAAATACTGGTCTGCGCATTTATTGCGCTGATCTGTATGGTTTTTTTCATTCAGGCCTGGAGCTTGCCTCCCGGTACCTTCGAGCCTTTGGGCTCGGGGCCAGTCCCGCTGGCAACTGCTGCAATCGTTATCATTTGTTGTCTTGTGATTATTGTAAGTCGGGCCCGCACCCTGTTTCGAGGCGTTGGATTGGGGCACCAATTCAAAAATGAATTCACGGGACGGTCCCCATATGGCCCACTGGTGACACTGGGGCTCACCGTTGTCTACGTCACTGCTCTCGATTTGAATGTCGCATCTTTTGGCATAATCACCTTTGTTTTTCTGGCGATATTGATCGCCGCTCTGGAAAATTTTAAGCCAAAAGTTTTTATTCCGGCGCTCATTGTTGCAGCAATAGTCAGCTTCGGTGTCGAATACATGTTCACCAACGTTTTTGTCATCGATTTACCTGCCTAGGAGCGCACCAATGGATCTTTCAGCGCTCTCAACTGCTATCATGCAAATCCTGACACCGTGGTCATTTTTCATGCTTTTTACTGGCACGCTGCTGGGCATTGTCGTCGGTGCCATACCCGGTCTGACCGGTGCCATGCTGATTGCGCTTACACTGCCATTGACGTTTTACATGGAGCCCTTCAACGCCGTTGTTTTGCTGATTGCCATGTATGTTGGCGCGATAAGCGGGGGGTTGATTACCGCGACCCTGATGCGCATGCCGGGAACGCCGGCCTCCGTCATGACCACCTTTGATGGTTATCCAATGGCCCGCAGCGGACGGCCCGGTCGCGCCCTTGGTCTTGGCATAACCGCGTCCTTTGTCGGCGGGCTGATTGCATGGGGTGTTCTGCTGACCATCACCAAACCCCTGTCCATTCTCGCCACCCGATTTGGCCCGTTTGAATATTTCACTTTGATTATGATGGCGATGGTGTTGATCGCCTCAGCCAGTGAAGGCACGATGGTGAAAGGGCTGATATCGGGTCTGCTCGGCATGCTGGTTTCCATGCCAGGCGTTGATCCCGCATCGGGCATGCCGCGGTTGACGTTCGACTGGTACCTGCTCAACGGCGGACTACAGTTGTTACCGGTGCTGATTGGGACCTTTGCCGTCAGCCAGATTATCGCCGACACGCTGGATATACACGACAAACCGGAACGAACGGAGGTGGCAAAAGACAGCGTACTGATGAGCTTCAGCGACCTGAAAAAGAATGGCGTCAATATGATCCGGTCATCATTCATCGGGACCGGAATCGGAATTCTTCCGGGCATTGGAGCCTCGATCGGTTCAGTTGTTGCTTACACAACAGCCAAGAACATGTCGAAAACACCCGAAAAGTTCGGCACCGGATCTGAAGAAGGGATCATAGCGTCAGAAGCCGCCAATAATGCAACAGTTGGTGGCGCTCTGGTCCCGCTCATTGCCATGGGCATTCCCGGCAGTGTGATCGATGCGATTTTGATCGGGGCATTGACCATCCATTCCATACAACCCGGACCGACCCTGTTTTTGACCAACAACGATATTGTCTGGGCAATGATTGCCACCTGCTTGTTGGCCAATATCCTGATGTTCTTTTTGATGACATCGTCTGTTCGTCATATCGCTTCCATGATCTACCTGCCTCGAAGTTTTGTTCTTCCTGTGGTCGCCGTATTTTGCGTTGTGGGGTCATACGCCCTCAACAACACGATGTTTGACGTCTGGGTTATGCTACTCTTCGGCGTGATCGGTTTTATGCTTGAACGGGCCAAAATTCCGCTTGGTCCGTTTGTAATTGGTTTTGTCCTTGCTCCTCTTGCAGAAGAAAAGTTGCGCAGCGGATTGATGATGACGGCCGGTGATATTACGCCGGTCTTTACCCGTCCCTTCCCGTTGTTTTTCACTGTTATGGCCGTGATCCTGCTGGTCTGGCCGTTCTGGACGGAGCATAAACGCAAGCGTGCTGCCAAGTCCGACTAAGTGCTGATTTTGCAAAGGAGCAAACACGGTTTGGGCAATGACAACAAACATCCTCGGATCAGCTTCGAGAAAGTCGCCATGATACACCTGCCGGAATACAGAGCCAAACCATGACAAAGCTGCGCAGGGTCGAAATCTTTCACTACCGCCACACTTTGGCCCATCCATTAACGACAGTTATGGGGCCGGTGACCCATCGACCGGCTATTCTTGTCTGCCTGGAAGACGAAGACGGCCATCGGGGTTGGGGGGAGATTTGGTGCAATTTTCCACCCGATGGGGATTTTCACCGCGCCCGACTGGCGATCAATATATTACCTGCCGCTCTTGGTGCTGTCTCACTGGACCAACCATTTGAAACCTTCGAAACGCTCCGCCTGAAGCTTCACCGACTGGCCCTTCAGGCTGGAGAATTCGGCCCCATCGACCAGATTGCCGCAGGCGCCGATATAGCTGTTCACGATCTTGTCTCACGGCGCAACGGCATATCATTGTCGGCACATTTGGGTCGCGCAACCACTGCTGTTGCCGCCTATGCCAGTGGGATATCTCCTGAATTATACAAATCCCAAATAGAACGCATGAGGGGTTTGGGATATCGGCGTTTTAAACAGCGCATCGGTTTTGGGCCGGACGATGGACTAAGCGAGTTGGAAGCAGCATCTGCGGGCCTGAAACAGGGGGAGTGCTTGATTGCTGACGCCAATCAGGCATGGACATTGGAAAATGCCCTTCGCCAGATGGACAGATTGCGTGATTTGGATCTGGCCTGGCTGGAGGAACCTTTGCCAGCCGATGCACCGATCGATGACTGGCTGGCACTTGCGCGTCGCCGGTCAATTCCCTTGGCCGCCGGTGAAAACTTGAGAGGCCGGCACAGTTTCGACCACGCCATTAAAGCTGGTGCCATTCAGGTCATTCAACCTGACATCTGCAAATGGGGTGGACTGTCGGGTTGTCTGACCGTTGCGAAAGCCGCAGTTTCGAATGGAATGACCTATTGCCCACATTTTCTTGGCGGCGGCGTCGGGCTGATTGCGTCTGCCCATTTACTTGGTGCGGTCGGCGGTGATGGCTGGCTTGAGGTGGACAGTTCTGAAAACCCGCTCCTGTCCCATTTCTCAGATGGCAGAATCGAATTGCAGGATGGTAACTTCGTTCTCCCTGACGGCTTCGGTCTGGGTTATGTTCCAGACACCGATGGCGCGGCTGATATGCTGCATTCTCATAAAACAAGAGAAATAGCCCAATGAACCGAGGCCTGTACCAAGCGATACTTTTGAACCCCGCGGACAATGTCATGTGTCTGTTGCAAGACATGAGCAAAGGTGAAAAACCCTCAGTCGATGGGGTAATCCCTCCGACAATACTGCAGGACACTTCGCTCGGCCACAAAATCGCAATGTCAAAGATTTTGCAGGGTGCGGCCATCGTGAAATACGGCGCAGTCATCGGTCTCGCAATCAAAGACATAGAAGCTGGCGAACACGTCCATCTGCACAATCTGACCGGACTGATTCAAGCCGAGGCTGAAGCGACATGATGGCGGCGAATTTCCAGGGGTTTGCACGAGATTTCGGCCCCGCCGGAGTGCGTAATCATTTGCTGGTTCTTGGAACATGTGGCCTTAACGCCTCGGGCGCGCGCAAAGCCGCTTTGTCGCTGCCTGGATCCAAACTCGTGGCGTCGCCCTACGGACGCGGTCAGGTCGGAGACGACAAATCGTTTCATCAACGCATGCTCACAGGGCTTGCCTGTCATCCAAATGTCGGCGGGGTGATCATCCTGGCGCCGGACAATGGTGCGCGCGATCTGTATGCGAGCGCCGTTAAAAAGAGCGGAAGACTGTGTTGTGCGCTTTCTCTGGAACAGTGCCATGAGGATGGCGAACTGATTGTTGCTACTGCGGTGGAACAAGGCCTGCAAATTCAACAATCACTGCTCGCACAGCAGCGCCAGAATGTCCCTGTGTCCGACCTCATTGTCGCTGCAGAATGCGGGCATTCGGATGCATCATCAGGAATCGTTGCCAACCCCCTGGTGGGAACCTACGCCGACAGGTTGATCAGTCATGGCGGACGGTTTGTCATAAGTGAAACGCTGGAATGGACAGGAACTGTTGATGCCTTATCCCAGCGATGCGCAACCCCGGAAATAGCAAAACAATTGCAGAGCATGTACACAGCACGACATCGTGTCGCTGCCAGCGCAGGGATCGACATCACTTTGGGAAATCCAGGGCCACAAAACCATGCAGGTGGCCTGACAACGCTTGAAGAGAAGTCTTTTGGCGCGGTGATGAAAGGTGGAACCGGACCGATTATCGGGGCACTGGAACAAGGCCAACCCATTCGCGATAAGTCGGGACTTTATCTGATGGACAGCCCGACATTATCTCCGGAATCCATTTCCTCGATGGTCGCGGCGGGGGCCCAGATCGTGCTGTTTACAACCGGACAGGGAAATCCTTATGGCAGTGCGCTGGCCCCGACGATCAAGGTCACGGCAAACCCAAAATCTGCAGCCCGCCTGCCCCGTCAGATCGATGTTGATGCTTCGCGGGCCTTCCTCGGTGAAATCCCGCTCATCGACTGCCTGGCACCGTTGGAAGAGCTCATCACCAATGTGGCAAACGGCGAAACCACCTGGTCGGAAAAACTGGATGAAGGCGAAGAAGTCATCAGTCGCCAGCTGCCCTCAATTTAGGCAATCGATCAGAAAGCCAGGATAACGAAGCACGATACGCGATCAAACCAAGAAACCCGAACCTTCCAACAAGCGGAAAAATATCCATGGAAAAACGCCCAAACATCCTGTGGTACTGCACTGACCAGCAAAGATTTGACACGATCGGGGCTTTGGGAAATCCCCATGTCCAGACCCCAACTCTGGATGGGTTGGTGAAATCCGGCACGGCATTCACCCACGCCTATTGCCAGAGCCCGATCTGCACCCCAAGTCGGTCCAGTTTCATGACTGGCATGTATCCAAGTCGGGTGCACAATTGCCGAAATGGCAATGAATCCTTTGCCGGTCATCCGCCGCTGATTTCGAAACTGATCGCGGATTCTGGCTATGACTGCGGCATGGTGGGAAAGTTCCATTTGCAAAGCTCTGGAAAGCGAACCGAACCACGGCTGGATGATGGGTATCGCTATTGGAAATTCAGCCACGCCCCACGCGATGACTGGCGTGAAGGTCATGACTATGCCGATTGGGTTGGTGAAAAGGGGGCCGATCTGGGTGAACTGCTTGAAGGTGATGAAAACGTACCGTCCAAGTTCCACCAGACGACGTGGACCTCTGACCGCGCCATTGAATTCATTTCTGAAGATCGCGACAAGCCCTGGTTCTTAACCCTCAATCCTTACGACCCCCACCCACCCTTTATTCCACCCAAAGAATATGCCGAGCGGTTTGATGCCAAGGACATGCCTGGTCCCTATTTTCGCGACTCCGATCTTCCCCAACAAAAGCAATTGATAGACCTCGATTTTCAAACCGAAGCCCAGCGGCCAGAAGAATTCGATGGCCGCAAACAACAGGCGCTTTACTACGCAATGGTTGCCCAAATCGATGATCAGCTTGCCCGGATACTGAAGCATCTTGACGATACCGGACAGCGGCAGAATACGATTATAATTTTCACCAGCGACCATGGTGAATCGCTCGGCGACCACGGCCTGCAATTCAAAGGCTGCCGGTTCTATGAGGGTCTGGTTCGAGTACCTTTGATATTCTCATGGCCAGGACACATCCAGTCAGACTTACGCAGTTCTGCCCTGGTTGAGCTTGTCGACATGTCAGCGACCCTGCTGGATTGCGCCGGTGTTGAATTGCCCGAACAAATGCAGGGCAAGAGCCTGCTCCCTGTCCTCAAAGGTGAAGCACCCTCAGATGAACACCGGGATTTTGTACGTTGCGAGTATTTTGATGCCATCGACAGCAGTTTTTGTCCCGGAGACGGTGATCAATCCTTTGCAACCATGTACCGGGACAGGCGATTCAAACTTGTTGTCTACCACGGCCATGACCTGGGTGAACTTTATGACCTGCAAAATGACCCCTGGGAATTTGACAATCTGTGGGACGACCCCGACTTTGCAAACGAGAAGTTGCGGTTAATTCATGCAAGTTTCAATGCGTCGATGATGCAGTCGGTTGATGTTGGTTCCCGCCGCATCGCCCCGATGTAAACGTATTTTTCTGCTCATGATCAACCTCAACCGGAACGCATTAATTTGAGATAGTAGTATGATTTCAATACTTTGCTTCCACTGTTAGGGCATCAATGATTGGTCTTCCCTTCGTTCAAAAGAGCCTTTCAGGTAAGCACGGAAAATTTGTGACCCATTTCTGGCTGCTTCATCATGATGCATTTCTAATATGACGCCTGGCGTCGGCAATCGGGCACTCGCTGCGCAATGTCTTCGGCACGTCCGCGCTTCATGGAAGCATTTTTTTCACAGACCCTAAATTCTTCCATGTTAAATTCGTCGCGCTTGCCCTGCCCCACACCTGATCAGATCAGATCATCCATCGCGTACCATTCTGCGTCGTCGTCAAACCAGATGCCGCCGATATTGGTAAGCTGGTCTTCGCCGAACTCATCGCTGACAAACAGGACGCTGCCATCACTCTGCTCGGTGATAGTGAAGTCGTTGAGCGACGCTTTGTAGTTGACCTGATTGAGACCACCGCCTTCGCCATCGATACGGTCATCGCCTTTGGATGCGAAAATGGTGTCGCGCCCGTCGCCGGCAAGGATGATGTCATCCCCAACTGTGCCATCCAGGTAATCATCCTTTGCAGTACCAACAATCGGGTCGTCATCGCCGTCATCGCCGTCATCACCGTCGTCGCTGTCATCACCGTCATCGTCGTCGCCGCCATTGTCTCCGTCGTCACCGTCGCCGCCGTCGTCACCGTCGCCGCCGTCATCACCGTCGTCACTGTCGTCACCGTTATCACCGTCGTTACCTCCGTCACCCCCGTCGTCGTCGTCGTCGCCGTCGCCGTCGTCGCCGTCACCGCTTGGGGGGGAGGGTTCCAGCAGATCCTCAAGCGGTTTCCAGACGCCTTCTCCCTTGAACCAGAAGCCACCAATATTGGAAATAATGTCAGTTCCGTCGGGCTTTACGACTGTGACGGTGCCGTCGACATTTTCGGTGAATGTGTAATCCTGCGGGTCACCATCATAGTCGATCTGGTTGTACTCGGAATTGCCGCCATCAATGCGGTCATCTCCAGCAGAGCCGTTGACGACATCGCGTCCGGCCCCCAGATTGATCACATCATCAAGTTTGGTTCCGCTGAGAAAGTCATCACCGGCTGTGCCTTCAATCGTGTTGGGACCAGCGTCGGGGCTGTAAACGATCAGATCCTCCAACGGTTTCCAGACACCGGCGCCACTGAACCAAAATCCACCGATATTAGAGATGGTGTCGGTGCCATCTGGCTTTGTCACCGTGACCGTGCCGTCCTCGTTTGCCAGGAATTCATAGTCCTCTGGCGCCCCATCATAGTCGATCTGATTGTAGCCGGGATCGCCACCGTCGATAATATCGTCTCCTGCGGAACCGCTCAGTACATCGCGGCCAGCCCCCATATCGATCACATCATCGCCGTCAGTCCCGTCAATAAAATCGTTGTCCGGGGTGCCGATGATTGTCGGTTCCTGTGGATCTTCGGGATCTTCGGGATCTTGTGGATCTTGCGGATCTTCCGGGTCTTTGGGGTCCTGCGGGTCTTCCGGTGCCACACCTGTCACCTCAAATGCGGTGCGGCCGAGGCCGGGACCACTCCAATCCAGTTCCATCACCGCGCCGCCCTTATATTCGAAATAAAGGGCGTTCAGGGAATGTGTTCCTGCGTCGAGAAACACGGTTGCAGATTTTTCGACCGGCTCGTGGAGACCGTCATTCAGAATAATCTGCTGGTCATCAATCGACAGGCTCGAGCCGTCATCGGAATTCAGATAGAATGTGTATTGCCCGGCCTGTTCAACCACAAAGGAGCCTGAATATTCGGCGGCGAACTGATCTGTGCGTCCGCCATCATAGAAGGCGCCGGTGCCTGCACTCTCCTGAATGGAAGTCACATCCTCGTCAAAGATCGGCGCGGCGTCAAAATCCACCTCGTCCAATTTGCTGGCACTTGCGTCGAAATAGTCAACCGAGATCCGGCCTTCCACGGGCTCAGCACCCTCTGTTGGTTCGCTGTAGAGCGGCAGTGTTGGTTCGACGCTGATGATCGGTGCAGTGGAGGGAACTCCCTGGTCATCAATTGCAAACAGCATCCAGTTCCCTGCCCCAAGCACGTGCGGGTTGTCAGGCAGTGAGACTTCGATTTCGGTATCACTGATCACCTCGAATTCGAGATCCATGCGGCCCGATTCCATATTCAGTGAATGGGTCACCGCCCCGGTCTTGACGAATGACAGGCGTGCAATCGCATTGGCGTCATCCACCTCAATTGAGATCTCGTCGCCGGGCAAGACCGAATCCGGTGCCGCGGTAATCTCTGGGCGGTCCGCCAACGTGCCGTCATCATTGTAAAGATAATCGGGCGTATAGATCTGCCCATCCATAAAATTGACGGTGTTGTCCAAGCCGCCGCCGCCCATGGAAAGGATTGTGCCGTCGGTCAGCAAGATGGTCGATGAGTGATACAGGCGCATCACGTCCTCTGCATCGACAATTGTCACCTCGCCGGTGAAGGGATCGTACATCACGGATTCCAAAACGGCGTTGGCCTCATCCTGCGAGTTGCCGACTTGCGTGCCGCCATTGATGAGGACGCGGCCATCGGCCAGCACCGTCATGTCGGAATTGTTGCGATCGCCTCCAAGGCTTGCTGCAAAGGTGTATTCGGGTTCATCACCATTGATGTCCATGACCCACAGATCGCCAACATGATCCATGATGACAATCTTGCCCGGCTCATACATTGCCGACGGCGATGTCACGTCCATCTGGAAGGGCAATTCACCGATCTGACGGACGGAGCCGTCTCCTGACGGGTCAAGGGCCATCACTTCGAAAGAGTTGGCAGCTCCGGGATTGGCATTCTGGCTACCTTCGTTGATCGCGAAATAGACCAGCTCGCCCTGATCGTTCGTCCAAACACGAGGATACCACCAATTGCTGCCCAAATCGGCATCCTTGGCCCCATCCAGCGTTCTCCAGCCCTCGCCGAGAGTGAAGATTTCGGGCGTCCCGCGCAGGTTTACGTCGCCATTGCCGCCAAAAATCACGGCCTGTCCGCTCGAGAGCGACACCATGGTCGGATAGAATCGTCCCGTCGCCATGTTGTCGGCGCTGTCGCGTGTAAGTGATTCCTCTGAAGTATCAAAAATCTGCCCGCCGGCTGCACCGGTGCCGTTGCCGCCAGCGATCAACACCTTGTCGGTTCCGGGCAGAATGACGCCAGCGCCACAAAACATCCGCACGGCATGGCTGGCGCTCAAAATTTCGTGCTCGCCAGACTGAGGATCAAAAATCCCATATTTCTGGGTGTTGGAAAAGGCATTTCCGTTACCGTCCCCACCCCAATATAGCACCCGTCCGTCTTCCAGCATCACCTGGTGAATACCGATGATGGTGGTGTCGAATACATTTCCCCAATCGCCAACTATCGCATTCATGTTTGTCTCTCCTTGACCAAGGCTGCCCGAGTGAAAGCTTCAATTGAGTTGGCGGAACCTGCGAGTTCTCGTACCAAAATGAAACTTCAGTCCCCGAAATTCGGTTTGAGCCGAAGCCGGACGGAGAAATGTTTCATTTTGAAACAAAAATCCGCCGCAGCTGTTGCTTTGTCCTTGAAGTGGCAAACGGCATGCCAACCGGGCGGCAAGAATCCTGATGTGGATTAATATTACAGAGCAATCTTGCTACCGCTGATTCAGAAAAACCTTCCGTCTTAGAAATCCTGCGGACTTAGCCTCACTGATGTGCTGCGAAACCAAAACATTTGATGACAACCCTGACCCTTGCAGTACGTCCGAAGAACTCGAATACAAGGTTCCCAACAATCTTCGAAGTTTTGAAAAATCTGACTTGGTCGCGTCTATACTAATCGAAGTCGTACCGACGCTGTATGTATGACTGCTTCGATCATACGACTAAGAATAGTTGGGAGACCCGGTTTCCCATGACCGTCCGTCAACAGCTCCACCATTGGAGAATATCGGAGAAAAGAGTGATTGATACCGACCTAATAAGTGTGGATATGCTGCAAATCGAGACAGCAAAGCAAAGGCTGGCAACGATGCCGCCCGTGAACCAGGTCCGCTTGCGTCAACAAAGGATGGATCGGCTACAGGCAGAACTTCAAAAGAGGGACCTCGGCGGAATGCTGCTCTATGACCCGGTAAATGTGCGCTATGCCACCGATTGCCGGAACATGCAGATTTGGACGATGCACAATTCAGCGCGCTACTGTCTTGTTCCCAGCGAAGGTAAGGCAATTATTTTCGACTATGTTAACTGCGAGCACCTGTCGGAGGGCATTGAAACAATTGGAGAGACACGACCTGCCGTACTTTGGTTTTACCACAGCGCCGGAAGCAACCGTCAACAACTTCTCGAAAAATGGGCTGACGAGGTGGCCGATGTCGTATCTGAGCGTTTTCCAAATCAACGGATCGCCATCGACCGACTGGACGGAGATGCACGCAACGAACTGGAAAAGCGACAACTATCTGTGTCCTTCGGCCAGGATGTTATCGAGCACGCACGATGCATAAAAACCGAGGAGGAGCAAAAAGCTCAGGCACGCTCTGCCTTCGTATGTGAAACCGGGCTGGCTCGCCTTAAAGAGATTACCCGTCCGGGGATCACGGAAAACGAACTATGGGCGACTTTTGGCGCCATCAATGCGTCCCTTGGCGGTGACTATGTCGAGACGCGATTGTTGGTGTCGGGAGACCGCACCAATCCCTGGTACAGCGAAGCCAGTGAAAAGCCGGTTCAAGTGGGTGAACTCGTGGCTTTCGATACTGATATGATTGGACCGTATGGATACAGCACCGATATTTCTCGCACCTGGATGTGCAACGACGTTGTTCCGACCGAAGAGCAAAAGACTGTCTACAAGCTGTCCCATGAGCAGGTTCACTACAATATGGCGCTGCTAAAGCCGGGTCTCGGCTTCCGCGAGCTGGCCGAAAAGTCGTGGAAAATTCCTGATCGATACGAAGCGTTTGAGGTCGGTGTCATCGTGCACGGTATCGGGATGTGCAACGAATACCCGCAAGTGGCGCCACTGAAATGGTTTGAGCAGACCGGGTACGACGGGGACTTTCAACCAGGCATGACCGTTTCAGTGGAAAGCTACATAGGTGAACGAGGTGCCAAGGAAGGCGTTAAACTTGAGGAGATGGTGCGGATCACGGAAACCGGCTGCGAGTTGGTCGCCAAGTTCCCGTTTGAACAGGCTCTTCTCAGTTAGAGCCGTTCACGATTAAATGGAACCATTCTGAAGAAGCGCTTTTGTGACAGAACCAAGTAAAGGATCGCCGGTCGTATCGGGCATACGTCCAAGAGCCGTTGCGCCGGTCATGGCGCAAAAGCGTCCTTCCCGAAGGGTTTGCGATTGGCGGACGTCCAGAACTGAGCCGCCCTTGCCCGATGCGAGGGCATCGCGCTGCGTGCGTCTCAACTCTGGATCATCTCGACAATCACAAACAGAATTAGCTCCATTTAAACGTGAACGGCTCTAGTCGATTATCCCCAATCTGGTGATCAGATAATCAACTCGTCAAACGAATTTCATCGCTAAAGCCAATGCGAACCCTTCAAACGCATGGCGATATGAGATGCGCTTGCTGTTGGGTCCCTTGACGCTGGGCATTGAGCTATTTCGCCCCGCCCAAACGCTGCAAAATCGCCTGTGCATCGTCGCTGATTTCTTGAACTATGTGCGCCGCGGGTTGAACATTGTGAACCATGGCCACACTCTGACCTGCCCACATTGCCATGGCTTCGACGTCACCAATAACATCAAATCCCGGAGTGTTGACCCGGTACCGGGTAATCTCGCCGCGAGACTTGGACGTCGCAATGACGTCGCCTTCTCCAGGGCGACTGCCAGACGGTAAGCGACCCGTTGCTTCCCAATTTGCTACGGTACTATTGCGAACAACACGATGCGGGGCATTGGGCCAACCCACATCGAAAAGATCCTCTAGGTAGACTGTATCATTTTCCGACGCTTCAAGAAGATGTTGTTGGTACTCCGGATGGATGGCGACTTCCTCGCTTGCTAGGAATCGCGTTCCAATCCACGCACCAGACGCACCAAGTGCGAGTGCGGCGGCTAGTCCGCGTCCGTCGGCAATACCGCCCGCAGCAATAACCGGAACGTCTCCAACGGCATCGACCACTGCAGGGATAAGTGGCATTGTGGCTACAGTTCCACGCACGTGGCCACCCGCCTCCCAACCCTGTGCGACTATGATATCGGCGCCGCTGTCCACTGCTTGACGCGCAGCCTCGGCATCTCCAACCGAATGCATAACGATGGCTCCGCTGTCCTTGGCACGCGCAACCAGCCAAGATGCATCGCCCCAAAAGAACGATATGATTGGCACACCTTCCTGCAAGCATGCATCGAGCCGTTCCTCCTGCGGGAAGTCCATGTTCAGGTTCACAGCGAAGGGCTTGGATGTCAGCGACTGCAATTCACGAACTTGCTGGCGCAGAGTATCAACGTTGGCGGCCCAGGGTGCCAGAGTACCCAAGCCTCCCGCATTGCTCACCGCCGCTGCAAGTCGTGGACCAACAGCGCCGCTCATTGGAGCTTGAACAATCGGAATATCGATCCCGATGCGCTTGCACACTGCAGTCTTCATTTTCTGTATCCTCTATCGAACGCTGCGAGAGCGTCATGGCCTATTGTTGTGTCAAGTCGGTTCATATAACCAGCGGCACCTGTGCTTTCTTCATTGATAGGCTGGCACTGGATTGCCAAGATTCTCAAAATCGGGTTCTACACCAAATCCTGGCGTTTCGTGGCAATACATCCGCCCATCTGAAGTCGGCGGTGCCGGTGTACCGGTTGGCTCGGTATGGTAAGCAGGTAAATCAGCCAGCGCAATTTCTCTTGCACCGTGTTTGTCCCATTCTTCACTTCTAGGGTCAGGACCATTAATCTGTGAAGATGAGCCAAATGTTCTCCTTTCTGCAATCAAACTAAATTGTCGCATTGGCGCTGAGGTCTCACACTCCGGATTTTACAGCATTATCCGGCTTGACATCTCAGCAAGTTGGCAATTGCCAGCACGCACCGATGACATTGCAATCAAGCCATAGACCCGACGCCATTGTTGCACTAACATCTTTGCCGAACTGCTGGATTGGGGGGAACAATGGCGAACGATTGCTCGAATACGATCTCTCATAATCTGAAGTTCAAACAAGCATGCCGCAAGTCTGGTTTTCGCCAGCTACGGTAATTATTGGGAGGAAAGAATGAAGAAATTATTTGGTACGGGGGCTATTGCCGCCGTTGTTATGGCCGTGAGCGGATCTGCACACGGCTTTGAATGTGAGGTCAAGGAAGCCTCAATGGACAAACCGGGTGGTTTTCCAGAGCGCGCACTGACAATGATTGTCCCTTACGGGCCTGCCGGTGGTTCTGGTCAAGTTGCTGGTGCCATGGCCGAGGCTGTTACCGGTCTGACCGGTGTCGCGATCAACCGCGATCATAAACCAGGCGGTTCTGGAACCGTTGGAATGACTGCTTATATGACAGCACCCGCAGACGGCTACAACGTGATGGAACACATCGATGATGCATCATCAGCCCACGCACTAGACTCATCTCGTCCAAATCCAGCGTCGGATCTGATACCGCTGGTGATTTCTCAGGTGACGTTCTCGCAGGTTTATATCCGCACCGGCGAAACCCGCTTCACCGACTGGTCGTCATTTGTTGAATGGGTAAAAGCCCAGGATGGTAAAGCAACCATCGCAAATGTTTCCAAGGAAGGTTCCATGGAACGCGTCACGATGAAATTCATCACTGAAGCGTCCGGTATGAAAATTCAGCAAATCTCGTTCGACAAAGGCGCGCCTAGATATGGCGCCCTGTTGGGCGGTCAGGTTGACGCCTTGTTTGAACAGCCCGGCGATGTGCGCAAATTCCTCGATGCCGGTGAATTCAAGCCGATCCTCACCATATTCGACGAACGTCCCGGCGTATTCGGAGATGTTCCAACTCATCGTGAAGTTGGTATGGATTTCGACCCGTTGCTGCGCTTCCGAGGATTCTATGTTCATAAAGATGCACCAGCAGATCGCGTCAAATGGCTGCAGTGGGCGTTCCAGCGCGGTTATTGCCAGGACAGCTATCAGGCGTTCAATGATTCAAAATTCATGACCGTCATTGACAGCTATCGTGACACTGCCGGTGCAAGAGAGCTGATCACACGCTCTGTTGCCCAGTATCGCGACGTCTACAAGGCAATGGGCCTGGATGTGAAATAGCCGTTGGCACACTAAATGTGGTGCCCTTGGGCGATTGTTCGCCCCAGGGCACTGCTTTATTGGTCGATGGGGCCAGTTTGACAATTCTTACATCTCAAAGGAGTTGAGAAAACTCGCTTTGGAGGAGGTTCTCGTGGGGCGCCTGAACAAATCTCATTTGATTGAAGCTGCTGTTTGGTTTTCAATCGTGGTGATATTTTTCGCCTATTCTTTTGAATTCAATCAGCCGATTGAAATTTACAAATTTGGCGCCACGGGCTGGCCAAGGGTTGTGGTGCTACTGTTATTGTTAGCGACCGCTGGAAATCTGTATTATCAATTTGTCCACGGATCGGCGGTGCAACCAGGCCGCGTCGGAGTTGCCGACGGCAACGATAGCGATGCCGACTACAGCAACCCGTCAACGTTGATCAAGATGTTGGCGGTTTTGTTGACGCCTTTCATCTTTGCCTGGTTGCTCAAACCGGTCGGAATTTATTTTGGCGCTCCGTTCTTTATAGCAGCAATAATCTGGCTGTTCGGAGAGCGGCGCTGGCGGTCGATACTAATTACCACCGTGCTGATTTACTTTATTTTTCTCCTCATGTTCGTGGTTCTGCTCAACGCGCCACTGCCCCAGGGCAACGTGTCGCCGTTTTACGATTACAGCGGCTGGATTTTGAAGATCAACACTCTCATTCAAGAACTCTGGTAACGATCATGATTGAAAACTTTCTTGCAGGAAGCGCCGCACTTTTCGGCGATCCAACAACAATCGCGATTTTTGTGTTTGGCGTGATCGGCGGCATGTTGTTTGGCGCCATACCCGGTGTCAGCATGCTGACCCTTGCCGCCATCCTGTTACCATTTACAGCCGAGTTGACCGCTGCACAGGGCGTCATGCTGTTTGCAGTAATCTATTGTACAGGTACTTATGGGGGTGCAATCACCGCTATCTTGTTCAACATTCCAGGCGCGCCGGAAAATGCTCCAACGGCATTTGACGGCTATCCAATGACCCAGCAGGGAAAATCGGGCAAGGCTGTTGGCGCGGCGGTATTGTGTTCAGCAATCGGCGGAGTGGCATCGGCTCTCATCATGATGGCCGCCACCGAACCGTTGGCCAAGTGGGCTATCCGCAATATTGGCCCGCCGGAAATCTTTGCACTGGTATTCTTTGGCTTGGCTGTCGCGTCGTCAGTTGGTGCCCGGACCATCTGGAAAGGCTGGATGTCGGTACTGCTGGGGCTGTTGATCGCAACAATCGGACAAGACCCGGTTGGTGGTATCAACCGCTATAATTTTGGGGTTGGTGATCTGGCTGCCGGGATTGCATTTGTACCGGCGATTCTCGGGTTTTTTGCAGTATCAGAAATCTTTGTTCAGGCAGAGAAGAAGGCTGGTGGCAAATATACCGCGCCCAAAGTGAGTATGTCCTTTCCGACAATCACGGAGCTTTGGGCGCACAAGATAGCGGTGTTGCGATCCATTCTGGTTGGATTTTTCTGTGGCATTTTGCCGGGCATCGGGGCCACGCTTGCTGCGTTTATGGGCTACGGAGAGGCCGTTCGCTGGTCGCGCAATAAGGAAGAGTTCGGCAAGGGTAAGCTGGAAGGTGTTATTTCGTCGGAGACCGCCAACAATGCAGCAACCGGGGCTGCCATGATCCCGCTATTGGCGCTTGGCCTGCCCGGCGGTGCGCTCACGGCAATGATGGTTGCGGTGTTTCAAATGCACGACCTGGAACCTGGTCCGTTGGTCTTTTATAATTCTCCGGAACTGATCTGGATTGTCTTTGCAGCAATGTTTTATGCGAACCTGTCAATTCTGTTCATCGGACTGATTGAAACCAAAACAATTTTGAACTTGCTGAAGATTCCGTTCCAGTTCCTGGCACCCTTGATATTGTTGCTGGCGACGATCGGTGCCTATATCAGTCGGGGTCTGGTGCTGGATGTCATGGTGATGTTTCTGGCTGGCATCCTTGGGTTTTTATTGCGCCGTACCGGTTTCTCTATTCCCGGCATTGTTCTTGGTCTGATTTTGGGCAAGATCGGAGAGCAGAACTTCGCTCAGGGCATGCAGATGGTGCACTACGACATTGGTACATATTTCTCTCGGCCGATCTGCGCAATATTGATTGTTGCTGGCAGCCTGACATTGCTTGCCGGCATTTATCGAGCGTTCGTGCCGAAAGCCCAAAAGACTTAATTGGCAAACCGACCCACAGGAGAAACAGGCGTGATCGAAGAAACTGATGTCGTCGACGCCGTTGTAGAGCGGGCCCGTGCTGCGCAGAAGGCGTATGAGGCAATGGGTACTCAGGAACTGTTCGATACGGCCTGTCAGGCTGTCGCCTGGTCACTGATGGAGCCGCAACGCAATCGCGAATTTGCCGAATTTGCTGTGCTCGAAACCGGGCTTGGGAATGCCGACGACAAGGTTCGCAAAAACCACAACAAGACCCTGGGACTGATGCGTGACATCAAGGGGGTGAAGTCGTTCGGTCATATCGGTGATGACGCAGCGCTGGGGCTTTCCACATATCTGCGACCAAAAGGCGTGGTAGCCGCGATTGTGCCGTCGACCAATCCGTTGGCCACACCGGTCAACAATACGATCAACGCGCTGAAGACCGGCAACGCCATCATTTTGGCACCGTCGCCGAAAGGTGTGCGACCACTGCTGCTCCTGCTTGAAGCGATTCATGCGGCGCTGGCCAAAGTGGGCCTGCCCGCTGACCTGGTGCAAATTGCCCCAGTGCCGCCTTCAAAACCAAAGACCGAACGGTTGATGCAACTGGCGGATTTGGTGGTCGTGACCGGTTCTCAGTCGAATGTGCGTGCCGGATATTCTTCCGGCACTCCGGCTATCGGTGTTGGCGCCGGCAATGTGGTTACGATCGTTGACGAAACGGCCGACATCGCCGAAGCGGCGGCCAAGATTGCTGCGTCCAAGACCTTCGACAACGCAACCTCCTGTTCCTCCGAGAATGCTGTTGTGGCGGTTGATGCGGTTTACGACAAGATCGTCGATGCGCTGGCATCCCAAGGTGGTCTGTGTCTTGATGAAAAACAGACAGCGCATCTTGAATCCACTCACTGGCATGGAGGTAAGCTTACAAACAAGTTGCTGGCCAAGGATATCGACGTCGTTCTTGCAGAAACCGGCCTTGACGCTGTCGCTCCCGAAGGTACCAGATTTTTGCTGGCCCCGCAGGATCAGATCAGTCGGGATCAGCCGATGACGGGAGAGAAGATGGCTCGTTTTCTGGCGCTTTATCGGGCTTCGGATTTCGACGACGCGATGGCAAAGGCAATTGAGATTCAAACAATTCAGGGTGCCGGGCACTCTCTGGGCCTGCACTCAAAAGACGATTCCCGTGCCCGTCGGCTAGCTATGGAAGCCCGCACCTGCCGGGTAATCGTCAATCAGGCCCACTGTTTTGCCACTGGTGGATTTTTCAACAACGGTCTGCCTTTCTCCCTGTCCATGGGGTGTGGCAGTTGGGGAGGCAACTCCATCGACGGCAATCTGAACTGGGAGCATTTTGTCAACAAGGTCGTCATCGCCCGAACCATCAAAGAACGTCGGCCGGAGCTGGATGACATCTTCGCCGACTACTGGGAAGCTTACGGACAATGACGACAAGCATTGGAGAGCGGTTGGAAACCAATGCCAGCAGCGATGCCGACGCCGTTTGGATAACTTCCCCCGACACTGGTGCAAGTGTAACATGGGCCGAGGCTGCTGGACACTCGCGCGAGGTTGCCCGCCATCTGGACGGTCTTGGATTGACTGAGGGCGCAGCCATCGCTGTTGCGGCGCCCAACAGTATATGGTCCACCTTGTGTTTTACTGGCATTACCTATGGCGGATATGTAGCGACCCCGCTCAATTTGGTGGCGGGTGCCCGGGTGCTTTCATATGTAATCGGCCATTCCCAGACACCTGTCATATTGTGTGCTGACGAATGCCGTCCCCTGATCGACGACGCCCTCACAGAAGTCGATCATCCTGTCACTGTAATTCGCATTGACCCTGTCAGCGGCCCACAATGGCCGGTGGAAGCTGATCTGCATACTGCACCCCGTGCAGTGCCGCAGTTAAAAACACCGGGTCTTTTGATGTATACATCCGGCACAACCGGTCGACCAAAGGGAGTTGTTCTAAGTCATGGTAACCTGATGGCGGCTGGCCTGAATGTGGTTCACGGACACGGTTTGAAGCCGGATGATACGGCCATGTGCGTTCTGCCCATTTATCACATCAACGGCTTGTGTGTGACCGTCATGGGTACCCTGATGTCACGCAGCGGTCTGGTGATGCCCGATCGTTTTTCGGTTCGCTCCTTTTGGCAGCACGTCAATAAACACAATGTCAGCTGGTTCAGCGCTGTCCCGACCCATTTTGCTTATTTGCTGAGCGAGCAAGCATCTCCTGAAATTGACCGTTCCCGTTTACGGTTTTCCCGTTCTGCCTCCGCTCCGCTGGCGCCGGATACACATCGTCGCTTTGAAGAGAGATTTGGCATCAGGATTATCGAAACCATGGGCCTGACTGAAACCGGCGCGCAGATCCTGTCCAACCCAATGCCACCAGAACAAGGCAAGATCGGTTCGCCCGGCATTGCCGTTGGCAATGAGGTTATAATTGGTGATGACAATCAGATTGAAGTTGCCAGTGGCGAAACTGGCGAGATTTTGGTGCGTGGTGACAATGTGATGCAGGAATATCTGCATCAGCCCGATGAAACTGCAAAAACCATAACCGCGGACGGCTGGCTTCGGACCGGTGATCTTGGCCATATGGATGATGATGGCTATGTTTTTGTGACCGGCCGGATCAAAGAATTGATCATCAAGGGCGGAGAAAATATTGCCCCGCGTGAGGTGGATGAAGTTCTTTTGGAGCATGAGACCGTTCTTGAAGCTGCAGCCTTCGCCGTTCCTTGTGATCAATACGGCCAACGGGTCGAATCCTGCGTAAAATTTCAGCCGGGGCAAAGTGCCACTGAAGATGAACTTCTTGGCCACTGCGTCGCGCAGTTGGGGAAATTCAAGACCCCTGACCGCGTCCATGTTCTGGACGATCTGCCAAAGGGTCCGTCAGGCAAAATTCAGCGCCTGCAACTGTTCAAGCTGGTATATGGTGTCGATCCGTAGAGTCGTTCACAGAGGCAGGCACAGAGGCAGGCACAGAGGCAGGCAAAGAGGCAGGCACAGAAGCAGGCGCGGAGGCAGACAGTGAGTGATTCAGCATTTTTCGGGCTATTTCTGGCGCTCGATCCCTGGCAGATGGCCGCCCTGATCTGCATTTTCCTGCTCGCCGGCACCGTCAAAGGGTTTCTTGGCATCGGACTGCCGGCTGCTGCGATGGGCTTGCTCACGCTGATGATTCCACCGACCGAGGCCATCCCGCTGTTGTGGCTTCCCATTCTGGCGACCAACTTCCTGCAGTTTGCCCATGCGCCCGACAAGCTGGAAATTGCTTCAACTTATTTTTGGTTTGCTGCAGCTATTGTTGTCGCCATTTTTATTACATCGATGTTCATTGCGGATTATCCCGCCGCACTTTTGACGATTGCAATTGGTGTCGCAATGGTGATTTTTTCGCTTAATCTCTTGCTGGGCATTACCCTGCCGATTGGGTCCGGGCTTCGGTGGCAGGTGGGTTTTGGGGTTATATCGGGCGTCCTAGGTGGCGTCAGCTCGATCTGGTCTCCCACCGTAGCGATGTATCTCGTTGCCCGTAATACCACCAAAGAACGTTTTATCGGTGCAACCGGGTTTTTGTTTCTGGCAGGTTGCCTGCCGCTTGGAGCCGGGCAGGTTGTTGCCGGACTGATTACTTTCCCGGTGATTTTGAAGTCGATCATCGTCACAAGTGTTGTTCTGGTCGGATTCGGAATTGGTCAGTGGTTAAGGAACAGGGTCTCTCAGACTCGGTTCAGACGGCTGGTGTTGCTTGCCTTTTTGATCATGGGAGTGCGATTAATCGCGATTGGATTGTTTTGACGGCGCAATCGGCAATGAAATATCCTTTGCCATGGGGGTGGCTGCAGAAAATTCATGCCCATTGAAATACCAAGTATTCCTTCAGTAGAATTTAACACAATTTCGAACCTGTCCATTGCCTTATAATTGAACCGTACAAGCTTCTCAACATTCCTATCACCTACATTATTTAAATATGCTAGATCGCGCATAGTATTGATTTTTATCAATTTCGAGCCCAAGTGGTTGGAAAATTGGGCGCCCAATATTTGTGTTTACTAATGTCCAAGAACGGCTAACTTGTCGATGACATGTCCTGCAATCCACGGATGTGCTAACGGGAGGTATCAATGAAATCTGAGTTCAAAAAGTTCAATCGCCGCGAGTTCATCGCGCTCTCATCTGCTGCCGGCGCCGCCGGATTAATGACATCAATCGGTGGTGTGGCCCATGCTGCAGATTTTCCTGACAGAAAGATGCAAACCTATATTCCGACGCGGGCCGGTGGCGGGGCCGATCGAAATTTCCGCGCATTTTCCGGAGTTTGGTCCAAGCATCTCGACATCGAATTTGAACCGGGCTTCTTCCCCGGCGCCGCCGGGCGGGTTGGTTATGAAACCTACATGGCCAAGGCAGCTGACGATTGCCACGATCTGATCTTCGGCAATATGGGGCCTGAAGTACTGAACTGGGTGGTCAAGAAACCGACATTCGACCTCAGTGCATACCAATATATTATTCAGGTGGATGCTGATCCTGGCAGCATGTTTATCAACACCAACAGTTCGATGAAAACCATTGATGACGTCATTGCCGAAGGCAAAAAGCGGACGTTGACGGTTGCCACGAGCCGGTTGGCACATCCGGCCTCGTTGGGAATGCTGGTACTGGCCGCGAAGACCGGAATGAAAGTAAATCTCATACCGCTCTCAGGCGGCAAGAACACCCGCAACGGGGTTCTGACAGGCGAAACCGATCTGGGTGTCCTGCCTGCGACCACGGTGATGGGACGCAAGAACATCAATATCCTGGGGCTGTTTGATGAAAAAATAGTTCTGCCGGATCGGATGCCCAAAGCGATTGCCATCAATACCGAATACAATCTTGGATTACCTCCGCTGGCGGCAGGGGCGCGGGCCTTCGGCATTAAAACCGCCGCACTCGAAAAATACCCGGACCGCTATGCCAAGCTGATCGAAACCGCGAAGATGACATTTGCTGACCCGGACTATGCCGCAGCGGTCAAAAAAGCGAAGGCACCGATTGAGTTCATTGCCGAAGGTTATGCCGATCAGTGCAAGGCCTATTTTGATGACATCACCGCGGTTGGCAAAGAATATAAAGACCTGCTCACTGGCTAACTATCCCAAGACATAAGGCACAATAATATCCCCCGATACCGACAGACCGGCTTCGGGGGATATCGATTGACTATTGGAAGACGAGTTTCGTGAGCGAACACCCACCCGACCCGCCAAAAAATGTGCTGCCGGAATTGATAATTCCCGGACTGGCACTGATATTCGCAATCTACTATCTCACCACCATTACAGAGGTGCCCTGGATTGCCCAGGCCAGTGCCGTATTGGTCAGCGGTCTGTTATTGCTGTCGATATTCGCCTTTGCGATCAGAACCGCTTACCGGCTGAATGCGGGTACAGAACTAATCAGCTGGCGTGGTCTTATACCGGATCGAATTCTTCTCCTCAAAAGAATCGTATTGCTTTGTTTGATGATCGCCTATGTCTGGTTTCTCGAAGACCTCGGATTTACGCTTTCGACTTTCTTCTTTTTGGTCCTGGCGATCATGCTCCTTTCGTCGCTGGCGAACTGGAAGAAAGCTGTCGGGATTGCCCTGGCGGCGTCGGTCATCGGGTACATTGTCTTCATCTTCGTTTTTGAAACTCGCTTTCCCAAGGGTCCGATAGAGCGCACCATCGAGGAGCTGCGCGATGGAAATTGATCTTTCGGTTTTACCTTCGCTGTTTGTCGAGACGCTGGGCTATTGGTGGGTGATTATCCCGGCAACCGTACTTGGAATTGTCGTTGGCGCGATTCCCGGATTTAGCGCCGCCAACACGATAATTATTTTGCTGCCACTGACCTTGTCGATGTCGGCGGAGGCCGGGATGATATTCATGGTGGCCATATATACCGCTTCGCGGCTTGGGGCAGGAATTCCCGCCATACTTGTCAACATTCCCGGCACCGCCGGAGCCGCCGCGACACCGCTTGACGGCTATCCAATGGCAACATCCGGTCGGGGCCAGCAGGCTCTGGCAATTTCGTTTACGGCATCGGTATTTGGCGGTTTGCTCACCACCTTGATGGCCTTGATCCTTATTCCCTGGCTTTCGCAAGTAGCGTTTCACCTGCATAGCGTGGAAATGATCGTGGTGATGCTGTTCGGCATATCACTGATCGCAACCATATCTGCCGACGACACATTAAAAGGGCTGATTGCAGGACTTTTTGGCCTGATGATCGGCTATATTGGCGCCGACGTGGTGTACGAGGCGCCGCGTGGCACATTTGGATTTCTGGAACTCTATGACAAAGTCCCGCTGATTCCGGCATTAGTTGGACTGTTTGCCATATCAGAGGCCTTCGTCGTCATCGAACGCCGGGTGGTGCTGACCGAAAACGTTGACAGCATCAAGGTCGCCGCGGGCTGGTCTGCCACGTTTGAAGGTATCCGCGAAACCCTGGCACGCTGGAAGCACGTGGTCTGGACCGGCATGCTCGGGCTGGTTGTCGGCGTCATCCCAGGTGCAGGTGCTGCCATAGCCTCATTTGTGGCCTACCAGCAATCGCGGATATTTTCAAAAACCCCGGAGCTCTACGGGACAGGCCATATTGAAGGGCTTATCGCGCCGGAATCGGCCAATAATGGCGTGACTTCGGGGACATTGATCCCACTCCTGATCATTGGGGTACCTGGTGGAGCCACAGCGGCCATCATGGCGGTTGTGCTGGAATATCACGGGGTTCAGTTTGGGCCTGACCTGTTTGAATCCAATCCACTGGTTGGCTATGGCCCGTTTGTGGCGATGGCAATAACCTATGTCCTGCTTGGTTTGCTGATACTTCCTTTGACCCGCTACTTTTCCAATGTCCTTGTGGTCCCAACCATCTACATTGCCCCGATCATCATTGCTTTCACCCTGGTCGGATCATTTGTGCCGCGCGCCTATGTTTTTGATATGGGCGTCGCCATTATATTCGGCATCATAGGATATATTGCCCGCAAGACCGGATACCATGTTGCCGCCATTTTAATTGGTGTCATTTTGGGCCCTCTGCTGGAGAATTTTTTTCTGCGGGCGCTGCGCATATCCCAGGGGGACCTGACCACTCTTTTCTCATCGAATATTGGCAACGTATTGTGGGTGTTGTTGTTGGCTTCACTATTTGCCGGCCCCCTGAAAAGGAAATTGGCTGGAAGATGACGGATGCTCGCATATCTTCCAATCTGAAACATCTGGCAGGCCTGGATATTGCTGGTGGCGGTCAAATCGTGGTTCAGGGAGACTTTGCATATATCGGTCATATGAAGCCGCCCCTTGGTACATCCGTCGTTGATGTTTCGGATCCTGAACAACCCAAAGTGATTGCAGAACTTGAAGTTGGCAGTCCCTGGTCACACACCCACAAGGTGCGGGTTTGCGGATCCCGAATGATCACCAATGTGGAACAGGATCGGCGACACTTTCTTCGCCGGGGCAAGCAAATTCCCGAGATCATCCAACAACTGCAAAATGAAGGGGTTGCGAACCCGACTACGGAGCAGATTGCTCAATCAATGGGTATAACAGTGCAAGATGTTTCAGATATGCAGACGGGTCTGGAACGTGGATATGACGAAGGCGGATTCAAACTTTGGGATATTTCTGACCCTACCCGGCCACAATTGCTCAACTATGTGCAAACCCACGGCTTTGGTGTGCATCGTTTCGATATGGATCAAAACCACGCCTACATATCGACAGAAATGGAGGGGTTTGTCGGCAATATCCTCGTTATCTACGATATCAGCGACCCACAGAACATTGCGGAGGTTTCCCGGTGGTGGATGCCGGGGCAGAATGTGGCTGCGGGAGAAGTTCCCACCTGGTCTGGCTACGGCAACCGCCTGCATCATGCAATGCGGGTGGGAGATGAACTATGGGCCTCGGTTTGGCATGCCGGGATACGGGTCATTGATGTTACCGACATAACCAATCCAGTCACCGTTGGCAGCCATAACTATCACCCGGCAGTGGTTGAACCGACCCATACAATATTGCCTGCCCAGAAATTGTTTGACGGCAAAAGAATAGCGCTTGTTTGTGATGAGGAACACAACCACCGGCACGGTCAGCCACATGCTGGACTTTGGGTGTTTGATGTGAGCGACCTGAACAATATAATTCCACTGTCTACCTTCCATGTCAGTGAATTGGACAGTCCGTGGTCACGCACTCCCGGCTGCCGGTTTGGAATGCATCAGTTTCAAGAGCATATTGAAGCTGACAAAGTGTTCTGCGCCTGGTTTGCCGGAGGGTTGCGGGTTGTTGATATTTCCGACCCGTATAAGCCGCGCGAAGATGGCTTTTTCATTCCTGCACCGAGACCCGGTGCCGCTGCACCACAGAGCAATGATGTAGATACCGACGCACGGGGTCTTGTATATCTTCTTGACCGGGAATGTGGACTGGACATCCTCAGCTATCATGGCTGAACTTGACGAAAGGACGGGACAATGAATAAGCGCAAACTTGGAAGTCAGGGCCTGAAGGTATCTGCCATGGGCCTTGGGTGCATGGGCATGACGCCGCTTTATGGAACACCGGATCCGGAGGAGGCAAAGCGCACCATACATCGAGCGGTAGACGCCGGTGTCACCATGATCGATACAGCCGACGCCTATAATGGCGGTAACAACGAAATCCTGGTGGGTGAAGCTTTGAAGGGCCTTCGCGACCGCGTGTGCCTGGCGACAAAATTTGGCAATATTCGCTTCCCGGACGGAACCAGTACTGTCAGTGGCAAGCCCGAATATGTACTCCAGGCATGCGATAAATCATTGGATCGACTGGGAGTGGAGACAATTGATCTCTACTTCGTCCATCGAATTGATACGACCGTTCCCATCGAGGATACAATTGGTGCAATGGCCCGTCTCGTCGAGGCTGGAAAAGTTCGCCATATTGGACTTTCAGAGGCCGGTGAGGAAACAATTCGTCGCGCCCACGCGGTGCACCCTGTATCGGCAATCCAGACCGAATACTCTCTCGCCACACGGGATGTCGAAAACTCTACTTTGCCGGTTTGTAACGAACTGGATATTGGATTCGTCGCCTATTCTCCGCTGAGCCGGGGATTGTTGGCGGGGGAAATTCGAAATCTTGATCAGCTGACCGAAAATGATCGTCGCCGCGCGATGCCGCGTTTTCAAGGGGATAATCTTGGTCACAATCTTCAACTGGTAGATGCTTTGGCCACCATGGCTGACCAAAAGGGTGTTTCAACTGCTGCGCTTTGCATCGCTTGGGTTATGGCCCGAGGTGAAAATATTGTCCCCATTCCGGGGTGTTCGCGACGCAAAACACTTGATGACGCGCTTTCCGCACTGACTGTCCAGTTTGGTGCAGATGAACTGAATCAAATTGAACAGGCATCGAATGCGAAATCTGTTTTGGGGGCACGTTATCCCGAAAAACAAATGACCCGACTTGGTAAGTAACCGGGGACACAAGAAACATAGCGCCACACCAACCGGCAATTAGGGTCAGGACCCTGATACATTCTGGAGAAACTGAACATGACGGATCTACCCCCTCAGGTCGAAATAACTGGTGTTGAGCACTGGACAAAAAAAGGCAAAGAAGTTGATCTCTTCCTTTGGGAAAAATATGCCGGACAGCCAAACAGCGATAGGGGTACGATCCTGTTCGTACATGGCTCGTCCATGGCTTCACAGCCGACTTTTGACCTGCAGGTCAAAGGTCGGCCTTACAGCTCAGTCATGGACTGGTTTGCTGCACAGGGGTTTGACTGCTGGTGTGTGGATATGGAAGGCTATGGCCGTTCAACCAAAGACCGCGACGTCATGTGCGGTATCGAAAATGGTGGGCACGACCTGGCCGCAGCCAGCGCCTATATTCAGGAGTTGCGCCAGTGCGGACCGCTCTTGGTTTATGGCATTTCTTCGGGAGCCCTTCGAGCAGCAAAATTTGCAGAGATGCACCCTGAAAGGGTTGCACGAATTGCCCTTGATGCGTTTGTGTGGACTGGAGAGGGCGCCGCCACTCTGGTTGAACGACGTAAAAAGCTACCCGAGTTTCGGGCCAGCCCGCGGCGTCCGATTGACCGGGCTTTTGTTCATTCAATTTTCAACCGCGATCATCCCGATACAGCCGATATGGACACCGTGAATGCTTTTGCAGACGCCATTACGGCACTCGACGATTCCATGCCCAATGGAACCTATATCGACATGTGCGCAAACCTGCCGTTGATCGATCCTGAAAAAGTAACAGTGCCGACGATTATCATGCGCGGTGAATATGATGGGATTGCCAGCCTTGAAGATTTGATCAAATTCTATGTTGCGCTGCCAAATATGGACAAGCAATTCTCCATCATGCCTGGTATTTCGCACGCAAGTTTTCAGCAAAAAAACTATCTTCTTGCCTATCATGTATTGCACAGTTTCTTCACCCAGCCAGCACCGGTTTATCTGGCTCCGGCCCATCAATAATTAGCGCAGAACATTGCTGCCTGAGGCTCATGCGACCCGGTCACATTATCTTGAACGGCCCGACAAATTTCCGGCGTATTCCGTGGTCAGCTTCTGCTAATCTGGCTGCAGTGCCACAATGGAAGTACAATGTCGTTAATTGTACAGGGAGAAAACATCATGCTTAGACTTTTCGCCACACTCATCGTAGGCGCGTTGCTTGCGACCAGCACATTTGCTCAGGAGACGAAACGGTCGATTACCAACATCGCCGGCGATGTTTACCGGTTCCAGAACAAATTCCACTTCAACATTTTCGTTGTCACACCGCAGGGCGTGGTGGTGACCGACCCGATCAACAAGGAAGCGGCTGAATGGCTGAAGGCAGAGATCGGCAAGATTACCGATCAGCCGATCAAATATCTGATCTACAGCCACAGCCACGGTGACCACGCATCAGGCGGAGCGGTGTTCACCGATACCGCCGAAGTCGTTGCCCACAAGAATGCGCCTGAGGCAATCGACGGCGTTACGCCGAAAACCCGCTTCGACGATAATCACACGATCGAAATCGGCGGCAAGACCGTCGAACTGACATATCTGGGCAAGGGCCATGGCGACGACCTGATAGCCATGGTGGTGCGACCGGAAAACGTCGCCTTTGCTGTCGATGCCGTATCTGTAAACAGGCTGCCGTTCAGGGATTTTCCGCGGGCCGATATCGGCGGCATTATCAACCAGATCAAGACCGTTGAGGGTTTGGACTTCGATATTCTAGCACCGGGCCATGGCGCAATGGGTGTCAAGGCTGATGCGACAGCCCACCGTGAATATGTCGAAAAGCTGATGGCGTTGGTGAAGGCAGGCTTGAAGGGAGGCAAGAGTGTGGATGATCTCGTCACCGAACTAACGCTGGACGAATATGCCGACTGGGGTTCGTTCAAGAATTTTCGTGAACCCAACATCCGCGGCATGGCCCGCTGGCTGAAGCAAAGCGGCGGGAACTAGGGCCTGGACCCAGGCAGCGCGATATCGTCAGCAGGTGCGGTACTACCGCACCTGCGAAGTGACCCCAAATTATAGATATTGCCCGGTGTCAGCCATCGGCACCCACGGGATCAAATCGACTGATTGCATGAGAGAGGCATTGGCCGATTGACGTGCCTGTTTTGAAATGAGGTCATTCAGAGCTGGAATTATCCAGTTTTGATCCCGCAATTGCGAGACCGATGTGCCGATCTGATCAGGTGGCAAGGGCCCGGTCTTCGTCGGACAGTTCATCCGGGAGGTCGTCGAAGCTGGCATAGTTGAGCTGGTAGAGTTGGGCATAGAGGCCGCCCTGCCCGATCAGTGCATCGTGGTCACCCTGCTCAACCAGTCGCCCCTGTTGCAATACCATGATGCGGTCGGCATTGCGGATCGTGGCCAGACGATGGGCAATGACCAACCCGGTACGCCCCTCAAGCAGCCGCTGCAGCGCTTTTTGAATCTGCATTTCGGTGTAGCTGTCAATATTGGCCGTCGCCTCGTCCAGCACCAGAATTTTAGCATCCGCAACCAGCGCACGAGCAAAGCTCAGCAACTGACGCTGTCCAAGGCTCAAATTGCTTCCGCGCTCTGCCAGCATCGTGTCGTAACCCTGAGGAAGAGCTTCGATAAATTCGTGAGCACCGACGGCTATTGCGGCTTCAATCACCGCCTCATCATCAGCCCAGTGGGACGCATAGCGGATGTTGTCGCGAACAGTTCCGGTGAACAGGTAGGGTTCTTGCAACACCATCGCAATGTGGCGCCCAAGGCTCTTTTGTGTGACGTTACGGACATCGCACCCACCGACAAGAACCGCGCCATCCTGCACGTCATAGAAGCGATGTATCAGTGCCATCGAACTCGATTTTCCAGACCCGGTCGGTCCGACGAGCGCTACAGTCTCACCAGAGTTCACACGAAAACTGACGTTCTTGAGCACCGGATTCTCCGAATCATATCCGAAGGTTACATTGCGGAATTCGACCGATCCATCATCGTCCTTCACAAGCGGTTTCGCGTCCGGTGCATCTTCCACATCAACATCGACGTCCAGCACCTCGGTTAGCCGGTGACCAGATGCCATGGCCCGCTGCATCACCGAATATTGCATTGTCAGCGAACGGATCGGATCAAAGAACCGCTGGATGTAAAACAGGAACGCCACCATCACACCGACCTCGATGCGTTCAGACACCACCATCAGACCACCGGCCACAGCCACCACGGCCATCGCACTGCCGGTCAAGGTGTCGACGATCGGGATCATGATCTGCGCCAGTTTTGAGGCGCGCAACTGGGTGTTGAAAGTGGTGTCGACAAGCTGCCCATAAAGTTCGGCATTCAGATTGGCGCGGTCCATTGCCTGAACAGCACGCACGCCATGGATTGCTTCAGCCAGGGCACCGTTGGCAATTGAGTTGGCCTCATGGGCAGCCATGAATGCAGCACGGGCCCCGGTCAGCCACAGGATACGAACCCCCAACAATACGGGAATGACCATCAAGACCATCAACGCCAATTGCCAGTCGAGCCAAAGCATGACGGCGACAATCCCGAACAACAGCAGCACATCCCCGATGGCCAGCACCGAAGTTTCGAGAAATTCCTGCATAGAGTTCACGTCGCCTTGCAAGCGCGACATCAGTCGACCGACCTCGGTCTTGTCCATGAATGACAGTGATACCCGCTGCAAGTGACCAAACATGGCACGCCGAATGTCAAACAGAACGTCCTCGGCCATGCGGCCGGTCACTATCTCCTGCACACGCGAGGCGACATAATTTACCGCGACGACGAGGCCAAAGATTGCCACGATTCCAAGCAGAACGGAGGGTGGGGCATCAGGTGCCATACCACTGTCGATCGCATAGCTGATCAACAGTGGGATTGTCAGCTGTGAGCCGGTAAATGTCACCACAGCGGCAACGGAAATCGAAACCTGGCGTCTGTAGGGGCGGACAAACTCCCAGATCCGCCTGGTGACTTTGCCGTCGAAAACCCGTCCAAAAATCTCTTCTTCGATGCGATCTGATCCGACAACAGCGCGCATGCGCGGGCGTTCATCTTCGTGCGGATCGCGCGGCTCTCCGGTTCTGGCCTGGCTCATCGTGCTTCGTCCTTTTCAGCCAGCATCTCGGCACTGGGGCGCATTTGCAGTTCGTGCAGGTCGCTGTAGCGGCCACCCAGCTTTAGCAATTCATCATGGGTGCCTTGTTCGACGATTTGACCGTGTTCCAGGAACAGTATTCTGTCGGCGTGCATCAGACTGGCCAGCCGGTGGGCAACGATCAGCGTGACACGGTCCTTGGCATACTTCTTGAGCGCCGTGCGGATACGACTTTCTGTCCCGGCATCGATGGCCGCCGTGGAATCATCAAATATCAATACCGCGGGCTCCATCATCAGCGTACGCGCGATTGATAACCGCTGGCGCTGACCACCGGACAGCGATACGCCGCGTTCACCGACAATCGTGCCGTATTTGCCGGGCAATCCAAGCACATAGTCATGCAGTTGAGCCGACTCGGCAACGCCACGTATTTGCTGCGTTTCGGTGAACGGATCCGCATAGGCGATGTTGTTCTCGATTGAGGTGGTGAACAGGAAGCTGTCCTGCTGAACCACAGCAACGGCGTGACGAACAGAAGACAGGGTCGCATCGCGAATGTCCTGGCTGTCGATGCTGATCGACCCTTGCGTGGGGTCGTAGAAGCGCGGAATCAGATGCATCAACGTTGTTTTTCCCGAGCCCGGCGGGCCGACAATGCCGACAGTTTCACCCTTGCGTGCTTCAAAGCTGATACCCGACACGGCCCTTCGGTCGCTGTTTGCAGCATATGCGAAGCTGACATTTTCAAGCTTCAGCGTACCGTCGGTGATTTTCAGATCCTGCGCATCCGGTGCGTTGTCGATTTCGGTCTCGTGATCGATGAGCGCAAACAGCCGTGCGCCACAGGTTGAGGCGCGCGCGTACCCGTTCACCATCATGCCCAATTGGCGCACCGGCATCTGCAGAATGGTCATGAAGGTCAGGAAAGTCGCCAAAGTGCCCAGCGTGATCTCGCCTGACGCCACCTGCCGTCCGCCAAAATACAGAACCAACCCCATCGCGGCAAAGAATGCCAGTGTCATCGCAGAGGTGTTTTTAACCCGGATCTCAATCCTGTCATGGCTGAGCTGCAGCGCCGATTTCGAGGCAATTTCGAATTTTTCCATTTCATGCGTTGACGAGGCGAAGGCCCGAACCACGCGAATACCGGCAAGGTTTTCCTCCATCACCTGACTGAGTACGCCCAGCCGTTCCTGAAGGATAAGCCAGGTTCGGCGAAGAGCCAGCCGCATCACCGTGCTGCGCCATCCCGCGAATGGCACGAATGACAAGGCGAGCAGGCCGAGAACCAGATTGGTCGATAACAGCAACGTTGCACCAAGTCCGATCAACAGACCCAGAAGAACAGTGCGCACCAATGCTGTTGAAAAATACATCCGCACGCCTTCCAAATCCAACATGCCAACCGTGATCAGATCACCCGAATGGGTCCGGTCGTGGAACGAAAAAGGCAGGCTCTGGATTTTTCCATAAACCGCATTTCGGATATCGCGCGCCAGTGAATGCCCAACAGATTCCGCAGTGTAGTTCTGGACAAGCGTAAATATTCCGCGTGCGACACTTGCAAGGAACAAGAGCAATGCAATCCGGTAGAGCGATTCGGGTTCGGCCTTATCCGCGGCCACCGCCTGGGTTTGATCCACTGCACGCCCCAGGATGACAGGGATCGACAATTGCATCACAACCGCCGCCACAGTGGCCACCAATGCCAGCCCCGCCCGGACGGGATAGTGAAACGCCATGCGCGTGATCCGGGCGATGGCTCCTAATCCTGCATGGGGATCAACAGAAGCCGTCCGGCGAAATATTCGGTCGGAACCGCCGTCCTGGCCCGATTGAGCATTATTTGTCATTTATGGTTCGCCGCAGACTTTGCGTCCTGGCCTCCTTGTGAGTCGAACTAATAGTCCAGTGTCGGCGAGACTGGCAATGTTGATCGTGGAATTATTTCGTTACCTCCTGCCGACAGGCTCAGAATTATCCGTTTGGAACCGGGCATGGCGATATTTTGGCCAGTACAAATGCCCAAACAAGTCGCATTACAGTGGAGACCTGGCCCTAGTCAGATTTGGCGGATGCCAGTTTAGTTTTTGATGGCGCGATAAGATTTGTACCGAAATAGTTTCATCTTGCCGGGAAACCGTGGTCTGAGTTTGTCTTTCGTCGGCGCCATGGTGCCGGTTCCTGATGAGTTACCGTATCCGGATGTCGGATAGCTTATCCTGTATGGAGATTTTACGCACATCTCACCGACTTTTTTTGTTTTCGAGCATTTAATGCAATAGCCCAGAGATTTTGAGCAACATCTATCGTAGGTCCGGCCCGATTTTATCTTATGGTCTGATGTCAGCATGCAATTAGAAAAAATTCTGCCAGCCGCCCAATTGGAGATAGGAACTTCGCCTTTTCTTTTCGCAAATGCGGTTTCACTGGAAAAGGATACGGTGCCAATTGCACCTATTGCTATAACTGATGCCATAGCGAGTGAAGTAAGGATTGAATTTGACATTGGGCTGCCCTCTGCAATTGGTTGTTCGGTCTTGCAAAGCTAGTCCACCGCACATGCAGGAATTCTGAATATGCTATTCATCCTGAGTTCAGGACCCATCTAACCAGTTCCCCGACACAAACGTTCAAACAAACTTCATCAAGCGTCGAACCCGATGCGCATGCCTGTTTGTTGCGCAGCTTGGTATTTCGATTCAGAGAATTGACATTGAAGCTATCGGAGCGCCATTCCCAAACATTTCAAACGCATGCAAGGTGGACCGCCGCAGAGGACTTTCGCCGTCCATCGACAAAAGTGGAAAATTTGTTCCAACAAGTCCCCGGCCAGCGGGCAGTACAATCAGCCTTGACGGCCTGTTTGAACGATCCAGGCTTTTTGAAACTGACGTTTTTACCGTCTTCCCGGCTCCACCTGACGCTTTGTCCCCATAAATCTCGGGTATGCAGCGGCGGTTCAACATGTGTTCAGACCGTTTGACACCAACACCTATCGGAGAAATTTACGAGTTTGAGTAAATGAACCATTCTGCTAGTTTCGAGAATTCATCCATCAATTCTGGCCACCTCATCAATAAACATGCACTAAATGACGCCTGGTGTCGGCAATCGGGTGTGTTGCGCGGCGTCGTGCTGATGTGTGTTTCGACCGTGGCGTTTGCAACAATGCACGCTCTGGTCAGATACGTTTCATCCGAACTGCCCCCCTTCCAGATAGCGTTTTTTAGAAACCTGTTTGGCTTCGCCTTTCTGCTGCCGCTGCTCATTCGATCAAAGTTTGAAATGTTCCGCAGCCGCCGCATCGGCCTTCACGCCGTGCGCGGGGTGATCAATATTGCCGCAATGCTGATGTTCTTCACCGCCCTGTCGATGACCCCTCTGGCCAAAGTAACCGCGTTGAGTTTTACAGCTCCGATATTCGTGGCAGTCTTGAGTATTGTCGTGCTCGGTGAGCGATTTCGCTTGTATCGATGGCTGGCGATTGCAACGGGCTTTCTGGGCATGTTGATTATCCTGAGGCCCGGCATGGTTGCACTCGACACCGGGGGACTTTTGGCGGCCGGTGCCGCAGCCGTGTGGGCGGTCGCGGTGATCCTGATCAAGCTGCTGTCACGCACCGAATCCAGCGTAACAATTGTTGGGTGGATGGGCATATTTCTATGCGCATTTTCACTTGGGCCTGCGCTGTGGGTGTGGCAGCCATTGACGATTGATAACCTGGTGTGGTTGTCGTTTATCGGCCTCAGCGGAACCATTGCGCAAATCTCGCTGAGCCAGTCCCTGAAGGAAACAGAACCAACGGCGGTATTGCCGTTCGATTTTCTGAAACTGATCTGGACCGCTCTGCTGGGCGTGTGGTTTTTTTCCGAAACACCGGATATCTACACCTGGATTGGTGCAGCAGTCATCTTCTCCTCAGGGCTGTTCATTGCCTACAGAGAACGGCGAAGTAAATTGCGGTCTTCGGTTCCATCCGAAATTCAAAAGTGAAATCAGAATGTACCGACGAATTTCAAGGCCCGCTAAAACACCATTTTTTCAACCTATTATGAAGTTTTTTTGACTGATTGATTCTACATCCGCTCATCAATACGATGGACCTGACCTGTCGATAATCGATGGTCAGTCGCCGCAATTATAGCTAGAGTTGATGAAATGCTGACAGCCGGATCAGCCGGGAAAACGGAACCGCCGGGGAGAAATTACCATGCTTGCAACGCGGCTGATGGCGATCGGGGACATCCGCACGGTTGAGGTGCCGATGCCCATACCAGGGCCCGGCGAGATCCTTGTGCAGGTCGAAGCTGCAGGCATATGTGGCACCGACAGGCATCTGTTTAAAGGCGAATTTCCATCAGTGCCGGGCGCAACATTGGGACACGAGTTTTCCGGAATTGTTGTCGACAGCAATGATACCGGCGTACCATTGGGCAGCCGTGTAACTTGCGATCCAAACGATTGGTGTGGCAACTGCAACCAGTGTCGGCGTGGTCGGGTAAATCTGTGCTCCAAAAATATCGCGACCGGTATTCATCGGGATGGTGGTTTTGCTGAATTCTGTGCCTTTCCTGCAGCAAAAGCACACCAACTTCCCGCAGAACTCGATGCGTTACACGGCGCCTTTTGCGAACCGCTCGCGTGCACTTTGCACGGCATGGATCTTGGAGCGGCAAGGCCGGGCGAACGCGTGCTGATCATTGGTGGTGGGGTAATTGGTTTGCTGGCGGTCCAGCTGGCTAAACTTGCCGGGTGCGAAGTTATGTTGTTGACCCGAAGCGCTGCAAAACAGGAACTGGGTCGTGCAATGGGTGCTAATCTGGTTGCGGGATCGCAGGACCAGATGCGCCAACAGTGGCCGACAGGTGCTGACTTGGTGGTGGAGTGCGCCGGGGTGGCCGCGACGGTCAAAATGGCCCCAGGCCTCACAAGAACCGGAGGGCGGATTGTGGTGCTCGGGGTGCTGCCAAGCGGAGAGCAAGTGGAGATCGAGCCTTTTGACCTTCTGTTCAGAGAAATCCAGATGCACTTCAGTTTCATAAACCCGTTCACCCATGAACGTGCGGCTCGACTTATTGCCGACGGCACGATTTTGATCGCTCCACTTGTCACCCGAACAATTTCGCTTCACCAAACTGCCAAGGCCATAGCCGAACCAGCGCCTGACGGCGAAGTGCGCGCGATTGTGGTTCCCTGTGTGTAATTTTGCTGGCACACCGGACGTGACAGACCGTGCTTCTCGACCTTTCAGGCCTAAATGGGGCAATTGAGCAGTGGCATTACGAATTTATGGGGCGAGATATTTCTCCAACGCCGCTTCGACGCCCTGCCCTGCAATCATGGCATGCCAATTCAAAAATCGTTCGGCAAAGCGTCTGTCGTCGGCAAGGTCGCCGTAATATTGACGCATCTCCAGCCATATTGACGGTGTTTGACCGGCCTCAATCGCGACCCGGTTCAATTCGTCCCAGTTAGGATCGTTGGGTCTGATTGCAGCACCATCTTCGCGCTTGCCTGCGCAATAAATGCACCAAAGAGCCGATACAAGCGCCAGTCCAGAAACTGAAATATCGCTCTCCAGTCCATCCCAAATTGAAGGCAAAATAAAACCCGGATGACGACTTGATCCGTCAAATGCAACGCGGCGTGTCGTGTCCTTGATTTCCGCATTGGAAAACCGGCTGTCAATCAAATCAAGATATTCAGTCGCCGACATTCCGGGCATAGATGTCACATGGGGAGCAACCTCCTGGGTAATCACCTTGCGCAAGAATTGCCGGATCCGCGGATGCGCCATGGAGCTGGCAATGGTTTCAATACCCAGTAGTTCACCGGGCAGTGCAATGATCTGGTGACCACCATTGAGGATCCGCAACTTCATGGCCTCATACTGATCAACCTGAGCAGAAAACGTCGCACCGACCTTGTCCCATGCCGGACGACCGGCGCAAAAATCGTCTTCGATCACCCATTGGCGAAAGTTTTCGTGGGTGACCGGCACCGCGTCATCAATGCCGAAACTGCGCGCCAAATTAAATTCATCTGGCCCGGTGGCCGGGACGATGCAATCAACCATAGAGTTTGGAAAACTGCATTGCTCGTCAATCCAAACGGCGAGTTCTGGATCGGTCAGATGGGCGAGCGAAAGGATACTGCGCCGCAAGATATCGCCATTGCCCTGCAGGTTATCACAGCTCAATCCGGTAAAGGGTCCAACACCACGTTGCCGACGCAATCGCAGAGCCGCAATAATGGCACCGAATGCTGTTCGCGGCGTGTCCGGGTGGGAAGCATCATGGACGATATCCGGATGGCTGGAATCAAACCCACCACTTGCCAGATCGATGTAATAACCACCTTCGGTGACCGTCAAAGAGACGATGCGAATGTCCGGTTCAGCCATGCGCGATATCAACTGGCTGTTGCTTTCTTCAACGGCGACATAATCGATCATTGATCCAACGATTTCCGCAGACTTACCCCAAGGATGCAGTTCGATAAGCGTTGTCAGACAGTCCTGGGCCAACAGTTTTTGCCGCTGCAAACGATCGCCGGGCCGCACTCCGGCCCCAATAATTGCCCAGTCCTGATCCTGCCCTGCATCGAACAGCCGATGCAGATACCACGCCTGGTGGCCACGGTGAAAATTGCCCAGGCCAATATGGACGATCCCCGCCGACAGATCGCCTCGCTGATAGCGCGGCGCGCGAGCGAGCGCCGAAAGCGCCTGCAGGTTCTGGTCAGAAGGGGCGATCAGCTCATCCATTGTCCACCATCAACATTATATGTTTGCGCCACGACATAATCAGATTCGTCACTGGCGAGATAAACGGCCATGCCGGTCAGGTCTTCGGCCCGGCCCATGCGGCCAAAGGGGACAGCTTCACCAACTTCCTTCTTCTTCTGCCCCGGCTGCTTGTTCTCATGTTTGGCAAAAAACGCATCGACACCATCCCAGTGCTCTCCATCGACGACGCCGGGTGAAATAGCATTGACGTTGATACCGTGTTTGATGAGATCGAGGCCCGCCGACTGGGTCAATGAAATGATTGCCGCTTTGGTCGCGCAATATACAGCAACCAGAGCTTCCCCCCGGCGCCCGGCCTGGCTGGCCATGTTGATGATTTTACCGCCCTTTTTCCGTTCAATCATATGTTTGGCGACGGCCTGCAGCATGAACAAAGAACCGGTAAAATTGACCGCGAAGACTTGCTCATAATTCTGCCGATCAATCTCGACAATCGGAGCAGCGGTAAACAATGCGGCATTGTTGATCAAAATGTCGATCTGGCCGAATTGGGCGACGGTTTCCTGAACCGCTGCGTCGATGCTGTCTTGTGACGTAACGTCGAGTTGCACCGCAAATGCAGCCTCTCCGAGTTCTTCAGCAGTCTGTTGAGCTCTCGAGAAATCGATATCGGCAATAGCAACCGACGCACCTTCGCGGATATAAACCTCCGCGAATGTGCGTCCAATTCCACGCGCCGATCCGGTAATAATAGCTACTTTGCCCTTCAGTCTTGTCATCGTCAGCTTTCCAGAGTGATCCCAGCAACGTCAAATCGATGAATACGATCTTCGTCTGGCGTGACCCAGCAGCTGTCCCCATGCCGCAGCGCATACTCGCCAATGGCCCGAACCGTCAATACGCCTCGCTCCCCGGTGTTGATGTGAAAGAATGTGTCGGAGCCGAGGTGTTCTGATACTTCAACTTTACCCTTCCAGCTATCTTCGGTTTCCTGGTTAGACAGGATAAAATGTTCTGGACGAATGCCAATGGCATGGGCGTCGTATTTGGCAGCAGTCTCACCTTCAATGAAATTCATTTTCGGTGAGCCAATAAATCCGGCAACGAAGCGGTTAGCCGGAGAGCTGTAGAGTTCCAATGGCGATCCTACTTGTTCAATGATCCCGGCCTGCAGAACCACGATCTTGTCAGCCATGGTCATGGCTTCGACCTGATCATGCGTCACATAGACCATCGTTGTTGCCAGTTCCTGATGCAGCTCTGAGATTTCCAGCCGCATATTAACGCGAAGAGCAGCGTCCAGGTTTGACAAGGGTTCGTCAAACAGGAAGGCTTCCGGCTCACGCACAATAGCACGTCCGATGGCCACCCTTTGACGCTGGCCACCAGAAAGCTGACCGGGACGACGCTCCAGATAATCCGACAGGTTCAACACCTTGGCAGCATCCTCGACCTTCTTCTTGGCAATCTTTGCATCAATGCCCGCCATTTTTAATGGAAAGGCAATGTTCTTGCGCACTGACATATGCGGATACAGCGCGTAGGACTGGAAAACCATCGACAAGCCACGCTTGGAAGGGGGAATGTCAGTTGCGTCTGCTCCATCGATTTCGATATGCCCGCTGGAAACGTCTTCAAGACCAGCAATCAGGCGCAACAAGGTTGACTTACCGCATCCCGACGGTCCGACAAAGACGACGAACTCGCCGTCATTAATCTGAAGATCCAGCGGTGGAATTACCAGCGTATCGCCGAAGCTCTTGGCGACTTGTTTAAGTGTGATCGTTCCCATAATTTCCTCCGCGCCTTATTTGACGGCGCCAAATGTGAGGCCGCGTACCAATTGTTTCTGGCTGAACCATCCCAAGACCAATATTGGGGCGATTGCCATAGTCGAAGCGGCGGACAATTTTGCATAAAACAAACCCTCAGGGCTTGAGTAACTGGCGATGAATGCGGTCAACGGCGCCGCCTTCGCAGCCGTCAGGTTCAACGTCCAGAACGCTTCGTTCCAGGCGAGGATGAAGTTGAGAAGCAGTGTTGAGGCAATGCCCGGCACCGCCATCGGTGTCAGCACATAAAGGATCTCTGATTTTAACGAGGCCCCGTCCATCCGCGCGGCTTCCAGGATCTCACCGGGGATCTCGCGGAAATAGGTGTAAAGCATCCAGACAATGATCGGCAGGTTGATCAACATCAACACGATTGTCAGGCCCAAAATACTGTCGAGCAGCCCGAATTTTATGAACAGCAGGTAGATCGGGTAGAGCACCCCAACTGCGGGCAGCATCTTGGTCGACAGCATCCATAATAGTATGTCTTTGGTCCTCTTGGAGGGCACGAAGGCCATGGACCAGGCCGCAGGCACCGCGACAATAATACCAAGAATGGTCGAACCGCCTGCAATGAAGATCGAGTTCCACAGAAAGCGACCATAGTTGGAACGCTCCTGCACCACCGAGTAGTTTTCCAGCGTCCAGTCGAAAAACAGGAAGACCGGTGGATCGGCGATCGCCATCGCTTCCGTTTTGAAGCTGGTCAGGATTGTCCAAAGAATTGGGAAGAAGATCAGCAAACCAATGCCCCAGGCAGCGGTGGTATTGATGATCTTGCGGTTGTTTGTAATTCTGCGAGCCATGATCAGTTCCTCCTCACGCGTCCAGGTTTTTGCCGACGATGCGCATCAGGAAGACGGCAACGATGTTGGCGAGGATAACGGCGTATATTCCACCTGCCGAGCCAAGCCCGATATTCTGACTTTCCAACACTCGCTGAAAGATCAGGTAGGTAAGTGTTTTGGTGCCGAATGCGCCTCCTGTGGTTACGAATATCTCGGCGAAGATCGACAGCAGGAAGATCGTCTGGATCAACACGACGATGGTCATGGCGCGCGCCAGGTGCGGCAGGATGATGTAGGCGAAGCGCTGCAGCGGCTTCGCGCCATCCATCTCGGAAGCTTCAAGTTGATCTCTATCCAGTGATTGAACGGCAGTCAGCAGGATGAGCGTTGCGAAGGGCAGCCATTGCCAACTGACGATTATGATGATCGATTGAATAGATGCCTGAGACAGCCATTCGATCGGTGTTGCGCCAAACAATTTCCAAAGATGTGCAAACAGGCCGTTCACAGGATCCATGAAGATGTTCTTCCAAACGAGTGCCGAGACCGTCGGCATTACGAAGAACGGGGCAATAACCAGGACGCGGACGATACCCTGTCCCCACATTGGCTGGTCGAGCAAAAGAGCCAGCAGGACGCCGAACACCACCGTGATGGTGAGCACGCCACCGACGATGATCAAGGTTGTTTGAATACTGGGCCAGAAAGAAATCGAACTGACGAAGCGAATGTAGTTGTCAAATCCCACCCAACCCAAATCACCTCCGCGAAGAGGCAGGTATTTTCGAAACGAGAACCACAAAGTCATCGTCAGCGGTACAAGCATCCAACCAAGAAGCAGGATCACGGCCGGGGCCAACATCAGGCGGGCTGCGGATCTGGAGTTCTGCGTTGCCATTGGGTGCACCTCTCCTGTTGACGGGATTGCCGTTTGAGACGTCGATTTCCATTTATGGAGTATCTTGGTGGGAGGGGCCACGATTTATCGCGACCCCTCAAAGTCAGGAGCGACTAGCGGTAGCCAGCAGCTTCCATTGCCTCGTTGGTCAAAGCCTGAGCTTTAGCCAGTGCTTCTGCCACGGTTTGCTGTCCCGCATAGGCTGCGGAGAACTCCTGGCTGACTTCAGTTGCAATGCCGGCAAACTCCGGGATGGCTGCAAACTGAATACCCACATAGGGGCTTGGATCGACGGTTGAGTTGTTCGGATCAGCCGACAGGATGGAGTCCAGGGTCTTTTGAGCGAACGGAACCGCCTTGTAGTTCGGGTTCTCATACAACGAGGTGCGCGCACCAGGAGGCACGTTGGCCCAGCCTTCTTTGGCTGCAACGAGCTCGATGTAGCCTGTGCCGGTTGCCCATTCGACGAACTGTTTGGCAGCAGCTTCTTTCTGCGTACCAGCCGGGATGGCCAAAGCCCATGCCCACAGCCAGTTGGAACGTACACCCATGCCATTATCTGGCGCCAAAGCAAAACCAACTTTGTCAGCTACGGTTGAGTCTTTAGGGTTCGTGACGAAAGATGCAGCAACAGTCGCGTCAATCCACATGCCACACTTGCCTTGCTGGAAGAGCGACAGGTTTTCGTTAAACCCGTTGGTCGAGAAGCCCGGAGGACCCGCGTCGTTCATCATATTCACGTAGAAATTAAGCGTATCGGACCATTCGCGCGTATCGAATTGGGCGTTCCAGTTTTCGTCGAACCAACGTGCGCCAAATGAATTTGACATCGCTGTGATGAAGGCACCGCCTTCACCCCAACCGGCTTTGCCGCGCAGGCAAACGCCGTTAATTTCTTTGTCTCGATCAGTCATCGCGCGTGCCGCCTTGGCAATGAACGACCACGAAGGCGCATCGGGCATTTCCAGACCGGCAGCTTTCATCAGATCGGTGCGGTACATGATCATCGATGATTCACCGTAGAACGGTGCAGCAAACAACGTACCATTATAAGACAGGCCGCCGCTCATCGCAGGCAAAATGTCACCAGCATTATATTCAGCAGACAGATCGTCCAAAGGAACCAGCCAGCCGTTTTTGCCCCAGATCGGGGTTTCGTACATGCCGATTGTCATAATATCAAAGGCACCGCCCTTGGTGGTGATGTCGGTCGTTACGCGCTGACGCAGAACGTTCTCTTCCAGTGTGACCCACTCAACAGAGTGGCCAGTTTTCCTGGTGAAATCATCGGTCAGACCCTGCATACGGATCATATCACCGTTGTTCACGGTAGCGATGGTGAGTGTATCGGCCAGAGCGCTGGTCGCCACAGTCATGGCAACGGCACTGGACAAACAAAGTAGTTTCTTAGAAAGCATCCGGTTTCCTCCCTTGGTATGCTGAACTGGGACGACGCTAGTCAATATTGTACGCGTGGTCAATATACTTTTTACGCGCGCTAAGTTTTGACCTGTGAACACTATGCCGATGTACGCATTATCAGCTTGCCATCAAACAGTTTTTCCTCGCGAGACGTGGGGCGATTTCCATCTTCAATCATATTGAAAAGCGACTCAGCGCTGCGCTCGGATATCGCTTGATAGTCGTGAGACACGGTGGTTAGAGGTGGACAGGTGAAACTTGAAAATGGATGGCCATCGAGACCGGCAACGCGAATATCACAGTCTTGGGAAATGCCCACCCGCAACCCATTTTGAAAGCAGGCCGCAAGAAACCCAATGGCCAGGCGATCATTGCTGCAAAGTATTGTCGAAGATTGCATTTCGCCACTGTCCAGCAGCCTAATTCCCTCGCGCAGGCCGATTTCTTCCAGGGCCCAACCCTCGCCCTGCGCTTGAAATATGTACGGCTCATGCCCCTGTTTTTCCATCGCATCCAGGTAACCCTGTCGGCGTTTTCCGGCATTTGGGTTCGGTGGAGTCTTCATCTCGAAAAAGCAGGGTGGCTCTCCGGTCCGGCACAAATATTGGACCATCATCGAGGTAAATTGCGGGTTGTCAGACCCAACAAATACGTCACCAATCCCTTCAATATTACTGTCAAAGAGAACGGTCGGCACATCCCGACAGAACTGCTCAACAACTTTGCGATCTGATGCACGCCCCAAAGGCGCCAGCAATACTCCCGCAGGTTTCATCGATCTCAGCGTATTGAGGATTTCGTTTTCCAACTCCTGCTTACCATGCGAACTGAAAAGCGAGGGAGAAAACCCGGCTTCGATACAACGGGTTTCCAGAAAACGAGCGATTTCCGCGAAAAACGGGTCGGCGAGATAGGGTACTACAATGCCGATGTTTTTTGTCAGGCGGCGGTTCTGATTGACCGCATAGATGTTGGGACGATAGTCGAAGCGCTCCAGCGCCTCTTCAATGCGCCTGCGGGTTTTTGCGCGCACACTGTTTGGATCGTTAAAATATTTCGACACCGTTGGTCTGGAAACACCGCATTTGGCAGCGAATTCTTCCATGTTCTTTATTTTTTCAGTACTCATTATTCCATTCCGCAGCTATCCCGCTGATATTGCTCTATCTACACTGAGTTCCCGTGCCGGTCATCGTCGCAAGTTTCGATTTAACGCGCGTAAACTTAGATGTAAGAAATTGAAGGTAATTTCTTGGTCCTGTCAATTCCCAGGGAAAAAAATCCGAAAGTTATTGGCAAATCCACGACTGATCAGAGCAGCACGGGAGCGAATTTACTGGATCGCCGCAACACACCCATCTTCATAGACTGTGTTTGAATAAATATCAGAAACCAGTAATCCAACGCTCAATTACCGTTCGGACTGCTGAGGAAGCGGCGCACCTGTGAGAGCTCACCGGCCTTGTCAGAAGCGACCAATTCGGCAAACATACCTGTTCAAATTGGGACCTTGGATAATCAACACTCATGGCAGATTTTGGCAATAAACGCATTTGCACCCTTGACGACCTGCAAAGGTTCGAAGCGGAAAAAACCCTGGAACAGCGTCTGCCTGAGCACAGCATTCTGGATGTGTTTATCGCCAGCGCGAAACGAAACGGGGACGCGACAGCGATCACAATGTTGATGACTGGCGCAGCCGACGAGCAACCGCGTCGCGTGACGTATGATCAGTTGCTTGGAATGATCCGCGGAGCCGCCAATCTATTTTCCGAACTGGCAGGCCCGGCACCGGGAGTGGCCTATATGCTGCCATCGCTGGTTGAAACCCATGTCACCCTGTGGGGAGCTGAAACAGCGGGCTATGCGGTGCCGATCAACTTTTTGTTGCAGGGGGACAGTATTGCCGAATTACTGAAAGCCTCAGGCGCAAAAATTCTGGTGGCGCTTGGCCCGCATCCGCAACTTGATATCTGGCAAAAGGCTCTGGAATTGCGCGATGCGGTTCCTGGCCTGATCCTGGTACGTGTCTCTCCTCCAGACACACCAGCAGAGGACGGGGTGGTCGATCTCGGGACAGCCTTAAAGGCGCAACCTGTTGATGAATTGACCTTTGGCGCGCCTCGGGGGGGTGATGATGTTGCGGCCTATTTTCATACCGGCGGCACAACTGGCGTTCCCAAACTTGTGGCGCACACACATCGCGGCCAGTTGGTTGCCGGGTTCGGTGGCGCTGCAATGTGCGGCTACACGCCAGATGATGTGCTGACCGCCACCTTGCCGCTGTTTCATGTTGCCGGAACTATTGTGGCGGGTCTCAGCGCCTTCATGGCGGGTACTGAGCTCGTCATCATGACACCAGCGGGATTGCGCAACCCGGCTATCGTTGAAGGCTTTTGGCGTCTTGTGGCCCAGCATAAGGCGACACTGATTGGCGGTGTGCCAACGGCTGTTGGCGCGGTATTACAGGTTCCGGTGGGCGATAATGACATCAGCGCGGTCCGTGCAGGTCTGACCGGTGCAGCCCTTTTGCCACCAGCGGTTGGCAAGCGTTTCACCGAAGTCACGGGTTGCACCCTTTATGAAATACTCGGCATGACCGAAGCTTCCGGGTTGATCAGTATTGATCCGCTCAGCGGATCTGGCGGAGTTGGTTCTGTCGGCTGGCCACTGCCTTATACGCGGGTTGATGTCCTGCGCCAGAATGCGGATGGCAGTTTGGGTGAGGTGTGCGCGGCTCGCGAAATTGGTGTCATTGCGATTAGTGGTGATCACGTCTCGCCCGGATATCGCAATCCCGACCACAATGATGATGTTTTCAATAATGGCGTTTTGAATTCCGGCGACCTTGGCTACAAAGATGAACAAGGCCGGGTCTACATTGCTGGTCGTTCCAAGGATCTGATTATTCGCAGCGGTCACAATATCGATCCGGCAATGATCGAAAACACCATGAGCACACATCCTGCAGTTGCGCTTGCTGCTGCTGTTGGACAGCCAGACGCCTATGCCGGAGAACTGCCAGTGTGCTTTGTTCAGCTGGTTCCCGACATCGATGTGAGCGTTGAAGAATTGCAGGCACATGCCCAAAGCGGCATTGATGAACGCCCCGCCTGGCCCAAGGAAATTCACATTGTGGACACCATTCCGCTGACGACGGTTGGCAAGATCTATAAGCCGAGCCTGCGTTGTGACTCAGCCAGGCTTAGGATTTCCAACCTCGTTTGCAATGAGCTTGGTTTGCCGAATGCGGAAGTCGAAGCAGTTGACGGTGGTGCGCGCGGCCTGCGGGTAACGGTGACACTTGATAAAGTTGACGGGGGAAGCGTTGCTGCAGTGGAAAAGGAACTCTCCGCCTATTTGTTTGAGGCCGTCGTGCAAGTGCGGACTGCTGATTGAAGTCTTGAACTGTATCGGCGGACACTCGGCAAACTAACAACAAGCAGTGTCCTTGATGCAAGGTCATTTTCAGCGAAACTATGTTGCTTCTCTTGCAGTCCCGTTGCCTTCCAGCAAGTAGGTGGTTCTGGGCCTGTGGCCCTTGATTTGGATTTCGCCGCGTGGCGATGTTCGGTAGCGATCAGATAGCAAATTCCACGTCTCTGCCGAAATCTGGATTTGATCGGCAACACCCTCCGATTCCATTCTGCTGGCGACGTTCACAGTATTGCCCCAGAGGTCGTACGAGAATTTCTGCCTGCCGATAACGCCGGCGATCACGGCGCCAGAATGCACACCAATTCGCATTTTCAAATCGACATTATTATCCCGTCGGAACTCACCAAAGGCCTTTTGCATTCCCAAAGCCAGATCAGCGATATTCTCCGCATGATCAGCTACGCTTCCATTCAACCCGGTCGCCATCATATAGGCGTCGCCGATTGTTTTAATTTTTTCAGCGCCGTGTTTTTCGGCGAGTTTGTCGAACCGCGAAAACAGATCGTTTAGGAGATTCACCAGTTCATCAGCTTCCATTTTGCGGGAGATGTCGGTGAAACCGGCAAGATCAGCAAACAACACAGACACACTTTGGTGGGTGTCCGCCAAGGGTTCTTCCTGCTCCTTCAACCGCTTAGCAATTTCTCAGACTACAAGGTGTTGAATTGGTGATTTGCGTAACGTTTGTCCGGGGGGCCTGTCTGTTACAATTGGCATTCCATAATGAACAAACCACCATTGTAGTCATTGCCATAAACCAGCCCGTCGGCTGATACCCACACGTCGCAGGACTGAATAATCAGCGGTCGGCCGGGGCGATGGTCAGCCAGTTTGTTGGGTGCCGGTGGCACAAATGCGGCAATTTCGCGAGGTTGAAAGGGATTGCTGATATCGGTCACCCGATAGCCGGCATTTTGATAGGTGGAATAGATGATATCGGAACTGACCATGCCATCTGGACGGTTTTCATAGATGTTATGGGGTCCAAAATGGGCGCCTTTAGCCTTGTAGTCGTGCTCATCTGGTGTCGGGAATGTGGAAATACTGACCGGGTTGGAGGGTTCGCGATTGTCAAATATCCAAGTGTATTTGATGCCGTCGGCACAATTATCCAACACCGCCTCGTCAGCAACCACCAGCAGGTCACGGTCGGGAAGCGGCAGACAATTATGGGTGCCACCGCCAAAGGGCGGCGACCAGTTTCGATGGGTGATCAGACCAGGCGCCGACCGGTCTGAAATATCGAGAATGACCATGCCCGCATCACGCCACGCCGCGTAAGCCGTGTCGCCGTGAATGATGGCATGGTGTAAACCATTGCGCCGTGTCGGTGCCCAATCGGGCTCTTCACCTGCGGCAGTGTTCATGCCGGGCAGCCAATACCTTCCAGCCTCCCTGGGTTGGGTCGGGTCGCTCATGTCGATTGTCATGAAGATGTAGTCGGTAAATCCATCGAGCAAGACCGAAGCGTAGGCCCACTGCCCTCCGACATACCAAAGGCGATGGATGCCACCACCTTCGACCGACATGAACCCGATTTTTCGCGGTTCAGCCGGGTTGGCGATGTCGTATACCGCCATGCCGGCGGTCCAGTCGCGGATTGATTCAGCGGTGGCTTCAGCCGTGCCAACCTTCTCCCCGAGTGCGCCTTTATAATATTGTTCTTCGTCCTGAAATTCAGGGGCAGCAAACATGTCTTTGGCATTGATCACCAAAAGCAGGTCACCATGGGTCTGCAAATGTATGTTCCAGGTATTTTTCGGCGCCTCGATATAATTGACGGGTTTGGGATCGCGAGGATCTCGCACATCAATCACGCTGAACCCCTTGGAAAACATATGGCCGGTAATGGCAAAACCTTTATTGACCATCAGCTGAACGCCATCAGGTCGACCGCCCTGATCTGAATGACCAATCAGTTTCATGTTTTTGGCGTATTCAGGTTTTGGCAAATTTTGACTGGCCATATTGGGTCTTCCTCGTTTCGGTTTGCTCAACCTTGTCCGGTGCGGGGCACAAGTTGAAGTAGATAGATTTTCGAGCGGACCCTCACCGGGCTCCCCTTCATTGATACTTTATCCCGGCGCCTTGAGAACCCGCCTGACATTGGCGGCTGCGACTTCAGCTATTCGTCGGTTGGATTCCTGCGTGACCCCGGCAATATGCGGCGTGAGGATCAGGTTCCCGATGCCGGCAAACAGTTTACATGCCTCTGCATTGATAGGTTCAACATTCAGTGTGTCCAATGCCGCACCCCCCAATGTTCCAGATTGAAGTGCGGCGGCGCAGGCAGCCTCATTGACAATTCCACCTCTGGCAGAATTGATCAGAATTGCCCCATTCTTCATTATCGAAAATTGAGCAGCGTCTATCAGATTTCGGGTTTGGGGCAGCAACGGACAGTGCAGTGTGATGACATCCGAGCCAGCAATCAAACTTTCCAAATCCATGCGACGGGCATTGGCCCATGCTGGAGAATCGTCAGGCATCATCGCATCATAGGCAACCACATCCATTCCCATGGCGGCGGCCTTACTCCCCACAACCTGGCCGATTGAGCCGAAACCGATCACCCCCATAACCCGACCTGCCAGTTCGACGCCGCTACCAAATTTTGGTCGATCCCATACGCCTGCGGCGACATCCTGTGTGGCAAAATAGGCAGGGCCCCGCAGCAGTATCATTGCTGTGGCGATGACATATTCAGCAACCGACAACGCGTTTGCACCGATGGCGGGATAGACATCGATATTCCGCGCTTTGCAGGCGACCAGATCAATATTATCAAGACCAACTCCCATGCGCGCCACAACCTTCAGATTTGGCGCTGCTTCAAGCAGTTCCTCATCAACCTGGGTTGCGTTGCGAACAATTATTACGCGGATATCTGCTGCCAAAGACAACAACTCATCACGTTTACCCCAAAGTTCCGGGTCCCAGTGGACATCATATTCAGCGATCAACTCTTCCGCCGTCGGCCGGTCCATAAACTCACTAATTAGCACATCTGCCATTGGGGATGCCTTTCCGAGGCTGTTCTCCACCGATCGAACGAAACGGTCTTATAGAAATTCGCGTTCTTTATTATAGGGATGCTCAATTCCGTAACCATGCACCGACCGGTATCCGTCATAACGGCGTTCATGGAATTCCATGACGATCCAGAAAGCCAGAAAGAAGAATGGAGTTACGATCACGATGGCCGTCAATACGGGCATTGGATATTGCATTAAACCGGATGCAACCGCACCGGTTGCGCAAAATACGACAAAATAGCCTGCCGTCTTGTGATAGGCCTCAAAAATCCGCCGTCTGGTGGTACGACTATAATGGTCGCCCTGCCAGGTGGACGGGTCTTCCAAATCTGCAATATTGTAGTATTTGCCGCCATGGGTGCCGCGCAGCATGCCAAACAGCACTTGCACAACGGCCAACATGATCGTCAGAATTCCGAATGTTGCATGCACAGAACCGCTAAAACCGCCGCTGACAACAAGTGCCACAGCAAATCCACCGAGCGACAAAAACACCGCCGCATAGAGCCCGTATTTATGGGTGCTGAACCACCACCATTCCTTGTGCCACAAACTGACCTTGCGGCGCAGCCCGAATTCCGTTGGGCGCGGTTTGCCATATCGGATTATGGTGATGCAAATTGGCACCCAAAAGAGCCAAATCCCAACCATCAAAATGGCATGATAATCCCAGTGTATGTTGATCGTTCCCAGGATCGGCAGCGTCGCTTCGGTTGGGATATGGGATAGGGGGCCGTTCATATCGTGCTCTCCACCGGCTTCAGTTTACGGCATTGGAACGTCGGTGACATATTTGGGCACCTGATAGCCGCGCTGAACAGCGGGACGTTCAGCGATGCGCACATACCAGTCCCGAACATTTGGAAAATCGCTCAGATCAACCTGCTGCCAGTCGAAGCGGGAGACCCATGGCCACATCGACATGTCGGCGATGGTATATTCGCCGCGCCCGGGTCCGGCGACAAAGTCGCGCCCCTCCAACCTCTTGTTCAGCACTTTATAAAGACGTCGCGCCTCGTTGGAGTAGCGTTCTTCTGCATAGGCAGATTTGCCCTGATTATATTTCACAAAATGATGCACCTGACCAAGCATCGGGCCCAGGCCACCCATCTGCCACATCAGCCATTCCATCATCCGCCAATAGTCCTGCCCTTCAACCTGGAACTGTTTATGTTTGTCAGCGAGATAAAGCATAATTGCTCCGCTCTCCATCAATGCCAGACCCGTATCGCGATCCACGATCGCCGGAATTCGGTTGTTTGGGGCAATTTCAAGAAAATCGGGAGCGAATTGCTGATCTTTGGAAATATCGATCGAGTGAACGGTGTAATCTATACCCAACTCTTCCAGCAAAATTGAAACCTTTCGGCCATTTGGTGTTGTCCACGTATACAGGTCGATCATACAATTTTATCCAATCTTAATCTGTCAAACGTCACCCACACGCAGCAAGCTCAGCTCCGCAATATTGCCATTTTCAACGTCACGGTCAACGTCACGGCGCGCCGAAAAACACCAAGTAAACAGGAAAATTGGTTCACCTATGATGATAAATCCAAACTAGCTTGCCTTCAGGTTAAGTCAAGATTGCTATGGACTGTTTGGCCTAATTACAGAAACATTCTTGCCTATATCTAATTATTGGTCCAAATTAATTGTGAAAAGTGAAGATTGGTCGACCAATTGGAGTATCGACGCACCATGAATGACCCTGCCCGCACCATGACAACTGCAAATACCGACTGGTCGGGTGTGAAAACGTCTCCCGACATGCCGGTTCCCGATCAGATGCGGGCATGGGTGCTGGGAGAGCCAGAAGAACTAACCCTTCAGGACAAGCCTGTTCCGGCACCGGGGAAAGCCGAAGCACTGGTGCGCATTGACGCGGTCGCCATCTGCGCAACCGACCTTGAAATACTGACCTACGGTACGCCTGCCCTGATCGAAGGAGGCGCACCGTTCAACAAGGGCTTTACCCCTGGTCACGAATATATGGGCACCATTGCGGCTCTCGGCCCTGGCGTTGACGAATTTGAAATTGGTGACCGGGTAACGGTTGAAATCCATGCCGGTTGCGGACAATGCAAACGCTGTCGCATGGGGATGTACACATCATGCCACAATTATGGCCTCAACTACGGTGACCACGACAAGGGCCACCGCGCAAACGGCTTTACCACCGACGGTGGATTTGCCGAATATGCCGTCAACAACATCAATACGATGATCAAGGTTCCCGACTCCATGTCGGATGAGGAAGCCACACTGGTGGTGACCGCAGGTACTTCCATGTATGGGCTCACCGAACTCGGCGGACTTGTCGCCGGAGAGAGCGTGGTTGTCATTGGCCCGGGGCCAATCGGACTGCTTGCGGTTGCGGTTGCCAAGGCTTTGGGCGCATCACCGGTGATACTGGTCGGCACACGTGAAAACCGAAATGCCATTGGCAGACAACTTGGCGCCGACGTTACAATCAATCCCAAAGACGAAGACCCTGTCGCACGGGTCATGGAACTTACTGGCAAAGGGGCAGATTATGTTGTCGACTGCGCCGGCAATGAAACCACCGTCAACCAGTCCGTTCACATGACCAATCGCGGTGGGCGCATCTGTCTGGCCGCATTTCCCAAAACCGCTGTGGCATTCGATCTTGGCGCGTTGGCTGTCAACAATATCTATCTTTACGGCATTCGTGGAGAGGGCCGCTCTGCAACCCATCGCGCCATGGCTTTCATGGCCGAAAAGCGGTTTGACGCGCGGCTGGTCCACACTCACACATTTCCTATGGAAGACCTTAAAACCGCACTTCGTTACGCCAAGGAGCGGGTGGATGACGCGATCAAGGTCGTGGTGTCAATGCGCCAGAACAGCAAGGCGGCCGAAGAGGCTGCTGAATGAGTCAAGAAAGAGAAACATAAATGACCAAAGCAAGACGCGGAATTTATGCCGCGGCCGTCTCGCCCTTCAATGAAGACGGCTCACTGAATGCGGATAAATCGATCGCTTACTGCAAGTATCTGTTGTCGCAGGGTGGTTGTGACGGTGTGGCGCCAACCGGAACCACCGGTGAAGGCTCATCTGTCCCGATGTCCAGTCGTCTGGAACTGCCCGGTGCGTTCGCCGATGCAAAGATTGAAACAGACCGGGTAATTTTTGGAACAGGCACACCATCATCTGCCGATTGCGTGGCATTGAGCCGGGCCTGCCTGGACGCTGGCTATGCAAATGTTCTCGTACTGCCACCCTATTATTACAAAAACCCGTCCGATGACGGAATTTTCAGTCACTTCGCCAATCTGGTGGAAAAAATCGGCGACGACCGGTTGCGGATTTATCTCTATCATTTTCCGCAAATGTCTCAGGTGCCATTTTCAACTGATCTGGTGAAACGCCTCGTCGCTGCCTATGGACCGGTCATTGCCGGGCTGAAAGACAGCAGCGGCGATTTCGAGCAATCACGGGGATTCGTTGAAGCCACAGGCGGTGTCGACAATGACTTCGATGTCTACCCGTCTTCAGAATCAATGTTGTGGGACGGCCTGTCGATTGGAACTGCTGGAGTAATATCGGGATCCACAAACGCCTTTGGCGCAAAAGCGCAGGCTGCCCTGCAGGCTCCTGAAGGACCCGCACGCGATGCCGCAATGGATGCAGTGCGTGCTGCCCGCACCATGGCCGGAGATTTCCCGCTGATGTCTGCGATGAAAACACTCGAAGCATGGCGGACCGGGGATGATGACTGGATGAGAATGGCGCCGCCACTTCTGCCCTTAAGTGAAGAACAAAAAGTCGCCCTTCGGTCGTCCGTGGAGGCACTTAACAACACGAATTTGCAAGCAAACGGTTGAATCACACACAGGAGGTCACAGTACAACAATTAGAGATCCGGCTCGGCGATGCCGATAATTCCGGACAAGGAAACCAAGGAATACAATCGATCAAAATTAACCAGTAAATTGGGAGACATATCATGTCTGGAGTAAAAAATTTGGGATCTATGGCTGTTGGAACAGCTATGGTGTTGGCCGGATCACTGGGGATAGCCTCCACTGCATCGGCGAAAGAAATTGTCATCCGCATCGGGTCGGGCCATCCACCGACCGTTGTTTATGCGGGTTTGATGAAAAATTACTTTCAGCCCGAACTGAAAAAGGCGATCGAATCCCAAACTGATCACACCGTAAAGTTCATCGAAGGATACAGTGGTTCCATTACCAAGGTCTTCGATACCTTTGAAGGCATTCAGAACGGCGTCCTCGATATTGGTGGTTTCTGCTTCTGCTTTGAAGCTTCCAAGCTTCCGATGCACGCATTCCAGATCATGCTTCCCTTTGGCACCATGGATCCGGAACAAAGCGTGGCTGTTGCCAATAAAATTTACAAGCAGTTCCCGAGCCTTGAGAAAACCTTCCAGAAGTATAACCAGACCATGCTCGCGCGGATTGGTGATGGTGGCTACAACCTCGGCACAAACTTTGCTTGGAAGGAATTGTCCGATCTCAAGGGCCGCAAGATTCTCGGTGCCGGCCTCAATCTGAACTGGATGGAGCAGGCCAACATCGGCATCATTCCGGTGACCGATGGACTGCCGGGTTGGTATCAGAAGATAAAAACCGGGCTTGCTGAAGGCGGAATCATGTTCCCCAGCGCCTGGGGACCCGTGTTCAAACTGCATGAAGTTGGAGAGTTTTATACAACTATAGGCTTCGGTTCCATTACCTGGCATGCCCTGAACGTCAACAACCGCTTCTGGGATCGTCTTCCACCCGAAGTTAAGCCAATTATGATGGAAGTTGCCGGACGATATTCAGTCCAGACCGGTGTGTTCAATAAAATCGGATACAAAAAGGATATGGATTGGCTGCGTAAAAATATCACTGTGAGCGATCTGCCGGCTTCCGTCCGCCTCGATTGGGCGAAGAGGTTGAAAGATTGGCCACAGAAATACGCCGATGAACTTGAAGCCAAAGGTTACCCAGCCAAGGCGATCCTCAACGCGACCCTCGATGAAGCCGAAAAGGCCGGATACACGTGGCCGGTTCGTTACGTCATCAAATAAACCAGGCAGACTACGCATTGTAGTTCTTTCAAATGTTACCGGCTGAAACCGATTACCTTGGATTTCAGCCGGTAATTATTCAAATTTCGATTTCAATTGACCGCCAAAAAAAGGATCAAAATGTCGCTCATTACATTCAGTGATCGTTTGTCCAAGTTCTTGATGATCGCCGCCGCTACCTGGGCCTTTGGTCTTTCGTTATTGGTTATGGGGAACATCATAGGCCGGTCAGTTTTCGATTCTCCAATTTACGGCACTGCCGAAATCGTTGCCGCGTCGATTGTGATAATTGTATACCTGCAGGCTGGTTATGCCATTCGCAGCCGCTCCATGCTCAAGGCCGATTTTCTCGTTATTCGTTTGCCGGACAAGGTCCAGCGGATATTGCTGGCTATTGGTTATCTTCTGGGGGCGGCGTTCTTCCTGATGATTATCACCGGCGGATGGGCGGAAAGTGTGGCCTCATATGTCGATGGTGAATTCGAGGGCGAAGGCGCCTTGCGGGTACCCTCATGGCCAGCGCGCTGGACCGTTTTGATCGGCAGCGCGTTGGCGATGATCAACTACCTGGTTATGGCCTATATCGACGTATTTAGGCCGAATGAATTCGATTCCGATTAAAAGACCGATACGCGCCACCATCAACTGATATTGGCAATAAGAGAGAATAACCCTTTGTTCGAAGTCAACACTGCCGTTTTGCTGATTGTTAGTCTGGTGGGCCTGGTGGCAATTGGTGTCCATATTGCCATCGCGCTGGGTATGACCAGTGCGCTTGGAATATTCCTGGTGACGGGTGCCGACGCCTACGCATTCGACACTGTTCAACGCATGTTGGCAGCGACCGCATATGAGGCAATTCGCGCCTACGTTTTTGCGGTCATTCCGCTGTTTATGCTGATGGGCGAATTTATCGGGAAATCCGGTGTTGTTACCGATGTTTATCGCGGCCTTAACAGGTTGCTGCGCCGATTGCCCGGCCGGTTGGCAATTGCCACAATTACCGGCAATGCGCTGTTCTCATTCGTAACGGGTGTCAGTATTGCCTCTGCGGCCGCATTTTCACGCATCGCCTACCCGGAAATGAAACGATTTGGCTATCACAAGGGTTTTGCATTGGGCACCGTTGCAGGCTCAAGTTGCCTCGGCATGCTGATCCCCCCCTCGGTGCTGATGATCGTTTGGGGCATTCTCACCGAACAATCCATTGGACAGATTTTTGCCGCCGGCATTTTTCCCGGCCTGTTATTGGCCTCCCTGTTTATTCTTTATGTATTGGGCATCGCGATATTGCGGCCGGCCACGGTGGGCATTGGACCGAACGCTGAGCAAATATCCTCCATTGATGACCCGGGCGAAGTTGAGGACGAAGTCTCAAACCTCCAGTTTTTGATCAGCCTGACAGGTATCATCGTTGTCATTGTCGCGGTTTTGGGAGGAATTTGGTTTGGCATATTCACGCCGACCGAGGGCGCCAGCGCGGGTGCACTAATCGGCTTGGCGCTGGGCATTATCAAGGGCATGCGTTTGCGTGACATAATCGACTCCATATTGCTGGTCGGGCGAACCTCGGCTCCGATCCTGCTGTTGTTGATCACCGCATCGCTCTATTCCAGGACCCTGGCTATGACCGGTCTGGCCAATGCCATTGAAGGCGTCTTTTTGGATTCCGGCATGGAACCCTGGATGATTATCAGCGTTATGGTTTTGATCTGGTTTGCGCTGGGAATGATTGTTGATTCAATTTCCATCATGTTGTTGACCGCAGCTATCTTTGCGCCGATTGCCGTCCAAATTGGATACGATCCGATTGCCTTTGCCATCATCGGCATTATCGCTATCGAGGCGGGATTGTTGACGCCCCCCTTCGGGCTGTTGGTTTATACTGTGAAGTCATCGATCCATGAAATCGAGCCGGACATGAGTGTCGTCCCGATATTCAAGAGCTCGACACCCTATTGGATAATCATGCTGATATGCATGATCTTGATCATTAATTTCCCGGAAATCGCAACCTATCTCCCAAGCCAATTGTTCTAGGCCAGCGCCGATCGGCCTGAGGCGATAAACAAACATAACAAGGATTGTCCCCATGCCTGCTTACTGGATTGCACGCTCGCTGATCAATGAACCGGTAGCTTACAAGCGCTACACAGATCAGATTCCCACAATTATCGCCAAATTTGGTGGTAAGGTTCTTGCCCGTGGAGGCAAATATCAGATCATGGAAGGACCTGAAAAATTCAAACGTTTTGTGGTGTTGGAATTTCCTGATTTCGAGACCGGGGTCGCCTGTTTCACGTCCAAGGAATATGACGATGCAGCCCGTCACCGCCGCGAAAACGGTGCAGGAGAAGTTGAAACAGTCATTCTGGATTCCGGCGAATTCACTCAATAGTCCAACAAGGCATTCACATGAAAATTAAACGCGTAATGATCCATAGTCAGGGTGTGCCTGAAGTGATGGTCCTGGAAGAAGCAGAACTTGCAGCGCCAGGTTCTGGTGAAGTTCAGGTTGAACAAACCGCAATTGGTGTCAACTACATGGACATTTATCAGCGATCCGGTGCCTATGACATGTCGCTGCCCAGCCCACTGGGTCTTGAAGCAGCAGGCAACGTCGTGGCTGTCGGGTCGGATGTGAACGGGTTTGAAGTTGGGGACCGGGTTGCCTATGGGCCGGTATTGGGCGCCTACGCATCCCACCGAAATGTTCCGGCCGCCCGGCTGGTCCAGATTCCAGATGGTATATCTGATGGCCTCGCCGCCGCGGTTCTGATGAAGGGCACGACGGTCGAATATTTGCTGAACCGAACCTACAAGGTGAAGTCCGGTGAAAATGTCCTGTTCTGGGCAGCATCCGGCGGTGTCGGTCAGCTTGCCGGTCAATGGGGAGCTCACCTTGGAGCACGTATGATCGGGGTCACTTCAGGCGAAGACAATTGCAGCTCTATCCGCAAACTGGGCTATGCAGAGGCCATCGACCGAACCTGCGAGAATGTGGGCGATCGCGTGCTGGAACTGACGGATGGTGAGGGTGTCCCTGTTGTCTATGACAGTATCGGCGCCGCGAGTTTTGACTCGTCGATCAAATCGTTGGCAACCTACGGCATGCTGGTATCCTATGGCGCCACCACGGGAGAGGCACCACCGGTTCCTCCCGGCTTACTCCAACACAGCGGTTCGCTTTATTTCACCAGACCGACACTGGCCGATTACATAAAACATCGAGCCGATCTCGAACATGCTGCCAATGAGGTGTTTCGACTGATACTGGAAGGGGTTCTGAGCGTTAATATCAATCAGCGCTTGGCTCTGAGCGATGTTGTTGAAGCGCACCATGCTCTGGCGTCGGGAACAACCACCGGGTCGACTGTGCTGATACCCTAGAAATGCGTTTTTGAAAATGAATGTCCGTGCAAATGCATCGCTGGTTTTATGCGTTGTCGCCATAGTCAGTGTGGCTGCTGTGGTGATGCTGACTGATGCAGAAGAGTCATTGTATCGTGTCGCGGTGATCGGCGGTCTGGCGATTTTTTGTTTCGCCACTCGAATCCTACCGGAACTGGTGACAAGCCTGTTGTGCTTCCTGGCATTTTTGATGTTGGAGCTGGCGCCCCCTGAAGTGATTTTTTCAGGTTTTGCCTCTGGTGGGACCTGGTTGATGATCTCAGGCTTGGTCATTGGCACGGCGATAACACAAACCGGTCTCGGTCAGCAGATTGCCACGCGCATCTTTGCCCGCACCGGGACTTCCTACATCCGCACTGTCCTGTTATTGGCGACAAGCGGCCTGCTGTTGGGATTTTTGGTCCCCTCGACGCTTCCCCGAATGATCGTGATGATACCGGTAGCGGTGTCATTGGCAGGTGCGATGGGATTGGACACCGGGTCGCGCGGGCAGATTGGATTGGCCATTACAGCTGCAACCAGTACCTTGCTGCCCACCTATGCGATCCTGACAGCAAACCTGCCGACCATCGTACACTACGGAGCTCTGGAAACACTGTTGGGAATCAAAAGTTCTTACGCAGATTATTTCATCGCCCAATTGCCGGTTAATCTGGTTCGTTTTGGATTGATACTGGCTTGCCTTTTGCCATTTGCAAGAAGCTCAAAGCCGGTTCAGATGGTTGACACGCCTGACGCAATCGAACCCATGTCAACCACGCAAAAGCACCTGTTGGGACTGTTGTTATTGGCTATCGGCTTTTGGGCCACTGACAGTTTGCACGGTATATCACCGGCGTGGATTGCCATGGCGGTGGCGGCAATTGTCTTGGTTCCAAATATGAACATGATGAAAAAAGACGCCATGAAAACGTCGGTGGATATGACGCCGGTATTTTTTCTGGCCGGTGTGTTCGGCGTCAGTGCGGTTGCTCAGCACGTTGGTCTCGACGCCTTGGTTGCAAACAGCCTCGTGCCAAGCCTCGGTCTGGCTGCCGGTTCGGGCCTGCATGACATTTACGCCATTGCCGGGTTTTCTACGCTGATCAGCCATCTTACAACGGCACCGGCGGCGCCGGTCGTTCTGGCTCCCCTGGCAAGCGCCATGGCAGACGCGGCCGACCTGCCCGTGCTCACGGTGGCAATGGCGCAAATCATAGGCATCGCGACCCCTGTATTGCCCTATCAGGCACCGCCGCTGATTGTTGCAATGGCTCTGGCGCATATTCCGGTTTCCACTTTAACCCGCGTCTGTTTGGTTCTGGCTATCGGTGTCGCGGTGATTGGGATTCCACTTTCCTGGATCTGGTGGCGCTTTATCGGCATCATGTGATATCCGACCGGTTCCCACTTTAGCTCGATTTGTTCCAGGGCATCCGCGCCCGTTCTACAGCCAGCATCACGGCGGAATTGTCCAAATCCCCCTCCCCTTGCGCAATGCTGTCGCCGACAACTTCCAGATACCGCTCCGCCATTGGCAGACCTTGCCCGACATGTTTGGCGGTTTGGTAGATCAATCCGAAATCCTTGGCGGATTGGGTTACCCGACCCAATGGTTTAAAATCACGGGCGACCATTTTCGGACCTTTGGACTCCATAACTTTGGAAGCTGCCGCAGACTGGCGTGCAATTTCAAAGAAAGTCTCGGTGTCCAGTCCAACTGCCTTGGCAAATACCAGGCCCTCCGCGACTGCCACCCGGCTCAGCCCGAGGATCAGATTGATCGCCAATTTCGCCCGATTGCCATTGCCTATCGTGCCGACAAAAAAGTGTGCCCGAGACAACTCCTCAAACACCGGCGCGAGGGCGAGGGCGGTTTTTTCTTCACCGGCAATCAGCAGGATGGCATCACCATTTTCCAGGTCCGCGCTGGTTCCCGAAATCGGTGCTTCGACCAATTCCAGACCCTTTTTTCCCGCCGTTGCATCAATGCCCGGCATCTGGGCCGGGTCACAAGTGCTCATTGAAATGAGACGTTTTTTTGATTGCTGCGGCGCATCATCAACCAGTTTTTCCAATTGCTCGGTATTGAATACAGCAGAGATGACAAGTTCGGCGTTCCAAACTTCAGCCGCAGGTACCGCCTGTCCGCCGATAGACTCAAAATGCGTCACGCATTCCGGCGCCGGATCATATCCCAACACGGCAACGTTTGCTGCCATCAGACGCTTCGCAAGAGCGCCACCAATCAGGCCCAGTCCGAACAGGCCAACCGATTTCGGTAAGTTGTGATTGCTCATTTGTCATCCTCCAGTCGGTCCACAAGCTCTTCATAAAGTGGAAACAGGTGTGAAAAATCGGTGTCCGCATGTCCTGCTGCCACGGCCTCCGCCAACAGCGTACGGGTCATGGTTGTATAGGGAATTCGGGCACCAAGCTGTTCGCCAAATTGCTGCGCCAGAATCAGATCTTTTTCCAGATTTGAAATTTGCGACCGTGCCATCATCGTGCCGCTGAGAATATCGCGGGGGAATCTTGTATCGGTTACAAAACTGCGGGCATTGCCGGCATTCAACACGTCGATTGCCCGGTTCAAATCGATCCCGGCATGTTCAGCGAGCCGCATTCCCTCACAGGTCGCCATAAAACTGGAGTGCAGGATCAGATTATGAATCAACTTCATTGCATGCCCGGCACCCACCGAACCAAGATGAAATATCTTTGACGCGATTTTCTCAAACGCCGACTGACAACGGCTGACATCGTATTTTGCTCCACCAACCATCAGAGTAAGCGAGCCATCATCTGCACCTGTTGCGCCGCCCGTCATTGCCGCATCGATATAGGCAAAATCTCTGGCACGTAACTCGGTTTCAAGCACTCGACTTTGGGTCGGATGAGATGTCGTCAGATCAACAATCAGCTGCTGCTTCCGGCCGGCTGAATGTGGGTCAAGTATCTGGGAAACCTGCTGGGTAGAAGGGACAGCAAACAAAATTATGTCCGCCTTGGCCAATATCAGTTCAACATCGGCATCCTGCACCCGATCAGAAAGCTCGGCGGCAGTGTATGCATTTTCATCATTGTCGCTGGCCGCCACCAATATCTGGTGATAATCCAGATTGCGGGCAATGCCGCGGCCCATTTGACCAAGCCCGACAACTGCTATTTTGCTTTCGGCTGGCACGGTCAACTCCCTGATTTGCTTTGTTGGACTTCAAAGGGCGGCTTTCATATCCGCCAGTTTGGAAAGTGAATGGTTTGACAGCGGCAATCCAACCGGCTCGCCGGTTTCAGCCGATATGTCGGCGCCGAGATAAGACTCCATCACCATGCGCGCATGTTCCGGCGCGACCATGGGTTCGCGATCAAGCAAGACGCTTTCCAGAAAGTGAATGGTTTCCGGTCCCATCTGACCCGCAAACATATGATCAACATGCTCTCCCGGCATTGTCGACATGGGGTATTGAGTGCCGTCCTTAACCGTGTTCAGCCAATTGTCCCGCGACGTATCGTCTAATATCAGAGCACCTTCAGTGCCGGTGATTTCGATCCAGGTTCCACAATAATTGGGATAGCTCGGCGGCAGGTTCCATCCACCACCAACAACGACAAGCGTGCCATCATCCATGGTCACAGTGCTCCACATGCAATCGTAAGACCCGTTGAGATCTTTCATGTATCCATAGGCGCCCTGAGAATAAACCTTGACCGGTTTGGCGGGCGCCAACAACCAGAAGACAAAATCCAGATCATGGGTGGATTCCATGGCCGCCGGCGACAGTTTTACGCGATTGGCGATTTTTGCACCCAGGTTGCGGGACAGGTGACGGCTGACCATGACATTGACCACCTTGCCCAGCTTTCCATCGGCTACCGACTTCTTGGCGTAGGCGATCTTTGAATTAAATCTTTGGGAGTATCCGATGGTGAATTTCAGCCGATTGCGCTTCGCCAATGTGATCAGCTCATCAGCTTCCCAGAGTTCCAGGGCAATCGGCTTTTCCAGCAGAACATTCTTGCCCGCTTTGAGACAATCCCTGGCTATTGGATAGTGCGACCCCTCCGGCGTGGTGGAGATGTAGACCACTTCAATATTTGGATTATTGACAATATCCTGATAATCCATCGTCGCCGATGCGGGTTGGGTCAGCGCCGCAACTTCCTTTAACCGCTCTGGCTTGATTTCGCAGATGTGAAGTTTATCCACCAGGGCGGATTTAGCCAGGGATTCTGCACGGATTCCACCGCACCACCCGGTCCCGATAACGGCCACCTCAACCTGTCTCATCTGTCGTTTCTCCAACTTCCATAGTTTCGAAGGCGCCGGGAAATGCCAGGATCGGACCAGTGTTCAAACCTGGTCATGTCTGGTGCTGCTCACGGGGCCAGTTCAATTGTTTACTGTCATGGTCGATAAGGTGCTCTGCAAATGTTTTTGCATTGCTTTGGATGCTTCGCTGCCAGAGCGTTTTTCAAGCGCCACGACCACGGCATCGTGCTCATCAAACGAATGATAATCAGGGTCTGGTGCGGCTTCCGGCGTATCCAGACGTCGCCATACGACAACGATGCGAACCCCGTTGAGGATCTTGTGCAATTCATGCAGCAGCGAGTTGCCGGATGCCTGGGCAATGATGTCGTGAAATTCTGAATCCAGTTCCTCGTAGGTGTGCCAACTCACAGAATTGCGCATTTTGGAGGCAAGCTCACGGATTCGACGCAATTGGCGCGGCGACGCGTGCAAGGCGGCCATGCGCGCCAGTTCTGGCTCCAACGCCAGTCGCGCCATCATGGCTTCCAGAGGACCGGTTCTTTCCGCCAGGTCAGAAATTGTTCGTTCGCTGTTGTCGGATTTGCGCTGCTCTGGCTTTCTGGTCAAAAATGTGCCGCGACCGACTTCCCGCGTAAGATTTCCATTCGCTTCCAATACAAGAAACGCCTTGCGCAATTCCGTACGGCTCACACCGAGGCTGGTGCAAAGATCCCGTTCTGGCGGCAAACGCGCACCTGCGGGCAGGCCTGATGAGGCAATCCATGTTCGAACACGGGCTAAGACTTTGGCGCTCATTGGTTTACCAAATCCATGTTATTTGTCGCTAACTTCTCAATCGTTTTGTTCAAAGCTCAATCCAGAATAACTGTTTTTTTCCAAGAAACTCAACTATATATCGATCATACAAGTTTTTATTCACACGCAATCGAAAATTGGTCAACCATATGGACTACAGGAGCGAACATCTGGAAATGACCCTGCCTCTCAACTCACCCATTCAACGATCAAACCTGATCGCGCGGAGACATATGAGGGACAGTTTCGCCTGTATCGGTAAACGTCCGGGTGACATTCCTGGCGCCGTATATCCAAAAGATTACAAGCTTCTCCTTTCCGCTATTTCGAAAATAATGCGGCACGTCTGCTGGAATAAAACTGGTGTCCATTGGCCCCAGTTGCATCAGTTTGCCACCAACCAATGCTTCCGCGTGCCCTTCCAGAATTGTCACCTGCTCGGCGCAATTGTGAGAGTGAAGCGGCGCAGCGCATCCGGCAGGAAACGCCGTTGTGCCGCTGGTAAACGGCGCAGCGTCAGATATTCCCTTGCCGACCATCAAACGCGTTTCCACCCCGTCCCCTCGGGCAAACGGTTTGATCGCATCATATTCAAGCACCACACCTTCAATCATTTTTCCTCCTTTCAAATCGCCACCGGCGCTGCTTCATTTGCCGCCATTGGCAAACAAGGCCAACCAATATGTTGAATCATCCCGATCACGTAGACCATGCCGTGCTCAAAGCATTTATTGGCCGCAGTTTCATGGCTTGCGGCATGCCCGAAAAATACGCGCGGCATGCTGCGGAATTGATGGCCAGGGCTGACCTTGTCGGACAGGACGGACACGGCGTGTTTCGCCTGCCAATGTATATTCGCCGCATTCAGGCCGGTGGTCTGAACGTCACGCCAAAATTCCGGAAAATTCAGAATCGAAAATCGACCGCTTTGATTGATGGCGATAACGGACTTGGCCATCTGGTCATGCGGCACGCCACCAAACTTGCCATGCGAAAGGCATCCAAGACCGGCATCGCCTGGGTGGGAGCGCGCAATTCCAACCATGCCGGACCGGCTTCGCTTTACGCCATGATGCCGCTGAAGAAGGACATGATCGGCCTTTATATTGCGGTCGGCAGCGCCAATCACCTGCCGCCCTGGGGTGGAACCGAGATGCTGTTGAGCACCAACCCGATTGCGGTGGCTATTCCTGCTGCCAATCGACCACCTGTTGTATTGGACATGGCCACAACCGTTGCCGCCTATGGCAAGGTGAAAACTGCCGCCCAACGGGGGGAGACCATGCCCGAGGGCTGGATGGTTGACCGAAATGGCGCACCGCTGACGGATCCAAACCGCGCTTCTGAAGGGTTTCTTCTGCCGATCGGCGGACCGAAAGGGTACGGGCTGGCATTGGTGTTCGGCATTCTCGCCGGAACATTGAATGGCGCCGCGTTCGGACGTGACGTGGTTGATTTTAATGCCGATACCGCGACGGTCACCAATACCGGCCACATGATAATTGCGCTCGATATCAATGCGTTTACGGATGTGGACATTTTCAAGCAGGGGATAGATCGCATTTATGATGAAATGAAATCCTCGCCCCGCCTGCCGGGGGTGGAGGAAATTCGCCTTCCAGGCGAGCGATTGCAGCGTGTGCTGTGTGAACGGCGCGCAACCGGCATTCCCCTTCCCGATCAATTGCGCCAACAACTCGATCAACTGGCAAATGAACTTGGCATTGCCCCGCTCCGGTAACGGCGAAGAATATTGACGACCTGCAGCCGGAGACACGTCCCAAACGATCTGAGATGTTGATCTTTGCATCGTCGTTTTATTCTCCATCTAGTTCGAAGGACCAATAAATCTGTTGCTTTTGTGCTCGGTTCCCGGCCATCAAATCGACCCGGCCCGACCTTGTCGGCGTCTACACCGATACGCCATCCGGCTGGCGCAGATTGTCGGCCAGCGGCATTCTTGTCAGTTGCCCTCCCCGGTCCATTTTGTCTTCTATTCCCATCATCCGCAGCGCATACCAATATGTGGCAGCATTTGACGATACGATTGGGCGCCCCAACCGGGCTTCCAATTCGTCCAGCATGTCGACAATGCCCAGCGCACCACCCACATGTAAAAATGTATCCACGTCATCAGTGTCAACACGGTCAAAAGCGGCATTGATTGCGTCAACGGGTATGTCGATAATCCGGTCTGATGTGGCAACTTTTAACCAGGTTGCGTTCGGGACTTCAAAACCATGCGCCTGATAATAGGCACGCACGCTTTCAGACATCTCTTCACTCATCGGAGAAATGACGCCAATTCTTTTGGCTCCAACCGTTTTCAAAGCTGCCACACAGGCATCGGTAGCTGTGACAAATGCAAGGTCTGGCAGCACTTCCCGGATTTGTTTTCTGTACAAAGCCTGACGTTCGGTCGACCACCAGCGCATCTCCAGCGAATTGCTGCAAATCACCATGTCAGGCCAGCAGCCGCGAACCTGTGGCAAGGTGGCCAGAACAGCCTCGGGTACTTTGACGTGATCTGAAATATCAAATCGGTACATCTGGTTGTTCACCCCTTGCGGGCGCATCGCTTCATATTCGGGCTGCATATTTGAATTTTGCTGAGGCACGGCAACAGCAACCACGCCTCTTGGTCCGAACCTGTCTGGCATTTGTTACGTTTCCATCTGAGACATCGAGTCAATGTGGTTTCCCGGGGGGGAGGTTCCACCCCGGGAAAACTGATTTATTTGGTGATGGCTTCCACCAGTGCCTTGTACGACACATTCTGCTCATCACGCATTTTCTGATATTCATCGCCCAACATCAGATCGGCATTTTCGCCCAGACGCTTCAACAGGTTCTTGTAAGTTTTGTCGCCCTGAAGTGCGGTGAATGCGTCCTGCAGTTTTTTCACGATGGCATCTGGTGTGCCGGAACGAACCAGAACCACGCGGTGCATGAAACCAATATCGCCAACGACGCCAGCTTCCGTGAAAGTTGGAACATCATCATAGATGCGCTTTGGACCGGAACTTGCCAAAACCCGAAGCTTGCCGCTTTGCAACAATGACCCGATTGTGGCCGGGAATCCCATGGTCACATCCGCATCACCCGACAGCAACGCCTGCATAGCCGGGCCGCCGCCTTTATAGGGCACGAGATTGAACTGCACATCGCGAGATTTCATCATCTGAGCTGCTGGAACAAACAATGCTCCCCAGTTGCCCGAATGCGCCATGCTCACTCCGCCTGGCTTGGCTTTAGCCGCAGCGATCAGGTCTTCAAATGTCTTGTGCGGGCTGTCGCCACGAACAACAACGGCAATTGGCGCAAAGTTGATGCGTGCAATCGGGATGAAGTCCTTTTTGGGATCATAAGGCAGTTTTTCCACGTGCTGTTGCAGCATGTCGATATAATTGTGTGAAAACAACAGCGTGTAGCCATCGGCTGGAGCCTTGGCGACTTCGTGAGTTCCCTTTTGACCACCGGCTCCGGGGGTCAGTCGGACAATCATTGCCTGATTGATATAGGCCGGAATGACCGATGTGATCACCCGCGCATTCAAATCATGGCTGCCGCCAGGCCCAAGTGGAATGACCATAGTGATCGGTTTTTCCGGATATTCTGCCTGGGCCATGCCGACGGACACCCCCAGTGCCATTCCGGCAGCCACAAGTAGGCTGGTCGTTTTTCTGATGCTTGCATTTAACATTCATCGTCTCCCTTGTTGCATCGATTATGTTGTTAGTCCGAGGCGCCGATGCGCTCGCGATCGAACCAAATATTTACGCTACCCGGAGGCCACGTTCCGCATCCGCTTCCAAAGCAGATAGCCAATGACCGGGGTGGCCACCAAAACCATCAATGCGCCAAATCGTTCGGTCAGAAAAAACCCGACAAAGTCACCGCTGGTCATAGCGACAGTTTGTCCAAATGCATATTCCAATGGCGGCCCAAGAATGAATCCCATCACCATCGGCATCACGTCGAAACGGGCGTATTTGGCGATAATGCCAAACAGGCCAAATCCAACCAGCATCAGCAGATCAACGGAATCTGAGCGAAACACAAATGCACCGGCAAAGGCAAACATCATGACCAGCGGGATCAGAATTGAAACCTTGATCGTTACAAGTCTGGAGAAAAACGGAATGGACAGATAGCCGATCACCACAAACAGTAAATTGGCAAATACCATGGCGATCAATATTGCAAACACCGTCGCGCCCTGCTCCTCAAAAAGCTGCGGGCCAGGACGCAAGCCCTGAGCCACAAATGCGCCCAGCAGTATCGCTGTCACATTGTCGCCGGGTATCCCCAGGGTCAGCAGCGGCACCATGGTTGGCCCGTTTACCGCGTTGTTTGCAGCTTCTGCAGCAGCAACCCCTTCCAGTTCACCTTCCCCGAATGTTTCGGGATGGGGGGAAGCATTTTTTGCCGCCGAATATCCCATCATTGCAGCGACGACCTGCCCCAGTCCCGGCACGATGCCGATGGAGGTTCCGATGACTGTCGATCTGCAGATTGTTTTAAAGCAACGTTTGAATTCCAGCCGCGACAACCGCTCCCCCATCAAGGTCGACAATTGCCGCGCCTTTTCATTGCGCATGACAACGGCCGCCAATTCCGGAATGGCGAATACTCCGATCAACATTGGCAGCAGCGGAATACCCGACTTTAAGTCAAACAAACCAAATGTGAATCGCTCAACGCCTCCCAATGGATCGGTGCCGACAAATGACAGCCATAATCCCAGCATCATCATGACGAGGCTTTTCAACGGACTGGAGCCCGACGTGGCAGCTATGATCACCAGACTCATGAGCAATACTGCAAACAGTTCTGGTGGGCCGAACAGCATCACCAGAAAGGCAATCGGGAAAATCATCAAAATTGTGAAAATGTCGCTGGCGGTATCACCCAACACCGAGGAAAACAAAGCCATATCAAGAGCTTTGCGAGACTTGCCCTGTTGCGTCAGTTTGTAACCGTCACGTGACGTCGCAACAGCCGCGCCCGTGCCGGGCATTGAAATCAGGATAGCCGGAATGCTGCCACCAAATATTCCGCCTTTGTAGATACCCAGCAGAAACGGAATGCCGACAATTGGGTCGAGAAAGAACGAGACCGGCAGCAAGATGGCCATCGCCATAAGTGTCGTAAAGCCCGGCAAAGCTCCGACCAGCATTCCCCCGAACAGCCCCAGGCTCATCAACACAAATGTGTCGACGCGCAACGCCATCGCAAAACCCTGATAGAACTGATCAATCACAGCGGGGTCCGATCACATCATGGGATGGCTTCACTTCACTCTCCTAACAAGCGTGCATAAATGATTTCGATGGTGTTGAGTTCGGGCAAAGACACTGCAAGAAGCCGGGTGGCAGCAAGATAAAGAGCGACCGGTCCAAGACCAGCAACGCAAAAAATCTGCAGCACCGATCTGGTGCCCATCAACAGGGACATTGCCACCATCGCGATGGCTGAAGAAATGAGAAATCCAAACGGCGTCATCGTCAGCGCATAACCGATCATGATCGCAAAAAAGACCATGCCGCGCTGCCACTCGCTTTGTGCCAAACTTTCGCCGCCGCTGGCTGTTTCAGCACCACCTGCGCGCATGACTAACAGCAAAATAGCGCACATGACTGCCAATGCAGCGATGATAATCATCGGGAAAAGGCTTGGCGCGATTGCCGTCAGGGACCGGCCGAACAAGAGTTTTGGTGGTTCAACAAGCGACCCGAGAAAGACCAGAGCCAGAGCCGAGACAATCAATAATACAACAACGGTAAGCATTTCAGGGGTCGCACGTCTTGAATTTCCCGTCATGACGACACCCTTTCCAGATCGGCTTCAAACAGATCGATCAGGTCCTGACTGAACCGACCGCGGGTGGTGTCAACTTCATGTCTTGTTGCCTCAATCAGGCTTGCCCTTTCGGCATTTGAAAGATGAATCAGGGTCACACCTTCATCCTTCATCGCTGCAGAGCAGATATCATCGTCCTCTTCAGCAAAACGTCGCTGAGCCTGCGTCGCTTCCTGCAGCGCAGAGGTAACGGCGGTCCACGCGTCATCTGACCAGCCATCAACCGCTGTTTGATTAAACAGAACCGGCGCCACCCCCAGCAGATGCCCTGTCAGGGTGACAGTTCGATGCGTATTGTGCAGGCCGAAATTGTAAATATTGGTCAACGGATTTTCCTGCGCATCCACCTTGCCTTGAGCGACGGCATCCGGCAGATCCCGCACATCAATTGCAACGGGCAGAAAACCCAAAGCCTTGAAAACTCTTTGATGATCGTCGCTGGCCAAGGTTCTGATCTTCATTCCTTCACAGTCTGCAGGAGATCGAAACGCCGTTGCTGCAGAACTAATATGGCGCAATCCGTTGTCCCAATATCCCATGACCTGGAACCCGGTCGCTGCCTTCACTTCTGCCGCCAGGCGCGTTCCCAAAGAACCGTCCAGCACGGCGTAGGCGCGGCGACGATCGGGCACGGCAAAATGTTGATCAAACAACGCCAACTGAGGAACCCGGCTGGCAAGGTAACTGGATGAAAAATAGCAACCGTCAAGCTCGCCACTTTCGGTGGCCGACAATAGATCCGACGCCTTACGCCCGCTTTCAACGATATTTTGGATGAAATCGACCTCGATTTTCCCCCCGGAAATCCGCGAAATCGCGTCGCAAAATACGCGAGCGCCGCGGGTATGAACCGATTTATCGCCCTGGTAGCCACCAAACCTGATCTTCAAACCCATCAAGCCCGCTCCCGCAACCGATCAGCAACCATGCGAGGTATCCCGCTTGCCATTTTCTACTCCCAAGGACGCTCCAAAACACGTTGCGATCCAATTGGTTGACCTTTCGAAAACTTCAACCGGATACTCAAACCATTCAACAGAAAAACTTGGCAAAATGCAATATATAAAAGGCAAAAATGCATCAAAAACCCGATGATTCTACCACAAATTTTCGCTCGATTGGTGGACCATTCGTTTTTAAGAACAGCTTTCAATCAAGCCGGTTGAAATGCACCCTGCAAATCTCACAAGCGCGGCGAATTTCGTCACTCAATTGCTCGGTAAACAACCTGACGGCGGCAGATTCTGCCTGGATTGCAGGCTCAATCAACAAATAGTCCACCGTCATTTTGGGTTGAACAATGGGGTAGAGATGCATGTTGGGATCTTCCAGGTCCGGCACGCACAGACAGCCGGGAAGAATCGAACAAAAATTTCCCTGCTTGATGATGTCGAGAGTCGTCATCATGGAATCCATTTCCAGGATTGTATGACCGACCTGCGAAACGCTTTTCAGCACCTGATCAATCTTGGCCCGCCGCGCATTTCCTTGCCCGGGCAAAATCAAATTCAGAGCATCAATTTTTGCCAGATCAACACTCTTATCGACCCCCTGCAAGGGGCGGCGACTTGCCAGAATCTCCAGATCAGTATCCAGAAAGGTTGAGCGAAGACCATCGTGAACTGAACCGTCTGGCACCACGGCAATGTCCAGTTCACCCGCCAGCACCATCTGGGTGAGCATGGCGCTGTATCCTTCGGTGACGGTTACAACCACCAGCGGATTTGCCTGGGTATATTTGGCCATGACCGGCGCCAGTATCGACCGTGCAAAAGTTGGCATAATGCCAATCCGAACCTTGCCGGTCAGAACATTTTCATCCGGGGCAACGTCTTCGCTGAGCCGGCTGACTTCGCGAAGAATATTGACCGCTCGATTATAAATCAATTCGCCCGCTCTGGTGGGGACGACACCTGTCGAGACCCTGTCAAACAAAGCCACACCAAGCCGGTTTTCCAGGTCGCGCAATTGAACACTCACCCCGGATTGGGTGGCATGAACCTTTCGCGCCGCCGCCGAAATCGAACGCTCCTCGTAGACGGCAACAAAAAACTTCAGATTGTTGAGCTTGACAGAATTCATTGGACCGCCACCATAGACAATGCTGCATTTGCTGCAACGCTATCCCCGCTTAGCTGAAGTGCAGCCCAGACCAGGGCCGGCAGACAGAGAAAGGTCAAAATGGTTGAAACCACCACGGCTCCAGCTACCCTGTTTGGATCTTGCTGATATCTTTCAGCATAGACATAGGTGACGATCGCTGACGGCATGGTGGCCATGATGAACACTACTCCGGCGGCCATGCCGGTAAGATTCAGTAAATAAATAACGATAAATGCGGTGATGATTCCAATGGTCAATCGCGCCACTGCCAGCACCAGAGCAGGCAGCAGATCCGTTACCTTCAACGTCGCCAGTGACGTACCCAGCAGAATCAACATTGCCGGGATCATCATATCTCCCAACATACCGGTGGTGATCACCACAACCGGCGGAACCTGAATGTCGGTCATCAGAACCAACAACACCAGCACCACTGAATAGAGCAGCGGTTGCCTCACCAACTCTCTTATGCGCACAGAACCGGCAGCAATTGAAAGCCCGATACTGTGCTGAACCAGTGCAATAACAATAAAATAAGCAACCCCCATTTGTGTTCCCATTGCACCAAAAGTCAGCACCACCAGAGGCAGGCCCAGATTACCCGAATTGGGGAACATCAGACTGGGCAGAAAACTTTGCGCAGAACTGCCGATAAGTTTCAGCCCCACCCAGGCAATCAAGCCGGCGATGGCAAGTGATAAAACAGCTGCAAACGATAATTGGGAGACCATTGCACCATCAACCGTTGATGAAACATTGGCGTGAAACACCAGCGCCGGTGTGGCGACCAGGATGACCAGATTGCTCAGCGTTCTGGATTGCAGGCCGATCGACATTCTGCCCAAAATAAACCCGATAAAGGTTATCAGCATGATTGGAACCAGAATGTTGAACATGGCGATCAATGCCGAGCCTCCAAAGACACAATCAGCGACCAGACAAGGTCTCACCGTTCAGGGTCCAGCGCTCAATCACATTGGTTCCCGATTCCTGCAACATTTTGGAAACCGCACAATGGTCACGCAGTTTTTCAACAACCTGCATGACCCCTTCGCGCGGTCCTTCATAGGTGGCATCTATCACCAGCGTAACTTCTGGAAAAGGAACATCGATGGGATTGATCAATCTGGTGCCGTGGCTGTCCATGGTGACCTGGATGTCTATATCCATCGAGGTGAACTCAACGCCATTTGCGACGGCCAGTTTGTTTGAAATGACGTGGGTACATCCGAGCAGGCCCATGAATACATATTCGACAGGCATTGGGCCCTCATCGGTCCCGCCGCGCAGAAGTGGCTCATCAATGATGGCGCTTTTGCCGCGCGCGGTTGCAACCGATTGGGTCGAGGATTTTTGCCCCCCGGTGATGTTGAATTTCCAGATCGGCTTTTCTTTTATGACTACCACGAAAGGTCCTCGCTTGCATTTGGTCAGAGTGAGAGAAAGTTCCTGATTGCTGAATTAAAGGCATCAGGTTGCTCGATATTTGACAGGTGAGCGGCGTTTGGCAGAATTTTCAAACACGCCTGGGGTGTTCGGTCAGCCATGTCCTGCATTACCGCAACCGGTGCAGCCATATCCGCCTCGCCAACAATATAGAGGGTTTTGCACTGCAGCGATGGAAGGCCTTCCAGCATGTCCAGATTTTGCAATGCACGGGCTGCACCTTCATAGCCGACAGTTGAAGTCGCGTTGAACATTGAGCGCACCGTGGCCAAGGTATCGGCGTTTTTGGTCGCCGCCATGAAGTCAGGCGTAAACCAGCGCTCAAGAGTTGGCTCGACCAAGCCGGCAATTCCACGCTGATTAAGTTTTGCGATATTGTCTTCCCACATCCCCCTGTAGGCATCTGGCGCAGAAGCGCGAGCGTCACAACATACCAAACGACCTACCCGTTCCGGTGCGCACATGGCGAACGCCAAACCGGTCATTCCGCCAAGTGAAATACCAATGAAATCCGCCCGCTCAATTTGCAAATGCTCAAAAAGCGCATGAACATCTTCTGTCAGGTGACCAAAATTGTAAGGTGCCGAGCCTGCCTGACTGTCACCATGACCGCGGGTATCATATCGCACCACGCGGTACTTGCTGGTGAGGTCACGGATCTGCGGATCCCAGATCCGCCGGTCGGTCGCCAATGAGTTTGACATCATCAGCCACGGCGCACCTTGCGGGCCGTCAATCTGATAAGCGATCATGGTACCACCGCTGCCTGGTACCTGTCCGGCAATGGAAGCGCTCACTCAGCGGATCCAATGGCCGCGTTAAGTTTGGGCATTACCTGTTCAGCCATCAAGATCATAGACTCGCGACCCAGATCGTAATCGGTCCAGTCATGACCGGCATAGACCAGGTTTCCAAAGGCGCCTGTGGTTTCACGGAATTCAAGCACCTGATCAGCCACGCTGGATGGATCGCCATGAATGACCAGCCGGTCCAGCACGTAATCGAGAGTGACGTCTTCATCAGGCATTTCCTGATCTTCCTTAAACAGGTTCAACCTGCCACCCTTCGCCAGTTTGGTCAGCAAACTGTGATAGTACAGGACGTAGGGGCTTCCGGGGTCGCGGGCATAGCGTTTTGCGGTTGCCTGATCTTTGGCAACACAGATATTTTTTGCCACCCGCCAGTTATCGGGATCAGCCGGTCGGCCACCCTGTTTACATCCTTCAACATAATTTGGCCAATGGGTCGCGACCCATTTGGGCAACAGGAAGTTGGCAGATATCGGCTCCCAACCGCGGGCCGCCATCGCTGTTACACCCTTGGAAAAAGGCGCGACAACCGTTCCCACAATCAATGGATGCGGTTCCTGATAGGGGCGCATGATGATGCCCTGGCCAATTTCAGTCATCATCGTGTTGCGGGTGGTGACTTTATAAAATTCACCTTCCAGATCATAAGGCGCATCGCCTTCCCATATTTTGAGCACCATATTGATGCATTCAACAAACATGGCATTGCGATCACGATCCAGATTCCCGAACACTTCTGCATCAGACATCAGGCCGCCGGGGGATATGCCAAAATTGAAGCGCCCTTCAAGCATATGATCCAACATCGCGACTTCTGCGGCAACTCGTGCCGGATGGGAATTCGGCAGGTTGACCGTCCCTGTACCCAAAACGATGTTTTTTGTTTCGTAGGCCAAGCTGGCCAAAAACGCGACGGTCGAGGTGATGATCTCGGCCTGATCGGTTGTGTGTTCGCCGCAATAGGCTTCTGCATAACCCAGTTGATCGGCAAGAATGAACGCCTCCCGGTCTTCGCGTATGCTTTGCGAAAAGGGTTTCCCCAACGGATGAATCGGCATGGTGAAAAATGAGAGCTTCACGAAGTTTCCTGAATTCAGTTACGCAAACATCACTTATGGGACGGCTATATCCAGTATGAATAATGATATTTACTAATACAGTCCATCGTATTTACTTTTACCTACTGAGCCGACAGCCTATCATAAAAAACGATTGCCGCCATAAGAATACATAAGTTGTGGATGTGGCGACCAATGCATAAGGTCCGGGTTTATGTTTCGCCATGAGGATTTTTGCATATGAACGCTCATTCAGTACCTTTGGCCGAACCACCCGTTGATGCCCGGGCTTTGAGAGACGTTCTGGGACATTTTGCGACCGGCGTGACCGTGATCACGACGATTGGTGACAACAATTCCGCGGTTGGTCTGACCGCCAATTCCTTCTCATCGGTGTCGCTGGACCCGCCCCTGGTCGCGTGGAGCCTGAGTTTGAACGCTCCCAGTCTTTCTGCCTTTCGCCAACATCCGGCCTTCGCAATCAACATATTGTGCGACCAGTCCAAGGAACTGGCTCTGAAATTTGCCCGATCAGCTCCTGACAAATTTGCCGATGTCGATTGGCACGCCGGCGTCGAGGGCGTCCCGGTGCTTCAGGCGGCAGCCGCAACAATAGAATGTCAAACAGAGACACGCATTCCCACCGGCGATCACGAAATTTATCTCGGGCGCGTGATCAACTTCAAACAGACCGGCAAGCGACCGCTGGTATTTCACAAGGGCGAGTTCACCTCTTTGGGAGGATCGATTTAATGCCGACTGCGAACCCCTTCACAGTGGTAATTGCCGGGTTTGGATGGTGGGGCAAACACATGGCCGTCCGGCTGAAAGGGCACCAGAGTATTCGGGTTGCCGGCATTGTTGAACCCTTGGAAGCCAATCATGCCGCCATTGAAGAAATGGAATTGAAGGTCTGGACTGACATTGCCCAAACACTGACCCTGGACGAAGTTGACGGCATCATTTTGACAACCCCCAACCCGCTGCATGAGCAGCAGGTTATCCAATGTGCGCAGGCGGGAAAGCATGTGTTCTGCGAAAAGCCCCTTGGGCTTACTGCCGCCAGCGCCCGTCGTTCAGTAGCAGCATGCGAGAAAGCTGGCGTGCAATTGGGCATTGGCCATGAGCGACGATTTGAACCAGCCATGGTTGCGCTCAAAGCAGACATTGAACGCAGCGCGCTCGGCACGATCATGCATGCCGAAGCCGCATTCAGCCACGACAAACTGACCCATGTTCCCTCTGGCGACTGGCGCACCCTAAAGGCGGTCTCGCCAGCCGCCGGAATGACCGCCATGGGCATTCACCTGACGGATATGTTGATATCCTTTTTCGGCCCCGTGGAAACCGTGCAGGCGATGACGGCGGATCGGTCGCTGGGGTGGGAAACCGGTGACGTGGTGACGGTTCAACTGGGATTTGAAGCAGGCATGACCGCGACACTGAGCGCCGTATTGCACACGCCACATTTCATTCGAATGCACGTATTCGGATCAAAAAGATGGGTTGAAGTTCTCAATGACAGCCACCCCGACACACCCGATGGGATCGTGCGGGTTATCACCGCTGAAACCGGGCAACCTCTGGTTCACAAACAGTATGAATGGACCGACGCTGTGACAGAAAATCTGGAAGCATTTTGCGCTGCGGCCCAGGGATCGCAAGACTATGCGTTTACGCTGCAGGAAATGGTCCACAATATTGAAGTGCTGGAAGCCATCACCCTGTCGGCGGAAAAACGGCGAACCGTCGCAGTTCGAGAGTTGGCCGTCCCTCAAGACCTGCAGTTGGCGACCTGATTGTGGTTCAGTTACGGCTCAGTGACACAAGCCACATCGCCACCCCGGGGAATTACAATTGGTGGACCAATAATTCTTCAACAAGTACTGCAATTTTCTCAAAAATGCTGGATTTATCACGGCATCTGTGCAGGAATAAATCTGTGAAATTTGGAGAAACACCGCAATCTTCATCCAATCGTACCCGTGCTTTTATTGGTTGACCAATATTTGCCAAAGATGAACTTTGAAAACCAACTCTAGGAGGAGTCCAAATTGCCCCACATTTCACCTGTATCTGAGGCCGTCAATACGGACGCTACAGACGAAATATCATGGCTTGCATCTGCCACCGGGTTTACGGCAAATTCCATGTTGACCCTCTCCCATCGTCCAGAAATTGCCACTGCCGTGCTTGGATTGATCCGGGCGGTAGTGCGCAATCCGCAAGGCACTGTGGATCCGGCGCTTCGCTGGATGATCGCTCATGTGACCAGTCTGGCCAATGGCTGCACCTATTGCTCAGCCCACACTTTTAAAAATGGTGCCGACAATGGGGTGCCTCAGGACAAGCTGGATCAGATTTGGAATTTCGAAACATCTGATATTTTCAGCGAAGCTGAACGGGCAGCGTTGCGGGTTGCCCTGACCGGTGGCCAATGCCCGTCCTACGCAACACCGCAGGATATGGCCAAGCTCAAAGACCACTTTTCCCAGGAACAGATTGTCGAGATTGGCGCCGTTATTGCGCTGTTCGGATTCAACAATCGGTGGAATGCGTTCATGGAAACCGATGTTGAACCAGAAGTTACGTCCTTCCTGGCCGAACGGAATTACCAGGGACCAAAGGAGAATCGTTCGACGCAGAACGACTGAATAGGTGCGGCTGATAACCCGCACCGATAACAAGACCGATAACAAGGAGGAATACAAATGACCAACAAGACCAAATTAGACCGGCGCGAGTTTCTTGCTGCTGCCGGGGCCGGTATGGCGGCACTTCAAATAACCATGCCGACCGGCGCATTTGCCCAGTCATTTCCCGGACGACCTATTACGGTTGTGGTCATGTATGGCGCAGGTGGCGGAACGGATACGATCATGCGCAAGCTCGCCGAAGAGATGGCAAAAGCACAGGGCTGGACGGTCAATGTGATCAACAAGCCAGGTGCGGTGGGTGGCGTCGCCACTCAATTTGTCGGTGCCGCAAGGTCCGACGGATATACGGTGCTTGGTGGAGCCAACTACAACAGGTTCGTGCGCGTATTAGGCCATGCAGATTTTGTGCCCTGGGAAGATTGGGTGCCCATGAAAGCAGGCAATGCTCTGGCCAGTTGGTCGGTGCGCAAGGACTCGCCTTTCCAAAACTTTGACGACATCATCAAAGCTGCAAAAGCCAAACCGGGATCCGTGTCGATATCGACATCAGGCACCGGTGGTGTGTGGCATGAGCTGGCCCTGATCGTTGCAAACATTGCCGGGATCGAACTGAAATACGTCCCCTATAAGGGCGGTAAACCTGCCACATTGGCTGGTTTGCAAGGTGAAACCGACATTGCCGGCGGCGGAGTGCATGAACATATCGACCTGGTTCGGGCCGGAGAGTTGAGAAACATTTGCCAAACCAGTGCCGAGGACATCAAACTCGAAAACGGTGCGGTGATGCCATCAATCGCAACGGTCTTGCCGGAAAGCCGCAAGATCTTGCCGGTCGGCGCCACCTATAACTTTATGGTTCGCCGCGACATACCTGCTGATGTCATGCAAGCCCTCGCCGATGGTTTCAAGGCGGCGGCAAGTTCAGACGGTTTCCTGGCAATGTTGAAGAGCAAGCACTTCCAATCCGATATTAAAATCGGCGAAGCTGCTGACCGCGAGGGTGCGCTGATGGAATCGATCACAGTCGACATCTTCAACCGCTTCTCCGACCAGATCGGTGCGAAGGTCAAAACTGCTGAAGAACTTGGCTTGCCAAAACCCGAAGACTTTGATGCCTGGTGGCCACCACAGGGCTACAAGCCCCCTCCCATCAAGGGCTGACCGGCGAATCGTCGTCGCAAGTGCGCGCCGCTCTCCCTTGCGGCGCGCCATTTCTATTTACGAATCCGTAGGCCAATTGGTATGAGCAAACAGCCAACCGAAGTCATAAAGTTCGATGGAGAGGAGGCTGGATCCGGCTATGCCAGTCCAATGCTCGATCTGATTGCCTCTGGCACAATCATCGCCTTGACCGTGGTTGTCATGATCGCGTCCTGGCAATTGAAAATACCCGGCGGTTTGGCCACCGCGCCTGGTTTGCTGCCGTTTTTAACCGCAGCTTCGCTTTGCGCTATGGCGCTGATGCTGGCAGCAACTGCAATTCAAAGACACAGAGCTGGTGTGGTCGCTGGCCCCGATGAAATCCGAAACATGCCAGAAGACATGCGCGCTCTGGCATTGGCCGTGACCGTCGCAATTTACATATCCTGCCTTCAATATCTGGCCTTTCAACAGGGTTTCAACATTGGCCAAACGCACTTTGTTCTAAGTGCCTTTGAACCAGTCACCATCGTAGCGCTGACCGCCATCATTCATATGTCATGGCGTGGCCCTTTATGGATAACGCTGTCGATTTCGATCATCTGGACACTGATCCTGTCAGTGGTCTTTCAAAAGATGTTCAACATTCCTCTGCCAGGCGGGTTCTGACGCGATGGCCATGTTGGATGCATTTGTCCTGGTATTTTCACCCTGGTTGCTGGTGATGACGCTGAGTGGCGTGTGCCTTGGGATCATCTGGGGTGCGCTGCCCGGCCTGTCGACCACCATGGCAATGGGCCTGCTGATCGGCCTGTCTGCAGGCATGTCGCAGGACGTCGCCATATGTTTCATGCTGGGCGTCTACACGGGCAGTGTTTTCGGCGGTGCCATATCGGCGGTGTTGATCAATATTCCCGGAACCCCTGATGCTGTTCCCACCATGATCGAAGGGCACCAGCTTGCCCAACGTGGCGAAGGTGGGCAGGCCTTGGGCATGGCAATAGCTGCATCGTTTATCGGTGGTGGAATCGGCATCATCATGCTGATCGTCTTCATCCCGATGATTTTGACATTTGCGCTGAATTTTCGGTCCTGGGAAATGTTCTGGCTGGCGGTCATTGGCATTATGGTGGCGGGGTCCATGGCTGCAGGTTCCATGCCGCTGAAAGGCTGGATGGCCGGATGGCTCGGCATGCTGGTTGCCTTTATCGGGCTGGACTCAATCCATGCTGTGCCGCGATTCACCTTTGGCAGTCTGGCACTGTATGATGGAATTTCTTATGTTGCGGTTCTCATTGGCCTGTTTGGCATGGCGGAAATTCTGCGAACCTTGCCCAGCAAAAACGCCCCGACAATTCCCAGTACGGTGGGTCGCATCATCCCGCGGTTTAACTTGCTCAAGCGCTTTGCCCCTTCGGCTGTCCGCTCCGGAATTTTGGGGACGCTGATCGGTGCGATCCCCGGAGCCGGAGCAAATGTGGCGTCGTTTCTCGCCTATGATATTGGCAAAAGACGCGCCAGGCCGGAGGAAAAAGCCAAATGGGGCAAGGGCAGCTATGAGGCTTTGGTGTGCGCCGAAACCGCAAACAATGCCAACATTGGCGGTTCCATGCTGCCGACCCTGGCACTGGGCATTCCGGGCAACGCCGCCGCGGCTGCCCTGCTTGCTGCACTGACGCTGAAAAATGTCGTTGTCGGCCCGACCATCGAAATCGATCATCCCGGCCTGATCTACTTCATCTATGCTGCACTGATCGTCGCCAACATCTTTATGTACGCGGCAGCGTTTGCGCTGATCGGCCCCTGTGTGAAATTGTTCAGCCTGCCCCGCGGCATCCTGATGCCGTTGATCATTCCGGTCTGTGTCATCGGCGCCTATGCTGTCAAACTGTCGATGTTTGACGTCTGGATCATGTTTCTGGCCGGTGTTGCGGGGTGGATGTTATCGGTGTTTCGGTTCCCGGTCGCGCCGATTGTTCTTGGCATAATCCTGGCGCCGCTGGCCGATGAGAATCTTCGCCGCTCCCTGTTCATCTTTGAAGACAAAAGCCTGACCCATGTGTTCTCCCAGTGGATCGGCACGGTGTTGATGATTTTCGTGGTCTTTGTCGTCGCCGAGGGTGTTCTGCGGGCGCTGCGATCCACCGGCGTTCCCAAAACGTGAGAATTTGCCCCCAAATTGTAAGGAATTGACATGAAAAGAAGTGACCGCAAGGAAATTGGCCTTGCGATAGTTGGCTGCGGCACGATTGGTCGCATTCGCGCAGAGTTCGCAAGAGCCTATCCCGGTGTTGGATGGATTGGTCTTTGCGATTTAAAATCCGATTTGGGCGATGCTCTGAAAAAAGACGTTGATGCGGATTTCTTCACCACCGACTACCGCGAGTTGCTCAGCCGTCCGGAAGTGACAGCTACGATAATTGCGACGGATGAAAACTTTCACTTTGACCCCACCATGCTGGCCATTGAACAGGGTCATGATCTGTTTATAGAAAAACCTCTGGCAACCGATGCCCGACAATCTGCTCAAATTCTGGCCGGAATTGAAGCTGCCGGTATCGACGCAGTTGTTGGCTATACACAACGGTTCAGGCGACGTTTTCTGGCGGTCAAGGAACGCCTGCTGACGGGCCAGATTGGCGACGTCCATTCGGTGGTCACCCGCGCCTTCATGAACCGCATGGTGCCAATTGCAACCACCCGCAGAACACAGGATCGCGCCACCCTGACACCGATGGTTGTCTCAGGCACTCACAGTCTGGACATGTCGATGTGGTTGATGGAAGGCAAGACCCCGGTCTCGGTATTTGCTCAATCCACAGATCGCGTGCTGGGCGAAATTGGCACCAAGGATTCCACATTTGGTGTGTTCACCATGTCGGATGGCACGATCTGGTCGATGAATATTTCATGGGCGCTACCGGTTGTCTGGCCTGGGGCTGTATACGGCATTGAAATAGGCATTGTCGGGGACAAGGGCGTGATCGATATTGAAGACACGCACCGGGATCTTGTATTGGCCAGTGATGTGGCTCAGGGGGCCGGTTATGCGCCGGAAGGCTTTGAACCAGCTGCACCGCGCCATGTGGATTTTTTGACGAGTTATCCCCCCGGAGACCTGCACGACAATCAATTATGGGGACCGATGCGCGAGGAAACCAATGCCTGGTACCAGCGGATTTACACCGGACAGTCGACCCCCCACGCCACCGCGGCGGACGGGCACCGAAATCTTCTGATGACCATGGCAATGGACCTGTCGGCAAAACGCGGAACCCCGGTGGACCTGCCGGTCGATCCAGATGAATTAATGAGGGAACTGACCTGATTAATGGGTGCCGTGTTTTGCGTTAGCCGTCATTTCTATGGACAGCCGGTGGAACCGCTGAATATCGCAATCGAACTCAGGCAAATCTGCCGTAAAATTGTCGAGATGGCGTACCCAACGCATTGCTGAAGAGCTGATGAACAACAGTACTTTGCGGATTGCTGTGTTGGGCAATTCGGTGTTTGCAAAGGGGAGCAAGTGGGGGACCAAGGGTCTGGACCCCACCAAAAAGAGCATTTGAACGCCCTTGTTTCTTCGAAAATCTGAATATCGCATTGTCACAACGCCGCTGGTGTGCCTAACTTTGCCAACAGGCCACAAACAGCTGCCGACGAGAGGCCTCCGGGGCACTCGACTATTGACGCAGACCACAATCGGAGAACACCAGATGAACCTCGAGAAACTTTCAAAACGCGTCACGCAAGAGCTTGACACCGCCCTTGCTGATGATCTTCCGGCGGCCGAACGGGAGGCGATTTTGGATATCGTCCAGCGGGCGATGCTCGATTCTGCAACTCGCACGCACCGCGAGATGAAGGATACTGCGGTGGTTTGCTGTGGTCCGGAGGCTGATCTCGCCCACAAAATCCAGGAGCAAATGGAAAAAAAGCGCAACGCACTGATCGCCAATCTGACGGCCATGCGGTGACAATATAGCCGGCAATCTCATACCGCTCATCGCGTTGAGCAAAGCCGAACCTTCGACAAAATTAAGACGGCGTACCGGGTGGGTATCTATGCCGGATTGCCGTGCATTTCGACAAACAGAATAGATAACATTCAAGAGTCCTGACCCTTGGGAGTAATTTCAGTGGCCAGAAAGAAAAACAGGCGTAGATTTGGAGATGAGTTTGACAAATTTGTCGAACATCCCCGCTATGGTCTGTATCCACAAATTACCGGGTTGAATCCGCACCCAGATTTTGAGAGCGGCATTTTCCTGCATTGGTCGTCGAGTGCAGATCAACGCATTGCCAACACCGCCATTTGCGCCGACCTGCAACGCCAATCGCCAGCAACAGTTCCGGTCACCCATTATTTCGATGTCAAACGGGTCTGCACAGACTGCAACAGGCCATTCATATTTTTCGCTGAGGAACAGCAATATTGGTATGAAGTCCTTGAATTTCCGCTGGAATCCGATTGTCTGCGATGCATCACCTGTCGCAAACTGCAACAGGGAATTGCGCAAAAACGTGAACGGTATCAGGAACTATTTCATCTCCCACACCGAACATTGGACGAAGACCTGGAATTTGTGGAATGCTGCCTTTCATTGATGGAGGCCTCCATATTCGGGACCAAGCAAATCCCCCGTGTGAGAATGATCCTGAAGAAATCCAAGCCAATGTTGACACCCAACAGCAATTCAACCCACGACGCCTTGCGCGATCGACTAATTTCGATTGAGGAGCATATAGGTCGTGATATGAACCAGGGTCAGGGCTCGTAAATTTGGTGGATACTGCGGCCGGTGGTCGGGGATTTATTGATGATCATGGGTGCGTCCTGCGCTGTCGGCCCACCACTTGCAATTGCCTCCAACAGAAACAGCTATTCGGCGCTCCATTTGCAACAGGGGTTGAACCCTTGCATGTGAACAGGCGTCGTTTAACATAAGTTAAAGGTAGGGATTACGGGACCGGGAGAACTCCAGTGTTTAATAATATTACTGAACTAGCCGAAGATATCGTTCTAAACTCTAAAAAGAGAATTGGTGTCGTTTTGATCGCCCTGGTTGGCGCAGGCATATTTTCAGCGACCAGCGCCAGTGCCGCTGGATGTGAGCCGGGACCGAAAGAAGTCACATTTTATCAGCACTCTTATTACAAAGGCACTTGCAGTGTCCTGGGTGTCGGCCAGTATCCAAACTCCAAGGCGATGCGTGTTCGAAATGATTCTATTTCTTCAATCAAGCTCGGGAGCAGAGTGACCGTTACTGTATGCAAACATTCAGCCAAAGGGCGAGTAACCAACAAATTCTTTTCAAGAAATCCCCAAAAATGCGAAACCTATAAGAGATCAGATCCATACCTTAAGAACAATCGTGTGGGTAATGACACCATTTCGTCCGCAATAATACTTCCCGTCTTCGGTGGTTATACGGGAACTACAAATGGCGCATGCAAACCACGCTCTGGCCAAGAAGCTGTGGCGGTCTATCAAAATCCAAATTATAAAGGCAGCTGCAGGCTCCTGACCTTGGGAACATACAATAATTCAAAGGAAATGCGCATCAAGAATGATTCAATATCTTCGATTGAATTTGGCAGCCTTTCGAATGTAGAAATTCTTGTTTATCAGCATTCCAAGAGGCGTGGGAGAGTTATGAGGTTGCGGAAAAGTATATCCAATCTGAGAAACAGTAAGATTGGTGACAATTCGATTTCTTCTGTGAGTGTAACGCGCAAAAGGTAAACCCGCATAATCCAGATGCGTTGACAGATTGGGCTTGATGAATTCTGGTTTTGCTTCGGCTGACCAATGTATCTGGATGCCGATGAGATTGGCTATGCAATGCGGCTGAGAGCCAACAAGGTTTTTCAGCGGTGCATTGGTAGTCTGCTCAAGCTCAGGTCCGACGGTAATCCTCCCATTTTTAACGGGACGTGATCGTAGCCGATTGCTGGCACCCTCCATCATCCCCAGACCGCCACCGTCGGCGTCGGCGGCTGCGGCGGCGTCGGCGTGTGATCTGGCAACATCAGGCTCCCCCTTGGTCATTGCTGATCATACCTGCTAGCCTCCACCGCTGAAGGGGGTTGCGCATGGATCGGCGAATTGCTGCTGTACTGGTCACCGACGTGGTCGGTTATTCACGCCTGATGGGGATTGATGAAGTCGGGACGCTGGCTGCTTTGCAGCTGCACCGCGACGAGCTGTTTGATCCGATGGTCGCACGATATAGCGGTCGTGTGGTGAAACTCATGGGGGATGGCATGTTGATGGAGTTTGCCAGCGTCGTCGACGCGGTCAGTTTTTCCGTCGACGTTCAGGTCGCCCTGGCAGAGCGCAACCAGGGAATTGCGGGAGATCGCCGCATCGACTATCGCATCGGCATCAATCTTGGAGACATAATCTACAAGGATGGCGACATATTCGGTGAAGGCGTAAACGTCGCGGCGCGGCTCGAGGCGCTGGCCGAGCCTGCGGGCATCTGCATTTCCGGCACCGCCTATGATCAGGTCAGTTCGAAGCTCGATTACGGTTTTGAATTTGTCGCCGAAAAACATGTCAAGAACATCCAGGAACCGGTGCGGGTCTACAGGGTAAATCCCGAGGCCGGTAATTCGCTGAAAGGCGCTGTATCCAGCAGTGCGGCAGTGGTGCGTCGAAAACGCGCCTCGATTACAATTCGCAAATTTCGAATCCTCTTCGATGGCGAGGATTTGACCGAGTATGTAGATGCATTTTGTGAAGACCTGGAGATTGCGTTCGCCCAACTTCGCTCGCTTCATGTATTGGCCAACCCCCTGTCCGCTGATTCAGGGGCAAACCGTGAGAGCGCAGCTGACTATTTGATCCAGGGAAGCATTCGCTCTCGCGGAGAAAAAATTCGCATAAACGTCCAGATCATTCATTTGGTTTCCGGTTTCAATGTCTGGGCGGAACATTACCGTTGCGACACCGAAGAATTCTATTCCGGGGCTGAAGCGATTGTCGAAGCTTTGGTCGCCTCAGCTCAAACCCAGATCGTGCTGTATGAAGGTACTCAGGAAAAAGATTTCCATGACGAACGGGAACGGGTCGAACACCTTGTTTCAAAAGCCTGGTCCATTCTTTACGGGTTGACACCGGAGGCACTGGATCATGCCGAGCGATTGTGTCGCGCGGCGCTTTCTCTAGACCCGCGATCAGCGCGTGCCCATCAGGTGCAGGCATGTGTTCTGCATCATCAATATTACATGGGTTTTGCCACCGACCCGGAGCAGGTTTTGCGTTTGGGACTGGATCAGATCAACCAGGCAGCAGAAATCAACGACGAAGACGAATACACCCACTGGGTTCGTGGTAATGTCTTGATTGATCTGCGCGAGACCAAAAAAGCCTTTTCAGCCTTCGACAGATCTCGAGAAATCAACCCAAGTTTTTCATTAGCCGTTGCAAGTTATGGCACAGCTTGCGCCTGGTCGGGCCAGAGCGAAGAGGCCTTCCGGTATTCAGAACAAGCCCTGTCGGCAAACCCGAAGGATCCTTCGAACTTCTTTCGCTTCAACACCATCGCGGTTGCTCAGTTTGCCGCTGGTGATTTTGAGCAATCGCTGCAATGGTCAGAACGAACGATTGAACGCAGGAAAACGTTTCTCATCCCGCATTTGATCCGTGTAGCTTCATCGGCTCATCTGGACATGTCAGATCTTCCCCACAAGGTTGAAGAGATGCTCGAAGAGTTTCCAGCGGCGCGACCAAATGCACTGAAACTGGCACCATTCACCCGCCAAAAACATCAGGATTCCTTGCGGATTGGGCTGGAGCGGGGCTTCAAGCAGGCTGAGGCGTGAGACTCGACGGTGACAGGCGCTCAGGTTGCGACACCCGTCAAATAGACCACCAGCGGAATTGGTGCCACTGCAATGGCAATCGTAATCAGAAACTTTCCCGGCGAATAAAGCTTGCTGGCACCCGCCATCATCGCCAGACCACCACCACCGCCGAGCAATGAGTTTCCCGGCAGGTTCAGTATGATGGCAAGCGCCACAAATCGATTTTTGAACAATATCTCGGTGAATTTTCCATTGATTTTCGATGCCACGAGCCGGTCAACGTCTAGCTGGCTGGAACCGCGCAGGTTCCTCACCCAGTCAGCCGCGCGCTGCAGGCCGAGAAAGGCCAAAAACCGTGCCAGGACAGGCGAGGGACAAAGCCGCCCCACCCAATAGGCAAGCAGCAGGGCCCCGACCATGCACAGATACACACCCCCGGCAACGCTGGCGCCGAACATTGCCAGCATTACAAAGCCAATTTCAGCGCCCGGCACAAACGGCACCGCCGACGCCAGCACAAACACCAGCATGGTGACCCCAAACATAGCGTGAATTTGCGACGCCTCGAACTGATGATTTCCCGCGCTGGCATAGTCGACCAGAAATGACCCCACCACCATTCCGCAAACAACCAGAGCGGCATAGATGATCAGAAATCGAAGCGGCAATTTTTTCATCACTGTTTCCCCTGGCCCACCACGGCCCCCTTCCCGATCAGGATCTCATTTGTTTTCGCACCCCCTCAGTCTGGCCAGTCTGGCGAAAGTTTTCACAGCTGATACCTACTGCATTGAAAGAAACTAGGCGTTTTTTCGCCAATAGGGAAATCTGTCACACCAATGACGGTGAGAACAGGCGATCCCCAGCAGGCCCCTGCCCTAACTGTGGTTCCAGTTATCGGGATCGTCAGACTTGTTGGGCGACAGGCCCAGTATATCGCCGTCGGTTGAACAGCCCAAGCCGAGCACCGTTCGGTTGGCATATCCGAAATAGGCCGAAACCTGATTGATCTCGAGAATTTCCCCATCGCTATAGCCGGCTTCGCGCAACCTGATGACGATGTCTTCACGCATTCCCGCCGCGTCGCGGGTGAGCTGACGGGCATATTCCATGGCCAGTTTTTGACGCGCATCCAGTGGCGCCTGATCAATCGCGCGCCCATCGATCGCCTGCCGTATTGCGTCGGATCTATCATCATCCTTCAACAGCCGTTTCAAACCGGAAAAATGATGCTCTACACAATAGGTGCATTCGTTCAGCGAACTGACCCAGACCCCCAGCGTTTCGAGAAACCATTTGGGAATGGTGTTGGCCGAATGATGCAGCACGTATTTATAGATCGCCATATGCCCCTCCATGGAATGGGGGCGCAGCGAATGTATCATCATGATGTTGTCGACATTGTTATCCGGTCCTTTAACCCGGTCATAAAGCTTTTTCAGTTTTCCATCTGCAGCTTCATAAGGAACAGTTTCAATCCAGGGCATTTTGGGCGTCTCCTTGCCGGGCGATTGGCATTTTGCAACCGGGCCATTGTTTAAAAAATCCGTGAATATATCAATGCTGTTTAAGCCAATAGCCGCGCCGAACTCACCAGCTGCGCCGAACTCACCAGCGGCGGCGGCGGCGGCCGCGGCGGCGCTAGTTGAGGGTAATGAAGGTCGCAGCAGGGGTAATCCCCCCGAAAATGAGCGGAGTTTTTGCGTAGAATTCTCTCACGAATATTGAATGTTTGCGCTCTCAATCATAAAATAAAAATTTGACCTTCCACCAAATAATATTTTTATCTTGATTAAATTTCATCGATATTAGTATTGTTTGTCCAAATTCCTAGATCGATGTTGCGTTATTTACTTTTTTCACTTCTTTCGACGCGTGAAAATAGTATGGTTGATTAAAGATCGAATCCTTTTTCAAATTATGGCAGGATATATAAACCTCTGACGCCTTATCGCCGCTTTATATTGATCCACATTATACAAATAGAAAGCTCCTATTATGATAAAGCGAAAAAACACGAAAAAAATCTTTGCCGCAGCAAACAAAGCCGCATTGATTGCACTTTCTGCCGGCCTGCTAGTGGGTACAATTGGCACGGCAAGCGCATGTACAACTAAAACGCGTGGCTACGATGCTAACGATCCGGTCAGGGTTGTCAGTGAGCTGATCAATAATTCGTCAATCCCGGTGCTGGTGCAATTGGGTCGTAAAGACAGCAAGTCGGGCGTGAAAAAAACGGAAGCCAAGGTCATACATAATGGCAAAAATTATACCCACACTCATAAAATGGGCACCGCAAAGAATGTCGACTTCATATTTTACGTAAATCATTCCTATGAAACCGATGTGCCACTCATGAAGTGCTCATATAATGTGGAAATCATCGACAAGCGGGATAACACTCAATGGAGCGGATGGACTTGTCCATATCAGGCACCAGTCGAACTGAGTTGGCAGTGCAGCCGGACTTGGAAAGCTGGAAAGAACAGGTGGGTCACCACGCTTGAACTCAATGACGGGTAGAATGGAGCACTCAACCACGACCGGTTGATTCCCGCAGGTTTGGGTTTGTTTGGGTTTGTTTTGCGCTCACGCAGGCGGGCGAAGCCCGCCGCGGTTTGTTTGTTTTGCGCTCACGCTGTCGGCCTGCGGCCTTCGCTCCGCGGGGGCGGTCTTTCGACCGGGCCGCTCTTCGCGGCCTGACACATAACCATCGGAATTTACCTCACCACGACGACGGCTGACTCTGAACCCTCCGTAGAGACGGCGAAGAGCCGTCCGGCGCTAGCGCCGCCCCAATCTTATAAGAGAGGGGAGCGCAGGGCGAAGCCCGACAGCGTGAGCGCAAAACAAACTCCGCGGCGCCAAATTCAGTTCTCCCGCGGCTCCGAACCACCATCT
>JABABQ010000013.1 GCA_014238155.1 Rhizobiaceae bacterium
ATCATACTTTCCAGAAAAATGAACCTTAAGCTCCCAGAGCCGGTTCATTTTTCTGGAAAGTATGATCATTCGTATATGTTCGCGCTAAAGCGATCCCGTCTCGAAGACGGGGGAGCTAACCCAAATAAGTGGAACTTAGAACCGTTCAGGCTTACACCAGCCCGAAACGTTCGCGGTTGGAGAACCGGTAGGTCAATGCAACCGCGGCAACCGCCAGGCCGACCACCAGACCACCCCAGACACCGGCTCCACCATAGCCCAATGGAAATGCCAAAATGTAGGCACTGCCCATGCCGACGATCCAATAACTCAGCGTCGCAATGATCATCGGAATCTTGGTGTCCTGCAGGCCGCGCAAATTGCTGCCAGAGGCCACTTGAAGCGCATCGAATACTTGAAACGCTGCGGCCATATACAGCATTGGAACGGCATGGAAGATGACCGCTTCGATATTCTGTGCATCGGTCTCAAGAAACAGACCTACCAGCGACTCAGGCAAGGTCAGGAACACCAGCGCTGACATTACCGCAAATCCCAGCGCCAACAGGACAACCGCCCGACCAGCCAAACCAATCGCCGCCAGGTCGCCCCGCCCCGCAGCATTTCCAACCCGAACGGAGCCTGCCTGTGCAAGGCCCAATGGCACCATGAAAGCGGCACCAGCCCATTGCAGCGCAATGCCATGTGCAGCCAATGGAATTTCGCCAAGCCAGCCTATCATCAAGGACGCGGCTGAAAACATGCCCGCTTCGGCAATAATTGTAACGCTGATTGGCACGCCCAACCGACAAATTTCACGCACCGCACCCCAATCCGGGCGCCAGAAACGTACGAATAATTCGTATGGTTGTGCAGCTGGAGTTCGCATCACCAATAAAACAGCTGCCGCCGCTGCGACACTATTGGCAATAAGGGTCGCCACAGCAGCCCCTTCCATCTCAAGCCGCGGAGCCCCCCAATTGCCAAAAATAAATGCATAATTGAGCATGCCGTTCAGCACTGATGTGAACACTGTAATGATGAGCACTGCGTTGGCTTTTTCGAGACTCGTGAGAAACGAACGCAGGCCAATCAAAATAAATGCCGGGATCATCGACCATTGGGCAATGCGCATATAGTTTTGTGCCAGTTGCGCCAGATTTTCATCCTGGCCAAGCAATACTAAAATGTCTTTGGTAAACCACAGCGGCACCATGAAGCTGATCGCCAATGCAGCAAGAACCCATAATCCCATTCGCGACGCACGGCGCACCGATCGCGGATCATCTCTTCCAAGCGCGTTGGCGATCAGCGGCACCATTGCTGAGCCGAATCCAATGCCAACGATCAAAAAGATGAAAAACATTTGAAAAGCCAGCGTCCCTGCCGCCAGTTCAGTTGTGCCCAGCCAACCAAGCATCAATGTATCGGTCATGCCAATGGCAATCTGAGCCAGTTGTGCCAATACCAGCGGCACGCCCAAAATGAGCGTCGCTCGAAGATCAGAACCGAGATTGTGGTCGCTGGACATTGGTCCCCTAACAGCCGCTCAGGGCAGATATGCTAAATATCAGTGATGTACTTCAGCCCGGCTGGCCTGAGGCTATTTTTTCTTCGAGGCGGTGACACCATTAATAATTGCCTGTCGGGCTTCGTCGGCGCCGCCCCAACGGTCAATCTTGACCCATTTCTCATCTTCCAGATCTTTATAGCGCTCAAAGAAATGAGCAATCTGTTTAAGCTGAATTTCCGGCAAATCTTCAATTGTATTCACCCGGGCGTACATCTGCGAAATGTGATTGGAAGGTACCGCGATGATCTTTTCATCCGCTCCGGCCTCATCGATCATGTGCAACACGCCAACAACTTTGCAATTAATCACCGAGCCCGGGATCAAGGGGCGATGATTGGCGATCAGCACATCCACCGGATCTCCATCGTCGGACAGGGTGTGGGGCACAAAACCGTAATTGCCGGGGTAGCGCATCGCCGTATAGAGAATTCTGTCGACAACCATGGTGCCGGCATCTTTATCCATCTCGTATTTCACCGGCTCCCCGCCATAAGGAACCTCGACGATTACATTGACATCGTGCGGCGGATTATTGCCGATTTTAATTGCATCGATACGCATGGTCGTCTTCCAGAATCAGATTTCGCGTGAACCCTTGTTGCAACACGCTCTAAACCAATGTGGCGGCGATGCAAACCGCTTCAGCTAGCAATGTAACGTTTCAAATCTTCCGCATCGCGCTCTGCCTGCTCGATCTTGCGTTTGACAACATCTCCAATGGAAATAATTCCCAGCAGCTCGCCGTTTTCAATTACTGGCAAATGGCGAAAACGCCCGGCGGTCATTTTTTCCATCACTGTATCAATCGTGTCAGCTCGGGTACAGGAAATGACTGCCTTGGTCATACATTGTCCAACTGTGTGCTGCAGTGCCGCAGCACCGTCGGAGGCAACATGTCGAACAATATCGCGTTCGGAGACAATGCCGCAGACTTGAGATGCGTCTTTGGCCACCAGGGCACCAATTTTGTGTTTGGCCAGGATCTTGGCCACATCCACAAGAACCGTTTCTGGTGTTACGGTGATTACATCGTCGCCCTTACCGCTGAGAATTTCAGATACTGACATGATAAATCTCCTAAAAAGTGCCGCATTAGCGCCAAAAGCGCTCTTATAGTTGCAAATTGTGCACCAAATCCGCTCTAGCGCAAAGGGTGTAATTACTAAACGACAAGAATTCGGAGAAACATTAATTCGGATCGGAATATGATGAGAATTGGTCACGTGAAACCCGGTTGGCAGGCACGGACATGTCACCAACACCTGTGAGTCAAATTCACCAACTCAGAACCTTTGCGTCATTAAGGCCTAAATCTAAGCCTTTGTCATAGTGACCAATGCATAGTCTGATGGCATGCAGACGCTGCCGTCCTCGGCTATATTGAACTCGTCAACCAGTGCCAGAATGTCACCTGTCAGGGCCGGTTCTCCTTCCAGACCAACCTTGTCATACGCCTTACGGCACAAGCCATAATAAGTACGGAAAAAGTCGACATAGTGGAACGGGGATCGATAGCGGAAATTGAACTGTTTCCACTCAACCGAGATTGAACTGGCGGCCGGGGCCAGATGTTGGTCGATAAATTCCTGACGTCCCCAGTTGGCGGGTGCCTTGAAGCCCGGCGCAGCCGACATGTGACTGCCAATAGTAGAACACATACGGCCAACAAAACTTTTTGGTGTCCAACTGGCAATGGCAATCTTGCCACCAGGGCGGCAAACTCTCAAAAGTTCACTTGCCGATGCAGGTTGGTCCGGGGCAAACATCACACCAAAGGTGGAGACGACGCCGTCAAATTCACCATCGGCAAAAGGCAGGTTCTGAGCATCGGCAATGCGGAACTCAATTTCCAGATCTTCTGCCCGAGCCCGAGCCTGTCCTTTGTCCAGCAAGGGCTGGACATAGTCGGTCGACACCACATTGCAAAAGCGCCGGGCCAGTGCCAGCGATGCATTGCCATTGCCGGCGGCCACATCCAATACACGTGAGCCTGGAACGAAATCTACCGTTTCGGCCAATTCCTCTCCGGTAATCTGCAGGGTAACGCCAATGCGCGCATAATCAGCACACGACCACGAAGCATTGAGCCGCTGATTCCATTTTTCATAATCCGGCTCTATCTGGGGTTGGTTTTTAGCTAACATGATCTGCCCTTTCTTTACAATTATGCTGCTTACCACATTGCAATGCTGTTGTTTCAGTCCTGTCCCGGGCTGCAGCTAATTGTGTTTCAATTGTTTCATTGTTCGACCGCAACCGTCAACTGGAGAACAGCATCGGAAACAATTGAAACACAAAGGGCGGTTCCACGATATTCGACTGAAACGTTGCCACTGCAGTTTGTGCAGGCAATCAACAAATCATATATCACCACCCGAAGGAATAAGAATATGACCAACCAAACCCAAGCCGAAACCGTTAACAACGGCGTCAATGTAGAAGCTCTGTTGGGTGCTCGTGAAGCTCTTGAAGCCACTCCGGCAGCCGCCCAGTTCAAATGGCGCGCAGAATGCACATGGAAAGAAGGCACCCACAGCCAGACAACGATCAGCAACTTCTTTGGTCTTGGCGAAGAACAGGAGCGCGGCAGAACATTTACCATCGACGCCGACCATCCCGAGCAGTTCGCTGCTGCGAACCTGGCCGCTACACCCGTTGAAATCGTGATGAGTGCTTTGGCAAGCTGCCTGACAGCTGGCGTCGCTGCGGTAGCTCAGCACCGTGGCATTCAGCTGCAATCGGTCACCGCCTCCGTTGAAGGTGATATGGACATTCAGGGCATATTGGGCATCGATTCCGACGTGCGTAACGGTTTTGAAGCAATTCGCGTCAACTTTCAGATTAACGCCGATGCCAGCGAAGAAGACATCAAGGCTCTGGTCGCTCAGTCGCAGAAGCGGTCCGCCGTTTTCGACATCATCACCAACCCAACCAACGTCTTTGTCAACGTTAACTGACCCAGACCACTGCCAGCCTGACGGAGCAGATTATGAAACATGTAACGACAATCATTATCGGCGCCGGCCAGGCTGGTCTGGCTATGAGCAGACAACTTGCAGACCGTTCCATCGACCATGTGTTGTTAGAACGGGGAACGGTCGCCAACTCTTGGAAAACAGAGCGCTGGAATTCGCTGCGCCTGTTGACTCCCAATTGGCAAAGCCGGCTTCCCGGCTATCGCTATACCGGAAATGATCCCGACGGCTTCATGAACATGAAACAGGTGATTTCTTTCCTCGACGGTTATGCCAGCACCATCGCGGCCCCGGTCGAGCAACATACAAAAGTATTGTCAGTTGAACGACGCTTCGACAGCTATATTATCAAGACCACGCGTGGCGTCTGGTCCTGCGCGAGCCTTGTCCTGGCCAACGGCGCCTGCGCTGTACCCGCAATTCCCAAATGTGCCGGCGCCATGCCCAACACAGTTCATCAGCTGTCGCCGCTCGATTACAAATCACCAAATCAGCTGCATCAAGGTGGCGTATTGATAGTCGGCGCTTCGGCCACCGGCGTACAGCTGGCCCGCGAGATTCAGCAAAGCGGTCGCCCCGTGACCCTGTCAGTTGGCGAACACATTCGCCTGCCGCGCAGCTATCGCGGGCGCGATATCAAATGGTGGATGGACGCTCTTGGCCTGTTGGACATGGGGCTCGACGAAGTCGAGGACCTGTCGCGCGCCAGAAAATTATCATCCCTGCAGCTGATCGGTTCCGACAACGGCACGATGCTGGACATCAACCACCTGCGTTCGCTGGGAGTTGACATTGCCGGGCGGCTGGCAGGTATCAACAATGGCAAGGCACAATTCTCCGGTTCGCTTTCCAATATCTGCGCCCTCGCCGATCTGAAAATGGGCCGGCTGCTGGACATTATTGATCAATGGGCTGACCAAAACATGACCGACCAGGAATTGCCGCCACCCCAGCGCTATGCACCGACCGATTTCGGGGCCCTTCCAAACCTCCAGATGGCGCTGAACGACGGTCGCATAAAAACAATTATCTGGGCCACCGGGTTTCGGCCGGATTATTCCTGGTTGAACGTACCGGTTCTGGACCGCAAGGGATGCATTGAACACGATGGCGGTGTCGTCAACGCGCCGGGTCTTTATGTCCTGGGCCTGCCTTTCATGCGCACGCGCAAGTCGACGCTGATTGACGGGGTCGGCGATGATGCGGCGTATCTCGCCGATCATTTGAACGCTGGCCTTCAACGGCAGGCTGCATAGTCGGGCTGCATAGTCGGAAGTCGTCGAACAAGCGGTGCTATCACGTCTTCAGCTGCAACAATTGATACATTTCTGCCTCATTTCAGAAATCCTGCTGAAACAACCGGCCTCCATATTGGTGGCATCAGAATTGTTCAAGGAGGCCATCATGAGCTACGTTTCTCCCGCATCGTCGGTTAATACGAGAAATTTCATTGTGCACGCAGTGTCGGATTTCTTCGGAAACAGAAAGGCCCGCCGGGCGCGGTTGCAGTCTGTCCATGCCCTCAACAACCTTGATCCGATGGCCCTGAAAGACATCGCCATCAGCCGGTCAGAAATCCAGTCTGTCGTCTATAATGTCTCTTGATGGTGGCTGATTTGAGTGAAGTTTGTTTTGCGCGGGTTTGATTTTGCGCGGCACCATCGCCGGGGGCGGTGAGTTGGGATTGAGGTGGATTACAGTTTTGGTTTGATTTCGCGCTCACGCTGTCGGCCCTACGGCCTGCGCTCCGCGGGGGCGCGCCATTGGGCGCGGGCGGCTCTTCGCCGCCTGATACGGCCCCATCGTTTTTCGCCTCACCATGACGATGGCAAACAATTTATCCCCGCGCTCCCTGGCTCTGAACCATCCGCAGAAGACGGCGAAGAGCCGTCCGGGCCGGTCAGGCCCGCCCCCATCCCATAAGAAAGGAGAGCGGCGGCAAAGCCGCCTGCGTGAGCGCAAGCGCAAAGCGCGCAAAACAAACCGAGCCGTTCCCGCGCCCACATATCCATGCGTCCGGGTATTGATCGTGCCACAAACTCAAATCTCACCTGTGGCTCAGCTCTGAGAGGATGCTTCCAGGCACCAATCCTAAGTAAAAGTGTGATGCCTGAAAGCACCCATTTAGGCTCTTTGGTTGGCGGACAGCCTACCGCGCACCTTAGTGCCTTGGGGTTGGGCATGGTGCCGCCTCGTTTGGTTGAAAACGAGAACGGCTTAGGATGGCCAGCTTGCCTTGTGGTCGAAATCAGTCAGGCGCTCCTTGAATACGGTTTCGATTATCCGAATTCGGTTTGCAATCTCGCGGCAAAAGTTCGGATGATTGTTTCAGATATTTGCGAACAGTATCCACATCCAGGGAAATACCGCATGCTGCAAGATCGCCCGTTCCTTAGGTTGGGTCCAGATTCCTTTTTCAAGGTCGAACTCCGCCCACTCCGATTGGTGAAATTCGTCGGTCTGGGATACAATAGAGCCATCAATTTCAAGCCAGCCTGCGTTTCAATTGAACCATCATAGTTCCAAACCGCACGAATCAATCCGAACCGTTTGGGGTGAGCGAAGATGCAGCCCAGCGCCATCACTATGTTTGGTTATCTTCGAAGTCAGTTTCAGGTTTTGACTGCAGTATCGGTTAAGGGCATAGGGCGCGCGCACTTTGTTGGTACATTGATCGACAGAATTCACACTATACCAACAGGTTGGCTGGACACAATCGCACCCAATCAGACGCTATTGTAGCGAAATATAGGAATAAACTACTGTTTATTGATATTAATTGGATGTGGCCGGATATTGCCGGACAGCATAAACTGTTGATTGGTGCCCTCCGCCGGAATCGAACCGGCACTCCCGAAGGAACTGGATTTTGAATCCAGCGCGTCTACCAATTCCGCCAGGAGGGCTCTTTTGAAGTTGGGGCAGACCATGTCTTGCGACCGGGCGGACTATACTCATCGGTTGTCGATTGGCAACGATATTTTTTCAGAAAAGCGAATTGGCACCGCCGCCGCACCGCGTGACAAAGTGGATCAACAATTGGCCGGTCAAACATAGCAAATCGAGTGTTGGAAAAACACCATCTAGCTCCAGTTCACGGTTCCGTTCACGATGGCTAATGCAGCCAACTTGGTCTAAGTAACCAGCGACTCCTCTAAACCGGATATTGCAACATGATTCGAGCGCTCTATGACTGGATGTTCCGTCTTGCCAGACACCGCAATGCCGACAAGGCGCTGGCCGGGATTTCCTTTGTTGAAAGCTCGTTTTTTCCCATTCCGCCCGACGTAATGCTTATCCCCATGGTGATGGCAAATCGACAGAAGTGGTGGTATTTCGCCCTGATTTGCACAATCGCTTCGGTTCTCGGCGCCATTTTGGGCTATGCCATTGGCGCGCTGGCCTATGAGTGGTTGGGACAACCCATTCTGGCTTTCTATGGCAAGGAAGAGGCCTTCACCGGTCTTGCCAAAACCTACAACAGTGAGTGGGGCCTGCTGGCGGTTTTTGCCGGCGCCGTTACCTTTCTGCCATACAAATTGTTCACCATATTTTCCGGCACTACCGGTCTCAATTTCGCCCTGTTTATCAGCATATCAATTCTCGGCAGAGGCATCCGTTTTTTCCTTGTTGCGTTCCTGCTGTTTAAGTTTGGAGCACCAATTCAAAGCTTTGTGGAACGCTGGCTCGGCCCGCTATTTTTTCTTGGACTGGCGCTGCTGGTCGGTGGCTTTGTTGCCATTAAATATGTGCTGTGAGGACAATGAACTCCCATTCAAATACGCCCCTGTGGCAACAATCAAGCACTATCCAGATCCAAGCTTCAGCATTCGTGTTGATTGGCATGATAGCGGTAATTGGTTCGGCGCTGGGGTTTGAGCATCTCGGCGGCTATGTGCCATGTGCCCTTTGTCTGGAACAACGGGTCCCATATTATTGGGGCATTCCGTTGATGGCCATAGGGTTTCTGTCGGCGGTCACCCGTTGGTCACCACAGCTGACCCGTTGCCTGCTGGTTGCCACCCTGATTTGCCTGCTCTACACGGCCTGGCTGGGCGCCTATCATTCTGGAGTCGAATGGGGCTATTTCGACGCCCCGCAAAGTTGTGGTGCCGGGTTCAGCGCCACATCCAGCGACGCCGGCAGCCTGATTGACAGCTTGTCCACGTCAAAACCGCCAAGTTGTGCTGACGCGGCTGGACGTTTTCTGGGCATCAGTTTTGCTGGCTGGAATGTGGTGGCAGCTGTCGTGCTGTCTTCGGTAGCGCTGCGGGGAGCGTTTGGTAAGGCCAATTGAGCCAGCCAATTACGGCTCCAGCGGTGCATCCCAGTAGAGATAGTCCATCCAGCTGTCATGCAGATAGTTAGGCGGAAATTTCCGGCCAGCATTATGCAGATCATAAACAGTCGGTATCCACGGTTTGCGGTTGAGGACCATGCCGGCTTGCTTCGGCAATTTACCTCCCTTGCGCAAATTGCAGGGCGAACAGGCCGTGACGATATTTTCCCATGTGGTCTGCCCCCCTTGTGAACGCGGAATAAGATGATCGAAGGTCAGGTCCGCCTCGTCATCTCCACAATATTGGCATTCAAACCGATCACGCAAAAACAGATTAAAGCGCGTAAAGGCGGGGTGACGTTGTGGACGGATATACTGTTTGAGAGAAACAACACTTGGCAGTTTCATCTGAAAGGAAGGAGACGACACAGCAGCGTCATATTCCGAGACAATGTTGACCCGTTCCAGGAACACTGCCTTGATCGCGTCCTGCCAAGACCACAGCGACAGAGGGTAATAGGAAAGCGGCCGGTAATCCGCATTCAGGACAAGGGCCGGATGCATCTCCGGATTGACGGCTATCGTCACCTATGGGTCCTCCTGGCTGGCGCATGAATCTGCGTCGCATACCCAGTGTAGGATCAGTGCGACAGATTTGTGAACCCTGCAAAAGCTGTTCACCTGCAATCTGCCCCCAGATAATTTCCATTTAGATGGCAGAACGACCCCTGATATGGGCATAGTGGGCATAAAAAATACGCGCAGCGATACCGCGCAAAGGGGCCCATTGTTCAGCAAGAATGCGGGTTTGTTTCGCATCCGGTCTGGAATTCAGCTGGCAAATCTCTCCAACGACATGTTGCAGCGCCACATCGCCTGCAGGAAAGATGTCGGTGTGACCAGCGCAAAACAGCAAAAACACTTCGGCGGACCACGGACCAATGCCCTTCAAAGCCGTCAGCTCTGCAATCGCTTCATCAACGGGAAGTTCACACAAACCCTCCAGATCGAGACCTTCTTCAACAATTGCCCTGGCAAGACCCAACAGGGCCACCTGTTTTGCGCGTGACTGGCCAGCCTCAATGAGTGGCGCTTCCCCCCGGATCAGAAGTTGCTGTGCAGTGAACGGTGAAAAGGCCATGCGCGTTCGCTCGAAAATCGCCGTCGCGCTGGCCTTTGAAACTTGCTGCGCAGTGATGATTTCCGCCAGTCCTTCAAAGCCGGGAAGCCGTGCTCGTAACGGGATTTCCGGTAATTGAGCAACCACTTGGCCCAGTTGCGGAAATTTCACCACAAAAACTTCCACCCCCAGCTGGAGATTGTGCTGGGTGCGAATACGCGCAATGCTGGAAATCCCATCTGACATAATGCTTCCTAACCTTAATGCCGTCTTCTGCACCACCCGTATTCAGATTTGCCCCCAGCCCGAATGGAGCTTTGCATCTGGGGCACGCCTATTCGGCTTTGGTCAACCAAAACATCTGCGCAAAAATGAATGGCACCTGCCTGCTTAGACTCGAAGACATAGACCAGACCCGCTGCACTCCGGAACTTGTGCAACAAATGTTGGACGATCTGACCTGGCTTGGCATTGGCTGGCAAGGAAAACCACGCCGCCAATCTGAACATTTTGCCGACTATCGCCAGGCGCTGCAGGTTTTACGGTCTGATGGTTTGATCTATCCAGCCTTCTTGAGCCGAAGTGATATCCGGCGGGCGGTGGCGGCCAAAACTGGCCCAGATGAAGCATGGCCGTGTGACCCTGACGGATCTCCCCTCTATCCGGGCGACGAAAGGACCTGGTCGCAAGACAAACAGGACGCGGTGCTGTCAAAAAATCAAAAACATTCCTGGCGTCTTGATATGACAGCAGCACTGCAGCGGTTACCCGACAAGTTGTACTGGCAGGAGTTTGAGGAGGGCGATCCTGCACACTCCAGAAATGTGATCGCCAGGCCCGCAGTTTGGGGCGATGTCGTGCTGGCCCGATCTGACACGCCGACCAGCTACCATCTGGCTGTGACGATCGATGACGCGTTGCAAAAAGTTACCCATGTGGTGCGCGGATCCGACCTGTATCAGGCCACCAGCGTCCACCGTCTCTTGCAAGTGCTGCTGGGTTTGCCCACGCCGCAATATCATCACCATGATCTGGTCATCGGATCGGACGGACGAAAGCTGTCAAAATCCAATGGAGATGTCAGCCTGCGTGCCTTGCGTCACAACGGTGTGGTGCCGGGCGACATTGCCAAGCATTTCACTTTTGCCGCCTAGGTCGTAGTGAAGAATTAACTAATTGTTTGCCATGATTCTCTGATTGATTCGAGCATGGAGCTTTGCAGTGTCAGATTATCAGGAACTCTCCGACGACCAATGGCTTCGCCTCAAGCCTTACCTGCCTTTCGGCTCGACGGGGAAACGCGGTCGCAATGCCAACAACCGGTTGTTTATCAATGCTTTGTTGTGGATGGCGTGCTCTGGAGGTCGCTGGCGTGATCTGCCTTTGCGATATGGCAAATATGACAGCATCAAGCGCCGTTACTATCTTTGGGTTGAAGCCGGTGTTCTGGATGCTTTGTTTGAAGCTTTGCGCGTGCATGGTGATCAGGAATGGCTGATGATGGACGCCACGATTGTGCGCGCCCATGCACAGGCCGCCGGGGCACGGCACAAAAAAGGGGGCCTGATGCCCATGCATTGGGGCGTTCAAAAGGCGGCCTGACCACCAAAATCCATGGGCTAAGCGATGCCCTGGGATTACCTTTGCGGCTGATTGTAGCACCAGGACAACGCAATGACATTACCCAGGCTGAAGCGCTGCTGGAAGGATTTGAGGCCGACTATGTGCTGGCAGACAAGGGGTATGATGGCAAAACGGCTGTTGATGCGGTGAAAAAAGCCGGAGCCATACCGGTCATCTCCTCCCGCAAATACTCAAAACAACCAAGGCACATCGATGCACAACTCTACAAGGAACGAAACATCATCGAGCGCTTTTTCGGATACCTCAAACAGTTCAGGCGGGTCGCAACCAGATACGACAAACATATCCAGAACTACTTGGGCTTCGTCAAAATCGCAGCAATCGCAGTTTGGATCAAATAGTTAATTCTTCACTACGACCTAGAGCCAGCGGCTACAAAATCTGGCTTAAGAACTCTTTTGTGCGCGGATCTTTGGCTTCATCAAAGAAGCTTGCAGGAGGACCATGCTCAACAATCACACCCCGGTCTGTAAAGTAGATATGATCCGCTACTTCGCGGGCAAAGCCCATTTCATGAGTAACCAGAATACAGGTCATGCCATCTTCTGCGAGGTCTTTGATCGTCTGAAGTACTTCACCAACAGTCTCAGGATCGAGTGCTGCAGTAACCTCATCAAAGAGCATAACATCAGGGTTCATTGCAAGAGACCGCGCGATGGCCACCCGCTGCTGTTGACCGCCGGAAAGCTCGCCCGGGAAAGCGTCTTCTTTGCCCTCCAACCGAACCTTTTTGATGAGTGCTCTTGCCTTTTTTTCGACTGCAGACTTGTCCTGTTTGAGGACGCGCAGAGGTGCCATCATCACATTTTGCACTGCTGTTTTGTGAGGAAACAGATTGTATTGCTGGAAAACCATTCCAACTTTTTTGCGCAGCTCTAGTTTGTTCAGATCTGGATCGTTGACTTCTTGACCTTCAACCCTAATTGATCCTTGCTGAATATCGTTGAGCGCGTTGACGCAGCGGATTAATGTGGATTTGCCGGAACCCGACGGTCCAATGATGCAAATCACTTCACCCTTTTTGACATCCAGCGAAACGCCTTTGAGCACTTCAAGGTCGCCGAAAGACTTATGGACATCCTTTATGGAAACCATCGGTTGGTCTTCAGTCCAGCTCATAGCTCAGCCCTTCACAGCGAATTTTTGTTCTAGATATACAGTCCAGCGTGCAATCGGATAACAGTAGATAAAGAATATCAACAGCACGAACGAATAAAACGGAGCCAGTAAATCAGTTCGACCCCCTTCGGCAGCTAATGCCTGTCCGGTTAATGTCATAACCTCGGATACACCAACGATTGAGGCCAACACCGTCGCCATCGTTAAAATGGCGTAAAGATTCATCCATGGTGGCAACATACGTTTGACACACTGCGGCAATATGATTTCCCACAGTGTTTGACGTCTGCTGAACGCAAGACTTTCGGCGGCCTCCCATTGCCCACTTGGCAGGGAATTGACAGCTCCACGTACGATTTCAGATACGTTCGCCATGACAGGCAAGGACAGGCCGACGGTCGCTTTCAGCCAATCCGGCAATGGTATTTTGAGACCAAACACGCTGAATTCAAAGGGGAGCAGAAACATCGCAAAAAAGAGCAAAACCAGCCACGGTGAATTGCGAAAAAACTGAGTTACAAACCAGCAAACTTTTCTGATCGCAACATTTGGTGATATCTGTCCCAATCCCAACGCCGCACCGCTGGCTGTGCCGATAGCCATGGCGAATACGGAAATAACCAGATTGAAAACAAAACCTTGCAGCAGCAGCGGCATCCATCGGAACAGTGCATCGATGACAGATATTTTGGCGGGTGCAGATTGCGCAAAGCTGATGGTGGACGTTAGCAGGCAAACCGCAAGAAGAATGACGCCATGCCAAAGTTTGGGACTAAAGTCGAACCCATTGAGGGCCTTGCCTTTTCCCTGCAAAAGTACTGGAAGAATGGATTGGGCAGATGTGTGTTTCACGATCCATACCCTGGAATTTTCATGGAACGTTCCCAGCTGTTCATCACCCAAACCAAAACCCCGACCAACAAGAAGTAGGCCACCAGAAGGAACAACATCATCTCCGTTACATTGACATTGTCTGACCAGATCTGATTGGCCTCGTAGAGCATTTCCGGCACCGCAATTGCGTATGCCAGTGTCGTCGTTTTCACCAGGTTCACCAGATTATTGTTGAGCGCAGGAAGACATACTCGAAATGCCAGCGGCAAGGTTATGTCCGTATAAACCTGAAGGCGATTAAACCCCAAGGCTTCTGCAGCCTCCACTGTGGATTCGGGCACAGCTTCGAGGCCCGAACGAAAAATCTCCACATTGAAGGCGCCTGCAAAGAAAGAGAGCGAGATTGCAGCCCACGCAAAACTACCGAGCAGAGGCTCTTGGCCACCCCAATCGTTTTGCACTTTGGGTAGCAGAGAACCGATGGCAAAATAGAAGAAGTAAAGTTGAACGAGCGGTGGAGTATTGCGGAATATTTGAATGTAGCCGTTTATAATGCGCCGGGTCCATTTCAGCGATGACCCCTGTAGCCAAGCACCAATGATACCAATAATAACCGAGAAAAACAGGCAGACCAAAGAAAGTTTGATGGTCATCAAAAACCCGTCAAACATCCGCCCGCGATCATAACTGTCGTACAAAAACGGGAGGTTTATTCCCGTATCATCATACAATACCCTGAACCATTCAAAGAATGTTTCCACCAGCCTCAGCCTTAATCTGTCATGTAGGAAGAATGCGGGCTATGCTGATGGCACAGCCCGCAAGGATCATCTGGTCTATTTGTATTTGGCATTCATGGCCTTGGCAAAAGGTGTGTTGGAGACACCCCATTTGGTTTCCAGCTCAAGAATACGGCCAGACTTGTGCCATCCGGTAATCATGTCGCTCATCAAAGCATTGAACTTGTCTTCGCCCAATGCAACAGCAAGACCCCATGGTGCATCATCAATAGTGGGTAGGGGCATCTCATAATCTGCATATTCCGGATCATTGGTTTTCGCGACAATTGCGGAATCATCGTAGACAAAAGCCGCACAATTCCCACCCTTTAGCGCAGCATAAGCTTCAGCAGTGCCTTTAAAAGCAACGATTTTCGCGCCGTATTTTTGCGAGGTGGCTTTGTTGTAGAAAGCTCCTTGAATGCCACAAACAGGCTTACCGTTCAGGTCATCCCAATTTTTCAAACCCAGAGATTTGAGAGCAAGAACATTGGTTCCCGAAGAATAGTAGTTTGGATCAACAATGTTCACCACTTTTCGGCGATCAGGTCTGTCGGTCATCGTCGCGATCATCAGATCGATTTTGCCCTGCTCAAGGAACTGCATGCGGTTTGAGCTGACAACCGGCACATATTCGATTTTCACACCGAGCTTATCAGCGACGTCTTTTGCAAGTTCTGGTTCGATACCTATGATCGTGCCGGACGGATCGCGGAATCCATAAGGCTTGTAGTCGGCTTTAACTCCGACCTTGAGAACGCCGGCGGCTTTGATGTCGTCAAGTGCATCTGCACTGGCAAAGGTTGTCGTTAGAGCAAATGCTGAGAACGCGACAGCAACAAATAGTTTCTCTAGTTTCATTTTATTTTCTCCCAAAACTGGCCCAATTTGAGCGGTTCAAAAAACTATGTCGATTTTGCCTGTCTGGCAAATTAAATCAGCTTGCATAATTCAGAAATGGTATTGCTCTGTAAGATAAAGTGCAAAGTAAATGGTCTCCTAGGGACACATTTTTTTGATCTCCTACGGGCTTAGAACTGCAATCACCGAATTTCGCCAATGGCCGCATCTGGCACATTGTGTCGATGGCAGGCCTGCCGCTAAGTGGATATCGCCCACTGGTATACCAAGACGTTTTGTCCGCATCTCGGTCATTTGAGGCTCACCTCCGCACGTGAATTCGAATGGCCGCTTTGGTGGTGCCGACTGGATTGATCCGACTTTGCTCAAATGACCGGAAAGGGCCGTGAGTGACGAGCGGACTCAGGATGACTTGGCCAGTACGCGACAAAAGACGAATGGCGAGGTAGGGCCTATTCCGTTGAAAAACTCGCCTTATTGACGGCACTTTGCGCTGATTCAATTTCTCATTGATTTGGGAGATTGTTTGCGATGATGGGACCACGTCAGGAAACGCAGGCGGCGCTGTTTTATGAGTTCTGCCTTGAAGACCATGTTCCACTTGAACACCTAATGCGGTCGATGGATCGATTTGTTGATCTATCTGATATACGCCCACATCTCGCACCATTTTACAGTTCAACCGGGCGCCCCTCCATTGATCCCGAGCTGCTGATCCGCATGTTATTGGTTGGCTATGAGGACCGAGGATGTAACCGATACACTGGAACTGGCGTTACAGGCTTCAGGGTGCGATCAGGTTCATGTCGCCCCTAAACCGCATCTGCTCAGCGACAATGGTTCCAGCTACGTCTCTGGCGACTTACCATCCCCAGACCCAGGGCAAGATCGGACGCTGGCATCAAAATGAACAAGTTCCATCACAAGGAAGTGGATCTTACGTTCAACGCCTCCAATATTACATCGATGGTGCCAACAAGCCCATCAAGCTTTGGGCGCTTAACCGGCTTCCAGCGACGATAGCCTGGTGGGATAGAAAACTTCAGTATCCTATCCACCGTTCGACAATCAATTCCAAACGCTCGGGCAGCTTCTCGTCGGCTCATGCCTTCGATCAAAACCGCATGATGAACACGACCATACAAATCCACCCACAAAACGGACAGCCTAACAGTGGCGGAGTTTTGCTCCGGCTCCAGCGACACAATATCACCAATTCATTGGTGGACTATTGCTCCGGCGTTTTCAAAGGTCACTCAGAATCATAGCTCAAGGGCGCGCGGCTGGACTCATTGGTCCCCTGCAACAGCTTTTGCATGATCATGCTCAGTGTATCATATTCTTCGCGGCTGATCGGCGCGGTCAGGCGTTTCTGAGCCTCAATCATCTTGGGCTGAACGGCTTCGACAAACGAGCTGCCTTCCGATGTGATTTTCGCAAGCTTGGTGCGCTTATCGGTTGTGCTGGGCGGGCGCTCAAGCAGTTTTCTGCGCTCCAGCCGTCGCAGAACATCTGCCACCGTATTGCGGTCGGCACCAATTTTGCGGGCAATTGACACCTGATCGAGGATGCCGTTTTTGGACAATACCGTAAGCACTGCAAACTGCACTGGCGTCAGATTGAACTCAGCGCATTCTTCCAGGAACATCGCCACATGGATTTGATGCAGGCGCCGGATCAGATATCCGGGACGGTCAGACAGGTCTGAGAAATCCCGGGGGGTAACAGAAGTTTTGTCATTCATTTGGTTAACTCTGCGTCAAGACATTAATGGCGAAAATTGCTCGCTGGAAGGAATCCCCTTCGCGATTTAACACTCGCATAATGCTTATATTGTTGTGGCGCCGTATTGCCAATTGCCGCGCACAGCAAATGTGGAAGAGCAATGCCGGTTGCACATTCGATTTGACTCCCACACAATTGGTAGTACACTCCCTATTTCAAACTGGACCGCAAGTTTGTGAGTGATTTCATTACCGAAAGGGCAAATCTATGGGCTGGACTGTTGGTGTAGATGTTGGTGGCACATTTACTGACTTTTATGCGGCAAATGATGAAAGCGGCATGGTTCATGTCGGCAAGACATCATCTACGCCATCCAATCCGGCGCAAGCCATTCTTACGGGCCTGACGGCTCTGTGCAGTCAATATGAGATCTCTGTGGACGATATCGATCGGCTCTCCCATGGCACGACCGTCGGTACCAATGCACTGATTCAGCGTTCTGGCGATGTTGTGGCCCTGATCACGACAAAAGGGTTTCGCGATCTGCTGGAAATCGGACGCCAGACCCGCCCTCATATGTACGATCTCCAGCGAGATCACCCAGCCCCCCTGGTGGATCGGGAAAACCGCATCGAGCTTGAAGAGCGCATGGATGCCCAGGGCGAAGTCGTTACCGCACCAAGCCGTGAGGCAATAGAGCAAGCCATCGATCAAGTGGTCGCTACCGGAGCGACAGCTTGCGCCATTGGCTTTCTGTTTGCCTTCCGCAACCCTGCCCATGAGCAACTGGTTGCTCAGGTGATGCGCGAAAAGGCACCGCACATTGCGCTTTCCCTCTCAAGCGAGGTTCAGCCGGAATTTCGCGAATATGAGCGTCTGTCAACAACGGTTCTCAATGCCTATCTGCAACCGATCATGAGCAACTACCTGCAGACATTGGAAGATGGTGTCCGCGGCCAGGCGAAGAATGCCACTTTGGGGATCAATCAATCGAGCGGTGGATTGATGTCACCACAGCGGTCGCGCGAATTGCCGGTGCGCACTGCGCTTTCCGGCCCGGCAGCCGGTGCAGTGGGTGCTGCCCATGTGGCCAGACAGACCAATCGCCGAAACATCATCACCTTGGATGTCGGCGGGACAAGTGCAGATGTAGCGCTTATCCAGAATTTCGAAGTCGACATTGCATTTGATCGAGACGTTGCAGGTTTCCCCATTCGACTTCCCAGTGTTGATGTTGAAACCGTGGGTGCTGGAGGAGGTTCTATCGCGTGGTTTGACCGGGATGGACTGCTGAAAATGGGACCAACCAGCGCAGGTGCCGCACCGGGCCCCGCCTGTTATGGTCTGGGTGGTGATCAACCAACCGTCACCGACGCAAATTTGTTGCTGGGGCGCCTTTCGGCGCGCGGTTTGCTTGATGGTGACATGGGATTGGATGTGAATTTGTCACGAGCAGCTTACCAGCCAATCGCTGATGAACTTGGCTTCTCCATAGAAAGAACAGCACACGGGGCGCTGGGTGTGATGGTGGCCAACATGGTTCGCACAATCCGCACAATATCCGTTGAGCGGGGACATGATCCGCGGGATTTCGTGTTAATGCCTTTTGGTGGTGCGGGACCGTTGCACGCCCGAGATGTGGCCGTCAGCCTGGGCATCCGGGAAATGGTTGTGCCAGCCGCCCCCGGCATTGTCTGCGCACAGGGGCTTTTAGTATCTGATCTGAAGGAAGACTTCGTTGTAAGCCGCCGGTTTGCTCTCGATGATGCAGGCGTGGACATTCTTTGTGGCGCTCTGGAGGAACTGAACGAAAGGGCCGACAACTGGTTCAGGCAGGAAAATGCGCCTGCTGATGCACGCATGTTGCAGCTGGTCGTCGACGCCCGATATATCGGCCAGAACTTTGAACTTGCAGTTCCGATTGCCGCTGCACCAACACTGGGTTCTGGCGATGTTGGCAGCGCAGATGAATTGCACGCGATATTCTGCACCACCCACGAAACGGCCTATGGCTATGCAAGCCCGGATGATGCCGTTGAAATCGTCAATGTTCGACTTTCCGCCAGCGCCCGTCTGTTTAAGGAAAATGACAAAGTCGAAAACAAGCCATCTTCCATATCCCCGGAACCACGCGACCATCGCCCCGTGTTTTTCGACGCCGGCACAGCGGTCAAAACCGCCATTTATTCCCGCTCAGATCTGCAATCGAGCCAGGTCATCAACGGACCGGCGATAATTGAACAACTGGATACGACAACGCCGGTTTACCCGGGGGACAGAGCAACAGTTACGGCTCATCATCATCTGATCATCAGCATCGAGCAGGGAGCGTAATCATGGGCACCAAACTCGACCCGATCAGCCTTGAAATCATTGCCAACAGCCTTCGCTCGATAGCGGACGAGTGTTTTGTGGCGCTGATGCGTTCGTCCTATTCCACCAATATCAAGGAACGCAAAGACCATTCAATTGCGATTGTAGATTGCGAAGGCAAGCTGGTTGTTCAGGCGGCGCTCACATTGCCGATCCACATCGCCTCAATGGGCGGTCTGATGCGCTGTGTGCTCGACAAGTTTGAGGGAGATATCCACGAAGGTGACATCTTCATTGCCAACGATCCACACACTGCCGGTGGCACCCACCTGCCCGACATCAACTATGCCATGCCGATCTTCAATGACGGCGCGCTCGTCGCATTTATCTGCAACATCGCCCATCACGCCGATATCGGAGGCATGGTTCCCGGATCCATGGCCGGTGGCATGTCGGAAATCTACCAGGAAGGCCTGCGCATTCCGGTGGTAAAACTATTCCGACAGGGCGAATTGCAAGCTGACATCATGGACATTCTGTTGCTGAATGTGCGCGTTCCTGAAGAGCGAAAAGGTGATCACAATGCACAAATAGCCTCCTGTAAACTCGGCGCGCGACGGTTCCGCGAAGTCATTGAGGTACACGGGCTTGATGATGTGTTGGAAGCATTTGACGAGATCATGTCGCGCACAGCTGTTCGCATGAAATCAGCCATAGCCGATATTCCAGACGGCACATATGAATTCAGTGACTTTATGGATGGTGATGGCATGGGAACAACGGATATTCCCATTTGCCTGAGCCTTACGGTACAGGGTGACAATATCCGGCTCGATTTCACGGGCACAAGCAAACAGGTGCTGGGCAATATCAACACAACACTGAACGCGGTACAGGCCAGCGCCTGCTACGCATTGATCGGCGCGTTGGATTCCAACATGCCGAGCAACCAAGGTGTATTGGACGTGGTGGAAATTATCTGCGAGCCGGGAACCCTGTTGAGTTCAGTATTCCCGGCGCCGGTGGCGGCCCGCGCCCATTCCTGTCAGCGGGTTATCGACGTTGTGTTTGGCGCCCTGTCAAAGGCCATTCCCGATCGGGTTATTGCGGCGGCAAACGGGGCAAATACGACCGCTGTTTTTTCGGGCGTCGACCCGCGCACCGGCAAGCCCTACCTCTATTTTGAAACGCTGGCGGGCGGCATGGGAGCCCGTGCAACCAAAGACGGCAAAGACGGGGTTCAGGTGGGCATCACCAACACTTCCAACCTGCCGGTGGAATCGATTGAACAGGAATACCCGATTAGGGTCGTGGAATATGGGTTCATTCAGGATTCCGGCGGTGCTGGCACCTATCGGGGTGGCATGGGCCTGCGGCGTGTTCTCACACCGGTGGATCATGAATGTGTGTTCAACGGTGCAGGCGAACGCTTTCGATATCGGCCATGGGGGTTATTTGGTGGGCAGGACGGCGGCTCCGGGCGCTTCCTCATTCAAGACCAGAATGGTGAACGCCGCCTGGATGACAAACCCGGCGAAGTGCGTGTGAATCGTGATGACGTCATCATTGTCGAGACTCCCGGAGCCGGTGGGTACGGTCCCCCCGATCAACGGGCTGCAGAATTGATCGAACATGACCGTCGCAGCAAGAAATTTTCGGACTCATTTATTGAACAACACTACGGTACGGGCAACCGTGCAACGGAAGGATAACCGACATGCGTGTTTATTCCATGGTCCGGCCTCACAGGTTGGAAGAGATGCCAGACGCGATCGCCCGCGCAGAGCGGCTGGGTTATGATGGCACCACATTGTTGGAGTTGACGGTTCCGCCGACATTGTCTTGCGTTGCCGGAGCTATGGTCAGTGAAAAAGTGAAGCTGTTGACAGGAGTTTTCGTGGCATTCCCGCGCTCGCCGATGGCGACTGCCTATGATGCCTGGTCAATTCATTCGTTGTCCAAAGGCCGGTTTCAGCTTGGCATCGGCAGCCAGATCAAAGCGCATTCAACCCGGCGTTTCGGAATGGAGCATCTGCCACCGGTCAAGCGGATGCGTGAATATATGGAAGCGCTGCACGCGATTTGGGATTGCTGGCAAAATGGTACCCGGCTGAATTATCAGGGTGAGTATTACAAACACGATTTGATGATCCCCTATTACAATCCCGGGCCGCTGGAATATGGTCGCCCACCGATCTACCTTGCTGCCATCAACAAGCTGATGTGCCAATTGTGCGGGAAAATGGCTGATGGGCATTTGCCGGGAGATCCCATTACCAACAAATGGCATGAAGAGGTTATGCTTCCCAACCTGGAGATTGGGGCTAAAAAGACCGGACGTTCATTGAACGATATCGACCTTGGCAGCTATGGGTTCATCGGTTGTGCGACCACCGATGAAGGTCTCGAACGCATGCGTGCCGGACTGAAGGAACGCGTGGCACTTTATGCATCCACACCTGAATACAAGCAGATGCTCGACATGCATGGCTGGGACGTTAATCTGACCGACTTCATCGAGATGGCCCGGGCCCAAAAATGGAAGCAGATGGCAGAGCTCGTATCAGATGAAATGCTCGAGGCCTATGCTGTTGTTGAGAAACCGGCGGATCTTCCAGCCGCTCTGAAAAAACGGTTCGGCAGCACCGTAAACCGCATTCAGATTGATGAAACATGGTTTGATGGCCTAACCGACGACGATACGGAAAAACTTGTCGCTGAGATAAAGAAAATTTGAGCATGGAGATGGGTTCAGTCACCAATGTTGACACTGCCTCCCGCGATTACGCCGCTGAGGAATGGGCGCGCCTGTGCGCCAGAGATCCTCACTCACTTGCGGTTGCTGAATCCGATCGCGAAGTCACTGTTGGCGAATTGATATCGCTTGCCCGCAAACGCGCAGGCCAGTTCCTTGCACAAGGTGTGACGCCCGGCAGCAGAGTCATCGTCGCCAGACCCAATGTGATTGAATTTGTAGTCGATTATTTGGCGATCCGCCTCTGTGGTGCTGTACTGGTCAACCTGCCCTGGTCTGCCGGCACCAGTATTACCGAACTGGCCGAAATTTTGGATGCAGATTGTGTGGTTCTGACCGAACATCTGGTTGGTGATAACCCGCTGTTCGATCAACTGGGAGACAGACGTTTTCGCCCCCACGAAGAGGCACCGATGGGGCCATCCGCTCCACCGCCGCGCCGGTCGGACGAGCTGGCCTGGTTGGCCTGTACGTCAGGGACAACCGGCACCCCGAAAGCAGCGATGCATACCTTTGCCGCGCTTGAGCGACAGACTGAAGTGTTCGCCGAGCATTTTGGATTGACTGCCAAAGACCCGATTCTGGTGACATCACCAGTTGGTCATGCGGTTGCTCTGCTGTTTGGTGTGCGCATGTCATTAATGTTGGATTCCGCGATGGTGTTGGTGTCACGCTGGAAAATTGACACGGCGGTGGATCTTATTGAACGCTATGGATGTGTATTCACAGTCGCCCCAACGCCATTCCTGGTGGACTTTGTCACCTATGCGGAAACTAACGGCAGCGACCGGGTAAAGTCTTTACGGTTTTTTCCCTCAGCCGGTGCACCGGTGCCACGCTCGCTTGTACAACGCGGCCTGGACGTCATGCCCGACTGCCAGATCTGGTCCTATTTTGGAACATCAGAAGCTGGCGCGGTTACCGCTGTACCCCTCAACGCCACTCTCGACCAGCGTATGAACACAGACGGGGTAGCGATGCCTGGCACGACAACGCGCGTGGTTGATGGTGAGCTGGAATTGCATTGTCCATCACAGATGATGACAGGCTACTGGAGCGGTGACCCCGATGGCCGTCTCAGCGAAGATGGATGGTATCAAACCGGAGATGCTGCAGAGCAACGCCCGGACGGCTATATCAAAATGATCGGCCGTGCCCGTGACATCATCCTGCGTGGTGGCGAAAATATTTCACCTCTGGAAATTGAAAATGTGTTGCTTGGACAGGCAGAAGTTATTGATGTCGCGATCGTCGGCTATCCCGATGATCGACTGGGGTCCAGGCTGGCCGCCGTCGTGGTTTGCCGAACATCCGTCACGCTTGCCGCGTTGAGGCAGCATTGCGAAAGTGTCGGGCTGGACAAGGCAAAATGGCCGGAATTCATGATTGAGATTGAAAAAATACCGCTTTCAGCAATCGGCAAGGTCAAGCGCGGCGACCTGGAAGAACGCGTCCTCGCTGAAATAAGCGCACGGGAGAAGACGTGATGAGCAACGTCCAGATAGGATTTCACATCGATGGTGATGTCTGGGAACCAAAACAAATCAAACAGGTCGAGGACCACGGGTTTGATATTCTGACCACCGGCGAACACATTATCTTTTTTCGCCCCATTCTCGATACAATAACGGTACTGGCCTATGCGGCGGCAGCGACGGAGCGGATTAAATTGCTGCCGTCGACGATCATCATGCCGCTGCGCCACCCAACAATGCTGGCTAAGGAATTGACGTCAATCGACATTCTTTCCAAAGGCAGGTTGATCGCCTCAGTAGGCATCGGCGGAGACTATCCAAGAGAGTTTGACGCCCTGGGTGTTTCCATGAAAGAGCGCGGCATACGGGCCAATGAAGGCATCCAGATCATGCGCAAGTTCTGGTCTGGAGAGCGCTTTAGTTTTGATGGCAAAATTTTCAAATTCGAAGATATGGACATGCTGCCTCCACCTTATCAAAAAGGTGGTCCACCGCTTTGGGTTTGCGGACGCAGCGATCCGGCGATGAGACGCGCCGCCCGGATGGGCGATGGCTGGCAGCCCTATATGTATACGGCCGAACAGCTAGGAGAATCCATTACCAAGGTCCATGATTTTGCCGACGAGGCAGGACGCATCCTGCCCGACGATTTTGCCTTCACCAGTTTCGTCTATATTTCCCAACATGATGATGTTCAGGAAGCCCGCAACCGGGCGATCGAACAACTCTCCTATCGCTTCAACATGCCGTTTGAAAAGATTGTCGACAAATATTGCGCCTATGGCCCTGCCGACCGGATCATTGAGAACCTTGCCGAATATGTGCAGCACGGGGCCAACCATTTGATTGTCGCCCTGGTAATGCCCGAAGAAGAGCGCATGGAATATGTGGCACGATTTGCCGAAGAGATTTTGCCTGCCCTGCAGAAAATGCAGACGGTTTGAAGGTGTCTCGTTGTGGCTGATCAACCAAGCAAAGCTGTTATGCAGGAGATGATTGGCCGCTCTCTCTTTCACCAGCTGTTTCAACCCGAAGTTCTCGATATCGATCATGATAATTTGAGATTAACGGTGAAAATGAAGATGTCGGACGCGCTGGAACGCCAACCGGGCACCCGACAATGGCACGGTGGCGCGATTTCCGCAGTGGTGGACACTGTTGGCTGTTATGGTTTTGTGCTGCTCAGCAACGAACCGATGCCGACGATCAACTTTCGAACCGATTATTTGCGGCCAGCCGTGGATACGGATTTGACGGTCATTGCACATGTTCGAAAGGCCGGTCGCAGGATTGCAGTTGTCGACGTTGACGTGATGGATGAGTTGAATCGGTTGGTAGCTGTTGGACGCGCCTGCTATGCGGCGGAAGGATCAGGAAAATGAGTATTGAAAACAAAACGATTGCCATCATTGGCGGCACAGGAGCACTCGGATCCGGGCTCGCTGCTCGCTGGGCAAAGGCCGGGCATACTGTGATAATCGGATCCCGGGACGGCGATCGCGCATCGCAATCTGCCAAACAACTGAGCAATAGCCTGGGTGCAGAAATATTGGGAATGGAGAACTCGCAGGCCGCGGCGGCCGGGGACCTGATCGTATTGACCGTGCCCTATTCCAATCATCAGGCCACACTGAAAATGATCCAGCCCCACGTTGATGGTAAAATTGTCATTGACGTTACCGTGCCATTGATGCCGCCAAAGGTCCGCACCGTTCAGTTGCCGGACCCGGGTTCTGTCGTGAAAGGGGCGCAAATCTTCCTTGGCAAAGATGTCCGCGTCGTATCGGCATTTCAAAATGTTGCGGCAACTCACCTGGCTGACCTTGACCATGACATAGATTGTGACGTGTTTGTTTGTGGCAATGATCCCAAAGCCCGTCAGACGGTCGTCGAACTGGCTGAAGATGCTTCAATGCGCGCCTGGCATGCAGGACGTATTGACAATTCTGCGGTCGCCGAGGCACTGACTTCGGTGCTCATATTCATGAATGGGCATTACAAGATCGATGGTGCAGGCATAAAAATTATGGGCAAGCCCGGTTCCGCGGAAAAGGAATAAATGTCGAAGTCACTAACTCTGCAAGCGCTGGAAGGCATCCCGATAATTGCCCCGGGGGATGATCTGGCGACCATTATTGTAACCGCAATAGCAGCGAATGGACTGCAGCTGCGTGACAGGGACATTCTGGTGTTAGCGCAAAAGATCGTCTCCAAGGCGCACGGCCTTTTCGTTGATTTAAAAGACATTACCCCGGGAACGGAAGCCCTGAAACTGGCCGGTCAGATCGAAAAGGACCCGCGTTTCGTCGAACTCGTATTGTCACAAAGCAAGTCGGTCATTCGCCAGGTTCCGGGACTGCTGATCACCGAACACAAATCCGGCTGGATCATGGCCAATGCCGGCATAGACGCATCAAATGTGGACGCTGATGATGATGAAATCGTATTGCTCCTCCCGCACAATCCGGATGAAATCTGCCACACCCTTCGTGATGAATTGCAAAAACGTCTGGGTGTGCAGGCTGGCCTGCTGATAAGCGATAGTTTCGGGCGACCGTGGCGCCATGGGACCTCCGGAATAGCCATCGGCGCCGCCGGATTGCCGAGCCTGTGGGACCTGCGTGGAGAGCCGGACCTGTTTGGGCAGGAATTGCGGGTGAGCTTGCAGGGCGTCGGCGACGAACTTGCAGCGGCGGCTTCCCTGCTGCAGGGACAGGCTGCGGAAGGTCTTCCCATTGTCCTCATTCGGGGTTTGAAAATTGGCGGTGATACCCCGCCCCCCAATCGTCCTGCGGCCGATCTCATTCGTGAAAAAGAACGGGATTTGTTTCGATGAGTTCGGGAAAAATCATTGCCCTTTCTGGTGGCGTCGGTGGTGCCAAACTGGTCCTTGGTCTGTCGCATGTGCTGCCCGATGACCGCTTGATGGTTGTGACCAATACGGGGGACGATTTTGATCATTTTGGCCTGCGCATCTGCCCTGACACGGACACCGTAATTTACACGCTTGCCGACCTGGCAGACAAAGCAAAGGGCTGGGGCAGAGCCAATGAAAGCTGGACATTCATGGAGACCACCGCCTCACTGGGAGGAGAGGACTGGTTCAATCTTGGCGACGGTGACCTGGCTCTCCATGTGATGCGAACCCAGGCATTGGCAGGGGGACAATCACTGAGCGAAGTAACGGCCAGCGTATCGAAGGCCTGGAAAATTAGCGTTCAGATCGTTCCCATGTGCGATCAGGCAGTTGCCACGATTGTTAACACCGAAACTGGCCCACTTGCGTTCCAACACTATTTTGTCCGTGACCAATGTCGCCCTGTGGCGACCGGATTTAGTTTCGACGGTATTGATCATGCTATAGCCAATCCGATCGCGGTAGACGCTTTTGGGCGGGCACCAGACGCGATCATTCTGACCCCGTCAAATCCCTATGTCAGCATCGACCCAATTCTGAAAACCCCGGGAATGCGAACGGCAATCGAAGCCAGTGGTGCTCCTGTAATCGCTGTATCACCGATCGTCGGGGGCGCTGCGATAAAGGGGCCAGCAGCAAAAATGATGTCTGAACTGGGCGTGCCGGCCACTGCTCTGGAGGTTGCACGGCACTATCGCGGCTTGGTCGATGCGATGGTCATTGACAAGGTCGATGGCCATTTGGCTCCGGCGATTCAGCAGCTGGGCATGGATGTCCGTGTGGTGCCCACCGTGATGAGAAATCTGGATGACAAAATTGCGCTGGCGAAAGATGTATTGGCGCTGGTCAAACACCTAAAATCTGCGAGACGATCATGACAGACATCGTGATCCCTATAAAAAATCTGGTTGACGCCAAGAGCCGGCTTTCCGACATCCTTAATCAGCCACAGCGCTCGGGGCTTGTGATGGCCATGCTGGAAGATGTTCTCGGTCGTGTCACTGAACTGGATCACGGGCGGGTTTGGGTCGTGTCCAGCGATGAGCACGCCCTGGATATGGCCCGTCTGTTTGGCGCCATACCCCTCCAGGAAATTCGGTCGATTGGCTATAATGAAGCCATCATCACCTGGCTGCGTGCATTGCCGGACGACGGAAATATTGCCGTCATTCCTGGCGACATTCCATTGGCTCGCGAAGCCGAACTGGCAAGTCTTGTGTCACCTCAGTTGGCTTGTGCTCCACACATCAGAATTGCACCGGCCCATGATTTTGAGGGCACGAATGGCTTGTTCCTCTCCTCAAAAAGGCTCATCCGCCCTGCTTTTGGACCCGGCAGCTTTGCTCGGCATTTCAAATTGGCGCGTGCCGTCAACATTGAACCAGAAGTATTGCACGCACTCCGAATGGCCCAAGACGTAGACACTGACGACGATCTGCGTTCACTGGTTGAAAACAACCCGGCGGGAGCAACGGGTGAGTTTCTGCGCAGTTTGAAACTTTCACCCGATCAAACCGATAGTGAGGATGTGGCATGACTTTACCGGACGAACGGCAGGCATTGGCTCTGCTGGAGCGCCCCTTCGATGAATTGTTAGCCGAAGCGGCCGCGCTTCGGGACGCTGGCCATGGTCGGTTGGTCTCCTATTCAAAAAAAGTATTTATCCCGCTCACTCAATTGTGCCGTGACGTCTGTCATTATTGCACGTTCGCCAAAGCACCCAAGAGTCTGGAAGCCGCATTCCTGATCCCTGAACAGGTATTGTCGATCGCCGTTGAGGGGCAAAAAGCCGGATGCAAGGAAGCCCTGTTCACGCTGGGTGATAAACCTGAACTGCGCTATGCGGCTGCGCGCGATGCGCTTGCTGATTTGGGCTATGCCACGACACTTGAATATCTGGGTGCCATGGCAAATATGGTTTTTGAGAGAACTGGCCTGATGCCACATCTCAACCCCGGCATCATGTCATCAGCAGAAATTTCCAACCTGCGCAAAACCTCTGTCTCAATGGGGATCATGCTTGAAAGCACATCGCAACGGCTGATGCAGCGCGGCGGATGTCACTTTGGCTCTCCCGACAAAGAACCGTCAATCAGGCTCGAAACGATTGCTGAGGCCGGGCGTCAGAACGTCCCCTTTACCAGCGGTATATTGATTGGCATCGCAGAGACACGCCAGGAGCGTATTGAAAGCCTGCTGGCACTGCGCGATCTACATCAGCAATACGGGCATATTCAGGAAATCATTGTCCAGAATTTCCGCGCAAAGCCCGGCACAAAAATGGAAAATGCCGTTGAACCTGACCTCAGTGATCTGCAGTGGACCATCGCCGTCGCGCGTTTGATTTTTGGCCCTCATATGACGGTTCAGGCCCCGCCAAACCTGTCCGCTGGCAACGCGGCAGAGTTGATTTCTTCGGGGTTGAACGATTGGGGTGGTGTTTCGCCAGTGACCCCCGATCATGTAAACCCCGAAGCTCCATGGCCACATTTGGCCGATCTTGCCACAGACACGGCGGCTTCCGGAAAAATACTGGTCGAGCGCCTGGCCATCCATCCAACTTATGTTCAGCGCTGCGATGACTGGCTTGATCCGACCTTCAAACACTCTGTACTGAAGGCCGCGAATGCATCTGGACTGGCCAGATCCAATGACTGGTCGCCGGGTGGTGCATCTCTAAAAATCCCCCGGTTGCTGGCTACGCCGGGACTCATTGGTGACAGTGAATTGGATCGCGTGATCAGCAGAGCTGCTGCCGGTGCTGATCTCAGCGAATCTGAGATTGAGCGCCTGCTGAAAGCGCACGATGGTGAAGTCCTGCAAATTGCGAAAGCCGCAGATGAGCTTCGCCACAAGGTGAACGGAGACACGGTCAGTTACGTCGTCACCCGCAACATCAATTACACCAATATTTGCTACTTCAAATGCAAGTTCTGCGCCTTTTCAAAAGGCAAGATGAGTGAGAACCTGCGCGGGCGCCCCTATAATCTTGATTTGGAAGAGATCGTGGCGCGCGCTCAAAATGCCTGGGACAGGGGGGCGGTAGAAGTCTGTCTTCAGGGCGGCATTCATCCCGATTATACCGGGCAGACCTATCTCGATATTTTGACAGCGATCAAGGCTCAACTTCCCGATATGCACGTCCATGCATTCTCACCACTGGAAATTCATCAAGGTGCTGAAACACTGGGGCTTTCGATCGAGGATTTTCTTCAAAGCTTGATTGATGCCGGGCTTGGCAGTCTGCCGGGCACTGCAGCGGAAATTCTGGACGATGAAGTCCGTGATATTCTGTGCCCTGATAAAATCAACACCCAACAATGGTTTGATGTGGTGAATACGGCCCATCAATTGGGGTTGAAAACAACGGCAACGATCATGTTCGGTCACATCGACCAGCCGTTGAACTGGGCCAGGCATCTTTGGCGACTGCGCCAACAGCAGCAAAAGACTGGTGGTTTCACCGAACTGGTACCGCTGCCCTTTGTCCACATGGAAGCACCGATTTACCTGAAGGGACTGTCAAGAAAGGGCCCTACGTGGCGTGAAACCATCCTCATTCACGCTGTCTCCCGGTTGGCTCTGCATCCCCATATTCCCAATATTCAGGCATCCTGGGTCAAGCTTGGCATGGCTGGAATTGAGGCTTGTCTGAAGGCTGGTGTGAATGACATTGGTGGCACTTTGATGGATGAAAGCATTACCAAAGCAGCCGGTTCAGAGCATGGTCAGCAGATGACCCCGGAAGCCATGGAAACCTTGCTTGCGAAGATGGGACGTCCATCACGCCAGCGTACCACGCTTTATGCCGACGCAAAACTGGACCGTACCACCGCGTCATTTGGGGTATCGCCGGAATTGCTTACAGCTTAAACCTGAACGACTCTAGCCGACCAGATTGGGTAACCAGGTCGCGATCTGCGGGAAGATGATAATCATCGCGATGCCCGCCAGAAACAGCAAAACGAACGGCCATGTGGCTTTGTAGACATCGCTGATCGTCATGTTCGGTACAACGGCCTTGAACGCAAACAGCGTATATCCAAATGGCGGCGTGATCGCTCCAAGTGTGATGTTGATCAAAAACAGCAGCCAGAACCATACGGGATCAAATCCGAGACTGTTCACTACCGGTTGGTAGATCGGAATGGTCAACAGGATGACGGCGATCGTATCGATGAACATGCATAAAATGAACGGTACAGCGAGCATGATCAGCAACATCACAATCGGGCCGTAGCCAAGATTGGCGACCAGTTCAACCAACTCACTTGTTGCCCCGGTAAACGCCAGGAGCTGCGTAAACATCTTCGACATCGCCATGATGGCGAGAATCATCGCCGAAACGGTGATCGATGCCATAATGGAATCCCAAATCATCTGCCAGCTGAGATTTCGGTAAATCGCAGCGGTTATCAGCGCGCCAACGACCCCGGTTGCAGCCGATTCAGACGGCGTGGCAATGCCCAGCATGATAAAACCCATCACCGAAAAAATGACAATGACGAACGGCAAAGTCCGTATCAGTGCCATGACCAGATCACCTATCGTGACGTCGTCTCTCTCTCCGGTCACATTGGCCGGTGCAAGGGAAGAATCCATGGCGATGCGAATGAACACGTAGACAAGGAATATACCGCCCAGAAGCAGACCCGGAATAACACCGGCAATCAGCAGCTTGGCGATGGAGACATCAGCAATAGAACCGACAATGATGGCCAGAAGACTGGGCGGAATGATCGGGGCGAGGCTTGCTCCACCAACGATCAGGCCTGCGGCGATATCACGGTTATAACCGCGTTCCTGCATGCCCGGCATAATGGCCCTTCCGAGCATTGCTGCAACTGCCATCGCGACCCCGCTCAACGCCCCAAATACCGCGGAGAGCACCACGACCAGCACGTATTGACGTCCCCTGATGCGTCCCACCAGCTTGTCAATTGAATCAAACAACACGTCCATTGTGCCGGATCGAAACAGCAGCTCTCCCATCAATATGAAAAGCGGGATCGACGCCAGCGAGGTTGTTGATGCTGTATCGAGAACTGAATTTGCGAACATCGGGAAGCCGGCCGGGCCAATAATGACGTAAACACCCACAAGTATGGCGAACAGAAATGCCAGGAAAATCGGTGCGCCCGACAGAAACAACGCGAACAGGATTGCGATGCCCAGCAGCAGCGTGGTGTACCACTCCATCAGTTGCCACCGTCCGAAAAGCCGGTCGAACTGACACGGTTGGAAGGGGCCGCATAGCGCAGCATGTAGAGCGAACTGAGTGCTAGTCCAAGAGTAATGAAACTGGAAATCCACCACTGCGGCACCGGGATGATGGCCAGCGTTTCGATGTTCTTGGTGTATTGCCGAATGTTTTCCTGAAGGCTGATATAAGCAGCAAATGCCAGGCTTAAAAAACCTATCAGACTGACCATGACATGCATCCAGCCGGCAATTTTCTTCGGCATAACATCGACCAGAATGGTAACGGCAACATGCCCCCTGTCCTTTGTTACTTTGGGAAAGGCGAGGAAAACTGAGGCACACAGGGCATAGGTGACAAAATCACTGACCCAGGCGGTGGGCGAGTTGAAAAAATACCGGGTTACAACTTCATAGACATAGCTGACGACGATCATCGCAAGTCCAACCCCTGCAAAGACTGCAGCCAAGTGGGTCAGCCAGTCCAATACCGAATTGAGCTTGGCCAGTGTGGATTTCATCGTATCACTCACCATCCCCATCACCACGTATCTCAATTAGCAAAACCTGCCGCCAATCAAGGCGGCAAGTTTCATATCGTAGGCCAGTTTTACATTCCTTTGGAAGCGACAAAGTCGCGGAATGCTTCTCCAACCTTGCCAGATTTTTCAACCGCAACTTCCATGGCGCGATCGGCGAACAGTTTGTTGGCTTCTTCCAGCGAATAGCCAATGCTTGTTGTCTTCGCTCCAGCAGCCATCATCGCTGCATTTTCGGAATCCAGCAGATTGTTGAAAATGCCAACCGTGTCCTGCTCGAGTTTGTGTCCGGCTTCAAGCATGGCCTTTTGAGTGTCGGCATCAAGCCCGTTCCACTTGTCCAGGTTCATCATGATCAGGTAAGACACTGTGCCAAAAGCGGGTTCGGCAAGATAGGGTGTGACTTCGTGGAATTTGAAGCCAACGGCGCCAACGCTTGGCCAGACCAGGCCATCAATAACCCCCTTTTCAGCCGCTGAATAAAGTTCACCAAATGGGATTACCACTGCGGTGCCACCCAATGAGCCAACTATTTTATTGTAGGAAGGCAAAGCGCGAATTTTCATTCCGTTGAGTTTAGTGCCCGCATCCATTGGCTTTTTCAGGAAGAACCGAAATCCGGTTGTCGCGGTTGGAATGGAAAGAACCTTGAGGTTTTGTGTCTCTTGATAGTGTTTATCGACCCAGGCCCAGACACCGCTCGAGCGGCGCTTTTCGATATCGCCATCGACAGCATCAATCGCTGCACCAACACCTGTGGTTCCCGTGTGATAGAGGCCGTGCGTATAGATCAGATCAAATACGCCGGAGGCAACCGGTTGGAGTTGTTTGCCACCGGGCACCACTTCCGGGCCGCTGGGTTTGATGGTGACTTTACCACCAGTCATCTCGTTGACGAGCTTGTTGTAGCCATAGGCCATATTGGCCGTGCCCGAATGGTTGCCACCCCAGGCGGTCAACATTTTCAGATCGGCTGCGAAAGACGTGGCTGTAGAGAGTACGACACCGACGGCAGTCGCGGACAGAATTCTTAGAAATTTGTTCATGGTTTCCTCCGGTTGAACATCCAATCGAGCCTGTTGGGCCAGGTTCTGTGTTCTTGCATGCGTCTTGGAGCGCACTTTGTATAAAAATATGGAGTATACGTCCTATTTTGTCGAGTCTTGTTTTTGAGCTGATTTAGTCGAACGACTTCTCGTTAGCTTCACACCGTCTGCGGGATGAGTTTTGCGGGTTGGTTGTTTGGGTGTGCATTGGGGCTTGAGAGCACAGACTGAGAAATCGCTCGTACGTGCGTAATGTCTCATGATCCCATCTTTGCGGGTGCTCGATCGTGGTTTGGCCATTTTGCGTCAGTATTTTCCTTCAAAGACTTGCCACCCGGACAGGTGTATTCGTTGGCTTGGTGATCGTAGGTGAATGCTGAATTGGGAAATGCTCCATCCAAACGCCTTGACCCATCGAACACAGGAATATGCGCCTGTATCTTGTCGTCGAGTGTTTTGATCTGGTTGGATAGAACATCAAGAAGCTCTTCATCCAGTTCCATCAACTTCACTTTATGTTGTTACTTGTTCCGACACTTTAAGGGGCCATTTATTCCGCTGTCATGTCGGTTCTGCAATCAGATCTTTGCCCTATTACGAAGACCAGCAGGTAAAGTGCGCATTGTAACCTCAGATGAAGAGTGGCGGCCATGCAAAAACGGCAACCGAATCAATTCCTCTAGCGGCGGCCCACCGGCGCCATGTCGCGTTTACTGTCAGAAAGTCGCCAGACATTTTGCGAAGCAAATCCCCGGATTTCTTTCTCACCCAGCGTTTCGAGCTCAAACTCCTCGCGAAGATTTGCTGCGACTTCGTTCTGGACACTGATCTGCATCGGTTCGGAAAATTCCTGCAATCTGGTCGCCAGATTAACCGCTGGGCCGAAAATATCGTAAACATATTTTTGAATCCCAACAACAGAGCCAACAACCGCACCCGAGGCCAGCCCAATGCGGCAACGCCATTGATGCGGGTGACTGGTATTACGCCTTTCCAGGTATCGAATGAAGCGAATCGCCGTGCTGGCAACTGCTTTTGCGTGGTCGGGCATCGGGTCAGGAAGACCAGCTACTGTAATGTAGGCGTCGCCGATTGTCTTGATCCGCTCACAACCAAACTGTTCGCCAATCCGGTCAAATGCGCTGTAGATGTCATTCAATTCAGTGACAGTGACGCTGGGGTCGGCTGAGGCGACCATGTCTGTGAAACCGACAAAATCAAGCATCAGGACAGAAACCGGATCATAAAGCTGCGGCGTCACAACACCAAAGGCTTTGAATTCCTCATAGACTGAACGGGGCATGATATTGAGAAGCAGTTTTTCGACCTGCTCCTTTTCCCGCTTAATCTCCCGCGTATTGCGCTCAACCATCATCGAATATGAATCAATCATCGATTCAAGTTCACGAATTCGGGTAATATTCTGACATACCAGAACGATCAGGTCCTGTCCGCCTTCTCGCGCGGCGGTGAAATCGACGGCGATGACCATTGTCCGACGTTTCTTTCGGTGTTTCATTTCAGCAGTATACCGGCCGCTTTCACCAAGCGCACTCTTGAGTTCCTCCACATCAAGACCCTCAAACAGCTGCGCAAGGGAATTCGTTCCAATCTGTGCGCCAAACCATTCTTCGAATGTATCGTTGTGAAAATGAAAATTCAGGCTTCCGCGGTCGAGCAGGGCGACACCAACGCCAATTGCTCGCAACAGCTGTTCATTGATGGCTTCAATCGACATGTGGCTGCCCTACAACTTGGATGCGGCGGTTTTCAAATTCCTGCAGGATCAATTCCACGTCTCCACCTTCAACCTGGTGATTCGTCAAAGTTTCGCGAAGAATTACCTTCAGCTCATCAAAATGGTCATCGCGAATATCAAGATGGCGGTGCAACTGATTTAGTTGTTTGTCTGTATACGAGGCAGGGCCGCCCAACAGCGAGGCAATAAATTTCGTTTGGTGATCAACCATCTTTGTCATGTCGATATCATCGAAAAACGGTCCGATTTCGTCGCTGTCGAGCAGGGTGTCGTAGAAAGCAAGGACGATTTTGCTGACTTTCGAAAATCCCCCATATTTTTCAAATAATGTTTGTTCACTCACAACGATGATTCCTCTACCTGGCTCGGCCGTTTAGCAACGAATATTTACGCATAGTTACTGATTTTGAAAACTTGTCAAAATCTTCAACCTCCGCGGTCAACACATATCTAACGCCAGTGACGGAGCCTCGCAATCCTCTTCCCATTGCTAAGCTTTGATAATGATGATTTCGGCATATTCTGATGGAACGATCATTGAACCATCTGACGCGACGTTGAAAAAATCAATTGCAGTGACGATATCTGCTTCGAGACTGTCTTGCCCTGTTTTGTCCAGAGCCAAAAAGGCTTTGTGAACCGGCCCAGACCATGTCCGGAAGAAATCCAGAAAATGTTCAGCGGAGTGATAGCGGAAATTGAAGTTCTTCAGATTTGTGACAATTTCCTTCGCTCCCGGAGAGAAAGCTTTCTCAATCCAAATTTCATCACCCCACTGAGTCGGCGACTGAACGCCTGCGGGAGTTGGAACATGGGTGCTCAAAATTTTGAATAATTCGCCGATAAAGCTGCGGGGCGTCCAATTCGCAAGAGCTATCTTACCACCTGATCGGCAAACCCGCATCAATTCCGTGGCCGCCTGTCGCTGATTGGGAGTAAACATCACTCCGAATGTCGAGGCGACTATGTCAAATGAGCCCTCTGCGAAGGGTAGATCTTCGGTGTTGGCTTGTTGGAACTGGACATCCAGCCCCTCGGCTTCGGCGGGCATCCGGCCCCCATCCAGCAAACTCTGCACATAGTCGGACGATGTCACTTCACACCAGCGCTTTGCGAATGCCAGAGCTGTATTACCATTGCCCCCGGCCACATCAAGGACAGTGGTACCCGGTGCGGGGTTGGTGGCCTTTGCCAACTCCTCTCCGGTAATCTGCAGGGTTATGCCAATTCTGGGATAGTCTCCTGAAGACCCGGCAGCATTTTGTTTGGCCTTGAATGCATCGAAACCGGGTGCTGTGTCGTTCTGCATTGAATTTCCCACCACGGGCTCTATTGAAGCGGCCTGCAGTGATGTTGAATGTTGATTTTGTTGCATCGCCAACAGGCGGCCAAAATGTGTAAAAACCGTATCGCTCATTGTAATTACCCCTGTTCATTCAATTGTATGTTGGCCAAATCAGGCTGCAGCTCTTTGCGGCCAGCTGAATTGGTCGGCAGAACGCTCGACCCTAGCGATGTGCTGACAAATGCGCGGGTTCACCCATTCGCAGTCGGTGACTGGAGCCATATGTCCCAGGCCAGGCAGCATAACGAGTTCTGCAGACGTGATATTCTGAAACACCAGCGTTGAAGTGCGTTGCGCGACAGTTGGTGATTCCATCCCCATCAATACCTGTACCGGGATACCCAAGGTGGACAAATCTTCTATTGTCCAGCTGTCATCAAAGCAGTTCTGGAAATCCGCAACTACGGTCGACGCCAAACCGGCAATCTTCGCCTGGTGCGTCTGCGGTAATTTGTTCCAGGTACCGTCGCAGTTCCAGAAATCGACAAACTTCGCCATGCCCAATTCGGCTGTTCCAGCTTCCACCATTTGGCGCAAATTGTTTTCGACCAATTTCAGAGGCTCCAAATGAACCTGATCAAAAACGTTGCCAATGTTCAGAAGGTGAAAAACAGCAGGCTCATAAAGGTTCAGGCTCTTGACCAGATCCGGTCTCATCAGTGCAACCTTGAGCGCGACCGCTCCACCATAGGAGTGGCCAATCAGGTGAACCGGCTCTTCAGTTTTCTCGATTCTGTCGATGATATCTTGAGCAACTTTGGCCATTCCTGACATGCAGGTATCCTGCCCGTTGGTTTTGCCGTAACCGGGAAGATTGTAGGCAAACAATTCATGGCGGTCGCCGAGCATATCCAGCAATTTGTTCCATTGATTGCTGCTGGACGCTGAGGAATGCAGGGCCACGATTGGAGACCCATCTGCGTGCGTATAATGAGTATGCGGCGTCATCGGACCTCTCCGGTTGCGTTGTTCGATGAGGGCAATTTGGGTGACAGGTGTTTCAGCTTGTTGTCGAGACCGGTGGTTTCATGTTTCAGTTGTTACTCTAGCGCTGGAATCACTCGATCATTAACTAGCCATATAAAACATATACTTACGAGGGAGATTGGAGTTCGGCGCTGACATGTGCTGAAACAATTGAAACATTCGTCATGTGTATTGAAAACCAATTGAAACAAGCATGAGATAGAGAACTGGAATGGCAAGCGAGCAAGACCCAATCCCGGATACAGAACATAATCTGCCCAATGCGCGAGATCTTCTCCAGGATGCCATTGAATCGCTGAGCGAAGGCTTCGCTCTTTACGACGACGACCGCCGTTTGGTCATGTGCAACAATCGTTACCGGGAAATGAACAGATCGGTTGCAGATATATTGGTGCCGGGCCTCGACTGGGAAATTCTGATGCGTGAGGGGGCCCGGCGAGGGGTCTATGCCGACGCGATTGGCAGAGAAGATGAATGGATCCGTGACAGGCTGGAAACCACTCATGACTATGTCGATGAATATGAGCTGCAACATACCGACGGATCGCTTTTTCTGGTCTCGACCCACCCGACAAAACTCGGTGGTTTTGTCGTTACCCGGACGGACATTACCGAGCGCAAGAAAGCAGAACTGGCCGAGCGTGATGGTGATTTACTGGTTCGCACCGTACTGGAAGCAAGTTCGGCCATAGTGATTATGGCAAGAACCGGAGACGGACAAATTCTGTATCGTTCGTCAGCCGCCTTGGAGATGTTTGGCAATACAAAATCTGCCCGGGAACACTATCTGGGTGCCGATGATCGAGCCGATTTTGTCACTCAGATGCTTTCTGATGGTCAGGTCGATAACTATCGATTGAACGTCATAGCAAAGGGCAACGTGATCCCGGCATCAATGTCTGCCCGTTTTGCCGAATATCGCGGCGAAGAAGTCATCGTCACCAGCGTTATTGACCTGACCCAACAGATGAAGGCGCAGGCACTCATCCAGCAGGTTCTGGAGGCCTGTCCGGTGCCGTTGCAGATGACCAGGGCAGAAACCGGAGAAACTCTGTTCAGGAGCCCCGAGACGCTGGCTCTGTTTGGAAATAATGGAGAAGCGAAGTCGTATTACGTCGATGTTAAGGAGAGAAACTCTTATCTTGGTGAGCTGCGCAAGAATGGTTTTGTCAGAAACCGCAAGGCGGAATATATCAATGCCAAGGGACAGCAATTCTGGGGGGCGGCTTCGGCCCAGCTGATAGAATTCGATGGTGAAGAGGTTATCGTATCCAGCACCCGTGACCTGAGTGAAGAACTGTCATTGCAGGACGAACTGGCCAGCCAGCGAGAGCTGTTGTTTCAGAATGAAAAGATGTCGGCTCTGGGCGAATTGTTGGCAGGTGTCGCCCATGAGTTGAATAATCCCCTGTCAATCGTCGTCGGACATTCTTTGATGTTGCGTGAAGAGATAGAAGATGAAGACACGCTGCGGCGGATCGAAAAAATCAGTAATGCAGCAGAACGCTGCGCCAAGATCGTCAAGACGTTTCTGGCCATGGCAAGGCAACAGCCAACCAGGATGGAGCCGGTCGACCTGCGCTCGGTAATCACAACTTCTGTAGATGTTGCCGGTTATGGAACTTCCCAGGAAGGATTGTCGATAACTTACAAGATCCCTGAGCAGTTGCCGGAAATTCTGGCTGACGCCGACCAGATTACTCAGGTCATCATCAATTTGGTCATTAACGCACATCATGCGATCAGCAATTCCGGAACGGGTGATCAAATTGAGGTCATCGCCAAAAGGGGAAAACGCCGCGGCAGCGTCAAAATTATTGTCAAGGACAACGGTCCCGGTGTCCCGGAAAATATTGGTGGGCGAATATTTGAACCTTTCTTCACCACCAAGGAAGTGGGTGACGGCACAGGGATCGGCCTGGCATTCTGTCACAGGATTATTCATTCTCACGGTGGGAAAATCTGGCTGGATTCAAGCCACAAAAAAGGCAGCAAATTTTGTATCACACTACCGGTGGCGGCGCAGAATACGGAAGAAAGCGCGTCGGATGCGACCAATCCGGCAACTGAAAACTCCAGCCGAATTCTTGTTGTTGACGATGAAGCGGATGTCGGAGAATTTGTTGCGGAAGTTTTGACCAAGGAAGGTTTTGATGTGGATCTCGCCCAGTCCGGCAAGTTCGCTCTGGATTGTTTGCAGCAGCAAACTTACGACGTAGTTTTGAGTGATCTTAATATGCCGGATGTAGATGGGCGGGGCCTTTTTGAAGTCCTGTCCAAAAACTATCCAAAGCTCGCCAGCCGTACGGCATTTATTACTGGCGACACAATGGGAGAATCTTCGCAAAAACTATTGCAGGAGTCACAGCGACCGTATCTTGAAAAACCAGTGTCTCCCGACGATTTGCGAAAGCTCGTCTATGGGCTTTTGAACGATGGGAAAGAAGAATAGATGGAAAACGAAAATACTCACATTGTGGTCTGCGATGACGAACTGGATGTTCGTGAGATGGTTCAGGAATATCTCGGCAAGCGGGGTTTTAGGGTTTCTACTGCTGCTAATGGCGGTGAATTGCGCGAAACGCTGGCTTCTGAAGCCACTGATCTCGTGGTCTTGGACATCAACATGCCGGGTGAAGATGGCTTGGCAGTGTTACGCTCATTGCGGCCTGACAATCCAGTGGCGATAGTCATGCTGACTGCAGCCGGTGAAGTTGTTGACCGCATCATCGGACTGGAGATGGGGGCAGACGATTATCTCGGCAAGCCCGTCGATCTGCGGGAGCTTGAAGCGCGTATCAAAGCTGTGTTGAGGAGGCGAGGCGAAGCCAAGACACCTGCCGCCTCGTCAGCTCCCGCCGATGCGGCACAATTTGGCGATTACACATTGAATATCGAGGCTGCAAAAATGGTATCGGCGGATGGAACTGAATTGCAGCTGACCGCCATGGAATTCAGTCTGTTGAAGGTATTTGCCGAAAATAAGGGGCGCGTGCTGAACCGGGATCAGATTCTGGAACAGGCTCACGATCGCTCCTGGGATCCATTTGACAGAAGCATTGATATTCGTATCTCCCGCCTGCGTCGAAAGATCGAAAAAAACCCAGAGAAACCGTCCATCATTCGAACCGTTCGCGGGTTGGGTTACGTATACGATCCGAGTAGTTGATATTCCAAATAATTTGAAGACAAAACCAATGATGCGCGAGACCGGGAAGCCCGCGCATCATAGTTGGCCAGCACAACGTTTAGAAGTAGTTGCGATCCATGCAACGGTGATACTTGTTCCACCAGTAACGTGATCCGGTGTGATAGGCCTTGCGTTTAAGGCGACGGCATGTGCGATAGGAATGCCCGTCAAAATAGTGGCCTCCAAAGAAATAGTTGCCACCGGCGTGACGGTGATTTCTGTGGCGATTGTGACGATTGTGACGGAAATTTCGTTTCTTATGGCGACGGCTCTGTTTGACTTGCTGAACCTGGTTGAGAGTGGTCAACGACTGTTGGCTGCCTATCAGGCCACCGGCCTGAGCACCGTTCGGGGCAATCAGAATACTGGTTGCTATGGCAATTGCTGCGACGATCGATTTGGACATTGGAGTTCTCCTTTCAAGAGAGTTGGTTGCAGTTCCAATATCGCAAACATGCAGCTTCAACGTTGCTGTGGTTTTTCAGCCACGCAGCAATCGGGTTTCGTTTGTTTCAATGTTGTAATGATGGGAGAGACTAAAACGTCTGAAATTTAAGACGCTCAATTCGGTACGGACATTGCCCAGGATCCAGGTGATCGCCGCGCAATTATCTTGCAATGGGTTTGAATTTAATCAGAGATTTTAGCGCACAATGACCTTGGTGCCGTTGTGAACCTTACTATAGAGGTGTTGAATGTCTTCATTGCGCATTCGGATGCAGCCGGAGGATGCCGCTGTGCCAATGCTCGACGGCGCGTTGGTACCGTGAATACGGTAAAGCGTGTCCTTGCTACCCTGGAAAAGATACAGCGCGGCAGCGCCCAAAGGATTGTTTGGTCCACCAGGCTGACCGCCTGCCCACTTTTTCAACGATGGTTTCCTCTTGATCATCGATTTTGGCGGGTACCATGTCGGCCATTCCACCTTACGTTTGATGGTTGATTTGCCGCTCCAGGAAAATCCCTGTTTACCAACCGCCACGCCATAGCGAACAGCCCGTTTGTTGTTAAGGACATAATAGAGATGTTTGGTGCTGGTTTCGACGATGACCGTTCCGGGCTTTTCAGTGGATGCGTAACTGACTTCCCGACGACTAAATAATCCCGATCGCTTCTTTACAGCACTTCGTCTGTTTGTATTGGTGCGAGCCAATCGGCGACGATTTTGGCGTTTCCTGGCCGATCTGGTCGTTCTTCGCTTGCTGCGCAGGGCCTTGCGACGCTCGCCGCGCACGCGCCGCTGACGCTTCAATCTGTTCCTCTTGGCACGTCGCTGTCGCAGGAACTCTTGCCACTCCTCTTCTGTGTGGTGAGCTAATTGTATGTCAGATTCCGTGGAACGCTGGGGGGTGAGGATGCTATTCGTTGATGAAGCGCTCACGTCGAATTGGTTGCCCACCATAGCCAAACCATCGGATGAATGTGTAAACAACAGCAGCAGGCCGAATATTACTATTTGTATAACCTGTTTCATGTCCCAAAACCCACTCACGCAATACTGTTCAATAATCTGAACTTTTAAGGATCAAGAATCAATTATCAAATCAATTCATATTTAACGGCCAACCAATGCTGTAAAGATTGATGTTATTATCGTTTCTTGGACATTCACATTTGTTCAATACTCCGTGGTCGTCAACACCCGTTGGGAGTCTGGTCAAAGGACAAATGAATATGGGATTGTCGAACTGTGGCCGGTATGGGAATGGTGACTGTGTTCAAGAAATCAGGTGGAGTTTGGATTTGGAATGGAAGAATCAGACACACTGAAAACTGAGATCATCGAAAACTTCGGTACGCCCTGTGCGGTGATCGATCTCGACATTGTTGAGCGCAATATTGAGCGCGTTCAGAATATTTGTGAGGACGCAGCGGTCGCAAACCGACCACACATCAAGACCCACAAATCTCCCATTCTGGCAAATATGCAGATCAATGCCGGAGCACGCGGGATCACCTGCCAAAAACTTGGCGAAGCACAGGTCATGGCTGACGCCGGCATAACGGACATAATTGTCGCGACCAATTTGCTGGGTGCTGCGCGGTCGGGGCGTCTGTCAGCATTGCAACGCCGCCTTCCATTGAAGGTTTGCGCCGATAATCCGGTTTCGCTGACACTGTATGCAGAAGCCGCGCATCAGGCAGACCGCGTACTTGATGTGCTGATTGAATGCGACACCGGACAAAAGCGGGCTGGCGTTGAAACGCCGGGCGAAGCTCTCGCGCTGGCGCGAACCATACAGCAGGATCCGTGGCTTGATTTTGCTGGCCTTCTTTTTTATCCGCCACTGGATGGTTGGCCAGAAACCCAGATTTTCCTTGATGAGATGTCTACTGGTCTGGCTGAGCTTGGCCTGACGGCTGGTATCATATCAACTGGAGGAACACCAAATTTTATCAACATTGGCCGGCTCAAGGGAGCCACAGAACATCGTGCCGGAACCTGCATATTCAATGACCGCATGATGATGCAAGCTGGGGTGGCCGCAATTGAAGACTGTGCGTTCAATGTCTACAGCAGCGTCGTCAGCCGTGGCGGAACTGACCGGGGTATTCTTGATGCCGGCTCCAAGACATTGACCACTGATCGCGGCGGACTTGATGGGTTCGGTCAAATTCTGGAACACCCCAACGCGCGCATCGACAGATTTTCTGAAGAACACGGATTTCTCGATCTTGCAAAGTGTAATCGCAAGCCGGCTGTCGGAGATATCGTACGGGTGATCCCTAACCATGTCTGTGTTTCGGTAAATATGTTCGACCAGATGATTGCGGTGCGCAGTGGTCAAATCGAGAGTGTCATCCCTGTCGCTGCTCGCGGCAAACTGGTATAGGCTTGGCATCTGTTCCATCAATGCTGCAGATATATTTATTGAGACTTCTAAAACAGACTACGAAGTTGAAGTGCCGACGAATTACGTTCTCAAGTTATCGAACCGTTCGCCCGTTCAGACTGTCGGGCAGTTGCAACATGGTTTGTGAGATTTTTCCTAGCCTCGCAACCGTCCTTGATCTAGGATTAACACTTGATGTTGCAGCCGCAAACATCAGGGGCGATTCGAAATATGCAGCGACTGAGTTAGGAAACTATATGTCCAATCAGCATAAATTCGACGTTTACGTCAAGGTCGTGGGAGATAGGTGGCTTCCATGTCTTTGGCCGAATTAATCACGTCTCATGATGAGAGCCTGGCAAAGTTGCTGTCTGCCATTCACAGCGACGGTGACCATGCTCTTATCACCACGCTCGATGATCAAATCAATCTTTTCTCCAGTTCAATCCGCGATATTCACCTCTCATCACCCGGTGAAATCAATCAACAAATAAAATTTTTTCTAAATCGTTCTGCGACTGTCGGCGACGACACAATTACCTCCTCGGACCGTCAGACCGTGGAAATGCTGATAGACCGATATACAGATGAAACAGGCCAATCAAAAGGCTTCGCACGTCGAACCCCAACCATTGATACTCAAGCAAGCGTGCATCTGCGTGACCACCAATTCACAACTGACGAACTTATTGTGCAATCTAATTCGCGAGTTTCCTTGTACAATCTCGACTATACCTACGAGTATACAAGCCTTGGAAACGCTAAGTTCCACAACTCGGCTCCATCAGAAATTGTTGGTCTGCATGTCGTGGATATTGTCGGTGACCTAAGATTCCACAAGCGCGCCAAGCAATACTATGACCGCTGTTTTGGAGGTGAACACTTAAACTACAGTTATTTTTTGGATGTTCCTGATTTTGGTGAACGGCTGATGGATTGCCAGTTGACCCCCTACCGAGACACAGATGGTTGTGTCCGAGGAGCGTTTTTCTCAATTGAGGATATCACCGACAAGATTGAACAGGTCACTCAATCAGCCGTAAGCAATGTCGTAGGTTAAAACGGTCGGCAAACCGCCGTGGGCGCAGGTGTTCGATTGTTACTTGCACAAGCATGGTGACCCCAGTGTGATTCGAACACACGGCCTCAGGATTAGGAATCCTGCGCTCTATCCGGCTGAGCTATGGGGCCAAGCTACAAACAAAAATCGGCGGAAAAAACCCCTCATAAATCGATGTTGAGTGGGCTGCTGCCAATTATTTACTAGCACACGAGGATGTATGATCCATCCTCGAATACACTTGTCACTAATTTGTTTGCCGTGCCACCAACAATTTTGCTCTCATCATTCCGCCAGATGACACGCGGTCCAGGAGCGTCCGATTTGCCGGGCCTCGGGTGCATCCTCTTTGCACCGGGCAATTGCCAACGGGCAACGTGGGTGAAATACGCAGCCGGACGGCGGATTGATGGGATCGGGGATTTCCCCTTCCGGTAGATTGGGCGTGCGGTCAAATCCGTCCAGTTTCGGCGCGGCTTCCAACAACATTTTGGTATAGGGATGTTTGGGATCGTCAAACAGGTCATCTCGGGGTGCTTCTTCCACGAGGCGACCCAAATAGAGAACCCCAACGCGATCGGCCATGTGGCGCACGACGGTCAGGTCGTGGCTGATGAACAAGTAGGTCAGTCCCAGCTGATCTTTCAGGTCGCTCATCAAGTTGAGAACCTGGGCCTGAACGGAAACATCGAGAGCCGAAGTGGGTTCGTCGCAAACGATCAATCTGGGTTCTGACGCGAGTGCCCGGGCGATACAAATGCGTTGACGCTGACCGCCGGAAAATTCATGGGGATACTTGTCGGCATCCATTGATGACAGGCCAACCTTCTCCAACAGCAGTTCCGCCAGGCCGTCGGTGACACCAGATCGCGCTGCGACAGGTTCGGCAATGATATCACGAACCCGCCAACGTGGATTCAAGCTGGCGAACGGATCCTGAAAGATCATCTGAATGTCCGAGCGAACCCGGTCAACCGCTTCATCGTCGGTCGACTTGAACAGATCAACTCCTTCGATTTCAACCAATCCAGCCGAAGGTGGCAACAGGCCGACAACCATTTTTCCGATTGTTGATTTTCCCGATCCGCTCTCGCCAACCAGGGCATAAACGGTTTTCTCCTCGATGTTCAAACTGACATTCGACACGGCGGTCAGCAACGCCCTGGGTAGTTTTTCGATGATCCTGTTCAACCAGGGTTTTGAAACATCAAAGATGCGGGTCAGGTTTTTGACAACGACAATTGAGTTCATCGTGTTCCCTCCCCGCCGAACCAACAGGCCGCCCGGTCTTGATGAGCTGCAAGCGAAGGAGATGGATCTTGGGAACACTTTGATTGAACCCGCGAACAGCGAGGATTGAACGCGCATCCGGCAGGCAGGGCATCAAGGCGTGGCATCGATCCGTCGATCTGATAAAGTCGTGCCTGCCCGGCAGAAGCCAGTGGAGTCGATCCCATCAGCCCGATCGTATAGGGATGGTTTGGATGAGTAAGCACGTCTCGTGCCAAACCAAGCTCGGCCATTCGGCCAGCATAGAGTACTGCGACCCGATCAGCGGTTTCGGCTATCACACCCATGTCATGGGTGATCAGCATGACCGCGGTACCTCGCTCTCGACACAATCGTTTCAGCAGCGCAATGATCTGGGCCTGGACAGATACATCCAGGGCTGTCGTCGGCTCATCTGCTATGATCAGTGATGGTTCCGCACATAGGGCCAACGCAATAACGACTCGCTGTCTCATGCCACCGGAAAACTGATGCGGATAGGCGTCCATGCGCTGGTCAGCCGCGGGTATGCCAACTTCCCGCAAGCCATCCACGGCTCGCTGACGAGCTTCAGATGCGGAAACATTTAGATGTTCGGTGATGGTTTCGGTTAGCTGTTCACCGATCGTCAGCAGCGGATTGAGTGATGTCAGCGGATCCTGAAAAACCATGCCGATATGTTTGCCGCGCAATCGACGCAGTTCCTCTCCCTGAAGTTGATCAATGCGCTCACCATTCAACAGAATTTCGCCACCAGCAATGCGCGCCGGTCGGTCCAGCAGGCCAATCACGGCATTACCGGTCATCGATTTTCCAGCGCCGGACTCGCCGACCATGCCCAAAATTTCACCTCGGTGAAGATCGAAAGTCACGCCATTGACCGGCCGCAGCACAGCGTGCCGTGTCGGGATTTCGACGACAAGGTCTCGAACCGAAAGGACCGGCATTTCCATCAGCGCAACTTTGGATTGAGAGCGTCGCGCAACCAGTCGCCCAAGAGATTGACCGACAACGCCAGCGCAAGAAGGGTGATTGAGGGGTACAGAATAATCCACCACTCGCCGGAAAACAGATAACCCTGACCGATACGGATCAGAGTGCCCAACGACGGCTGAGTAGGCGGAGCTCCAACACCCAGGAATGACAACGTGGCTTCCGCGATGATCGCCAGAGCCAGAGAAATTGTCGCAATCACCAATACCGGAGAAAGCACATTTGGAAGAATATGGCGCAGCATGATGGCACCGGGTTTACGGCCAATGAGCTTTGCCGCCTGTACATATTCCTTGTTCTTTTCAACAAGTGTTGCACCGCGCACCACGCGCGCAAACTGAACCCAGTCCGACAGCCCAATGGCGATAATCAACACCCAGATAGCCATCTCATCACGCAAGTGAACGGGGGTGATTCCCTTGGCAATTCCAAAGATCAACATGGCAACCAAAATCGCCGGAAAAGTCAGCTGAACGTCTGCAACGCGCATGATGGCCGTTTCAGTCCAGCCGCCAACATACCCGGCAATCAGCCCCAGACTGACGCCAAGTAGGAGCGCAAAAAGGACGGCTGTGAAACCAACGAATAGCGATATTCGCATGCCGTAGAGAATGGTTGAAAATACGTCACGCCCCTGATCATCTGTTCCCAACCAGAATACGTCGCCGGTGAACGTATTTGGCTCCATCGGTTTGGAAAAGCCGTTCATCAGGTTCAGCGAAGCGGGATCGAACGGATTATAGGGTGAAATCAAAGGTGCAAAAACCGCCGACAATACCAACACTACAACCAGGGCCAGCGAAACCACAGCTACCGGAGAGTGACGAAACGACCAGACAAAGTCGGAATTCCAGGCGCGATTGATTCTGTCCATGCTCAACCCTCCGCCACGGTGCGATCAACGCGCAGCCGCGGATCAATGGCAAAGTAAAGCAGATCGACAATCAGGTTGATGCCGACGAACATCACTGAAATCAGCATCAGATAAGCAGCCATCACTGGGATATCGACGAACTGGATGGCATTAATAAAAAGCAAACCGACGCCAGGCCACTGAAAAACCGTCTCGGTGATGATGGCAAAGGCGATGATCGAACCCAGTTGCAGACCTGTAACGGTAATCACTGGAACCAGCGTATTCTTCAAGGCATGGTGAAAATTGATTGCCCTTTCTCGAAGGCCCCGCGCCCGGGCGAAGCGGATATACTCGGCGCGAAGAACTTCCAGCATTTCCGATCGGACCAGCCGCATGATCAGTGTCATCTGATAAAGCCCCAAGGTAATGGAAGGCAATATCAATGCCTTGAGACCTGAGGCCGTGAGAAACCCGGTACTCCAACTGCCCAATCTGACGGTGTCGCCACGACCAAAACTTGGCAACCAGCCAAGTTCCACTGCAAACAGGTAAATCAGCAGAATGCCAATCAGAAAGGTTGGCAGCGATACACCAACCAGCGAGACCGTCATGATAAAGTTCGCCGCAAATCCATTGCGGCGGATGGCCGTGAAAACGCCAAGGCCTACCCCCAGAACCATAGCAAAAAGTCCTGACACCGCCGCCAATTCAAGTGTTGCCGGTGCACGTTCCACCAAAATAGTTGCAACCGGACGCCCTTGGCGAAAACTAACTCCAAAATTGCCGCTCGCAGCGTTGGTCAAGAACCGCCCATATTGCACGATGAAGGGTCGGTCGAGCCCAAGTTCTCCCCGCAGGCGCTCGATGTCGGCGTCGGTGCGTTCCTGTCCCAGCATGTTGTCGATCGGGTCGCCGACGAACCGGAACATGGAAAATGCCACCAGGCCGACGACCAGCAGAACCACGATTGACTGGACAACACGTCGAATGGAATAGGCTAACATCTATGCTCCAGTGCTGAAATCGCCAGCGGCTGGTTCACCGCTGACGATATTTTATCGGGCTATTTAACAGTAACCCAGCGCAGAATGAAGAAGTTATCAGGACGCTGCGTCAATTCGACATGGTCCCGAGTCCCCCAAACCAGCGGCTGTACATAAAGCGGCACATATGCCACCTCGTCCTGCAGGATTTTGGCAGCTTCATCGAGCATCGCCTGACGCTTGGCCGGGTCAATTTCCGACTGGATTGGCGCCAGCATTTCATCGATACGGCTGTTGGAGAAGTCACCAAAGTTCCAGCTGCCGAGTTTCTTCTCCGCATTGGGAGTGTGGGCCAGAAAGCGAATTGGATGTTCGGCGTCAAACGTGCCCGGAGACCAACCCAACAGATACATGTCATAAGCATCGTTGCGTAGTTCCGGCCAATAAGTGCGCACCGGCATGGCGTCCAGTTCGGCCTTCACGCCAATCTGGGCCAGCATGGAAACGACGGCCTGACATACCGCTTCATCGTTGAGGTAACGGTCATTAGGACATTTCAGGCCAAAGGAGAATCCGTCAGCATATCCGGCTTCCGACAGCAATGTCTTCGCACCATCAACGTCAAATGCGGGACGATCTGCATTGGCTGAAGAATAGCCGCTCATTGCCGGGCTTACCAATTGTGATGCCGGTTGGGCATTGCCGCGCATAATGGTTTTCAGGATTGCATCAACATTAACCGCATGGGCAACGGCCTTGCGAACCCGAACATCCTTAAACGGATTGGGCTTGCCAGCGTCGGTTCCAAATTTCAGCGAATCTGCCTGATGCGGAAAACCCAGCATGATGACGCGAGCTTCAATGCCCTCGATCACCTTCACACCATCGGATTGTTTCAAACGTGCAGCATCCTGGATAGGTACCGGGTTGACCATATCGACATTGCCGGACAACAGAGCTGCAACCGCTGTGGCGGAATTCTGAATTGGCGTAAACTCAGCACGTGTAATATTGTGCCCGGCTTTGCCCCACCAATCGCCATATGGCGTCAGAACCGTTTTCAGGCCCGGTTGGCGTTCGGCCAGCTGAAATGCGGCTGTGCCGTTGGCGTTCAAAGTGGCGTGATTTTCCTCATCCTTTGAGGGCAGCGCCGCGCCATTGCCTTCAGTCCAGCCCTTATCCATGATCATGAAGTTGGCAATCGAACTTGGGAATAGCGGGTTTGCGACCTTGGTCATGAAATCTATCGTATAGTCGTCGACGACTTTCACTTCCGATACGGGTGCAAACCACGATGCGGTGTCTGCAGCTTCGCTTGAGGCGCGCTGGTAGGAAAACAATACATCTTCTGAATTGAAGGCAGAGCCGTCATGGAATTTGACGCCTTTGCGCAAGTTGAAGCGCCAGCCTTTGTCACCAAGCGGCTCCCAGCTTTCGGCCAGTGCTCCTTCCACTACCATTGTTTTGTTGCGGCGAACCAGTCCTTCATAAACATTGTTCAGAAAGCCCAGAACTGGTGCTGAATTCACCGCGTGGGGGTCCATTGTCTGAGGGTCTGTGTTGGACGCCCATTTGAAGGTATTGGCTTGTGCAACACTGCAGCTCAGCACAAGGCCAAGTGCCAGAAGCATCGGTTTTGTTAAAGTCATTTGATTCTCCCTTCTCTGGGCAACGCCGATATCGGCGGCCCTAAAATTCTCAACTAGTTTCGGCGGGAAAAAGCTTCCCGCCGAAGATGAACGGTTTACTTCATTTTGAAGTATTTGAATTTGGCCGCGTCATCAGGAGCCACCACCGTATCGACTTTGTCGGACATACCCCAATTCAAAACCTGGTGATGTATGGGAATATAAAGCTGGTCGGCCTGCACCGTTTTCCAGATTTCTGCGATCATGCCATCGCGCTTGGCCAGATTGGTTTCCGAAGCCAGTGATTCGATGGTTTTATCGAGCGCCGGATTGGAGTAACGAGTGCCGTTCCACGAGCCGTATTTTTCACCCTTGGTATGAGCCAGGAAGTTGAAAATATACTCTGAATCGTAAGTAGGAACACCCCAGCCCAGCATGTAGAAGTCGGTTTCCAAGTTGTTGATAAGCGGAAAGTGCTGGGCCTTTGGCTTGGCATCCAGCTGAACTTTAACACCGATCTGGGCAAGCATTCCTACAGCTGCCTGACAGATTGCTTCGTCGTTGATGTAGCGATCGTTAGGACAATCAAGTCGCAGAGAAAAACCATCACCATAACCGGCATCGGCCATCATCGACTTTGCCTTGGCAATATCGGTCATTGGGACCGCGTCCAGTTCCTTGGTCCAGCCATTGACGAAAGGTGGCGAGATTACACCTGCCGGAATCGACTGGTCACGCATCACGATCTTTTTGATAGCTTCGCGATTGATTGCCATGTTCATGGCCTGACGGACACGAATATCAGCCAGCGGGTTCTTGCCGTCAACATCATCTGCCTTCAGGTCCCCATCGCCCTGGTTCATGCCGAAGAAGATAACACGATTTTGCGGTGCTGTTTTCACCTGCAGTCCGTCAGCAGAATCAACTCGTGCAAGATCCTGCACCGGGACGTCCTGAATGAAGTCCACTTCACCCGAGAGCAGAGCTGCGACACGGGTCGCCTGATTCTGAATCGGTGTGTAGATGATTTCAGTAACTTCCATCGGGAACTGATCTTTGCCCCAATAGTCGTTATTGATCGTCATCACGGTCTTGGCATCGGGCTCACGGCTGACAAGCTTGTAGGGTCCGGTGCCGTTGGCGTTGCGCGCCGCAAAGGTTTCTTCACCGCCCTCGTAGTCCTGAACCTTGGTAACTCCGTTTTTCTCACTCCATTGCTTGTCCATCATGAACAGGTTGGTGAGATTGTTTGCCATGGTTGGATTGGGGCCACTGGTTTCGATTATGACGCCATATTTGCCATCAGCCCGCACGTCGGTTACCGACGCCAGCAACTCCTTGTAGTCGGAATCCTTGGTCATTGCCCGCTTCAAAGAAAACACGGCATCTTCGCTGTCAAAATCCGCGCCGTCGTGAAACTTAACGCCTTCGCGCAACTTGAACTTCCATTCGTTGGGATTGTCGGCTGAAGGACCCCATTCAGTTGCCAGAGCAGGAACGACCTGACCGGTCATGTCGCGCATGATCAGCGGTTCCATCATTTGGTGGGCAAGCGCAGAAGTTGGCCCTTCATTTTGGGCATGTGGATCAAGCGTCAGGGAATCACCCGCACGCGCCCACCGCATCGTTTCGGCCTGAGCAATTCCCGTCATTCCAACCAGAAAGCTTGTGGCCAGCAAAGAATGTAACAATTTCATGGATATTCTCCCAAATCCCAACACAAAGAAAGCATGCTGACAGCATTATCAGCGCTCGTCCAGACGTCGACGAATGAACTGCAATTTGTTGAGGCAGTTTGTCGCTAAGCGTCGACAGCCAGCACAGCAAGGCAATCGCCTTCCTGCACCAGCCCTGGAAAATGCCGGGCAATCAAAATGCCGTCACGATTGGCATGGACGTTGAGAGCAGGGCTTCCGGTGCTGTTGATAGGCCAAATTCTTGCGACTAATTCACCGGCTTTCACGGCAGCTTCCAGATTGACGGTCAATTCCACCATGCCGGCCTGCTCTGCAAAGTGAAAGCAAGAGCCGTCGGGTTGAACCAGCCTGCGGGACGACGCGTTTTCAAGTTCGCCTTCAACCACGCCGCAATGAATGAGAAAATTGCGCAGCCCGCGCCGGGCGATTGCGATGCTTTGCGGTGAATTCGATCCGCCGCCGCGCAATTCGGTGGTGACGAATGTCTTGCCAAGTGATTCTGCAGCATCATCATACATGCCTACACTGTCAATTTCCCGCATCAACAGACTGTAGGGTGCACCGAAAGCATCCCGTGCTGCAGCACATCTTGCCTGCTGCTCTTTGTCGTCCAGTACATGGCTGGCCGCCAGACAGACAAAATCCAGAGTTTTGCCACCAGAATGATAGTCGAGCACACAATCTGCTTCGGGCAGCAGCGTATTTTGAAAGTAATCGGCGATTTTTTCGCTAACCGAGCCATCGGGACGTCCGGGAAACAGCCGGTTCATGTTGCCTCCATCGACGGGGGAAGTGCGCTTTGCGGCCAGAAATGCCGGATAATTCATAAAAGGCACAGCAATGACTCGCCCGGCCACATAATTGATGTCGATCGAATTTGCCCAGTCGGCAATCGCCAATGGCCCCTCATATTCATCACCATGGTTGCCACCGGTGATAAGGGCTGTTGGACCGGAGCCATTCTTCACCACGCATATGGGAATGCGCATGGTGCCCCAAGCGCTTTGATCGCGGCTCCAGGGTAAAACCAGATAGCCGTGATGAACCCCGTCCTCATCAAGCGGGATAGTGGCGGTTATAGGATTACGTCGGGCACTCATTTGACAAATAGCTCGCGCGGCGTGGTGCAGAAGCATTCAGCCCCCTGCTCGGAGATTAAGATTGGTTCGGTAATTTCAATGCCACCATCATCCAGCCACAGGGCCGGCATGAAATGAAACGTCATACCAACTTGCAACATTGTCTGGTCGTTCCCGCGCAATGACATGGTGCGTTCTCCCCAATCTGGCGGGTAGGAAACGCCAATCGCATAGCCACAACGACTGTCTTTCTCAAACCCCAATTTATTCAGAGTCGAATTGAATGCATTGGCAACATCGGCGCAGCTATTGCCGGGCTTTGCCTGTTCGAGACCTTGCTGAGTGGCCTCCAACACGGCTTTTTCGGCGTCTTTGTATTTTTGAGGAGGTTTTCCCAAAAACAGGGTGCGTGATTGCGGGCATTGGTAGCGGTGATGTGCCCCCGCGATTTCAAAAAATGTTGCCTCACCTTCAATCATCGGCTTGTCGTCCCAGGTTAAATGCGGCGCGGTTGCATCCATGCCGGATGGGGCCATGGGAACTATCGCTGGATAATCTCCCCAATATCCATCGGCCCCCTGGATCCCGGCCCTGTAAATCTCAGCAACCAACTGGTTTTTTGCAAGGCCAGGTTCTGCGGTTTCAACGATCACCTGATGCATCCGCTCGACGATCCGTGCAGCCCGTCGCATAAATTGTATCTCGGTGGCGCTCTTTACCGCGCGACACCAGTTTACCAGACCCGTAGCATCCCTGATGTCATCAAAATGGTGTTGCAGCACTTCATGTGCTTTGGCAGAATAATAATAATTGTCCAGCTCAACTCCAAGCCGGGCGTTTTCCAGACCACGTTCCCGCAACAGTTCCGCTAACATGTCCATGGGATGGGCATCAGGATTTTGAACATAGTGGTCAGCATAGCCAACAACATAGTCGGAAGGCATCCAAACGGTGCGAAGAGCACCAGCAGCGTCCATGCCGCGTCCCCACCAGACCGGATCTCCTTCCAACGGAAGCACGACCGCCTGATGCACATAAAATGACCATCCATCATATCCGGTCAGCCAGTTCATGTTTGATGGATCAGATATGATCAGCGCGTCGAGGCCGGCATCAGCCATTTTTTTGCGGGCACGGCTCAGGCGATTTTGATATTCAGCCGCTGAAAACAACAATTTTGTCGACATTTCTATTCCTCGGCTGCCGGGGGTATCAGACTACCCGACCAGACTAGATTCGTTCAGGTTCAAATGAAATAGGCCGGGCCAGCGAGGTGGAATATGCGTGCAGCTACTTTCTCAAAGCAGACTTGGCGAGATTTCTCATCTTTGACAATCGCTCTTTGGCTTTGACAACATTCTGCAAGGCTCTCCCGGCATTCCGGTCCAGTGCAATTGACAGATCTGCAATCGGCACACTGTCCGGCCATACCCGGTTCATCATCGCGTGGTTGGCGACAGCCAGACTATCAGCTTCAACAAAATTACTACGCTCTTTCAATATGTTAGTTGCATTGATCATCACCTGCATGCCCGGAGAATAGGCCGACAGGTTTTCATCGAACGCCATTTTCCATGGAACAAGATGGCCATCACGTCCCAGCATGATGAGCGAAGCGATGGGTTTATCGTTTTGGAGAAGTGAAAAAATTTCACAATGGTTCTTGGCAGCCAATTCGTAGACGATCTGTCGCGAAAATGCGGCTATCTTCTTGTGATTATAAAGTGCGGTACCCTTGCGTCCCTTCCAGCCGCTCAGCTCCAGCGTCAAGAAGGCTTCAATCGCGTCGACAATCTTGTCTTTGGAACGGGTGCAGTGAAACTTGGTCGGCCCCGACTGTTCAAGCTTGCGTAATTGACGTGCCAGTTCGCGTAACCGCTTCTTGCTCAAAGTAGGTTTTGGATCTGTTGATCCATCGGGATCGGGAAACAGGGCGGCGCGTTTGTGGACCTTATTGCGACAGGTATCCAGTCCCAGATTCTTGGCCGCCTGTTGCAGCACAGAATAGGTCGCTCTGTCTTCGCGTTGGTGTGTGAAATCGGCGATCGAGGGCAATTTCAGCACTGGATCGGCAAGCAGGCGCAACAGAGTTTCTGCGGCTTCTTCGGCACATTCGCGATCAATCAGTGGCGTGCCCAAAGGCATGTACTCGTTCGACAGGGGTTGCAACACCTTGTGAGCGGGGAACCCAACCGTGTGGATTCTGATTGGCATGAACAGCCGCAAATGGCGGCCATTGCCGGTGGATTCCCAAAGACACAGCATCCAGGCCCCGCGGGGTGCCAGCAAGGAGGTTAAGCGCGGCCATGCAGATCGCAAAACAGAGGAATCAAAGAAAACATTCTGGTCAAGTGCCCGCTGGGCAAGTTGGTCAATGTCATCACAAAGCCGGATCAGACCAAATGCCGGAACCAGTTCCAGTTCCCAAAGGTGAGATGTCAGCCCGGTTGTGCTGGTCCTCAGCATAGGCTCGCGGCTTTCAAAACGGCGCTCAACTGTGTTGGGAAAGCTGCTTGATTTGCGTCCAGATTGGGACATGATGGTTTCGAAAATGCCCATGCCTATAGCTCAACCTTTTGAGACGAAAGCGGCAGGCCATCTGATCTGCCGAAAACGAACATGTGAATGCCAAGGCACCGCAAGGTGACAGCGTATAATGCCGTAGCTTCAAAAACCATCGTCACCGTTGTCGCCCAGGCGGCTCCATAGAGACCGTAAATCGGGATAAATGTAAAATTGAGCAAGACGTTCACCGCCAACGATATGCCATAAACCGTAGCGCAGATATTCTGGTGCCCCGACATGGTCAACACGCTTTCTGCTGGGCCGACCGTCGCCCGGGCTACGATCCCCAATGCCAAAATAAACATCAAAGGATATCCGGCGGTAAATTCAGCTCCAAAAAGCGACAGCAACAAGTTCCCGGCGAGCAAGATGACTGCTGCCATAAACAAGGAAGGCCAGAACGTCCATTTAACGGTGTCACGGACAAAGGAATCAAAACGCACCGTATCGCCAGAAGAATAGTAGCGCGAAAAGTGATGAGCTGCGCCGGCCTTCACTGCGAAATAGACGAAATGCACGAGCGCCAGGGTTTTGACGGCTGCAAAGTAGACCGCTACATCCTTTGGCGACAGAAAAATTCCCGCAATCATAATATCCACATTGGTCAACAGGGCGAAGAACCCCTCGACCAGAAAAATCGGAAGGGCCACCACGATCCAGATTTTCATTGAATGTGACCGTGGCCCCGGAGAAATGGTTCGTTTCAAGCGGCGGTTCATGACCCAGGTTTGCATGATTGTGGTGAACCACGTGGCAAAAATGGCCGCGGTCAACGCGGTGGCAGCAGTTGCCTCCATGCCACCGCCCAGGGCAATGATCATGAACACCAATATCAGCACAGGACGAACAAGATAAGTTGGGGAGAAGGCAAGGTCAGCCCAGCTGAAGGCGCGCGCCACACCATTTTGCACGTCCGACAAAGCGAGTAACGGCAGGCAAATTGCCGCCATGATCAGCGGTATTGCATAAATCTCCGACAGCCTTCCTTCCAGACCATAGGCGGCGGCAATGCCAAGCCCAGCGACGATGCCGGCGACAAGGGTTGATACAACTCGAGACCCAAGGATGATGCCTCGCAAGGAGTTGGAATCTTCCTGCACCAGATATTGCGGAATGAATTTGACGACGGCCGATGGAAATCCAATGCAGGACAGGCCACCACAAATAACCGCGGCCACCCAAACCCAGACAAAAATCCCATATTCATGGCTACCCAGCCAGCGCGCCATCAAAACCTGAGATATGAATGCAATGAAGGCGCTGATAATTCGAATTGAAAAGGCGATTAATGCAGTTCTGAGGGATTGCGCACGCTCGTCCTTGCCAGAGAATACGGCGTCTGCAACGGAAAAACCGGTTTCCACATGTGCGCCCCACCGTGCATACACAAATTTCGGCACAAATGGCCGCATTATGCGCGATGGTTTGAGCTTTTCACCCATGGTAGCAATCGGTCCCGGCGTTGCATGCGGTTAATACCCGGGATTTTGCCCATAATTCGTTTAAGATTTTATTGGATTTGCAGGCTGCTGATTGGCAACGCGGTTAAGCATTGATTAACCGGCAAATCCACCTTCATCGAGAAATTTTTGTTCTGCCTCTGTCGTATCCCGTCCAAGCACTTCGTTGCGATGGGGAAATCGGCCAAATTCTGCGATAATATCACGATGTTCGATTGCTGAACGCAAGGCGGCTTCCCAACCGAGGCTCTGCATAAGTTCCACCGCTTGCTGTTGGTCTGCCAGATCTTCGGAATGCACCAGCGGCAAATAGCAAAATGCCTGAACTTCCGACGGCATTTTTCTGTCATTCCCGGCCTCGACCTGGGCTTTAACGAGGGCCGCACTTTTGTTGTCTTGAGCAAAGGCAAGACGACTGTTTCGGTGCAGGTTTCTTGAAAACTGATCGAGTACCAAAATCAGCGCCAATGCCCCTTCTGGCGTGGAGGCCCAGTGATCGCATTCACCTTTGCAGGCCTGCTGGTGAATCCGGCCAAATCGGCGGTTGATTTCTGCATCAAATTCCGGGTCTTTCTTCCACCATTTTTTGGCGCCGGCATCGATCCAGAATTTTACGACTTCCTGGGCAACTGCATCTGTCATCTGTGGCTCTGTACTGATTTGATTATTTCGCTTCTTCAGTAGTACATGAAACGAGCTTCAAGTTAATCACGATGATGAGTTTTGATGGTTTTATCATCCACATGAGGTGATATGGCGAAGCGACAGGCGATTACCACCGGCAAAAGGGTGCAAATTTGACAATGAATACAGAGCTTGACCTTCGGGGATATCAATGCCCACTGCCGGTATTGAAAACCCGCAATGCCATGCGCAAGCTCAAGCCCGGTGAGCGGATACTGATTTTGACTGACGATCCACTGGCCGTGATTGATATTCCCAACTTTTGCAATGAATCTGGTCAAGTGCTGATCGATCAATCAGCCGCTGAGGGGGACAGTCACAGGTTTTTGCTTGAAAGACAGGGCGAGAAATCGTGAACGGCTCTAGCTGCCCTTGTGGCCGGGAATGGCTAGTGGGTTGTTCTCCAGGGCTTGCTGATCTGCCGTATCTATTGCGGTGTTGCCGACAAATGCGTCGAAAAGTTTTCGCACAAAATCTTCTGACAGGTCCTTTGTAATCATCACCAAACGGGTGCGTCGGTCATTGTCCGGCCATGCTGGCAACGTAGCTGGTGGATGGAATATCTTTTGAACCCCGTGAATGACTACCGGTCGGTTGGGATCTTCTTCAATCCTGATGATGCCCTTGACCCTCAACAGATTGGGGCCATGAGCCGAGCGCAGCAAATCGATAAAACTGGCCAAAGCAGCAGCAGAGACCGGCTTGTTGGTCAGCAATGTGAATGCCCGAATGCGTGAATCATGGCGATTGACATCGTGATGATGGTGTCTGTGGTGGCTCTCCAGCGCGGCATCATTGAGCCAGCGCGCCACGTCGGCCGTTTTTGTTTCGGGATTATAGAGCCCGGAATTGAACAGGTCTGAAAAGCCTGGCTGATCTTGTCGGCGGTCAAAAACTGGTGCTGTTGGGTTCAGCGCAGCAACCCGCTGTTTCAGGGCTTCGACATCAGTGCTGTCCCCGCGCTTGGTCAAAACTATTCGGTCGGCCACAGCAACCTGTTTCACCGCTTCTTCGTGGGCGTCCAACGTACTCATACCATTGACGCAATCAACCAATGTAACAACGCCGTCCAAACGCAACATGTCACTCAATACCGGATGCCCCATTATTGCCTGCAGGATCGGGGCCGGGTCGGCCAGACCCGTTGATTCAATGATGATGCGGGCCGGTCTTGTCTGGCGGTGTATCAATCGGGACAGTGTATCAACGAGGTCCCCGCGTATCGTGCAGCACAGACATCCGTCAGACAATTCGACGATGCCTTCATCAGCCGTTTCAACCAGCAAATGATCAATACCGACATCGCCAAATTCATTAATGATCAGGGCAGTGTCGGACAGCTCACCCTGCTGCAGGAGGCGGTTGAGCAAAGTAGTCTTGCCTGCACCGAGAAATCCAGTGATCAGGCTGACGGGGATTGGATCAATCATCAGATTTGCGGTCGAAAAGTTGGCAAAGGAACTTGCCGCTCAGTAGATTTTGCAATGCTTTCTCCGTTGGCCTTTTTCACAATGGGTTGAGCAACGTTCAACGGTCTGAAATTGGGGAGAGGGACGCGACGCAATGCTACAGGCCGGCTTGAACGGGGAAGCAGGGAAACTGTCAGGGGCGACCGTTCAATGGAGCGTGGCAGAAGCCAAGGTGACTTGATGACAGCCTGACCGGCTCCCGGCTCATAACGCGCTGCACGCGCTTCCTTGGTGCACAAAACACTCCGCATATTGCGCGGGCCAGTGGGGACGCCGCCGCCCGGTTTGAGCTCCCCGATCAATTGCCCGGTTTGAAGCGGTTGTTGAAATCCATCCGTGATCAATTTTGCCGCATCAACTGCACGGCTGGTCTGCGAATCTCTCCCCAGAACAACAGCAGCAATCCGTCGCCCCGAACGTGTTGCAGCACCGATGAAATTATACCCAGAAGCACAGACAAATCCTGTTTTGAACCCGTCAGCTCCGCGAAAACGCTCCAGCAACAGATTGTAGGAATAATAGATACGTTGGATAGTTTTGCCATTCTTGGTACGGCTGGGCGCAAGTATGGCGGGCGTTTCAAACAGCGCCTTATATTGTTTGAAGTTCCGGTGAATTGCCCGCACCAGCAGTCCCATATCGCGGGCGGTCGTGACCTGACGCCGGTCGTGCAATCCGTGGGGATTAACAAATTTGGACCCGGTCATGCCGAGTTGTCTGGCATCAATCATCATGCGTCGCGAGAAACCTTCGACCGATCCTGATATGCTTTCAGCAATTGCGACAGCGACGTCATTTGCTGATTTGATAACCAGCAATTTCAGAGCGTTTTCAAGCGTCATGGAGGTGCCAATTCGGTACCCCATGCGGCTGGGTGGCTGGCTCGCTGCATTGCGGCTGATGCGGACCGGCTGATCGGCGCGGGCAGCTCCACTGGCAATCGCATTAAATGCTGAGTAGGCGGTCATCAGTTTGGTCAGGGATGCCGGATGCCAAGGGTCAAAAGCCTGTTGACGCGCCAAGACATGACCGGAGTTCAGGTCGACCACAATATGAGGTGCAGCCGTCACTGACGACACCACCATCATGCTGCATATCAGCAGAAGAATTCTCACCACGACTTTTTTCGATTCAGGTATTTTCCAACATCGCATTTCTAGAGGCTGTTTGGCAAAAATCAAACACCAAGATTGTGGCGTGATTAACGAACTGCAAGTTGGTCCAGAGCTTTCTTCAATGTTTTGGCAGCGGCCTGCATTGAGTGATGATCCTTGATGCTGTCTTGTGCAGCATAGCCGAAATCACGTCGCAACAATGGATGCGAAATGAGTGTGGAGAGGTTGTCGACAAATCCCGAATGGTCGTCCTCAGCGGCCAAAAGCCCGGTCATGCCGTGGTTTACCGATAAAGAGACCCCCATGGAATCCAGAGCCGCGACCGGCAGCCCCATCATTTGTGCCTCCAAATAAACCATGCCAATGGGTTCCTTCCAGCCCGGCCAAACAAAAAGGTCCGCTGCGGACATCATTGCAAGAACCTGTTCATGAGGGAGAATACCTGCAAAATGCAGACGATCCTCATCGATTTCGGAAAAAAACTCTTGAATCGCATCTTCTTCAGGGCCCCCGCCAACTACTACCAGGTTCCAGTGCAGCGCCTGAAGCTGTGCCAGGGCAGAAGCGAGCAATCTGAAATTCTCCACTTTTTTGCCTGGACGCATCATTCCAACAGATAAAATGACCGGTGCGCCCGGGCGCCAATGGGAAGGGAGGTTTATTTCTGGCAGGTTCGGTGGAATCGTTGCATCAATAAACGGTGCGATCATGGATATGCTGTCAGCCGATCCCAGCAACTCAATCAAATAGTTGCGATCTGTCGGTTTGAAGGCCAGATTTAAATCTGCCTGACGAATCCCATTTTGTGCTTCCAGCCGCCATTTCGCCCATCTGTCCCCACCATTTTCAAATCCCTGTCCGGTACGTGCAGCTTCAACGGTGACATAGGGGATGCCAAGGGCCTCGCTGACCCGTGGTCCGATCCAGTCAGGTGCTTTGCAATAAGGATGATATGTCATCCAAATGTCAGGCGGATCAGATCCAAGGGAGTCGATCAGTTTGTCGGCTTGTACAAACGCATCTGATTGGCGTTGCAGCAGAATTTCCCGGGCTTCGCGTTTGGAATAAGCAATAAACCTGCTGGCCAATTCAACCTCATAACCAGCCAATGACAATGCGGCCATCAGATTTCTGGCAACCAGACGGTCGCCGGAGGCGATGTGGTGATCCGGCGGTTTGATCGTGGCGTAAAATGCTATTCGGGTCATCGCTCATTCAACCACGATAGGAGAAGTTTGGCGGAATTATCTACGCCATCAAAATTGATTTGGTGATCAACTCGATCCAATTTGCTCGCCTGTTCGCAGCTCCGCAACAGTCGTTGTTCAGTCAATGATGATTGTGGAAGGCAAATCCCATAACCGCCTTTTTGGAGTAATTCAGCGCGACGCAACTGTTCGCTCTGCCCCTCAACGTCATAGGGCACAAATACGGCACGACAGGCACTGTCGTGATGGGCGACAAGAGCGTCCATTGCGGTATTGTAGCCACATTGAGAAATCGACACACGTGCCTGTTTCAACTGTCCTGCAAGATTTGGCAGGTAGCGAGTCAATGTAACGTGGGGCGGGCATCTGTCGGCAAGTGAGCGGAATTGATCAGCGGCAAGGTTTGGTCCGCTGGACAGACACCAGGACCAATCAGTGCGTTGTTCTGCTGCCTTCCGAGCGGTCGCCAGCAACTCGCCACCAAAAGCCCCACCACCTGCCGATACGATAACGTCGAACTGGTGCATCACAGGCTCGATTGATGGAGGCGGTACGACAAAGCCCGAATAGCTGAATTTGTCAGCAATCCTGTCGGCCAGCGGAAAGCTGGAATCCAGACGAATAACTGAAGGGTCGGAATGAACCAGAACCCGGTCAAAAAACTGATCGATCCAGTCGCAGGTCTCTTCAACTCGCCCGGGTTTTTTTCGTTCCTGAAGGATGTCGCGTACCGACGAAACCATTATCGGTTTGGGGCGTCGTTTCTGGGCTGCTTTGAGCAGAGTTCCCATTTCCAGACGAACCATGCGTCGGCCAAATGGAAATGCCTCCGTGATCACGATATCCGGGTTCAACTTGTCGAAGATAACTTCGATCTCTCGGGCTCTTCGCATTTGAAATGGTTTGCCGAGTGGTTGATTATCTGCATCGAGATAGGCTGAATAGCTGTTGTCGGCAGCGCGGATGGGAGAAAGGAAATGAATGGATTCGGCGGCGAATTCCACCTCCTTCAGGACCTGTCCACCATAAATAATATCGACGGCAAATCCGTGGCGCGAAAAGCCCTCGATCAATCGCTGGGCCCGGAACACATGGCCGACACCGAGAAGATGCAGAAAATAGAACAAAATTCGTGGTTTATGATCCATCCAAAGGCATCCGGAAATTGCTCACACCTGCCTCACGAGGTCAATCAACTGATTGATTTCGGTGGCTGCGTTGAACTTCTGATGAACGATGTCTATGCCATGCTGCCCCATCACCCTTCGGCGTTTGGGATTGCGGGAAAGTTGGTCGATGGCCGAGGCGAGTTTCTCTGGCTGGTCGGGTTCTATCAGCAACCCGTTTGCGCCGTCTTCAATCAGTTCGGGTATGCCGGAAATTGGCGTGGAGATCACCGGTACTCCCTGGCTTTGAGCTTCGACAATAACATTGGGCAAACCGTCACGATCGCCATCAGAGGCGATACGGCAAGGCAATACGAATATGTCGCATTCGCGATAGGCCTGCAACACGCGTGATTGGGCCTGGCTGCCCAGAAATTCAAGTTTTGCCGAAATACCAAGATCATCGCCTTGCCGTTTCAGTTCGGCCAGCAAAGGTCCACCTGCGATGTGGACCCATCGCCAGTGCAGATCGGTCGGCAGCAACGACAAAGCTTGCAGCAGTGTGTCAAACCCCTTCTTTTCAACGGCTCTGCCGACGCTCAGAAATCTAACAGTCCCGTCAGGAGTGGAACCATCATTTAAACTGCCGATTTCCTCTTCGCCCGGAGCCGGAAACCGGGTCAGGTCGAGACCATGATACAATAATTTGACAGCTCCCTTGTTTGCCGCCAGTGATCCAAGATGATCAGCGCCGCCTTTCGTGCAGGTGACAGTCCACTGTGCATCGTCCAGCTTCTCAGACAGTTCCCAGTCGGGAGACGTCCAGATGTCCTTGGCGTGGGCGCTGATTGAAAATGGCAGCTCCCGCATTATTGCCGCATAACGGGTGACGGAGCCTGGAGTGTGGATGAAATGTCCATACAGCCAGCCGACATCTTCACCCAGTTCGATGGCTGCTACCATCGCTTGAACAAATCGCCGCCCGCGATTCCGTGTCCGGTCTCGCCACAAATCGTTAAGCCAAATCTGCCGCGCCTTTCGATAACCGGGCAGACGCCGCGCCTTTAGCCAGGCGTCAAAGCAGCGTCGCGGTTCGTGGTGCACATATTCTGGCAAATAGCGAACCGGAGCGGTTATTTCTTCGTGCACCGGATGACGTTTTGTATCTGTGGGATGCCGCAGCGAAATCAACTCAAGATCAAGGCCAGCCGTTTGTAGCCCCAATATTTCCTGAGCGATGAAAGTTTCGGAAAGTCTGGGATATCCTTTGAGAATGACGGCTACCTTGGAACGCGATGACATCAGGAAACTATTTGCTCTTCTGCTGAGTGCGCAATCGCTTTTGATATATCTCCCTGTGCGGCTGCACTGCTCAATGCCTGCATTTCTTCAACACGCCTGCAAATCGACTGGAGGCCATCAAGGTGCAAATCGTAGTTGGATTGCGACGGCGCCGGCATATTTGGCAGAGCGTGCAGCGCATCTGCCATTTTGGCTGGATCGATTGCATTATCCGTATCCAGAACCCGGGCCAGACCCAGTTCACTGGCTCGAGTTGCCCGAATCAATTGTTCCTTGCGTGGCCGTGTCCTGGGAACAAATAATGCCGGTTTGTTAAATGACAGGACTTCACAAAATGTATTGTATCCGCACATGCCAACAACGCCGGTCGCGCCGTCCATGATGGTTTCCAGTTCATTGTCAAAATCGATGACAATCACGTCTTTGAGATTGTTGGCGCGCTGGTGGATTTCTTCGCGTTGCTCGCTTCTCATGAATGGTCCGGGGACCAGCACCAGTGGGTAAATGAGATTGCGGTCATGCTCGCGGGCAGCCAGAACCATGGACATCAGATCAGCGCCATCTCCACCACCGCCGGCAGTGACCAGAATGTAATTATTGGGCAGCGGTTGCTGGAACCGGTGATGTTCAGTTGAGGGGGTTTCGCGCTGCAGAAATCCGGTATAGCGCAGCTTGTTGAGGATGCGCTGTGGCGTCGTCAGACCTTGCAATGGATTCCAAAAATCTTCGGGGCCATAAATCCAGATATCATCATAAAGACCGGCAATCTTTTCCATGACTTCCTTTTTACGCCATTCCTCCTCCAGCAATTCGGCAGAATCCATGACGTCGCGAAGTCCCAGAACCGTGGTGCATCCTTTCATTTGAAGCGCCACGAGGGTTTTTTCAACTTCGCCGCGCAACCCCATAGGTTCCTTATCGACGATGAAAATATCCGGGTCGAAAAACTCGGCGGTTTCGAGGATCAATGCCTCTCGAATCGCCAGAGTATCGCCGATGTCGATGTGATTGCTTATCGACGTGTATTCACCGGAATAGAGTTTGATAACGCTGGGAATTTTGACGAAGTCCACGCGTGCCTTGAAGTCAAATGCGCCTGCAATTTGTGAGCCGGAAATGATCAAGACTGTGAGGCCCTTGAAGCGGTCAACCAGAGCGTGCGCAATGGCGCGGCATCGGCGCAGATGTCCGAGCCCGAACGTATCGTGGCTGTACATCAATATGCGGGCGTCGTTAAGGCGTTTCATATTCCTAAATTGTGCGACCCTATCTCCACCGTGCTGAACTTTAGATTGCCCTGAAGATAACTGCAACGGTTGAGTCGTCATCCTGCAACTTCTGTGATGGCGACGTTGGTAACAATTCTGCTACTCCGCCGTCGGTCGACCCAGCGACAGGTATTGAAAGCCGAGTTTCGCCATCGATTCAGGCGAATAGAGATTTCTCAGATCGATCACCACCGGAGCATTCAAAAGTGTCTTTTTTTCGGCCCAGTTGATCATTTTGATCGCATCCCATTCGGTCAGTACGACCACGGCATCCGCACCCGAAAGTGCCTCGTCTATCTTTGTGGTGGTTTCGATGTGATCGATGGCGGCACCGGCTGCCGCTGCAGCTTCGGGATCGAAGCCTATGACACTGGCCCCCTGTTTGATCAACAGCGGGGCAATAACCGTACTGGCAGCAGATCTGATATCATCAGTATTTGCTTTGAATGCCAGACCAAGCACCGCTATGCGTTTGTCAATCATCGGGTGTTTTTTGTCTGTTTGCCAGCAATCGGCGCAGAAATCGGCAATTTTTCGCCCAAGACGGCGAATATGATTGGAATTTGAATCAACCACGCTTTCGATAATCCGTGAGGGGGAATCGGCCTCCTGCGCCAAAATGGTGAGAGCCAGGGTGTCTTTGGGAAAGCAGGATCCGCCATAGCCAGGTCCCGGTTTCAGGAATGCAGCGCCAATGCGGGAATCCAAACCGATCCCCACCGCCAAATCGTCGACATTGGCACCGGTCGCATCGCACAAATTGGCCATTTCGTTAATGAACGCCACTTTTGCCGCCAAAAAGGCATTGGCTGAATATTTAATCAGCTCTGACGTTTCCAGCGACGTTTTGATCACCGGCACCTTCGTTGCTTCAAAATGTGCATATATTTCACACATAATGGCTTCAGCATCGGTTGAATTTGTACCAAAGACGATGCGATCGGGCTGCATGAAGTCTGACACCGCGTCACCTTCGCGCAAAAATTCCGGGTTGGACGTGACGTGGAACGCATGTTCAATGTCATGTTTACCCAATATACGACCTACCCGACGACAGGTTCCGACTGGCACGGTTGATTTGACGACGATCATCTTGTCGCCGTTAGCGGCTTTGGCAATCTGCTTGGCTGCGTTTTCTACCTGGGTTAAATCGGACCTTCCATCAGATGCCTGGGGCGTTCCAACAGCAAGGAATATAACATCAACCGATTCAACGGCTTGTGTGAGGTCTGTCGAAAATGAAAGGTGTCCATTTTGGACTCCCTGGTCAACAATTTCCTTCAAACCAGGTTCGAAAATTGGTATTGCGCCGCCACACAAAGCATTAATCTTGGTTTGATCCTGATCAACACAGATAATTTCATGGCCGATTTTGGCAAGGCAGGCACCTGTGACGAGGCCAACATAGCCTGTTCCGATCATGGCAATTTTCATTACATACACCTGCTTTTGGGCGAATTGAGTGCCTGTTCCGGCATCGTGGTCATGGGATTAACCTTCGTTTAGCCATAAGATCAATCCATTTGGCGGATTTTATATAAAAGTTTAGGAACGTTACCTAGTCTGCCTTTACATAATCTGGGGGTGGCACATAAATGATTTCACAACTGAAAATAGGTCGAGGATCCGACGGTCCTGTCTATCAGTCGTTTGTGTTGTCGATTTATTCTGACGATAAGCTGTTATTGCTGGGCGTGCCGACGACGGCCTTCGCCGTGGCGTTGACAGGATATATGTCCAATTCAATCGAACTTTATCTCGTTGCAACCGCAATGTTCGTTGTCGGCTGCCTTCGATATTTGCTGACCAGATCCTTTCAGCGCACCCACGAACTCAGGAAATTTGCACATCAAGACTATCAGCGATGGGAAACCCGCTACACGATGGTGGCAGTATTGCATGGTTTTATCCTTGGTGCATGGTTTCCGGTGACAGTCCTATTCGGTAATTCATTCGCGGAATTTGTCAGCATTGCCTTCATTTTTGGCAATTTGATCGGTGTTTGTGGGCGATGTTTTCCCATTGCACGGCTGGTTAACGGTCAGATTTTGGCCGTTGGTACTCCATTGATCGCGGGCCTGCTGTATAAGGGGGACGCCTATCTGGCACTGGCGCTTATGTTGATGCCCTATATATTCGGTTTGCGAAAACTTGCGGCGCGACAGCGGGAAAACCTGCTGAACAATGTGGTCAATCGACGAAAAGCCGAAGAATTGGCAACCCAACTAAATAATACCCTGGAAAATGTTCCCCAGGGCATTTGCATGTTTGACCATCGCGGATTTCTGGAAGTAGCCAACAAACATATCGGTTCGTTTGTCCGCAAGCCGCTTAGGTCTCTTCGAGGCATGTCATTGGACGATCTCATTCGACTCCTCAACGCAGATTTTGGCCTGTCAAATGAGCATGTAGCAGAAGTGCGGGAATGGGTTGCTGATCTAAAACAAAGTTCCATCGCTCTGATTTTCGAAATTGGAGCGAAGAAGAAATCCAGCATGAAATTTCGCGCCTCGCGCATGGAAAATGGCGGGATCGTCATGACATTCGAGGATATATCGCGTGAAGTGGATGCTGCCACGACGATCGAACACATGGCCCGCTTTGACCGTCTGACCGGGTTGATGAACCGAAATCAGCTGCCGCAACACATCGATGCACAATTGAAGGAGTTGGGCAAAAATCAAAAATGCGCCGTGCTTTTGGTGAATCTGGACCGGTTTAAACAGGTCAATGATGCACTGGGCCACAGCAAAGGCGATATTCTGTTGCGCAATGTTGCTGAGAGGTTGACGCGACTGGCCACGGGGCTGGGCGAATGCGCGCGGTATGGCGGTGATGAATTTGCCATTGTGATACGTGAAAAACATAGTCTGGACGTGGCAGCTCATCTGGCTGACTCCATTTGTGATTCCTTTGCAAAACCTTTCCGCCTTGGTGGTCGGAAAGTGCTTTTGGAATGCAGCATCGGTATTGTCCTGAGCAACGAAGAAAACAATACTGCGGAGAATTTGCTCAAAAATGCAGATTTGGCCTTGTTGAGTGCCAAGACCCACGGGCGTGGCGATTGGCGTGTGTTCAATTCTGAGATGAGTCGGGAAATGCAACGCCGCCATAGATTGGAAAATGATTTGCGTGTGGCCTTGGCCAGCGATCAGTTTGAAGCGCATTTCCAACCGATTGTGAACGTCAAAAAGGGCAGGGTTACGGTTTGCGAAGCACTGCTGCGCTGGAAGCATCCGACAGCCGGTTACATCTCTCCAACAAGCTTTATTCCGATTGCCGAAGAATTGGGCCTGATATCGGAAATTGGCTCCTGGATGCTGTTTGAGGCCTGCGCTGCCTGTGCATCCTGGCCGGGCGGAACACGAGTTGCCGTAAATCTGTCGCCAATCCAGTTCAAACACGGCGACCTTGTGCAAACCGTAAAAGAAGCTCTATCGACCAGTGGTCTGGAACCGGAGCGACTTGAGCTGGAAATTACTGAGTCTCTCATGCTCGAAAATGTTGAAAAGACAATCGATCTGCTCAATCAATTCAAACGTATGGGTGTTCGCATATCGCTGGATGATTTTGGGACCGGCTATTCCAGCCTCAGCTACATGAATGAACTGCCGCTCGATAAGGTAAAAATCGACCGATCCTTCATTCTCGACCTGCATCAGAATTCAAACAGCCTTACCCTTGTGCAGGCGGTGACGGCGCTGGGTCAGAAACTCGGTTTGACGGTTGTTCTGGAAGGTATCGAAACCAAGGAACAGCTGCAGGTAATCTTAGCCCAAACACCGATTGACGAAATCCAGGGCTACCTGTTCAGCAGGCCGGTTAGTGGCGAATTGGTGCGTCCGCTTCTGGACAAGCGTCAAAGTGCAAACAAGTCAATGTTGGCGAAATTGACTGAATGCACGCGCATCGCCGCTTAAAAATTTCTTAATCCACATCAGCCGAATTTGTTAACCAATTTGGTAAACAGATCCCGCAAACGCTTTACAACAATTAACAATTTGTTAACCTAAATTCCGATGAGATTGGGCAAGGCTCGGGGCGGAATGGTTAGTTTACATAAAATTGGTGCGAATAGTGCGTTGGCCGACATGGCTGCGAACTTAACTTTGGAAGATCGCGTAAAAGCTATTGCGCATCGTGTTGAATACCGTCGAATGGTGGATTTTGAAGACCGCGAGGCGATTTATCATCTAAGGCGGAGAGCCTATTCTAAAAAATATGCCAACGTTGAAGAGTGGGCCGCTGAAGCTATTGATGATCCGCATGTAGACAATTCGGTGACTATTGGCATGTTCATTGATGGCCGTCTGGTTGGATCCGTGAAGGTGACAGTTGCCACGCTGGCATTTCCAGATTGTCAGAGCCGCACATTTGCGCCGAACGTGGTTGATGCATTGTTGGACAAAGGCGGCGTCTATATTGATCCTGGCAGATTGGTAGCCGATCCGGCTGCGACACGAGAGTTTCCGGAACTGCCTTACCTGTTGATCAAAATTCCGATGTTGGCGTGCCAATATTTTGAGGCACATTCTTGTTTTTCTCTGGTCGCGGCAAATCATGCTTCGTTTTATCGTCGGGTGTTCAAATCAAAGATGATATCGGGACCGATCTGGTACGAGCCGTTGCAGTCCGATGTTTTGCTAATGTGCGGCAGCGTTGACGATGTGCGTGCAAGCATTCTCAAGCGCTTTCCGTTCTGGAAAGCACAGTATCTGGAAATGCGTCAGATGTTTGGCTCGTTTGACGAGTGGAAATGCATCGAGCAATCAAGCTGCATTGCCGCCTAAGATATTAGAGCCTGTGGGTTCAGCAACATTTCTGCAAATCAGACTTTGATTTGGCTTGTTCGCAGGCTTTCTGCGGAGCGCTTCACAACTTCTGCGACCTGCATCAATTGTTGAACGAGCGGGCTGGTTTTGCGCCAGATCATGCCGATTGTTCTCGATGGTTCAGGATGTTTAAAACGCGCAACCGATACCGCGCCTGAGCCAGATTCCAGAGCCACGGCCATTTCAGGTATCAATGTTACACCGATACCGGCGCTGACCATTTGGACCAGGGTTGACAGCGACGAGCCGTCCAATCCGCCATCGGATGGCGCTGACTGAATATTACAGAAAGACAGGGCCTGATCGCGAAAACAATGACCTTCTTCGAGCAACAACAGGCGCAAGTTACGCAAGGTTTCGCCATCAGGAACAGGCTGGCCTGCGTCTGAATTTGGTCGAACAAGCACAAAGTTTTCGGAAAATAATCCGACTTCCGTAAATGAAGGTTCCGATACCGGTAGGGCGACGATGGCAGTGTCTATGCGCCCTTCGGCAAGTTCCTGAATGAGTTTTGAGGTCATGGTCTCCCGCACATGTATGTCGAGATCACCGTTGATGCGCTTAAGGTTGCCTATTATGGTCGGCAGCAGATAGGGAGCAATGGTGGGAATTACACCAATTCTCAACCGCCCCGACAATCGGTCACGCGAAGCTCGTGCCAGGTCTTGAAGTTCCTCCACAGAGCGCAAAATATTCCGAACCCGATGGGCAAAGTCTTCTCCAAAAGTTGTCAGCCGAACCTGACGGGAGCCGCGTTCAAAGAGCACAATGCCGAGCTGAGTTTCCAACTCCTTTATCTGCAATGACAAGGCCGGTTGTGAAATAGCGCATGAATTGGCCGCCTGACCAAAATGACCATGCAGTGCAAGCGCTTCAAAATAACGCAGCTGTTTGATGGTCAGATTGCCCATAAGTGCAACTTATTGCTCCGATCAGAAAATTCAACTTAATCTAATCGAACAATTTTGTTATTGATAGCTCAGTGAGGCTGGCGGGATGCCAATTGCGGTCCTATAGGTTTCACAGACAAGATTATTGTATGCGCCAAAAAAGCCGGAGCTAATTCCGGCCTGAGGTGATCTAACCGGCGACACCGAACGAGATAACAGACCCAGATCGGAGAGAATTATGAGTGACTCATCGCAAAGCAAATGTCCTGTAATGGCCAGCGCACATAGCCATGCCGGAACAGGCAGCACAGCCAATCAGCATTGGTGGCCAAACCAGCTGAACCTTAAGATTCTGCACCAGAATTCCAACCTGACTGATCCGATGGATAAGGATTTCGACTATGCAGAGGAATTTAAGAGCCTTGATCTGGAGGCGGTGTGCAAAGACCTGACCGACCTGATGACAGACTCGCAGGACTGGTGGCCAGCTGACTACGGACATTACGGTCCTTTTTTCGTTCGCATGGCATGGCACAGCGCCGGCACCTATCGTATTGGCGATGGTCGGGGTGGTGCCGGCTCCGGCTCGCAGCGTTTTGCACCCCTCAACAGCTGGCCGGACAATGTCAATCTCGATAAAGCCCGTCAGCTGCTGTGGCCGATCAAACAGAAATATGGCCGCAAGATATCCTGGGCTGATCTCCTGATCCTGACGGGTAACGTAGCGCTGGATTCGATGGGCTTTAAAACCCACGGTTTTGCTGGTGGCCGCCAAGATATCTGGGAACCGGAAGAAGACATCTATTGGGGACCTGAAGGTGAATGGCTGGCTGACGAACGCTATAGCGGCGATCGCGAACTGGAAGGTAAACTCGGCGCGGTTCAAATGGGCCTGATTTACGTAAATCCGGAAGGTCCAAACGGCAATCCTGATCCGTTGGCATCGGCACGCGATATTCGCGATACATTTGGCCGCATGGCGATGAATGATGAGGAAACGGTTGCGCTGATCGCGGGTGGCCATACATTTGGTAAAGCTCACGGTGCCGCCGATCCCGACAAATATGTTGGACCAGAGCCCGAGGCCGCCGGCCTTGAGGAACAGGGGTTGGGCTGGAGAAACAGTTTTGGCACCGGCAGCGGTGGCGATACAATCGGCAGTGGTCTGGAAGGTGCATGGACGACTGAACCTGCCAAATGGGACAATAATTTCTTTGAAAACCTGTTCGGTTACGAATGGGTACAGACCAAGAGCCCGGCAGGTGCCACGCAATGGACGCCAAAAGATGCCGCCGGGGCCGGCACGGTGCCGGATGCTCATGACGCCAACAAAAGTCATCCTCCAGTCATGCTGACTTCTGATCTGGCACTGCGCGAAGACCCGATCTATGCGCCAATTTCCAAACGCTTTTACGAGAATCCGGAGGCTTTTGCCGAAGCGTTTGCCAAGGCCTGGTACAAGCTGACTCACCGTGACATGGGCCCCTATATACGTGGACTGGGCGCGCAGGTTCCTGCTACGGCAGAGCTGTGGCAGGACCCGGTGCCGGCTGTTGATCATGAGCTGATCAACCATCAGGATATTGCCGATTTAAAGGAGAATATTCTGGCCAGTGGTTTGTCCATATCGCAGCTGGTCGCAACCGCATGGGCATCTGCCTCAACTTTCCGCGGCAGCGATATGCGCGGTGGCGCCAACGGTGCACGTATTCAACTTGCTCCACAAAAGGACTGGGCGGTCAACAATCCCTCTGATTTGGCGGGCATCCTGCAGACACTTGAGGGCATTCAAAAACGGTTCAATGACGACCAGTCTGATGGCAAGAAAGTTTCGCTTGCCGACCTGATCGTTTTGGCCGGGTCAGCTGCAGTTGAACAGGCTGCCAAAAATGCCGGTCATGATGTAAAAGTTGCGTTTACTGCCGGGCGCACCGACGCCTCTCAGGAAGACACAGATGTTGAATCCTTTGCCGTTCTGGAGCCAACGACAGATGGCTTTCGAAATTACGCCATTAAGGGTGATCCAAGATCATCTGCCGAGTTGTTGATCGACCGCGCTCAATTGCTGACATTGACCGCCCCGGAAATGACGGTGTTAATCGGTGGCATGCGCGTATTGGGAACCAATGCGGACGGCTCCGACCGCGGCGTGTTCACAAACCAAAAAGAGGCGTTGAGTCAGGACTTCTTCGTCAATCTGCTCGACCCTGGTCTGGAATGGAAAAAGTCGACCGATACTAAGGGCATATATGAAGGCCACGACCGCAGCACGGGTAAAGTCAAGTGGGCCGCGTCGGACGTCGATCTGCTCATTGGATCCAACTCTCAGTTGCGGGCATTGGCGGAAGTCTATGCCAGTGGCGATGCAAAGCAGACCTTTGTTTCAGACTTCGCTGCTGCGTGGACCAAAGTGATGAACCTGGATCGCTTTGATCTGGCCTGAGGAATAATCTGGACCGGCACTGCCGCCAGGCAGTGTCGGTCGAGGTCTTTTTTTTTATTGCTGGCTCGTTGCCAGATTGATCCCCCATCCCACTAGCAAACCGCCGCCGATTCGCTGTGTCCATTTATGGGCAAACAGTGCCGAGGCCAAAAAGAATGATATCAGCAGTTCGGTATTCGGCATGTCTCGTCCCGGATCAATTCAAACTGTAAAATTGGCTGGCCGTATTTGAAAATACGGCGCTTTTCCCGGCGTCACTCAATTGGTCGGTAAGCGACTTCGCGAGGCTCAGCCAATCGCCGTATTCCATCGACAGCCGCGATACCGGCCAGTCCGACCCCCACATGATGCGATCAGCGCCAAAACACGCAACGACATGATCGATATAGGGTTGCATCGCCCGTTGGTTTGCCTTTTCAGCAGCCTCCGTCACAAGCCCTGATAATTTGATGAAAGCGCTGGTCTGACTGGCCAGATTTTCAATATCTGTAGCCCAGTCATCAAATCCGCCATCTGCAATTTGTGGCTTCATGCAATGATCGATGACAACTTTCATATCTGGATGGCGTTGGAAGACCTGCAAAAATGGCGCCGAGTGTCTGGGAAATCCCAATGCATCAAAGCAAATATCAAGTTCGATCACTGCATCAAATGCCCATTTGATGTCATCTCTGAGCAACCAGTGATCGTCCTCGATATCCTGAACCATTGGGCGCACAGATTTGAATTTTGGATGGTTTGCCAGTCGTTCCAGTTGTTGCCGGTCATGTCGATCTTCAAAGTCTATCCAACCCACAACACCACCGATTAAATCGGTGCTGTCAGCGATACCCAGCATGTATTCAGTCTCATGCACACTTGGAGCCGCCTGCACCAGAATTGTTTGGGTGATGCTGTTCTGCTCGGTCACCGATATCAGGTCTTGCAGGCGATAGTGGCGCGACAGGGTGGCGTCATCTTCGGGCATCCAGCCGTAGTCGCCGCGGGCAGGATTCCAAAGGTGATGATGGGCGTCAATCACGTTCTATTCTCCTCCAGGAACTGGAACATCTTTGCGCAACAGGCCTTTATCCATCAGATCACGCCAGAATTCGGCAGGGATAGATGCGTTTAAAATGTCTACCGAGCTCGATGCCTCTCTGGGTGTTTTCGATCCCGGAATAAGAGTTTTAACAACTGGGTGTGCCAGTGGAAATTGCAGTGCTGCATCGATCAAACGAACCTTGTGGTCGGAACAGACGGCTTCGATCTGCTTAACCCGATTCATCACATGGGGAGGCGCTGGATCATAATTATACCAGGCCCCTTCAACGGCACCTGTGGCCAATATGCCGGAATTGAAAGCACCGCCCAGAACGATGCCAATGCCGCGGTCTTGGCAAAGTGGAAAGAGCTTGTCGATTGGTTCCTGTTCCAGCAACGTATAACGGCCGGCAAGAAGAAACAGATCCATATCGCCGCGTTCAGCCAGAATCTTGCAGGCCTGCCATTCGTTCAATCCTGCACCAAATGCCTTGATAACGCCCTGGTCGCGCAGCGACAGCAATGCGTTATATCCACCATTCATGAACTCATCAATATAGTGGTCGCGGGCATCAATACTGCCATGGGTCCACTCATCGAGATCATGAGCAAACAAAATGTCGAATCGGTCCAATCCGGTTCGCTCCAAAGAAAATTCTATGGAACGCATGACACCATCATAAGTATAGTCATAGTGTTCCTGCCGGGAGGGCACGTCGTACCATTTTCCAATTCCCAGCCGTTCATCAGCGGAGCACAATTTCAAGAGTCGTCCCACCTTTGTGGCGAGTATAAAATCATCGCGATTTTTGGTTCGCAGGAATTGCCCGACACGTCTTTCTGAATTGCCAAGACCATATTGCGGTGCCGTATCAAAGTAACGCATCCCGGCATCCCAACCGGCGGCCAATGTATCTTGTGCTTCCTGATTGCTGATCGCTGATCCCAGATTGCCCAGCGGCGCCGCTCCCAATCCTAATTGGGTGAAGTCCAATCCACCATTGTTAAGTCGATTCCATTTGTTGGTTTTCAAAACATTCACTTTCTATTCCAAGTCCTATGATTGCCCCAAGAGATTTGCCTTGCAAACGGGTGGTGTGGGTAAGAAATTCCCTTTCGCCAAACGAATTTTGCAAAAGCCATCAGTCGAATACACGCCATATTATAACGGCACGGGAGCATCCAATTCTATTAGCTGTTCTGATTTTAGTATCGACCAGAACTCACCGGGAATCGCTGTCTTGTTCCAATCAATAATTTGTGCCAGTTCGGCGGCATCGCGTGGTCCCGGGATTACCGACGTCACCAGGTCATTGGCAAGCGGAAACTGCAGCGCTGCAGAAGCCAGCGGAACTGAAAACTGATCAGCTATAGCTCCCAGTTTTCGCACCTTGTCGACAATATCGGCCGGGGCCTTGTCATAATTCCACATGTCCCGACCGGCGAGAATGCCGGAATTAAACGGCCCGCCACAAATGATCGTGGTGCCCGACTTACGACATGCGGGGAACAAGGAGTTTAACGGTGTCTGTTCGAGCAGCGTATAGCGGCCAGCTAACAAAAACACGTCCCAGTCGCCGATCCCGAGCGCGTCCATGCAAACCTGGTTTTCGTTAACTCCAATTCCGATCGCTTTGACCTGACCGGTTCTGCGCAACTCGTCCATTGCTCGATATCCGCCATCTGCTAGATCCTTGAAATGACGTGTGTTTTCCTCGCCGTGCTGAAAGGCACCGATGTCATGTGCTAGCAATATATCGATGCGATCGAGCCCAAGACGCTGCAGACTGTCTTCGTAAGTGCGCATAATTCCATCATATCCATAGTCATAGACCACATGGAACGGCAGCGGATCGACCATGCCAAAATCGATTGGGTTTTCGACGGGGCCTGGTTCTAAAAGTCTTCCGACTTTGTCTGAAAGTATGTAGTCCGTGCCGCGCAACAAGTCGCCGATGACGCGTTCGGACCGGCCAAATCCATACCAGGGGGCAGTATCGAAAAATCCAATTCCAGCAGATTTGGCGGCCTCGATGAGTTTGGCAGCCTGTCCGTAATCCAGATCTACAAAATTGCCCCCAAGCGGTGCTGCACCCAGTCCAAGAGTCTCAATCATCAGCTCGGTGCGCCCGACCCTTCGTTTTTCCATCTGTGTTGTCCTTTTTAATCCAAGCCCCTGCAACGATGGCCGCAGCCAAATCTGAAAATGGAGCGGTTAAACCCCACGTCGCAGACGTCGAGCTTTAATTGCCTGATCCGCTTCTGGCGACCCGTCGTGAAACGACCCAAACCATTTGTCCAGGGGAACCATCCCATCGGCGTAATTCACTTCAAAATAACGATGGTGCAGATAATGGGCGTAGTAGGAAGCGCTCATGACTTTTTCTTCCCCAATTACCACCTGGTCAAATCCGGTGTGGCCTTGCGCCGGAGCAACCCCCAACCGTGAGGCCAGGTTGATCATGTGAATTGGATGGGAGGGAACGATGAAGAAAATCAAAATGGATGAAAAGTAAATCACATGCTCGATGGGATGCATCGATAATCCGGACCATGGTCCCGGATTGATGTTCCTGTGGTGAAGTTTGTGGGCAATCCGATAAAGTGGAGGCCAGTGCAAGGTGCGGTGCGCAATATAAAAGCCGACTTCGTGAACAAAGGGTACAAAGAAGAACAGCGCGATGAAAGTAACGGGATTTTCGGTGGGGCTAATCATCAGTGTATAGCCATTGGCATAAGACCAAAGCAGCAGCACTTCGTAAGCAGTCCAGATCGGAACACCGCTGGCGAGCGTCCAAAACACATTGTCGTAAGTCTGATTGTTGAATGTGAACGCTGAGGAATCGTCGCTTGGCCAGTTTCGATTGTATTTGAAAGTCGTGCCCTGTTTGCGCCAGATGTATAGCCACAAATGCCAAGCGCCATAGACGCAGATGGCCAGAACGAGATTGCGGACCAGAATCACCCCGGCCCAGGTAAACGACAAGGTCTCAAACGTTTCCAGCGGCGGTGTCAGATATAGCCAAATAGCGATGGCAGCGAGTGCATAGGGAATATTCCAGGGCAACAGATATCCGGGGAAACCGAAGAACCACTTAAAAAGGGCGCGCGGTTGAGGTGGCCAGGCAAAAGCTGGCCCGTAACTTATCCGCTCATTCGGTGCCCAGTAGCCGCGAGAATCTTCGGCTCCGAACTTTGAATCATCCATGTCATCCCCTCGTCGTGCAAACAACCAAGATACACATCCAAACGCAGAGATCAATTCTGACGATGGCTCACCTCTGGGCGTCCGCCAATCACAAACAGAATCGTTTCCATTTAAACGTGAACGGCTTTAGCGAATACTCCCGCGGGTCAGTTGCTGGATTGTTCAATAACCATTGTCGCAGCACCGACCAGTCCGGAATCGTCTCCCAGATCGGAACGAACCACACGGATTGTTTTGAAAGGAGCCATGGCGTCCGACTCGATCACTTCGTGAATACCTGCTTCAAAAAGGTCAAATCCCTGGGCAAGGCCGCCACCCATAATCACACGTTCTGGGCTGAAGGCGTGTATGATTGAAGTGATACCCTGTCCGAGATACATGGCTTCCTCGGCAACAAGCGCACGGCATTGTGGGTCTCCGACTTGAGCCCCTTCTATGACGTGTCTCGCGTTGACGTCACCAGATTTTGAGGTGAGCTGAAGAAATTCTGAATCGGCGAGGCGACTGGCTGTTTGTGCACGTTCCGTCAGAGCCGTTCCGGAGGCAAAGGCTTCAAAACAGGCAGAGGCCCCGCAGCTGCAAAGAGGACCTTCCCTGGCCAGCCGCATGTGACCGACATGGACCGCCATGCCCTGTCGACCATGAAGCAGCCGTCCATCAACTACAGCACCACCACCGATTCCGGTGCTGACGGTAATGTAAACCAAGTTGCGAAATCCTCGGCCGGCGCCATGACGCCACTCGCCCAACGCCGCGGCAATGGCATCGTTCTCAATCTGCACAGGCAGGCCCATGCGATCAGAAAGCGCCTGGCGGATAGGAAACCCCTCACACCCCGGAATCGTTGGAATTCCCAATATGATACCGGCTTCGGTGTCGATCGGTCCGGCAGATGAAAGCCCTACTCCGACTATGCTGTTTTTGTCCTGACCCTCGCCAACGTGATCAATCAATGCCACTATCTGATCCAGAATCGCGGCCGGGCCGCCAGATATATCTGTTTTTAGGGCCGCCCGGCTTTGAATTTGGTGGCCCTCAACCAGCGCGACTCTGACTTGTGTCCCACCCAGATCAATGGCGATGACTCGAGCAGATGACATGTCAGCTCGGCCCCTCCAATCCGTGAACCCATGCGATCCGATCAGCCAGATTGTCAGCTCCAAATGCCAACGATCCCATGACAATCGTATCAGCCCCATGGCTGCGTAAACCCGGAACAGTGTGCTCCCTTATGCCGCCATCGGCCGCCAACAATATCCGTTGCCCACCTTCGATACGATCAATAGCCTCCCGCGCTGACGCCAACCGGGTTTCTGCAGTGTGATCAAGGCCGACGCCCTTAATGCCCATCCTGGTTCCCAAAAGCGTTAATATTGCGATGCGGCCAAGATAGGCCAGCGCGGACTGGACCGGTGTATGAAGCTGCAACACCACACCGGCTTTGAGACCGTGTGACAAGATTCGATCAAGACCTGCTTCGACGTTTGAATTCTCTGCATGGATGGAAATGATGTCGGCACCGGAATCGGCAAACTGGTCGATTTGGTTCAGCAGCACGTTGTCCTCGACCATAAGATGGACATGGATTGGCTTGCTGGTGATGGCTCGGACTTGTGAAATCAGATCTGGAAACAGCAGCAATGCCGAAGAAAAGTGCCCGTCCGCTACGTCGGCGTGATAAATGTCAGCAAAGCTGTCAACACGTCGAATATCGTCCGCCATCCGAACAAGGTCGGCTGACCACAAGGAGAACTCGGCGAGCAACCGATCCCGTGCCAGTTTCGAAAAATTACTCGCGCGGTCGGTCATTAGTCGATCTCCATGGTGAAGTGGCGCAGTGCGTTTTGAAACTCTGCCCTATATTGTTCGACGTTGTCAGCTTTCGACGTGATCTCGACGAATCTGGCATTCGGAATTAGGTCCGCAATCTCACGTGCCATAGCAATCGGGTGGGTGACGTCGCGTTCGGTTCCAATGACCAGCGTTGGACAATCAAGTCCAGCAATTTCTGCTCTGTTGACGCCCGGCCCGTCATTGGCAATCGCTGCCTGCAGAACCTGTGTCTCAGCGGCTGGTGTTCGCTTGAAAAATCCAAGCAGAGAAGCCAGATTGTCAGGCGCATCTGATGCAAGTTCAGCTGCCAGTACTGATCGCTCAAACTGCAACAGGGCTTCTGCGGGTTCGTAGGTGGCAAGATAGCGTGCAACTTCGCGATTTGGGGCCAGATTTTCAGGTGCTGATTGATCAATCCATGCCGGGCGCGCAACCACCAGACCACTGACCAATTCAGGATATTTGACCGCCAGCCGTAGCGTGATGGCAGCCCCCATCGAAATGCCACCAACCAACACAGGGCCAATATTCAACTCGGAGATAAATGCTGCGAGGTCGTCGGTGAACCGACGAATTGATAGTTTCGAATGGGGGCCAATTTCTGACATGCCATGGCCACGACACTCCAGCGTCAGACACCGCCAGCCAATGTCCTGCGGAAAGACCTCGAGCGGCTGACTGGCTGATCCACACAGTCCATGTTGAAACAGGAAAGACCGACCCCGTCCTGAACTAGCAGTTGAAAGCTTGATATTCTTGATTGAGAAGATTCCGCGCAGCATTGGATTACAATTGTTCGAGTTCGTGACCCAGGAATTTGGCAACTGCAGGTGCATCGCTTTCCGAAATTCCATGGGCAATCAGTGGCCCATGAAACCCAATTTGAGAAAGGCCCAGCAACACGTGGCTCCAACGAATTATGCCGGCACCTGCCGGGGCAATGCTGCCATCATCAAGCCGATCCTTGGCATGAGCAATAATAATCTCTGGTCCCAGGATATCCAGCGCTTCGTCGATGGCTCTTTGCCGACTTTCTACCGGCACGCTTTCAATAATATTTGCGGGATCGAAGACTATGCGGATTCTGCTGCCGGGAAAGTGTTTTAAGAGCCGAAGAGCCTTAGGTGCAGAATTCACGATATTGGCGTCCTCCGGTTCCACCCCAACCATAATTTCGTGCTGCTCGGCATAGTCGAGGATGATTTCGAACTCTCGGCACATTTCGGTCCATGATTGCGGTTCATCATTGGTTGGGTGACGGCGCCATTTGTCATGCGGGTCCATGCTACCGGAACATACCGTCATCAGTTCTGTTCCAATGCCTGCGGCATTTTCGGCAATCGTTTTGAAGGCGTTGCGCCCTACTTTCCGGCGGTCATGATCGGGGTCGGTCATGTTATAGGTGGCCGATACCGCAGCTATTTTAACACCGGTGGTGTGCGATGCGTAACGGATCTGTGCTGATGCTTCGTCTGAAATTGACGTTGGCAAGGCATCGAGTCCGGAGCAAGACATGTTGTACTGGGCCAGTCCGAACCCGGCGTTCTTACATGCGGCGAGAATTTTGTCTGGGCGATCACCAGAAAATGTCTTGGCGAAAACCCCCAGCTGCATCACAAGGCGCCAGATACATCAGCGAGTTTCACCGTGCGACCGGTTTGAGCTGATTCAGCAATCGCAAGCATTCCTCGCACCGACGCAATCCCGTCATCGACTGTGGCACCTTCGATTGGCGTGCCATTCAAAACGGCGTCGCCGAAACTCTCCAACTGCCTTCGGTAAAAATGTGCATCCGCACCCAGCACGCGCGATGATTCGCCGGTGGATTCGCGAAAAATGTCAACTTCGCTTGAACGAAAAAGCCAGGGATTGAAGGTCTTGGCCAGAACACTTCCACTCTGGCCATAAAGCTGGAACCCTTCGTGCCAGTCCATGCGAACGGCAACTGTTAGATCGAGATGGCCCAGCGCACCGTTGGCGAATGTGACATCTACAAACCAGCAATGGGCGCCAAACCGTTCCGAATGCCTTGCCTGAACTTCTTCAATATCTCCGCACAGAAAACGTGCGGTATCGATCAGATGGCACCCATGGGCCAGCATGTAGTAGCGCTTGAGATCTTGTTTGGGATCCTTATCGGGCTTGCGTGCTGCCTGGCTCTTGACCATCAGTGGCTGCACTGCGTCGGTCATGGCATATCGGTGGGTCGAATCGCAGTACCAACCTTTGAAGGCCAGCATCTCACCCAATTCCTCATCGATGAACCGCTTTGCACTTTCTATGCCTGGATCGAAGCGCTTCATGTGTCCGACCTGTAGCAAGCGGCCGGATTTTTGCACTGCGCTTTTAAGCTCGCAAACTTCCTCAAGCGAGACACCAAGTGGTTTTTCGCACAGGACATGTTTCCCGGCTTCAAGGGCGGCCAACGTTGCGGGTACATGGAAAGCGTCCGCCGTGGCAATTATCACTGCTTCAACATCCGGATCTGCCAGCATATTCTCGTAATTAGAGAAGGTTCGCGCCGCGGCATGAGTAACTGCAAAGCGTTCCAGCAGATCTTCTGCAACATCGCAGATTGCATGTAGCTGAGTGTTTCGTGCTTTTGTGACGCTTTCAAAGTGGCCGGCCTGAGCAATTGGGCCGCAGCCAAGAACACCTATTCTCAATTGTCTTTCCGGCTTCGCAATCATATCAAACTCACGCAACTCGCGTCGGACAATTCCAAAAGTGTCATGGGGCAAGAAATAACTCTCGGCTTTGCAACAATCAACCCTCGCCTTCAATAACGACGGTCTCCCAAGCGGATATGTTTCCTGCCCGTTTGGTTTTAAACCTCGGTCCGCTAGTGTACGAATGATGAACACAGCAATGATCCAATCGCAGCTGACGTCCCCTCAAGCTAACAGGTTGCCATGTCTGAACTTTATCCCGCAGAGGTCATCATCGATCCCACCACAGGAGCGGTTTCTCCGGCTACCGGTCGATACGCCAAATATTTGAGTGAGCTTAGTGGGATTTTCTCCAACAGCGACGCATGGTCCCGCGCCATTCAGGATGAAAACGACCCTCTCGTCTACGAAGTGATTGAATGCAAGCAGGAAGGCAGTGATCTATTTTTCGGCACCACGACAATGCAGCCAGGCAAGATTGGAGAAGAGTTTTACATGACCAGGGGGCATTTCCATGAAGATCGAACCAAAGGTGAAGTTTATTGTACGCTGAGCGGCCAGGGTCTGCTTTTGCTTGAGGACCGCCAGGGGTGTTGCAGCACGGTTGAGATGCGTAAAGGCTCCATTGCCTTCATACCACCGGACTGGGCACATCGTTCCATAAATTGTGGTCCGATTCCGCTGGTTTTCACTTGGGTTTGCAGCGTTGCAGCCGGGCACGATTACGGTCAAATTCTTCAGCGCGGTATGCGTAAACTCATTGTCGAACGTGAAGGTGAAATCGAAGTGGTTACCAATCCAAAGTTCGATTGAGTACTCTAATTACTGAGCCAAATCTTGTCGTCTCTCCGCTGCCTAAGTGAGCCCAAGATACGATAATACCACGAACCCCAATGGCGAATTCGGTTGTGAACGATTGAGTTTCCACCCACCGATTTTGGCAGTTCCTATAGCAATCATGTTAAACCAGAACTTCTTGAATCGAGCTTTTGCATGGTAACAATCAATCCTTGCCCAAAGCCAGAATGGTACAACGTCAGTTGCTGAACTGTGCGTAGGCTCGGTTGACGCCTTCCTTACATTGTGCCTATGCTAACATTCTAGCATGCGAATAGTGCCTGGGGAGGCGCATGACATGAGCGCGATTGGCGCCCACAAAAGTTCGACCAGAAAATCCAAAGTGGATATTGTTTACGAACAATTGCGCTCGTCGATTATCACTGGAGAACGCGGCCCCGGCACACTCCTGGACAAGGCCCAACTCGCCGAGTTGTTCGAAGTTTCCCGCCAACCACTTGCCAATGCATTTGACCGGCTGGCCTATGATGGGCTGGTGAAAGTCATCCCCCAAAGGGGTTCGTTTGTGTCCAAACTTGAACCAACGTCATTGTACGAACACTTCTTCGTTCGCAAGGCCCTGGAGGTCGAGCTGGCTGCCTGCGCATCTACTGACATGACTGACCATACAATTGGCCTTATGGAACACAACCTTCGTTATCAAGAAGTCGCTCTGGAGGGCGGCGATCTGGATGGATTTTACGAACTCGACGTTCGTTTTCATGAACTGATCCACTCGTCGCACCCGGTTGGTGAAGCAGCGCGTATTCTGGAACGGACACAAAGTTATCTGGAACGGGTTCGGCGGGTGTTGCTTCCAGAGCCCGGACGCCCGCAACAGACATTTGAAGAGCACAAAGCCATAGCTGAAGCCATCAAACAAAGTGATCCGGTGAATGCCGGACAAGCGATGCGCTTTCACATTGATCAAGTTCAGCAACAAATTCAGAAATTCGTCGCCAAGAGATCCGAACTCTTCGAAAACGGATAGTCAAACAAGAAGGTTAACCCAGGAGGAAACTATGATTTTGGATAATATGAAGAAGGCGCTGCTTGGTGCAGCTGTCGGAGTCGGTGCCATTGCTGGCGCAGTGGCTCCATCAAATGCGGGCGAATTTGATGGCGTTACCGTCAACATCCTGACTCGTCCGGGCTATGTAATTGCTGGCCGGCTGGTCGAGCGAGGACTTGAGTTCCAGGAACAGACCGGCGGTAAGATCGTCGTCACCGAAGTGCCGTTTGCAGAAATTTTTCCGAAGATTCAAAATGACTGGTCAACAGGCACCAATTCCATTGATGTTGGAGTTTTTGCAGCTGGTTGGGGCGTTGAACTTGACGCTGCCGGTTTGCTTGAAGACATGGACCCTTATATCGCCAAAGACGACAAAATTGATCTGGCTGATATCGCGCCCTATTTCCGCGAGTTTGGTCAAAAGGTTGGCGGCAAAACGAAGCTGCTGATGGTCGATGGCGATTTCCAGATGGTGTACTATCGTAAAGACATTCTGGAAAAGGCTGGCCTCGAGCCGCCCAAGACCTGGGAAGATTATCTGGATGTGGCATCAAAGATCCATGGTCAGGATATGAACGGTGATGGAGAGGCCGATTTCGGTTCCTGCATCTTTAAAAAGCGTAACGCACAGTCTTACTTTGCGATCCAAACGTTTGCTGCGCCAATTGTTCAAACACATGGCACTGGTCAGGGATTTCACTTCGACAACGCTACGATGAAACCCATGGTCAACAACGCAGGCTGGAAGAAGGCCATGGAGCTTTACAAGGAGACCGGCAAATACGGTCCACCCGAAGAGCTCAACATGGATATCGGCGATACAAGAGCGATCTTCAAGGCCGGACGCTGTGGACTTCTGGTTGAGTGGGGCGACCCTGGTCCACTTCAGCTTGACGACGACGCGACCGCAATTAAGGGCTTGCTCTATGCGGTCTCGGCTGTCGGTTCCAAAGAGGTGCTGGACCGTGCCACGGGCAAACTTGTTCCTGTTACCAAAGAAAGCGCACCCCATGCGATTGACGGTGTCAATTATGCTCCGTTTGCTGCCTTTGGTGGCTGGGCTGGCGCGATCAACAAACGCGCTTCCCAGAAGAAAAAAGACGCAGCCTACGCGTTTCTTTCCTACATGAACCAGGCGGCGCAATCGAGTGTCGATGTGACGATTGGTGCGACCGGCTACAACCCGTATCGCCTATCGCAGTTGGCCAGCCCCGATTTGTTCGTCAAGGCAGGAATGCCTCAGGAACTTGCAGAGAACTATATTGGTGCGATCAATGGCGCGCTGAATAGCCTCAACATGGCTTCTGATATGAAAATCCCGGGTGCGCCGAACTATACCGGCGTCGTGCTGGACACTGAACTTGCTCGGTATCTGGCTGGGGAAATCACAGTGGATGAAGCCCTGCAGAATATTGAGGCAGGCTGGGAAGAGATCACCGAGGACTTCGGTCGCGAGGAACAGATCAAATTCCAGGCCCTGGCATTCGGTTCCGGCAAATAAAGTCAGTATCAATGTCAGACAACATCTACAATCGCCAGCCGGGGTTTGCCCCGGCTGGCACATCTGCCGGAGACCGCTGGCGAGAATGGATTGACCGCCATTCGGGCACCTTCTTCATAGCTCCTGCGGTGACGTTGATTCTGGTTTTAGCAATTTTTCCAACTTTCTATTCCATGGCTTTTGCCTTGAGTCGTGTGAGGTTCACTGGCGACGGTCTGCGTTTCCGGTTTGTCGGATTCCGAAATTTTGCCAAGCAGCTGTTTGGCAGCGATCAGGTGCATTTTTTGGGAAGGACTGAACCGGCCAGCATCTTCGGCACAATAATTTTTATTGCTGTTGTTGTTGCCGTCCTTTGGTGGCTTTACCGCTCCCTGAAAACGGCAACCTGGGTCGGCATGATTGGGCGCACGATTTCTGCGGCCGCCGCAATATTTCTCACCTGGGTTTTGGCAGCATCGCTGCTTTCCGGAAACTCGATCGGCACGTTATATACAACCTTGTTTTATGTCCTTGTTGGCTGCTTCTTGCAGTTCATTATTGGGACGGGTCTGGCGTTCCTGTGTTCGCAACCGATTCAGGGCAAGAATTTTTTCCGCGTAATTTTCTTCATTCCGCTGATGGTAACTCCCCTTGGTGTGGGTTATGCGATGAGGATGGTCGCCGACGTAACACGGGGGCCTTTCGAGCCACTTTTGGGAATACTCGGGTTTCAGGACTGGGTTTGGTCGGTGGATCCATGGTCCGCCCGATTTATCATGATGGTCTGTGATTCCTGGCAGTGGATTCCGTTCATCTTTATTTGCATGCTCGCCGCATTGGAAAATGTTCCGCGGGACCATGTCGAAGCCGCTCAAGTGGACGGAGCGTCAAGCGTTCATATCTTCCGCGAAATCACCTGGCCACAAGTTGTGCCGGTTGCCGTGACGGTCCTGCTAATCCGAGCGATTGAGGCGTTCAAAATTATGGACCTTCCCAATATCATGACCGGTGGAGGGCCAGGTTCTTCCACAGAATCGATGACGCTGCATTCCGTCTACGTTTGGCGGGCCAATGATATGGGAACGTCGGCGGCTATTGCCTATCTGCTACTGATCCTGACGGTCGTCGTCTGCGCGTCGTTCTTCAACTACGTGGTATTGGGTCAAATACGGAAAGCGCAAGCATGAGCGATGCATCCTTCAAATTCGAGAAACAAAACAGAAGTCTGGTTGAGCGGCTTTTCGAGCCGCCCTCTGTCGGCAAAATGGCGCCGGTTGCAAAGGTCTTTGCCTATACGTTTCTGGCGATTTGGTCAGTGTTCGTTCTGTTCCCAATCTACTGGGTCATAATCACGTCGTTCAAGGACGCGGCGGCTGTTAATCAGGGGCCATTCTACCTCCCGTTTGTGGATTTTCAGCCCACTCTCGACGCGTGGCGGGTCCAATTCAACACAGATCCCTTCTGTGATCTGTCTTCCATCCTTCGGCAATTGTACCTGCTGGTGCACAACTCATTCGTTTTTGTTGTTTCACCGGTGGTGTCGCTGGAACCTTTGGAACCGCAAATCTGCAAAATCTATCTTGCCTTCACCAACTCTATCGTCATCAGCGTAGCGTCGACGGCATTCTGCATGGCCATCGGTTCCATGGCGGCCTATGCTCTGGCGCGGATCCAATACAAGCCCAAATTCGGTAACGTTCTTATCTTCGTCGGTCTGATTGTGGTGGTAATCGTGGCCACAACCTATGCAGGTGTTCCCTGGTGGGCTTCCTCCACCGTTGCTTTGGCGCTTTTCTTTTTCCTGGCACGTGCCTTCGGCCGGCACTTCAAGCTGGCGCTTGGCAATGGAGACATATTGTTCTGGATCATTTCCCAAAGGATATTGCCGCCAATTGTGGTGGTCATTCCGGTATATGTGATGTTCCAGGCAGTAGGGTTGCTGGATACCCATCTTGGCCTGATCCTGCTTTACGCGGTGGCCAACCTACCGATCGTTGTCTGGTTGATGCATGATTTCTTTGCCAATTTGCCCATCGAACTGGAGGAATCCGCGCAGCTCGACGGCGCCACAAGGTTTGGTATTTTCTGGGACATCGTGATGCCGCTGACACGGCCTGGTCTTGCCGCAACGACGCTTTTGATACTGGTACTGAATTGGAACGAATATCTGTTCGCGGTCTTTCTCGCGACTGTTAAAGTTCAGACCATGCCGATTATGGTTGCTGCCAAAAACACCGGCGAAAAGGGCGTTTTTTGGTGGGAAATGTGCGCCGTCATCGTCGTGATGATCATTCCGGTCATCATCATGGCGATACTGTTAACAAGATTTATTTCCAAAGGCGTCCTGCAAGGCGCGGTGAAAGGTTAAGAAATGGCAGTTGGTTACTCCAAAGCCTCAGTCAAATTTGATGCCGTGCAGAAGAGTTTCGGTGACGTAAAGGTGTTGGAAGAGTTCGACCTTGAAGTCGAACCTGGAGAATTCCTTGTCTTGCTGGGCGCCTCCGGGTCCGGCAAGACAACCGCGCTGCGCATACTTTCGGGGCTGGAAACGCCTTCTGCGGGGCGAGTTCATATCGGCGAGCGCGATGTCACCGACGTATTGCCGAAATACCGTGATATTTCGATGGTTTTTCAATCCTATGCACTTTATCCGCACAAGACAGTCGCGGAGAATATTGGCTTTCCGCTCAAAGTACGGAAGTTGGACAAGGCCGAAATTGATCGGGCCATTCTTGATTCTGCTAAGCAGGTTCAGCTTGAAACATTGCTTGAACGCTATCCTCGTGAACTTTCAGGCGGACAACGGCAGCGGGTGGCCTTGGCACGCGCCATCATTCGTCGTCCCTCGGTATTTCTTATGGACGAGCCGCTATCTAATCTCGACGCCAAGCTGCGGGGTCATATGCGGGCTGAATTGAAGCATATGCAGGGCTCGCTGGGCATTACGACTATTTACGTTACCCATGATCAGATCGAAGCGATGACCTTGGCCCACCGTGTTGCTGTCCTCGAAAAGGGCATATTGCAGCAATTGGCAACGCCCGCTGAAATCTACAACAATCCCGCTAATCTGTTTGTCGCTCAATTCATTGGATCGCCAGCAATGAATGTAATTAACGGTGGTCTGGAAGGTGATCAGTTCCTGACCAATGGTGCGAATGTCAAAACCACTGTGAAGGGCAATGTTCCAAGCGCGATTGCGGGTGTTCGACCTGAAGATTGCAGCGTTACGTCGCCATCAGAGGGAACGTTAAGCGGAAAAATCTACACGACAGAACTGATTGGCGATCATACTCTTGTGACGGTGGATTGGGGATCCGATCAAATTGTCGTCAAGGCACACAAGGATTTCGACGGCAAGCAAGGCGACGGTGTTGGTGTAATTCTACCACCAGATAACTTGTTCATATTTGACAAGAATACGGGTCAACGAATTCGCTGACAAAATTGGCGACGCGACTGTCCCTGAGGATAAAACTTCATCGAGTCGATTTCGACACCAGCCAAGTGAACCAATTGACCTTGCCGAGGTTTGGAACCAATCCTGTATCCATTCACCGACAATGACAGCACTGGTGAAGATTGAACTTCGATTTCCGAAAATCGAGATTGAGAGCTTATCATTGCAATTGGGGGAGGCGTGGGACACCCTTTGAGCGATGCCGGACAAATGAAGGAGGACAATAATGACGGATGCAGAAAAACTTGAGCTCGAAATTATGGAAAAGTCTCAGCAATTGGCCGCATTACGTGCCAAAGAGGCAGATCGTGAAGTTAAAGATTACAAGTTTCAAACCCAAAGTGGTGAAATTTCCATGTCTGAGATGTTCGCCGGGCGAGATCGTCTTTTGATGATTCATAATATGGGGCAGGGCTGCCGCTATTGTACCCTGTGGGCCGACGGCATAAACGGCATACTCGCTCATCTGGAAGATGCCATGTCCGTTGTTTTTGTATCAAAGGACCCACCCGAAACCCAAAGACGCATGGCGCTTAACCGGGATTGGAGATTTCAGATGGTCTCACATGGGGGGGGCGATTATATGAGCGAACAATGCGCTGTAGGCGACCATGCGAATTATCCAGGCGCGGCAGTCTATCAACTCAACGATGGCAAGATTGTCCGACGGGCGGGGGCGCCGTTTGGCCCGGGTGATTTGTATTCGCCAATGTGGCATTTTTTATCTTTGGCAGGCATCGGTATGTCTGACTGGACGCCACAGTTTCAATATTGGCAGAGACCGGCCTCACTAGATGATGGTGGAGAAAACGTTCGCGACTAGCCCGATTTCAGGAGGCAGCCAGGGACGACTGCAGACCCGCCAGCTGTTTGCGTTGAGGATTGGTGTCGCGATCATTCAACCAGCCGACAAGATTATCAACGCTCAGGCTTTTTGAGAAATAAAAGCCCTGCAACGTGTCGGCACCAGCCTTTTCTGCCATTGAAACCTCTTCCAGCGTTTCCACACCTTCAACGACAACTGTTGACCCCAGTGCGTGGGCCATGTCGATGGCCGATTGCGTGATCACACGAACTCTGGAATCCTGGACCGCTTCATTGACCAACGACCGATCCAGCTTGATGACATCGACGGGAACAGATGCCAGACGCGACAGGTTTGAAAATCCTTTGCCGAAATCGTCAATTGCGATGGAGAAACCGTGATTTTGAATCTTGTTGACGGTTCGTTTGAAATTGTCGCGGGACGCATCCATGACGTCTTCGGTTACTTCAATCTGCAGACGTCCAGGGGCAAACTCAGCGAATTTGCACAGATCAACCAGATTCGAAACGAAGTCAGCCTCGGCGAAATGTTCAGCGCCGATATTGACCGCCACGCTTAACTTGTGCCCGGCCCTTTCCAAAGCCTTGATATCATATGTCGCCCGATTGATGACCCACTCACCCAATTTGACCATTACATGTGTCTGCTGCACCGCTGGCAGGAAGAGATTTGGTGGCAAGCGTCCGAGTTTAGGGTGCATCCATCTCAGCAATGCTTCAACACCGGTAACTTTCTGATTTGCAACGCAGAATTTCGGTTGGTACTCGAGAATTAGCTCGTCATTCTCAATCGCATGCATGACGGCAGAAAGAATTTCGCTTTTACCACCTAGTGCATTTTCCTTGCTGTAAATTGAAAACTGACTTTTGCCGCTCATTTTGGCCCGGTAGAGCGCTACATCGGCGCGGCGGATCAGGTCCTCGATCCTGTCGCCATGGTCAGGATACACCGCCCCTCCTGCAGACAGCTCGCATGGTACTGTAATACCGTCGATATCGACAGATTTTGGTAAGGAATCACGTAAGCGTGCGCACAGATCGGATACGTCGTCCATTTCTGTTACCTGATCTGGAATCGGCAGCAGAATGGCAAATTCATCGCCACCGATCCTGCCAATTATCGGGTGGGCACCAGCCACACCTCTAAATTCCCGATCCATGAATTGCTTGGTAACCGGGTAAAGTTCCTTGGCAAATGCCTGCAGCACCTGATCGCCAGCCGCATGGCCCCGAATATCGTTGATTTCTTTAAATCCATCCAAGTCCGTAAATATCAGCACGCCTCTCTTGCCGAGTGGGGTGCGTCGATTAATCTGCATTTTTCCACGCTTAGTAAAATAACTTCGATTACCGATGCCGGTTACAGCGTCCTGAAAAGCCCGTTCGGCTAGTTCGGTCGCATTGTTTTGCACAATCATTGCCAGATCATTATAAGAATCAATTATGCCCTGCACCTCGTAGATATTGGTAGGCGCGCGATCTGGTGGAACGGCAGCCGGCTCTCCGTTCAGCGATTGCTGTTTCAGGTCAACGGTCAGGTTTTCCAATGGGCGAGCCAGCCCGTTGATCGATGTTTTGACCAGCAGCAAAGTGGCAATGGCCAACAATATGAGTCCATAAAAAATTGGCTTCAGGTTTTCGAATGCTTTGGCATAGAGTTCCTCTACAGGTTGCGGGATCATCACCCCCCATCCCGGCCCCTGAACCGATGTCAGACCGGCAATCATGTCGCCTTTCAGAGCGGGTGAATAAAATTGCTCAATACCGGTTTCGCCATTCATCATTCGGCGGACCGCAGAGACTTCTGAAATATTTTTTGCAATGGCAATCCAAGAGGGCAGAGGATGAGCCAGCACATTGCCGCTCTGATCTACAATCGCCGCATGTCCCTTCGCCCCGAAAGAAATCTGTTTGCCCAATTCGACAAAATACTTTGTTCCCAAGCAAGCGATTACCATTTTGTCCTGAAACAGACCGACGACATGGATGATGTTGCCATGGTTAGTATTTTTCACCGGCATGAATGTAAGAACTTGGTGATTGGCCGCTTTCGTGGCTTCAGCCAGCAATTTTGCATCGACTGCATGTGTTTGTGGTCCGCTATTTGCGTTCATTGACGCTGTAACCGTGCCGCTAGTCGGGTCAATCAAGGATATCTGTTCAATTTGCAAAGTACGCAACAATTCTTTCGAACCGGCGTAATTGGTTGCGCTGTCCAACGAGGCGGCAACCGAGCGGATGGTTGCGCGAACGTCCTTTTCATAGCGCGATAATGTCGATGACAGATTCTGCGCCAGCAACAGGTGCCGGTCATTAACTTCTTCGAATTCACGCGCCAGCGTTCGTTCATATGAATACCAGGCAAAAACCGAAAGCGGAATCAGCCCAATAGCCAGCAACACAATAATAAACGCCGTTCTGATTCGGATTTTAAATCCCATATTCCGCCTTCTCTCGCCTAGTTAGCGGCGCCCACCTGTTGCAGAAGTCTGACGAGTAATGATGGCAACGAGCTTAAAGCTGTTAAATAATCAATTTAATGCTTAACGAACGGCAAAAATTGCGACGACCATCAGCGACTAAAGGTTCGCAGTCTTGGCTCCAGAAGACTCAATACCGTTTTTAAACACTGACTGGAGTAACCAATCGAACAATTCGTTCAAAAATGAAAAATTGGCGCTGCCCGACGCACCAGATACCAATTTTGCCTAAAACAGCCTCTACTAAACAGATGTTTGGATAGAAACCTGTATAGGGCGGGCAAAAATATTTCGACACAACCCAAGGAATGCTCGGCCGTCCGCGTCTGATATGTGATGAACGCCAATGAAGATAGTGATGGTCAGCTGGTGCAACGAGCGGTCGCGGGAGATCGGTCGGGCTTTGCCGCGCTGGTTTCACGGCACTATGACATGATCTTTCGTGTGGCGTGGAAGTGGAGTGGAAACCGCGAAGATGCAGAAGATATTGCGCAGGACGTTTGCATTCGTCTTGGGCGTTCAATCGCCAGCTACGGCGGCAACGCCCGGTTCACAACCTGGCTTTATCAGGTGGTGTTGAATGCAACCCGTGATCATCATCGCAAACAACAAGCCACTCGTAGGAAGCTGGCAGAATTTTCCAATGAGCCAACGCATACACTTGCCCATGCTGCATCTGAAGAAAGTGACGAGGACGCGCTGACAAACCTTTGGCAGGCGGTAAGGACACTGCCCGCCAGGCAATGCGACGCAATAATGCTGGTTTTTGGCGAGGAGCTAACCCACAGCGAAGCGGCCAAAATAATGGGCTGCGCTGAAGGTACAGTGTCGTCAAACATCCATGATGCAAAAAAACGATTGAAATCACTATTAGTGCAGGAGGCGAGTATTTGAGATGACAGATGACCAGCTAAAAGCGCTTTCCGGCATTGCCACAGCATCTCCAGATACTTCGGCGCGCGAACGAGGATTGGATGCCGCTATGGTAGCATTTGATCAGCACTATCCATCGGTCGAGCAGAAAAATGTGCTGCCAACCCAAGGATCGACCGCGCCAGAGCGTAACACCTCCACACTCAATCAATTGTGGAGCATGATTATGAATTCTGTATTTAAACCTGTCTGGAACATGAAACCGGCCAGCCTTGCGGCAGCAACGGGGGTCATCGCGCTGCCAATGGTAGCGATGGTCGCCTGGAACGTCATGGATCAGGAATTTCCAATGGAGAGCGGTCCTGTTGCGGTGCGGTCTCCAGTCGGGGACAAGAAGGCCAAGTCAGTCAGCGGATCGCCAGTTGTAGAAGCCGAAGTCCTGGGCGAATTGGCCCTTGCTCCGGCCGCGCCGAAACGAAACAGAGCTGTTGTGGAAAAACAAATCCAGGCCACCTTACAGGATCGGGCCGGCAATCGGCGGCAAGATCTGCAGGCAAAATCGACACCCCACATGCCGAGATCCCTGGTCAAAAAGGAATCGCGCGAAGCCGATTCAATCTCCCGAATTCAACCGATACCCGCACAGTCGGAACGCTACACCCGGTTTGAGGATCAGGGTGTGACCTCGGTAGCGACAAGCCCCGTTTCGACTTTCTCAATTGACGTGGACACGGCTTCCTATGCCCGCATACGTGCCGCGTTGAATGCAGGAAATTTGCCACCCAAGGACATGGTTAGGGTTGAGGAAATGATCAATTATTTTGATTATGCCTATCCGCTACCGGAAAATCGTTCGCAGCCTTTCAAACCAACGGTATCGATCACACCGACACCCTGGAATGCTGATACCCAATTAATGACGGTGGGAATCAAGGGTTTTGACATTGCAGCCGAGACGCAACCGGACACCAATCTGGTTTTTCTGCTGGATGTTTCCGGTTCGATGAGCCAGTCCAACAAATTGCCGTTGCTGATTAAGAGCTTTCAACTATTGCTGCAGACACTCAAACCGACCGACCGGGTTTCGATTGTCACCTATGCAGGCCGTTCAGCAACCATTCTTGATTCCGTCAAGGCATCTGACCGCGCCACCATCAAGTCGGCACTGCTCAATTTGCAGGCTGGCGGCTCCACCGCTGGTGCTGGAGGTATTGAGCGGGCCTACCAGTTGGCAGAAAAGAATTTCATCGATGGTGGCGTGAACCGGGTTATGTTGGCGACTGACGGAGATTTTAATGTCGGGATTTCAGACCCCGAAAAACTGAAAGACCTTATTGCCAAGAAGCGCAAAACCGGCGTTTTCCTGTCGGTATTCGGTTTTGGTCAGGGCAATTACAATGATGCGCTGATGCAGAAACTGGCGCAGAACGGCAACGGTCAGGCCGCCTATATTGACACACTGGCAGAAGCCCAGAAAACTCTGGTTGAAGAAGCCGGTGGCACCATGTTCACCATTGCCAAGGATGTTAAAATTCAACTGGAGTTTGACCCGACAAAAATCGCCGAATATCGCCTGATCGGTTATGAAACCCGTGCACTGAAGACTCAGGATTTCAACAATGACAAAGTCGATGCCGGGGAAATAGGTGCAGGTCATAGCGTCACAGCAATTTATGAACTGACGCCGGTAAATAGCCCGGCGGTTCTTAACAGTCCGCTCCGGTACGGATCTTCCAAAATCGCCGCAGCAGATAATCCTTATGGTGAAATTGGGTATCTGAAACTGCGTTATAAATTGCCTGACGAGTCGCGAAGCCGTCTCTTGCAGCAAGCCGTCATATTCCCCGAGCCCGGCGACGTTGCCGCAGACGTTTCAACGGATGCCGGTTATTCCGCAGCTGTTGCCGCTTTTGGGCAAAAACTGCGTGGCAATCCAGCCCTGGAAGAATTCAGTTTTGATCAGATAGGCACCCTGGCCCGCAATCACCGTGGGGACGACAAATTTGGCTATCGCAGCGAGTTTATTCAACTGGTTCGAATGGCCGATGCTTTGTCAAAGTAACGTCCTGGGGCAGAAGTGTTGGGCGGCAATTGGATCTGACCACAGATATCGATTGTCGCCCCATCATTATAAGTTGGAGATCGTCCTTCAGCAAAAGATTTTTCTTTACAAATATTTTGATTGGCTGCTTTGTGAAGTCGGATTTTTGACTGGTGATGGCGATGACGATTGAACTTTGGGTTACATTTGTGGCGGCTTCTACGGCTTTGCTGCTGATTCCGGGGCCAACTGTGCTTCTGGTTATGAGTTATGCTTTGGGGCAAGGCAGGCGGGTTGCATTGGCCACCGTGGCTGGCGTCGCACTCGGAGATCTGATCGCGATGAGCGCTTCTCTGGCGGGATTGGGTGCCGTGGTGCTGGCATCGGCGCAATTGTTTGTTGTGCTAAAATGGGTTGGAGCGATCTATCTAATCTATCTGGGGTTCAAGCTGTTTCGCAGCGCCTCATCGGCGACGCTTGGGGACACTCTCGCAGCATCCCAAATTCCCTCAAAAGGAGTGTTCAGTCATGCCGCGGCAGTGACGGCCCTCAATCCCAAGTCGATTGTCTTCTTCATTGCATTTGTGCCTCAGTTCATTACTCCTTCAAGCCCTCTCGCGACGCAGTTTGTAATTCTGATTGTGACGTTTGTTGGTTTGGCGGCCCTCAACGCACTGGCCTATGCATTACTGGCAGACAGTTTGCGCAATAAAATTTCCAAGCCATCTGTACTTGCTTGGCTGACTCGTTTTGGAGGCGGAGCGCTAGTTACCATGGGAATAGCTACTGCGACGATAAATCGTTCAAATGCCTGAATAGTGTTTTTTACTGGCCGACAAACAATAGATTGTTTTGTCAACAGTTTCGACTGCCGAATTGCTAAATATCATGACCTGTGCAAATAATTAGAACTATGCGGAACTGTGCGGGCCGGAATGCTTGCTACGATCATTACTTGGGAGGGAATTAATGTCCGTTGCGATTGCACTGGGAGGTGGAGCCCCAAATCTGACATTGATGACCGGAGCACTGCTGGCTCTTGATGAAGCCGGAGTAGAATACAAGGTCATTACCACGACGGGCGCCGGCATGGTCGCAGGCCTGCTCTATGCGGCGCCGCGTCGCGAATCTAAAAAGGAATCATGGAAGACAGCTCGCCGACGCAGCCTAAAATCGACGCGGGAAATGGGTATAGATGATTTCATCTACAACCAGTTCCCGGTCAATTATAAGATTTTCCAGAAACCCGGGAAACTGGCCGAAGCCTATGCCCATGCAGTAAATCCGACTGTCTGGGGGATACCGCGCGACACCCGCCGTCAAAGATTGTTGGGAGATATGATGGGGTTGTTTGCAGCCGCGATGCAACCATCCAGTCTTAGTTCCAGCAGCCAGGGTCTGTGCCAACCACCGCCCTGGATCAGCCTGATGGTTGATTTTGATGACCTGGAGAAAAACCTTAAAAAGGGCGACAAGGCGTTTGCGTTGTCTGCCTATTGTATTGAGGAGAAGGCAGAGCGCACTTTCAGAAAAAAAGAGATTACAGAGGAACATTTCAAAGCCGGCCTGGCAATGCCGTTTCTCTATGCGCCTTATAAACTGCGCGATACGGACGGGGTGGTGAAAACATTTCTGGAAGGGTCTGCAATCCGCACCATGCAGTTCAACCCTGACGATGTCATGGCAGACAAGAATGTTGATACGCTGATCTATTTTGACCTGATGGGCAATCGACATTTATTGGCCGAACCGAAAAACATCATTGATGCCTGGGGCAAGTCGATTGTCGCACCATTGACGCAACTGGCCTATCTGCAGGAACAATTGGTGGACATGAAGCGCTTTTCCTACAGCGCCATGAATTCAAATATGGAAATTATCGCCAATTACGACAACATGACTGGCAAGATTGAAGACCTGCTGAACGGGCTAAAAGCTGGTGACAATGATCAGGTGAAGGAACTTATCTCCGACGTACGAGAGATCATAAAGTCAGCCCGTAGTGATCGCACCGAAATTCTCAACGAAACCGAGACCAGGTTGGAAAGCCTGAACAAGAGCTTTGCTGAAAGAGGTCCACAATACGACGTCGTTGCCGAGAAAGAGGATGACATATTGCCGAAATGGGTATTGGAAAACAACGACACCACTGGGTTGACCGAGGCCGAGAAAGCACTGCATTTGCGCCGCAAGAACTGGCTTCGTTATGCGGGCTTTACCATTGATGAACTGGAGAGAATATCCAGCTCCGGTGGTGAAACAATTCATGCAGACCGGCCGAAAATGTTGCGCATGCCATTCAGGCACCACATTCCTGAAAAGCACTGGGAAACTGTATTGGACTGGTCACATTCCAACATGTCCAGCTTGTTTGATATCGGCTACGACACGGCTCAGGCATTTCTCCAGGACCATTATTTGGATGTGGGGCTTGATAAGCCTCCAAAACAAAAACCACTTCAGTATAAACGGATAAATGACGTCCATGAGATAGCTGAAACGGCTTGAATAAAATGCCAGACCAAACCGGAATTGATAAATCGACGGTTCAAGGTCGTGCGACCTTGTTGAGTATTGCTGAATTTCGCGAGGCGTCGACTGATTTTTCTGATAACGCCACGGAGTTGATGGCCGCGACGGTTCGCATGCAGATGCTGATTTTGGACGATGCTCGCCTGACGTTATCTGAAGTCGCTGATTGTTTGTCCGTAGTGGCGCGCAACCGGCGGGCATCTGATGATACCTTTGGTTAAAAACGACCAATATACCTATATTGTTGAAACCGGTTACGAACTTGATTAACAATGTAGATTGAAGCGCTTAAGTTCAGCAGGGAGTCAACTTGAATGGCCAACAATGAAACACCGACGGGTGACGGAAAAAAGGACCCGGAAGACCGGCTGCTGGAAGCCGGTGAACAGACACTGCTGGAAATGCAGGATGCAATGTCAACGATGATGAGTGCCAGCACGAAGATGATGCAATCATTTGTCGATATGCGAATGAGCTATCTCAAAGTTATGCGGATGGGACTGGAAGATCCGCAGGCGTCATTCGATGTCGCATCCAAAAACATGCAGGACGTCGCCAAAGCCATGAAAAAAAGCTCGGAGTGATCACCCGCCTGCCAGGCAATCAGGTGTGTTGTCTGGATCGGCTGTGTTCAGTTTGAAATGAGTTCTGTACCCGACCACTGGTATCTGGAGAGAATCAACTCTCGCGGTGACAAGCCTGCCTTTTTCTGGGAAGGCAGTTCGATTTCCTATGATCAAGTCCATGCCGCTGCTCAAGAGTGGTTGATACAACTGGATCACAGGGGCATCGACAAAGGAGATGTGGTGGTTGTGCAGGGTGATCATTCACCCTCAAATTTCGCCCTGATTCTCGCGCTGGCCATTAAAAAGACAATTGTGGTGCCGCTGACCAAATTGCCGCCCTCAGTGTTGGACGCTCGCTGTGGCATGGCCGCTGCAAATTGGCTCATCAGCAACTCCGAAACGGGTGAATCTGGATTTGACCAACGCACGGTGCGTTCCCGGCACGAATTGCTCGATCAACTCACAAATGAAGGACGAGCCGGACTTATCCTGTTCAGTTCGGGTTCCTCCGGTGTTCCAAAAACCTGCTTACTGGATTTCGATCGGTTGCTGGAAACGACCCGCACCGAAAAAAAGAGCTTCATCACCCTGGCATTTTTGTTGTTCGACCACATTGGCGGTATCAACACGATGATCAATATTCTGGGTCAGGGCGGCACAATTGTGGTGCCAAAAGATAGATCCGTTGCTGCCACCGGATCCCTGATCGAAAATCATCGTATTAGCCTGCTGCCGACAAGCCCCACCTTTCTAAAGTTGCTGTTGATGTCAGATGCTGCGTCAAATCATGATCTTTCCAGCCTGGAATTGATTACTTACGGTACCGAAGTCATGCCGGAGTCAACGTTGAAAGCGTTACAGGCTGCCTTCCCGGACGTTCGCCTCAAACAAACCTATGGCCTTTCGGAAATCGGAATTGTGCCGACTCGATCAAAATCTGCCGGGTCGCTTTGGGTGGAGATTGGTGGCAAGGGCATCGAATACGAAGTGCGCGACGACATATTGTGGCTGCGCGCATCCACTGCGATGATCGGTTATCTCAATGCAGCAAGTCCGTTTGACGCCGAAGGTTGGCTGAACACCGGTGACAGAGTTGAAGTTGATGGAGATTACCTGCGTATTCTTGGGCGCGATTCCGAGTTGATCAATGTGGGTGGTGAAAAAGTACACCCAGCAGAAGTGGAAAATGTCTTGCTGGAAGCCCCCAACATTATCGATGTGACAGTGAAGGCCCGACCCAATCCGGTAACAGGTTCTGTGTTAACGGCAACTGTAAATTTGGTGTCGGATGAAGACAGCCGCAGTTTAAAATCCAGATTAGGCCAATATTGCCGTGAGCGCCTGGAGCCTCACAAGGTTCCAATCATGTTCAAAATTTCCAATGCACCGCTCCATTCAGATCGATTCAAAAAAACCCGGGAACCGTATCGGTGACAACAAAACAACCGGATTCTCAAGGTACCGCAGATGCCCCTGTAGTGCTCATTAGCGGTGGAAGTCGCGGACTTGGATTGTCGCTGGTCGACAAATTTTTGGACATGGGCTGGCGCGTTGCAACGTTCAGCAGAAGCAAGACACCACAGATAGAACAAAGAGAGCAGGATCACGGCTCGATCGGCAGCGGCCGATTTAGATGGTTTGCCGTGGATGGAACGGATGAGGATCAGATCCGTCTTACGGTCAAAACAATTGTCAAAAACTGGTCGCGGGTCGACACGCTGATCAACAATGCTGGTGCGGGCAATGATGGACTGCTTGCTCTGCAGCGGATGCAGGATGTTGATCAGCTAATCAACGTCAACTTGCGCAGCGCAATATTGTTGACGCAATTGTGTAGCAAAAGCATGATCAAAAATGGCCGCGGAAGCATCGTCAATATTTCTTCTGTCAATAGTGTCCGTGGACACAGTGGTGTTGCGGTATATAGTGCAACAAAGGCCGCGTTGGATGGATTGACCAGAAGTCTGGCCAGGGAATTAGGACCCCGAAATATCAGGGTCAATTCAGTGGCTCCCGGATACTTTGAAAGCGCCATGGTGGGAGAACTGTCTGATGACGCCAAAAAGCGCATTCAGCGCCGTACACCGCTGGGACGATTGGCCCAAACGAAGGAAATTGCCGAGGCAGTTTGTTTTCTTGCATCGGATCAGGGGTCGTTCATAACTGGCCAGGTACTGGTGGTTGACGGAGGATTGACATGCTAGCAAAAAATGACGCTGAAAATCGGGTAACTAAAACGGTTCTCGATACAATAACCGAGTTGTTGCACGAACAGGGGCTCGAGAGTGGCGGCATTGATGAATCAGCCAAGCTTGTCGATACGCTGGGACTGAAGTCCATGGATATCGCTCAGATCGTGCTGGTTCTGGAAGATGAACTGGATGCTGATCCTTTTCAGGAAATCCCAATCACCTCAGTGCGCACGGTTGGAGACTTAATCAACGCCTATCGGGTTACTCTCAACCCCGACCTTTTGACGGATCCTCGGGTTTCGCTCATCAACGTCGCGCCGCCCTCGCCGCCCTCGACGCCCGCGCCGCCGCCGAGTACGTCTCGTCGTCCGAACCGACGCAGATAGCGATTGGTGAGCGTTGATGGGTCGGGACGAAGAACACCGGGGGGTCGCTATTGTTGGAATGGCTTGCCGGTTTCCTGGCGCTAACAGCCCTGATGAGTTTTGGCAAAATCTGTGCAATGGCGTCGATTCAATCAGTCATTTTGACGATGATCTGCTGCTCAAAAATGGGGTGTCGCCCAGAGACATCAAGCGCAGCGATTATGTGAAAGCTTCACCTGTTATTGAGGGCATTGATCAGTTTGATGCCGGGTTTTTCGAATATTCACCCCGCGAAGCGCGACTCATGGATCCCCAGCAACGGCTCCTCCTTGAAGTGGCCTGGCATGGATTCGAAGACGCCGGCTATGTGCCGGGAGAATTCGATCGTCGTGTGGGCGCTTTTGTTGGCTCTGGAGGGGTTGTAAGCAGTTATCTTCTGGCTCAGTCGGCGCTTCATGGTGGTGCAACCGGTGGAGTGGAACACCTGGCTAATGACAAGGATTTTCTAAGCACGAAACTGTCCTATAAACTCGGCCTGACGGGGCCGTCAGTGAATGTGCAAACAGCCTGCTCAACTGCCATGGTGGCTGTCCATCTGGCCTGTCAGAGCATCCTCGATGGCGAGTGTGAAATGGCTGTTGCCGGGAGTTCGGTTGTCCGCGTTCCGCATATCGTCGGCTATACCCACCGTGCCGGTGATATTCTGTCGCCTGACGGCAAGTGTCGGGCCTATGATGCAGCAGCCGAAGGAACGGTTTTTGGCAGTGGTGCAGGAATTGTAGTTCTTAAGCATATTGAAGACGCACTTGCTGATGGTGACCGCATCTATGCTGTCATACTTGGCTCGGCGGTCAACAATGATGGCGCCCAGAAAATGAGCTATACCGCCTCCAGTACAGAAGGGCAGATCCAGGCCATGGCGGCGGCATTTAAAGCAGCTGAAGTGCCACCATCAACAATCGGATATGTTGAAGGACACGGCACCGGAACGGTCGTCGGAGATCCTCTGGAAGTGGAAGCCCTTCGACGTAGCTTCCTGAGTGACCGAGATACCAAGACGGGAAGTTGTTATCTGGGTTCAGTAAAAACCAATATTGGCCACCTCGAGCAAGCTGCTGGCATAGCCTCTCTGATCAAGACGTGCCTGAGCCTGTATCATCAGAAAATTCCAGAATCTCTGAATTTCGTCAAACCAAATCCTCGTATGGATCTGGCCAAGGGGCCATTTGTTGTGCCCATCGAAACGGTTGCTTGGAAGAAAGGTGAGGTTCCCAGACGTGCTGCGATCAATTCTCTAGGTCTGGGAGGAACCAATGCTTTTGCCATTCTGCAGGAGGCTCCAAAACCTGTTTCACAACAGGTGCCGCAAAATCCGATCAACCTGTTGGCCCTTAGCGCGAATTCTCCAGATGCCTTAGGCAAATCCTTGAAACTCTGGCAGGAACATCTAACCAATTGCGCTGCCGAAAAATTGTCCGGCATTTGCCTGGCATCCGCGACCACACGCAAACCCATGAAATACAGGCTGGCCGTATCCGGCCGGAATGCAGATGAACTGATTGAATCATTGGCGTCGATGTCAGCAAAACCGACGCAACCGGCGGGCAACCGAAAGCTGGCATTTTTGTTTCCCGGTCAGGGGGCTCAGACGCTCGGCATGGCCAGGGAGTTTTACGATACCGAAACACAATTTCGCGCGAGTTTTGACCGGGTTGCATCGCGATTGTTGGATAGGTTTGAACTTGATGTCAGGACGGCGATTTTTGGCAATCAGGATATCGACGTCCTGACTCACACCACCATGTTGCAGCCTGCACTTTTCGCTGTGGAACTGGGCCTGGCTGATATGCTCAAAAGCTGGGGCATTCACCCTGATGCGGTCATGGGGCACAGCGTTGGGGCATTCGCGGCAGCAGTAATATCGGGAGTTTTTACACCGGAAGAAGCTTCCGATTTGATCGCCGAACGGGGACGTTTGATGGGGGAATTGCCCAGCGGTGGAGCGATGGCCGCATTGTTTGGAGATGCAGATATTGCCAAAGACATGTGTCGGCAGGTTGAAGGCATTTCCATTGCCGCATTAAACAGCCCGATGAGCACCGTAATTGCCGGCAAAGAAGCGGCGGTTACTGCTGCCATAAGTCTGGCTGAAGAGGCAGGCGTGGCCTGCCGTCAATTACCCGTATCCCATGCATTTCATTCGTCATTGATGGAACCTGCTGCAAGGGCGTTTGAGAATTTCGCCGCGAATGCCAAGGCCGAGACTCCAAACATTCCATTTGTATCTGACATGACCGGGGAGTTGCTGACCGCTGCACCCGATGGTGCCTATTTGACGCAGCACATTCTTAATCCCGTGCGATTTGCTGATGGTGTGCAAAAACTGCTTGAACTTGGCTGCACAGATTTTGTTGAGGTGGGCCCTGGAACCGCGCTGCGCAGTTTTGTGTCTGCGGCTGTTGGTGAAGGGTCCGTGGAAATGCACGGCGTGCTGGGTCAATCGGGGGATGATTGGGCCGCGACGGCCAAAACCCTGTGTCGATTATGGGAGAAAGGTCATCCACTCGACTTCAAGTCCTATTATGGCACCGACAACCCATCGCGGATCACCATCCCCAAATACCCGTTCGACCATCAGTCTTATTGGCTCGACCAACAATCAAATGCGGCAGCAGCAACGGCCAATAACCTGTGTGGTGAAGAACTCAAAATCCCCGGTGATAGTCATTGCTTTCAGGCCCGCTATTCAACTTCACAACCTGGATGGTTGGCAGATCATCGGGTTTATGGCGAAATCACATTGCCGGTTGCCGCTGTACTGCTTGCTTTTATGGAGGCCGCTGAGCTGGTAACTGGAACCTCCATGGAAGTCGGCAATCTCACGTACCGGGAGGCCTGCCTGATCGGTGATGGAGAAATCAGGCGGTTGAATTTTAATCTTCCCCGGGACCTCTCATCTGGAATTGCAAAGCTACAAAGCCTTGCAGATGATCGTGGTCGACAGGACGATTGGCGATCCCATTGTGATGCGTCGATAACTTCGTTTTCGATGGAACCGCGACAAGTGGCTGATATTGAGGCCCTGCGTCGCCTGCACCTGCATGAGGTGCAGCCGCAGACATACTACAATGTGCTGGATCAGATCGGGCTGAGCTATGGACCGGGCTTCAGAAATGTTCGCCAGTTGTGGGTGGGTGATCACAGTGCCCTGGCCCGCATCAACCTCTCGTCGAACGCGGTTAAATCGGAAGCACCAATGCATCCGGCAGTTCTGGATGCTTGCCTTCATCTGTTCCCAGCAGCCACCGGCGACTATGGAGATTTTTCGGATGTCCCCACGGATATGGAAACGACCTATCTCCCGATCACCGTGGAAAAGTTTGTCATCTATAGGGAAGTTCCCGACAGTTTGTGGTCCCATTGCAGATTGCGGCCGGTCGACCATCAGGAAGACGGTCGGCACATTGTTGATGTGGAAATATATGCAGAAGACGGCTCGCCGGTGGCCTCACTGACCGGATTAACGGTCAAGATGCTCTCCCGCGAGGAATTTTTCCCGGTGGGACAGGCACGGGTGAAGGAATGGCTCTACGGTCTGGACTGGCGTTTACTTGACGCTGTCTCAGCTCCATCTGAGAGGCAACCAGCCCGCTGGTTGATTGTCGCCGACAAAAAGGGTGACATTGCACCGCTCCTCGAAGCCATGGACCATAGTGGCGATTCCTGGACGCTGATGTCTCAGCAAGCCCTGTTGCAGAAATCCGGTGACCAGAGCGGTGAGGCGGCCAGCGAAAGGAGTCTGTCCTTGTCCGGGCAATTGATTGATGGCATCGTGGTCGCTTCGTCCTTGTCATGTCCCCCGCTGGCATTGCTCAGCCCGGAAGATCTGACGGGCGAAACTCAATGGCAGTTCGACGTCTCAAAAGCTGTGCTGAAACTGGCAATCCATATAGCTGAATCAAGCGATATCCAGCCAAAAATCTGGTATCTCACACGCGGTGCCCAAGCACCATCAGGTGATTATCTGGGAGGTGAAGCCATACAGTCGGTTCTATGGGGACATGGTCGGGCGATTGCTCAGGAACACCCCAACGTCTGGGGTGGCCTGATCGATATTGATGACCGCACCTCAGGGAACGAAATCCTGCAGGAATTGCAATCCCTTGACGGCGAAGATCAAATAGCGTTTCGCGACGGCAAGAGATTTGCCCCAAGACTCATTCGACGCGAGTTTGACGATTACACCCTGCCGGTAATTCCACCGATCAAACCAGATGCCAGCTATTTGATCACCGGGGGACTTGGCGCTTTGGGCCTCAAGGTCGCGCACTGGTTGGTGGCAGAACATGGTGCCCAGACAGTCTGGCTTGTCAGTCGTCGCACGCCTTCACCAGAACAGCAGCAAATGATCAATACACTGGAAGAGCTTGGAGCCACTGTACAAATCTCCTCAGTGAATATTATCGATCAACAGCAGGTGCAAAATCTGATTGCCTATATTTCTCAGCATGGCCCGGAGCTCGATGGGATCTTCCATTGTGCCGGATTGCTGGATGACGGCATCATGATGGAGATGGACTGGCAGCGCTATCATCGCGTCACTGGGGCCAAAATTGAAGGAAGCTGGGCTCTGCATCTGGCTGTTGAACATCTGCAGCTTGGCCACTTCGTTATGTTCTCATCCATACTCAGCGTCATCGGATCCATGGGACAATTGAACTATGTCTCGGGGAATTCATTTCAGGACAGTCTGGTGAGCTATCGAAGACGACTTGGATTGCAAGCAACAGCAATGAACTGGGGACCTTGGGAAAATGGGGGCCTGGCCGTGGAATCCGGCGAAAGGGGTGAGGCTATATGGCGGGCTCGTGGAACCAAATTTATTCCAGCCGATATCGGAATGGAGGCGATGTCGGTGACATTGGCACAAAATCAGGAACATATGGTGGTCACTCACACTGACTGGAATCGCTTTGTTTCCCAATTTGCCAACGTTCCCAGATTGTACAAGGAACTCAGTCAGGCAGGCGCCGGTACCGGGCGTCAGATACTGGAAGATCTCTCAGGCGCGATGGAGCGATTGCAGGCTGCCGATCAGGACGATCGGCAATCTCTGCTGATCTCAGCAATTGAGCAAATTTGTTGCGTCAATCTGGAAATCGACAATCTGTCAGACCACAACCTGTCGCTTCGAGAAATGGGTCTGGATTCATTGATGTCGATTACTGTGATCAATGACATCGAAAGCGTATTTGAGGTTCGGCTGCCAGCGCGTGAATTATTGCGCGGCCCGTCAGTCAATGAGCTATCTGATATGGTGGCACTGGCTTTACCCGCGATATTCAATTCCAGGGAAGCGACCGGTGGCGCTGAGCGGCTAGCCGAAAAATCTGCCAAGTCTGACAAGGATGGGTCGAACACACGTCAGACAAAAAGGTCCACAGGATCGTGGTTGGTGATTCAGCGTCCGCGGCCAAACGCGCGTTTCCGCCTGATTTGCTTTCCATTTGCTGGTGGCGGGTCGGCGGTGTTCGACAATTGGGGGGAGGCCTTTAATCCGGATATCGAGATTGTTTCGGTCGAAGCTCCGGGACGACTCGGCAGGATCGATGAAGAACCGGTGCGTACGATCGAGCAATTCGCCCGTGGTCTGTATCCTGAATTGCTTGAAAAGCTGGACCGGCCCTACGCGGTTCTCGGCCACTGTCTGGGTGGATTGACGCTCTACGAAACTCTCAGGTTCTTTCAGGCTCGGCATGATTCCATGCCTCAGCATATTTTTGTTTCGGGTGCGAGACCACCCAGTGTATTACGAGCTCCTGGAAATTTCGAGGAAGAACTCAACCAACGGCTAAAGTCCTACGTCAATTACAAGGCAGGCAGGTTGGGCTACCAGCAACCGGACGAAGTGTTTGCCGAGATTGTCCGTGCATTCGGTATTTCGGAAAGCTCGAAGATGCTTGAGGAAGAGGAGCTTCGACAACTGGTACTACCAACTGTCAGAGCCGAATTTGAGATGACAAGTCGCTATGTCTATTTGCCGGAACACCCCTTCCCGGTGCCAATTACCTGTTTTAGGGGCATGCGTGACGACTATTTCAGGCGCGTTCACGCATCGATCTGGCAGAAATTTACAACCGGAAATTTTGAATTGTTTGAGCGCGATACCGGCCACTTTGCCATTGTTGAAGATTTTGATTTCATTCGCTCCAATATCGAAATGCGCCTGCTTCAGGTCGACGCAGTCAGCGCATGATCGAACAGCAAAAGAGCGATGGTCGATTGTGGCTTGATTCCTGGCCTAATCGACTGACACCGCTTGTCGACTTGATCTGTATTCCTGGTGCCGGTGCCGGAGCATCGAGCTACAGGACCTGGCAGCACAAACTGCCGGGCTATTGTGCCATGCATGTGTGCCAGTTACCTGGTCGGGAAAATCGCATAGATGAGCCGGCTGTCGACAGTCTGAGTGTTGCGGTTGACCAAATATGCTCAGCCTATCTTGACCGCAGGACAATCGAAAAACCGCTGGTCCTTTATGGTCACAGCATGGGAGGTGTGATTGCGTTTGAACTGGCCAGAAATCTGCAAGCCCGGCGGCGCGGCCCGGCTGCCATTGTCATGTCGGCTTCAACTCCGCCACGCCATTCAACCAAGGCACCGACATTGAGTGACGCTGCTTTGAAAGAAATGCTCCTGGCCTATGATGTCAACAATAGTTTGGTGGTGCAAAATGACGAATTGTTTGCAACTCTTGCCCCTGTCTTGAAGGGTGATTTTCACCTGTTGCGCAGCCATGTCGTTACAGCGGAACCGAAATTAACGTGTGGCGGAATGCATTTATTGAGCGGCGAGGGTGATCCGGTTGTTCCAGATGATTCTGTCGCCGAATGGAAACGATATTTTGGCGGTTCGGTATCTCAGCACCCATTTCCTGGCGGCCACCAGTTTCCGTTTCGCGAATCTGAAACTGAGGTAATTGCATTGCTGGAAAACCTGGTGCGTCGGGTTGTCGGTTCGCAGGACTCGTGACAGTGGCTGAAGCGATTCATGTCTACTGGTACGGTCACTCGGTACCATCAAAAGAATTTTCATCGTGGCCCGACCTTCTTGATAAAACAGAATTGGAAACTTACCATTCAATAGAACGACCGGAAGTTGCAGAATCGTTTGCCTATCGTCGCAGTTTGCTGCGGCGGCTTCTGGCGCGCCACTCGGGCACACCTGCTGATCAATTGACCTTTGATACGGAGCCGCATGGCAAACCGTCACTGATCGACACTCACCACAAACTCCATTTTAACACTTCGCAGACAAGAACCAGTGGTTTGATATCGATTGGTGACCAAGGTCCAGTTGGAATTGATATCGAAATTATGCGTCAGCTGGACGCGGCCGCGTTTTCTGAAAAAATTCTCTCGCCATCTGAACGCATTGAGTTTGCGGCTCTGTGTTCGAAGGACCGGCTTTCCACGATATTCGGATATTGGACTGCAAAGGAGGCCATGATTAAGGCAATTGGGCTTGGTTTGAATCTGAACCTGTTGCGTCAGATCTCGGTGCCGCTGTCGCCGCCGAACATGCTAATCAAGCAGGCTGAGTGGCTGCCAGTAAAACTAACCGGTCCGCTGGAAGGACATGGGGAGTGGTACATTTGCACCCAATTTGTGCCTGCACCGTTTCCCCATCCCGCGATATTCAGCGTTGCCAGCCAAAAAAAGCTGCGGTTGAACATTCACCAAGTGTCGTGACCACCACAGCCAAAAACGATACTTACCGGGTCGGCGAACAGAGTGTGCCGAATTAAAGTTCAAGCTGTTTGGTAGCATCAAGAAGGATGGGCCAGGAATGGCCTTCTTCAAACTTATCGTAGGCGGTCTGTAGAATCTTGCGACCCCTTGCGGTTTCGCCATCTTCGTTCAACAGGGCAAAAAGCAAAGATGCCGCGCTCAACTCTGCGGTCAGATGTCCCCGTTCCTGCGCCTTTGCGACGCCACGTTCAAAACAAGCACGGGCCTCGGTTCGATTGTCTTGCAGCAAATGTATGTGTCCTTGAGTGCAAATAATATCGACCTCAGAATACCGGGCATCATTCTCTTCGATGAGTTCCATCGCTTCAGCAAGTTTGTTGTTTGCTGTCGACATTTCCCCTGCGAGCGCAAGCGCCCGGGCATAAACCGGCAGGAGAACGGTTCTGAATACAGAAAACTTCAAAGTTTTTAGCAGTTCCAGTGCGGAACCCAGTTCCGGCAATGCTTCTTTTGCCTGCTGTTTGTGAACCATGCTTACCGCCAACGAAGCGTGGCCCAGGGCTGCCCAAAGGGGTGTTTCTTCAAGTTCACTGATTTCGATACATTTTTGAGCAATTTTCTCCCCAATCGGCGATATTCTGGCCGCGCACAGGAAGCATGCCAAGTGTCCAAGCGCATAGCCCGACGTGTGGGGATGATTGACGACATCAAGATCGTTCAACACCTTTTTGGCCAGTTCACCTGCCGTGTCCAGACGACCGTTCAATATCAGCACGCCGATCCGGTAGCACTTTCCTGCAATACTCACATCTTGCCCAAATCGCGAGGCAAATTGTTTGTGACGCTCGGGGGCGTAGTGATCGTCCACCTGGGAGAGAGCCTCCATAGCGGGCTCAATTCGACCCATCATGGTCAAAACAGTCCCCCGCAGCCTTAGGCCAAGCGCGACAGCCAGATCATCATTCGTTTGGCCGCTTATTTCACAAATATTGTTGGCGATTTCCAGAGCAACCCGATTGCGCCCCGGTACGTATTGTCCAGCCCATCGTCCGTATAATCCATCAACCAGCAGAACAGCATCGTCGGTAACTTTGGCTATCGTTTCGATTTCTGCATAGGTCTTCACCGTTGATTCCGCAGCATAGCCGAAATGGGCGATCCGGGCCTGACCGGAAAGCAGCAGCAACTGCTTGCGTTGTTGCAATACTTCGTTGCTGGGCTCCTGCTGATCCAGCAAAGCGATGGTTTTTTCAAGATGGGCGATTGCTTCGGCATAGGCAGGTCGTGACAGAGCCTGCTCGGCTGCGATACGACCGTAGCGCACGGCTTCAACCAGCATGCCGGCTTCTGCGGCATGGTGCGATAAAACGCCCGGCGTCGTGGCCTCCACTTCCTTCAGCACTTTGAAGATCATGCCGTGAATCTCCTGCCGTCGTCGATTGAGCAGGCTCTCGTAGGCCGCATCACGCACCAGAGCATGTTTGAAAATATGGGCCCCTTCAACACCACTGCGGGAAAAGACAAGTTCAATTTTCACAAGGCTTTCAAGCGACTCATTTATTGCCTCGGTTGAAAGTTCTGATACCAGCGCCAGGGGACCGGCTTCAAACTCGCGACCAAATGCGCTGGCAATCTGCGCCACTTCCTTGACTTCAGGTAACTGGTCAAGGCGCGCCATCAAAGTATCATGCAGGCTCACCGGAACACTCAGGTCACCGCTTTCGACCATAACCTTTGACAGCTCTTCGACAAAAAGCGGTACTCCGTCGGTGCGCTGCACAATGAGGTCGATCGTCTCTTTCGACAGCTTGTCACCCCCCATTCGGGACACGATTTCCTTTACTCCGCGTCGGCCCAATCGATTGAGCCGCACGCTGGTCGAATAAGAGCGGCTTTGAAAACCGATCTCCTTTTCCGGTCGGCAGGTAATCATCAGCATAATGCGTTCGCGTTCCAATCTGTCGACCACAGAGTCTATCAGTTCAAGTGTGGTCGGATCGGTCCAGTGCGCATCTTCCACCAGCATGATCAACGGCTGTTGTTTGGAAAGCGCAATGATATAATTGACAAGTGTGGAGAACGTGGCGGCGCGTTTGGCGGAGGGCGACATAGTCAACTCAGCGTCGGTACCCGCACAATCGACTCCCAACAGATCTGCAACAATACCAACTGATGTTTGGTCAACGACCCCGGCTTCGTCCAACAACCGCTGGACTTTGCCCAATTGCTCTTCAATCGAATCTTCGCTTTGGATACCGGTCGCCGCGGTCAACCGACTGGTTACCGGCCAAAAAGCGGTGTCCTGGTGATAGGGAGAACTGTGAAAAGCCGCGAAGAGATAGTCATCCGTGGACATGGATTCAAAAAGAGCACGGGTAATACGGCTTTTGCCGATCCCGGCCTCGCCAATAAGACTGACGACCTGCCCTTCACCGTCGCGAGTCAATTTCCACCTGTCGACAAGTAACGCCAATTCATTCGCTCGACCTACCAAGGACCCATAGCTTTGGCCCTTGCGTGCAGCAAAGCGATCATAATCGTGATTGTCGGAAACCAGGGCAAAGATGTGCTGTGATTGTGGAATACCTTTTAGGTTGTGCTTGCCGAGGTCTTCCAGTTGAAATGCATTGCCGAGCAATTGCCTTGTGCTATCTGAAATAACGATCTGATCGGTCTGCGCAAATCCCTGCAACCGGGCAGCAAAATTCAGCGTCTCGCCAATGGCAGTATTGTCGGTTGAATAGTTGCGGCCAATCAGTTCTCCGACCACCACCAGTCCCGTCGCTATCCCGATACGGCAGGCCATCGGTTCACCCAATAACTTGTATTTGGGGACGGCTTCAATAATTTTTAGCGCCGACTCGACCGCACGCTCAGCAGCGTCTTCCATGGCTTGTGGCCAACCAAAAAAGCACAACAACCCATCGCCCAGATATTGCGCAACATGTCCTCCAAACCGCGTGACATGACCAGATACCGTGTCCTGATAATCTCTGAGCGCATCGCTCCAGTCTTCAGGGTCGAGTTGAGTGGAGAGATTGGTTGAGCCCACCAGATCAACAAACATCACAGTTAACCGTCGCCGTTCACGCGACTCATGGTGTTCAGATGCTGCCGGAGACGGCGCAACGTCTGGCGTGGTTTTTATGTCTACCGGGGAGGTGACTTCAGGCTCCACCGGAAACAGTAATTCAACAGCGCGTCGAAATCTAATCCTGTCGCCAATGTTGAGACCCAGCTCTTTAAGGTCGGCTTCGGTCAGGTCGTTGACCAGTTCGGTGGTGATGTCGTTTTCTTCGAAAACATCAACGTGACTCTCGCAGCCAATGGAAGTCAGCCAGCTCTTGATATCCCCCATATCCAGAATGTTGCCCCTGTTTACGCCCTCTACTAGTCCTTCTTCAATACCAACAAACAGGGGTGGATACCATCCCATTCGACCGGATTGGTCGAGTTTGTCCTGGAGAAGATAATTGGCAGGTGCGTTGGATATTTTTGGCATTCGGTCAATATGGAAGGCAAAAGATTTATGTTGGCAGAACGGTGGATTTTCCGGTTCTGCAGCGATCGCTGTGCCATATCTGATTCAAGGGTTACTTGGCATAATCATGCCAGCCCGGAAGCCCTATTATTAGATGCTCGCTGGCACTTGACGACTTGGAAAAATCAGAACGACTTGGTGTGTTGGACGTGCAGAAAAAACATGAATACGATCAATGCCGTGGCTGCTGTGATAAACATGGTATTTCCCTTCACATGAATTAGTTGACGTGAATATAGAATACCCGGAGCTTTCCCTCTGTGTTCCACATCACAGCTGGCGGTTATTTTGAAATACGTCGCAGAATTGCCACCCAAGCATCATTCGAGCACTCAAAATATCGTTCTTAAACAATGGACTGTAGCAATGTAATCCGGTATCCTACTGATCGGAATATTTGCAATAGTGAGGGACTATGGACGCAAACACTCTCGCACTACTGGCAGAAATGCCGCTGTTTCATGATATTGACGCTGAACAATTGTCATCGCTGGGGATCAGGGCACGGCTAAAAACTCTTGAGTCGGGTCAAATATTATTTGATCAAACCGACCGGTCCCGCGACGTCTATTTTTTGCTTTCCGGACGCCTGCTGGCAGTTCATCTGACCCCAGACGGGCGCGAAATGATATTTGGCCGTATTGATATTCGCACCTATCAGGGCGAGTTGGCAGCTTTGGATAATGGCGAACGATCACTGTCGATATACGCTCACCGGCAGGCCCAGATATTGGTTGTGAGCCAGGCAGATTTTATCGCAGTGATGGACCAGATACCTTTGGTGCGTCAAAGAGTCGTACGTGATCTTGTGGCCACAGTTCGCAGCCTGACAGAAAGGCTATATGAGGCGACATTGTTTTCTGCAGAGCAGCGGGTTCGGTCCTATCTGGTGCGCCTGGCGCTTGAATCCGGGCAAATGCACAAAGGTGGTGAAATACTGGACGCTCCAACCCATTCGGAGATCGCCAATTGGGTCGGTTCAAACCGCGAAGTCGTCAGCCGGATAATGTCGGGTTTAAAAAAGTCAGGAATCATCCACACACAACGCAAGCTGATCAGATTTGATGAACCGGACATGCTACTTCAATCACTGTCCGAAGATGTGTGATGTCATATAAGTCCTCGACGTTTTGAATTGCGTGACAATCTCAATTCCCAGCTGTTGAGGCAGGTTTTCCATGATAACTCGATCGACCGCCTGAGTTGATTTAGGAAAGCCAATCAGAATCTTCTGATACAACGATAACAGTGGGCCGGTCGGCCACCAGTGCCGCTGCAATATCCCGTGCCAGCATGTCGGCGGAAGTGGGCACGGTGGCATGGCAGCGCATGGCCAAGGCCAGAGCTGGAAAATCAGGTGCGAGGGGGTCAACGCCAACCCGCGGATAGTTTCCTTCGCGCATGTCGTCGCGTATTTGTTGATAGCCGTTGTTGTGCCAAATGATCAACGGGATTGGCAACTTGTGCTGCGCGGCCGTGACCAGTTCCTGAATTGAAAACATTGAACCACCATCTCCGGCTATTGCCAGAACGGGAATCTCAGGTTGTGCCAGCTTCGCACCGATTGCATTGGGAAAGGCAAATCCCAGCGCACAATATCCGGTGGCATAATGCCAGCGCCTGGCCTGATTAACGGGCAGGCCAAATGATGCGGTGTAAGTGACCTGACAGGCATCGCCCATAATGACGGCATTATCCGGCAATGCCGTTCTGATCACCGCAAGCAATTTCATGTGTTTCGTTTGAGTCGGATTGAGATTGGCGGAGATCGCACCTTGTATAGCGGCTACTTGTTTTGCCGCATTCAAAGTGGGTTTTACCGCACCCAATTTTTCTATCAAAGCCGCGACTGCTGGTGTGGCATCCGAAGCGATGCCAATATCCGCAGGATAGCGATCATTCATTTTTCTTGGATCGATATCGATTCGAATCAACGCACCAGCAATCGGCAGTTTTTCGATATAGCTATCAGTTTCAGAAAGTTCGGTGCCAATTGCCAACACAACGTCGGCTTCATCAATCAGGTTATGAGCCTCCGGCAGGCAGATAACGCCTCCAAGGTTGAGCGGATGATCCTCAGGCATGATACCTTTTCCGGCGTTTGATGAAATGACCGCTGCTCCCAACCGCTCAGCAAGACTGGCAATGTTTGCTCCAACTGCGCCACCACCAATCAGCACCAACGGATGCAGGGCTGTTGCCAGGAGGTTTGCCGCAGCAATTATCGAATTTGGATCAGGCTGTGGTTTTGCTGGAAGTACTGTTGGCTGCCAGTCATCCTCGACCAACAGAGCCAGCACGTCGATTGGAATGGATATATGAACCGGACGAGGGCGCTGGCAAGCAAATATGGAAAATGCCTGCCCCAACAAATCAGGAATGTCTTGTGCAGTTCGTGCACAGGCGCTTAATGCGGTCAGTGGGCGGGTTACGGCGTTCAGGTCACTGACCTCATGCAAAACGCCCCAACCCTTGCCCAGAGAATCTGAACGGGCTTCGGCCGATATCAGCAGAAGCGGAACGGAATCGGCATAGGATTGACCCAGAGCAGTTGCTGTGTTGGTTACGCCGGGACCAGAAATGGTGAGCGCAACACCGGGTTCGCCAGTAGAGCGTGCATATCCATCGGCCATAAACCCGGCACCCATTTCATTGCGTGCCTGAACATGATTTATCGGCGATCCTTCCGCCAGTCCTCGATAAAATTCCAGCGTATGGACCCCGGGAATACCAAAAATAGTTGTCACACCATAGCGGGCCAATAACCGCATCGTTGCTTCGCCAACGCTGATCATGTCTGGTGTTCTCCGAAAAGTTCGTTGCCCAAATTACCCACCACACAGAGAGTTTCAATGAATTAAACCATTCCGGGACAGAAAATTTTAACGCAGATCAGGGCTGCTCTTGTCGAGCACAGCTCCATGACAGATTCTTCGCGACCATCGAAGCGGTATCACCCTAAAGCTTCAGTTGCTGTCGTAAGGTTTGAATGCGGGCTTCCAACAAAGGTGCCTGCTGCGATTCGGCGATTGAGGAGGCCTTATCCAGGGCAATGGTGGCCTGTTCCGGATCACCATTGGCTGCAAGTATCTGTGCTTCGACACCGTGAATCTCGGCAAGCGCCCATGTTTCGCCGCTCTGATGAGCCTGACTTAACGCGCGCCCAATGGCTTCAGTTGCAGCGACAATGTCATTGATGCGCAACAGGTGTTTTGCGGCTTCCGCCAAATAGAACGTCAACCACAATCCGCAACCACTTTCTTTGTAGGCTGCGAGTGCGTATTCCAGATTTTGATGCGCGCCGGGCTGATCATCCATGCAGTCGGCGATGGCATCGTGGATGTCACAAAATGTTTTCCACAAGACCATGTCATGTTCTGTCGCCAGCGCACGTAACTCTTGATTGATGGACCGAATGCGAAGGCTGTCCTGTTGCCAGATTGCAAGTGTGACGACGTGTAAGGCTGCGTAACAGAATGTGTTGGCATGTTTGATTTCGTGGGATCGCTGAAGCGCCTGCTCTGCCCTTTTGAGCGCTTCTTCTTCGTCTCCGGCCAGCCAGAGTGCGAGCAATTGATAGCACCAGATCTGCACCCCGGGGTCTTGGGCGAACTTGCTTGAAAAGTCGGTAAGATCCGCTGACAGATATTTTTCATAAGCGATGTCGAGATCGTCCAGCGCTTCTGTCGACCGACCCATGGCAATCAGAGTAGCGGCGCGCATGCGATGAGAAATCAACCTTGGAACTGGTTCTAATTCGTCTTTCATTTCGGCAACCAGCTTGGTTGACAGTTCCAGACTTTTGTACAACTCACCGCCAATATAGGGAGCAATCCATGTCCCATAATAGATTGCTACCCTGATTTCCGCGTTTTCGGCGATATCAATACGCTCCAGCGCTTTTGCAAACGCTTCTTGTGCTTCGCTGGATTGGTAACCTTCCTTGGCCACATATATCTGGGCCAGTTGAACCAGCAGAAGAAGCTCTTTGCGGCGCCAGTCGAGCTGGGTCAGCAGAGGTTGGACTACGTCCAGAGCTGAGCGAATATGACTAATCGCTTCCGCATAGGCCGGTTGCGACTGAGCTTGTGATCCAGCTAAACTCCAAAGGTCGACCGCTTTCCCTGTTAGGCCTGCTTGGGTCGCATGAAATGCTAAAAGTTCGGGAGAGTTCTTGGCATCATCTGCCAGCCTGTCGAGTATCAGGCTGTGGTACTTCCGCCGACGTTGTTTCAACAGACTTTCATATGCAGCGTCCCGGACCAAAGCATGTTTGAACAAATAAGTCGCTTCTGGCGGCAACCCTCGTCGGTAAACCAGTTCGGCAGATATCAATCCGGCAAGCGCGCTCTCAAGTTCTAAATCCGACAGTGGTGATATTTTTGCTAGTAATTGATGGGGAAACTCGCGGCCGATACAAGCGGCGGCCTGGGCCACCTCCTTGATCGGTTGCAATCGATCAAGACGGGCCATCAGACTGTCGTGCAAGGTGTTTGGAATAGCCAAAGTATCCAGTGCCCCGCTCAGCACCAGCGCGTCCCCTTCTTCGACCAGCACTCCGGTTTCCAAAACAGCTTTGGTTAACTCTTCAACAAATAGCGGCACGCCATCGGTCCGACTGATTATGATCTCCAAAACTTCCTCTGGCAGTTCTTTGCCGCCGGTAATTTTTTCGATGATGGCCAGGGTTTGCTCTTCGTCAAGTCGGTTGAGAGCGGTTCGGGTGACAATGGGATGCCCCCCAAATCCGTGTTCAAAAGTTGGTCTGGCAGTGGCCAAAAAGAGAATCGAGCTTCCGAGTATTTTGTCCAGAACGAGGTCGAGGAACTCCAGTGTCGTTGGATCGATCCAATGTAAATCTTCAAACACGACTAAGAGTGGACTTGGTTTGGCCCGATTTTTCAACAAGTTCACTAACGCGTGCATGGTTTGCGCTCTAATTTGCGCTGGTGTTAGATCAAGCGACGCGTACCGGTCCTGAGCATCAATTCCCAGCAACGAAGCCATGAGCGGTGCGAATTCTATATCCTTGTCAAGAAACTGCTCAAGCTTGTCCAGTTTCGACTCAGTGTTGTCGTCGGCGTTGATTCCGGTGACCAGGTTCATTTGCTGAATGATCGGATAAAAGGCGCTGTCGGCGTGGTAAGGTGAACATTGAAACGTGATGCGCAAATGTTCATCTGTTGCAATCCCATCAATAGCAGCCTGGGTAATGCGCGACTTGCCGATGCCGGCCTCACCCGTGACAACAATCATCTGTCCAGATCCGACTTTCGCCTTGGCCCAGCGCTCGCGAATTAGATTTAGTTCCTGTTGGCGCCCGACGATTGGGGTGAGTTCTCCAAGTTTACGGGCCGCAAAACGACTTTCCCGGGCAATTTCACCAACCACGACATAGGCTTCGACAGGTTCCGTCAAACCCTTGAGTTGATGCTTGCCCATTGGCTCCAACTCAAAAATGTCTCCCAGTATTTTCTGAGTGACCTGCGGCAGAACCAGTTGATCGGGTTGGGCTATCGCCTGCAACCGCGCCGCCAGATTGGGAGTCTCACCAACCACGGCGGCCTCCTGTGTGGCGCCGCTGCCAATGAGGTCCCCAACAATCACCACGCCAGTTGCCAGGCCGACACGCGATGAAAGTGGAATGCTGTCCAGTCCCACCAACCCTTTAACAGCCTCGATCATGGCAAGACCAGCCCGAACGGCGCGCTCGGCGTCGTCTTCACCTGCCTTCGGCCAACCGAAATAACACAACACTCCATCGCCCATGAACTTCGCAACAAAACCGTCAAATCGCGAGACGATACCGGCAATGATGTTTTGGTAATTGGTGATGACCGTCCGCATGTCTTCAGGATCCATCTTGGTTGCCATCTCGGTGGAGCCGACAAGGTCAACAAACATCACTGTCAAATGGCGGCGTTCCGCCTCGCTGGACGGTGTGGATGAAACAACCGCTGGTTGAGCAACAAATTCTTCAGCGTCGGTTAATGATTGTACCGGAACGGTACCTACGGGGAGGTTGTGCTGAATTGATTGGGAAATTTTACGACGTGGACCGAGTGGCAGACCCAGTTCCTTCAAGTCCGCCTCGGTCAGATGTTGCAGAGTATCGATGTCGATTTCGGCGTCTTCAAAAGTTGCCGTGTATTTTTCCAGACCAAGCTCGGTCAGCCAGCTAGCAATATTCGACAATTCGTGATCCCATCCCCAAAACAGAATGCCCAATTCGGGCCGATACAAGACTTTCTGGTGTCAAAGACACTATCTCAAATCGTCAGGCAGTCCTACCTAATTATTGGTTGGCGCATCCAATGTTGGCACATCAACGGGCACGCAGAACGGACTATGGCTGTCCACATCGCGGCACGGATCATGGCTCAGGCCGACGCGGGATCGATTGCGAGCTCGCAGACAGTGAAAGATCTGGTCATCGGGTCGGGACTGGAATTTGCTCCGCTGGGAGCCCACACATTAAAGGGCGTACCCGGCGACTGGCATCTATATTCGGTTTGATCATCTGCAGGGAAATTAATTCGCTTCAATCGGGTAGGCCAGCGCGGCGCAGTCCATCTGCCAAATGTTCCCAATCGGACTCAAGACGCCATAACTTCTTATAATCAAGGGCGAGAGTTGCTATGGCATCCTCCGCGACATCAATGCTCCGACTGCTTAGTTCCTGACGTCGATGACTGATGAAGGCCGTCAGAGCAGTCGCCGATTCCACCTTGCGATCCGCTTGTGCCTGTGCGGCAACCAGAAAAGCATGAGCCACCGAATTGAGCAGGGCATTGCCGACCAAAGCCCGCACCGCGTCATCATACTGCTTCAAACAAAAACAAATCTGTCCGAAAATCCACTGAAGCGATGGTGCGTGCAGAGGATCCAGTTGCATTGCCTTTTGCACAACCTGATAGGCTTTTTCATGCTGGCCCAGCAGCATGAAACCATATCCACACCATGCCATGGACTCTGCTTCATTGACGATTTGTGACAGTGTTTTGTCAAACTGTATTTCGGCCTCTTCCCACATGCCTTCGCACAGATATGCAAACCCCAGCTGATCCTGAATGTATACGTCATTGGCATCCAGCTTGACGCCCGATTTGGAAAGTCTCCAGGATTCAAAAGATTCGCTCCCGGTTCCCAGACCAAGCATCATGTCCACCACATAAGTATCGGCAAGGTACATGTGAACTCGGGCATGGCGTGGGTCGAGTTTCAGGGCCCTCTCAAGTAATTTCCGCGCTTTGAGATTGTCTTCAGCAGAAAGGCTGTCGCGCAGTGACTTGGCTCTCAACATCAGCTCATGAGTTTTCATATTGTCGGTTGGTTTCCGCGAAGCCTGTTCGGCAACATCTTCCTGCACGCGTCCGGGTAAAACAGCGACGATGCTTTGGGTGACTTCATCCTGAACCGCAAAAATGTCCTGCAATTCGCGGTCATAGCGTTCCGCCCAAAGGTGGTTGCCAGTTTCCGTATCAACCAGCTGGGCGGTAATCCGAGCTCTATTGCCTGAAGTACGCACACTGCCTTCAACGATATAATGAGCTCCCAGCTTCTTGCCGATCTGCTTGGCATCCATTTTTTCACCTTTGAAAGTGAAAGACGAGTTGCGGGCAATTACGTGCAAAGTACGAAAACGGGAAAGCTGGGTGATGATGTCTTCGCTAATTCCGTCCGAGAAATACTCCCGCTCTGCATCGCCCGACATATTGGTAAAGGCCATGACGGCGATTGTCGGCTTTTCAGATGACTGCATTTGCGTAGAGGTTGGGTGGTTACCAGAATTTGGCCACCGATAGACCTGGATTGGTTCGGCAAAATTTTTGATGTCGTGTCGGCCTCCGTCATCAAATTTTTCTTCCAACCGGTTGCCAAGGCTCTCCAGCACGATTGAGGAAATACAAATTCCCCCCGGTTCTGCAAGCGTCTCCAGACGGGCAGCTATGTTGACACCATCACCAAATATGTCTCCCGCCTGATGTATAATGTCTCCCAAATTAATACCGATACGAAATTGCAGATTGTTATCGTTATTCCCGATGTGTTTTTGCCATGAAGTTGCACAATTGACCGCATCCATCACACTGCCGAATTCGGCGAGAATGCCGTCGCCCATCAATTTCACAACCCGGCCATTATGTTCTGTGATCAGCGGTTGGATCGACTTCTCGATTAGATCGGTAAGGGCATTCAGCGTGCCGGATTCATCAGCGGCCATGAGTTTGGAATATCCCACAACATCGGCAGCCAAAATTGCGGCAAGTCTGCGTTCCACCCGTATTCCTCCCAGTCGGGAACTTTAGCTTTCGCAACTTCAAAAATCTACTGGCAGGTAGTTCCACCCAGCAACAAACTGCTGTCCCGTAAGATGGTCGATTGGATGTTGACTATAAAACCAAAGAGGATGGTTATTTCATCCAGTCGGCATTTCGCCAACTTTCTTGGGCACATGGTAACCGGCTTGAACTGCAGGTCTTTGTGCAATCTGCTGGAACCATCTGCGCACATTAGGGAATTCGGTCAGATCAATGTTTTGCCACTCATAGCGTGATATCCAGGGCCAGCAGGCCATGTCCACAATTGAATATTCATCCAAAATGTAGTCACGATCTTCCAGGCGCGTGTCCAATACGGAATAGAGTCGTTTGGTTTCAGTCAAAAATCGTTCTTCCGCATAAGGTGCATTGCCTGGATTGAAATGAACGTAGTGGTGCGTTTGGCCCAACATTGGCCCAAGGCCGCCCATTTGCCACATCAGCCATTCATTGGCTTCAGCACGTAAAAGTGAGTCCTTTGGAAGGAATTTTCCATATTTCTCAGCTAGATAAATCAGAATCGCACCTGATTCCATTAGCTTCAGTCCATTTTCCTTATCAACAATAGCAGGTATTTTATTGTTGGGGCTGATGGCAAGGAATTCCGGAGATTTCTGATCCCCCTGACCGATATTGATTGCGTGAACCGTATATTCGATTCCGAGCTCTTCAAGCATGATGGAAACCTTGCGGCCATTCGGGGTAGTCCAGGTGTAGAGGTCGATCATCTTTTTACTCCGGTATTTATTGGCTTTGCCGGTGTGGCATTTTATTGGATGCATTCGTTTGGAAGCATGGAGGCGAAAAGGCAAGCTGTCCTCAGTTTCGGCAGTCTACGGTTTTGGCAAGTATTGAACATAAGCTTCCAAAGCTTCTTCGAGTGTGCGCGACGCGTCCATATCTGCCCGTGTTTCCTGGGCAAAGGGAGTTTGTTCCAATACTTTGAAAATATCGGCTGCGCCTTTGTGAAAAGCCGGGGTAACACCGGCCTGTTCAAACGTTGCGGCAATTTCTTCCATCTCTCCCACCCAGCGCGCCGAATCTGCCGGCAAAAAGGGGACGCGCGCGCGAATGGTTGATAGTGCCGCATCCTGACTGTGCTCGAATTCCGCAATCAGCGTATCCCGGATACCCAGACGTTGTGCGGCCATCATAAGTGCGGTGTGCAACGTCCAAGTACCTTTTGTCAGCGCCGCATATACCATCTTGACTGCCGAAGCTTCCCCGACATTTTTACCGGCCTCCAATACTTGAAATCCTTTTCCATTGAGTTCCAACATTGGTCGAACATCAGGTCCGGACGCATAAAACCGAGGTCCTCTGCCTTTGCCCGGTGCAGCGCCGATGATTCCGGCATCAATAAACAGGGATCCGCTTTCACTTATTGTTTTGCCCACCGTCTGCACGGTTTGGGGTGAGATTGCATTGCAGTCAACATAGACCGGCTTTCGATCCAGCTGGGCTATTTCTTCTGCAACGTCTTGGGCAAGTGAAAGAGCAGAGGCGGGAGGAAGTATTGACAGGATAAGGTCTGCCTGCGCCACGATTTCGCTGAGTGAATCTACATCCTCAAGCCCACCGGTCAGCGCCAGATCTTTGGAATGTGTGCTGCGGCCCGTCAGATTTGTGATGACGCGATATCCGTGATCTCGCAAAACGCGACCGACAGCATGCCCCATATCGCCTGGCATCAGTACTGCAATTGTACGAAGAGACATTGAAGCGTTCCTTTGAATATGGGTCATTTTCAATTTCTACAATTGCAACCACAGATTAATGCCTGCAACCTGCACAATCGCAGGCATGCTGCAAAAAACAACATTTAGATGAGACTGCATATGAACCACAATGCCATGGATGAGAAAACGCCCATAAATCTCGCAATTGCCGGACTTGGTGCCATTGGCATGACAGTCGCTCGAAGGGTCGACCGGGGAGAAGTTGAGGGCATTCGTCTGGTGGCGGTGTCAGCTGCCGATTTGGATCGGGCGAAGGGTCGTGTGGCTGATTTTGCTGGTCCACCAGCTGTAATGCCGCTCGCTGAACTGCCCAACCATGCAGATGTGATCGTTGAATGTGCCCCGTCAGCTGCATTTGCCGAATTGGCTGAATTGGCGTTATCAAAGGGCCTGTGTCTCATGCCACTTTCTGTTGGAGCGTTGCTGGAACGCCCGGATCTGGTTGACCTGGCACAACGCAATGGTGGGCGGATCATCGTTCCAACAGGTGCATTGATAGGACTGGATACAGTCCGCGCCATGGCCGTGGGAAATATTCGATCAGTAACGCTTGAAACCCGAAAACCACCAGCCGGTCTGGCAGGCGCACCGCATCTGGTGGCCAATAATATTGACATTAGCGCACTTTCAGAACCGCTTTGTGTCTTGCGTGGGTCAGCACGCGAAGCGGCAAGAGGATTTCCAGCAAATGTCAACGTGGCCGCAGCTCTGGCGTTGGCCGGTATCGGCCCTGAAGATACTCGCGTTGAGATCTGGGCCGATCCTACCATTGATCGAAATATGCAAACGGTACGGGTCGAGTCCGACGCCGGTGAGGCGATTATGATGATGAAAAACATTCCCTCAGAAGACAATCCCAGAACCGGGCGCATCGTTGCGAACAGTGTCATTGCCACGTTGCAACGTATGACTGCGACGATGACTGCCGGAACCTGACAAAATCACGATTGGCGGAGTCAATCCTGCTGGAACCCGGCTTATTCAATTGAGCTTATCAGGCGCTTGACCTTGCGTGTGACCGGGTTACCATCAACCTTTCAAGAAAGTAAAACTCCGGGAGAAGAAGAATATGAAAATGGGCAAGACAATTATCGGCGCCTTTGCGCTGGGTGCAGCTTCGTTGATGTCAAGCGCCGCAAGCATGGCTTACGCCGCTGACATTCCCTGCAACACAGCAAAACTGATTGTTCCATGGGCGCCGGGTGGTGGGACACACATTATTTTTTCGATCTTTGAGGAAATTATCAACAAGCAGGATGGCCCAAAAGTTCAGGTCGTAACGATCAGTGGCCAGGGTGGTAACAAGGGCGCCAAGGAAGCGATGAAGGCAAAGGCCGACGGTTGTACGCTTTTCGCGATTCATCAAAGTGCCATTGTCAGCTATCTTGCTGGTCGTGTGGACTTTACCTGGGACGCATTTGACATGGTTGCGCAGGTGACGTCGACCCCGGAAGTGGTCGGTGCGTCTGGCGATGCGCCATGGAGTGATTTTAACGCAATGATTGCCGACGCAAAGGCCAATCCCAACACCATTCCACTGGGAGCAACTTTAGGTTCCACAAGTCAGTTCATGTGGTTGTTGATTGAGGAACTTAATCCAGGTGCCAAGTTCAAATACATTCCGTTCGACGGCACCGCCCAACGTGTGACTGCGCTGTTGGCAGGCACTATCAAACTGGGAACAGTCAACATTCCAACCGCCGAGAAAAACGTTGCCCAGGGAACACTGAAGGCGCTGGCTGTTGCTGCACCAGAACGTTTGCCGCAGTTTCCAGACGTACCGACTTTGAAGGAACTGGGCACCGATATGACTTATTCTCTTGACCGCGGCATTGTCGCTCCCAAGGGCACACCCAAGGATGTGATTGAGATGTGGTCTCAGCGGCTTAAGGCGGCGGCTGAAAGCCCCGAATTGCTGGATAAACTCAAGGCCAAGGGCACACCAGTTCAATGGGTGGGGCCGGCTGGCTATGCAGAATGGTTCCAGAATGAATATTCGGCTCACGAGAAAGTGGCGATCAAAATCGGCATGTTCAAAAAGTAAGAACCGATACGATTTTGAGGTTCGCAGGCTAGAGCTGTTCGCGCTCGATTTGGCTTGCGAACCCATTTATTGCGACTGACCGGAAGGCAATTTTAATGCGCGCCCTCGACAGGGACACGATCGTCTCGATATTGCTGCTCCTGTTCTGCGGGTTCCTGATCTGGTCCGGCACTTTGATCCGCGACCCTCAATTTGGAGAATTGTCACCTGCCGCCTGGCCGCAGGGTGTATCCTATGTATTGACGGCATTTTGCCTCATTTATTTTTTCCAAAATGTAATGCGAGCTCGCTCCTCTAAAGCATCCGGACCGGTCGATCCAGAGAGTGAAAATCCGGTCGGGCTAAAAGCCTGGCTGATACACTTTGCCAATCCGATTGCCTGTTTTGCGCTCTATTTTCTGTTCCTGATCACCTTGCCGTTCTTCGGTACTCTGATCGGAGGGTCCTTGCTGGTTTTTGCATTGCTCAGCCTGTTGGGAGGCATTGCTCCGCGGCAACTGTTCGTACACGCCCTGATTGCAGTGATATCCGTTGGCGCAATGTGGACGATCTTCACTTTCGGATTAAGGGTGCTTTTGCCACGCGGCGAAATCATGCCGGGAATATGAGAGACAGACCGTCATGATTATTGAAAACACCCTGGCTGCGCTTCAGGAACTTGCGACATTCAAGACGATCCTGTTGATGGTGGTTGGCGCGTCTGCTGGTTTGATCGCTGGTGCGATTCCGGGATTTACCATTGCCATGGCCGTGGTGCTGACCTTGCCATTTACATTTGGAATGGAGGCTTCACAGGGTATTGCGACGATGATCGGTGTCTATGTGGGCGGACTGTCGGGTGGTCTGATGTCGGGCATTTTGATAGGTATTCCGGGTACTCCGTCGTCGGTAGCCACGACCTTTGACGGATTTCCGATGGCGCGGCGAGGCGAGCCTGGATTTGCACTGGGTCTTGGCGTCTGGTCCTCGTTTTTTGGAGGTATCATATCGACAGTCATGCTGATCGCCGTTGCACCGCAACTGGCGCGTGTGGGGTTGGAATTTCAACCATGGGACTATTTTGCGCTGATATTCTTTGCTCTAACCGTCACCGCCAGCCTGGCAGGTGAAAACATGATCAAAGGGCTGATATCGGGGGCGCTTGGTCTGATCATCGCCACGGTGGGCGAGGATGACATCAACGGCGTGAAGCGCTTCGCCTTCGGCAATGACTATCTGGGTGAGGGATTTGCGTTTCTGCCAGTATTGATAGGCCTGTTCGCCTTTTCACAACTGATGTCAGATGTTCGCGACAGAGGGGCTGCCCGTAAGGCGCTAAGCGATATGCAAGAAGTCGATATTCGTATCGAGCATATGCGGGCCATCAAGACGATTTTTGCCGATTGGGTCAACGTTGTGCGGTCGTCGTTCATTGGCGTGTTTACCGGTGTGCTCCCCGCCGCCGGGTCTTCGATTTCAAATATTCTTGCTTATGACCAGGCAAAGAAAGCATCCCCAAACCCGGAGAAATTTGGCACCGGCCATCCCGGGGGTATCATCGCTCCCGAATCCGCCAATAACGCAACTGCTGGCGGTGCGCTGATCACGATGATGGCGCTGGGCATTCCTGGCGATGTTATTACGGCAGTGATGCTCGGTGCGTTGCTGATCCATGACGTGGTGCCAAGCCCGGCCTTCATCAGCGAACAACCAAAGATAGCCTACGCAATTTTCATTGCTTTCTTTCTGGCCAATGTTCTGGTCTTGGCTTTGCAATCCGGAGCCTTGCGCGGATTTGTGCTGATAACCAAGGTGCGCATGTATGTTCTGGCGTCCATCATTCTGGTCTATTGCGGCATTGGGGTATTTTCGCTGAACAATATTGTCAACGATATGTGGACTCTGGCGATATTCGGGATCGTTGGCTATGTGATGCGAATTCTCAAATTTCCGCTCGCTCCGATGATTTTGGGTGTGGTACTGGGGCCAATCGCTGAACGCTGGCTTTCCAGATCATTGGCGCTTTCTACCGATATTTCAGAGTTTTTTACGCATCCGTGGTCACTATTTTTCATAATTGTGAGCGTATTTTCAATCGGCTTCAGCTGGTATCAAGATGATCGCGGCATCAAACCCTGGACGGTCTGGTACGTCCCGCTGTTCCTGCTTTCCGTGACGGTTCCTCTGTTCTTAATGGGTGGCTATGTACGCCCAACCATTGCCGTGATTTTGCTCGGATGTTCAGCCTTCCTGTTTTATCGGCTGCCACAATCAGTTCAGGCGCTAAAGAACCCAAACTAAGTTGAGGCAGTTCCAGTGGCGGTGTTGTCAACTTTGTTGTTCAGCTAGAAATAATATCTGTCCAATTGCGGTATTATCCATAGTGTGAATAAGAATTATATGTTGGCCGAGTGAAGAGCACTCTGTGTTTTTGAAGGCCCACGATGCAAATGTCCAAAAAATTTACATTCGTCGCAGTTTGGTCGGTGACCTTCCTGCTCCCAGAGCCGTTCTGAAGGAGCGCTTTTGTGACAGAACCCAGCAAAGGATCGCCGGTCGTATCGGGGTCTCCGGCGACACCTCTCGTCGCCGAACATGTCCATCCACTAAATGACTAACCCCATCGAAAAGGAATGCCAAAATGAAAATTTGTAGTTTAATAACAATCAGCACAATTGCCGTTGCAGCAGCACTAACAATTCAACCATCGATCGCTGAGATCAAAACCATCAATGGTGTCGCTACATATCCAGATGGTTATACAGGAACACCGGCCCGAGCAGCTGACGAAGATCCGTTTCTGTCACCCAAGAACTCAGCGCTGATCCTGATCGACTATCAGCCGCCCATATTGCAGGGCGTGCGCAATATCTCCCACGAGGATCTGATCAACAATACGACCGGCCTCATCAAAACCGCTGTCTTGTACGACATCCCGATCATTTTCTCCCACGTTGCTGTTGGTTTAAATGGATATGATCCGATGATCGAGGAGCTGAGCAAGCTTGCTCCAAATGCCGTATTCATAGATCGAACCAACGTCAACGCCTGGGAAGAGCCCGAATTTGTGGCCGCTGTAAAAGCGACGGGCCGCAAGAAACTGATCATGGGAGGCCTTTGGACTGATGTATGCCTGGCTTACCCGGCGATTGAGGCCGAAAAGGCTGGATATGATGTTCATGTTCCAGAAGACACAGTTGGCAGCATGACACAATTGTCCCATGAAAATGGCATGAAGCGGATGATTGCAGCAGGTGTCGAACCTATCACCTGGAACGTGGTTCCTGCCGAACTGCAACGCGATCACGCGCGTCCAGATGTACTCCCGGAAGTCACCAAGATCTTCATGGAATACCTGTTCAAGGTCGATCCCAACAAAGCCTGGAACTAGCCGGCAGGGATGTGAGTCCCTTCTCAAAAAATGAACAGTTGGTTTGTATTTGATTTCGACTGTTGTCCAAGCACTGCAATCGCATTCGGTGTGAGACATCAAACACCGAATGCTTTTCTTTGTATCCCGCAGGCTCATTGGGCAGCCGGCCCGCCAATGTTTATTGCGAATTTGTCTGGTAAGAAATTGCATCGTCAGACAAATTCGTTTGCACTGGGAATACGTCCAAATGACGCGAAGTGAGCAGCCCAATAATTTTGTCCAAATTCGTGGCGCGAACGAGAATGCACCAGCATACTGGCATCGCACCTCATCCTGAACCCTGCATGAATATCATGTTCAGAACGCATGCATCTGAGATGATTTAGCTTCCAGTCATCGAAACAAAGAACTCATCGACAAAGGGAAATTCAAATGTTCAGGAACCTAATTCAAATAGTCGGAGCGACCACTTTGTTGATCGCTTCCGCTCAAACCGCCCAGGCAACAACTTATAAAGATGTAAATCTCGGCGGAGTTAATCTCAGCGCATGGTGTCAAAAAACCCATGGCAAGGCATTCAAGGCAAAGTTGATCGCCCGAAATGCCGGTGGCTGGACTTGCCAACAAAGTGCCGGAAACCGTCGACCGATCTTTGTCAGTAAAGCCTGCAAACTGCAATATGGAAGCCGCTCCTATAAAGCCAAGGCGCTCAACTGGAGTAATCCGTATTCTTGGAGGTGCATTGGCCGCAAGGCAGTTGTGACAATGCGCGGGGTCAACCTTACTCCCTGGTGCAAGAAACAATATGGCAATGCATTCAAGGCGAAGTTGATCGCGAAAAATGCCGGCGGCTGGACGTGTGAACAAAGCGCTGGAAACCGTCGCCCAATTCTCGTCAGCAAAGCCTGCAAACTGCAATACGGAAATCGCGCCTACAAGGCCAAGGCCCTCAACTGGAATGATCCATATTCCTGGAAATGCCTGCTGCGTTAATTGAAACGAGACCAGTGAGGATCCGAGTTTTTACCCGGGTCCTCATTTCTTTGCGGGCCGCAGACCCCCTTGGTCACGCCATGGATCTTGACCAATTGAGACACCAACTAACCGATCCCTCAACTTTGAACTAATTGGACGGATCCATCGAGAGCTTCAATCAAACGACACAGGGCCAGGCATCCCGTAGTATTATCTGTCTTCCATCCAACAAACTCCGATTGAAACTTCACAACCTGTCGGTGCCAGCTGCTATCAAATCTCCCGCATGCTCCCGGTTTTTTTTCTTTTAACTGCAGATAGATAATTTATTCCACGCCTGAATGAGCGATGAACGAGCCGTTCCATAAGCATTCATCGGGGTTTTGTGAAAATGGTTTTATCAACAGCGAAACTCAATTAGTGGGAACACATCATGTCAAAAGTCAAAGTCATTTCAGCCATCGTGCTGTCAGTTGCAATTCTTTCTGCACAAACGCCAGCCCAAGCCAGCGTCAATCCAACGACATCTGAAAGCATTATTCTTCAGAGCAATGCAAATCTGGTGCCGATTGATATCGCGGGTGGAATTAATGAAAGCGCCGCCACGACCTCCGCTGGCGAGCCTATCCTGGTCTCATGGAGCATAAAAGGTGCCTACAAGAAGGCCAAACGGGGCGTCAAGAAAGCTGGACGCGCGACCGGGCGCGGAATTCGTAAGGTCAACCGGGTGGTCGTGCCATCAGAGATCCGCAATGGCGCCAGCAAGGCATATCGGGCAACTAAAAGGGGAGCCAAATACGTTATTCGCCATCCTTACGGAAAACGATGCAAGCCAAATAAATTCTTGCAGCCGGTGTGCACAGTTAAGGCCAAAAGACAGTCAATAAATATTCACGATCATCGGAACTAAGATTTTGAAGGAGGGGTTGTCCAAATCCCTCCTTTAAGCAACTGGCCCCTCAGTGCCATTGGCGCTGATCGGGACAATGGGCGGATTATTTTACTTGTACATTCATGAGCAATGCCAGTGCTCTGAGATACATGACGACAGAAATGGTCCTTGCCGCTGCGATCTGCTAGCTTTGTTCGCAATCGCATGAGAGACTATGATGATCGAAACACAAAAACAGCGAAGTTTGTTTTTTGAAGGTCAATTGCTGCATCTGATCTGCTTGTTAGGATTACTTGCCGGCCTTTATCTGGCTTCCCAACTTCCCGGTATTCACATCGGCTCCTTCATCGGCCTGTCGACCAGCACCTGGGTCATCCTGGCGGTCGCGGACGCCATCGCTCATCAAGCCTATGTGTGGCTGTGCTGGCGCCTGCAACTGAGTGGTCAGCGGCTGACCAGTTTGTTGGGCGAACAGGCCTTTCGGCTCTACCAGGTTGGTTTTTCAATATTGATGATATTAAGACCGGTGCTGGCCTTTGCTCTGGCTTGGTCCAACCGTGGTTCACTGCCAATCGATCCGTGGGTCGGGTATATAATCGGTATGGCCCTTCTGCTGCCGTCGATCTATCTGATGTATTGCGTGGGACGATATTTCAGCTTCGACAGAGCATTTGGCATCGATCACTTCGATGTATCCTATCGCAATTTGCCGCTGGTCAGAAAAGGGATATTCAGATGGACACCTAACGCAATGTATGTGTTTGGTTTTTTCATGCTTTGGGCGCCGGCATTTCTATTTCAATCCGTTGCCGCGCTGATCGTGGCAGCCTTCAGTCACCTCTATATCTGGGTGCATTACTACTGTACGGAAAAGCCCGACATGCGCCGTATATACGGATAATTCCAATTCTCGCGTTACCTGCTGATCTGGCTGACCATTTCTCGAATTTCGGACTGGGAAGTCTCAAACCTCCCACCCGGTGGATCGAAGTCTGAAAAAGCCAAATCACCCGACACTTTGACGCTGCAGGCAGCATGCACTTCGTGTACTCCGGTGACTGCCATCACTTCAGCCACATTGTCTGCCGTCAATCCGCACCCCGGCATCACGGATAATCTCCCTTCAGCTCTCGACACCATTTTCGCAATCAAAGGTGCGCCGTCCGGGGCCAGGGGCTCCGCACCGGAAGTCAGTACCCGTTCAAATCCCAGTTCCATTGCCTGATCCAGGGCAATCAATGGTTCGGGCACCACGTCGATTACCCGATGCAGGGTTTTACCCAGATCACCAGCCGCGGCAATCAACTGCGCCAGCAGCGGCATGTTCAGTCCACCGTCATCCCCCTGAGCGCCAAGCACCACACCGGCCAATCCGGCTTCCTGCACCATGGCAATGTCAGCGAGCATGATCTCGGCTTCTGATTCTGAAAATCCAAACAGCCCGCTTCGGGGGCGGATCATTGCGTAACAGGGAATCGGTAATTTGGCAGCAGCCCGCATCAGACCGGCAGACGGTGTCAAACCGCCCTCAGACAGCGATGAACATAACTCCACACGCCCGGCACCACCCTTAATTGCGGCAGCCACCCCACCGATCGTATCAACGCAAATTTCCAGCACATTTCTTTCCTTTTCTATGCACCCGACATGTCCGGATCTTTGTTTACATTTATACTTGCCGGTCATTCAACGAAATCGACGACTCAACTGTCAACCGTTCAAAATAGCTGGGATGGATTTCCCCGGATGTCGACAATTTTCGAAATTATCTCCTAACCTGTCCAGAGGACTTGCTTCTTGAAGTGGTCGTCGACATGAACCGAGGATACCAATGCCCGAAATTACAGATATACGCTGCATATTGTTGAGCTCGCCTTATGCAGATGCAGATGATCCTGAAATCAAGAAGTGCTTCCCCAATGGACCCAAACGGACCATCGGCATGGTGGAAGTTACCCTCGACAATGGTGTGACCGGACTGGGGGAAGGGTATCTCGCCGTTTTTGCTCCGCTGGTGTTCAAGTCGATAGTCGAACTCTGTGCGCCGCAGGTCATTGGCAGGGAAGGTCATGATATTGCCGACAGGGTTCGCAACCTGCGCTCGCTTTGTGACTACTGGTCGCTTCAGGGTGCCGCCCGCCACGTAATCGCCGCCTTTGAAATCGCCTTGCAGGACGCCAAGGGCAAAAGCCTGAATGTGCCGGTCTATGACTTGCTGGGTGGCGCCCAATCCGATGCCATTGCCATTTATGGATCCGGCGGGTGCTGTGACACCAAGAAGCAGTTCCTGCGGGAATTTGATCTGCTCGACAGTCTCGGCATCCAGAAATACAAAATTCGCTCTGCCAAAAGTGACATATTGCGTACCGCCTGGGTGCTGGAAGAAGCCGGCCAGCGCGGCATCGAAGTCGGTGTAGACATGTGCCAGAACCTGGCCGACCCGCCCCAGGAAGTCGACGATGTCGCCGAATTTGTGGAGTTGGTTCATGGCCTGACAGATCACAGAATGATTTTTGTGGAAGAAGCAATCGGTCCTGATGCCCCGGAGAAATTCAAACAATTGCGCAGCCGGATTAATGTGCCCGTATGTGGTGGCGAGATCATCACCACGCCCAAAGAGATGATCGAGCGGGTGAACAATCATGTCTACGACTTCGTCCAGCCCGACGCGTCGGTGATGGGTGGAATTTCTGCCGTGATGGATGTGTTTGAGGCGGCCCAGGCACAAAACACCCCGGTTGTTGTCCACGCCTGGGGCGGCGCGGCGGCGGTCATGGCCAGCTATCATGCGGCTTTTGCCGGGGGTGGAGAACTGGTCGAATTTCCGATGCTCAATTTTCCGCTGGGCCGCGAAATGATGCGCGATCAGGGAAAAATCGTAAACGGCGCATTGCAGCGGCCAACAGCAGCGGGCCTAGGTCTGACTTTGACCCCGCAAATGGAGGCGCGCTATCCGTTCGATGAGTCGGCGGTTTATTCCTGTATAATGAACGATACCGACCCGCTCCCTGACAGCTTCTGGGCGGGTTAGAATCAGGAATTGGTGTGGCACCATCGCCGGGGGCAGTGAGTTGGTTGATGTTCTGGCCTCGAGTTTTGTTTGTTTTGCGCTCACGCAGGCGGGCGAAGGCCCGCCGCTCCGCGGGGGCGCGCCATCAGGCGCGGGCGGCTCTTCGCCGCCTGATGCGGAGGGCGCGGAGTGTGCGGGACTATCGCCGGGGGCATTGGGTTGGTTGATGTTCTGGCCTCGAGTTTTTGTTTGTTTTGCGCTCACGCTGTCGGGCTAAAGCCCTTCGCTCCGCGGGGGCGCGCCATTGGGCGCGGGCGGCTCTTCGCCGCCTGATACGGAGAGCGCGGAATGCGCCTCACCATGACGACAGCAAATAATTTACCCTCGCGCTCCCTGGCTCTGAACCATCCGTAGAAGACGGCGAAGAGCCGTCCGGGCCGGTCAGGCCCGCCCCCGCGGAGCGAAGGGCTTTAGCCCGACAGCGTGAGCGCAAGCGGCAAAGCCGCGAACCCAAACCGAGCCGTTCCCACGCCCGCGATTTCCGCGTCTGGGTATTGTTTTTGCCACAAACTCAAATCTCATTTGTGGCTCAGCTCGGAGAGGATGCTTACAGGCACCAATCCTTAGTTAGATAGTGATGCCTGAAAGCACCCATTTCGGCTCTTGGGCTGTCGTCTTTCGACTTGGCCTTATGGCGTAGCCCACCTCGGCAATACGGTACTGCCGCATGAGTGGCTCCCTGCTCTTCGCCTACCGACCACCCCTGCGCGGCATCA
>JABABQ010000042.1 GCA_014238155.1 Rhizobiaceae bacterium
CTGGCTCTGGCTCTGGCTCTGGCTCTGGCTCTGGCTCTGGCTCTGGCTCTGGCTCTGGCTCTGGCTCTGGCTCTGGCTCTGGCTCTGGCTCTGGCTCTGGCTCTGGCTCTGGCTCTGGAACAACAGCCTGCTGGCGCTCTTTGTCAAGCCTTTCCTGCACAAGCTCTGCGGCCTTGCGAGCGTCTTCTTCCGCTGCTTCCTGTTTTGCTTTTTGCGCGGCGAGTTTTTCTGCTGCTTTGGCTTTCTCCACCAGCATCATCGCAGCCGCCGCTTCCGCTGCTTTTGCCGCTTCCAGCGCTTTTGCAGCTTCTTCAGCCTTTGCAGCTTTCGCAGCCGCAACTGCTGCATCTTTTGCGGCCAGATCAGCTACCGCCTTTTGTTCGGCGGCCTGTCTGGCAGCCGCCTCCTTCTCATCAGCCTCCTGTTTTTCCTTGGCGGCCTGGCGCTCGGCCTCCAATTGGGCTTTTTTTTCCAGAGCGGCTTGTTCTTCGGCGCGTTTCTCTTCTTCGATTGCGGCTTTCTCAGCGGCAGCGACGGCGGCAGCTTCAGCGGCAGCCGTCTCTGCAGCGAGTCTGGCTTCTTCAGCTTCAATATCTGCCCGAACTTTGGCCGCGGTCGCCGCCTCTTCAGCCTGGCGTTTGGCGGCCTTTTCTTCAGCTTTTAGTTTTTCAGCAGCAACTGCTTCAGCTTCAACCGCCGCCTCAGCGGCCTGCTTTTCGGCATCGAGGTCTTTTTCCGGCTCTTCTCGGGGTTTTTTGCCAAATCTGAACAGGCGCTTGAAAAAGCCTTCTTTCTTTTCAGCCATAAAATCCCCTATGCCGCCTGTAAACTGCTGACAGTCGACCCAATTAAACGCGCACCATCATGCCCGGTTATCTTCACCTTCACCAGACAGCCCGGCTCAGCATCAGCTACTTTTACTGAGGTGAATTGCTCGGTGCGGCCCTGTCCATTGGTTTCCATCAAAACGGCGGCAGTCTTTCCGATTTGATCACTGAGAAAAGTTTGCAGCACAACATCCCCCTTGTCGCGCAATTGTCGAGCACGTTTCTTGATCAGTGCGCCATCGACTGGTGGCATTTTTGCTGCCGGCGTTCCTTGTCGGGCACTGTAAGGGAAAACATGCAAATAAGTGAGACCGGCCTCATCGATTATCGACAGAGAGTTTTCAAACATGGCGTCAGTTTCGGTGGGAAAGCCGGCAATGATATCGGCGCCAAAAACCACGTCTGGCCTGACGTTGCGAACATCGTTACAGAAGCGAATCGTATGATCCCTGAGATGGCGACGCTTCATCCGCTTCAGGATCATATCGTCGCCCGATTGCAGCGACAAATGCAAATGCGGCATCAGACGTCGGTCGCTGGCTATGGCGTCCATCAAAGGTTCGTCGACCTCGATGGAATCAATCGACGACAACCGCAGGCGCTCCAAACCATTCACCCGGGATAGAATTGACTGGACCAGACGCCCCAACGACGGCCTGCCGGGAAGATCGCCGCCCCAGGACGTCAGATCAACACCCGTAAGAACAATTTCCCTATAACCGTTATCGACCAATTGGCGGATCTGATCGACCACCTCTCCGGCAGGAACGGAGCGGGAATTACCCCTGCCATAGGGAATGATGCAGAAAGTGCAGCGATGATCACAGCCATTTTGAACCTGCACAAATGCACGACTGCGCCCTTCAATGGCCTCAACCATGTGAGAAGCCGTTTCGCGCACCTCCATAATGTCATTGACCCGAACTTTTTCGAACTGGTTGACCCCAAAATCCGGCAACAGTCGATAAGAATGGGCCTGTAGTTTTTCCTCATTCCCGAGCACCAGATCAACTTCCGACATGTCAGCAAAAGTTTCGGGCTCGGTTTGTGCAGCACAACCGGAAACAATGATGCGGGCATCGGGCTGTTCACGCCGGGCTTTACGAATAGCGTGTTTGGCTTCCCGCACGGCATTGGCTGTTACCGCACATGTGTTGATCACCACGGCTCCATCTTTCAATCCACCGAGACCGGCGGTTTCGGCTTCTCGACGCATCACCTCGGACTCATAGGTATTCAGCCGACAGCCAAAAGTTATCACTTCCAGACCGGATGAAACCCGTTCGCTCACGACAAACGCTCCCAAGCGCCCGTCAGAGGATCCATCAGTCCATCAAATTCATGTTCGGCTGCACCACTCATGATGATAAAATCATCGTCCCGCCAATCAATGTCCAACATTCCACCGGGCAGGTTGATGCGAACTTGTCTCCCCGTCTTACCAAGCCGGATCGCGCAAACAGCCACCGCGCAAGCTGCCGATCCACATGCCAGCGTCAAACCAGCACCGCGCTCCCAGGTACGTATCGTCATTTCGTTGTCGCCTACTTGTTGAGCGATTGAAATATTGACCCGCTCCGGAAACAACGGATGGTGTTCCAGCATCGGCCCAAACTTGTCCAATGCATAGGAATTTACGTCCTTACTGGCCCAAAAAACAGCATGAGGATTACCAATATTGGCGACCGAAGGCGTGTGCAGGATCGGATCACCCAGCGGACCTATTTCAAGCTCAATTCCACGCGTGTCGGCAAATTCTTCTGACAGTGGAATTTGGTCCCAGGCAAAGCGTGGGCGACCCATATTGACGCTGATATGGCCGTTGTCCATCAATTGGGCCGTCAGGGGTTGATCTTCGACCTCAAAGGAGAAGTCACTGGTTCCCGTTTGCGCATTCAACCATTGCACCACACAACGTGTGCCATTGCCGCAGGCACCCGACATTGAACCGTCAGAATTGAAGATCTCGATTCTGGCATCTTTGCCTACAGGGCCCGGGGAATGAACTGCCATCAATTGGTCAAAATGGGTTTCGCGATCAGTCGCCAAGGCAATAGCAGCCTGCGGCGTAATGTGATCGGCGCGCGCGCGCATATCGGCAACCATGATCTTGTTACCGATCCCATTCATCTTTGCAAAGGCGACACGCTGGTTCATGGGCGCCTATATGGCGCGTGTTTGGTCACTCGGCAAGCGGAACGTGTTGACCGGCATCCTTGCGTATCGTGCCGTCAAGTCGCGGGTCTGGATATTCCTCGTCTTCTTCGTGGTAGATTTCAAACCCGCGCTTTCGATAATTCTCCAAAGCCATGGGATGGTCCAGAGTGCAGGTATCAAGAACCAACGGCACTTTTCGTTGGCCAGCATAAAGGATGGCCTTGGTCAGCATGTAACTACCCAACCCCTGACCGATATTGCCAGGGAGCAGGGCAAAATACTTGATTTCGGTTTCGCTCGAATCGCTGAAATTCACGTCGAAAAATCCTGCCGGTGTACCCGACTGGTAGAGCACCATCACATGCACATCGTCATCACCGATCAACCCGGCCAGCTTCTCATCACTCATTCGGCGCCGGTCGCCCCAGACGAACTCCTCTCCGGCTGTATGATACAAGAATCTGTAAAATGCGACTGAAGGGCAACTTGCCCGCATTATCGTCAATCCCTCAACCGGAGGGTTGCGATCTGCAACATCCCAGGGTTTTGCCAGCCGCAAATACCAGCGATGCACCGCCAGATGACCCGCTGGCACACCATCGTACCCCTGTCGCCATTGCTGCCGCTGCGACTCCTGCTCGTAAACTGACACACTCATTCAATTTGCCTATGCATTTTCTGGACGGTGGCGCGGAACATCCCAAACCTGACCCGGTCGCAAAGCCCTAAACAAATCTTCACTGACCCCATGTTTTAGCCGGGCATCATCCAGTGCCTCCAACTGATCTTCAATACTCTCATTGGTCAGCTGAAACGTGCCCCAGTGGTGTCCCAGAGTAAATTGGGCACCGCAAAGTAAATGTCCCTGTACGGCTTCATCAGGATTTTGATGTTGGCCACGCATAAAATCCCGCGGCTCAAAGGCACCAAACGGCAGAATTGCCAGACGAAATTCACCGTATTTATCCCGGGCTGTTAAGTAGTTTGACCCACCATGAAAACCGGTATCGCCGATGTGGTAAATATTGCCGGCGGCCGATTGAACCACGAATGCCGCCCACAACGCATTGCGCCGATCCCCGAAACCGCGAGCGGACCAATGGTGCATGGGTTCCAGCGTTACTTTTGTTTTCGAAGAAAGCTCAATTGTATCGCCCCAGTCACCAACCACCACTTTCAGCCGCGAATCGTGATTCTTCAATATCCGGTCATTGCCCAAAGGTGTCACGATCAACGGATTATGAGCCACATTCAGCTTCGACAGCGTTGGTAGATCGAGGTGGTCATAATGATTGTGAGACAGCAACACCACGTCGATCGGTGGCAGGTTATCAAAATTTATCCCCGGGTCATTGACCCGTTTGGGTCCGGCAAAGCTCACAGGCGAGGCGCGCTGCGACCAAACAGGATCAGTCAATATGTTGAGACCACCTGTCTGAATCAATATGGTTGCATGGCCAACAAAGCTAACTCTGAGGTCATCCGAATTAACGGATTTCGGCGGCGTGTCTTCATGGGGAGAGGCGTAACTAGCGGGCCATTTTTTTCGGCCACCGCCTGTCTGCCACTTGATCAGCTCAATAAAACCTTTTGGTGGTGTGCCATTTGGGTTGTAGAAATTTAGTCCATCAAAATGGTCGCTGACGGGACCATCATAGTAAGAATTGCGCGACCGTGCCAAAGTAATTGCTCCAGCGCCGGTTGCAGACCCACCAGCGAGTAGCAACCCAAACGCTTTTAGAAATTGTCTTCTTTTCATGCCCCAACACCTGTGGTTGAAGCTGCCGCAAGTCAAGCCTCTGAGTCGGTCAGGCCCTAGTAGGGATAGAGGTCCATCGCTGACGAGACATAAATGGGGCCATCGCTTCGGCTGCTTAGTTCGCGGGTTTGTTGTCCAGAATGTTGATGATTCTCACTCCCCGGCTTATTATCCCGCAATCGATCTGTTTCGTGATGACAATGTTGTTCTGTGTTGGTTTTCTTGTTCCACATTTTTTTGATTATCCCGACCGATTTGTTGCAGGTAAATTGTTTTATGCGCGCCAGCCTGGCGAACCGAACAAATGGTGTTCGCACAAGGCGTAATTGTGACCCTGTGATTAATTATCGTTCACATTGTCGTGGCCCCATTCAAACTGGCTTTCAGCCGCCAAAACACTTGACTCTTTGGCCCTATCGCGTCATATCGCGGCCAACAGACAAGACCATTAGTTCTTGAGCAGCCGACCGGTCCCTCTCTACGGAGCCACCGGAGGTCACCATCCGCCAGCGAGTTTCGCCCGCGGATGCGTTTTGCGTTTGCTCGATAGCTGGTGGATTTGCCGCCCACAAAACCCTACCTTTTGCCAACAGCAATTGGGAATTGAGACACCATGTTTGAATCTCTGTCGGACCGACTTAGCGGAATATTTGACGGCCTCACCCGCCGTGGTGCGCTATCGGAAAAAGACGTCTCAACAGCGCTCAGAGAAATCAGAAGGGCGCTGATTGAAGCAGATGTTGCCCTTGAAGTGGTGCGCGAATTCACTGAAGCGGTGCGCGAAAAAGCTGTTGGTGCTTCGGTTGTCAAATCGGTCACGCCCGGACAAATGGTCGTCAAGATCGTTCATGATGAACTGGTGGCCATGCTGGGCGAGGAAGATGTCCAGATAGACCTGAATGCACCGGCGCCCGTAGCGATCATGATGGTCGGTCTTCAAGGTTCGGGTAAAACGACGACGACAGGCAAAATTGCCCTGCGTATGCGTGAACGGGATCGTAAAAAAGTTCTGATGGCGTCGCTCGACACCAGACGACCAGCCGCTCAGGAACAACTACGTCAACTGGGCGAGCAGACCGAAGTCGAGACGCTGCCCATCGTTGAAGGTCAGGACCCCATCCAGATTGCCAACCGCGCCATGCAAGCCGCCAAGCTCGGCGGTTATGATGTCGTGATTCTCGACACCGCAGGTCGAACTTCCATTGATGAACCTCTGATGGTGGAAATGGCCGATATTAAGGCCGCCGCCAATCCCCACGAGATTCTCCTGGTCGCTGACGCGCTGACCGGTCAGGACGCGGTCAATCTTGCTCAGAATTTTGACAGCCGCGTTGGTGTCACTGGCATTGTTCTTACCCGCATCGACGGCGATGGCCGCGGCGGTGCAGCTCTTTCCATGCGCGCTGTCACCGGCAAACCGATCAAATTGCTCGGTGTTGGCGAAAAAATGGATGCGCTGGAAGACTTCTATCCCAATCGTATTGCCGACCGTATTTTGGGCATGGGAGACATTGTCTCTCTGGTTGAAAAAGCCTCCCAGACCATCGATGCCGAGCAGGCCGAGGCGATGGCCAGGAAAATGCAGAAGGGTCTGTTCGATATGGATGACCTCTCGCAGCAACTTGGTCAAATGTCGAAAATGGGCGGCATGGGATCAATCATGAAAATGATGCCGGGCATTGGCAAAATGGCCAAGCAGATCGAAGCTGCCGGCATTGATGACAATATCTTCAAAAAGCAGCAGGCGATCATCTCTTCCATGACGCGCAAGGAGCGCAAAACGCCAAAACTGCTGAATGCCAGCCGCAAGAAACGCGTCGCTGCCGGCTCCGGTACATCGGTACAGGAAATCAACCAGCTGCTGAAAATGCATCGCCAAATGGCCGATATGATGAAATCCATGGCGGGCAAAAAGGGCAAGGGCATGATGAGCAAAATGGCAGCAGCCATGGGCCTGCCTGGCGGCGGCGGCGGCGGCGGCATGGGCGGAATGCCCGGCATGCCTGGTGGCGGCATGGGCGGAATGGATCCGCAACAGCTTGAACAAATGGCCCGTCAGATGGGCGCTGGTGGACCACCAAAATTGCCCGGTCTCGGTGGCCCCAAACTTCCCGGCCTTGGTGGCGGTACTTCGCTTGGAAAGAAAAAATGACCACAGATAAATCGCCCCACGAGCAATTGCTGTCTATTCGGGCATCAATCGATAATTTTGACGCCGCTCTGATCCATATTCTTGCTGAACGCTTTCGCAAGACCAAGGAAGTGGGTGCCCTGAAAGCAAAACACGATCTGCCACCATCAGATCCGGCACGTGAAGGAGAGCAGATTGATCGCCTGCGTCGACTCGCAGAACGCTCTGATCTTGACCCCGATTTCGCTGAAAAGTTCCTCGAGTTTGTCATTCGCGAAGTCATTCAGCATCACCACCATGCGCGCGGTTGATATGACCCCGGTTTTGCACACATCACGGTTGGTTTTGCGCGGCTGGCAGCTTGATGATTTCCCGTATTTTGCGGGATTTTGGGCCGATCCTGCCCGCACAAGATTCTTTCTGTCCGGAGTTCAAACAGAAGCCCAATCCTGGGTAGCCTTTGCAGCGATGGCGGGGGAATGGATCCTGCGTGAATACGGCATGTTTGCCATTCAGCTCAAGGATGCAGATCACGCGGTAGGTCATGCCGGCATCTGGTTTCCTCCCGATCTTGAGGAACCAGAGATGGCATGGAGCCTGTATCCAGGCAATGAAGGTCATGGTTATGCAACCGAAGCTGCCAAGAAAATATTGTCATGGGCAGAAACTGATATCGGCCTGCCGCCGCTGATGAGTTTTGTTCATCCTGACAATCAAGCCTCAATTGCCGTGGCCCGACGTTTGGGCGCGACATTGGAAAGAGAAACAACATTGCGTGACGATCCCCGATTGGTGTTTCGCCACACATCCACCCTTAATTAATCAACATCCCATCAAGGAACTAAATCAATGGCTACCAAAATCAGACTCGCCCGTGGCGGATCAAAAAAACGCCCCTATTATCGCATCGTTGCCGCCGATACGCGTGCGCCACGCGATGGTCGTTTCATCGAAAAACTGGGCACATACAACCCACTGCTGGCAAAAGATTCCGCAGAGCGCATCACAATGAACAAGGATCGCGTCCAGTATTGGCTCGACCAGGGCGCCCAGCCAACAGATCGTGTTTTACGCTTCCTTGATGCCGAAGGCATGATGAAACGTGAAGCCCGCAACAATCCAAACAAAGCCAAACCAGGTCGCAAGGCCCAGGAGCGTTTGGACGAAAAAGCTCAGAAAGAAGAAGACGCCAAACAAGCTACAGCTGATGCTGAAGAGGCCGCTAAAGCCGCTGCAGAGGCACCTGCTGAAGAGGCCCCGGCCGAAGAAGCTGCAGCAGAATAATCTGGCTCGACTTCTGGGGTTCAACCCCATTATATCAGGCGGTAGACCTAAACGGCCTGCCGCCTTTTTTACGGAACCAACCGATGCAACTCGACAATCCAGTTTTGATGGCCCGAATTGGCGGACCCCATGGAATTAAGGGTGAAGTGCGGGTTAAATCTTTTGGCAATGATCCTCTGACTCTGGGCGACTATGGCAGCCTGTATTCCGGGGATGGCCGCAAGTTCAAAATCGTCCGAATGCGTGCTTCAAAATCAGTGCTTGTTGTGAAGTTCAAAGGCATCAATTTTCGAGACGAAGCCGAACCTCTCAATGGCACCGATCTATATGTCGACCGTTCAATGCTGCCGGACGATATCGACGATGACGAATTCTACGTAACCGATCTGATCGGCTGTCATGTTGTTGATCCACAAGGAGCGGCTTTTGGCACAGTGCTCGACGTGGTGAATTTCGGTGCGGGCGATCTGGTCGAAATAATGCCTGCTGGTTCCGGCCAGTCCATTCTGATCGAATTTACCCGAACCAACGTCCCGGCCATCGATCTTGATGCAAAATCAATCGTGGTTGAATTGCCCAACGAGGTCAGCGAACGCGATCAATAACTGAGGGGCGCCAACATATGCCAAGATTGTTCACTGGATTGGAAGTTCCCTCATCGGTGCGACTGATGCTCACCCTGAAGCAGTCGGGGCTGGCAGATGTTCGGTGGGTCGATCCATCAGACTTTCATATCACCTTGAGATTCATCGGTGATGTTGATCACCAACAAGCAAACGACATTTACGACATCCTGTCCCGACGCAAGTGGCACCAGCCAAATATCAAGGTGGGGGAGATGAAATGTTTTGGCGGTTCCAGACCCAGCGCCCTTTATGCCGAGGTTAAACCAGACGACTGCTTGTTCCATTTGTCAGCCACACAGGATCGGTTGATGCAACAGTTGGGATTGGCACCCGATTCCAGACGGTTTACACCCCATATCACACTCGGGCGGTGCAAAAATGTTTCAGCCGATTCGGTGGCCCGATATTTATCCCAAAACGGTGCTGCACAACCTGACCTTGACTATCGACCAGCCAGATTTGCGCTCTATTCAGCCCGAAATTCCCGGGGTGGAGGCCCCTACAGAATTGAACAGACATGGCCTTTGGTCAGTTAGCGAGCTGATCTCTATGTGCGACATTTCAACTGCCTCGCCGCTTGTTATCATCCCCCACAATGGTGCAGGCTGAATTGTCTCCAACCAACAGGCAGCTCATGACAGATCAACTCAGCAGCACACAAATCACCAGCGCACTTGTCCGATTGTCAAATTGGAGCCTGACACAAGATGGCTTGGCAATTACCCGAACATTCGTCTTCAGCAATTTTGTTGATGCCTTTGGTTTCATGACACGGGTTGCCTTGGTCGCTGAGAAAATGAATCATCACCCGGAATGGTCCAATGTCTACAAAACAGTCGATGTAAGATTGACCACCCACAGCGCTAATGGCCTGACGGAACTGGACGTCAAACTTGCCGAGAAGATGGACATGCTGGCCTGAAGATCTGATGGGCTGGACAAGCAAGTGGTGATAACCTAGAGCCGTTCACGATTGCTGGTGTCGTTTTATTTCCATTCATTGAGCGGGCTTTTTAAAATTTGAATTGCGAATTCATATCCAATCCAGAAAAATACCGGGCAGAGAGCCAGTTAAGCTCTCGTCTATGGTATCTTTGGTTGCCGTTGGCGGCGTTTTTATTCATTCCATTTATAGCTTGGTACAATCCAGGCTTTTTTGAAAAATGGTTTGCCAGCGAAACTCATGGGCTTCTTGAGTTCCTGCATTTTTTTCTGCCTCTGATAACCGCCCTGATTGGCTTGCGCCTGACATTCTCACCCCATGTTCGGTCCGATTCCCTGGTGATGATATGGTGCGCGGCGATGTTTTTGGGTGGCATCTATCTGGCCGGAGAGGAAGCCAGTTGGGGGCAACACTATTTTAGCTGGGCCACGCCGGATGCCTGGCTTGGCGCAAATGACCAACAGGAAACCAACTTGCACAATGTCAGCAATCTCCTCGACCAACTGCCTCGGGCGATCCTGGTGGCTGGCATCGTGTTGACCGGAATGATTTTTCCATGGGTTTTGTTGAAACGGCCGGGATTGCTGCCCAGTCGGCTCAATTTCGTCTATCCGCCCCTGGCGTTGTTTCCGCTGGCAACACTTATGTCTGCCTGCTGGATTTATAGAGCGCTGAATAAGGGTACGGAATTAAAATACTATCTGGTTTACCGTCCCGGGGAGTTTCAGGAACTCTTCATTGTCTGGTTTCTCTGCTATTACGCCTTTTTCCTGCTGTGGCGTGAAAGGCGCTGCCGAAACCAGACATAATGACCAATTTCGACGCCCTGCAAACATTCCCTGGTTGATCTTTGGCAATTCGATAAATTAGCAACGGCTTGCAGACAGGCGCAATGTTACCCATATCATGGACAATTGTGTTAACCTGATATCCCGCCGGATATCCAACAGGAGGCCGTTTGGACAAGCCCAAAATTGATAAACTGTTGCTCCCCGTTCCGATGGCAAAGTCACGCGCCCGGGAAAAAAAGGTGCGCACTCAATTCTGGTCCAAGTTTCGCGCCTTTGCGGCACATATTCCATTCGCCGAAGATCTTGCCGCAGCCTATTATTGCGCAACTGACAGCAGCACGCCCCTAAAGGTCCGCGGCACATTGTTGGCTGCTCTCGCCTATTTCATTCTTCCCGCCGATGTGGTCCCGGACTTTTTTGCGGTCGTCGGGTTTTCTGACGATCTGGCCGTTTTCACCGCTGCCATGACCCTCGTACAGGCTCATGTGACGGATGAGCACCGGGAAAAAGCTCGACATGCGATGGAAACTGAAATCGACTGATCATGCGTTGGGAATCCGACGCAACCAACTGCCGTTGATTTGTTTGGCCAATCAGTGTTGGGTTATATCGTTGAGGGTTTGGGAGCGCAATGACTGGAACGGGTGGGTAGGTGCAGCGTTTAAAGTTTCAGCAGCACTTTACCTTTCACATCGCGCGCAGCGATTTTGTTCAGGGCAGCCTCCGCCTCTTCAAGCGGAAATATCGAATCAACATGGGGTTTCAGCGTCCCATCTGCGAGCCATCTAAGTAGATCATCAATATTTTGTCGGTTGGCGGCCGGCTCGCGTGCAGTAAACGCACCCCAGAACACACCCCTCAGATCTGCACCTTTCAAAAGTGGCAGGTTAAGAGGCATTTTGGGGATCGGTCCAGAAGCGAAACCAACCACCAAAAACCGTCCCTTCCAGGCAATTGATCGAAATGCAGCCTCAGAAAAGTCACCGCCAACTGGATCGTAAATTACGTCAATACCGGAATTGCCGCCCAATGCCTTCAACCTCACCTTGAGGTCTTCACTGGAATAATTGATCCCTTCATCGGCACCGCACTGGCGACAAAAATCAAGTTTCTCATCAGAAGATGCGCAGGCGATCACCCGCGCACCCATGATTTTGCCGAGCTCAACAGCTGCTTGACCAACGCCACCCGACGCTCCCAATACCGCCATTGTTTCTCCGGCCTTAAGTTCTCCACGATCCTTGATCGCATGATAAGACGTGCCATAGGTGACCATGATGCAAGCAGCCTGTTCATCACTGACCCCGTCGGGAATATGCGACAGGACCACTTCAGGAGCCACAACCAGCTCTCGCGCCGATCCACTTTGAACGTAGCCGCAAACACGATCGCCGGGTGCAAAGCGTTCTACACCCTCACCAACGGTTTCAACCACTCCGGACAATTCAGCCGCAATTGAAAACGGCCGCGGTGGTTTGTACTGGTATTTATCCTCAATGATCAGGCAGTCGAAAAAATTGAGAGCAGCAACATTTACCCGAACCAGAACTTCCCCCTTTTTGGCAATCGGTTCGTCGATGTCCTCCACAACAAGCGTGGCGGGAGGTCCAGGTTGTTTGGAAAGAAGCGCTCTCATGCAAATGCCATTTATTGAGTTGAACAATTTTGAGGACACTAGAACCGTTCCTGTTTAAATGGAACCATTGTGAAAGATCGACTTGTTGGCGAACCAAAGTAAAGAATTGAGGCCGTGTCGACTTGATCTGCCGGACTTCACAACCTCAAATTCCCCCTCGCTTGCCAGCCATCGCCGGTTCAGTATAAAAGGCGCCCATGAAAACACGTGGATATTTTGGTATCGGTGCGGAAGGAATTTCCAAGCCAATGAATTTTGGCAATCTCGCCAGAACAGCCTACGGTTTCGGCGCCTCGTTCGTATTTACCCTGACACCGGGGCGCAGAATCGAGACGCCGGATTCTGATACCCCGAACAGCCAGCAGCACATGCCCTGGTACAATTATAATAGTGTGGAGAATATCCATCTGCCTGACGGGTGCCGACTGGTTGGTGTTGAATTGACCGAAGATGCAATCGATTTGCCCAGTTTTCGCCATCCAACTATGGCAGCATATGTTCTGGGGCCGGAAAATGGTTCGCTTTCATCTGAAGTGATCGAAAAATGCGAGTTTATCATCAAGATCCCAACCCAGTTCTGTCTCAACGTCGCAACCGCTGGTGCAATCGTCATGTACGACCGAATACAATCATTGGGCCGGTTTGACGAACGGCCGGTTCGTGCTGGAGGACCTCCTCCTGGCCTGGAGGGGCCTCATCCCCATTTGCCCAAACATGTCCATGGTCAGCCCAAATATTCCGGCGCCAGCAGGCAGAAGGCAACCAAGGGGCGCAATCGTCTTACAGTTGTTGGCCAGCGTTATATTCCAGATGGCAGCAACAATTCGTAATCTCGCCAAAATTGGCGTAGATACTGGTGAATGGTAGGGGCGGGGCGGCTGCGATCGTTAAAATCTTACCAAAATTTACCATACCTGTTTAAGCTTTTGTAACGCCAAAAGAGGATGGTTAAATCTATAGGTAAATATTCTGTTGAACCTGAAAATGACGGTCAACATGTTGGTGGAAAGCACAATGATCAAATCATCGCTTAAATTATTGGTTGTTTGTTCAACCGTCCTGACTGTTCCAATTACGGCCGCGATAGCTCAAACGCCCAAGGCGATAAAACAGCACAAGGCCTGGGGTGCCTACACCTATGACGATGCACGCGCTGGGAAAATTTGTTATATTTTGTCCATTCCGACCGTCAAAGTGCCAGGTGATCGAGACCATGGCGAAGTGTTTTTTCTGGTCAGTCAGAAGCCTGACGGGTCAGGCAAATTTGAACCCCAGGTAGAAGTTGGCTATCCGCTAAAATCTGATACCGACGTAACGGTGACCGTGGATGGAAAATCTTTCAAGATGTTTTCCCAAAAGAACAATGCATGGTTGTCCGATGTCAGTCAGGAATCAGATCTCGTCGATGCCATGCGTAACGGCCAGTCAATGAAAGTGGCTGGCGTATCCGTGCGCGGCACCCAGACCAGCTACACCTACTCGCTTTCCGGTGTGACGGCAGCGTTGAAAGAAGTGTCCAACTGTAAATAACACCGCGCTTGCAGCATCGCTCGGCTAGGGCCATATAGGGTCCACCAAACCGACAGCCCAACGGCCCAACCGCCCATCGGCCCAGCAAAGAAAAGCAGCGCGATGCCGCTCTCCATTGATCTGAAAGATACAGCCATTCGCGCCGATTTAAGCGCCACGGCACTGGCGTCAAGGCAGGGCGGCAGGATCAATCTGATTGGATTGGATCGCGATGAATTGAAATCCGTGCTTATCGAGGCAGGAGTGGCCGAAAAGCAAGCGCGGATGCGCGCTTCACAGCTATGGCAGTGGATCTACTGGTACGGCCATCAGGACTTTTCCGCGATGTCCAATATCGCCAAACCGTTGCGCGTTTTGTTGGAAGAAAAATTCTCTCTGGCGCGCCCTGAATTGGTTGAAGAACAAAGTTCCGAAGACGGCACGCGTAAATGGTTGTTTCGGTTTCCACCACGCGGGGCCGGCAAACCGGTTGAAGTTGAGACCGTATATATTCCAGAATCCGATCGCGGTACACTTTGCATCTCTTCTCAGGTTGGCTGCACTTTGACTTGTACCTTTTGCCATACTGGAACGCAAAAACTGGTGCGCAATCTGACGGCTGAAGAAATCCTGATGCAATTGATCGTTGCCCGTGACCGTCTGGGTGACTTCCCTAACAAGGACGCAGAAGGCAAAGGGTTTGTTCCCGATGGTGACCGCAAAGTGACCAACATCGTTATGATGGGCATGGGCGAGCCGCTCTATAATTTCGACAATGTCAAAAAGGCTTTGCTGATCGCATCAGACAATGAAGGGCTATCTCTGTCCAAGCGGCGAATAACCCTGTCGACTTCCGGTGTTGTCCCTGGCATCGAACTCACGGGCAGCGAAATTGGCTGCATGTTGGCAATTTCATTACACGCCACCAATGACGAACTGCGCGATGAAATCGTGCCAATCAATAAAAAATATCCAATCAGACAATTGCTCGACGCCTGCCGCAATTATCCCGGCGTCTCAAACGCCAAACGCATCACGTTCGAATATGTCATGCTCAAAGGTGTCAATGATTCCCTGAGCGATGCCAAACAACTTGTCCAGTTGCTTAAGGGCATTCCCGCCAAGATTAATCTGATCCCATTTAACCCCTGGCCAGGATCAAACCATGAATGTTCCGATTGGGATCAAATTGAAAAGTTTTCCGACTTCGTCAACGCAAATGGCTACGCATCGCCCATTCGCCGACCTCGCGGTCGTGATATTTTGGCCGCCTGCGGTCAGCTGAAGTCCGAATCGGAACGTTTACGCAAAAAGGAACGTGATGCATTAAACGCCATGCACGCAATGGTTTCGGGACATGGTGCGGAAAACGACGCCGGAAACGAAACATGACCCGTTTTGTTCTCGCTCTGATCAGGCTGGTGGCTCTGGCATTCTCCTTCATGCTTTCCACATTGGCGGCGGCTGCATTTGTCACTTTCACATTGTTTCTCGGGGCAGAAACAGAATGGTTGCGCAACGATCCCGGCGTGGCGTTCGGGTCAGTCGGATTTACATTCGCGGTCTGGCTGGAGATCAGCCATGTCCTATTCGCGCCATTTCTTGTTTATGTCGTGATCGCCGAACCGGCTCGACTTTCCGGCCTGGTGACAAATACACTGATCGGCGGCGGCTTCGCCGCGATCTATATGGTCATGACACCTTATGTTTTCGACTTGCCTTATAGCCAACAGGACGTCTGGACAGCTGCACTAGCGGCCGGATTCATCGGTGGCTTCGCGCATTGGATGTTGGCAGGCAATCGCGCCGGTCATTGGTTGGGGCCAACAAAGGTTCCAACTCAAAGAGAAGACACGCTCTAGCCAATTCCTGTTGATTATCGGTTACGATTTCTTGCTGCCAGCGTGCGAAGCCGCAATGCATTAAGCTGAATGAAACCGTGCGCATCCTCCTGATCATAGGCGCCGGCATCATCTTCAAACGTCACCAATTCCTCTGAATAGAGAGATTCGGGGCTTGAACGCCCGGTCACAATGACATTGCCCTTATACAGTTTCAGGTTCACTTCCCCTTCCACGTGACGTTGGGAATAATCAATTGCCGACTGCAACATTTCGCGCTCCGGCGAGAACCAGAACCCATTATATATCAGCTCCGCATAGCGCGGCATCAATTCATCTTTCAAATGCGCCGCACCGCGATCCAATGTAATTGATTCAATCGCCCTATGCGCCGTCAACAAAATCGAGCCACCAGGCGTTTCGTAAACGCCACGCGACTTCATGCCAACAAAGCGGTTTTCAACCAGATCCAGCCGCCCAATGCCATTATCGTGCCCCAAACTGTTCAATTTGGTGAACAGGTCAGCAGCACTCATCCGCAAACCGTTGATTGAAACGGGATCGCCTTGTTCAAAACCAATGACAATATCGGTTGCCTTATCGGGTGCATCTTGCGGGTCAATCGTACGCATATACACATATTCGGGCGACTCAACTGCCGGATCTTCCAGAACCTTGCCTTCAGAAGAAGAGTGAAGCAGATTGGCATCGACAGAAAACGGGGCTTCTCCCTGCTTGTCTTTCGACACAAATATTTGATTGGCCTCGGCAAATTCCACGAGATCCGTACGAGAGTTAAAATTCCATTCGCGCCACGGAGCGATTACTTTGATATCCGGATCCAATGCATAAGCTGCCAGTTCAAAACGCACCTGATCATTGCCCTTGCCAGTGGCACCATGAGCAATGGCGTCAGCACCGGTTTCGCGCGCAATCTCAACCAAACGTTTTGATATAAGCGGACGAGCGATGGACGTGCCGAGCAAATAAACTCCTTCATAGGCTGCATTGGCCCGAAACATGGGAAACACGAAGTCGGAAATAAATTCTTCGCGGACGTCTTCGATAAAAATTTCTTTGATGCCAAGATTTTCTGCTTTGAGGCGCGCCTCTTCCAATTCAGCACCATCAGCAATTTCGCTTTGTCCCAAATCAGCCGTAAACGTGACAACTTCGGCGTCATATTCCGTTTGCAGCCATTTGAGAATGATTGATGTATCCAGGCCGCCTGAATATGCCAGCACAACCTTTTTCACATCGCCTTTTTTTATCTTCGACATAGTAATTCAAATCCGCTTTCGAGGAATCTGGAGCATCCGAACTCCGCCGCATTTTGCCGCGCACTTTAGTGCCTGAACTTCTGCATACAAGCGTCAAATGGCCTGGCAATCATCAATTTTATTTCTTTTGTCGGCCAAAACCGTTTTTTACGGAAGATTGGTGCAGTACATCGATCCAGCCCACCACCCGGCGGGTCTGCAGGAGCCAAACCGTGAGCGCAATGATTAGCACCACCAACAAGCCTGCCATCACCACATCTGAAATATAGTGGCGGCCGAAAACCACGCGCAACGTGGCGATTAAACTGGCCGTCAACGTCGTCGCGATAACAAACCAGATCCTGTGAGCAACTTTAAAATAGAATACCAACGACAGCATCCAAAATGCTGCTGCCGCTTCTCCTGATACAAATGAACAATTCGACTCGCAGAACGAACTGATGTTTCCCGGTGAAATATAGGGATTATCCCCACTAAAAAACTGCGTCTGGGCAGGTCGAGGCCGCCCCCAATATTCCTTCAGCACAATGTTGACCACGAACAATGGACCCACCAGTGCCGAGATGACCGCCACCAATGGTGGATAGAGCCGATCTCGAGTTTTATTGGCGTTGTAGGTCAACAACCAAAACAGATGCAGGGCTGTTGCCGCCATCAAAATGAGCGGCAGATTATGACCCGCTTCCCGAGCAACCTGCCATTCGGATTGGAATTTTCGCAAAAATCGACCGCAGCGGGTGCCCTCTACAGGATTGGCGCATGGTTTCTTGGTAAAAAACAAATCGCTGACAAATATGTCGATCTGCTCGGTGGACCGAAAGATCAACAAGCAAACAATCGACAGACCAAAGAGAATTATCGACCATCTGCCAGCCGCGCTCCAAAGAACCGGTTGATGTCCATTAATCTGGGTGGGTGACTGCACTGACTACGTCCGGCTGAACGCCTGAACCGGCGCATGAAGTTTTGACACGGCTTTACACTGTGTCGATAAAATCCGCAAAGGATTCTGTGCCTCAAATGGCAGAGGGAGCGACGTCAATCCTTGAACATCGCTCCTGTGATTGATCAGTCCAGGCGATTTTGTCGATTGGCGATCAGATCATCAACCACGGCCGGATCTGCCAACGTCGACGTATCGCCCAGGGAGCCAAAATCATCTTCCGCAATCTTGCGCAAAATTCGGCGCATGATTTTACCGGAACGGGTTTTCGGCAATCCCGGCGCAAACTGAATCTTGTCCGGTGAAGCTATTGGTCCTATCTCCAACCGCACTTGCTTGACCAGCATCTTGCGAAGTTCATCATCACCTTCCAGTCCAGCCATCAAGGTTACATAGCAATAGATGCCCTGTCCTTTTATATCGTGCGGATAACCGACCACCGCCGCTTCGGACACGGTGTCATGGGCAACCAGCGCAGATTCAACTTCAGCCGTACCCATCCGGTGTCCGGAAATATTGATCACATCATCAACACGACCGGTGATCCAGTAATAGCCATCTTCGTCACGACGACATCCATCGCCCGTAAAGTAACGGCCCTTATATGTAGAAAAATAGGTCTGAACAAACCTCTCATGATCGCCATAGACAGTGCGCATCTGACCCGGCCACGAATGGCTAATGCAGAGATTGCCTTCAACGGCTCCATCCAGCGCATTGCCTTCATTATCCACCAGCAGTGGCTGTACGCCCGGCAAAGGCTTGGTAGCCGAACCCGGTTTGAGATCTGTTGCTCCGGGCAGCGGTGAAATCATAATGCCACCGGTTTCGGTTTGCCACCACGTATCGACGATCGGGCATCGACCATCACCAACCACGTTATAATACCATTCCCAGGCCTCCGGGTTGATTGGCTCGCCGACCGATCCCAACAATCTCAGACTGGAGCGGGATGTTTTTTTGACAAGTTCTTCACCGGTCTGCATCAGTGCCCGAATCGCAGTAGGAGCGGTGTAGAAAATTTGAACCTGGTGCTTGTCACAAACCTGCCAGAAGCGAGAATTATCCGGATAGGAGGGAACACCCTCAAACATCAAAGTTGTCGCACCATTGGCGAGCGGCCCATAGACGATGTAGGAATGACCGGTTACCCAGCCGACATCTGCGGTACACCAGTAAATGTCACCGTCATGATAATCGAAGACATTTTTGTGGGTGAATGAAGCCCAGACCAAATAACCACCCGTTGTGTGCAACACGCCTTTTGGCGTACCGGTTGAACCCGATGTGTACAAAATGAACAACGGATCCTCAGCGTTCATTTCTTCCGGTGGACAATCATCCGATACATCAGCAACCGCCTCATGATACCAGATATCACGCCCATCGACCCAATCGATATCTCCCTTTGTGCGCTGCACCACCAACACTGATTTAACAGATCCGCCCTTGTTTTCGGCAATTTTCACTGCGCTATCGACATTGGATTTCAGTGGTATCGGCTTGCCACCACGCAAACCCTCATCTGCCGTGATGACAAATTCTGATTCGCAGTCAACAATACGACCGGCCAGCGCATCAGGAGAAAAACCCCCAAATACAATCGAATGCACAGCTCCAATACGAGTACAGGCCAGCATGGCATAAGCAGCTTCGGGAATCATCGGCATGTAAAGCGTCACACGGTCGCCTTTATTGACTCCGTTGGCTTTCATCGCATTGGCAAGGCGACAAACGTGGCCGTGCAATTCTTTATAGGTAATCTTTGCATCCTCAGAAGGATCGTCACCCTCCCAAATAATTGCGACCTGGTCGCCGCGAGTAGCCAGGTGCCGGTCGATACAATTTGCCGACACATTCAACGTGCCGTCTTCAAACCATTTGATCGATACGTCGGGATATTCGTAGGTCCAGTTGCCGGCTTTGGTATAAGGTTTGATCCAGTCAATGCGTTTGCCTTCTTCCATCCAATAGGCATTTGGATCAGCAACGCTCCTGGCGTACATGGCGTCATAATCTGCCTTGGTGACATGTGCATTTTTTGCAGCTTCTGCTGAGACAGGATGAATGATGTGTTCCATGTATTTCTCCGAATTCTGAATGCGACGTAGTGGTTCGGCTGGCCACCGTCTGCTTGATTAGAAAAGTCTTAGCCTGCCCCAGCGGCTCCGTCCATTAGACTTGAGACGGCAATGGCCGCATTTTGTCTCATTCTTGATGCGGCGCCAGTTAACCAAGTTTCATCACCAAATTTAAGCATTTTTTTTCCAAACTGTTTACCGTGTTTCACCAAGAGCTTGTTGGTTCCGTGTCTCAGTTTATTCGCAAGATCGCCTCTGTCCTGGTTCTAAGTCTGTCGTTATCGGCCTGCTCAAGTCTGCCTGTTCTTTACCGGATCGGCGGCGAGGGAGAGGTTCATTATTCCAAGGCGTCATGGTGTGTGCCCTGGAAGCTGAAACGTGTGTTGCGGCGGGTGGCTTACCGTTACGGCGATGTGTCGGTTTTCTCCACCTGGCGCAGTCCTTGGCACAACTCGCGTGTGGGAGGGGCAAGCCGTTCCTATCACAAGACCTGCCGGGCCGTTGACTTCAAAGTAAAGGGCGCTGATATGGCGCAGGTCTATCGCTATGTAAAAAAACAATCCGCGGTAGGGGGACATAAATTGTATTCCAGCCGACGCGGTGGTCATATACACATCGACACCGGACCACGCCGCACCTGGCGCTGACAGATTTACGATTTTATCGCATCGTCCAACCAGACCACTGACTTAACCCCTGCCAGGCGAGCCTGACGCACAAGTTCTGCATCCAGCCTTGATCTTCGTGCTGAACTCAATTTGTTTCCCTGTTCCAGCCACAGGGATTTAATTTCAAGCACGTTCTGCTTGCGTTTCGCACGCATATCAATCCGGCCAATCAAGCGATCTCCGTCGAGCAGTGGAAACACGTAATAGCCCCACTTGCGCTTGGCTTCGGGTACATAGATTTCAATTCGGTATTCGAACCCAAATAGCCATTCCAGTCGCTTGCGGTCGCGAATCACCGGATCAAAGGGTGACAAAACCCGCACCCGGCCTGGCATATCCGGCAGATTGGTTACCAATTCTGCCAGATCTGTTCGCCCGTAAAATTGTTTACTGTCTTTTGCGATTCCCTTCACATCCACCAATCCGACTCGCTGGTGGTTTTGATCTTCCAGCCATTCCTGCGCTTCACCAATTGAAATCAGATCCCAATAGCGAGCGATATCTCCTGCCGAACCGAAGCCCAAACGCTGCAAGGCAGACTGACAGGCCCAGTCAACGAATTCGTCGTGACTGACGGTTTTGCAAAAATGCTCTTCGGGAATGCCGCGATCCGCCAGATCATAGACCTTTTGAAAACCATCGCGACCGTGAATGCATAATTTTCCGGTGCGCCACAAATATTCAAGCGCCGCTTTGCCATCATGCCATTGCCACATCTCGGCTGGGCCAGTATTCGGCCGATCCAGATCGCGCGACCGCAGACCACCCTGACCGGCAATTCTAGTCAGTAATCCATCACAATGATCGCGATATCCACCGCCTTGCCAATCGGTAAATTTAGCATCCAATCGTGCTTTGTGGCGTTGAAACTTATGTCGCCAATAAGGATAGTAACAACTGGGGATCACCGAAGCGTCATGAGTCCAGTTTTCAAACAGGAACCGGTCTTTCTCCAACAGTCGTTTCAGATGGGCCGGACGGTAGGCCTGGCTTCGGGCATGAAGTATCATATGCTGCGCCCGTTCCACCCACTGAATGGAATCCACCTGAACGAATCCCAATTGCAGGATCAGGTTGCCCAAACCTTGCTGCCCCAAAGCCTTATGATGTGGCAGAGTGAGGCCCTGCAGATGCAGAATGAGATGCCGGGCCTGCTTGTTTGTAATCGAAATCGGCATGAACAAACCCTGCCCGATCATGTCAATGCGCCGCAAGCATGAATCGGGTGGCTCCAGAACTTTTGGCATTTTATGTAGGGGTTTTTCAGGAGGTTTTTGGATGTTAAAATTTAGTGGAATGAATTCGCATGATGCTCACCAATTGTGGCAAGGCGGTACAGACGATTACGGAAACGTACCGGACTTTTCAATATCTGATGGGGCAGGAAATCCCTGCCGGCACTGTCTCAAAATGATCGATAAGGGGGAAAGATTCATGATCATTTCCTATCGCCCTTTCGACGAGCTTCAACCCTATGCCGAACAGGGGCCAATTTTTCTCCATGCTGAACCTTGTGAAGCTTTTCGGGCGGAAGCTGATCCGGGCAGAGTTGCCAAAATACCGCCGGTTCTTCGCGACAGTCCGCAATATCTGATGCGGGGCTATGATGAACGACAGCGCATTGTCTATGGATCCGGAGCGATTGTCGAAAAAGATAATATTGAGGCCGTTGCGGACCTCATGCTGACCAAATCAGCGATTGAGTTCATCCATGTTCGTTCGTCCACCAACAATTGCTGGCAGGCCCGGATTGAGCGGGCCGACATTAGCGATCAATGAAAGGAAGTTGATTGGCAGTGATCAAACAGATTTGGCAAACAGGAAGTATGAAACTGTATCAACTCTTGTTGTTTGCCATTTTTTGCATTGCCGGTCCGCCCGAACACTCGGCATTTGGCGAAAGCTCCACAGCATCCGATACTTCACCTTGCGAATTGGCGACCCCATGCCCGGCTGGGGATAGATCTTTTCATGCCCGGATTCCCGATAACTGGGATGGAAAGACACCTTTGCCCGTGCTGCTGCATTTTCATGGCTGGGGTCGTCAGGGTCCGTTGATCATGAAACATGGACGAATAGCAGGCGCAACACGCAAACTCGGTGTTCTGCTGTTGGCCCCAAACGGCCGCGGGCGCACATGGGATTTCTGGAATCCTGAAACCGACGATGTTGAATTCGCTCTTAAAGTGATCGAAGAGGCAGCAAAGCGCTGGCCCATCGATCGTACAAAAATTTTTGTATCAGGCTATTCCTATGGCAGCGCCATGGCCTGGCGATTTGCATGTTCTGCTGGCAGCCGGGTCAACACATTACTTGCCGTATCAGGTTCGATTCCCGACCAGGGTGAAGATTGTGAGGCACCTGTGAACATAATTCATGTTCATGGCACCCGCGATAATGTCATGGGGTATCCCTTCGGCCCCAACGGTGAAGTTGAGGGGGCAGTGGCGCTTTGGCGTCACCAAAACGGTTGTTCAGCCAAAGCAGACAATCTGGAAGATTGGCAAGCAGTGAAAATTCTGAAATTCAAACGCCACAAATGGCAATCCTGCAGTTCCGGCAAATCGGTTGTTTTGGACGTCCACCAGCACGGTCATTTCATTCCACGTTTCTGGATTGAAAGACAACTCAAGGACTTGCTGTAGTTGCCGTTGAATTAACGCTACTTCAAACCGCAGTGATGTTGTCTTGTCAGACCGGCAATAAAACCGCATAATTTGATTCGTGTTCAACGCAATGAAAGGAGGTGATCCAATGTCGAGTAGTTTCACTAGTTCGGTAGGGTCTTTGTTTAATGGTGTATTTGGAGAGCAATCTCTCCGGTGAACCAGCGAACCGGACTGTTGGAATCACGCGTTGACGATCTGTCAGCCTGATGGACCCTCCGGACAAAGAAATTGCGATGGGCCGCTTCTTCGAAGCGGCCCTTTTCTTTTGACGTTATAAACAAACTAGAAATCTGAGGTAATTCCCTTGTTTTCCCAGTCGCCATAACGAGCAGGATCCGGGCCCTTGCGTCCGTTGATTTCAGGCTTTTCGGCCAATTTCTTTTCCTGCTCCTGCTGAGCGGCCCGACGGGCCCGCGCTTCTTTCAATGCTTGTTCGGCAATCTTTGGATCGGGCCTTTTAGCAGTTTCTTTCACCAGCTTCTCCGTCATGTTATCCACGGTTGACTCGCTGTCGCGGCAACCCCATCTGACATGAGCGCGCAATTAAACGCAATAAACTGGAGATTCCATAAATGAATGTGGTCAAAACAACCATATTGCTGACGGCCATGACCATGTTGTTTATGTTGGTTGGATTTCTTCTGGCTGGCCAGACGGGCATGATGATTGCCCTGGTTGTTGCAGCTGCATTGAACCTGTTTTCATGGTGGAATTCGGGCAACATGGTGCTGCGCATGCACAATGCTCAGGAAGTCACCCATGATTCAGCACCTCAATTGGTATCGATGGTGGAACAATTGGCGAAAAATGCCGATTTGCCCATGCCTCGTGTCTATGTGCTGCAGACGGATCAACCCAATGCCTTTGCCACCGGACGCAGCCCGGACCACGCCGCAGTTGCGGCAAGCACCGGATTATTGGATCGGTTGACGGAGGAAGAAGTTGCGGCGGTCATGGCACATGAACTGGCTCACATAAAAAATCGCGATACGCTGACAATGACGATCACTGCCACATTGGCTGGTGCCATCGGCATGCTGGCCAATTTCGCCTTCTTCTTCCGCGGTGATCGAAACAATCCGCTGGGATTTATCGGAGTGTTGGCGACAATGTTTCTAGCCCCGATGGCTGCAGGAATAGTGCAAATGGCCATCAGCAGGACACGAGAGTATGAAGCAGACCGCGATGGCGCGGTAATTTGCGGCAATCCGTTGTGGCTTGCTTCTGCGTTAGAAAAGATAGAGCGTCATGCCCGCGGCATTTTTAACGAGCCGGCGGAAAGATCGCAGTCAACTGCGCATCTATTTATCATCAACCCACTGAACGGGCGATCAATGGACAACCTTTTTTCCACACATCCAGATACGCAAAACAGAATTGCAGCCCTGCATCAGCTCGCAGAAGATTGGGCACACCCGTCACCCAGCGAGTCTTCAGTGCCCCAACAGCCTGAACCGAGACATTCGCCGCTGCCAAGCGAGCCGGAACGCGAAATATTTGGACGTCATGCTGGTCAATTAAGGGACAAAAACACCACGGTTGGTCCTTGGGACAGCGCCGAAAACAGCCCCGCGGGCAATCCGAAAAAGGGTCCCTGGGAATGAGCAAGCCGGGTTTGGCAACCCGAATTGCCGCAGCAATTGTATTAACCCGTGTTATAGATGACCAACGCTCTCTTGACGGTCTGATAGATACACGACACGGCCCCTCACAATATCGTGCACTCAGCGATGCTGACAAATCTCTGGCGCGGGCAATTGTCACTGTATCGCTGCGGCGCCGCGGCGAAATTGAGCTCGCGCTCAATAAGGTGCTGGATCGCAAGCCTCCTAAAAATGCCCGACAATTGATTCACACATTGCATGTGGCAGCGGCCCAGATACTGTTTCTTGATGTCCCCGACAGTGCTGCGGTTGATCTCGCCGTGGCCGCTCTAAGCAATGATAAAAGATCCACTCGGTTTGCCGGGTTGGCCAATGCTGTTTTGCGCCGCATGTCCCGTGAAAAGTCTGAAATCTTTGGCGACAAGACCGACAGCGACATAGCGCTTCTCAACATGTCACCCTGGCTGGCCAAAAGGGTTCGAAAGGATTATGGCCGAGAACGCATGACGGCTATTGCACGTCAGCACATGTTGGAACCGGTAATTGATCTTACCGTTCGGTCCGATCCAAAAAAATGGGCGCAAGAATTGGGGGGACTTCGTCTGTTCGGCAATTCGGTTCGTGTTCGGCGCGAAGGTAAAATCGAAGCCTGGCCGGGGTTTGACGAAGGTGCCTGGTGGGTTCAGGACGCCGCCGCTAGCTTACCGGTTCATCTGTTTGGTGAGGTTGATGGCAAAACTGCGTTGGATCTTTGCGCAGCCCCGGGTGGAAAAACAGCGCAACTTGCTGCTGGTGGTGCGCAGGTCACAGCGTTGGAAGCTTCGCAGCCCCGTCTTGAACGTCTGAACACCAATCTGCAACGGCTGCAACTGAAAGCGACCTGTATTCAGGCCGACATGATGGCATGGCAGCCTGATCACCTGTTTGATCTTGTGCTGCTCGATGCTCCCTGCTCATCGACCGGAACGATCAGAAGACACCCTGACGTTCAATGGAACAAATCGCCAGACGTCATAGACGACTTGGCAAAATTGCAGCGTGAGATGATTGAGCAAGCAGCCCAATTCGTGAAACCTGGTGGGACATTGGTTTTTTCAAACTGTTCGTTGGATCGGGCTGAAGGCGAAAGTGTGGTTGCAGATATATTGGCCACCAACACCGAGCTTCAATCAAAGCCGATTAATCCAGCTGAATGTTTCGACCTGTCGGAAATCATCAATCGTCAAGGCACGGTGCGCACCCTGCCATGTCATCTGCAGTTCCCAACCTCCAGGGACGACGAGAACATCGAACCGGTCGATCAATCGATGACAGGACTGGACGGATTTTTCTGTGCTCGCTTGACCCGCTCGGTTCAAAATTGAACGCCGGCTCACTTAATTTCTATTAAAATTCGTCGCGGCATGTTCCTGCAGTTAAATCCGTTCTATTTTACGAATCACTTCAAGGGAAACTGTCACGGACGATGCGAGTACCGGACTATTTATTGATTCCAGCACTCATTGGAGGCGAGGTGTGGCGACGCTTTGCCCGCCGCCTGCGCTCGGGACCAATTTATCGCTGGCGATTTGCCGGAACCACACCCAACGGTCTGGCCATGGCTCCGCAAAGCTTGAGGCCGGCTGATCCTCAAAGGGCCATAGAATTTTACTCTGGCCTTTATGCGTTCGGAGAAGACTCCGTTTCGACAGGTGGGGAGTCCCCATTCTCGGCACCATCGCCCAGCGACGACTGGTTTACCAGATTGCATAGCTTCCGCTGGCTTCGCCACCATCAGGCCGTCGACACCGAACTGGCCCGCGCCAATGCCAATGCGTTGATGTCCGACTGGGTCGATCTGTGGGGACATCAGCTGAACAGTCCGGCCTGGCGATCTGACATCGTTGCCGCCCGGATCATTGCTTGGTTTTGTCATGCACCGCTGCTGATCAAGGACGCGAGCCCGGCGAGTTACCGTACGATGCTGCGATCCATGGCCCGACAATCGCGCTATCTTCATCACAACGTTCCTCACACTCGGGATGGATATCCGCGCCTTCTCGCCCACATGGCCCTGGCCTACGCATCAATCTGCCTCGCTGGGCGGGAAAAGACAGTCAAATCAGCGTCCCGCGAACTGGACCGGGAACTTCATCGGCAAATCCTGCCGGACGGTGGTCATGTTTCACGCAATCCGGTCATTCTTCTGCACATTCTGGCTGATCTGCTGCCATTGAAACAGGCTTATGAAAAACACGGTCAGGCTCCATCAAAAACCCTGCTTTCTGCAATTGATCGAATGATGGCAGCGTTGCGATTTTTTCGCCACAGCAATGGAGATCTGGCCCAGTTCAACGGAACCGGCTACACACCGACAGCATTGCTCACTACTATACTGCGCTATGACGACACCGCGGGTGCTCCAAATAAATCAGCTTTACAATCTGGTTTTGAGCGACTGAGTGCTGGCAACACTGTGGTGTTGATGGATACTGGCAAACCCGCCAGTCGGGCTTCAGCCCCACAGGCTCTGGCGGGAACCCTGTCGTTTGAACTCTCCAGCAGCGCAACTCGGTTCATCGCAAATTGCGGAGTTCCGGAGGTTTCGTTTGAACGCTACGCTCCGTACGCAAGAGCGACTGCGGCTCATTCAACGGTTACCATCGGCGACACTTCTTCCAGCCGTTTTGCAACCGAATCAAAATTTTATGGGTTGTTGCCCAACCCTCTCATCCGGTCACCAAGCCAAATCTTCGTAACCAGAAAAGATCAGGATACCAGTTTTAACGTGGAGGCGAGCCATGACGGTTATCGTCATAATTATTTGCTTACTCATAAGCGGGAACTGACCCTGTCAAAAAATGGGAAAGTGCTAACTGGCTGCGACTCATTTTTGCCAACTGGAGGAACGCCAGCAAATGAACTGACAGCGGCATTGAGATTTCATCTGCCAGCCACAATTGCGGTCAGCATGTTGACTTCCGGCCATTCAATTCTGATCGCTGCGCCAAACAAGGAGGCGTGGATATTTACCTGCCTTGAGGGAAATGTCGTTCTGGAAGAAAGCATTCAGTTTTCCGGCCCGGGGCAGCCCAGGAAAAGTGAGCAAATTGTTGTGTACGTACATCCAACACAACAGACAAGCATTCGCTGGTCGTTGGAGCACCGGGTAAAAAAGTCGGCTGGCCAGGCAGACAGGAAGAAATCCAAAACGCCGGCGTCTCCCGATTTGCTTGATGCACTTTTTCAAGACAAGACGAGAGACAAATGACGATGCATATTCTGGTCACCCGCCCAAAAAACCAGGCAGCAAGAACGGCCAGCGCGTTACAACAACTTGGCCACAGCTGTAGGATTGAACCATTATTGAGAATTGAGACAATTGCCTCCCCCCTGCCACAAACCAAATATGACGGTCTGCTCATTACCAGCGTCAATGGCTTGCCGATGCTCGATGCGTCCTGGCCGCACGACCAGCGCAGTACGATTCCATTGCTATCGACGGGTTTCACAACAGCAGAAGCTGCCCGAAATATTGGCTTTGCCAACACTCAACAGGTTTCCGGTTCGGCACTCGATCTTGTTGGTCAGGTGCCGATTTGGATGGCTCAGAACGGCTTGTCGGTTTCCGCACAGCTGCTTTATCCTGGAGCCGAAGCCCTCGCGCAGGATGTCGCCGGTCTTTTGTCGAAACAAGCAATCAATGTGCATCACTGGGTGGTTTATCGAGCGGTTCCGGTTTCCTGCTTTTCGGAAAAAACACGGAGCGCTCTGAAAAATGGCGATTTTGACGGGGTGCTCTTATATTCGAAACTAACGGCCCATACATTTGTCCAATTGATGCAGCAATATGAGTTTTCCATGACGAATTTATGTGCCTATGTTTTAAGCCGCGAAATTTTGAAAACCTTGCCTGATGATCTGAAAGAACGAGCCCAATGCGCTAGCGAACCAAGCGAATTCGAGTTGCTAAAGCTAATTGGCAGCTGACTGCACAATTGCTTTGCCCACATTGTCCGGCTGCATTAGATTGATGATCAAGAAACCGATACGGATTGGCTTCCAATGGTTGCCAGCGACCGTTTTCGGCAATACCGGAACACTTGAAAATGAAAAAGTCGACCAAATCAACGTCAGCCAATAAGGTTCAAACTCCTCGTGGTGCGCGCCATGCTTCGAGAAAGACCAAGCCGGTAACCATCGATCTCAAAGCGGAAGAAGTCGCCGAGACAAAGGCCACTGCAGCCAGAAAATCTGAAGCAGCACCAAAAGGCGCCTCAAGGGACGCCCGCACGAGTAGCACACCAAAGGTTCCGCCACGGGAAAACAGGGCCGTCCCCGGCACCCAAAAAAGTACCTCCTCTTCTTCCTCTGATTTCCGGCACAGCGGATCTACATCAACAGACAAGTCGTCAACACCAGTTTTTGAATCAAAAAAAGAAAAGGCTCCACCTTCCCCCCCATCGCGACCGTCGCCGCCACCGTCGTCGCCAAAGGGTCGACGGCAAAATGATAGAATTGGATATTTTGCGGCTGCGATAATTGGTGGTTGTGTTGCGATTGGTGGCGCGGGATTGCTGCAATATGTTGGTTTGTTGGGATCGCCAGCAGATGTGGGTGTTGCTGCCATTCAGCAAGAATTGAACGGGCAAATAGAGCAGCTCAAATCTCGCATTGACGATACAGCACTCAACGCCCGCATTGCTGAACAGGTCAAACAACGTGTCAATCAATCACAGGCGAATGCAATCCCTGCGGAAATCGACGAAATTATCACCCAACTCAACGAAACAACGTTGCGTGTGGAAAAACTTCAAACCAGCCAGCAGGAAACTGCTGAAAGCATGGCCAATATTCAGGCTGCCATAAAAGCCGGAGGTGCCGGAAGTGGAGCAGCTGTTGCTGCCCTGGGGCTGGAAGTCGACAATTTGGCATCTCAGTCGGAAAAAATTCGCGACAATGTGAAACAGTTGCAATCCAGCTTGGCTCAATTGGCGAATCCGGACCAGGCGCTCAATCAGAACGCCATTTCAGAATTGATCACCCGTCTCTCCGCTTTGGAAGGTCAGGTTGTCAAATTATCACCGCTGTCTTCAGCTCTCAATGAATTGCAATCCGGCCTGGCTTCAACTTCACAAAGCCTTAAACAACAGTCAGAGGTGATCATCCAGCTGAAGGCCAAGCAGGATCTGCCCAATCAAGCTGAAAAGCTGGCTGCCAGATCTGTTGCTGCAGCTGCGCTGAAAGATGGCATCGATCGCGGGCTGCCCTTTGCAGATTCACTCAACATACTGAAGAAACTGTCCGCCGAAGATGCTTCTTTGGCACGATTGGACAAATACGCGGCCATCGGCATCCCAACATCAAGCCAGTTGAGCGCATCCTTTCAATCTGCCAGCGAGGCAATAATTTCGGCCACAGATCCAAAGCCCGACAATGACCTGACTTCGCGTCTTCTTGCTGGCGTAAAGTCGTTTGTCAAAGTTAAAGCCAGAAAGCCGGTTGAGGGAACCACACCATTTGCAATCGTATCGCAAATGTCCGAGGCTCTGAAAAACGATGACCTGGCAGCAGCGTCCAGTTTGTGGAAATCCCTTCCTGAAGCCGGGCAGACAGCATCGAGCGAATGGCAAGATCAGCTGCAATCTCGAATTATTGCTGACGAGTTGATATCCAACTCGGTGCAATCCTTCCTTCAATCGACAGCCACTCAATAGTCCCGATTGATTAATTAGCGCCCCTTAGGAGCACTTGTAGAATGTTTCGTATTGCTGCCTTTATCCTGTTGCTTTTTGCCATTGCCTTCGGTTTTGCCTGGCTCGCTGACAATCCCGGTACGGTTGCAGTGCAATGGGATTGGCTGAATCAGGGCCAAATCTATGAATTCGACCTGATCACTCTGATCGTGGCTCTGGGCGTGATATTCCTAACCTCAATTTTTACCTGGTGGTGTTTTTTCAACATCATCAATTCTCCAAAAGCCTTCGGTCGCTGGCGCAGTGGTCGCCGCCGTGACAAAGGCTATGCTGCACTCTCAAAAGGCCTCGTTGCCGCTGGTGCTGGCAATGTTCCATTGGCAAAGCAATTGGCCAGAGATTCTGCAAAATTTCTCGACGACGAGCCCCTGGTGGCGATGTTGGAAGCACAAACAGCGCTGCTCGAAGACAACCGCCCTGTGGCCCGCCAGCAATTTAACAGGATGCTGGAAAGTGATCAGACCCGACTGCTTGGTTTGCGTGGACTGTATCTGGAGGCCGAAAAAGAAGGGGCTGTGGAAGCCGCCGCCCATTTTGCCAAGGAGGCAAACAATCTAGCACCAGGCACGCCCTGGGCTGCAACGGCAGTTCTTAAGGTGCAGACCATATCCGGACAATGGGAAGAGGCAATCAGGACCCTTGATTTGAACCGCTCCTCCAATGTGTTTGAGAAGGCGACATATAATCGTAAAAAGGCCGTAGTCCTTACCGCTTTGGCGATGCAACAGGAAGAGGGTGAACCCGAACAAGGCCGCATCAACGCATTGGCGGCTTGTAAACTGGCTCCGGAACTGGTGCCTGCTGCCACGGTTTGCGCACGCCTTTTGGTGCGACTGAACGACAGCCGCAAGGCTGGCAAGATTCTCGAGGCTTCCTGGCGGGCATCCTCCCATCCAGATATTGCTGATGCCTATGTCAACTTGAACGCAGGCGATTCAGCCGCCCAGCGTTTGGTCAGGGCGCGCAAGCTTACCGCCCATGCGCGGGATGATCGTGAAGGATTGTTTGCAATGGCCAAGGCCTGTCTCGATGCTGGCGATTTCAAAGACGCCCGCGATGTGATGGAAATAATTCTGCGTGAATCGGCCAGCGAACGTGCCTGTCTGTTGATGGCTGACATTGAACAAGCCGAATACGGAGACCGCGGCCGGGTCCGCGAATGGTTGTCGCGCGCCGTATCCGCCAGCAAGGATCCAACCTGGATCTCCGAAGGTGTGGTGTCCGACGATTGGATGCCTTGCTCACCCACCACCGGACGTTTGGATGCTTTTGAGTGGAAAGCACCAATGCAACAGCTCGGTGCTCACAAGGAAACTCTCGATTTAAGCCGATTGGCAAATGAACCGCTGCAGGAAATAGAGACCGTCGATCTGACAACAGATGACACTCATGACATCGTCGAGCAATCCGCATCGACGCCCGAAGTGGTTGGGGCAACTGACCCCACGTCCGCAAGTAATGAGGACGTGGGTGACACTGACATTGTCATTCTCGAGCCGGCCAAGACGCAACCTGAAAATGACAATGTCAATTCCGACGAATCGGATATTCAGGATCCTTCAGTCTCGGCTGATAGTAAATCGTTTCTCGCCGATGCCAGTGATCCTGTCTCGCCCTATCATCAAACCGATCTGGACATCGACAAAGACGGTGTCATTGATCACCGTCCTGACGACCCGGGAATTGGCGAAGAAAAGCCCAAGAAAGAAGGCTGGTTGTTTTAGGATCTGGCGACTGCCAAATATCAACTAACCTGCCCGCTTCTTGTTCTCGCCAGTTTTAAGCGGCGCGTTGGTTTTGCAACAATCCACGATTAATCAGTAGTTCGGCGATCTGCACCGTATTAAGAGCAGCGCCTTTACGCAGATTGTCGGAAACGACCCACAAATTCAGACCATTATCAATCGTTGAATCTTCGCGAATACGTGAAATGTACGTGGCATCCTCACCGGCAGCTTCGTAAGGTGTGACATAACCACCGTCTTCTCGCTTGTCGACGACCAGGCAGCCGGGTGCCTGACGCAGGATTTCGCGGGCCTCATCAGCTGAAATCTCGTTTTCAAATTCGATATTTACCGCTTCCGAATGAGACACGAAAACTGGTACACGAACCGCGGTTGCCGTCACTTTTATTTTCGGATCGAGCATTTTCTTCGTTTCAGCAGTGATTTTCCACTCTTCCTTGGTCTCGCCGGAATCCATGAAATCGTCGATATGCGGAATGCAGTTAAAAGCAATACGCTTGGTAAATTTGCTTGCTTCAATCGGGTCGGCAACGAATACAGCGCGAGTCTGATTAAACAATTCTTCCATGGCCTCCTTTCCGGCTCCGGACACTGATTGATAGGTTGATATCACCACGCGCTTGATGGTCGCCTTATCATGTAATGGTTTCAGAGCCACGACCAATTGAGCGGTTGAACAGTTGGGATTGGCGATAATATTTTTCTTGGAAAAGCCAACAACATCATCCGCATTGACCTCTGGCACGATCAACGGAACATCCGGATCATAGCGAAACGCTGATGAATTATCGATCACGACACATCCGGTCCGGCCAATTTTCGGTCCCCATTCGGTCGACAACGATCCACCAGCCGACATGATTGCAATGTCAGATTTGGAAAAATCATGGTTTTCCAACGCTTTGACCTTCAGAATCTTGTCACCGAATGAAACTTCGGTTCCCTGGCTGCGGCGAGATGCCAGCGCAACAACTTCATCTGCTGGAAATTCCCGTTCCGCCAATATGGATAGCACTTCGCGGCCCACATTGCCTGTGGCACCAACAACTGCAATTCTGTAACCCATGGTGGTTTTGCTCCTAACTCTCCTAATGCGCACTGCGCTAGCACCTCTCCTCCCCGGGAGAGCGCGGGAGGGAGCGGCTAAAAGGTGGTCTTGGTTTTGATAGCTTTAGTCAACATGCGCCACCTTTTAGCGGCATCGTTAAAAATGTCAAACTCAGTGGTAATTTTGATCACATTTTCGCTTTTATCGAGCAACAATTCTGCGCGGGCCCAGTTTACGCTGGGACCACTTTCTCGCTCAGACATCCAGATACAATTATTGGGTCACAATCTGACAGGCGAATATTCCAGCGGGGCGCGATGGTCGGAACAACTGCATACCAATATGACCAGCACATATGCCGAAGACGACAGCACCATGATTGGTGTGATGAGTTTCACCGGATCTGTATTGTGTTTCAGATATCGCAATTCTGATGATCCCGATCCCCATTGTTTTGAAATCTGGAAAAGGGGCGCCAATTGCTTTGATTTTTACGGGATCGATGACATTGCCGGCCTGTCGGATCGACGTTTTGGTCGTGGATGGCTGGCACGTGCCTGGAAATCAGATCTTGCCAGTACCTGCCAAAGCGATCTGATCGGCTAACGCTGTTCCATCGATTTAGCGTGCTCCAAATATGGCGCTGCCGACCCGCACACAGGTTGAGCCAAATTCTATCGCCAATTGATAGTCTGCGGACATGCCCATCGACAATTCCTCAACATTCGCCCGTTTGGCCAATTTCCGGAGCAGCGCAAAATGTGGACCGGGATTTTCATCAAATGGCGGAATACACATAAGCCCCGATATCTCCAGACCATGTAAGTTTCGACAACTGTCCACAAAGTCTGCAACCTTGTCTGGATTAATACCGGCTTTTTGCTCTTCCATCCCGGTATTTACCTGCACAAAGAGTTTTGGCTTTTTGCCTTGCTTCCGCATTTCGGCTGCAAGCGCTTTGGCAATCTTTTCGCGATCGATGGTGTGAACGACGTCAAACAACGCCACCGCGTCCGAAACTTTATTGGATTGCAACGGGCCGATCAGATGCAATTCAACGGCTGCGTATTTTTGCTTCAGTTGCGGCCACTTCTGTTGACTTTCCTGAACCCGATTCTCGCCAAATACCCGATGGCCAGCTTGTAAAACAGGTTCGATCTGGTCTCCGGCAAAAGTTTTTGAAACGACAATCAACTGGGTATCACCCAAGTTACGTCCCGCGTGTTTTTCAGCCAAGGAAATGCCGTCCAAGACGTCCTGCAATCTATGATTTGAGTCCAATGGTCGGTTCTCCTTCCAATTTGCGCCAAAGCGCGGCGACTAAGAGTTGACCTGCAAACACATTTCTGGTCACTAGCAGCCCAAACAACTCCCTTTTTGATGAAGAGCCGAGAAATGGCAAGTGAGCGTTATAACGCGAGATCCGTAGAACAAAAGTGGCAACAGCGCTGGGAAGAAGAAAATATCTTCCAGACCAATACTGTTCCTGATGGCGACAAGGAAACTTACTACGTCCTGGAGATGTTTCCCTACCCATCTGGCCGCATTCACATGGGTCACGTGCGCAATTACGCGATGGGAGATGTGATCGCCCGATACAAACGCGCCAAGGGCTTTGAGGTTCTGCATCCCATGGGTTGGGACGCTTTCGGCATGCCAGCCGAAAACGCTGCCATGCAAAACAAGACCCATCCAAAAAGTTGGACCTATCAAAATATTGCGTCAATGCGCTCACAGCTGAAGTCAATGGGCCTGTCGCTCGACTGGTCACGCGAATTCGCCACTTGTGATGAAAGTTACTATGCCCAGCAGCAAAAGCTTTTTCTTGATTTTATGAAGGCTGATCTGGTCTATCGCAAAAACTCAAAGGTCAATTGGGATCCTGTCGACATGACTGTTCTGGCAAATGAACAGGTCATCGAAGGCAAGGGCTGGCGCTCCGGCGCCGAGGTTGAACAACGGGAATTGACCCAGTGGTTCTTTAGAATTTCTGATTTTTCAGAAGACCTGCTGGAAAGTTTGAATGGCTTGGATCAATGGCCGGCCAAAGTAAAATTGATGCAAGCCAACTGGATCGGCAAATCAAAAGGCCTTGCCTTTGATTTCGGTGTCAAGGATGCACCGGCAGGATTTGAGGTTTTGCCGATTTATACAACGCGACCAGACACCATGTTTGGCCCAACATTTGCTGCGATTGCCGCCGATCATCCGCTTGCCAAAGAGCTGGAAAAGACCTCGGAAGGTGTCGCGGAGTTTCGCAAACAATGCGCGGCTATGGGAACCTCTGCTGAAGATATCGAAAAGGCACCAAAACTAGGCATCGATACCGGTCTGAAAGTTACTCACCCAGCCGATCCGGCTTGGGAACTGCCGCTCTATATCGCCAATTTTGTATTGATGGACTACGGAACCGGAGCCGTGATTGGTTGTCCGGCGCACGACCAGCGCGACCTGGATTTTGCTCGTAAATACAGCCTCGACGTGATTGACGTATTTGTGCCTGTCGGTAGCGATGAAAGGGTTGGCAACACAGCCTTTGTACCTGCTAAAACCGATACCGTGGAATATGTCTGCTGGCTGGGTGAGGCAGGTACCATCCAGACCTGCCAGGAAGCCATCGACACAACGTTGGAAACATTTGAAGCCAAAGGTTGGGGCCAACCAAAAACCGAATACAAACTGCGAGACTGGGGAGCTTCACGCCAACGCTATTGGGGGTGCCCGATCCCGGTTGTTCATTGTGAAACCTGCGGTGTGGTGCCCGAACGGGAAGAAAATCTGCCGGTTGTATTGCCTGAAGATGTCAGTTTCGAGGTGCCGGGCAACCCGCTTGATCACCATCCGACATGGCGAAATGTCGCTTGTCCATCATGTGGTAAGCCGGCGAAACGCGAAACCGACACGATGGACACATTTGTAGATTCATCGTGGTATTTTGCCCGTTTTACTGATCCAAAATCACCCACGCCAACAAATGTAACGGCTGCGAATCGATGGTTGCCTGTTGACCAATATATCGGCGGCATCGAGCATGCCATTTTGCATCTGCTCTATTCACGATTTTTTGCCAGAGCAATGTCCATTGCCGGTCACATGGATATTCAAGAACCGTTTAAGGGTCTTTTTACCCAAGGCATGGTGGTTCACGAAACCTACAAGTCAAGCGATGGCGACTGGTTGCAACCCATTGAAATCGATATCATCGGTGAGGGGGCTGAACGTTCCGCCCGACACGCCGTTACAGGCGACCCTGTTGTCATTGGCGGCATTGAGAAAATGTCGAAATCAAAACGCAATACTGTTGATCCCGACGACATTATCGCAACCTTTGGCGCCGACACAGCCCGTTGGTTTGTCTTGTCTGATTCACCGCCCGACAGGGATGTAATCTGGACCGAAGCGGGTGTTGAAGGGGCTCATCGATTTGTTCAGCGAATCTGGCGCCTGGTACACAGTGTCGCCACAAGGCCTGAAAATGCAGGTCGGGATGACGCTAATCTTAAACTATCAAAGTCTGCCCACAAAACACTCGCCCGCATTGATGAAATGATCCCTGGCCTGCGCTATAATTCGGCCGTGGCCCAGATTTATTCTTTGGTAAATGAAATTGAACAGGTTCAAAAATCCGACACAGTCGCCACTGATACTTTGAACATGGCGATGGCAATGACGATCCAAATGATAGCGCCGATGATGCCGCATCTGGCTGAAGAATGCTGGAAAGCCCTGAATCTGGAAGGCATGGTCTCAACGACTGCCTGGCCAGAACTGGACGAATCGATGCTGGTGGAGGAGTCGATTACTCTTCCAGTGCAGATCAACGGCAAAAAACGTGGTGAGATTACCGTGCCTCAGGAATTGGACAAACAAGGTGTTGAGGATATCGTACTATTAGAACACTTTGTGCAAAACGCCCTTTCTGGTAAGACACCAAAGAAGATTGTTGTAGTGCCTGGGAGAATCGTCAATGTCGTCGTCTGATTTGACCCCGTTCCCGCGTTTGGTCGGAGCGGTTGGCCTGCTGATGCTTGTCGCATCCTGCACCGTTAAACCACTTAATGCGACGAAGTCCGCTACAAGTATTTCTGATGATGGTACCTCTCGGTCTGTCGCCGTCGTGATGAAGACCATCACTGTCAATCCGGTTGATGAGCGGGTGGCGCAACAGGTGCGTAATAATCTGATGTTTGAATTAAACGGCGGCCAGCTCGAGCCCGGCGGAAATCTTGGCTTAAGTCTCAAGGTCGTTACCGGTTCCAGATCGCTGGCGATTGAAAATAATTCCCTGTCCCCTACCTCTGCCCAGATTGCTGTCACAGTTACCTACAATCTGATCGACGCAACCACACGCAAGAGCGTATCGAGCGGCACACGTCGCGCCGTTGCCAGCTATGATAAAACGCCGCAGAAATTTGCCAATGAGCGCGCCCAGCGGGACGCTGAGAATCGGGCTGCCAAAGATGCCGCACGCCAAATTCGGCTGGCAATTGGGCAGTCATTGGCCAAACATTAGCGGACAGACGCTTGGCCCAGGTAAAAAACCACGAAGTTGACCGGTATCTCAAACAGCCTAATCCGGCACATCGGTTGTACCTGATCTATGGACCTGATGCTGGTCTTGTGTCAGAGCGCGCTGCTGCTCTGGCCAAGCTGAGCGGTGCAGACTTAACCGACCCTTTTTCAACCATAGTTCTGGATGCAGATGATGCCGCAACCGACCCTCAACGGATTGCCGACGAAGCCCATACCGTTTCCATGTTTGGTGGCAACCGTTTGGTGCATATAAAAGGCTCAACCCAAAAAAATCTCGCCAATGCTATTCAACCAGTTCTTGATCAACCTCCGATTGATGCCCTGATCATCATAGAGGCAGGAGATCTTAAGAAGTCTTCGCCATTACGGGCACGAATCGAAAAGGCTGCAAGTGCAGTTGCCTTACCTTGCTATCAAGATAAAGTTCAGGCGCTACGGTTGGTGATAGACCAGGAGCTTGAGATTTCCGGACTGACAATCGACGCTGAGGCACGACAGACATTAACCAGCCTGTTGGGTGAAAATCGAATGGCGTCGCGAGGTGAGGTGCAAAAGCTTTGTCTTTATGCCGCTGAGGCGGAGAAAATCACTGTTGATGACGTCAACCAAATTGTTGGTGATGCTTCTGTACTCGCGCTGGATGCTGTGGTGGACGCCGCCAGTATCGGTGACATCGCCACGATGGAACACACTTACAAGCGACTGATTGCCAGAGGAACAGCTGTATTTCAGGTGGTCAACGCCATGCAACGTCATTTTCAGATGTTGCATCTCGCCCGATCGAAGATGAACTCAGGCGGTCAAACAGCGTCCTCTCTGGTCAATACAATGCGACCGCCAATCAATTTTCAACGCAAGGACAAAGTAGCCAATGCATTGTCAATCTGGCAGCTGGCTGCACTGGAGCGTGGGCTACAGCGACTTGAGACCGTATCGTTGGAAACTAGAAGAAACAGTTCTCTGGCCGTTCCACTAACGTCCACTGCTCTGCTCGCCATAGCAATTGAAGCCCGGCAGTCGCGGCGTTAAACCACTACCGGCTGGCGCCGGTAGATTTGTCTGAGTGCTGTTCCAGGTACTGAAGGACGAGATCTTCTGTGATCGCGCCATTGGTTGTCGAAAAATAACCTCTCCCCCAAAAATGCCTGCCCCAATAGCGCTTCTTCAGTTGCGGGAATTCCCGTTGCACCTTGTGGGAGGAACGACCTTTCATCTTTCGCATCAGATCAGCTACCGAAAGTTTCGGCGGGATAGAGACAAACATGTGCACATGGTCACTTGCCAGCACACCCTTGATGATCTCGACACCATTTTCGGAACAAACCTGACGAATGATTTCTCTCACCCGCAATTGCACATCACCACGAAGAACCTTGTAGCGATATTTGGTGATCCATACGAGATGATAGCGGTGATAAAATGTGCAGTGTTTACCTTTGGTGTATTGCATGATCATACTTTCCAGAAAAATGAACCTTAAGCTCCCAGAGCCGGTTCATTTTTCTGGAAAGTATGATCATTCGTATATGTTCGCGCTAAAGCGATCCCGTCTCGAAGACGGGGGAGCTAACCCAAATAAGTGGAACTAAGACCAGAAAACAACCGTTTAAGGCGCTGCTTTACACAATCGCACTGGCCCAGTTGATCATTCTTGTTGTCATCTTGATCCCGGAGCTTCGAGACGCTGTATTATTATGGCTCACGCAAACGATGTGACGACCGTCTCCAACCACCGAAACAAGTGCTGGTGCCACTTATCTCCTTATCCTATGGTATGCATGTAGATTGAGTAATTTGAGTGGGGAGTGGGTAATGGAGATCGTTGTTTTCAAGGAAGGCGATACGATAATATCGGAAGGCGACGACGGACAGACCGCTTTCCTGATCGTCTACGGAGAGGTGGAAGTGTTTAAAGGTGCTGAATCGCAGCCCAAATCCATGGCGCAACTTTCAGCCGGTGACATCTTCGGAGAGATGAGTCTGCTCGACCCCGGACCGCGCTCCGCCACCGTTAAAGCCCTGGCCCAAACCAAGTGTTTGGCCACTTCTTACGATGACTTCATTTCTTCCTTTCAGAACAATCCCGAACAAGCCGCCATGTTCATGAAAACGCTGGTGCGCAGGCTGCGACAAATGAACGACCTGATCGTCAGCATGGATCCAAAAAAACGTAGTTTTCGTGATATGATCGGTGACTGGCAAAGAACCATCGCATTTTCCGATGACATTGAACTGACCGATGAGGAAAAACAGCAAAACCTGAACCGAATGCAGTCTCAGATGCCGTTTTATTGATCAGCCCGGAACAGGCAAAATTATCCCTGGTTCAGGAATCATAGAATAAACGCATGAATGCCGAACAGGTTTTTATTTGTCGCCTCACCAATGATTACGGTAGTTTTTCCATAAACAAAGAGGTGTCTGACAAACACCGGGTGAAATTTGTCTGACGATCAAGTTGACACCCGGTTGCCGTAGTTGCTCAACAGGTGAACGGCAATTGTCATTTGAGTATTGGTATTTGCTGGAGTTTTATTACACTCGTCAGTGCAGGCACATTGGACTGTAACAAAATGGGAAGAATTGAACATGTCAGATCTTTGCTGCGGACCGGGTTACGCCTCACCTGCGGAGGCGATCAAAGCGCCTCGGGAGCAGATATTATATTCAATTGCCATCTATACCGGCACCGGCATCCAAAAGCCCGATTATCTGTGCACCATTGATGCAGACCCGAACAGCGAATCCTATTCCCAGGTCATTCACCGGCTGGAAATGCCCGGTATTGGTGATGAACTACATCATATGGGATGGAATGCCTGTTCGTCCTGTTTTGATGATTCTTCGATGAGTCGCAAATATCTGCTGGTGCCGGGGGTACGCTCTTCAAACATCCACATTGTCGACGCTGCTTCAGACCCCCGCGCGCCCCGCCTGCACAAAGTAATCGAGGGAAGCGAGATCAAGGCCAAAACAAACCTGTCTGCTCCCCACACGGTTCACTGTCTGGGGTCAGAAATTATCATCTCAATGTTGGGCGACGCCCAGGGCGAAGCCCCCGGCGGATATCTGCATTTGAACAAGGATTTTGAAATTATCGGGCGGTGGGAAAACTCCATGGGAGACATCCCGTTTAGCTACGACTTCTGGTATCAGCCGCGCCACAATGTCATGGTATCTTCAGAATGGGCCGCCCCCAACACATTCATGCCGGGCTTTGATCTGGAGGAAGTTGGACACCTTAAATATGGCCGCCGCATCCATTTGTGGGATTTTGAAAAAAAGGAACCCAAGCAAACTTTTTATCTCGGCGAAGATGGTCTTGTCCCGCTGGAAGTTCGTTTTCACCACAACCCAGACAGCACTCATGGCTTTTGCGGAGCCGCTTTGTCAGCCAACATCATCCACTGGTGGAAAGACGGCGGCGATTCAGATGGCGAATGGAAATGGGAAAAGATCATCGATGTGGAAAACGAACCGCATCCGGAATGGCCGATACCTGTTCCCGGTGTAATTTCAGTTATTCTACTTTCTATGGACGACAAATATTTGTATCTTTGCAACTGGCTGCATGGCGACATTCGCCAATACAACATCGAAGACCCGCACAATCCGGTCCTTGCCGGACAAGTATGGATGGGCGGCCTGCTCGGCAAGGCACCTGAAGTCAACGGCGTCAAAGTCACCGGCGGGCCGCAGATGATCCAGCTCAGCCTGGACGGCCAGCGTCTCTACGTGACCACCAGCCTGTTCAGCACCTGGGATAACCAGTTTTATCCTGAAATCCGCACCAATGGTGGCTGCATGCTGATGGTCAATTGCGACACCGAAAGCGGCGGCATGGAGATTGATCCGGAATTCGTTGTGGATTTTGGCCAGGAACCAAACGGACCGTCTCGCTGTCACGAGACACGCTATCCCGGGGGCGACTGCACGAGCGACATTTGGACATGACCCACCACACAATCACCATCGCCAACCGGCAAAACGCCACCTATCAGGTCAATCCAAGACAAAGCCTGCTGGACGCATTGCGTGATCAGGGTGTCGACCTGCCCTATGGCTGCAAATATGGCGGCTGTATTACCTGTGCGGCAAAGCTGATTTCCGGCGATGTCGATCAACGACGCCAGGTGGCGCTGAACAACCGTCAGATCAATGACGGCTATATCATTTTATGCGTCGCCAGGGCGACATCAGACATAACGCTGGAAATCGGCGTTGAGAGCCACGATAAACTCTATCGCAACCCATTCCTTGATCCGCTTGAGCCCCATGAACTCAAGGCGGATATTGCTACTCCCAGGGAGATTTGAAATGCCCGAAGCTGATATCGATCATATCTATAACTATGAGCCGGGATATCTGGCCGATATCCTCAAATCAGTCAAAACCATTGCTATGGTCGGGGCCAGCCCGGACAAGACCAAATTCAGCTATGGAGTGCTACGGGTGCTGCATGAAACCGGTTATGACATGATACCGATCAATCCACGCCCAGACGTTACTGAAATCCGCGGCCTGAAAGTATTTCCAACTCTGCGCGACGTTGATCGGCCGATCGACATGGTGCAGGTATTTCGCCGCAAGAAAGAGTTGTTGGGCATCGCCCGCGATGCAATCGACCTGGGCGCCAAGGTTTTGTGGGGCCAGATTGACGTCTATGATGACGAAGCAGCAAAGCTGGCCGAAGACGCTGGCCTTAAAGTGGTGATGAACCGATGTCCCAAGATCGAGCTGTTCCGGCCATTTTGGAAGCCTCGGCTGGATCTGGCAATCTGATCTCTTCAGGGTCTAGTCCAGCACGAGGCTTGGAAGATACAAGGTCAGGCCTGGCATGAAGGTGATGCTGATCAACAGCACAATCATCAGGCCAAGGAATGGCAAAATACCCCTGATTACTTCTGACAGGGGTGCTTTCGAAACCCCGGACAGCACAAACAGATTCAACCCCACCGGCGGTGTCAGCATGGCCACCTCGATATTGATGACCACGATTATCGCGTAGTGCACCGGATCAATTTCAAATTGCCGCAGCAGTGGCAATACCAGCGGAACGGTAATCAGGACAATCGACAACCCCTCCAGAACCGTGCCCAGAATCAACATGATGGCACTCATGATCAGCAGAAACTGCCAGGCCTGCAGGTCGATATCGGTCACAAATTCCACCAGCTTGACCGGCATGCGGGTTTCGGTCAGCCAGTGGCCGAATAACAGGGCCGCCACGACAATCATGATAATGGCTGCAGACCGCCGCATGGCGATTGCCGTGATCGGGATAATGTCCTGGACCGTACAGCCGCGATAGACCACCAGGCTGACGACAATCGACAGAAACGCAGCGAGCCCTGCGGCCTCGGCGATCGTTGAATAGCCACCATAAATTCCAACGAAAATGACGATCGGAATGATGACCGCCGGAATGGCGGAAATATTAGCCCGAACAAATTCCGAAAGGTCCGGCAGATCCCGTCGCGGCAATTTGTGACGATTGGCATAGAACAATATGAAAACCGCAAACAGCAGGCCCTGCAGCAGGCCGGGAATGATCCCCGCCAAAAACAGGCGCGGGATCGAGGTTTCCGCTATCAGACCATAGATAACCAATATGATTGAGGGTGGGATCAGGATGCCCAACGTGCCGGACGCGCCGACAACCCCCACCGCAAATGGTCGATCATATCCACGTTCCAACATGGCCGGCACAAGAATTGTCGCCATGGCCAATGCAGTCGCCACGGAAGACCCTGATACGGCAGCAAACACCGTTGTCGCCCCAACGCAGGTGAGTGCCAATCCACCACGCAGCCATCCAAGCCATGCCTCCGCCATCGCGATCAGGCTTTTGGCGATCCCACCGCGTTCCATGAACTGCGCAGCAATTACAAAAAACGGCACGGCAAGAATGGTTTGGCCGTTCAATTTGTCGATGACGACCTGCGCCGTGGAGATTCCGGGCGTATGGCCGGAGATCAGCAGGAACATGGAAAGGCCGCCGAGCGCCACGAAGATCGGCAAACCGATAAACAGCAGCAACAGGAGTGTGGCGAAGACGATGACCAACATGGCTAAATCTCTTCGCTGCGGATTGTTTGACCAGCGCGCAGCAGTCCAACAAGAACAAACAGATAGCGGAGCGAACAAAGGCCCATAGAGACCGGCAAGGCCGCATAATAATATCCTGTCGGGATCTGCAGGAACGACGGTCCGCGTTCATCCCAGGCAAATGCAAAAGCAACGACCTTGGTGCCAAACCAGGTGAGCACCAGGCAAAAGGTCAATCCTGCCAGTGCTGCCAGAACGTCTGCAAAAAAATGCGTCCTGGGTCCGACCATGCGCAGAAAAAAATCCGCACGCACATGTTCACCTTCAGCGACACACCCGGCGGCGGACAACAAAAGCCCCCACGCCACCATGTAGATCGACAACTCGGCTACCCATCCCCCGCTAAGAGGGGATGAGATCAACCGCAAGACCATGCCTGACAGAAATAGCATCAGTGCGGCGAGCACCAGAATTCCGCCAATGTAGGATTCAATTGATTTTAACACACGCATCCCGCCGATGTTGGAAGATTGAGGCGGTGTAATTCAACCCGTGCGCAATTATTTTTCCAGGGCCTTCGCCGCCCGCGCTGCGAAAGCTGCGTCCATCCGCGTTGCTTCAATGATGCTTGATTGTTGTTTCATCAATTCTGTACGGAATGCCGCAAGCTCTTCCGGTGTCGCCTGAACGGCCGAAATTCCCTCTGCAACACCTTCTTTTCGGGCCGATGCCTGCCGCTCCGCTGCCAGATCGCGGGCCGGACCAACCGTCTCAGCCCAGGTGTCGGTGATCACCTTTTGCAGTTCTGGCCCTAGTTTTTCCCATGTCGGTTTACCGATCATTGGCACATATTGCAGGAATGTGCCTTGTGTATCGATCGAGTATTTTAGCCCGGATTCCCACAGCTTTGCGCTGCGGACCGATTCGTGGGTGGTCATCAACCCATCAATGCTCTTTTGCGCCAGTGCAATCGGTACATCTGAAAAACTGATCGAAACCGATTCCACCCCAAGACTTTGATAACGCACCTTCGCCGCAGGGCTGCCCGGAACACGCAATTTCAAGCCCTTAAGCGCTGCAAGCGAGCCGGCTGGGGCGTCTGTCGTGAAGATCGAGCCGTGACCCAGATCCAGATTGGGACCGATGATCTTGACCCCAACCTTTTCTTCAATTTCGGCATTCAGCTCAGCACCCACAGGCCCGTCCATAACCGCATGAACTTCCTGCGCTGAGCGGCCAAAAAACATTGGAAGATCCAGAAGCCCGGCATTTGGGACAACGCGGCTGATATAAAGAATGATCGGCACGCCCATCTCAAGCCCACCCTGGGCCAGGGCCTTGGGCACGTCCGGACCTTTGAATAATTGCGAAGATGGGAAGACCTGGACGTCCAACTTGCCCTTTGTTCGCTCAGACAGTTGGTTGACAAATTTCTCCAATGCGATGTTTCTAACGTGATTTGGGCCGGTATTCAGGGAGATCCGGAAGGCCATTTCCTCGGCCTTTGCGGTGCCCAGAATGCCTGCAGAGATTGCTGCGAGAACTGCTAAACGTTTGAATAAATTCATCTTCCACTCCTGATTTATTGCGAGTTTTGGCCGGACTTGAATTCTTGCCTTGACTTTGGACCCTAAACCATAAAATTTGTACGGACAACCAATAAAATTTGTTGAGCAAATATCGCTATGATCCGAAGTGTCCTGTTTACACCGGCCACACGTCTCGACCGCCTGGAGCCGGCTTTGGCTTCCGGTGCAGATCTTGTCGTGCTGGATCTGGAGGACGGGGTTGGCCCGGATGACAAATACACGGCGCGCGAGGCCATATCGAGATTTGCGACGGATGGCGACGGCGGCTTTGGTGATCGCGGTGAGGACAGCAGCAGCGGCGGCAAAACACCTGCACAAATCGGCCTTCGCCTGAATTCGCTTAGCACCCCAGAAGGTATTCTCGACATGGCAGCAATGCTGAGCTGGTCGCAATGGCCAGCGGTATTGGTGGTGCCAAAAGTCAATGCACCAGCGGAGATATGCCAACTGGTCGATTTGATCGACGCCAGACCGACGCGTTTGCTCATCACATTGGAGACTGCCAAAGGTATTTCCGACGCGGCTGATATTCTGTCGGTGGCACCTAAGGGTGCGATCGTTGGCTATGGTTCAGCAGATCATATGGCCGAAACCGGCGGGCGCATGAATAATACCGGCCTGGCCTGGGCGCGTGGTCAGGTGGTGAATGCGGCAGCTCAGGCCAACATGCCTGCACTGGATGGTGTCTGGCTGAATTACCGGGATGGAGCGGGACTGGAGCAGGAAGCAGAGCTGGTTCAGGAGATCGGGTTTTCGGGAAAGATAGCCATCCACCCCGATCAGATTGAGACCATCAACAGGGTTTTCTCTCCCAGCGAAGGTGAGCTGGCAATCGCCCATGAAATGGTCGCGGCGTCAGCAGATGTCGGAGGCGGGGCATTTAGTTTTAATGGAAAAATGGTGGATGCTCCGGTGCTTGCCCGGGCGCATCGACTGATGGAATTTAAAGATAGGAGCGCCGAATGAAGCGATCACTACCTGGTCTGACCCATGTCGAAGGATCCCGCTTTCGCGAGGACCCGGGACTATATTATGAAGATTTCGAAGTCGGTGACATTTATGAACACTGGCCGGGTCGAACCATCACCGAAACCGACAATATCTGGTTTACCCATCTGACGATGAACACCCACCCGGTGCATTTTGATCTCAATTATGCGTCACATTCGGAATTCAAAAAACCTCTGGTCAATTCAACACTGACCCTGGCCGTCGTTGCTGGAATGTGTGTTTCGTCGACCAGCCAGAAAGCAATCGCCAATCTGGGATGGGAAGAAATCAAGGTTCCGGCCCCGGTGTTTGTCGGAGATACGCTTTATTCTGAATCGGAAGTTCTCGGCAAACGCGAGTCGAAATCCCGACCTACAGCAGGCATTGTCCGAATTCGTCATTCAGGCAAGAATCAGGACGGGACCTATGTCATGCATATGATCCGATCATTTTTTGCTACCAAACGTGGGCATTCTGTGGTCGATGATATGCGGGAGAGGATGGGCTGAGATGGAAGGCCCACTTGCAGGTATGCGGGTTCTGGCGGTCGAACAATATGGAGCCGGGCCATTTGGAACACAACATCTCGCCGATTTGGGCGCCACGGTCATCAAGATCGAAAACCGCAAAATGGGTGGTGATTATGCGCGGGGACTGGGGCCTTATTTTGCACAAGGTGCCTCCGGCGATGATGCAAGTTTGTTTTTCCAGTCCGTCAACCGGGGCAAGCAGAGTCTGAGCCTCGATCTGGGCAATCAAAAATCCGGCCCGATCTTTGCCAAACTGGTGGCCGGTGCTGACGCTGTGGCCAATAATCTGCGCGGCGATGTGCCTGAAAAACTTGGTCTCGACTATGCAGCGCTCAAACAGCACAACCCGGCAATTGTCTGTGCCCATTGTTCCGCCTATGGACGCAGCGGGCCGCGGCGCGACTGGCCGGGCTATGACTTCCTGATGCAAGCCGAGGCCGGTTATTTTCACATGTCGGGCGAACCGGATACGCCCCCAACACGAATGGGTCTTTCCGTAGTCGATTTTATGGCCGGCACCTATCTGGCACTGGGTCTGGTATCCGGTGTGTTGGGTGCACGCAGCAGCGGGACTGGACGCGACATCGATGTAAATCTCTATGACACGGCACTTTTCAACCTGAGCTATCTGAGCGCCTGGGCGCTTAATTCTGACTATGAACCGGGTCGGGTTTCGCGGTCCGCCCATGCATCTTTGGTGCCCTGCCAACTTTATCGAACCGCAGATGGCTGGATCTACATTATGTGCAACAAGGAAAAATTCTGGATCGGTCTTTGCACATTGATTGAGCGGCCTGATCTGATTGCTGATCCAAGATTTGAGACATTTGCGCAGCGTTTACAGCACCGGGATGTCCTGACTGATTTATTGGATGCCGCCCTGTGCGAAAACACAACGGCCCACTGGCTGCAGCTTCTGCAAGGCAAGGTACCTTTGGCGCCGATCCGGACGCCCAAAGAGGCCTTAAATGATCCGCAGTTACGTGAACAGGGCCGTATTAGTCGTACCGAACTACGCGATGGCACAGGATTTGATCTATTGGCTTCTCCTGTCACAACGGGTACGGTCCAAGCCACGCGCGGATGCTCCCCGATGGGCAATGATACGGATACGATTCTGCGCGAGGTGGGGTTCGCCGATGACGAAATACAGGGATTTCGCGATCAAGATCTGATTTGATAAATGGCGCAACTAAAACCAAAGTATTCGCTGATCGCTGATCATTTGATGCGTGAAATAAGCGATGGTTTGCACCCGGTGGGAGAGCTGCTTCCAACGGAAGCAGAATTGATGCGCGCCTTTGGTGTCAGCCGGCATACGGTGCGTTTCGCCGTGCAGGATCTCAAGAAAAGAGGCGTCGTCGCATCCCGGCAAGGTCAGGGATCAAGAGTAGTCGCCTCAGCACCGGCAAGTGCATTTATTGAGACGATCCAGTCGATTGATGAACTGATAACATTCGGCCAGGAAACTGTGCGTGAATTGATAGGGCGTCGGGTGGTTGAGGCAGACACTTTGCTTGCAGAACGGTTTGGCTGCGCTGTTGGACGTCGCCTCGCCGAGGCGCGCATGTTGCGCAAAACCATCGATCCTCAGCCCAGGACAATTGCGCTCGTAACGATCTGGATAGATGCCTTGATCGAGCCGGTAATCGACCGCTTCAGCGAATTCCACAAGTCAGGGGCTGAGATCATCGCCGATCAATACGGCTATGTCGCAAAGGAAGTGAATCAGACTGTTTATGCCGACGTTTTTAGCGATGAAGAAGCAAAAGCACTCGGCATACCTTGCGGTTCACCAGCCCTGATCATCGAGCGCCGGTATTGCACCTCGCCAAACAGCGAACCTTATATGGTCGCCCGCTCTGTCTGCCGGGCTGACGCCATAAAACTTGCGTCTACTTTCATCAATTCCAACTGACCCTTTGATTTCGTCCCTCAGATTGCCGTCGGGCCCGGGTGTATTGTTAATGAATAATCAAGCGGCCAATCCAAGACAGTTCGACGAATACGAATTCTAAATCAATTGCCGCTATCCATGCATCATGGCAACTTACCTTCCAGTTCAAGACCGACCGTTGACACAACCACACAAACCGACGGTAGCGCCTGCGCTGGTCGTTGAGACAATTGATTCCAAAGAAACCTTTCTTGGATTGGAGCAGGCCTGGAAAGCCTTGTATGCCCAAGACCAGGAGTCCGGCTACTTTCTGTCATGGGGCTGGATTTCGAAAGTGTTTCACAATAATCCCGACCGAATCAGAATTTTGGCGGTGCGGAAAACCGGGGCTGATGCGGGCTACATTGCATTTTTCCCCGTAACCTCGCGCATACGCTGGAGCAACAGCGATCAAAATTTTCAAGGTATTCTGGAGCCTGGTGGCCGCGTTGCACTGAGTGAGCTCACCGGCTTCCTGTGCAATCCGGATACCGAAAAAGTGGCAATTTCTGCGATTGCCGACAGCGTGAGTTCCATGCCCTGGACGCGGTTTTCCATGCGATACGAACCAACGGGGCGTCGAAGCGAACACTTCCTGAAGTGTTTTCCAACCGATCGTTTTCGCGGGCAGTTTGAAGACTATCGCATCAATCAGGGTTCAGTCGACAATCTCGTGTGTCCTCAGATCGAACTTGCCCCGACCTATGATGACTATCTGGCCAAACTCAGCTCCAACACCCGGCAGAAGATTCGCCGTTTTACACGTCGCGAGCTGGATAGCGGCAATTGGCACATTACTCAGGTGACTGCAGATACTGTTGACCGCGATATCACAATTCTGATGGATCTTTGGATGAGCCGTTGGGGATCAAAAAAGAAACAATCCCAAGCCCGCAAGACCGCTGCCACTTATCGTCACATGATGGAAGCCAGCCATGAATTGGGCGCCCTGCACCTGCCCATTCTGTGGCAGGGAGACAGGCCTCTTGTAGCCCATGGTTGCATTTCCGATACCAGTCGCGGCCAGGTGCATTTTGTTCTCTCCGGACGCAGCTCCGATCCTGACCAACAAAATAGTGGGCTATTGCTGCATAGCGACAGCATCCGAAGAGCCATCGAAAACGGCTTCTCAATCTATGATTTTGGCCATGGTGACGAGCCCTACAAATCAAGCCTGGGGGGCACCGACAAGCGGCTGAACTACATTGTCGTGGAACGCTTAACCGATGAGATCCCGGAAACGATCGACCTTTTTAATATCACTGACCCGGCGCGAAAAATTCGTTCATTCATCGATAAGGGCGACATGAGCAAAGCCAGCATTGCGTGCGATGAATTGCTGAAGATCATGGAGGCCAAACCAAGAACCCGTGGGCCTCTCACCAACATTCCAAAAGACCTGGAGGCGCAAAGCCATGACTGACCAAAACGCAAGTCCGTCCGACATTCAACTGTTCGAGGATGCTCTTCCCAGGACCCTGCATGAACGTCTTTTGACGGCGGTGTTGGCTGTCGGAGATGAAAAACCGCAAGGAAAATCATCCTATTCGACCACTTTTTGGTACCCCAATGACCGGCCCCCCGGCAATATCGCAGAGGAGACCGTTATTGCCCTGCGGGACATCGCACAGCCGCCACCTGAGTGCATTGGAGCAGAATGGTGGCTCGGTCGATTGCCTTTTGGAAAGAAACTCTCCATGCATTTCGATCGGGATCTGTCGTTGAGCCGGAAGGCCGGAAAACAGGTCTTTCCGGTGTTGGGAAGTGTGTTCTATCTGAACGATTTCCCCTCGAGTCCGACCATCATAACTGACCAGGTGCCCGGACCAGATGGCAAATCGAAATCACCGTCGAGCCCTCATCTGACCACTGCGGCCGCTGCCCATTCCAACAATTACATCGTGTTTCCAGGAAACCGGCTGCACGGTGTGATTCCCGATTCAACAAAACTCCATTCCGGCTTAAAGGAAGGGGAGGAACCGTCCGAACTCAGACTGACATTGCTTGTCAATTATTGGCACTGTCGCCCATCGGAGCCAATCTGCCGCGATTATGATGGCACCATCTATCGTGCCTTACAAAGCTCTGCAGTTGACGTCGCCGCATGATCGGTCGGGGAGTACAATTCTCCCTATTCGTCTGTCTTGCACCGAACCAGGTTGCAGATGGATAAGCAGATGCCGGAACCATCCATAGCAACCTGAAAACTGCACGAATGGTGGGTTGATTTTCCGCGTCCGGCAACCGGGAAGGACTTGCAGGCCCTCCCCAATCTGGCCAGTTAGCGCCGCTTAACCGTTATGGTCCGCGAAGGCTTCGATGGCGCAACGACAATGCTGTTTGAGCATGCCTGGGCTATGGCAGAACAGCTGTAGTTCTGTTCAATGCCATCTTTGGCACAGCGGATATGTTTTCTTTGCGCTGTTGACCAATTTGCGTAACGAATGCTCAAGGACCGGCGAACGTTTGCTTTCCAGTTTAATCTGGCAGAGCGCATGGCTTGTAACTTGTTGTTGCGGACAGCAACCCCTTGAAACATGCGGCGGGGGCAGGATTTTCCCCACGAAATTGCTGGTTGCTTATAAAATGCTGCAAATTTTGTTGTTTGAGCCGAACTTTGGTTGGCTGCCATCAAAACTCCGACAGCGATTAATGTGAATGTGGTTTTCCTGAACATTGTATTTCTCACCTATTTTTGCCAGATGCTTCCATCTGAGAGTGGGTTTGCAATGGTGTCAGTTGACGAGAATGAAGATGAAGAAGCATTGAACAGCCTGTTCATTGTGAATTCATCTAGAGCGGCTCGACTTTGGGCGTCCTCAATCAGGCAATCCTGCGGCTCGCAGTCCGGCGACAAAGTAGTCCCAGTTTTCACGTTGCTTCAGTGGCCAGATCCGCATCTCATTAAGCTTGAAATCAGCATGACATTGCAGCAGGCGGTCGGCGTATTCCCGCGCAACAACGTCGTTTTGCAAATGAGCCGCCGAACTTGTCATCAACAACAGATTGCGTGGCACATTTTCAATATTTTGCTCAACCATTTGGCCCCAGTCCAAAACCTCTTCATGACGTCGCGAGAGCGCCAGGCCAAGCATTAGATAGACTGCGTTATGAGAGAACAGACGTAATCCTCTGAGCGGTTCGATTGCCTTCAATGCCAGGTTCGTGCCTTCCTCGACTTGGCCGTTGCATATCAATGTTGCTGCATTGGCCATCTGACCTTGCGCGTAATGAGGGGAGGTCTTCATCAATTGTTCGGCGGCAAACAAAGCACGAGTGTGATTTTCCTCAAGTTCCAGAAACGCATAAATCAGCATCGTCTGGGCGAAATCGCTACCTGGGTTAAGACGCACGGCATTGCCCAGATACTCAATCGCCTGTTTGCGCTGTTCCGGTGTCGGACTTCTCCAGCCACAATTGGGCTCGATGGTACAGGCCATTCCGGCCATCGCCAGTGAACTGGCGTCGTTGGGATCACGCGCCAATGCAATTTCCAGCAACGATCGCGCCTCAACCCATTCCGGATATGATAGATCGGACAACAGACCGCCGGCGTGAACTCGAATGGCGCTGCTGTCTTGCTCCTCCATTGGCAGATCGGATTTGTTCATCGAGGTCGCTTCGTGACGGAAGGCGGCAAACCTGAGCGACGTGCAAATCCGAAGCGCCAGATTATCTTCTGCTTCAAACAGATCTGCAATGACGCCGTCGAATCGTTCCGATTTGATCAGTTTCTGATTGTGTCGATCCATCAGGCTAACGACCGTCCGGTAACGACCACCGCTTACCTGCATGGATCCCTCTACCAGCATGTCGGCCTCTTCAGGGTCCGCCAGGAGAGACATGCCCGTTTGACTGGCAATGGCTCTTCGGACAGCCTCGTCCACCCCTTCACACAACATCCTGGATTCTTCATCGCCACTCTTCAGTTTCATGCCGACGAAACCCAGGCTGATTTCCTCCCCCCGGACAGAAGTCGCATCAGCACTTTCACTGGCCGCCTTACCCGCTTGTGCCACGGGCGCGTCACTCCAGGAGTACGCGGCAAACGCACGTTCAATGTTCTTCAATTTCAACGGTGGTGTTGCGCGAAAAGCATTGGCAAGCCGGCCGTCCAGACTGTGATACACGACATCTGATATTAATACGTCGCCCGGTGACGCCGCTGCTTCCAGGCGTGAGGCAATATTCACACCATCGCCGAACAAATCCTCGTCCTCCTGGACGATGTCTCCCAGGTGTATGCCCACTCGTAGTTCGAGCAAAGAGATCGCCGATACGCCACTTTGAATATCAATTGCGCATTTTACGGCATCCGAGATGCTCGCGAAAGTCACGATCCAACCATCACCCATGCTCTTGACCGTTTTGCCTCCATGCCGGGCAACTGAAGGTGTGAACAGCTTGGAACGCAAATTTCTCAAAGCCAGGAGAGTTGCCGACTGATCGGCTCCCATCAGCTTCGAATAGCCCACTACATCGGCAGCGAGAACGGCGGTTAATCGCTGTTCCATATGTGCGTTTCCTTCCTGCGAAAACACTTAACAGAGCGGGTGTGAAAAATCACATTGTCATTTTCAATTCCCGGCTGTTCTTCCATCTTTATTCATTGGAAAACCTTAATCTTGCATGAAGCCTCCAGACCTGATCTTTTGATTGCACAAAGTTGCGTGGTGTCGGAGGTGAAATGCCGGGAATAACAGAAGGGTTGGGCGTTTTGGCACTCGCGGCTGACGCTGCGACAGGCAGGCCGCAAGGTTCAGGATTGTCGGCTGCAATCGTATCGGCAGAGTTTGCAAAAAGAATCGGCGAAAACTTAAAAACGCAAAAGGACGCCTATTTTCTAGCCCTGGTTCGGTTTATTGGCTGCACCATTACCAGTCACGAAACTGGAATGTTATCAATCGGTGATGATCAGGGATTTGCCGTAGCGACAATGTTGGGCGATTGGGCCGATCGAGAAGACTTGAAAAAGCACCTGGATCGTTACATTGCCCGAGATGCTCCAGAAGACCAACGGGATGCGGCTTTTAACTACATTTGCGACATTTTGCCGGAAGCAGCAACAGACTTCACTACGGCCCATTGTCGACAGTCCTACCTGCTGGCAAATAGATTACCGGTGTCAAAAACAGTGTTGGATTGCATCCCCTACTACTACGCTCGTTGGGATGGAAAGGTCTTACCCTTTGGTGGGGAGGAAGTTCCTTACCTTTCACGCCTGGTCCGGGTCACAGAATTGGCGGAATTGGTCCGGCGGGTTGAAAACAGCACCCGTGCCAAAGAAGTGATCACTGCAAAACTCGGCCATGAAATCGACCCGGATATCGGACGCAAATTTCTTCTGCACGCAGACGAGTTGTTTCAGATTGCCAGCCAGGTGCCGGAGTTTGAGGCATTTGTCGCAGCAGAACCTGGTGAGCCAATTGAAATGACCCCGAAGTGTCGCGAGACCCTGGCAGAAGTCGCCGCAGATATGTCCGACCACAAGGCTGCATGTTTCATTAGTCATTCTCGAAGAGTAGCCAGTCTTGTAACTCAGGCGGCGCAGACGGCCAAATTGCCAAAGCAACGAATTGATGATCTCCGCTTGGCCGCCTTGGTTCACGACATAGGAAAGTGTGCAATATCAAATCGTATTTGGTACAAATCGGAAGCGCTGACGGTCTCCGAACGTTTGGAAATGCAACGACACACCTTTCAAACCCAGTTTTTCTTGAGCCACGGCTATCCCTTTGCAGAGTGGGCAGATGTGGCGGCTTCGGTGCACGAGCGTGCAGACGGATCAGGTTATCACAGGCGATCGCCGCTCACTGATCTGGGGACCAACATCCTTGCGGTGGCCAATGAATATGATGAGTTGATTCAAGGTAGCCCGGCTCGAACTCCATTAGATGCCCGGGCCGCAGCGTCAGAGCTTAGCGATATGGCAAAATCGAGAAAATTCATGCCGACCGCCGTTTCATTGGTTCTTCAGGCGGCTGGTCACCTGATGAAGGACGCCGACGCCTCGCTGCCATTCGGCCTTACGCGTCGTGAAGTTCAGGTTTTATCACGACTTGCCAAATCAGAATCTACCTCCCAGATTGCCCAAAGCCTTGGCATATCCCCCAAGACAGCCGATCATCACATCCAGTCAATCTACAATAAGACCGATATTCGGGCGCGCCCGGCTTTGGCATTGTTCGCGCTGGAATACGGGATCGTGACCGATTGAAAAATTTCGTGAAAAAATAGGGAACTCTCCCGATACACAGGGGCGCGCCGTTGCGGCACCTTTCACCTATCGGCAGCACACAAGCTCCGGAAAAGTGAAGGAAGACCACATGTTCACGAAATCGATGAAAACGGTAACACTGGCAGCAATGCTGATTGGAGGACTTATGACGACAACTGCAACGGCCGATGGCCGCCCCGACGCAAACGATGATATCTCGTGGACGCTCGCGCTGGAGCTCACCGAAGGACAGGACAAGGCTTTCAACGCTCTGATGGCTGAGATGGTCGCGGCAACGAAAAATGAATCCGGTGCCAAGTCCTATAAATGGCATCGCTCCGGCAGCACTGTGCACATCAACGAGCGCTATGAAACCAACGATGACGCCGGGATCCATTTGGGCAATTTTGGCGAGAACTTCGCTGAACGTTTCCTGGCAATTCTCAACCCAACTGGACTGCAGGTATATGGCCCTGCAGAAGGGGGAGTTCGCGAAGGCCTGGCTGGGTTTGGGGCCAAATTCTATGATCAAGTTGGCGGTTTCGAACGATAGATCGCCGACAGGTTATCTTGATATCGTGGTGCCCCATGCAGGGCCTTGCGTTCAAACCTGAATTATCCGTGGCTCCCGACAACCGGGGCCACGGATTTGGTGTCAGTTTACGCCCAGCCCAGCTGCCGCAGAGAGATCACGTCGTTCCAGATTTTTGTCATGTGGCTTATTTTACCGCCATCGAATTTCATGGAGTAGACATAGTCGGCAGCCACCGATTTGCCAGTCGGAGGAACCGGGCCACCTTCCCCGGACTGGGTGCCATGGAATACAGCAAAGGCCAGGACGGTATCTCGGTCGTTGTCGGCAGCAAAACCCTTGAGCTCGTAGTGACCGTCAGGCACTGGTTTGTCCCGCCCCAAAACGATGGTTGCTCAATACGTATAAGTCTTGAAGCATCAGGCATTCTGCCTGGAGGTTAAAATCACGGCAAAGACAACGAACATCCCGCCAATTATGGTTCGACCGCCCGGTACTTCTGCAAGTATTAGATACGCAAGAACAGGAGCAAGAGGCATCTCAAGCGTACTCAGCAATGCTGCTTGGCCCGATGGGACACGCTTTGCGCCCTCGGCAAGCGTGACAGAAGCAATAGCAAATACTAGGCCGAAAGCGCTCATCAGAACAATTTGATGGATAGGGAGGCTCAATGGATCGCCAGAGAAAACGGCAGCTGGCAATAGTAATACAGATGATAAGGCGGCGGGACCTGCCCCGGGTGTCTTTGGATATTTGCGGTAGATAACCATGAGCAAGGCCATTGCCACGGCCATGCAGAGTGCAAGCATATCGCCTTTTAGGTTAAGCCGGTCCAACGATCCAGATACAATTATAGCAACACCTACGAGAGCTATCAGTGATCCAATTAGTACATTTACGGAAGCCTTTTCACCGATCCACGCCCATGCCAGCAATGCTGCAAGCAAGGGTGCCACCGCATAAATCAGAGACACATTGGCAATTGTGGTAAGCTTGAAGGCCGCAATAAAGGCGGCAGTGCCAAGCCCACCAATAATGGCTACCGTCACTCCACTTATTCCCATTTGGGCAAAATTCTCATGCAACTGCTGGCGGTGCCATGTCCATAGGATTGTAAATCCGGCAGAAAAGACGCCACGCCAAAAGATGATGTCCCAAGGTGCAGCCGAAACACCTTTGGTGAAAAGCCCTGCGGTGCTGAAAGTGACAGCGGAAACCACGAGAAGCGTTACACCAATCGCATATTTTGAGCGAATAATATTCTTGATCAGGCGTTTTGATCCAGATCGGAGATCGCAGTTCCGTGAATTTGCGCAGCGTCCGCCCGGTTCCAATATTTGATCGGGTTATCGCTGTCATTTAAGTATTTTGATCGAGTTGCCCAACTCTCAGAGACCCGGATCGTCGGCTCTTCGTGCACGTGGTGTTCGAATATAACGGCGAGTGCTTGTGCCATAAGGAGTTCCTGCGCGGCCATCGAAATCGTGATGTCCACCACAGGGACAGATTGTATCGTATCTTCAACTCCTGCATGCGACCCTTTCAACGCCCTAAATTGCTGCTCGCCTGCTGAAGAAATGTGCAGGCAGCACTCGTAGTGTCCTTGCTTCAGATCAACGTGGTTACGAAGGGCTTCAAGCAGGACATCCATTCCACGCACAGGTGTTTGGATCACCAAAACCCATTCTTTTTCTAGACGTGCTGCCTCAATTTCTAATCCGGATAGTTGTTGCATTGCTGTTCTCCCTTGCTGGTTTGCATCCAGTCTACCAGTTGACCGCCAGTCCATGCTTCGGATAATACCGAAGTATGTATGATGAACCTCCCATGTCCCGCATCGGTGCGCTTATTGGCTCTCCAGCACGAGCCTTCATGTTAACAGAGCTATTTGATGGCCGCGCATTGACCGCGACCGAGCTTGCCAATGTAGCGGGTGTTTCCCCGGCCACGGCAAGCGAACATTTGGCATTACTTCTTTCCGGCGGTTTTGTAGTGCGTGAGAAAAGTGGACGTCATCAGTATTACAGTATGGCCTCAGCAGATATTGCGAACGCATTGGAACAAGTAATAGCGCAGACCGCGAATGTGAACCTGGCGGCGCAACCCGTCAAAAGACCGCGACTACCGATCCAAAACGCGCGGATGTGTTACGACCACATAGCGGGGCATCTGGGCGTTTCGATTGCAGATGCGTTGGTGAGAAACGGTACGCTGATTGCCCTCGACAGTGATTATGAGTTGACGCCGAAAGGTGAGGAACTGTTTGAACGCCTTGGGGCGGCGCCCACTGTCCTCAGAAAATCCAACCGTCTGTTCGCCCGCCAATGTCTCGATTGGAGCGAACGGCGCCATCATGTTGCAGGTGTAGTTGGCGCGGCGATCGCCAGTTTAGCCTTTGAGAAAAAGTGGATTGAACGGGCGAAGGAACGCAGAGTGCTAACCGTAACCCCAAAGGGAAAACGCGATCTCAAATCTATCTTTGGAATCGAGGCCTGGTGATGGGAATGGACATGCCGCATCGGAGTGTCCATCATCAGGCTTTTGGACATGGAGGTGGCAAAGGGGCATTGTCAAAAGAAACCTGCTTGAGCCGAGCCTGCCTTGACCTGCCTTTTTCGATTAGTCCCACTTGGGCCGTTTTATGTCTGCAGTTTGGTTGGCTCAGGACGTGGAAAATTCCATGGATGGCATGATCTATGATCATGGATCACGTCAATTCTATTCTGCAACTCTCCTGGCCATGGCTGTCAGAAGCGATTCAAACAGCATTATGAGCCTGCCGGGTATGTGGCAGTATTCGGTCGGCAGTGGGTTCCTGGACTGTGTTACCAATCTTCATCCGGAAGAGCCGAGCTGCAGATCGGCGTGGAAAGGATCGTGGGCGCGCTGTTCGCAATCGGGTCTGGGGCATTGGCGGCAATTAACGCCAATGGGCGTGACCAGCCGGGGGCTGTTGGGATTGAGATCCAAACCGTAGACCGTTTCCTTTGCATATTCGACGGGACAACCAATTGAAACGGCAAGTCGCTTGTCCTCAGTTGAATAGCGCACCGCAGGCCGATCAACGGTTCGATTGACGGTCAGATACCGACTGTGATCCGGCATTTCGACGATCTGGGTCAAAATGCGACCAGGCACCCGGAAACAATAGTGTATGTCCAGACGGGGACAGGCACCGCCATAGCGGGCGAGTTGAATGGGTGTGGCATTGAACCGCTTGGAAACGTTGCCGCCCCTGTCGATGCGCAAAAAGAAAAAGGGAATGCCCCGTTTGCCTGGCCGCTGCAACGTGGTTAGCCGGTGACAAACCTGTTCATAGGAAACCGAAAATCGGGTTGCAAGAACATCGACGTCATAGTGCGCCTTAATTGCGGCGGCGTAAAAGGCGTCATAGGGCATGATCATTGCTGCGGCAAAATAGTTGGCAAGCTCAGTCAGACAACGTTCAGCGGCATGTTCATTGCTTTTGAAAAATTTGGGGAGCTGGTCATTCAACATGTCGCTGAATTCGATGCGTGCAATCTGGTGTGCCAGGTGAAACACTTTATTCGTGTGGTCGAGTGCATCTGAGATTTTGATACGACCCGTTTGGGCGTCGTATTGACAAAGTGCGCGGCCCAACGCCTCATTTTCCTCATGAACGATTTCGACGTGCAAAACATCTCTTAAATGTGCACTCAACGCCCCGTAAATTTCATGACGATCAGCAATGTCTTGCACATAACATTGCTCCGCACATTTTTCGAGCTCTGGAAAGTGATTGTTATTGTTGCGAAAAAAATCATGAACCCCTTGTTCGATGCTCAACGTGTTGTCGCCAACAGATGCAGCTTCGCTAAACTCGGCCAACCGTTCACCAAAACTCGCATAGGCACCGTAAATATTCAGAATTCCGGCCACCAAACTGGGGGAACCGTCGAGCGCCGACCGCAATTCTTCGACATCTGGCTTGGTGTCTCCAAATGCCGGGTCTGCGCTCAGTCGCCGCAGATCGGCCAACAAATTTCCGTTGTCAGTATTGGTCAGGTCGTGCCAGTCGAGGCCGAATTTGTCGGTTAATGTAAGGAGAAACTTGAATGATGCACTGCGTTGATTGTGTTCAACCAGATTGACATAACTTGCGCTCACCCCAAGTTGCTTAGCCAGTTCTGCCTGAGTCAATTCACGTTGCTGCCGAAGTTCGCGCAGCTTTGGTCCGATAAATATTTTTTCGCCAGCCATGAGTTCAATAAGTTTACATAAGCTCGAAGAGTCAAGACCGTTGGCAAGGCGCCAGACAGATTTACTTCATCAATGCCAGGTAATCTCGCGTCGGTGGCCAGTTCCCGGTGATTTCCCAAATCTGCAACTTAGAGCCGTTCAGGTTTAGTAGATCGAAAACTCCTCCGTCAATTCGCAAACCTGGTCGACCACTTCATCCATCAACGGCAGTTCTGCGTCAGCTGATTGATTGCTTTGTGCTTCAAGCACGGTGCCAATCAGGTTTCCAATTTTGCGAAATTCCGCAGTACCAAAGCCTCGGGTCGTACCGGCCGGTGACCCAAGGCGGATGCCGGAAGTAATCATTGGTTTTTCTGGGTCGAAGGGAATGCCATTCTTGTTGCAGGTTATCTTGTGGCGGCCCAGCACTTCCTCTGCGAGTTTCCCGGTCAGGTTTTTGGGGCGCAGATCGACCAGCACAAGATGTGTATCAGTGCCTCCCGAAACAATGTCCAAACCGTTGTCCTTTAACGTCTCTGCCAGGACGCTGGCATTATCAACCACCGCCTGAGTGTAAGTGCGGAATCGTGGTTGCAGTGCCTCGTGAAACGCCACAGCTTTGGCGGCAATGACATGCATGAGCGGCCCACCCTGCAGACCAGGGAATACGGCGGAGTTCAGTTTTTTCCCGAGTTCGTCATCGTTTGACAAGATCATGCCACCACGTGGTCCCCGCAAGGTTTTGTGGGTTGTGGTGGTTACGACATCTGCATAAGGCAGCGGCGAGGGGTGATTTCCACCGGCAACGAGGCCCGCAAAATGGGCCATATCGACAAATAATTTTGCCCCGACCTCGTCGGCAATTTTGCGAAAACGTGCGAAGTCGATTTTGCGGGGATATGCTGATCCTCCCGCCAGAATTACTTTTGGTTTATGTTCTCGCGCCAACTGTTCAACTTCGTCAAAATCGATCTGATGGGTCTGACGATCAACCCCATAGGATACGGCATTGAACCACTTGCCAGATTGATTGGCTGGTGACCCGTGGGTCAGATGCCCACCTGCTGCCAGGTTGAGCCCAAGATAGGTATCTCCCGGCTGCATTAAGGCGAAAAACACTGCCTGATTTGCCTGGGAACCAGAGTTGGGCTGCACATTGGCATAACTGCAGTTAAACAATTGTTTGGCCCGCATCCGCGCCAGGTCTTCTGCAACGTCGACATGTTCGCAGCCACCGTAATATCGACGGCCAGGATATCCCTCCGCATATTTGTTGGTGAGCAGTGATCCCTGGGCATCCAGAACGGCTCTCGACACGATGTTTTCTGATGCGATGAGTTCGATTTCATTTTGCTGGCGATCACCCTCATCCAGGAGGACATCAGCCAGTTCTGGATCAGCTTCATCAACTGGTTCGTGAAAGAACGCATGGGTACTGGTTGGGTTTACTTTCTTAAGCATGGTTTGTTTCCTTAGCTGTTCAACCCGTCCACCCGAGCCCGGCTGCAATACAATTCATTGTCATGAGCAGTTCGGTGGTGATGGACTGGCGTTTGTCATCTTCCGCTTCCAGAGAACGGAATTGTTGAAGCAGGTCGACCTGAAGTCGATTGGTTTCATCGGTAAATGGACCGACCCGGTTGATGCGGTTTTGAAATACCGGAAAGCGGGCGGCCAATTCCGTACCGCCGTTCAGCCTTTGCACCCAGGCACGCGTGCGCTGAAATTCGCTTTCCACGTTGCCAAGTATTGCAGTTGCTTGGCTATTGTCCCGGGCCAGTCCTGCATAGAGAGTTGAAATTTCCATATTTGTTTGGAAAAGGGTTTTCTCCACTTCATCGATGACGAGCCTGAACTGTTTGGAATTTTCAAACATCACGCGCAGAATCTTGGTTGTGTTTTCTCCACGTATATCAACAAGTGTATCGAGGGCGGAGCCCAGACCGTACCACCCGGTGAGCAGGTGCCGGTTCTGGCTCCACGCGAAAACCCAGGGTATGGCCCGCAAGTCGTCAAGCGAGTTAGCACCGAAACGTTTCGCCGGTCTTGATCCGATTTTCAGCAGGGAAAGTTCTTCGACCGGGCTGGCTTTTTGAAAGTAATCCAGAAATCCTTCGCTCGTCAGCAGCTTTTGATAGGCAATTTGGGACAGGCCAGACAATGCTTCCATCGTGTCGTCGAATTCTCCGGCGTCGCGACTGGGAACCGAATTGGTGCACGAATGAAGCAAAACACCGGCGGTGAGCTGTTCCATTTCGTGCAGGGCGGTGCCACGATTTGCATATTTTGTCGAAACAACTTCGCCCTGTTCAGTAATACGCAGCTTTCCGCCGATTGTACCGGCAGGTTGAGCTGCAATGGCACGCCCGACCGGAGCTCCGCCGCGGCTCACTGAACCGCCGCGGCCGTGAAAAAATTTCAACTTGAGACCAAGTTTCCCGGCTGTTGTAACGAGTTTGTTTTGCGCCTTTACCAGTTCCCATGTCGAACAAAGATATCCGCCGTCTTTGTTGGAATCAGAGTATCCCAGCATGATCTCGAGACAATTTTGGTGAGCCAAAATTGAACGTTTGACCAGCGGTACTGAATAGATATCCATCAGGATTTTCGACGAGTTACGCAGATCTCCAATTGTTTCAAACAACGGCACCGCCCGGATATTGATTGCGGCAGTTGCATCACCTTCGGCGTGAAGCCCACATATGCGAGCCAGTGCATAGACTGCCAGCCAGTCTTGGGTCGATTGGGTCATCGACAGGATAAATGCGCCAATCGCCTTTGGATCGACGCTGGATTGGATTGAGCCGACAAGCTTGAACAGTCCAACGGTTTCCTCGGCAATTGATGAAAGCTGAGAAGGAATTGAAGGCGGGTCGTTTTGAGCATTCAAACAGTCTCCCAAGGCCGTCGCCCATGAGTTACTGCCTATCTGAATGTTCTGCCGCGGTTCAGTTTGTGCGTCGAGAATTTCCTTCATAACGGCGTTGATGACCGTTGAGTTCTGGCGGATGTCGAGTGCCGTTCCCCTGAAGCCAAAGCTGAGCACCTGCTGACGCAAAGGTTTCAGCAGTCGATCTGCCAGGCCATCAGAGCCAACATGACGCAGACAATCCTCCAACAACGATACGTCGTCAACCAATGCCCGTGGATTTGCATAGGCGATCGTAGGTTGCCCGGTGTCATGCATGGTCGCCACCAGTTTTTGGTCGACTACACTGAGAAATTGCCGAAAACATTCACCTGGATTGCGACGATCCATGGCCTCATGACACCCTACTTCGTCGCGCAACTGTTCCAGTCGCGTAAATCCCTTGTTTGGCAGTTGAACGATGTTGCTGCTGATACTGATGACATGAATGAGCGACGCAATTTTTTTGCGATAATGTGTGATCACAGCATGGCGGCTGGATTCAATGGCACCACGACTGGTTTCCCACAAAACGTTGGGATTGCCGTCGCGATCTCCACCAATCCAAGACGAAAACTGAAAGAACGACGAACTTCGATTTGAAGTCTTGGGGTATTGGCGTTCCAGTGCCCGGTCCAATTGAGCATAGAGCTGGGGGACTGCGTCAAAAAGTATGTCTGCGAAGAAGTGCTGACCCCAGGCAATTTCCTGCTCCAGCGTGGGTCGCTCCAATCGGAGCTCGCCGGTCATCCACAGCAGGTCGATTTCGTTGCGCAGGTCCTGAATGTGCTGCAGGCGTTCAAATTCGGTCCAGCGGTTTTGTTCAAGGTCAACCAGTTTGCGATAAATACGGCGATGAATTTCCAGAACTGTGACACGTTTCGCTTCGGTTGGATGGGCTGTCAAAGTTGGGCATATTTCCAGGGTTTCCAGGTGCTCCGCCAAATTCGTCCCAGAACCAGACGAAGCGATTTGCGCCAGCGCATTGCACATCGTGCCTGACACGTGCTCCGGTCCGTTCATTGACTCAACCGTGCGTCGTTGTCGCATGGCATTGTTTTCTTGAACAATATTCAACAATTGAAGCCAAATGCTAACGGCTTGCAGAGCCGCAACGCGGTTTTCTGAGGAGGTAAACCCGTGCACCCCAGCGCTGTCCAATACACTTGCCACGCTTGGAGCATGTTGTTGAACGACGCTGTGTAACAGATCACGCAAAAGTTTCAGATGCTCATCTGCAACTGAGTCGAAAACATCAACGGTTTCTGGTTGAAAGTCAGCCGCCTGCGACTGTTCTAAGGTCACGGTCCAACCACCTTGTCGGGAGGCTCATTGCCTTCAAAATACGCGACAAGATTGTCGATGACACGAAATCCCATTGCCTCACGGGTTTCCCGGGTAGCACTACCCAAATGCGGTAGGAGAACGGCATTTTCACAGGCTAACAGGCTGTCTCGCACGACCGGTTCACCATCAAATACGTCCAGCCCCGCCCCAGCAATAGATCTGTCGGCCAGAGCTTTGGCCAAGGCATCTTCGTCGACCACTTCTCCGCGAGCAGTGTTGATCAAATAGGCATGGGGCTGCATAAAATTGAGTGTGGTTTGGTTGATCAAATGACGGTTATCCTCACCACCTGGACAGTGAAGAGAGACGAAATCTGAGCGGGCCAACAGATCTTCGAGGGTCCTCACCTGTGTGGCATTGAATTCGGCTAACACGTCTTGGGAGAGTTCGGATCGGTTTTGAACAATGATGCGCATTCCAAACCCAAAATGAGCACGGCGGGCCATTTCTCGACCGATGCGTCCAAACCCGACGATGCCAAGCGTTTTTCCAGAGATTTTTTGTCCGACCAGATGGGTCGGCCGCCATCCCTTCCATCCGCCACTGCGCAACTCCCTCTCACCTTCACCTGCACGACGGGCGACCATCAGCATCAGCGTCATGGCAATGTCAGCGGTACACTCGCTCAACACGTCAGGAGTATTGGTGATTGTTATGCCTCTGGCCTTAGCGGCTTCAGTATCAATGTGGCTAAATCCAACCCCGTAGTTGGCGATGATGCGAGCCTTCGGATTATCATAGTCAAAAACCACAGATCCGACCTTGTCTGTCACGGTCGGCAAAAGTGCGTCGCATTCCATCAGGGCACCGCGCAAAATTGCCTCATCCAGTGGAATGTCCTTGGCGTTGAAAATCGGATCGAAAAGTTCGCTCAATCTGGCTTCGACTGATTCCGGCCAGCGGCGAGTTACAAACACTTTGGGCTTACTCATGAAATTGGACCTAGAGCCGTTCACGTCTAAATGGAATCAATTCTGTTTGTGATTGGCGAGATGATCCGGAGTTGAGACGCACGCAGCGCGATGCCCTTGCATCGGGCAAGGGCGGCTCAGCCCTCGCTTCAACAATTGGGGGCGTCCGCCAATCGCAAACCCTTCGGGAAGGGCGCTTTTGCGCCATGGCCGGCGCAAAGTCTCTTGGACGTATGCCCGATACGACCGGCGGTCCTTTACTTGGTTCTGTCACAATAGCGCTCCTTCAGAATGGTTCCATTTAAACGTGAACGGCTCTAAGCAGCCTGGTGAAGGGCTTCAGTAACTGCGTTACCAATTTCGGACGGCGTTGGCGCTATCGTCGCACCAACGTCACGCAGCAATTCCACTTTTTCAGGTGCGCTCTCGCCAAAGGCGGAGATGATTGCGCCTGCATGGCCCATGGTTTTGCCACGCGGTGCGCTCAATCCGGCAATGTATGCGATCACGGGCTTGGTCATATAATCGCGAATAAATGCTGCGGCTTCAGCTTCCTGGGGGCCGCCAATTTCACCAATCATGACGACAGCGTTTGTGTCATCGTCCTGTTCGAAGAGTTCAAGAATGTCCTTGAAAGACGACCCGTTTATGGGATCGCCACCGATGCCGACGCTTGTTGAGATGCCAATCCCCAACTCTTTCATTTGGGAAGCGGCTTCGTAACCCAGGGTTCCGGAACGGCCGATAATTCCCACCGACCCGGGCAGATAAATGTGACCGGGCATGATTCCGGCGAATGCCTCACCAGGGGTAATGATGCCGGCACAATTCGGGCCAAGCAGGCGCATCCTGTTGCGTTCCCTGTAGCGCCGCATATACCGCTTTACACGCATCATGTCTTGCGCAGGAATGCCGTCAGTGATTGAAACAGCCAGGTCGATACCAGCATCCGCCGCCTCCATGATTGAATCCGCCGCGAACGGAGGCGGTACCACGACGAAACTTGCGGTTGCACCAGTGGCTTTGACGGCGTCTTTTACCGTGTTGAATACCGGCACGCCCTGACAGGTTTCTCCACCGCGTCCAGGCACAACGCCACCAACCACGTTGGTGCCATAATCGATCATTTCGCGGGTATGGAATTGCCCGATACGGCCGGTCAGGCCCTGAACCAGAACTTTGGTGTCTTTGTTTATCAAAATGCTCATGCCGCTTCCGCCGTGTGGTTGATTTTGTCTTCATGACGAGGGCACGATCCGACGGAAATTTTTGCCGCTTCCGATAATGTGGTGGCCATCAGAATTGGCAGACCGCTGTCAGCAATAATCTGGCGACCTTCGTCCACATTGGTTCCAGCGAGCCGAACAATGACAGGTACATCTACGGGATTATTTGTCAGCGCCTCCACGACACCTTCTGCTACCCAGTCGCAGCGATTTATGCCGGCAAATATGTTAACGAGAATGGCGTCGACATTCTCATCAGAGCGCACCAAGCGAAATGCTTTCGCAACACGTTCCGGTGAGGCACCTCCCCCGATATCGAGAAAGTTTGCGGGTTCACCACCTGAGGTTTTGATCATGTCCATGGTTGCCATGGCCAGGCCGGCACCATTCACAATGCACCCAATATTGCCCTCCAGACCAACATAGGAGAGGCCGCGGTCCGCGGCACGCGTTTCGCGGGGATCTTCCTGGCTTTTGTCTCGGAGTTCGGAGATCTCAGGCCGGCGAAACATGGCATTGTCGTCAAAACCCATCTTGGCGTCCAGCGCCAGAATGTTTCCATCTGTTGTCAAAACCAATGGATTGATTTCGACCATCGTGGCATCGAGATCGCGGAAGGCTCTGTACGAGCCCATGATCGTTGCAACCGCCTGCTGCATCTGTTTGCCTGTTATGCCCAGTTCAAAAGCAATTTCGCGTGCCTGGAATTCGGTCAGGCCAACGGCTGGGTCAATCAGGCTGCGAACAATCGATTCCGGTTCATCTTCGGCAATTTCTTCGATTTCCATACCGCCTTCAGAGGACGCGACAACCATGATCCGTTCAGTTGATCGATCAAGGACGAAACCGAGATACAGCTCTCGCTCAATCTCTACACCACCTTCAATATACACACGGTAGACAATCTTACCTGCTGGTCCTGATTGATGTGTGACCAACTTTTTGCCGAACATTGCATTTGCCGCGTCAAACACTTCGTGTTCATCGCTGCACACCTTTACCCCGCCGGCTTTTCCCCGCCCGCCAGTGTGTACCTGAGCCTTAACCACCCATTTATCACCACCAATTTCATGAGCGCGATAAGTCGCCTGTTCGGGACTATATGCAAGTCCGCCAGGTGGGACTTTCACCCCAAATCCCTGCAAGATTTCTTTGGCCTGATACTCGTGAATATCCATTGAAGCGTCCTTTGAAATTTTTGCATGCATTGCCCATCACCCCGACATCAAGCGACGGCTGTCAGGGTGCTGGAGAGTTGGCTAGGCGAAACTGCCAAATCTTGAATGATGTGCGGCCTTTTGGCTCATCTGCACGGGCAGATAGTCGCTTGCCGTCTCAACGAGGTAGAGCTCTTTGCTGGAAAATGGGATGTCCATTTGCAAGCAGAACCGGGCCAGTGGAACCGGCTCGTCGGTCAGGATCAAGACATTGCCCTGTTGCTCAACGATGGAACGATAAAGGTCATTTTCCGCGCGCGAACTACCAGAATAAAGACTTTGTGGCAGCTGTTCGTAAGCAACACGAAAGTTGGCCAGTTTCCGCAAGGTGGTTTCTTCGATCGGAAAAGGTCCATTATTGATACACCTGCGCAAGTCGAGAACGCACACGTGGTAAAATGTCTTGGTATCGCGAATGTCCTGGTCAGACAGATTTGTTGAAATGGTGACGCCAAATTGATGCTTCATGATTTTTCCTAAGCGGCTTTTTTGATGGATTGCTGGTTCTCGGCGATGAACATTGCCTGGGCTGCAGCCACGCCAGAACCCAGTTCAATGTTTGCGCCACTGTCGCGCAGCGCCATTTCAGACCCGGCGAGCGCTTGCAGCACCATGATCTCATTGAGATCGCCCAGATGGCCGATTCGAAATACCTTGCCGGCCACTTTGGTCAATCCGGAACCCAACGACAAATTGTAACGATAGTAAGCGTTTTTAAGCACTTCAGCCCCGTCAACATGTTCAGGAACAACAATCGCTGAAACTGTATCGGAAAACAGTGACGGGTCTTTTGCACACAGATTGAGACCCCATGCATGGACCCCGGCTCTAACTGCGCTGGCCAGGCGATTGTGCCGGGCAACGACATTGTCGAGGCCTTCTTCAAAAATCATGTCCAGAGAGGCGCGAAGTCCGTGGAACATCTGAGTTGCCGGTGTGTATGGAAAATGGCCCGTCGCGTTGGCTTTCATCATGTCATCAAACGACAGGAAAGTGCGTGGCAAGTTGGCTGTTGCGCGCCGCTCCAATGCCCGCTGACTGACCCCGACGATGGCCAGGCCGGTGGGAAGCATGAAGCCTTTTTGCGAACCGCCAACAACAACGTCGACGCCCCATTCGTCCATGCGAAAGTCGATGCAGCCCAGGGAGGAAATGCCATCGACGCACAAAAGCGCTGGATGCCCAAGGTCATCGAGGATGGCACGGATCTCGGAAATGTTGGAAGTGACACCGGTCGCCGTTTCGTTGTGGCAGGCGAAAACGCCACGAATTTTGTGATCCCTGTCGGCCTCCAGAATGCGACGGTAATCTTCATGGGGCACACCCAGGCCCCATTCAACTTCACAATGCTCCACATCCAGGCCGAAACGTTCCAGCATGTCGACCCAAAGCATGGAAAACTGGCCAAAGCTTGAAATCAGAACGCGCTCACCTGCTGAAAACAGATTAGAGACACAAGATTCCCATCCTCCTGTTCCGCTGGCGGGAAACATAAATACTTCTGCATCAGTGGTTCGCATGACTTTTTTTACGTCAGCAAAAAGTGGCAACGTCAGTTCGCCAAAATCGGGTGCTCTCATATCCTGCATCGGAACATTCATTGCCTGCCGAACCCGGTCGGGAATGTTGGTGGGGCCCGGAATGAAGAGGCCAGTGTAACCATTAGAGTTCTTTTTCATTGAGATGGGTATCCAGTGGTGAACTTGCTTCAGCGATGGATAAGCCAAAAAAATACCACCGGAAACAAAAATCGAGTTGTTGTGTTGTTCTTGTTAATTACAAAACTTACATTTGTGTGTTTTGTAAAGATTGTAATTTTGTTGTTGACAAAGCTCTGCTAACCAGTGCCATGAACATCGCAGAACACCAATCTGGAGACACAATCATGAGCTTTCTTACCATCCAACAAGCCCCGGCCCGATTGAATCGCAGCGAGCTGGCTGTTCCAGGAAGTCAGCCACAACTATTTGAAAAAGCGGCACAATCCGAAGCTGACGTAATCTTTCTCGACCTGGAAGACGCTGTTGCTCCCGATGACAAAGTGCAGGCGCGCAAGAATGTAATTGAAGCGCTGAACGACATAGACTGGAACACAAAAACGATGTCGGTGCGCATCAACGGGCTCGATACCCACTACATGTATCGCGATGTCGTTGATGTTTTGGAACAGGCGGGAAACCGCCTCGACCTCATCATGATACCCAAAGTTGGCACCGCATCTGATGTCTACGCATTGGATATGCTTGTCACCCAGATTGAATCAGCAATGGGTTATGAAAAATCAATTGGCTTTGAACATATCATCGAAACAGCGCTTGGCATGCAGAACGTCAACGAGATTGCCGCGGCGAGCCCACGCAACGAATCCTTGCATTTTGGTGTTGCCGACTATGCCGCCTCAACCCGTGCGCGAACGACCATCATAGGAGGGGTGAACAAAGACTACGCCGTGTTGACCGATAAGCTCGACAATGACGATCGCCAGACCCATTGGGGTGATATGTGGCACCATGCATTGTCGAAGATGATGGTTGCAGCACGCGCAAATGGATTACGTCCGGTCGACGGACCATTTGGAGATTTTTCGGATCCGGAAGGCTACAGGGCTGCCGCCAGGCGCGCCGCCGTATTGGGCTATGAAGGAAAATGGGCAATCCATCCTTCTCAAATCGAGCTCGCAAATCAGGTGATGAGTCCTGCCGATTCTGAGGTAGAGCGCGCCCAGCGCATTCTCCTGGCCATGAAAGAGGCTGCAGCGGAAGGCAAGGGGGCTGTATCGCTGGACGGCCGGCTGATTGATTATGCCTCTATTCGACAGGCGGAAGTTCTGGTGGAAAAGGCCAATCAGATCAATGCGGCGTGATCGAACATGCGCGATCCCAGTTCGAATGAAAGGTTGAGAAGCGTTCCAGATATTCTCAACGATGTTCCCCGTCGGCGCCCATGAGGTTAAATGAGCTGATTGCATAAGGGAGAGTTTTTGGCTCATCTTCACGTACTGGGAGTGAAGAATGAGACGCACATCCAAACGCCACACTGATGCGGCAGCCCGCACTGTTAGCGAAGCGCCCAATGTCTTGTTTCCCCCAAGTATTTGCGAGATTCTGGACACCAACTTTCGCTGGGAAAATCAACCGAATTTGCAATCAAGACGTGACCGAAGGTCGGTTAGCAATAGCGGGTGTAGCTCAGGGGTAGAGCCAATTTGTGCCAAAGCCAAAGGCTTTGAGCACTTTGCCCTGTTGGGAATTGTGAACGAGCCACAGTTACGATTCTGATGCAAGCCTTTGAAAAATTGGAGCGGGCGATGAGATTCGAACTCACGACCCCAACCTTGGCAAAGGCACTTGTCTCCATTTAACACATTGAAAAAGCATGAGTTTCTCACCTGATTTAGAGAGGAGAGAGCTATGGCTTCAATCACAAAAAGACCAAACGGAATATACTACTGCCAAGTGCGCCTAACAGGGGCAAAATCACGTTTCATGACGTTCCAATCAAGGCTGGAGGCTGAGAAATGGGCCGCTGAGCAAGAGCGTGAAATACGAATGCTGCTCAGTTTCAAGAAACCTTTGACAACTTTAGCCGATGAAACAATTTGGGATGTTGGTCGTCGGTACTGTCTGACCGTACTTCGTGGGAAACCCTCCTGTCACGAGACAGAACTCCAGCTTAAACGGATATCAAAGCACTTTCCTCAACGGTTCAAGAACATCAACAAATTTGACATCAACAACTACCGCATCAAACGGCTAGAAACGGTAAATTCAACTACTTGCAGGGATGATTTAGTTCTGATCAGTCGCTTGTTCAGATGGGTCAGTCGAGAGTTTTTATTGGAACTGCCAAATCCCTGTGATGGTGTAAAAATTCCCAAGGCAAACAAACCTCGAGATAAGGTGGTGACCGAAGAGGAGATGAAACAGCTGTTGTCAGTGATGACGCCCATAATGCGGATGGTGATTGAACTTGCATATGAAACAGCCATGAGGCGCTCGGAACTGCTTAGATTAACACCGGAATGTTTGCATCTAGAAGAACGCCTTTTGGACGTCGTTGATGGAAAGACAGGAAGCCGGACAGTCCCCCTTTCCAGGAGGGCTGTTGAGATATTGCAAACTGCGAGTGAAAGTTGTCCATCGGAAAAGTCCCGCCTGTTTGAAGTGACGGGGTCTGGCGTCACTCAGGCACTAATAAATGCTCGTAGAAAGCTTGGGCTATCCGAAGATATACGGGTTCATCAATTGAGACACTCCCGCATCAGCTTGGTTGCTCGCAAAGGATTTAACAACGCCCAAATCATGGCTGTCTCCGGTCATAGAGATGTTCGGTCAGTTCAGAGATACACCCATTTGAATGCATCTGACGTGGTGAAACTGTTGGATTGACGAAATGAGGCCAGGGTGGTGGCTAAATAGGCCTTAAAATCGCTCCAGATGACTCAGGGGAGGTATACGTGCAATTTAGGTGGCATACACTACAAAATTGTAAACACCTCTGTATGACTCTCTATGTCACTAAAGCGGCATATCGGAGTTCTTGATCAAATTTGTCCTATCGGTACTGAACTATTTCAGTGCAAACGTAGTTCTAGTATTTTACACCAAACAGCGCAGTGGCAGTCCAAACGGACACATCGTCGTATTTTATTCCTATTAGATCGGTTGGTCCGTTGGCGTGATGGTAGCTACCTTTTATACCCAAATACGCTGGTCCCCAAAGTTCAAAATTGATGCCAACGTGGGCTGAGAAGGCCAGCTCATTATCATTAGCATGTTCAATGTCCGCCAACCCTACTCCTGCTCCAATGTATGGCGTCATTCCATTGACTTTATCAAAATCGTAATAACCGTTCAAAGAATACAGTCTCACGTCATTGTCAAAGTCGAGCCCTACGCTTTTTACATCAGCGGCGGTTGCCGTGCCTGCGACAGCAACCAAGACGGTACCATTGTAGCTTAAGGCACCCGAGTACGAGACACTTTCCAGCTCAGCTTCAAAAGCAGAAACGCTGGCGCCGACCCGGAAATTAGAGCCACCAATATTGGCCAATCCAACTTCACCTCCAAAAGCAAATGCTGAATTGAATTCAAACTTTCCTGATACAGCAGCGTTGAAGCCTCCCGCACTAATTAAGGTGCCACCGTCCACGTTGTTTACACTGGCAATGCCCATATGGCCTTCAAAGTATGGTTTAGTACCTGCTGCAAAGGCAGTGCCGAACATCGCAATAGAAACACAAGTGCCAAGTAGTGCGAAAGACAGGCGCTTTATATGGTTTTTCATGAGGTCAATCCGATCTATACTCAAAAAATACGATCGACAAAATGTGGCACAAGAGTCAACATTGATAATATTATTTTGCGCATATTATTTGTTTATGTTGCTTTCTTACATCATTAATCGGGATTTTAAGTTCCATAATTGGCCTGCCCCAGAATCTTTGCCTATCCTGTTGTCGAATAAAAAGATGTTTTATCGTTATCAGTAGAGATTGCCTATTGGCTGGTCCGAGATTGACTTAGGAGTGTCATCGCCGGAGAGCGCTTGGCGAAGGCCTATTTGTTACGCCTATAATGCCTATAGTTTCCACATCTTTCACCTGTGGTGGCTAGATAGGTTCTAAAGCCGCTCCAGATGGCTCAGGAGGGACGAACGTGCGTTTCAGGTCCATACATACAAATTCGCAAACGCCTATCTATGACTTCAGATATACTTGTTCAACCAAGACCTGCTGCGCTTGAGCCAACTCAACTTTACCAATCGATCAAAATGTGTCTAACTTTGAAGCTGTTTTGAGTGTTTGAGGGTACCGAATATTATGAGAGTCTTAGTTGCAATATTGAGCACCGCGCTGATTGCATCATGTGCAAAAAAGCCAGAGACTATCGCTCCGGCGTACATTAGTGACCAAACTTACCAAAGTTGGACATGCGAACAGCTGGTGCGTGAACAAGCTTCGTTGGAGCGGGCCTACACGAACATTTCTGCACAGCAAAATAAAGCCCGAAAGAATGATATTGTGGGGGTTGTTTTAATTGGGCTTCCAGTTTCTTCATTGTCTGGAGACAACGTCGCAGCACAAGTTGCCGACGTGAAGGGACGTCAGGAGGCGGTGCGGATAACAATTAACAAAAAGGGCTGTTAGATTTTGGAAGTAGACAGTTATCTCTTCTGCAAAATTCGAGCCAACTACATCTGCCTGATAATAAATGTGCTGATTTGATAGGCGGTTTTTGTGGTTAAAGGCCTTACTCATGCCGTCGATCGCACGGTAAAAGACCTCTGCCGCGGAACCCGACAAGAGAAACAGGCAATGTTGAAATTTAAATTTCTGAAAGTCCTCAAGTTAGTTGTTACCACCAATTTGTGTGTAATCACCGTGAACGCCGCAGAAGTTGCGGTTGTAGGCGGTGAAATCATATTAACAGGAGAAATAACCAGCGGTGATTTTCAGCAATTTCAGCAGGCGTCTAACAACCTTCCTCGTGGGACGGTAGTGCGATTGCAATCACCGGGAGGGCTAACTAGGGAAGGATTGGCAATTGGTAAATTAATACGCGATCGGCGCTTCAAAAGCTTTGCTTCCGTTGGTTACTGTGCTTCATCTTGCGCACTAATTTGGTTGGGTGGTATTGAAAGATGGATCGGTTCAAACGCCAGAGTTGGGTTCCATCAATCATACACCGTTGATGGAAGAAATAGATTAATTCCATCGGTGCGTGGAAATGCCGTGGTCGGAGCATATATAGGGCGCCTTGGTTATTCTGATAGAGCAGTTGAGTTCGCAACGAAAACACCTCCCAATCAACTTGCATGGCTCACACCAGAATTGGGTCGCCATTATCAGATATCCTACTCTGCAGGTCCTCCGCCTAAATCTCAATCCACCGTGTTGGCAAAAGAAGAGACTATGGGTGCGCCTGGCATGTATGCCCGTGCATGGGAACTGTATGCATCTGGCGACCACACCGCTGCGGTGAGTTGGTACCGCAGAGCGGCTGAACAAGATTACGCTCCTGCTCTGGTCGACATGGGAAAATTGTATGAAGGCGGCATAGCTGTAGTTCAAAACAAAACTAAAGCTCTCGAATGGTACCAGAAAGCGGCGGATATGGGACATAGCGGTGGTCAAGTTCTTGCGGCATTCTTTTACCACTATGGAGATGTAGTGGTTGAAAACAAATACGAAGCGGTAAGATTGTGGCGAGCGGCTGCGGTACAAGGCAATATTGACGGGCAGTTTATGCTCGGATCAATGTATGAACTTGGCGAGGGTATTGATAAAGATATTGCCAAAGCTACGTTCTGGTACCGACAGGCTGCGGATCGGGGTGACCTCGACGCTAAAGACGCGCTACAGCACTTAGGTGGTTAGACTCAACTACTTCTGCGTCAAATTGGAAATAGCAATTGTTCTTTCATCTCTCACAAAGCGTAGGTTCAGGAAAAACCCAAGCCGTTCTGCAGCACATACGAGACAACTTCGATAGTTGTTATCTATACGTCGCACCCACCCAAAAACGTATCCGTCCGATGAAGGTGCTCTGGCGGCATAGCTTTGAGTTTTGTTACGCTGCGGATGCAACGTAACGCCAAGGGAGCAGTTGGTCGATACGAGTGATCTTGTGATCGGCGATACGGGCAAGAGTATCGGTAAG
>JABABQ010000036.1 GCA_014238155.1 Rhizobiaceae bacterium
CATAAGGTCGAAAATATGTTCGGCAGGCTCAAAGACTGGAGGCGCATAGCAACAAGATATGACCGCTGTGCCCACACTTTCTTCTCAAGCATTTGTATCGCTGCAATCGTCATATGGTGGATTTAATGAGTCCTGATCCTAGGGTCAGGACTCATTAATATGGTGAATTCTGTTGGTCATGACACGTTCGAATAAAGTAAAACAAGCGCAAGCAAGGACTGGTGGTCCTTTCGAGCATTGGTTTGCTTTAGGCGGGCGTGACATGTCCAACCCCCTTCCATTTTGGGTGGGTGGGGCGAATTTCGCCGCTGGACATCGTCGCAGAGCCTTGAAAACCAACAGGTTTCCTGCGTCTCTGCTCCTTGCCAGCAACAAAATTCACCACCGCAGAATACATCAGATTAATGGGTCCTGACCCTAGAGTCCGGACCAAACTGAATACACTACATTAATGGTTCCCGACCCCAATCAGGTTCCCAAACATGAGCAGCTTTAGTGCGACAGACCCCACAACGTCATGAGCGCAATTATGGTAGCACACCAAATCAACATCAAAATAACACCTCCCGGTTTGCGGTATTTGTCATTCCCGAATGTCACCACTGCAATCAGGCCAAGAACCAGAAACTGGAATAATATGGCGTAAATCATCGACACAATCTAGCAGCCGACCAACGATTGGCAAGAAGGCGCTCACAGCAGATAGTATAACCGGTTGGCCCAGGACGATTGGGCGAATGCGGATACTGTAACTGGTAACTTCCAATGTCGGGAGTGCGGACAAAATACCGTTTTCGATTTCGATTGCCGTTCAAATTACGACATAACTATTGACGCTTCGACGGGCAAATTGCGGATTTTCTGAACGTCGACCATTTGGTCAAATGAATGGGTTGTGCGACCATTGCAGAAGCGCCTGCCTTTGTCTTGGTCGGCAAAAAATATCTCCCGGCTCACAATTGGCGCGAATTTGTCCAGAATGTCGAACGAAACTGCGCCATCGTGTTATCTGCTTCGCATCTATCTCCGGTAGTCGTCGACCCAGAAAGTAGCGGCAATACCACTGAAACCACCCTCTTGGATCGGGTCCAATGATCCAGCCCTTCTCCACCCAATATGAAAGGGGCTTGCGGCTCTTGAAACCGAAATAATTGAGAGCAGGGTCTGGCCTGTCGCTGATTTTGGCTTCCGCAAACCATTCTTGAGGCAGCTCGCCCCGACAATCATTGCAATATTTGCCTTCAAACACACCCATTTTCAGCATTTCAGCCGGCGTAAAGCACGGTCCAAATTCTCGTGCGAAATCATTGCCGGCGAACGTAACGATTTGGTACCGATAGTTCCGTTGCATTCTGTCGTTCACAACAACCGTGTCGCCAGTCGCATACATGTTTTAGTCCCACTCAGATTACGTTGTGTGCCGAGGTCATTGTCCAGATTTCGACCGATTGACTGCGACCGCGAATTGCCAAGTCGCCGCGCGGTTGCAACTGCTCTAGCAATTTCTTCGCTTCTTCGCTTTCGTTCTCGGCAATGACAGCAGTTATCAAGTTTTGACTGACGACGAGATCACACTGCAGTGTACGGGTAGCCCGTTGGAGACGGCTCGCGATATTCACAGTGTCACCAATTACAGTAAAATCGACATAATCCTCGGTTCCGACGTCGCCGAGAACCACGGGCCCATAATTCAGACCAATTCCGATTTGGATGGGTGTCAATCCATTCTTGGCCCGTTCTTGGTTCCAGACTTGTGCAGCGATGAGAAGCCTGTAGGCGCAGGATAGCGCGTTGCTCGCGTCCTTCTGTCTCGTCTCAGGAAAGCCAAAGATAGCCAAGACTTCATCACCGACATAGCCCTCAATGGTCCCGTCGCATTTGAAGATTTCTTTCTCTATCCAAAAATGTATCTCGCGGAGGAGTTCTATCACTTGCTCCGGTTCGAGAGTTTCAGAAAGTCTTGTAAATCCGACGATATCGGCAAACAGAACGGCCAATTCCTGGCGTCTCACATCACCAAGCGGTTGGTCTTTCTCAGCCAAAGTCTCCACGAGCTTTGGTGAAAAATATCTGGCCAGGTTGTTACGCGCTCTTTCGGCCGCACGTTCGGCAGCTTGTGCCTCCTGAAGACGTATCTCTGCCTGTATGCGGGCCGATACATCTCGTTGTACGGCGACATACTGATAAACCTCACCACGCTCATTTTTCAGCGGCACGATTGACCACTCCATCCAAAACTCTGATCCATCTTTCTTGTAATTTATCGTTTGACCATCCCAGCGGCGCATGGAGTGTAGTTTTTCCCTCATATCGTTGAATACCTGAGGATCGGTATTGGGGCCTTGGAGTATCCTCGGAGACTCGCCAAGAACCTCCGAACTTGACCATCCAGTCATCCTTTCAAATGCGGGATTCACATAAACGATTGCTGGACCAGGAGCATCAAGATCGGCCGTCGTAATCAATATGCTTTCAGCCGCTTCCACAATTACCGCAGCGGCATCGATCTCGATTTTCTCCTCGAACACCGTCAACTGATCACTCTACCTGTAAATTGTTTGGTTGATACGCAAGACATTTTTCAAACACATTCTATCATCCCTGCTTGCTTGCTCCAAATTCAACGCATTCAAACTCACTAACATTTGCTGGGTTAATTTCAATTCGACTAATAACCCTTCAAAATGGATGTCTACCGTGGGCCCAAAATATGCCTCGCTATTCCGTCATTATGGTCACGCAGCGACATACTCAATTCGGTTGAAAAGGGCTCGATACGGCCGATGGTTGTTTCCAGATGGAGTGGGCTCGGCGCCTTCGTTGCGCCGCGCCGCCACTTGCTGCCATTCGCCGCCGCCACTCGCCGTCACCACTCGCCGTCACCAACCACCGCCGTCTGCCGTTGCTCAGTCGAGTTCCACCTTGACCGGGGGTGGCATTGGCGGCAATTCGTCTTCTTCCTCCAGAACATAGGTGTCAGGAGAAGACCGCGGGTCCAGCGCATAGGATTCCGGCGTGTTGGTTCGGGCCAGTCCCAAGGTGCGGAAGTCGGTGCGCTCTTCTTCGTCGACCTGGCTTCTGCGGAATGTTCTGTACAGGGCGTATCCGGCGAACAGGGTGTGCGCAATTGTCGTTGTTGTGAAGACGCCGGATGGGCCCATCATGTCCATCATCTGCGCGGTGAACAGCGGCCCGACCATGGTGCCGAAGCCATAGACCAGCAACAGGCCGCTGGAAATCTTCACGAAATCCGACGAGTCGGCAAAATCATTGGCATGGGCGACTGCCAACGAATAAATTGAATAGATGACGCCGCCATACAGCACCACGGCGGCGAAAAACAACGGGCCAAAAGTGTTGGTTTGTGCCAGCCCTGTCATCATTGATCCCGCGCCGATGCCAATAATGCCTGCGATTACCATGACATAGCGACGGTCAATCATGTCGGACAGTTTACCCAACGGGTATTGGAATATTACGCTGCCTGCCAGTGCTGCTGCCAGCAAAGTGGCGATCAGGGCGCTGGACAAGCCAACCTGCTGGCCGAAAACCGGGCCAAAATTGGTCCAGGCAGCAGAAATGACGCCGGATAAAAATGCGCCCACTGCGGCTGCTGGTGAATTTCTGAAAAGCCCGGGAATGTCGATTGTCACGCTGGTCAGCGGAGCGGGAGACTGAGCTTTGGAAATGGCAGTTGGCACAACTGCCAGCGCGTAGAGGATGGCGCCGACCATGAACAATGTATCACGGGTCGGTTCTGCAACGACAAGCAGATATTGCCCTGCCGCCATGGCGACCATCGTGGTGATCGCATAGATCGAAAACAAACTGCCCCGCTGCTCGTTGCTGACGCGCTCGTTGAGCCAGCTTTCAGCAACCATATAACAACCGGAGAAACAAAATCCCGCCATTGCCCGCAACAGGATCCACATATTTGCGTCGACGAACAGGGCGTTTAACAACACTGATACAGATAGCAATGCGGTGAGCGTGCTGAAAGTTCGTACATGACCGGCACGCCGCACCAGATGTGGAACAGCGATGCAGCCAATGGTGAAGCCGATTGCCCAACCGGTACCGATCCAGCCCAGCTGAAAGGATGTAAAGCCTTCCAGTTGTCCGCGCACCGGGATCAAAATGCCCTGCAGGCCACCGCCCAGCATAAGGAAAATCATTCCGCCCAAGAGAGCAAATAATGCAGCCAGTTGACGCAACATCAAGCCGGTCTCCGCCTTCGCCCGGTCGTGCCGGGCACCCGATCAGTTCGGGCTCCTCAAATTCCCGCCATTATGACAGATGCAATGTCGGTACAATCACCATTAGTGCTGGTCCGCCAATTGGCATATCTCCCCAGGCGACACAATATGTCTTTTCTGTCTTATCCGCCGCAGGCCTGTTATGAACTGGTCGCTGCTGTCTGCATTTCAGTCAAACGCGCCTTGATCGCCAGTAAGTCCTTCCATGCCAATGACTTATGGTTGGGTGCCCGCAGCAGATAGGCCGGATGCAGACACGGCATGGCGTCAATTTCCCGGTCTCCAATCAGGACCTTTTGCCATTTCCCCCGCAGGTTCATGATAGCGGATTTGGTGCGCAACATGGTCTTGGCGGATGAGCCGCCGATCAATACCAGCATGTCTGGGTCAACAAGCGTTATGTGCCGCTCCACGAATGGCAGGCAAATATCAGTTTCTGCAGTTGTCGGAGTTCGGTTTCCCGGAGGACGCCAGGGCAACACATTGGTGATATATACCTGGTCGCGGTCCAGCCCGATGGCACCAAGCATTTTATCCAGCAATTGTCCCGACCGGCCAACGAAGGGAAGACCCTGTTCGTCCTCGTCCCGGCCAGGTGCCTCGCCCACCAGCATGATACGGGCCTTGGGATTTCCATCTGAAAACACTGTGGTCCGGGCGGTGAATTTAAGGTTGCAGCCCTCAAAGCCTTCGATTGCAGACTTCAGTTCGGCGAGTGTGTTGGACTGTTTTGCCAGGTTTGCGGCCCGTTCCACCACACCAGCGTCAGGTATCGACCTTTGTGACTGTCCAGACCTGTTTACGGGTGCGCCGATGCTGCGAGCTGAAGCCTGGCCGGCATTTGCGTCGGGGCGTGGCGGAGCGGTGGCAGTTGGCTTCGGCTTGGTTTGCACCACATTGTTCGTCGTCGCCATCGCCGCTTTTGCCAGGGCAAATCTGTCGATTGGTTCGTCGTGAAGCGCAACATCGATCCCGGCATCTGCATACCAGGCTAAAACTTCGCCATAATCGGTGGAATTCAGGGTCATTTTCAGTTCCATATCGGTCCGGCCACAAGACTACCGACTTGTGGCAGTCCGGTCACCTGTTGACCGGTCACTTGTGCATAACATCAGTGGATTTTGATGCGGGTCAGTATGGGAAAATGATCTGAACCACCGTCTCCCAACAGTTCTCGCGACATAAAGCCAAGTTGCGGTGAAATCAGGATATGGTCGATCGGCAATACGGGGCCGATGTAGGTTCTAAAGGCGGCAAGTGGCGAACCCCATGTCATCAGCAGTCCTGGTGCATTCTTCGTACCGGTAATCTTTTCAGTTTTGCTGACCGCGGCGCTCCAGGGTGCCGAGTTGAAATCACCGGCGAGTATTGCCGGATGGGAAAGCGTCTCCAACTGCTCCCGCAATGCCTGAAATTGACGTGATTGGGAAAAAGGCCAGGGCCAGTGTGAATGTAAGCTCGCCAGATTGAACGGCTTGCCATTGATCAATACCTCAGCCCGGGCAAAGCCCAGCCGCCACAAACATTCGCTTCGATTGGCTTCGGAAAATGGAAATCTTGACAGGATGGCAACCGAACCGACACCCATGCGCTGACAATGCAGCTGGTGGGGATGAGATTGAAGAAGCTCTTCCAAAAATTTTTCATTGACCCGGGTAATTTCCTGCAACAGCACAATGTCAGGGTTGGCGGCGCTGATCACCTGTGCAGCCTTGCGAAATTGAGTGTTGGTGAAACGCAGATTCATCTGTACCACCCGCAAAACATTGGTCTGGCTCTCGGTATTTTCCTTGTCCTCGTTCAGCTGCGCCAGGCCGCGCGTCACCTCAATGCCCGGTAGGTAGGGCCGGGTGAGGGCAATGGAAATGGCGACGACAGCAAGCCCGACGAGTGTCCATTGCCAACCGCGAACAAACAGCAACAGGATGCTGATCACCGCCAGAAGTGCCGCAAAGTGAAGCCGAAAATGCGACGGGCTATCAAATGCAGGGTGAAAATTTTGCAGCCAGCCAGCCATCAGCAACAAGATCAATCCTGCTGAACACAATTTCAACGTGTCGGCAAAGAACTGCCTGCTCACTGAAATGCGGTCTCAAAGAAACTGCGCAACTTTCTGGAATGGAGTTTCTCCGACGGCATTTCGCGCAGGCTTTCCAGCGCCATGATGCCGATTTCCAGATGTTGCTTAACCTGCTTGTTGTAAAAGTCTGTTGCCATTCCCGGCAATTTCAATTCGCCATGCAGCGGCTTGTCGGAGACGCAAAGCAAGGTGCCATAGGGCACCCTGAAACGAAAACCGTTGGCCGCGATTGTTGCCGATTCCATGTCCAGTCCGATGGCCCGGCTTTGCGACAGGCGCTGAACCGGTCCGGTCTGATCGCGCAATTCCCAGTTTCGGTTATCAATTGTTGCAACCGTGCCGGTACGCATTACCTGTTTCAGGTCATAGCCGGAATAACCGGTAACGGTCGCCACAGCCTGTTCCAGCGCAACCTGCACCTCGGCCAGGGGAGGTACGGGTATCCAGATCGGCAAATCATCATCCAGGACGTGATCTTCACGCACATAGGCGTGAGCCAGCACATAATCGCCAAGCCGCTGACTGTTGCGCAATCCGGCACAGTGGCCGAGCATCAACCAGGTGTGGGGGCGCAATACGGCTATATGGTCGGTGATCGTTTTGGCATTGGAAGGACCAATGCCGATATTGACCATGGTAATGCCACACTGTCCCGGTCGTTTCAGGTGATAGGTGGGCATTTGCGGTTGCCTGGTCGGCGAGGAATCATCATCCACTCCGTCGCGGGTGGTGATCTTGTTGCCCGGTTCGACAAAGGCGTCATATCCGCTTTCTGGATTCTTCAGAGATCTCTTGGAAAACTCAATGAATTCATCGATGTAGAATTGATAATTGGTGAACAGGACATAATTTTGAAAATGACTGGGTGAGGTCGCCGTATAATGGGCCAGGCGGTGCAGGGAATAATCCATGCGCTGGGCGGTAAATGGCGCCAAAGGTGTAGCGTCGGGGGACAGCACATCGAATTGACCGTTGACGATTTTATCGTCCGTAGAGGCCAGGTCCGGAACGTCAAAAACATCGCGCAGCGGCCGTTCAATCTTGTCTTCTATGGAGCCTTCGACATGTGCACCCTCAAGAAAAGCAAAGTGCAGAGGGATTGGCGTTTCCGACACGGCGATTGTCACAGGCACACTGTGATTCTCAATCAGCAACTGAATTTGATGTTCAAGATATTCAGCATATAGATCCGGCCGTGTAACGGTCGCCGTATAATTGCCGGGACCGGGTACATAGCCAAAGGCAAGGCGGGAATCGACACGGGTATGGGACGACGTTACCAGACGAATTTCGGGATAAAAGGCCCGGTAGCGCGCATTAACCGGCTGGCCCTGAACCGCGGCGTCGAACCTGTCGCGCAAAAAGGTGGTGGCCTCGTCATAAAGCTTTTTCAGCAGTATCACGGCAGCTTTGGCATCGGTAAAATTTTGAGGTTGAGGGTGGGGTGGGCACTCGATCGCCAGATCGTCCACCACATGCAATATAGGGTTTGTTTTCATGGTCACACATAACCCAAAAACCAGTGTGAATATACTTAAAATCCAACGATTGAGAAGAAATCAGGCAGTTGTGATTGGGTTGATGTCAGTAAAACACAATTGCTGATTTTGTTGGCACGCACTGCGAGCATCGTGGGCTTTCCACTCATTCAGTCTTTCTTCCACGGAAATGCCTTTGGAGCGTGTTTGGGTGGATTCAATGATATTAGAGACCGCAATACCCAAAAGGGCGATACAGGTGGTGACAATGGCAAAACGTCGAAAAAGCATCAAAATGGCATCCCGTGAAGTGATGCCGCACCCTGTCAGTTGGTGGCTGAACAAATGCTGATCGCCCCGTTCATCTGTCGTTCAGAATTCTCCAACCAAAGGATTGAAACGTGCCTGGGGGCCGGGCTACAGCTTGCGCCAACTTTGTGTTTTGCAGAATATTTTCAAGGCGCAGCCGCGCAGTTTCATTGATTTTCCAGCAACTTTGGCACTGCCTGAATATTGCTTATCATCAGACGGGTCGGTGATGGTGCCGCTGTATGAGTCGCCTGAGCCTTTAAGTCGACCAATGCGTTTGCCGGCATATTTGCCGGTCCTCAGCGTGATGCAGTAAGCGCCACCGCCGCAGGAGCCAATCGCCGCTGTTTCGCCTGATTCAGTTTTCCAGTTGCCGACGATAGGTTCATCTGCATGGGAAATTGTGGTGCTCCCGGCAAAAATAACCAGCGCTGCCGCAACCGACAGTGCCTTCAGCGATAAAATCATGTTTTTTCCTCTCAAGCCGCAATTTACTAGAATCAATGGCAATTATGCATGCGATTGACAGGCGCGCATATTTATTTGTCAGGCTCGCAGAAATTGGTTGGGGGCAGGGGGTGGTTCGTGGGATTGGATCGCACGACGGGTTCAAGACCACCTTGCCCAATGCACAAACTTGAAGACGGACCGGGCGCCTAACAGCGTGACCGGGCCATTGCGAGCTATTCCGGCAATGCTGGCATGCGTCCCGATTTTTCCAACTGCTTGAAGGCCCGCCAGGTGTCTTCGATGCCCTGTTGCAACGAGATCGTTGGATAATCAGCTACATGAGTGCGCAACGCTGTTTCATCAAGATCAGGCGGAAACGGAAATTGTGTCCCACTTGCGCTCACCTGCGCTGAACCATCGAGCTTGCGAACGATTTCCAGACTGGATTCAACCGACTCGCAGCGCCCGTTCATGTCAAATATGTGCGCTCCCTCGCCATCCTGGCTGATCGCCGCAATAAACGCCGCAGCGGCTTCGCCTGCATAAAGCCAGCTATAGGCCCCTGTGAACGGAATGTCATAGGCCTTGCCCATCGCCGCGGCCTGAATGACAACCGTGGTTTTCGAACTCATCCCCTGGTCACGTGCAAGGCCGTAGACAACATTCGGGCGCATGCCAATGGAAGGCACTTGCCAATCTGCCCAGTAGACGAAGGCGGTTTGCTCATTGGCCACTTTATAGGCGCCATAAAGGGTCTCTTTGTGGGGGCCGCCAGCGGGGAATGAAAGGGCCGCCACCGATGACGCAAAGGTCAAGCGTTTGATGTTGTTTGCTCGAGCAGCTTCCAGAACATTGATCGTTCCTTCAACATTAACCCGTGCGCCAAGAGCCGGGTTGGCCGCACAAAAGGGCACCTGCAGCCCGGCCAGGTGAATGATTGCCCGCACTTTGCGCGATGCTACCAATTCTGCAACAGCTGCTCCATCCGTAACGTCCAGCGCCACCCAGTCGAGGGCTGAAGCGGCCTGATCACCGATGATCAAGCCAGCCCGGGCAGGGCTTGGCTGCAGATCAGATGCAATCACCGAAACGCCGGATCGGCTTAAAATTGCGCATACCCAGGCGCCAATGCAGCCTCCTGCACCTGTCACCAGGACAGGGCCATCAAAATTATCTGAAGAAACCAAAAACGGGTCGGTGAGAAAGTCCATGCTTATGTCCATATTGTTAGGTTGGTGGGTCAATCATTCTGCAACGCGCAGCAGCCGTGTCCAGCAGCAGTGCCGGGTTGGCAATCTTAGATACGTCGTTGGCGAGGTGGAAGAGACGATGAAGCCCATAACGGCAAATCTTTCATACTCGTGTTGTAAAATCCATCAAATTCGTCGACGCCAGCATCGATGACCATTGGGCTTGTTGGGTGCACTGCATTTGTCGATTAATGCAGCTGGTACGTTGAGCGATGTAACTGAAGTGGTCGCATGCGCTGGATTTCGAATTCAACACAGATAAGCGAGCCTGCATCGACAAGTCAGACCAATTAAAAATTTTCCTTGACCTCAAGTAAGGTTGAGGAATTAGACTGCCAATTGTCGACATCTCCAGTCGATCTATTTGCACAGGAGCGAACCCATGATTTACCACGTACAGGCCAAGTTCAACAACGATACAGCACCTCAGCTATTCGCAAAACTCACCGACGGCACCGTGGCCGATCAACGCCCGGACGGGCCGGAATTGATCGCGTCGATGAAGCGGGCGGTGGTCAATGAAGAAGGCATTATCGAATGGAGCGAAACGTGTTTTTGTTCCAGCCCTTTGCAGCATGAGCGAGCAACTGTTCTGGATTTGCATTTTGACGACATCGTCACGCAACCGATCGAATCTCACGCCAATTATGAAGGCCAGCCCTTCATGGAATATTTGCAAGCGCTCGTCTGAACGGTTCTGACTGTCAGGCTGTCCATATATCAATCGATGTCTTGCGGCCGCGCAGCTTGATGGCCTCTTTGGCCGAGAAATTCACTTGATTTGGATGCGCCGTCTCTTCCGGCAATCCCGCACGCTGCATAAGTTCCTCACTCACCACGCACTGACAGCCCAGCTCTCGTGTTGATGCCTCTAGTCTGGAGGCGACATTGACGGTGTCTCCAACGACCGCAAATTCCAGACGTCTGGTGGGCCCAATGTCGCCCAGAATGACCGGTCCGAAATGCACGCCAATCGATACTTTGATAGGCGCAATACCACTGGCTTCACGATCCTTGTTGAATTTTTCGGTTTCCACAATCAGTTGCATCGCTGCCTTCAGCGCATTGGCAGCATCGCCGGGCTTGGTCTCTGGGGTGCCAAATGTTGCCATCACACCATCTCCAAGATATTTGTCGAGCGTGCCACCGTTTTGAAAAATCGAGCGCTCCACGAAGGCATGATAATGACGCAACAGGTCCATTACCTCTTCTGGCGAGTGTTGTTCGGCAAATTGCGTAAAGCCAACGATATCGGTGAACAATACTGCGACTTCCTGAGTACGAACCGCGCCAATGTCGCGATCGGTCGAGGCCAGCACATCGACCAGGCTCGAGGGAAAATAGCGCGACAGATTCGCGCGTTCTGCGGCGATATTCGCCTGCTTCAATAACAGTTGGTTTGAGCGCCAGCCTTTCAGCGCCAGAATTGCCGCGACGATCAAAAAGACCACTATTTCCTGAACGCGAACGGAGAGTTGAATCCCGTTGGGATCGAGTTCGCTTGCCACAATTGCATGGCCTTCAAATGCAAGCGCAGCGGCTTCACTGAGTTCAGGAATTTCGTGCCCAAACCAGGAGACGTACAGGAAACCGGCCAGCCAAAGCACCGCCACCCAGGTACCCATGCCCCAGACCGTTCTCCATGAATAGGCGAGAGTGCCAACAGCAAGCAGGATGAAATAATAGATAAAGTTGTCGAACCGGTAGATCACTGCGGTGGGTATTTCTTCACTGAGAAATGGATTTGGCGTGATGAACAGAACCGTCAGCAGACTGAAGTCAAGAAATATGAGAGCCAGTTCGGATTTTGAATAGCCAACGCTTGACAGGCGCAATTGAAGCCAGCCCAGAGCAATAAACAGCACAACAAAGAATTCATAATACAGAACATTGAGGTTTGGATTCAAAAACGGCAGCAGCAGCGCCACCAATCCAAGCGCGATTGTTCGGGCAATTACCGCAACGCGGTGCCCTTCCATTTTTTCCTTCTCAAGCGCCTGAGACAGAAACTGGTTTGAATTGGCCTGTTCCTCCTCCAACTGGCGCAATTGTCTCAGTCGCGTAAACAACTTTAGCAGCGATGGCATTTTCTGAACCGACATATTCAATCCGTTTTGTTGCGGCAGCGGTCTCAAGAATAGCATCCAAATTGGAGCGTTTCCGAATTAATTCCTGTTAAGGTCGCAATTTCAGTGCGAGGAGTTTATCGACCGGTGGCAATTTATCTGGATTGTTGTCACGGCTGAATTTTGAAACGGTACAGCAACTCAAGTGTCTGCGAAAAACGTCGCTCCACAAATTGATGCGGACCCTCTGGCCGGTCTGATGGAGAAGGTTGAAACTGGGTATACTGACATTGATCGAAACGGGTGGATGGCGTTGGGTCTTTTGATAGGGACAGTGACCCCAAAAAAGAAGCGAGAGCCTTTCGGCTCCCGCAGCTGATTGTCTAACTGAAACTATTTGGAGATTAGAAGTTCAGAAAGATTCCGAACCGACCGCGACGACGGTAATAGTCGTTTGAGCGGTGGTGACGACTGGAATGCCTGTGTTTGTGGCAGCCGTTATGGTGACAATGGGTGTGGCGACGTTTGCGGCGTGATGAGCGGCGGCAGCGTGAACGGTGCCCGCGCCGGACGCGGCAATGACGGCATGCACCTTTTCAACTGTGTTGGTTTTGCTGACGTCAACTGGTGCGTTGCCCAGTGGCATCGCGTCGGCGGCGGGTGCGACAAATGCCAGGCCTGCACCAACTGCTGCGGCTGCTAAAAGGGTTGTGACTTTCATAACTCTTTCCTCTTCCCTGCTGCGTCTCCCCGATTTTGAGGAGTTCTGCTAACACTAATTTGCGCCACCTGAACCCCAGATGAATGTGTTGAATCGCACAGTGCGGCCAACAACCGGTAAATTCAGCACCGGCAGTGGGACGTTCATACAGTTGTCTTGTCGAGGATAGGGTCTACTTTTCCAAATCTATTGAAAGGCTTACGTGACAAGCGGGCTGCCAGTAACCAGTAACATGTGGCATCGCCAATATTTTCGTATACCGGGCTTGCTGCAACAGGGATATCTTGTAACCGGGGTAGGTTGGGGCGCTTTTGATCCGGGAAATGGCCCGTTGAATATCCACATCTTCAAGCAGGTTGTGGTGGCGCGCCCTTGCGGCAATATAAAGGGCCTCCTGTTCCGTCAGCCTGAGGCCACCGGGTTTGTTCGCAACCACCATCAGGTCTGCAATCGATGGCGGATAATCCATGCAGAAGGCCAGACGCCCCAGGCCGTACATCTGGTTGCTCAGCCTGTCCCAGATGACGCCCCTGTCGCCCGGTGGACGATGGGTCAGAGCAAATAGTTGGCCACCATCAAAATCTATCGGATCGAAGGATGCAGCAGATTCGTGCAATTTCCGCTGCCGCCAACTCAGATAATAAAAACAGCGGGCCTGGGCCGGAACGTTGCTGAAGACAAGCAACCATTTGGCAGGATAACCGGTTAATCGAGCCTCAAATGCAGGTTTGAGAAATGGATAGAGTTGTAAAACCCCTTTTTCGATCAGCGCCTCCAGATCGGGGCCGCATTCTCCGTTCTCCTGCATTTGATGGAGTTTCCGGCGTTCCTGAGCATCAAGCCCTGCTTCGAAGGGGCGCCCGCTATAAGGCTGGAGTGGGTTTTTTGGATGTAAAAGGGGATAAGATTTTCCCTCTAATGCTTCGAGTTTTTCAATAAAATCGATCAGTCGCGCGTCCGAAGCCGCCAAAGGGTTGAAATCGCAATAAAAAGCCAAAATACCAAAAATATAACAAATGTATCTATTTGAGAAAATAGCCATGAACTTATCCATCTGGTTTTGGAGCGGACCATAATTGCACGTGAAAACGGTTTTATTCAGGCAAAGGCAAATTATGCAATATAACAGTGTGGCACAGGCGGTGCGTTGCGAGGGATTGCAGAAACTGTTGGACGAGGCCGCTAAAATGCTCAAGGCTCGTCAAAATCACCTCGACCAATTGTTGCGGCAGCGAAATATGGAGCAGCGACAATTGGAAAATCTGAACCAGCAGGTCCAGCGCACAGGAGACAAAGAGGGTTTTGCCCGACAAATCTGGCGTGTCGAAGAATCGATCTCAAGTTTGAACGGGCTGATCAGCGACGCTCGGGAAAAACAGAACGCACACGAAGAACAGGTTGGAGACGTCATTCACCAAATGGCGCGAGCAGGGTGTAACAATGTAGCCTGATTCTATGCGTTCACCGACCCCGCTTATTCGCCTTGAACCCGCCGCGCTGGCCGGGTTTGCCGGACGTACTGCGTGGAACGGGACGTTTTGAGGGTAAAGTTTCAGAACCCACCGGAACGCCGGTTGGAGTTCCGCCCATATCGTCGAGGTCGGGTTTGGCGAAATAGCTTTTGTTTTTGGCGTCGGGTGGCTGGCCAGAGGCCCGTCCTCCGGCTTTCTTGCGTTTGGCATCAAGAGCGCGGCTTTTTTGGGTGTTTTCAATTCCGCTGTTGCGGGCCCATGGATCATCGGCCACCAGCAATTCAGTTTCCTGCAACCGTTTGATCTCATCGCGCAGGGAAGCGGCTTTTTCAAAGTCCAGATCAGCGGCCGCATCGCGCATGTCTTTTTCCAGACCGTTAAGATGGGCTTTCAGATTGTTGCCGACCAGCGCGCCCTCTTCGGCCAGACCGACATCCACGCGGACATGATCGGATTCATAAACACTGCCCAGAATATCGCTGATATCACGTTTGATGGATTGCGGCGTGATGCCGTGGGCCTGATTATAAATTTCCTGTTTTTCACGCCGCCGGTCGGTTTCGGCCATCGCCCGTTCCATCGAACCAGTGATCTGGTCAGCATAGAGCACGACACGGCCGTCGACATTGCGCGCGGCGCGGCCAATGGTCTGAACCAGACTGGTCTCTGAGCGCAAAAAGCCTTCCTTATCGGCGTCAAGAATGGCCACAAGCCCGCATTCAGGAATGTCCAGGCCTTCCCTCAAAAGGTTGATGCCGATCAGCACGTCAAACGCTCCCAATCGCAAATCGCGAATGATTTCAATGCGCTCCAAAGTATCAATGTCAGAGTGCATATACCGCACCCGGACCCCGTTTTCGTGCATGTATTCGGTCAGGTCTTCCGCCATTCGTTTGGTCAGCACAGTGACCAGGGTGCGATAGCCTTTGGCCGTTACCTGTTTGATTTCATCGACGACGTCATCGACCTGGGCTTTGGCGGGCCGAATTTCCACCGGCGGGTCGATCAATCCGGTCGGGCGAATAACCTGTTCAGCAAATACCCCGTCAGCCTGTTGCATTTCCCAACCACCGGGTGTCGCGGAAACACAGACCGTTTGGGGCCGCATGGCGTCCCATTCCTCAAAACGCAACGGACGGTTGTCCATGCAGGAGGGCAGGCGGAAACCATATTCCGCCAGCGTCGCCTTGCGGCGAAAGTCACCGCGATACATGCCGCCGATCTGGGGGATCGTCACATGGGATTCATCAGCGAAGACGATGGCGTTGTCGGGCAGATATTCAAACAGGGTGGGCGGAGGTTCGCCCGGCTTGCGACCGGTCAGATAGCGCGAATAATTTTCAATGCCAGCACAAGCCCCGGTTGCTTCGATCATTTCGATGTCGAATTTTACCCGTTGTTCCAGCCGTTGAGCTTCCAGCAGGCGCCCCGCCTTGGTGAGTTCCTCGAGCCGCCATGTCAGCTCTTTCTTGATCTCCTTGACCGCCTGATTGAGTGTCGGGCGTGGGGTCACATAGTGGCTGTTGGCGTAGATCTTGACGGATTTCAGCTGGTCGGTCTTTTTGCCGGTCAGCGGATCGAATTCGGTTATCGTTTCAATCTCATCGCCGAACAGGGAAATGCGCCAGGCGCGATCTTCAAGGTGAGCCGGGAAAATTTCAATCGTGTCGCCGCGCACCCGGAAGGAACCGCGTTGGAAATCCGCGTCGCGCCGCCGATATTGCTGCGCCACCAGGTCGGCGAGAAGCTGGCGCTGATTTAACTGGTCGCCCACCGACATCTGGAATGTCATCGCCGTATAGGTTTCAACCGAACCGATACCGTAAATGCAGGACACCGAGGCGACGATGATCACGTCATCGCGTTCCAGAAGAGAGCGGGTTGCGGAATGGCGCATCCGGTCAATCTGCTCGTTAACCGAGCTTTCCTTCTCAATGAACGTATCGGAGCGCGGCACATAGGCTTCGGGCTGATAATAATCGTAATAGGAGACAAAATATTCCACGGCATTTTCGGGAAAGAAACTCTTCATTTCGCCGTATAATTGTGCCGCAAGTGTCTTGTTGGGAGCCAGAATCAGGGCAGGGCGCTGGGTCTCTTCAATTACCTTGGCCATGGTGAAGGTTTTGCCCGATCCTGTGACCCCCAGCAAAACCTGCGTTCGCTCTCCGCCTTCATTGGATCCGGCTTCTGATTTAAGTCCGCCCACCAGTTCGCCTATCGCAACAGGTTGGTCACCCTTGGGCTCAAATTCACTGACAACTTCAAACGGTTTGCCGCCTTCGGATTTTTCCGGCCGGTCGGGGCGATGGGGCACCCAGATATCGCCCTTCATTTCGTCGCGGCCGTGTTCGATCAGGTCCGACAGAGCCGACACAGTTGCTGTGACACCGGATGTGGACGCCATTTCCAGCGCTTCTTCTGCCGATACATTCAGACCAGCAACCGGGTTCAGACCTGCAGCAACACGGGCTTTAACATCGTTGGAGCCACCGATGATTGTACCGCCACCGGTGCGTTTTTCACCGACTGTGGGATCGGACGCCTTTTTGGCATTTGATTTGGCTTTCTTGGCCCGTGCGGCTTTTTCCGCCTTGCGCGCAGCGTCCTTTTCCTTCCACTCAGCGGTGGTCCGATCAGTCAGCGACTCACGTTCGATTTCATCTGCCCAGGAGGAAATATCCGCCGTCAGGGGAACTCCCTCCAGCGGCTGCTGCGGCGCTTCTTCAAAGCCGCTCGGTTTGGTGTTTTTTGATGAAGATTTTGAGGGTCCGGCCATGCCATCTATATGGGACGAATAGGGAACAGATGAAAGGGGGTAGTGACAACATGCTGACAGATTTGTCAGCAGGAGGAGAGATTATTCTGGCTCCTGACATTAGGCCGTATTTTAAAAGTCACGGACTTGTTGCGCCTGACACTGCTTGTTGGCATGGATGGGGCTGTATTCACCAACAGGAAACCTGTCATGCAATTTGCCAAGATTAACGGGGTCACTCTGCATTATCAGGTAATCAGCGCGCCCGAAGATAGACCGACATTGGTATTTTCCAATTCACTGGCCACCGATTTTCGCATATGGCGCGATTGCGTGGTGCGCCTGGTCGGCGAATGCTCCATGGTCATGTATGACAAGCGCGGTCACGGCCTCTCAGATATTGGCGAAACCCCCTACAAGATCGACGATCATGTCAACGACCTGGCTGGGTTGCTGGATCATTTGGGTATTTCAAATGCGGTGATCTGTGGCCTTTCGGTCGGTGGTCTGATTGCTCAGGGGCTGAACTTCCTGCGGCCTGATCTGGTGCGGGCCATGATCCTTTGCGACACCGGTGCCAAGATTGGCAGTGATGAGATGTGGGATCAGCGCATGGCAATTGTCCGTGAGCACGGTCTGGCGGGTCTGGTTGAAGGCTTTATGCAACGCTGGTTTACGCCAGATTTTCACGAAAACCGTGCCGATGAACTGGCTGGAATCAGTAATATGTTCCTGCGCGTACCGGTTGAAGGCATGTTGGCCACAATGACGGCCATCAAGGGTGCCGACCTGCGGGCCGCTGCACCTCAGACCAAGGTGCCAACCATCTGCATTGTTGGCGATCAGGATGGTTCAACACCGCCGTCATTGGTATTGGAACTGGCAAAATCCATTCCCGAGGCTCGCTACGAGGTCATCAAGGGGGCTGGGCATATCCCCTGTATTGAGCAGCCCGAAGTTCTGGTTGAGATCATGCGCGCATTTTTCAAGGATGCCGATATCACTTAGCTGGGGAAGTTAACCGGAAAATCCTATCAAGTAGGGAATACGGTACTTCCATCACATATCGCCATATCAACTCCGGTCCATTTAACCATGAGCGGCTCTAAAGCCATCATGCGGCCGGGGAGTTGAAACAAAATCCAGTGCTTTGCAATTGGCGAATTGTTGCCCACAAGTTACCCCAACAGCGGCACTGTTGATCTGAACATGGAAAACGCCGGTGATCGCAACGGTTCCAATCGGTCATCGCCCCAAATAGATCAACCGCTTGGGTGCAGAAACGTGTTGATTTGTTCGACCACCCACTGCGGCTGCTCGTGCAGGATCCAGTGGCTGGTATCGGCATTCTCACGGATCGTCAGATCATCACAGAACATGTCCAGATCAGCCCGCGCTTCCGGCAACAGCGCGGTGTCCTGCATACCCCACATCAACAGGTGCGGCATGGTGATATGATATTTCTCAATCATAGCGTCAGTGATTGGTAATGGCTGGGGCGGGCTTTCTGTTTTTGGGACGATCATCGGCGACTGACGATACCAATTGAGCATACCTGTAAGTGCCCCTTCGTGTTCCCAGCTTTTGCGATAGGCCGCGCGCCTCTCTTCATCCAGCCAGGGAGCACTTGAGAATTTTTCCAGCATGCCGATTAGTTTTTCGAAATTGTTCGCCGCCAGCTTTTCCTCCACCCCAGCACTTCTCAACACACTCATGTATTGGCTTGCCGCGGTCTGAGCACCGGATGCCAGCAGAGCTTTTTGAAAACAGATCGGATGCACCCCATTGGCGATGATCAGATTTGAGACGCGGTGGCGGTGGCGCATTGCAAAGGCATAGGCAATCGACGCGCCCCAGTCATGACCACACAGGACGATTGGTTGATTGGCGCCAATAGAATTTAGCAAGGCCTCCAGATCAGCGACCATGTGCTTGGTTTCATATGCCGCTTCTTCGGTTGGCTTTGAAGACAGATTGAAACCACGCTGGTCGGGCAGGATCACCCGATATCGGTCGGTGAAGGCTTGCGCGACTTTTTCCCACGCAGCCCAATATTCGGGAAAGCCGTGCAGCATCAGCATGACCGGTGCATCATCTGGGCCGCCGCTCATCAGGTGCAGACGCTGACCGTTGGCTGTGACGAATTGCGACGTAAAAGACACTTTTGGCTCCTGCAATAACGACTATCGAACGTTCACGGCTTCATGTCATTTTCTGTTGCGTGTGTTTCTTAAGCTCGGTGCGTGCCACCTGACGGCGGTGAACCGCATCTGGGCCATCGGCAAAGCGCAATGTCCGCAAATGCATCCATTGACGCGCCAGTGGTGTATCTTGTGAGATACCGACACCGCCATGCATCTGCATGGCATCGTCGGTTATTTTCAGGGCCACCAGCGGGGCCACAACTTTAATTTGGTGAATCCACGGGGCAGCAGCGCGCGGGTCGCCCTGATCCATCATCCACGCCGCCTTCAAACAGAGCAGTCGGGCCTGCTCAATTTCCATGCGGGCGTCTGCAATGATGTCAAAATTGGCCCCCAACTGAGCCAGTGGCTTGCCGAAGGCTTCGCGCTGGATGGAACGCTTGCACATGAGCTTTAATGCGAGTTCGGCCTGACCGATGGCGCGCATGCAGTGGTGAATCCGGCCCGGACCAAGCCGACCTTGTGAAATCTCAAAACCACGGCCTTCGCCGAGCAGCAGATTTTCCACCGGCACCCGCACGTCAGTAAACCGCATATGCATATGTCCGTGGGGTGCATCATCCATCGAAAAGACATGCATGGGCCGCAATATTTCGATGCCTGGCGTATCGGCAGGCACAATAATCTGACTGTGGCGCTGGTGTTTGGGTGCATCTTCACCGCCGGTTTTCACCATCACAATATAGACTTTACAGCGCGGATCACCGGCACCGGAAATCCAGTGCTTTTCACCATTCAGCACATATTCATTGCCATCGCCGCTGCCATCGCCGCTGTCATCGCGGACGCAGGACATATTGATATTGGTAGCGTCAGATGAGGCAACGTCCGGTTCCGTCATCACGTAGGCCGAGCGAATTTCACCTTCCAGCAGAGGTTTTAGCCATTGCTCTTTCAGTGCGTTATTGGCGTATCGCTCAAACACTTCCATATTGCCGGTATCGGGGGCTGAACAGTTGAATGTTTCGGCGCCGAGATGTGCCTTGCCCATTTCTTCCGCAAGATAGGCGTATTCTACCGTCGTTAGCCCATAGCCGCGTTCGGAATCGGTCAGCCAGAAGTTCCACAATCCGCGTTTTTTGGCTTCCGCTTTCAATCCCTCGAGAATTTCGGTCATGCGTGGCGTGTAAGTCCAGCGATCGCCGACGGAGACTTCTGCAAGAAATTCCTCTTCAAGCGGGAGAACTTCCCTGTCGATCATGTCGGCAACCCTGGCACGCAATTCTTCAACCCGTGGTGACACGCCCAAATCCATAACTGCTTCACTCATTGCTTTCGTTTCCAATCTTCAATGGCACTTTGTGGTGGGGTCATGCCCAATCCGCGCAGTGCATAATTCACCAATTCTTCTGCAAGCATCATTTGCTCCGCCCGGGCATTTTTTCGGCGCGGTGAATACCAAAATACAGTGCTGTTGAGCACAGCCAGAAAACTTTTCGATGCCAGTGACGGGTCGCCGATATCGATGCCCAAATCAATTGCCGCCTCTTCGATGGTTTTTCGAAACAGCGCTTCGTAGGTGTCGCGGGTTCTTATCAGTTCCGACAGGGTATCGCGCTGGGCCGCGGTCGTGGAGCCGGTCTGATGCATCGCCACACCTTGCGCCAGAACCCGTTGAAACGGCTGGTGCGCCATCAGCGCCACCGCATGGGCCATGCCCATACCAGCTAACCGCGTCAGGGGAGTGGTGTCGGCGTTTGCTTCGGGTTCAGTAGCGTTGAAATTAATCTCCATGCCACGCCGATAGACAGCGAAAAACAGGTCAATTTTGGAACGGAAATGGTGATAGATCATACCTTTGGTGGCCCCCAACATGTGGGCAACATCATCAATGCTGGTGGCGGCAAAGCCATTTTCCTTGAAACATTCAGCAGCACAGATGAGAATCTGATCGCCCGACTTATTGGCAGAATTACGGTGATCCCCGGGGCGCTGGGGTGGTTTGTAAACGAGGTTTTGAGTCTGACCGGAGCTCAAGGCAGCACTTTGTTCAAAAATGACGTTGAACAACAGGGAACATACTACCCGGTATGTTGTCAACGGCAGATCATCCCACTAAGCTTTCGCCAACAGGATTGAATTGGTGGATTTGATGGACACTTATCTGAGCAGCCTTTTTTCAGTTGAAGGCAAAACTGCGCTGGTCACGGGTGGGGCGACCGGTATTGGCCGGATGATGGCCGAAGCTCTGGTACAGGCCGGTGCCCGGGTCTTGATCTGTTCACGCAAGGGCGAACATTGCGAACAGGTGGCAGAACAGCTTAACGCGCTTGATGCGCCCGGCAGTGCGCTGGGGTTTGCAGCAGATTTAAGCAGCGAAGAGGGCGTTATCGCCGCCGCAGAAGCGGTGAAAACCCGCACCGACAGGTTGCACATTCTGGCCAACAATGCAGGCGCCACATGGGGTGCTGAGTATGACAGATTTCCCCGCTCGGCCTGGGACAAGGTGATGAACCTGAACGTGACATCGATATTTGAATTGACGCGCAACCTGACACCATTGCTGGAGGCGGCGGCATCAAACGAAGACCCGGCGCGGGTCATCAATACCGCCTCAGTCATGGGCATTATGCCGGTGGCCGATGGCTGTTATTCCTATTCGACTTCAAAAGCCGCGGTGATCCATCTGACAAAGATTCTTGCCAATGAAATGACCAGCAAACGCATTACAGTCAATGCATTTGCACCGGGGCCATTCCCCAGCAAAATGACGGCTTTTGCCACCGCAAGCACGCAAGGCGCTGCGGCGACTGGAGCGAAGAACCCGATGGGTCGCATTGGTCGGCCCGCTGACATCGCTGCCGCTACGCTGTTTTTATGTGGGCACGGCGGTTCCTACGTAACCGGTACAACCATCCCGCTGGACGGCGGCTATCTGGTGCATACCGGTGACGAATCCCTGTTTCCCGAGGTGGATTGATCATGGACCTGCAAGACACAATATCGATGGACGAACTGCTCGCGCAAATTGGCGGTGAACCGCGTTATTCGCGCTGGTATGAGATCGATCAAAGCCGCATCGATGGGTTTGCCGATGTAACGGAAGATTGGCAGTACATCCATGTTGATCCCAAACGGGCTGCCGAAACGCCCTTTGGCGGCACCATTTCCCACGGCTTTTTAACCTTATCACTGCTCTCAGCGATGAGTTACGACAGCGAAAAACCACTGGAACGCACTGAGATGGGGATCAATTATGGCTTTAACAAAATCCGCTTTATCACGCCGGTCAAGGTTGGCTCGAAAGTCCGGGCCCGTTTCGACACCAAGGCGGTGGACAAGAAGACAGAAAACAGCGTGCTGATTACCCGAAGCGTGACTGTCGAAATTGAAAATGAAAGTCGTCCAGCGCTCAAGGCGGAATGGCTTGGTTACACGGTGCTGGAGAAATAAACGTGAGTGAAATTCGATTTGACGATCAGGTTGTCATCATCACCGGAGCAGGAAACGGTCTTGGCAGGAGCCATGCACTGGAGTTCGCCGCCTGCGGTGCAAATGTGGTGGTCAATGATTTTGGCGGGGCCCGAGATGGCACTGGCGGTTCCTCTGCTGCAGCTGAAGCCGTGGTCGCCGAGATCGAAGCGGCAGGCGGCGGCGGTAAAGCCATTGCCAATGGTGCAAATGTAGCAGATCGCGTCCAGGTTGATGCCCTGGTCAAACAGTCACTGGACGCTTTTGGCCGTATTGATGTTCTGGTCAACAACGCTGGCATTCTGCGGGACCGCAGCTTTGGCAAAATGTCGGGTGAAGAGTGGGATGCGGTTGTGGCTGTGCATCTGACCGGGTCCGCCAATTGTTCGCTGGCCGTCTGGAACCAGATGAAGGCGCAAAACTACGGACGCATTGTGATGACCACATCGACATCTGGAATTTACGGCAATTTCGGGCAGGCCAATTACGGCGCTGCCAAAACCGGTGTTTGGGGGTTGATGAATACGCTGCATATCGAAGGTGCTAAAAACCACATTCACGTCAACTGCATTTCACCGACCGCTGCCACCCGAATGACGGAAGACGTTATTCCTCCCGATGCGCTGCCATTGCTCGATCCTAAGTGGGTGACCCCTGCCGTTGTCTATCTGGGCTCAAAGGAAGCGCCAAGCCGCAATATCCTGCTGGCCGGAGCAGGGGGATACACTGTGGCCAAACTGATGGAAGCGGAAGGTGTTTTCTTTGCGGAAAATGATCGCACACCTGAAATGATTGCCAGCCACTGGTCGACAATCACCGATATGAACGGTTCCGTTGAACACCTGCAGGGCAACGACCACGTAATTAAAATGGTGCAAAAGGCCCTGGCCGCGACAGCGGCGACAGCGGCGATCTCGCCGGATGCCGAGTGAGCGCGCGATGAGCAATGGGTTGGATGAAACCAGGCTGGTGCCCTGGCTGGAAGAGCATGTGCCCGGATTTGCCGGTTTTGAAGCGTTGAACAAATTTGGCGATGGTCAGTCCAATCCGACTTACAAGGTGATGGCAAAATCGGGCAGTTATGTTTTGCGCGCCAAACCGCCCGGCGAGTTGCTGAAATCTGCCCATGCCGTTGATCGTGAATTTCGCGTCATGAACGCGCTGGGGCCGACTAGCGTGCCGGTGCCAAAAATGCTGGCCTTGTCCCAAGAAGCCGAAGCGTCGCCAATCGGGCGCATGTTTTTCATCATGGAATTTCTCGACGGTAGAATTTTCTGGGATCCGGCCCTGCCGGAATGTGGTGATGATACGGTCGCCCGCCATGAAATCTATGACGCCATGAACCAAACGCTTGCCCATCTGCACGAGGTGGATGTCACCGCTGTCGGACTTGAAACTTTTGGCAAACCGGGCAGTTATTTTGCCCGCCAGACCGACCGTTGGGCAAAGCAATATCGGGCTTCGGAAATTGACCACAATCCAACGGTGCACGAAGTCATCGAATGGCTGGAAAAAAACATGCCCGATGATGACGGTGTGGTTTCGGTTGTTCACGGCGATTATCGCCTCGACAACATGATATTTGCACCCGACCGCAACGAGGTCATTGCGGTGCTGGACTGGGAATTGTCGACCCTGGGTCACCCATTGGCTGATCTTGCCTATCAGTGCATGCAGTGGCGTTTGCCCCATGCCAGCGGCATGCGCGGGCTTGGCGGATTGGATCGTGCTGCACTGGGACTCCCCACCGAGGAGCAATATGTGGCGGCATACTGTAAGCGGCGGGGCATAGGTTCAATTCGCGACTGGCCGTTCTACATCGCTTTTTGTTTTTTCAAACTGACCGGCATCCTGCAAGGGGTCTATAAGCGGGCTCTCGACGGCAATGCCTCCAACCCCAAGCGCGCCAAACAAATGGCCGTTGCTATTCCCCTGTTGGCGCAGGCCGCGATGGACGAGATCAACAGGAGCACAGCTTGATGGTTGAACAGATTTTTGCAGACCAAACCGTTTTGATCACCGGCGGGGCAGGTGGTTTCGGGCGCTCCGCATCGCGGCTGTTTGCCGAACGCGGCGCCAATCTGGTGCTCAGCGATTTCAACGAAACCGGACTGGCCGAGCATAAAGATGTTTTGATGGCTGACGGTTTCAATGTCGCCAGCCTCACCGGAAGCGTCGCCGAAGAAGATCATTGCAAAGCCACGGTCGAACTGGCGCTGGAAAAATTTGGTCGGCTGGATATCGCCATCAACAATGCCGGGATGAGCCATGATCCGGCAAAAACCGCGGATATCGATTCTGATCAGGCGCAGATGACCATTCAGGTCGACCTGATGGGGGTATTCTTCGGCATGAAACACCAGATACCGGCAATGCAGACCGGTTATCGGGATCATCAGCGGAGTGCCAGCATCTTGAACATCGCTTCACTGGCTGGCATTGGCGGCGCACCGACCATTTCCATGTACGCCGCTGCAAAGCATGGTGTGGTCGGTCTGACCAAATCAGCAGCCCTTGAATATGCGCGGCGGGGTATTCGCATCAATGCGTTATGTCCTGCCTTTGCGCGCACACCGATGGTTGAAGATGGCCTGTTGGCCGACGCGGGGGGTGATAAGAAGGCGGAAGACTTTCTCACCCGTGGCATCCCCATGCGGCGGTTGGCGGAAGTCGAAGAAATTACCCGCTCAATGTTATGGATTTGCGATCCGCGCAATTCCTTCATGACAGGGCAGGCTGTCGCACTCGATGGTGGTACCAGCGCCATGTAGTGCGCATCAAATAAACTGGAGGCAAAAATGGACCTGAATTACACGGCCGAAGAACAATCCTTTCAACAGGACGTAAGGCGTTTTTTTGCAGAGAAACTGCCGCCAGAAATCAGCGGCAAGGTAAAGTCGAAAAAACGCCTCACCAAACAGGATTCTGAAACCTGGCATGCGATTTTAAATCAGGCCGGCTATCTCAATGCCCATTGGCCGGTGGAGTTTGGAGGCCGCGGCTGGAATGCAATTCAGCGCGATATATTTGACGTTGAAGCCAATGCCGCTGGTGCACCGCGCGTCGTCCCATTTGGTGTCAATATGCTGGCCCCGGTATTGATGGCGTTTGGCTCAACCGAACAGCAATCCTATCATCTGCCGCGTATTCTCGATGGCACCAACTGGTGGTGTCAGGGCTATTCGGAACCCGGCTCCGGGTCGGATTTGGCATCGTTGAAAATGAGCGCTGTGCGTGATGGTGATGAGTATGTGTTGAACGGTCAGAAAACCTGGACGACTCTTGGCCAGTACGCCAATTGGATATTCTGTCTTGTGCGTACCTCTAAGGAAGGCAAACGGCAGGAAGGCATTTCCTTTATTCTTGTTGACATGGACACGCCGGGTGTCGAGGTGCGGCCTATCATCCTTCTGGAAGGCACCCACGAGGTCAACGAAGTCTGGTTTACTGACGTGCGCGTGCCGGCCGAAAATCTTGTCGGCGAGGAAAACAAGGGCTGGACCTACGCCAAATATCTGCTGGTTCACGAACGCTCCGGCATTGCCGGTGTCGGCGACGCCCTGGCCAGTATTGAGCATCTCAAACAGATTGCCCGCGAGCAGAAAAAGGACGGCAAACCACTGGCTGAAGACGCCCTGTTTGCAGCGCGTCTGGCGGAGATTGAAATCGATCTCGCTGCCATGCGTACCACCAATATGCGCATTATGCAGGCCGCCAGTGACGGAGCACCTGCCGGACCGGAAGTGTCGATGCTGAAGATCAAGGGAACCGTTTTGCGCCAGTCGATCAACGATCTGACGCGTCGGGCGCTTGGTCCCTACGCAATGCCTTTCGTATCTGAAGCTCTGGACGTCGGGTATAACGACGCGCCGATTGGTCCCGACTATGCCAATCCCGTCGCCGCAGATTATTTCAATCATCGCAAGACCAGCATTTATGGCGGATCGAACGAAATTCAGCGAAATATCATTTCCAAAATGATGATGGGGCTCTAATCAGCATGGATTTTTCCCACACCGAAGAACGTCAAATGCTTGCCGACATGGTGGGTCGGTTTGTTCGTGATGAATATGACATTGAAACCCGCCATGCCAACGCCCAAAGCGAAGACGGTTTCTCCCGCCACCATTGGGGGCAATTTGCCGAGCTGGGACTGATCGGCGCGTTGTTTTCTGAATCTTCCGGCGGATTTGGTGGTGCAGGTTTCGATATCGCAGTCGTATTTGAGCAATTGGGTGGTGGCTTGGTCGTCGAGCCGTTTCTCGCCAATCTGCTGGCCGGAACGGCATTGGCTGCATCAGGCGGCCATGGCGACGCGCTTGACGCGGTGATGGCCGGCAGTTGTCTGCTCGCATATGCCCATGGCGAACCGGCCAGCCGTTACAGTTTGAGCCACGTGGAAACAGTGGCCAGGAGTAGTGCTTCCGGCTATCGCCTCAATGGCAATAAGGCGGTCGTACTCTCCGGCGATACAGCCAACAAACTGGTGGTCTCGGCCCGAACGGCTGGTGAGACTGTCGACGCAGACGGAATAAGCCTGTTCCTGATTCCTGCGGATGCCGATGGAGTTCATATTCGGTCCTATCCAACAATTGACGGATATCGCGCCGCTGAAATTGCCCTGAAAGATGTTGAGTTGCCCGCTGACAGCCTGATTGGTGGTGAGGGTCAGGCGATGGCTCTCATTGAACAGGTCAATGCAGTGGGAACCCTGGCAGTTTCTGCCGAGGCTTTGGGTGCTATCAATGTTGGTATCGACATGACCCTGGAATATCTGAAGACCCGAAAACAGTTTGGCGTTCCCATTGGCAAGTTTCAGGCATTGCAACACCGCATGGCGGACATGATGACCGAACGCGAGCAAATTCGCTCTGCGCTGATCAATGCGGCTGGAAATCTGCAATCAGAACAGCGGGATTGGCAGATATCGGCATTGAAGAATCTTGTCGGTCGGGCGGGGCGCAATATTGCTGAAGAGTGTATCCAGATGCATGGGGGCATTGCCATGACATGGGAATATGCCGTTGGTCATTACGCCAAGCGCATTGTCATGATCGATCACATGTTTGGTGATCAAGACTACCATCTGCAGCGCATCATTAAACTGGGTGCGGCGGCCTGATGAGCAGTGCACCCACAATCCCGGTTGAAGGGGAGCAGCCAGAGCGCATCATTATCGGCGAAACCGGATTGCAGAAGAATTTAGGCTACGAAAACAGACTTTTCGCAGATCGCTGCGAGAGCCATTTGATCATGGATGGTCGCCACACCAACCGCCATGACGGACTGCACGGTGGCATTCATGCGATCCTGCTCGATAGTGCCTGCGGCTTTGCCGCAAGCCGGGCCTTGTCCAACGATGGCAGCCAGTTGGTTGTGACCTTGTCGCTGAACACTAATTATCTGGCTCCCCCCAAGGATAACCACATCTACGCGGTCGCCCGGGTTACCAGAGCGGGCCGCTCGGTTATTTATACCGAAGGCAAGGTATTCGATGGCCAGAACAGGTTGTTGGCCACCGGATCTGCGGTGCTGAAGAAAGTCGGCGACTAGAACCGTTTTCACCGCGACGCAGATTGTCGATATTGCAATGCGATTGCCTGCAGACAAACCTTAGTCTAAACGGCGATAACGGCTGTGTGTTTGATCAATCCACCGGCAAAAAAGATGGGTGATAAGGAAACTGTCATGAGTGAAGAACTTGAACCACGCGAAAGCATGGAATTTGACGTTGTTATTGTTGGCGGTGGACCATCCGGGCTGGCTGCAGCCGTTCGCCTCAAGCAGATTGATCCCGACGTCAATGTCGTTGTGCTGGAAAAAGGTGCAGAAATCGGTGCGCATATCCTTTCCGGCGCCGTCATCGACCCCGTTGCAGTAGATCGCCTGTTTCCCGATTGGCGCGACGAGGATGACCATCCGTTCAAAGTGCCGGTCAAGAAAGACAAGTTCTATCTGATGGGAGCAGCAGGAAAGATTCCATTGCCCACATGGGCGATGCCGAAATTGATGAACAATCATGGCAATTACATTGTCTCACTTGGAAATGTCTGCCGCTGGATGGCTGAAAAAGCAGAAGCGCTCGGAGTGGAAATCTTCCCCGGCTTTGCCGCCAGCGAAATTGTCTACAATAAAGATGGTGCGGTCATCGGTGTTGCCACGGGTGACATGGGCGTGCAGCGCGACGGAACCCCGGGGCCTAATTTCGAACGCGGCGTAGAATTGCACGGCAAATATGTGCTGATAGGCGAAGGGGCTCGCGGGTCCCTGGCCAAGAGCCTGATCAAGAATTTCAATCTGGACGAACACAGCGACCCACAGAAATTTGGCCTTGGCTTCAAGGAACTGTGGGAGATCGACCCCGAAAAACACAGCCAGGGCACAGTAATGCACACGCTGGGTTGGCCGCTGCAAAACAATCAGGATGGCGGATCATTCATTTATCACATTGAAAATAATCAGGTTTATGTCGGCTATGTCGTCGCGCTTGGCTATAAAAACCCCTATTTGTCACCGTTTGAGGAATTCCAGAAATTCAAAACCCACACATCAATTGCGCCGTTGCTGGAAGGTGGCAAGCGCATCGCCTATGGCGCTCGGGCCATCACTCAGGGTGGCTGGCAATCTGTGCCGCGCCTGTCGTTTCCCGGTGGTGCGCTGATCGGTTGTTCGGCAGGGTTTGTGAACGTGCCGCGCATCAAGGGCAGTCACAACGCCATGTTGTCCGGCATGTTGGCGGCTGAAAATGTTGCAGACGCGTTGAAAGCCGGTCGCGCCAATGATGAATTGTCGACCTATGAAGCCGCGTGGCGCAACAGCGATGTTGGCAAAGACCTGAAGCCGGTGCGCAATGTCAAACCCCTGGTGACCAAATATGGATCGGTGCTTGGGACGGTTATTTCCGGTCTCGACATGTGGTGCACGTCGCTGCTGTTTGGCTGGTCGCCTTTCGGCACCATGAAGCATCTGAAGGCCGATTATCAGGCCACGGAGCCGGCCTCCCGGCATACGCCAATTGACTACGCCAGACCCGATGGCAAGCTGACATTTGATCGGTCCTCATCGGTGTTCCTGTCAAACACCAATCACGAAGAAAACCAGCCGAAACATTTGCAGCTGCTGGATGCTGATTTACAGAAATCGTCTGAATTTGCCGTCTATGCCGGCCTGTCGCGGCGCTATTGCCCGGTCGGGGTTTATGAATGGGTGGATTCAAAAGGTGATGCTGCGCAGGAAGGCGAAAAGGACGCAGAATTCGTCATCAATGCGCAAAACTGCGTGCACTGTAAAACCTGTGACATCAAAGACCCCAACCAGAATATCAACTGGGTGCCGCCACAGGGGGCGGAAGGGCCGGTCTATCCGAACATGTGATGGGCAGGGGGCGCTCTTCGGTTTCGATCTGATCGGCCAGTGGGCAGATTGCGGACATCGGCTGAGCCTCATTGCGATTCAGTATCGACATGCGAACTTCAAAAGTTCAGCTGCAATTCAGTCTCTTCATGCGTGCACTGATTTCCGAGAGGCTTGCGTCGAGTCGTCGACGTTCCTGGTTCAGCCTGTCATTTCGTCCCTCAAGTTGCTGCAGATCTCTCACTTTTTCCTTGATTTCGCTGTCAATGATGGCCATCTGAACTGCCGCCCCGGTACCGGATGCACCGACCGCGTTGCCCATGTTTCCGGGTAAAAAGGACAGGGCGTCAGCCACACCCGCCTGTCTTTTCAAGGAATCATATCTTCTTTGCAGCTGCTCGCGTTTGGTCCGTATGACAGATCTAATCTCAGCTCTGACTTCTTGCAATTCTCTGCACTTTGAGCGGTCTTGTTTGACTTCTGGCTTGTAATTCATATTTCAATCCGGATAATGTGAAAGAATAAAATATAAACTTCGACATTGGCGTGGGGATAAAATATTTATAGAGTTATTATTTGCATATCGCTCGGGATATATTTATCCTCGCCATTGGGTGTAATTGCCGTTGGTGGCGCGTGGGGTAAAGATATTGAATGGTCTTTTTCAGATCACCCTTTTCCTCGAAAATTTCAGCTAACTGAGGGGGAGCGGGATGCTCTGGCCGCTCCCCATAATCCGGGTGCGTTATATATCGAGAATTGTGAGTTGGAGCTGAAGATCGGTTTCGACATCTACAAAAGTCGTTATCCGCGATTTGCCGAAATTGGTGACAAAGAGAATCGGTTCAGCGCCTGGAAGCGCCACATCGTCGAGCAGTCCAAAAGCGGTTTGCAATACTGTGTCGTGGATCTGCCGTTCGTGCGTTTTATTGAACTGTTTTATTGGGGAGATTTAATTTATTGTGGTCAATTTTCGCGCGAACCCGAGACGTCTGTTGAGCATGAGCGGGTTCAGGCGTTGTCAGAAATTATCGACTACGCAAGGCTGGGAAAACCATCGGCGTTGAGCGTGCTCTTGATCTTGAATGGCCCGGACGGGAAGGTTCGACTCAATCCCGATCTTGAATATTATATGCGCAGGCTATTCAAAAAGCTGGGGGTGTACGATGATGAATGGGATACGGCGCATCTTGAACCTGCGCTGTCGCCTCAGCGCCAGGCCTTTGTCGAGGCTGCAGTCGAACGCGAAGACTTTGCCGCTGTGCTGGACACGACGGAACCTTGCCGCACGTCTCACACTGAAGCCGCCCAATAGCGACTGTTTCACCCGGTTGGACCGAATGCACAATTGTGCGATGTACGGTCAGCACGCCTTTTCAACCATCATTGTTGCTGGAGGATTCATCATGACAAAGACCAAGTTACCAATCCTCCAACAGCGCCGCATCGAAGCCAATATCATCAAGCCGATTTATGAAGAGATGGTGGAGCGACTGGGAAAAGCCCGGGCGGTTGAGATCTTGCGTGCCGCAATCACCCGCGATTCCATTCAGCAAGGCCAGGCATATGCCAAAATCGACGGCGGCGGCGGCGACCGCGGCGACGGCGACGGCGACGACGGCGAGGGCCGTGAAACAACTCTCCAGGGCTTCCACGCCCTGTTGCCCCAATGGAAGGCCAACGGCGCGCTGGAAGTGGAGATGCTGGCGGAAGCGGACGACCACGTTCATTACAATGTCACCCGATGCAAATATGCGGAAATGTACAAGGAGATGGGCCTGGCTGAAATTGGCCACATCCTGTCGTGTGGTCGGGACGGCACCTTTTGCACGGGCTACAATGCAAACATCAAGCTGGATCGCAGCCAGACCATCATGCAGGGCGCCGGTCACTGCGATTTCCGCTACCGTTGGGAGGAAGAATGAACCACAGGATCGACACTTTCGCGCAATTGGAGGCGCTGTATCCGGGCAAGGTTGCCAACGCGTCGTGGCGCAAGGAAACGCCGATTATCACGCCGGAATACCGTCAGCTGATTGAAGCAGCACCATTCTTTGCCATTGCCAGCATCGGCGGCGGCGGCGGCGGCGGCGACGTCGGCGGCGAGGGCGAAGGCGACATGGACTGTTCGCCACGCGGGGATGGTCCCGGATGTGTCAAGATTGTTGATCATAAATCCATCGCCTTTGCCGACCGGCGCGGCAATAACCGCCTCGATACGTTGCGCAATATTGTCGAAGACCCGCGCGTGTCGCTGCTGTTCCTAATTCCCGGCTGGAACGAATGTCTGCGCATCATTGGCCGGGCTCACATTACCACGGACCCCGAATTGCTGGATGAATTTGTCGTCGCTGACAAACGTCCTGTCACCGCCGTGGTGGTTGATATCACCACCATGTATTTCCAGTGTGCCCGCGCCATAAAACGCGCCGCGCTGTGGAGTGATGAGGCCAGGGTTGATCCGAGATCTCTGCCCACTGCAGGCCGTTTGGTAAAATCTGCGATGCAGGAATTTGACGCCGAAACCTACGATGCCGCGCTGCAGGAACGGCAATCGAAAACCATGTACTAATCCGCTGGGCGCAATTTCCAAATGGAGTTTGAACCACCATGGATATAGCCATTTCAAACGACAGGTCACGCATCGACTTTGAGCGCCTGTGTAACTTCATCCAAAGCGCCTATTGGGGCAAAGGCCGTGCGACTTCGACGATCAAATCGTCGTTTGACAATTCGCTATGTTTTATCGCCGAGAAAGATGGTCATCAAATCGGATTTGCCCGAGTGATTACGGACTATGCCATCATAGGTTATTTATGCGATGTCCTGGTGTTTGAGGAATACCGCGGCCGCGGAATTGCCAAAATGCTGATGACGTCCATTCTGGACCACCCGCAACTCTCAACGGTGGAGAGTTTAATGCTGGCAACGCGGGATGCCCATGGATTTTATGAAAAATTTGGCTTTCAGCACATCCATGGCAACAGCGATCAAATGGAATTGTGGCGCCCGCATCAATAAATGCGATCAACCGACGCGGGTGTTCAGTCTTTGCACCAGCGCTGGCAGCTCCGAAATATCTGCAACCACATGGTCCGCATGAGGCGCCAGTTCTTCTGCGGGTGCTCCGCCACTGGTGACGGCCACCGCAACGGCGCCCGCTGCGCGGCCAGCCTTGCAGTCGTGGGGTGAATCACCAACCATGATTACCTGTTCAGGCGACAGGCCAAGATGATCAATATAGGCACGCACCATGCCGGGCGCCGGTTTCTCTCCGTGTCCGCTATCGAAGCCAGCCACAAAGCAAAATCGCTTTGCAATGCCGATCTGGTCCAGATGCGCGCAGGCGGCGATTTCAGAATCATTGGTCGCCACCCCCAGTTTCAGGCCAAGTGCCTGCAAATCATCCAGAGCGGTTTTCAAAAAGCTGAAAGGTGTCAGACTTTTCAGCGAATGTTCGACATAGAGTTCGTCGAGGTGAGCCGTCATGAGGTCCAGATTGCCCTTACTGCAGAATGGCAACAGGCATTTGGCAATTTCTTCAAGACTGCCGGCTATCAGCACAGATCCGGGTTTGATGCTTGTTTGGGCGAGGTTGAAGCCAACTGCATCGGCCAAAGCGTCGACTGAGGTTTCTTTCGATTCTGCCAATGCGGCAAGCACCCCTGCTGTAGCTGGCGCGAACGTCGCGTGGAAGTCCAGCAGCGTGCCGTCTTTATCAAATAGAATTGCCTTGATTGTCATGTCGGCAGCTTTGTCGCAGTCTGGTGCGGGAATCAATGGTGGTGAACTCAGATTGTGGGGTGTGGAATGATAAAGTTGTTGGGAAAAACCGTACTGCTTGCCGCCTTGGCAAATGTCACGTCGGTTGCATTTGCGGAGCCGACAATATCGCAATGCGGTGGCTCGACTCGCGTTGATGCGATTGTTGAGCCGTGGAGCCAGGCAACCCGGACATTTGCCAATGGGAAAATCCGAATTATTGCACTGGACACTGCCGAACCGGCTTGCTGTTCCTTTCATCTGGCAATCATCGCCCCCAATCCGGGGGACGAAATGGGGCTACGCCAATGCGTGACGCTGAATGATGGAGGGGAGTGGACCGGGTTCCAGGCGGTCAGCGTGAAAAACACCCGATCATCTTATGATGCCGGTCGCGGGCTTTTGCTGAGTGTTCCGGTGGAGCGCTATATTGACGGTATTCGTTCAACCAAACTAACGGTTGACGTTCGCATCAACCAGGCGACCGGTGCGATCACCATCGAATAGATATCAATGAAACTGGCATTGACAACTCTTGGCCGTTCAATATTGGCTCGCCGCTCGCCGCTCGCCGCTCGCCGCTCGCCGCTCGCCGCTCGCCGCTCGCCGCTCGCCGCTAGGCAAAGCGGACCAGTCCTATCATTGCTGTTGCTACGTAGAACAGTTGCAACAGAAGAAATGACCATCGGTGATCGATAATGGCCCATCCTGTAAACAGGCAGGCGGATAACAGTAACAATGCGAAACTGGTCAATTCGTAACCCGTATTGGAGGCGATTAAAAAAACATAGAATATGCCAAGTGCTGATCCACTGATTTCAAATACGGATGTCAGTTTTCGTCTTTTTACCATCATCGGCGATGTTCCTCGAAACAGAGTTGCCGCCAGTCTCGTAAATGTTGTTTGAGTCGAGAATCTTTGACCTTTGGCGATGGCTGATGATCTCTCTGTGTTCCGCTCCAAGTCAATCTGCACAAATATTTTTTCGGGGGTGAGAGGATGCCGAAAGAGCTGCACTGCAAATTCAAAAAACCGCGGAACGCCAAAACGGCCTGAAGGATTCAAATGCTAGTGAAAGTCCCGACTCTTCGGGATTATTCTTACATTTCTTGGGTGGCTGCCCCGTCCGGGCACATTGACCTGCCGCTTGTGGGTGGCTTCACGATTGGGTCGGTCTGGGCCGCTTACGTTTTTCAACGATGGTTCTTGAGGAGGCTCCAGGGCCTTTAACCGAGCCTTGTCATGTTTCTGGCGCTCCTGGGTTCCCCTGCACAAATATACATCATCGCCGTCGCCATCGCCATCGCCGCCACTTCGATTGCCGTCGCCGTCGCCGCCGCCGCCGCCGCCGCTGCGTTTGATTTCATCGGCATGGGCGAGGAATTCCGGTTGCCGTTGTGATTTGCGCTTGGGAGCTTTCATGTGATCAGCATGGGCGACAACCTCCGGCAGTTCGTCAGCAGACAACAGATCCAGATCACTGGTCAGATCATCCAGCGTATGGGCAACCACATGAATGACATCACCGGCCCGCTGCACCTCGCCATTGATCCGCACCAGCCGCGCGCCCATGACCGTTTTGCGGAATCGTTCCATCACCTTCTTCCAGATGACGATATTGGCCACCCCGGTTTCATCTTCCAGGGTCATGAACACCACGCCTTTGGCGGTGCCGGGCCGTTGACGCACCAGCACCACGCCGGCAATGCTGCAGCGTTGTTTCTGGCGCATATTGAACAGATGCCGCGCTTCGATCATGCCTTGTTTGCGGTAGGCATCGCGCAGGAAGGAGACCGGGTGGGCTTTCAGCGACAGGCGGTGGGTCTGATAATCACTGACCACATGTTCGCTGGTTCGCATTACCGGCAATTGCACCGATATATCGGCTCCGGTGGAAACGGCGTCTGCGGCGGCAAATAACGGCAATTGCACATCGCTCATCAGCCCGCGCACCGCCCATAACGCCTGACGCCGGTCCAGGCCAATGGAGCGAAACGCATCATTGGCAGCGAGCCTTTCCAGCACCGCCACGCTGAGTGAAGAGCGGCGACGGATATGATCCAGCGAGGTGTAGGGTTGAGCCGCCACCGCCAGCGGTGAGAGCGTCGCCGCCAGTGCTCGTCGCTCCTGCAGGAAATCCAGCATCACTTCCTCGCGCAACCCGTCGGCCTGTCGAAAGCCCAGACGCACTGCAAAGGAACCATCACGCTTCTCCTCCAGCGTGTTGTCCCAGGCCGAATGATTGATATCGATGGGCCGCACTTCGGTGCGGTGTTCCCTGGCATCGCGGACAATCTGCGCCGGGGCATAGAACCCCATTGGCTGGGCATTCAGCAGTCCGGCACAAAAGACGTCCGGATAGTGGCATTTGATCCAGCTTGAGACATAGACCAGCAGGGCAAAGCTGGCCGCGTGACTTTCGGGGAAACCATATTCGCCAAAGCCTTTGATCTGCTCAAAACAGCGGCGGGAAAAATCCGGATCATAGCCGCGGGCGATCATCTGCCCGACCATTTTCTCCTGCAAGGTATGTATCGTGCCGGCCCGACGGAAGGTGGCCATCGCCTTGCGCAGCAGATTGGCTTCTTCGGGGGTGAATTTCGCCGCATCAATGGCAATCTGCATCGCCTGTTCCTGAAACAGCGGCACCCCCAATGTACGTCCCAGAATATTGCGCAATTCATCGGGGTCTGCGGGCGGGGCGGGAGAGGGGTAGATAACCTCTTCAATGCCGTCGCGACGCCGCAAATAGGGGTGCACCATGTCGCCCTGGATCGGCCCGGGGCGGACAATCGCCACCTGAATGACCAGATCATAAAACCGTGCCGGTTTAAGCCGCGGCAGCATGTTCATCTGGGCCCGGCTTTCCACCTGAAATGTACCCAGCGAGTCGCCGCGTTGCAGCATCGCATAGGTCACCTCATCTTCGCGCGGCAGGTTGGCGAGAGTATAGTCCTTGCCGTAATGAGTGCGGATCAGGTCAAAACATTTGCGGATGCAGGACAACATGCCCAGTGCCAGCACATCGACTTTCATGATTTTCAGCTCGTCAATATCGTCCTTGTCCCATTCGATAAAGGTGCGGTCCTGCATGGCGGCATTGCCCACCGGAACGGTTTCCACCAGCGCATCTTCGGTGAGGATGAAACCGCCAACATGTTGCGACAGGTGACGGGGGAAGCCGAGCAGTTCCTGGGTCAGTTGGATGGTACGGGCGAGATGCGGGTCGGTAATATCAAGACCAGCCTGTTTGATCTGCTCCTCGGGAATATCCGAACCCCAGGAGCCCCATACCGTTGAGGCAAGGGCGGTTGTGATATCTTCGGTCAGGCCCATCACCTTGCCGACTTCACGTACCGCAGAGCGGGGGCGGTAGGTGATGATGGTGGCGGCAATGGCGGCGCGGTGGCGGCCATAGCGGCGATAGATATACTGGATCACTTCTTCGCGGCGCTCGTGTTCAAAATCGACATCAATATCGGGTGGCTCGCGCCGTTCTTCAGACAAGAATCGTTCAAAAAGCAGGCTGATTTTTGACGGGTCCACCGCCGTTACCCCAAGGCAGTAGCAGACCGCCGAATTGGCCGCCGATCCACGTCCCTGACACAGGATGCCATGTTTGCGCGCCCAGGCGACAATGTCATGGACGGTGAGAAAATATTGCGCATAGCCAAGCTTATCAATTAACCGCAATTCCTTGTTGATGGTTTTGCGCACATCGTCTGGCACCCCTTCGGGATAAAAAGTTTTTGTGCCGGCCCAGGTCAAATCGCTCAGGTGTTGCTGAGCTGTCTTATGCGGCGGCACCGGTTCATTGGGATAGTGGTAGGAGAGTTCGTCGAGCGAAAATGTACAGCGCGAAACGATTTGATCAATGGCCTCAATCGCCTGCGGATAGCGGGCAAACAAACGGGTCATTTCGGTCGCCGGTTTCAGGTGTCGTTCGGCATTTTGCAGCAGGGTGAAACCGGCCGTCTCCAGGGTGCATTTTTCGCGAATACAGCTGATGACATCCTGCAGCGGGCGCCGGTCGGGGTGGTGGTAATGAACATCATTTGTTGCCACCAGCGGCAGGCCAATACGCTGCGCCAGTTGATTCAAAACATTAAGTCGCCGCCGGTCGTCACCAAGATACAGAACCTGCGCCGCCAGCCAGACACGCCCTGGCGCCAGCCGATTCAATTTCTCCAGACAGGCTTCGAAACGCCTGTTTTGATTCAACCTTCCCGCTTCATCATTTTGATGAGGCAGTTGAATCACTTTCTCAGCAACTTGATTCACTTTATGAGCGGCGAGATGAGCATCAGGGAGATCATCCTGCCGTCGTGCGTCATAACCTTGCGGCGCTACGGCGATCACCATCTGCCCTTCAAGCGCTTCTTCCAGATCGTCAAACCACAAATGGCACTCGCCCTTTTGAGCGCGCATTTTACCTTTGCTCAACAGGTTGCAGAGACGGCCCCATGCGGCCCGGTCGGTGGGGTAAATCAGACAGGAAAAATCCGGCGCTGCATCGGCAAATTCGCTTTCGGATAGCTTTTCATGGCGACCGTCCTTTGTCCGCGGTTTAAAGCCGTGGGGCAGCGTGTCGATGCGGGCGCCAACCAGCAAACGAAGCCCCGCATTCTTGGCCGCAGCGTGGGCGCGCACAACGCCAGCCACCGTATTACGGTCGGCAATGGCCAGCGCATTCAATCCAAGTTCGCTGGCGCGATCGACCAGTTCAACCGGGTGCGACCCGCCCCGCAGAAACGAAAAATTGGTCACACATTGCAGCTCCGCATAGGCGGCCGACTGTTGCTGTGGGAGCGACGCAGGCCCCGTCTTCTTTTGAGGAAAGGGAATAGGCGAGGTCATGGTGGATTACACACCGAAGACGCCATGGACAAACCACACCGGGTTGGTCTTGCCACCATAAAGCCCTTCACGGAACAGCCAGTAGCGGCGGCCTTCGGTGTCCTCGACTTCGTAATAGTCGCGAATAGCGACACCGCGCGGACCATCGCGCCACCATTCAGGGGCAATGCGCTCCGGGCCCCGGGCGCGGGTGATCTGGCGCGGCACCCGCCGCCAACGAAAATGCAGGGGCGGACCATCCGGCACCTGGGCCGTCACTTCGGCAGCTTCGGGTGCATCAAACAGGCGGAAGGGCCGCGAAGCCGAGCGGAAGACGGTTTCCGCTTCGACCTCTTCCCAACGGGTTACATCCAGGGCCGCGCCGCTGCCGCCGCCGCCGCCGTTGCCGCCTATGGATGCTGCACTGACCATGCGCCAGGCGCGTTCAGGAATATGGCTTTTAACAGGCGCAGCATAGGTGATGTTGCGTTCGCCAAACCGGTTCGACAGGCGATCAACAAGGCCGGAGAGCTCTGCCGCCAGCACCTCATTGGCGGCGAGGGTGGCGAGGGCGGCGGTGGCGGCGGTGGCGGCGGCATGGTTGTTGGTCACCAGCGAGGTCTGGCTGGCCTCAACGGCATCACAGTCAGCGGCCTCCAGAAGAAAACCGTCAATGCCATAGCCGGGGTCAATGCGATCAAGCTTTTCTTCAAACAGCCGCAAGATATGGGCGTGGTCGCGCGACGCCCGTGACAGGCGAATGGCCACGGCAGAAGAGCCACCATCGGCATGATAGGCCGTCAACCGCCAGCCACGGGCGCCCTGAGCTGCGGTTTCCATGCGGGCGATCAGACGCGCCGCCAGATCATTCAAGGCAAAGCGAATGCCGGTAATATCGAGTGCCGGTTCCGGGCAGGGCATATGGGTGCGCCATGGGGCAGGAGGGCGCAGCGGATTGATCGGCTCATGGATTGCCCCGGTAAACTGGTCGATACGCAATTGCACGCTGCGGGCATCGCTTTTGGCGCGAAACCGCCGTTCCAGCGCATGGCGGGGAACCCGAATGACGCTGTGGGCGGTTTTCAGCCCCAGACGGCGCAGCAGGGTATTGCGGTCATGGTCCAGCCGCAAAGCTTCAACGGGCAGGGCGATCGAAAGGGCCCTGACCTGATCACTATCATGACTGATGCGGCGGCGGTCGCCGCCGCCGTCGCCGTCGCCGTCGCCGTAGCGGGCGAGAGCGTGCGCTGCCCCCGGGGTTGGGGCGAGGGCAGCTTCGGCGCTAAAGCCCATGGCGGCCAGCCGCTGCAGGCAATCGCGGATCATTTTCTCCTCACCGCCAAACAGATGGGCACATCCGCTGGTATCGAGCAGCAGGCCGAAATCCTGGGCGACAGAGTCGGGCGCGGCGGCGGCGGCGGCGGTACTTGTATCAATGGCCGTGATCGGGCTGTAGCGCCCGGCCCACAGCGCCAGCCGTTCCAGCATATCGCTATCAGCTTCAGGTTCGGCCTGATCAACGCTGATCAGCGGGCAGGCCGCACGGGCATCGGTGAGCATCTGGCCGACATGAGCCCCGGCCTGTTGGGCGGTGTGGTTGATGGCGGTGATACGGGTACCGCGCACCCCATGTTCGACCAGCACAAAGGGTTTTTTGCCGTTGTCTGCTTCAGGATTGGCCTGACTGTTGAATCTGGCCATATGCTGTTTGGCTTTCCAGTGCCGTTCCAGGGCGAAATGGGGAAACCAGATGGAAAGTATGCGTCTCATGGTTCCAGGCTGCTTTCAAAGGGCTTGCAAGGGTGGGGTTGAGCGCCGCATTGCCACCACGGGCGCGGGCGAGGGTGATGGACCAGGCGGCAAGGCCGGGTCCTTCCGGGTCCTCCCGGTCGGGTGGTCCGGCAATTGGTGCGATGCGCCAGCGGGTGGCGGCAGCAGATGCCCCAAGACTGTTGCTGGTATTGAGAATGAGGCAGGGGACGTGGCTTTCCTGGGCTGCCAGCGTCAACCGTCGTGAAGCGGTAAAATCCGGTGCTGGCCCCTCGCCGACCACCGCGGCAAGACGCGGCACCCGCACGCATTCTTCCAGCACCAGCGCCAGATCGCGCTCCTTTGGCACGCTGACAAAGATGAAACTGTCCGGTGAAAAAGAACTGCCGAGCAGGCCGGGCGCATAGACACGGCCATATTCGCGGCAATTAAACGCCGTCTGACACCAGACAATTGGCCCGCGGCGGCGATGCTCTTCAGGAAGCCGCTGCAACAGGGCAAAGATGAACCCGGCGACCTGTGGCACATCGGTTTTGATCAGCGGAGTGAAATCGTGGCAGGCATCATAAGGAAGGGCGTGTTGGGGCAGGGCGTCATCAAGATGGTCCAACCCTAGCGTCCAGGGGGCTGGCTGCGGTTCGCCAGCGGCGGTGAACCGTTTGGTGCGCCCTTCGATACGCGCAATTCTGGCTTTCAGATCATCAAGAATCATACCTGTCTCCAAACTGAATTCCACCGCCACCTACTGGGGCAGACTCAGGTCAACGCAAAACTTTGCAGGCATATGTTCCTACTTTGTTCTCATTTAAGAGTCAAATATTCCTATTCGATTTTGGGTGAATTTTTATGCAGGGTGGTCGTCAGTTATTGGCGCCGGTCTGATTGAATCCGCATTGGCTTAGCAAATTGGCGCACATTACATAGGGGTACTTCTGTTTCTCTGGTTCCTGCCGTAACCTGCATTTATGTTGAAGATTCTCGCCAACAAAACCTATGCTCAGCTTTTCAGCGCCCAGATCGTGGCGTTGCTTGGAACCGGTCTGCTGACCATGGCGCTGGGACTGATGGCCTATGATCTGGCTGGCGATGCTGCAGGTCTGGTATTGGGCGGCGCGTTGACCATTAAAATGGTGGCATATGTTGTGCTGTCGCCTGTCGCCAATGCATTGTTTGGCCGTTTTAACCGCAAGCACGTGTTGATAATCGCCGATCTGGTACGGGCGCTGGTGGCACTGTTGCTGCCCTTTGTCGATGAGATCTGGCAGATCTATGTGCTGATTTTCGTATTACAGACCGCCTCTGCCAGCTTCACACCGGCCTTTCAGGCAACGATCCCGGATATTTTGCCAAACGAAAAAGATTATACCAAAGCGCTCTCTTTGGCGCGATTGGCCTATGATCTGGAAAACATTATCAGCCCTTCAATGGCCGGTCTGCTGCTGACTGTGGTGAGCTATCACTGGCTGTTCAGCGGAACGGCACTGGGGTTTGGACTTTCCATGCTGCTGATTATCGTGGCGCGGTTTCCAAAGGCGACGGCGGCGGCAACGGCGGCGACCGCGGCTGCTCAAAAAGAACAGAGCTTCAAACAACGGCTGACGCGGGGCATTCGCATCTATCTGGCGACACCACGCCTGCGCGGATTGCTGGCCCTGAATTTTGTCGCCAGCGCCTCCAGCGCCATGGTGATTGTCAATACAGTCGTTATCGTGCGGAGCACGCTGAGCGGATCGGAAAGCGATGTGGCGATTGGCTTTGCAGCTTACGGGCTGGGTTCAATGATATCTGCGCTGACTTTGCCGAACCTGCTTGAGAATTATTCAGACCGTCCGGTCATGTTAGCGGGAGCGGCGGCGACGACAGCGGGTTTGACCCTGTTTGGCATCTACCTTGTGTCCGGTGGCGGGGTCGGGTGGACGGTTTTGTTGGTGCTGTGGATGGGTCTTGGCCTGTGTTATTCGATGATCTTAACGCCATCTGGACGATTGGTGCGGCGGTCATCCAACAGCGAAGATCGAACCGCCCTGTTTGCCGCACAATTTGCACTTTCCCATGGCTGCTGGCTGATCACCTATCCGCTGGCAGGGTGGCTTGGCCATGCGGCTGGCATGGGGGTGGCGATGCTGGTGCTGGGTCTGGTATCGGCCTTGGCATTGATGATTGGGCTGTTCGTTTGGCCACGCTCCCAAGGGGCGGATCTGGAGCACAGCCATGAAGACCTGCCAAAGGATCATCCGCACATGAAAGACCATCTGCAATCCGGGAAGGGGGCAAGTCATCGCCATGCCTTTGTCATAGACGACGAGCATCGCATCTGGCCTACTCAAGGGTAGGGTGGCCAGGGGTAGGGTGGGCCAGGGGTAGGGTGGGGAGGTGACCAATTAAAGCAGGCCTTCAAAGGGTTTTGTATCTGCTTTGGAAAGATCCTCTGCATGGATCCAGAATCGTTTGAAAAAACCGCCAGACTGTTGTTGCTCATCTGGCGTTGACGCGTTTTCTGGCAAGATCAGATCACCGGACCGGGCTGTGGTGTCGGTGGGAAGGGTGAAAGCAAATTTCAAAATGTTGTTCATTTTTGGTCTCTTAAGTGTATGCTGCGGAACTGAATTTAAATTATCTGCTCTACTCACCGCGCGCTTAACCGAAAGCTTTAGAATGCCTTGCCAATCGCTTTATTGTGCTTTCCTAAAGGTAGATTTGCAGTGATTTTTGGATTTGATGACTTTCAGCTGAACACCCAGCTGCGTGAAATCAGGCGGGCGGGCAACATTGTGGAGGTCCAGCCGCAGGTATTTGAACTGATTGCCTATCTGGTTGAAAATCGTGACCGGGTTGTCAGCAAGGACGAGGTCATCGAACATGTCTGGGATGGCCGCATCATTTCAGACGGCGCGCTTAATGCGCGGATAAATTCGGCCCGCACGGCGCTGGGTGACAGTGGCGATGCCCAAAAAATGATCAAGACATTTGCGCGCCGTGGCTTCAGGTTCGTCGGCCAGCAAGCACCTGAACCGGCCGAACCCCGCACATTGCAAAATGACGATGACAGGCCAACTCTGGCGGTGCTGCCATTCATCAACCTGTCCGGCGATCAGGAGCAGGACTATTTTTCCAATGGCATGGCAGTGGATCTGGCAATTGATCTGTCCAAACATGCCGGGCTGAAGCTGCTGTCGCGCAACATTACATTTACGCTCGATGAGGCTGATGGCGATCGGTTGCAAACTGTTAAAAAACTTGGCGTGACACATCTGGTTGAGGGCAGTGTGCGCAAGATGAATGACAGGATAAGGGTGAGCGTTGAATTGATTGGGGCCGCCGACGGGGAAACCCTGTGGGCGGAACGCTATGACGGCGAATTTTCGGAGATTTTTGAGTTTCAGGATGCGATCCGCAGCCAGATCGTAACAGCGCTGAACGACAACCTGCTTGGTGAGGCGCAGGTTGAACAGCAGGGGCGGGGCACGTCAAATGCCGTGGCCTATGATCTGTATATGAAAGGCCGCGAGCGCTATTTCCATTATACTCCGGACGGTTTGAAAGACGCCATTGAACTGTTGAAGCAGGCGATCGATCTGGATGGCGATTTTGCCGACGCCCATGCCTACCTGGCCTATTTTTATACCGCGGTGCGCACCCTGCGGTTCATCGACATGGACGACCCGTTGGGATTGGCGGAAAGCTCTGCGCTGCAAGCCGTCAAACTGGCCCCGCAATCAGCTTTGGCCAATACCTGGCTGGGCTGGGTTTACGGATTGCGGGGCGAGCACCAGCGCGCCTACGACTTATTTGACAAGGCCATACTGATCGACCCTGAACTGCCTGAGGTTTTCACTTATTACGGTTCAATCTGCATTTATGGCGGGCGTCCGGAAATGGCGCTGAAACTTTCCCAGCGGGCGCTCGAACTGCACTCCTTTGCGCCGCCATCGTGGGATTTCCACGTCGGGCAGGCCCATTATCTGTTGAAGGATTTTGACAAGACAATCCAGAAATACGAGCAGGCGCGGGACCGGATTCCAAAATTTACGTCGCTGCGCCTGCACATGATTGCGGCCTATTGGGAGGCTGGTCGATTGGACGAGGCGCGTGGGGAAGTGGCGGCAGTGATGGAGATTGTGCCGGATTACACATTGACCATGGCGGCCGACAATTATCCCTATGTCGAGGGCGAGACGCGCAGCAGATTTTTGTCGTCTTTGAAGGCGGCGGGTATTCGGGAACAGTAGATTCTGAAATCGGTTTCGGCATTTTTCGACCGGATCTTTCAGTAAATGGTCGGCGCACGGTTTGATGGCCCGGGCATTTGGGCGGCATTGTGATGATTTTGCGGGCAAGTTGCAGCGTCGGGCTTAACCAGGCGTTCGAAAACAACTTGAGTTGAGCAAAGAAATCTCTTGCAAAACAGGTGGGTTCCCCTGTATTCCCGGCGGCGGAGAGGTGGCCGAGTGGTCGAAGGCGCGCCCCTGCTAAGGGTATGAAGCAATCTTTCAACCTCATGTTTTGGCAGCCTTTTTCATTCGCTTGTCCAAAATTCCCCCACGTTTCCCCCACTGCTGATCGAAATCCCATCCGTATTCGAGGGCATCATCGCCCAGACCGGGGCCTTGTGTCTTGGTGTAGCGTTCCCAGGTATCTTTCTTCCATCCGCCCTCTCTCTTAAGCCGAAGCGGGTCTTTCAGTTGGGCATAGAACCAGGTTGCCCATGTGTGCCGACAGATGTGGGGGTGGATCAAATTAGGATCGAGACCTGCGTTGACGACCGCTGTTCGAAATGCCGACTCGATCTGGCCGCCGCGAATTCCATTGAATGTATATTCCTTGCCGTGCTGCGTGCGGAACAGGGCACCCTCACTATTGATTGTGTTCAGCGTCGATAGGGCAGCACGAACCCGAGGGATTAGAGTAATCCGCCGCTCATACTTTCCCTTCGTGGTTTCGGCTCGAAGAATTGCGAATCCGCCTTCAAGATGAAGGTCATTGGCTTGGAGCTTCAACGCCTCCCCAACGCGGCATCCTTGGCCAATCAGGAATGTCACCAGTGCCGGCATGTGTTTGTTGAAGGATTGGTGTGTTGCCGCAATGAGCTTATCCGCCTCTTCCGGCAGCATAAAGTGCTCGCGCGGTTCGCCCTCCCGTCGCCGTTTCACCCTCAATGGCAAGCATAGTCGGGACATGGAAGCCAGGTTTATTACGGCGCCGACAGGTGTGAGTAGCTGCCTGTTTATTGTGGCACCGGCGGCGTTCGGATAAAGCGTCAGGGCCGCTCGGTTCAGACTTTGATTGGTGATTTCATCGCAAGCTGTATCTCCGAAATAGTCGACCAGATTGCCCATGTAGCGTGGGCTGCCGCCTTGTTCCAGATAGTCGACTACGGCGTCTCCGAAGAGGTACGGTTCCTTCTTAACGGAATCACTGGCGAGGAGGACTTCGAGTTCGATTGACCTGCAAGCTCGCTTAGCTTCTGACTTGCTCTGGCTTTTGCAGATTCCCGTTGATTTTTCGATACGCTGTCCGTCGATCGTTCCCCGCGCGATCCAGCACGGCGATTTGGGGCGTTTAACTGGCTTGAGCATGATTCCTCCGGTGCAATGATTTTTTCAACGTCTTCGGGCGAGAAGAACATCGCCCTGCCGACAACACGATAGGCCCCGATGTGTCTGGCTTTCTCCCTCAAAGTTCGCTCATTGATCCGCACGCCAATTGCACACAGCTTTTCCACAAGCTGGCTGGGGGAAATCATGTCATCCAACATCAATCTGGTCCCTTCGGTTGGCAGGTGTTTTGCAGAGAGGGCCGGACGCTACCCCGGCGTGCCCGTTTAGAAAACTGAGGCTACTTAAACGTGCAATCCGCACGATCACAGAAGCGGTTGCACGGCTCCAAAAATGGTTTCTTCCTCCGCAGCCAGCGGTCATATTTCTGCTCTCATGAGACCGGCTCCGATTTACCTGGTCATCCTCTCATGCCCCTTCTTGAATTGGGTGCGAGCGGTGTTCGCGTTGAAGGGCATCTTCTTGCCCTTGTTGGCTGGAACATGAGCGCTCGGGAAGTATCCTGTCCGTCCGGTTTTCCAACCCTTCCTCGTGAAAAGGGACTTGATGTTGTCAAACGATACCTCGGATCGATCGAACCTTTCGACAAACTGGCGGTGGGCCTGCTTGCGGGAATGAGTGCAGTTAGCCTTTAGCCAGGCCAATTCCGCTTTTGAATATGAGATGTATCGCCTTGTCATGATGCTACCGCACGTTTCTGGCGGCGTTGTTCTCCCGGACAACCGTAATCGCACTCAATCAAGCCGCCGCCGTTTGCCGGTATGAAAAGGGGGAGTGCCTCCAACACGGATAAGTGGGTGAGGGGTTCGCTCATGACAGCGCGCTCACAAGTGCCAGGCCTGACCAAAAGACCGCCACGCTCGACAGGCTAAAAAGCGACAGCATGAAAATATCTTTCCAAGGGGGAGGGGTTTTGTTCACTGCCGACGCCTCACAAAACAGGCTGGCGGAAAGACCGCTCATGCCGTTGATCCGCATCCATGCGAACTTCATCAGCCCAGAATGGTTCTTCA
>JABABQ010000016.1 GCA_014238155.1 Rhizobiaceae bacterium
AAGCGCTATTGGGGCAGGCATTTTTGGGGGAGAGGTTATTTTTCGACAACCAATGGCGCGATCACAGAAGATCTCGTCCTTCAGTACCTGGAACAGCACTCAGACAAATCTACCGGCGCCAGCCGGTAGTGGTTTAAAACCGGAAATTTTCGACAGATTGGCAGGGAACTGGGAGTTCGATATCTGTTGAGTGGCAGCATTCGACGCTCTGGTGACCGGATCAGAGTTAGCGCCCAACTGATTGAAGCCGAAACGGGTGAGCGGTTGTGGGGAGATCGCTATGACAGGAGATTGGGCGATATTTTTGCCGTCCAGGATGAGATCACTCAAAGCGTGATGGGCTGTTTGCAACCGGAATTATTGTCAGCTGAACTGGATCGAAGCGTTCGCAAACCACCACAAAATCTGGATGCATGGGAATCTGTTGTCCGAGGCATGTACCTGTACAGCCAACATTCGCAGGACTCCACCTCAAATGCCCTTAGCCTTCTAAAACAGGCAAGTGAGTTGGACGATACTTATGCGCAGGCACTGGCGCTGCAGGCGGTCTGTTTGGTCTGGCGCGCCTTTCAGGGATGGGAGGATATGGGTGAGGCTCTGGAGAAAGGAACCGGTCTCACCAACCGTGCTGTGGTCTTGGATGTGAACGAACCTTGGATTTATATCGCACAATTGTTCATCGAACTGGCTCACAAGTCAGATGCCGACGCCTCAAGGGCCATTGGTAGAGCAGTCGAATTGAGCCCAAATCTCGCGTATGCCCAAGGTCTCCTTGGATGCAATCATGGTCTGGCGGGACGTACCGATGAGGCTTTGCACCACATTGATCTGGCAGTTCGACTGAGCCCGCGAGACACTTTTATCGATGAGTTTCAGCTATATTACGCGTTCACGTATTTTCAGGCGGGGCGGTATTCAGAGGCGTTGGCATCGGCCCGGGCCGCCGCGGCTCTGCGACCAGAGCATCCAAACATACATGTCTTTGCAATCGCATCTCAGGCGTTGTTGGGCGACCCGGACGGCGCAAAATCCGACGTATCGATCCTCATGTCCCTGGTTCCCCGTTATTCGGTAACCCACGCCAAAGATACATTTCCTTATTATCAAAAAGCAGACCAAGAGCGGCTGGCCGACGGCCTGATTAAGGCAGGTGTGCCGGAATAGAGCGAGCGTTTTTCCAACCGGGGGCAGGCAATAATGGTTCCATTTACACGGGAACGGTTCTAATCTTCATCATCAATAAGAATGTTGGTTCAAGAATTGGGCGCTTGCAGTCGCATTTCGTGATTCTCACATTCTCCTAATTTCGAGACAAGCTGGTCTTTTAGGAATTGGGTCAGCGCTTGCACTTTCGCAGTCCTGTGCAGATCCATGTGTGTCACCAACCACAGCGTGGCATCCCATTCTGGCAGAGAAGGGGCCATCTGCATCAGGTCCGGGTTGGAATTTCCGGACAATAACGATAAAAATCCGATCCCCGCACCAGCATGGACCGCGTCTTCTACGCTTCGGATATCTGAGGCACGGTAAACGATGCAATGATCAGGTACATGCTTGTTCATCCACATTTCAAAAGGCGCACGCGCTGCCGGTGACGTGCGGCGAATGAAGCGATGATTGACCGTGTCGTCGTCACCACGCAACGGTCCATATTTGTTGACGTATTCCTTGTGGGCGAACATAGACATGGAAAGCCGACCCACATTTTGAACGATGTTATTTTGCTCTTGCGGCTTTGATCCGGCGCGCAGCGCCACGTGGGCCTCGCCATATTCCAACGCCAAAGTGCGATCTTCACCGATGAACGTCATACGAATGTCGGGATAAAGTCGCCCGAACTCAGTAAGCAGCGGCGTGATCTGAGGAGACATTCCGCTAAGCGAAGTTACAACCAAATCACCACTTACCGCTTCACTGCGTCCCTTGAGATTGCCGGCAAGCTGCCCCAAAAGGTCTTGCGTTTTTGCAGCCGTATTCATGAGTTCGAGACCAGCTTCCGTGGGATTGTATCCGCGCGGATTGCGCTGGAACAATTTGCAACCCAGTCTCGCCTCAAGGGCGTCAATATGCCTGATCACGGTTGCATGATGAATGCCGAGATGATCGGCAGCCGCGCTCAATGTGCCAAGTCGAGCCACATGATAGGCGATACGGACCTCGTTCCAATCACCGAGCAATTTGTTTTGTTCATTCATGAACAGACTATGTTCATATTTCGAGCTTTTGTTCAAATTCTTAGTAATTATATCCGGTTCTCAAACTGAAACCTGGACCACTGACATGGCAAAATCACAATTGAACATATTAAAAATTGACTCCTCTGGCCGCCACGATGGTTCGGCATCACGTCAATTGACACAACGTTTGGCCGATCGTTTGGCGGCAGAAAATTCGAACGCCCAAATCGTTTCTCGGGATGTATCCTTTGGCCTTCCAGTCGTTACTGAAGATTGGATTGGTGCAAACTTCACTCCACAAGACCTTCGAAACGACGCTCAAAAGAACGTGCTCCATCAATCAGATGAACTTGTGTCGGAACTTCACGCTGCGGATGTTTTGGTGATCGGTCTTCCGATATATAATTTTGGTGTTCCTGCAGCCCTTAAAACCTGGATCGATCTGATATGTCGTGCTGGAGAGACATTCAGCTACTCAGATGCTGGCCCAGAAGGTCTTTTGACGGGAAAACGCGCAATTGTTGTCGTGGCTTCGGGCGGCGTCCCCGTCGGCTCGCCAGCTGACTTTGCCACCGGTTATCTGACCCAAGTGCTCGGTTTCGTCGGAATCACCGATGTGATTTATGTTTCCGCTACCGGTCTCGCAATGGACCCAGAAGCCCCTTTGCGCAGTGCGGAAGCTGAAATTGACATGCTCGACCTGGGGTTGGCAGCATAGTCTGCCTGACTTGCGGCTTCCAGATAGGTCACTGGAGTTTCTGTAAGGAATACTTTTGCCGGGCCCCGACAACAATTTGATATTTAGTCACATTGCCGTCCCGGCTGGAAGCCGCAACATTTACTTCGAATGCGTTGATGTCACCAAAGTCCGTCGATACTTCCAGCACATTGCCGTTGCTGAGTTCCTCGACTTTTGCGGTTCGCGCCAATTCATAATCTTGGCTTTCGGAATTGCTTCTCATCCACTGAATGAACAGTTGATGACTTACATGTTCCACCCCGCCTGAAATGATCACAGCGCGAAAATATCCTTCATCATCTCCAGTTGACCAGAACCCTCCTGACTGGACGACGTGAATGACAGCTGGCACCAGTTCCGCCTGTTCAAGGGCAAGATCGTCCGCCGACACGGGCGTTGCAGACAGCATGATGCCCAGCATCAGTATCCATGTGCTTATAAACCTTGAGATACTATTTTTCATGACCGATTGCCCATCATTCAGAACCACAGAACGTCTGTTCAACTTCAGGTTAGCAAAAATCCGCAGATTGGTTTGAAAAATATTCGCTATTAGCGGCCTGATCAAATTAATGGGTCCTGAGCCAAGACAGCTATCGTCATGATTTCTCGATGCACTGTTTGGTTTTTTTGTATATCCATCACTAGTTGGTTAATTTGATGCGAATATTGAAATTCTTACCAAATATAATTGTGTTGTAAAACAAAACATATGAGTATATTGTAAACTAGGAAACTTCGTAGTGGATAAAATATTGATATGAAATCGAAGATAAATATTTATTATATTTATAGACAATTCTCGATGACTGTCTTCACATTACTATTGTTGATAGATCCAGCGGTTGCTGATGGGACTCACGATGTTAAAGTAAAAATTTTAAATAACTCAACCGATAACATTCAAATTTTCACTTATAATCGAAAAGATAGATCTAAAAACAAACCTCATAAGGTTTACTATATTTCAAAAAATGGCAGTAAATGGGTAGAGGCTCACGGGCAAGGAAAAAACCGTATACAAATCAAAATAAAACCCAGCAGCTGGGGTGGATCAATTACTGGGTGTTATGACAACAACCTAATTTTGTATAATGTTCCACGAAAAGTCACAAATAATAAAACTCTGAAAATATCCGGGTGTGGCAGAATTTGAGATCTGTGGACATTATACTGCAACTCCATGATTGTTGCTGCCTGGCACGATAAGGATTCATAGTTGACGACATAGGTCTTCTGTATGGCAACCTGCGCCGGAGTTCATGGGCATGCATCGCATTGCAAATCAGATGCCATCGATTCCCTATACCTTCATGTCGGCAATCTGTATCGCTGCAATCGTCATCTTCCGAACCAATCGATGAAGCCCGCGCATAAAATCCCTTAATGTATGCAGACGCGTGATTGACGTCATTTTCCACTAGTTCACCATGTCGTCCGGTTATCTTGTGATGTGCTTGTAACTAATCTGCCTCATTCGATATTTCGGCACCAAACCGGCATCTTTCAGAATTTTTGCTACAGTGCTGATGGGAGCCACTAACTCTTCTCAAGTCAGCTTCCGTGTATTTTTTTGATGCAAAGTTTTGTGTTTTTACGCATTTCCAGAACTTGTTATTCTATCTAGATCGTATGTTGGGAATTCAGTCCAAATATATTTGCATTGTTTTGTGATATGTAAGAGTATGTCCAAAATCATGTGACCACGTAAAGAAAGAAAAGCAGCAATGTCGATAAAAAAAGTCGTATTCAATATTTTGAGTAATTTATCTTTGGCTATTGTATTTTCCTCATTGTTAATTAGATCTGCAATGTCAGATGGAACTCATGGTGTTAAAGTTAGGGTTACAAACAACGCCAACAGGGAAATTCAAGTTGTAACTTTTAATGCAAAAGATAAGAATAAAAGCATTCCTCATAAAGTATATTATATTTCAAAGGATGGAACTAGATGGGTGAAGGCTCACGGGCAAGGCAAAAATCATATACAAATTAAAATACAACCCAGAGGCCAGGTTATGTCCACTGTGGGATGTTATGATGGTGCTGGAAACATGTACAATGCCGCATTAGATGTCAGTAATGGCAAATTTCTGGTAATATCCGAGTGCGGTCCAGTTTAGGCTCAGGCCTCATTAAACCTACCATATTACGGTTGCGGCGAGTGTTGTTTCCACCATGTATATGTCGCGCATCGGCCGTAGTGGGTTTTAGTGCGGCTCGATACTCATCACTGTAACAGCCCTTGTCGGCAATCATGACCTGCGCATCAGGCAAAGCAGGATAGGTGTCGTGGCGCATATGTGTTGGAATCCTGGCTTGATGTTAGCCCCATGATGATGGGTTTTCCCTCACCATTGACGACAGCATGCAGTTTTGAGTTCAGGCCGCTATTGGACCGCCCGAAATGGCGGAGTACATCTGTTTTTTAAATGCTGGACGCCGTTCGGTGTGCTTTGAGATGGGTGGCATATGTCATCAAGGTTCCCGGCTTGCTGTCCTCACACACCAGGCCGCTGAAAATACGCACGCAGTCCACCAAATTGACCATCAGATGACCAAAACATATCAAATAATGACAAACCGTGATCGATTGCCAAACTGAATCAGAATTGCACAATCATTAAAAAGACACTAAACAATGCGGCCCGAGCCTAGCAAGATAGCGATGCGAGCGCTGCGAAAAGACAATTCATACTGACAGTATGCTGTCAGTATGTCACTGATAGAAACAATCAGTACCGGAACTGAGACCCGCAATATGATACACCATGAACGCATTCTGGAAATAGACGCCACGCAGGACGAGGTATGGGCCGTGATTGGCCGCTATATGCATATTGACGAATTTGCACCATTTATTGCTTCAGTCGATGCGCTGACAGACGGAAAGGATGGAATGGGGTCGAAACGGCGCTGCCATTTCGACAACGGCAGTTCTCTGATTGAAGAAGTCATTGAGTGGCAGCCAAATCGTGGTTTTCGAGTGCGTCTGTCGGATTTGGATCCAATGCCCATGCAGGAAGCGCTCGCAGAGATTTCCGTAGCACCACTGGAAAACAGCCGGTCCAGGGTAACGTGGTCGATGGACTATCGTGTGAAGTATGGACCTATCGGGTGGTTGCTGGGCCAAACTGTGATGAAGCTGATGATGGGCAAGGTTTTGTTGGCCAATCTGAATGGGCTGGCCGAAAGGGTTCGATCGAATCAAATGGCGGCCGCATAAGCCAACTGATGTGAACGGTCATCTCGTCAATCGCCAACCTGCCAGACACGAGATCAAAGCAAATGGTACGAACGCGATAAAGATCCAAAATGCAGCCGCCTGCGCGGTGTCTGGTGTTACATCCGCTCCGAAACCAAATGAATTGGCGGCAATTCCTGCAGCCGCAGCCCCGAATGCGAATCCAACTTGTTGCATTGTAGGGGCGGCTGAAGCGGTTTGATCGACTTCTGTTTCAACAGCGTTATCATGACGTCCCAAATTTGGTGATACAGCCAGCGCCACGGCGATGAATACCGCAGCCTGGAATGCGACAGCAATGAAGGCCCATCGCCAGCTTCCAAAAGTGGCGAATGTGCCGCCAACCAACGGACCCGCAAATGCCGACATATGCAAGCGCAACCAGATAACCTCCGCCAAATTCTCGAACGACACTTGGCAAAGTAGTTGCGGCCAGCAAGTTGCTCGCGGCGTGAAGCCAGACAGCGAAGCACAATGGTGCAAGACGAGCCCCGCGATCTTCAGAAAAGAGCGAGGATCTCCTCGTTGTAGTTTTCTTTGATTTCAACTTGCGCGCCTGATCTGTCGTTTGATTCAGCGCATTCTAAAAGTTGAAGTTAAGTTTACGTCAATAGGGGTTTTTTAAGATCGACAGAGACGGCATATTGGCCGGACCACGCCGAACCATGAGCTTTAACCGGCCAGCTCCGCACTGATGGCAATCTATTCTGCCGCTGGCATTCGCCCATATTTGGCCATCGGGCTGCAGGTATACCAGGTGCTGAACGTCGCAACTTCCTTGGTGTCGCCATCCAATCGAATACTTTCATCACCAATAGCGTTGCTCAGACTGACGTGCCCAAGCCACAGCTCCACCAGCGTTCGTATGCTGGAAGCTACCCACAGATCAACCTCGTGCCCCGGATTCTTGACGCAAACGTCCACATCATCGTTTTCAAAGACAAGCCAATAAAAACGGCGATCGGTTGGTACGCCCTGAAGTTGGAATTCGACAACGCGTCTGGAATCAACCTGATGCGCTTGCGACAGGATAGATTGTCGCAGCTCCCAGAAGAGTACGTCTGAATCAAGATTCTTGTCATCGGTAATTTCTCGACGCAACCACTTTTGAGCCCACATTCCCATCTTATCCAAAACCGGAAACAATTCCTTTCCGGACTCGGTGAGGGTGTAACTGTGCCCTCGCTTGCCATCCTTTGATCTCTTGTCAATGATCCCGGCGTGTTCGAGTTCCTTCAGCCTGCGGGATAACAGGGCTGACGACATTCGCGGGAGGCTCGCCTGAAGTTCGCTATAACGAGTTGCACCGCAGAACAGGCTCCGCAGAACAAGTGGTGTCCATCGTTCAGCCATTACTTCGGCTGCGACAGCGATGGGGCAATACTGCCCAAATCCTCGTGTGTTTTCCATGGATACAAAGTTAGCTGAACATTTTTGACCAAACAACTTCAGAATGTGAAGTTCAGGGAAATTCGTAAAATCGTTTGATATCAACGGATTGAATGAATTCTTGCCGCTTGGGTGAATAATTGTGGCGCGCTTATCAACTTTTGCGCTTTACATGCAGAAGTAGTCAAAGCCATCCCAAACTGAGAGATTGCGTTTACTGAACCGGCTTCGTTGGCATGGCTTGCGACTGGTACAACTCGCTGCATGACGTTGAAAAGCTTCTTGCTGCTGCCGAACAAGGAAGGTCAATATGATGACTATCAACCTCAAAAAAATTGCACAAGAACTGTCACCCAAGTTTGAAGAGAATGCAGAGCATCTTGATGAAAACGATGAATTTGCGGCTGCAAATTATGCAGGTTTACGTGAACATGGTGTGTTTGCCGCGCTGGTCCCGACCAAGTATGGCGGCGGCGGTGCAACTCATTCACAGATGTGCACTTTTGTTCGCACGATCGCACATGTTTGCCCATCAACGGCCCTCTCACTTTCGATGCATCAGCATTTGGTATCGGCAGCAGTGTTCAACGACGCGGCTGGTCGCCCCGGCAAGAAACTGTTGGAGAAGGTGGCTGGTGGTGACATTGTTCTCGTCAGCACTGGCGCCAACGATTGGTTGGAATCCAACGGTACGGCGATCCAGGTCAACGGAGGGTATGAGGTCACAACGGTCAAACCGTTTGCCAGTGGTTCACCTGATGGCGACCTTCTGATTACGTCCTGTGCCTATGATGATCCTGAAGAAGGGCCGCAGGTTTTACACTTTCCGGTGCCGTTGAAGGCCGATGGCATTTCGTTCCTGAACGATTGGAAGACCGTGGGAATGAGGGCCACCGGATCCCAGACATTGAAACTGAACAGCGTGTTTGTCCCCGACGAATCCATTGTTCTCAGGCGCCCACGCAGCGGTTTTCACCCAGTCTATGGCGTGATTTTAGGTGTCGCCCTGCCATTGATCATGTCTGCCTATACCGGTGTCGCGGAAGCCGCCGCCAACATTGCGCGAAACAAAGCTGCCGCGCGTTCGGGCGACCCTGTCACACCGTTTCTGGTCGGCGAAATGGAAAACCTGCTGACCACAGCTCAACTGGCGCATTCAGATATGGTGCGAATTGCCAACGACTTGCGTTTCGAACCAAGCATCGAACTCGCCAGTCAAATGTTGGTGCGCAAAACGATTTGCGCAAACAGTGTCATTGCTACCTGTGAGAAAGCCATGGAAGCCGTCGGCGGAGCGGGTTTCTTTCGGGGCCTGGGGCTTGAACGCAGATTGCGTGATGCACATGCCGGTCAATTCCACCCACTACCCGAAAAGCGCCAACATCTGTTTACCGGAAGACTGTCAATGGGGCTCTCACCAGTGTCTGACACCGTCAAGTCTTAACCGGTTGCGGCGCCCGAAACGCCCGAAAGAGTTAGAAAAAGAAAGCAAGCTCATGAAGAACGATGTTGAAAATCACAAATTGAATAGTCGTGATCGGTTCCTGGAGGCAATGAGCCGCCTTTCATCCGCAGTCAGTGTTGTCACATCAGATGGGGCCATAGGTCGGGTCGGGGTCACGGTTTCGTCGTTGGTATCAGTCTCCGCCGACAGTGCAAAACCCACCGTTTTGGTTTGCATTCACAAATCAAGTTCCTCCTGTCCGGTGATATTGGGGAATGGTGTGTTTTGCGCCAACATTCTGGCGCACGATCAATTACATGTTGCAGATGCTTTTGCCGGAAGGGCTGGCAATCAATATGGATCAAAGTTTGCCTTGGCAACCTGGTCGAGTGGAAAGATTGGCGTTCCACGTCTTGTCGGCAGCCTGGCTGCCCTTGAATGTCGGATCGCAGATCAAAAAGTCATCGGACAACACCACGTGATATTCGGTGAGGTGCAGAATATATTGTTCGGTGTTTCTGGTTCCCCTTTGATTTATTCCAGTCGTAAATATGCAACCACAGCAGGGCTGGGGCACCTAGCCAATTCTTTGGGGAAGATCACCAGCGAGAAGATGCTTTTTGAAGGTGAAAGGGTGGACGGTACCAATGATCGTACAGCAATTTGTTAGCGGCGGACCGGAAATTGGATGGACGGTTCAAATGTATATTTGAACCATGCCATTCCGTTCACGTGCTTCGATCATTCGAAGTTTTACCCGCGCCGGTGCCGCGAGTGCTTCGCCGCTGCGTGCATCAAAAAGACCCTGATGCAGCGGACATTCAATGTTTACGCCGTCAAAATATCCATCGCACAGATTGGCAGCACCGTGGGTACAGCGGGCCATTGATACGGTGATACCTTGTATGGTGTCGAAAATAGCCAGTTCCCGAGATCCAAATGTTACAGGCGTAACGTCACCCTTCAACAGATCGGTAATCGCGATCACGTCCTGCCAGCTCCTTTCACGTGCCATTCGAGGGGTTCTCCAAGGCATCGCTACGGTTTTTGCGGCCGGTCAACTGACTGAGGATATCAATGTGAGCGCCCAGATAGCCTCGCTCCTCCACCTGAACAATATTCTTAAGTTTTTCATGCAGACTGGGCAGCGCATAGAACGGCACAGACGAAGCATAATGATGTTCCGCATGATAGTTCATGTTCCAGCACAGAAATTGCATTGGGCGCGTTACATAATTGGTGCGCGTGTTTTCCTTCATGTCGCGCACACAGGGCTTGCCGACATGTTCGGTCATGCGAATAAAACGCATAACCGGCTCACCCATTAGAACCGGTAACCACCAATACCAAACCGGCGCCCACCAGCTGAAAACCACGCAAACAACAATAAGCGTCATATAGAACGCACTCATTAAGCGTGCCTCCCAAATCACAGTTTTGTATTCCTCCTTTGGAATGAAGCGCTGTTCTTCTTCAGAAAGTTTTCCCAAGACATGGTGGAAAAGTTCGGAAAACTTGTTTTTCCAGTAGGGTATCGACGACAAATACCAAAAATAGCCGGCCAGATCTTTGGGCGGTTCTATCAATTCCGGGTCATCGCCATGGAGCTGGGTATAGGTGTGATGATCGCAGTGTTCGTATCGAAAATGTCGGTTGGGCAACATAATAATAAGCCCGCATAAATTGCCCACAAAATCATTTAGCCAGCGGGTTTTGAATACAGTGTAGTGGCAGCATTCATGTTGAAGCGAAAAGTGGTGCACCAGGATAATGCCGTGCAGAAACATGGCCGGCCAAACCCACAAGGTTCCCAGCGTCATTTTGATCAGGAATCCTGTCGCAAGCAGGACCGTAATCCAGATTGCCAAGTGACGGAAAGCCGGTCCGTTGGAACGCTTCATCAGGCCCTTTAATTCGGGTCGGGTCAAAGTTCCATCGTTCAATGCTTGGGTGACAGGAGTAAGAACTTCTGCAGGCATAAATTAATCCTCAATCGAATAACGTAAATTATCCTATCAGGAAAAAATTATCATTAGAAGAAAAAATTGTACTATTTTACTATCACGGTCAAAAACCTGACATCCCCAGCGGAAATTGTTTGCGGCCCATGTGGCATTTCACTGTCAAATGTAAGCGAGTCACCAGCACTCATCTGGTAAGATTCTTCGCCAATGCGATAGGTCATTTCGCCTTCAATCATGTGAATGAACTCGATGCCGGGATGCAGAAATAGCGGCTGCCCGGCGGCACTATTCTTGATGGTGATCAAATAGCATTCAGCATCGTTTCCATTTGCGGATACACGGCCAATCAACTGATAATTATGACCGTAAGTGCTGCCGGTTCGGCGTGTTTCAATCCCTGCATTTGCCTTCACGTAGGATATTTCCTTACGTTCAACAGTTGCAGCAAACAGATTTGCAATGGGCACGCCCATACCATTGGCCAGTGCATCAAGCGTTGACAGAGAGGCCGATACCTGCCCGCGTTCGATTTTTGAGATCATCGCGCTTGAAACGCCCGAAAGGGCTGAAAACTCCGCCAGCGTATGGTTTTGGTCGATCCGAAATTGATGGACAGCCTCGCCAACATTTTCTTCAAGGCTTTTGGGCGGATTTGCAGGTTTTTCTACCGAACTCATGAGGCCAAACCTACTTGGAGACCGGCAGAATACAAGGCCCTCATTTTAGAAAGCGTTTGCCCTGGATTGATTCCATATAGCTGTGAACGGCTGTAGCCCGACGTGGAAAAACAACTCCATTGACCGTCTGAACATTAGTAGATTATGTTCATACATAACGCCAATTGCAACTTCTTTGGCCGGAGGAAGGTCGACCGTCCATACTGGAAGTTCGGTCCACGGGCATATTGATGGATACCAAAAATTTGAAGGAAGCCGCGATGTCACGAAAGCACATTCACATTTACGAAACGCGCTATGATGCGGTCGCAAAATATTCCAAAGCCATTCGTGCCAGCGGCGACTTTGTGTTTATGCAAGGCCAGGTTGGCACACTTCTTGATGGTACATTGATTGGAGAAAATGACCCCGGTGCACAGGCGCACCAGGCTTGTGCCAACATAAAACGCTGGATGGAGGAAGCTGGAGGTTCGCTCGGGGATGTTTGCAAACTGACGGTTTACGTAACCGACATCTCCTACCGGGCTCCGGTCTACAAGGCGATCAACGAATGGTTTGAGGGCGTGCATCACTGCTCGACTGGGGTTGTGGTGCAAGGTCTGGCAGATCCTTCCTTGCTGGTAGAAATTGACGCCATGGCCGTCATTGATGTCTAGATGGTCGCCCAAAGTCATTGGATTGAATACTTGCAATCCAATTCCACTGGCAAAGTGAGACAACCATGAGCAAAAGTGCTGTTACGTCGACAATCGACCTGTCTGCCGAGGGCAGACTTGTGGGTGATTTAAGGGTGAAGTGGTCGGATAATACAAATCCACTTGGATATCACCCCGTGCCGATCATCAGCTTGAAGCGTGGTGCCGGACCAGTGATTTTGATGATTGGCGGCACGCACGGAGATGAGTTCGAAGGTCCCTCAGCATTGATGCGGTTGGTTGATGATCTGTCCTTGGAAGATATCACCGGCCAGGTCATAATTATTCCCGGCTTAAATGCGCCCGCGGTCAGATTATCCAGCAGGGTTTCGCCTTTGGATAATGTCAACTTGAACCGGGCATTTCCCGGCAATCCAGCGGGGAGCATTTCTGAACAAATCGCATATTATGTTGAAACAGAATTGTTTCCGATGGCCGATGCAGCTGTTGATTTGCATTCCGGTGGCAAGGCGTCAGTATTTGCTGCTTGTACCCTGGCCACCCGCACAAAGGATGCGGATCTTTATGCGCGCAATCTTGAATTGGCCAAGCAATTCGGTCTGCCTCTGGTCTGGGTGCTTGGCGGATTTAATGATTCCCGCTCGCTCAACTCTGCTGCTGAAAGAGCTGGCGTTCCCATGATAGCAACTGAACTTGGTGGAGGTGGGGGCGTCGATCCGGAAATAACCAACAAGACGGAGGCCGGTCTTCACGCCATCATGAGTTTCACCGGCGTATTGGCTGGTAAGACAACGCCAGTTGAGAAGCCGCGCCTCGTCGAAATTAAATCAGCCGACCACAGTCTGCATGCTGATACAGAGGGCGTGTTTGACCGCATGGCAAGCGCCGGTCAGATCGTCAAAGCCGGGCAGGTTGCCGGTCGTCTTCACTGCGTGTCGGAACCAAAACGTGCCTCGCAAACAGTTCTTTTCCCCCATGATGGCTATGTATTAGCGCATACCAATCGAGGCTATGTCAGTCGTGGCGAAATGTTGATGTTGGTCGTTCAGGAAGTAGGATAATCGTCGCCCAATGCCTTGGGTGGATTGAGTTTTACAGCAGTTTTATCGTTTCTCAAGCCGCCTGAATAGCAAAGATAACCCAAAACAAATCACGAAGTAGAACGCTGCAGCCACAAGCCAGGCTTCAAATATCAAGCGGGTCGAAGCGACGAGTTCGACTGTTTTGAAAGTGAGTTCCTGAACCGAAATCAGGGATACCAATGAGCTGTCCTTGACGAGACTGATGAATTGGTTGGCGAGCGGTGGCAAAACTTTGCGCAGAGCCTGCGGCAGAATTATGAAGCGCATTTCTTGCAACTGGCTCATACCGATGGAGCGGGCGGCCTCGCGCTGACCAACGCCAATGGATTGAATGCCTGCCCGCACGATTTCGCCAACAAATGCGCTTTCAAACAAGGCCAGCACAATGACGCCGGAAATAAGTGAGGGAAATCTTCGCATGTCCCCGAACAGGAATGTCCAGATTGCGTTGTCTTCCTGACGGGCAATGCCCCGTGCCCAGCTTTCCATGTTCAGCGCGACAATCAGTTGTTCAGACAAGAAAAAGAAAAATATGAAAATGACAACGACCGGCGGAACATTGCGCAGAAACTCAAGATAGGTTCGCGCCAGCATGCGTACGGTCAGGTTTGTAGAACAGCGCGCCACGCCAAGGATGACGCCCAGTATCAGCGCCAGAAATCCAGCATAAATACTGATGCGAACGGTAGAAACCAAACCCTGCATCAACAGGTTGGCCACCCAGCGGTCTTCCGATTCCTTATAGCGGAATATGTAGTTTGGGATCTTTTCCCAGCGCCAATCGTAATTCAGCGCTCCCTCGATGCGCGCAACGATGGTTACCGTCGCCACAATCAGCAGCGCCAATATCACGTAATCCAGCCAATGGAAGCGCTTGAGGGAATTAAGCATCGGGCTCTTTCAAAGCGTGTTGAATTCGGGTGGGCACAAATGCCCACCCGCGGTGTCAGATAAGCCTAGTTTTCAGCAACTTTGTCTTTCCACTCTTCGCCTTTGAACCAGTAGTCATTGCGGTCCTTGAGCCAGCCGACACGTGTTTTGATGCCGATCCAGTTGTTGAAGTAGTTTTCGGCATCTGGATCGCCTTTGCGGAAAGCAAATGCCTCACCAGCAGCCTGAAAAGTCTCATCAAATGGTACGTAAAGAACATCGGAGTATCGGCGTGCTTCTTCAGATGGAGCAGGTTCGGATGCCATCGTGGCATGGGCATTTCCGTTCAGCACTTCCTGTGTAGCGGCACCATCTTCATCAAACAGCAGCAATTGAGCATTTGGAAACATTGACGCAATAACTGCAGCCGGAGTTGCACCGCGACGGGCGGAAAAAGTCACGTCCGCGTTGTTGTAACTCTCCAAAGTGAAACCTTTGGTCATCGCCTTGTTTGCAAGAATGGTCATTCCGGAAAACGCATAAGGGTCAGAAAAAGCGACCGTCAGGTTGCGCTGAGGGGTGATCGACATGCCGCTGATGATCACGTCAAACTTGCCGGAAACCAGAGCCGGAATAATGCCGTCCCAGGAGGTTGGAATAAATTCAACTTCAACACCCATATCCTTGGCCAGTTCGCGGCCTACATCGAGTTCAAAACCAACCAGTTCGCCGTTCAGGTCGCGCATCGACCACGGGCGAAAGAGTGACAGGCCGATCTTTAGAACGCCATTTTTCTTAATGGATTCAATAACGCTTTCGCTAGATAAGTTCTGGCGTGTATTTTGTGCGCTGGCCGGCAAAGCCAATGCCAGCGCAACTATGGATGCGAGAGCAAGCCCCGCAATGCGTCTGGTGATATTCATGATAGTCTCTCCTTGTGGTTTATTTCTGTATTTCAGTTTTGGACGGCGTATTTTTTCTCAAGCACCGATACTCCAACGGACAATATCAACGTGATGACCATGTAAACCGCCGCGATGGTGAACCAGATTTCAAAGCTCATATATGTATCGGAAATGATGTTCCGGCCGATTGTAGTCAGCTCCGCCACGGCAATGACGCTAACGATGGCCGAGCTTTTAACCAGATGCACAACTTCGCCGGTCAGCGGTGGCAACATGAATTTAATCGACTGGGGCAGAACGATGTAACGATAGGCTTGTCCGGTGGACATGCCGATGGAACTTGCGGCTTCCCACTGGCCCCTGGCAACAGATTCAATGCCCGCCCGGAAGATTTCGGAAATGAGAGCAGCGTGAAACACTGCCAGGCATAAAATGCTGGCGGTGTAACGATCCAATCCAAATACCGGACCGAGTACGTAGTAAAACAGGTAAAGCAGAACCAGAATTGGCATATTGCGGACGAATTCAAGGAAACCAATTGCCGTGGCTTTGCCGATTATCAGGCCCGACAGACGCAGCAGCGCAATGACAAGCCCCAAAATCGTTGCGAAAACAAAGGCCGTCCCCGAAAGCTGCAAGGTCTTGACCAGGCCGATTGATATTTCGCCCCATTGAAAACCATCATCAGTGAGCGAATAGAAGTATTTTGGGATGCGGTACCATTGCCAATTGTAGCCCATGGCTTGGGCACCGGCGTAAGCGCTCCAAATGATGCTGGAAATAACAGCAAGATACAACGCAACCGAAAACGGAACGGAATTCACAAGCGACTTCAGGCTCACAGCTTTGTTGCGTTGAGATGCTGTCGATTGTCCCATACCTCAATGCTCCAAAATTTGACCGAGAAATAGCTTGCAACGCTCGCTTTCGGGATTTGTGAAGAATTTCTCCGGTTCCGCGACTTCAACGATCCGACCCGCTTCCATGAAAACCATCGTGTCGGCAACTTTTCGCGCAAACCCCATTTCGTGAGTGACGCAAACCATCGTAATCCCAGTATCCGCCAACTCGACCATCACGTCGAGAACTTCGTTGATCATCTCCGGATCGAGCGCCGAGGTAGGTTCATCAAACAACATGATCCGTGTTTCCATGCAAAGCGAGCGCGCTATCGCAACGCGCTGCTGCTGACCACCAGAAAGTTGGGCAGGATATTTGTCAGCCTGTTCAGGAATGTGGACACGCTCCAAATATTGGCGGGCCAATCGTTCAGCTTCAGCTTTGGCAATTTTGCGCACTTGAATCGGGCCAATGGTCAAATTTTCCAGAATTGTAAGGTGGGGAAAAAGATTGAATTGCTGAAACACCATGCCAACTTCCTGGCGCAGGGTTTTGAGCTGTTTGGATCCTTCTTCTACCGAAATCCCATCGACAATTATTGACCCTGAACTGTGAAACTCGAGGCCATTCATGCAACGAATCAAGGTGGATTTGCCCGATCCGGACGGTCCGCAGATCACCACACGCTCGCCCTGGCTGACACTGAGACTCACCTCAGATAAAGCTTGAAAGTTGCCGTAAAACTTGTCGACATTCGATACAGTGATCATTTCGTCACGTGCACTCATATCGGTCGCTTTCTAATAAGCCTAAGTTATTCCTATTATGTCTGTGTTTATTTTTGTTTGGCAACCCCCTTTTTTTGACCATGGCTTTGGCCACCTAGGAGGTTCAAATATATAGTAATATCTGGGTTAATTGGACAATCGACGGGTAGTCAGCGACTGGTAAGTCCTCCGATTTTCTGGTCTGCAATCCGTTTTGCGATGAAAAGAGACATCATCAATCCTGTCACCACAGCCAATGCTATACCGAGGCGCACACCCAGTAGTTCCAAATCAAAGACCTGCGTAAACAGCCAAATGAACAAGGCAATGCCAATCCCCTGTCGATATATGCCGATCCACATCGTCCAAACGGCCTTCTTCAGCGCCTGCAGGAGTGAGTTTACCGAAAACAAGACAACATAAATTGGTAATACAACCGCCTCAACCTGTAGGAACAGCCCACCAATGCGGACAACTTCGGGATCGTCTGAAAACAAACTGGTGGCAAAACCGCCGAAAAACCACAGAAGAGGAAAAGCCGCGGTGGTCGCCAGAACGCCCAATGTCCAACATCGCCGGAACGATTGTCGGACACGGTCATAGTCCTGTTTGCCATAATTTTGCGCGGCAATCGGCACGAGGGCAATGGTGATTCCCACCGCAGGCAACAAGAATAATTGCTCAATGCGCAGTGAAATTCCGTAGGCTGCGAGTGCCTCCTCGCCATAATCCTTCAGTGCAAACTGCACCACAAATCCGCTGGCAAAATTTATCAGAAGGGCCAGCGCGGCTGGCGAGGCCTGACTAGCGATCTCCCAGTATTTTGTCGCCACAGGTTTAAATTCTCGCCATTGTAAATTCTGCATCATCGCTCGTGAGAATATTTTGAAAAGCAGAAATACGGCAACTCCGGTCTGGCTGAGAACAGTCGCCAGCGCGATGCCGTTAAAACCCATGCCCGGCACCAGACCAGGCAGACCAAACATCAGCAATGGGTTGAGCAAAATATTTGCAAAGAATGCGACGACCAGAGCCCGTTGCATGGAAACCGTGTCTCCGCGTGCCTGCAATATGCCGTTTGCCGTATAGGCAAGAACGAAGCCGGGCAGGGACAGGATCAACCAGTAAAAATAAGACAATCCAGCCTCGCGATATGGACCGGGTTGCGATACCAGCGCGATCAGCAGCGGGCCAAGCAAAAGCGCAATTATGATTGATGCGAGCGTCGCGCAGACGGCCAGACCTATACCCTGCGCCGCGAGACGTCTGGCATCGGCGATATCTTTGCGCCCCCTGGCATTTCCAACCAACGCACTCATCGCGGAGCCGAGGCCAAATCCCACCGCAATGAGCACAAAAAACGCCTGAAATCCGACGGCCAGTCCGGCTTGTGCCTGCGTTCCAAAGAACCCTGCATAGAACGTATCGACGATGTTATAGAGGGTGCTGAACAACATTCCGATCGCCGCCGGGATAGCAAGCCTACGGAAATGACCGTTGATCGGCCCAGTCGTCAGGTCTTCTTCAATCATCGAGGATAATTTCCCGCCGGGAAATCAGAAATACACAAAAGCCGGCAGTGTTAAAATGCACACATACGACTTTATGTCTATTGTTATTAATGGTCGTCGGATCGGAGCGCGGTTCTCCGGCAGAAGTTGAGCGATATTTGGTGCGTGTCCCAATGTACTGATATTCGGGTCAATCAGAAGCGGGTCGTCATCTTGTAATCTCGAGAGAAATAGAGCCGCGCATAGGTTACGCATGTCTTATCCAACCATGTCGTGCGCTCGGCTGTGAAGATAGCCGTATTCTCCGATGTGTTCAAAAAATTCGCAATATCCGTTGTTGCATTGGTTGCAGAAAACACCAATTCGCCGTCAGTAAACGGCACTTCCCGCACCAGCCATTCATTTGGGCCAATGTCTTCAAAATCGAAACTCGCAGCGTTGGGAACCGCAGCAAGATTGATCCAGCGATCTTCATACTGATAGGGAGTGCGATTGCCATAATGCATACATTTTAGCTGTAAGATTTTTTGATTTTTCGAAAGTCCAATTCGCGAACGCAACCAGCCGGGAGCTACAATCATCTCCCGTTCGACCAACACGTAGCTATAGTCTGCTCCACTATTGGTGATCTCCTCACGAATGATCGGTATCGAGAACTGCGCCCGGCGCGTTGGAGAAGATTTTACTTTCGTTCCTGCTTTACGTTTGCGTTCGAGAATGCCCTCATCAACCAGTTCGCGCATTGCCCGGTTTACGGTCGCCCGTGCGCATCCAAACTCTTTGGCCAACTCTATCTCGCCTGGAAGGTTAGCTCCGGGGGGCCATGTATTATCTCGGATTCGCCGAAGTACATCTGCCTTAATGTCGTGATAACTTGTTCGCAATTTGGGGCCAATCAGAATTATTATGTCTATACTTATATGCCTTTTTGACTAGTACCCGCAAGAGTGACCTGAACATTTCATAAGTTTTTCTAATGCCGCACATAATTGCTGGATTATGGTGTGGTGCTGGTTAAGTTGGTAGGAGTGAGTGCGAAGGGTCAGCTCTTGCTCTTGAAATTTGGGTGCTGGTTTGTTCGCATTTGAAGGGAAACATGAATGTACGATGCGTCGCAAACCCGGATCACAGCGGGCGCACGAAATCTTTTGATTAACTGCGCTGAATGCAGGCCTGGGCAATTGCTTCTGGTTGTGCATGAAACCGAAGCGGACGGGTATTACGATCCCGAGCTGACGACTGAGATCGTAAAAAACGCGCAAGAGCTTGGTCTTCATACTGAGCTTTATGGGGTGCCTTTACTGAGAGATGTCAGCGACCCAAGCGCAATCCTGAAATCCAAGATCGAAGCTGCGGATTGCACATTGTATCTGGCGCGATTGGGTGACCAACTCCGGTTTCGAGGTGATGGTGCGTCCACCAATCAAATAATCAGCTATGCGCTGGATCGCGAAATGCTGGCTTCGCCCTTTGGCACAATTGACTACCGGGTGTTTGAGGAACTTAAGAATCTGGTCAACCGCGCCGTCGCCAGGGCCTCCGAGATTCATGTAACTTGTCCTGCAGGGACGGATTTTCGGGGCAGGCCTATGGAGTTTTCAGAAACCAGTGGGGATACAATCCTCAAGCGTTTTCCATTGTCAATTTTCACGCCGATTCCCGCCAGGGGTTTTTCCGGACGTATCGCCCAAAATGGGTTCCTTACAGGAACTGGTTCGAACTATTATTTGCCGTGGTCGTGCGAGATAAGGGAAACGCTTTTTGTAAATTTTGAAGACTCCCGAATAACAGGATTTGACGGGACACAAAGAGACATGGAAGCTGCCAAGAAACACTATGAATTTGTCGGCAACAAATACGGCATCGACACATATTGCGTCCATTCCTGGCATGCAGGCATTCACCCGGGATGCGAATTTGTTGAACCGGCAGGCCGCTATTTTGAGCGCTGGAGCGGTAGCGCCTTTGGCAATCCGCGGCTTCTGCACTTCCACACATGCGGCGACTATCCGCCCGGAGAGATTTCGCTGAATTTGCTGGATCCAACCGTGCGCATTGACGGTGTGGAAATCTGGCAGGACGGCAGGTTGATCCCCGACAGGTTGCCGGGCGGTCGTGAGCTTTTGGGAGCAAATCCTGAATTGTACGCCGCCTTCCAAGACCCGGCGACGCGGGTTGGTCAGTCCGAAAGTGGCCGGCTGGTATATGGGTGAGCCCAGGCTGATCAATACCGATGATTTGCCACCGGTACCGTGGAAAAACGGTGGCGGGGTTACTCGTGAGATTGCTCAGGACATTGGACCCGATGGCATCATCTGGCGTTTGAGCATGGCGGATGTTGAGACGGAAGGTGCGTTTTCAATTTTTCCTGGACTGTCACGCATATTGACCGTGATTGAAGGGGATGGGCTGGAATTGTGCAGCGCTGATCAAGAGCGTGAAGTTCCTTACTGCAGGCCGTTTGCTTTTTCCGGTGACACACCAATCCGCAGCGTTTTGCGCGGCGGTCGCATTCGCGATTTCAATGTCATTTTTGACAACACTGTGATCGACGCCGAAGTGAGTATTCTTGACGGGCCAACACAAATTGATTTAAGGCCCGGGGCCGACTTGACCTATGCGATATTTGGCGTTGTCGGAGATTATTCTTGCAACAATGTGGGTGCGAAAAAGGGGACGGCTGTGCTTATCAATGATGGGTCGGCGAGCGTGGAATTACCCCTTGCCAGCAAACTGCTTGTTGTCAGACTCAAAAACCGCATAAGCCTGTAGGGCAGCAGAGTTTATCCAGGCGCCTTGGCGGCTTCCTCATGGATCCACGATCGAAATGCCTGCACTGAATTGGATTGCAGTGCCGCATGCTGACAGACAAACCAATAGGAAAACTGCGACTGGGCGAATTCGCCAAACGGATAAACCAGGGTGCCGTTACCTATGGCGTCCTTGACCAGCGGGCTGCGCCCCATCGCAACACCCAAACCGTTAATAGCTGCCTGAATGACCAGATTTGCCTGTCCGTATTTTCGAGCGCGCGTAAAGTGTGGCAGATTGAGGTTGTTTTCCTTGGCCCAGAATTCCCAGTTTGAAATACTTCTGGGTGTTTCGAGAGTGTCCTGCAAAATGACGTGGTTGTTCAGATCAGAAATACTGTCCAGGCCCTTTGCGACAATGGGAGAGCAGACGGGGGCCATGGATTCCGACATAAGTTTTTCTGCGTGCATGTTGTTAAAACCGCCACCGCTGTATGAAATGATAATGTCTGCCTGACCCGATACGGGATCCAACGACTTGGGGTCAGTGGAAATGGAAATGGGTATTTCTGGATTAATTTCATCGAATTCAAGTAACCGTGGCAGAAGCCACACGAATGCAAACCCAGGGGGGGCTGCGACATGAATCCCTCGGTTTTGGGAGGATTTCGCATTGCGTAAGTCGTCGCAAACCAGTTCAACAGCTCCAAAGCCGTCACGTATTGACCGGGCCAACAAAGCACCGGTTTCAGTTGGCAATGTGTGAGGATTTTGTCGAATGAGCAATCGGTGTCCCAACCATTCTTCGAGCAGTTTGATGTGTTGGCTGACCGCACTTTGCGTCACGTTTAGTTCATCAGCGGCACGTCCAAAGCCCTGCAACCGGACCACGGATTCCAACGTTCGCAATGCATTGAAAGGAAGTGTTTTTAGCATTTCTGTCACGTTGATCCTTCAAGCCACAAGATCGGTCGCAAATCCGTCATGACTGCTGCCAGAAGGGAAGCTGGATTTGCACAAGCTCTCATTTCCATCACTCAATTATGAATGGACATAAATATTTTAAGGTCATGATTTCCCTGTGGCAAGGTAATGTCGATCTGTCGGCTCAATTTACCTCACGGGCTGTCCAACCATGTTCTGGTTGGCGAAGGCGCCCTCACGGCAAAGCGACTATTAGAATTTCTAATGCCCACTATTGAGAGACGACGGTGGCGCGTTACCGCTATTGTCCCTAAACTTGCTTCAAAGGTTTTGAGATGGAGAGACATATGTTCCTACGCAATTGCTGGTACGTCGCCGGGTGGAGCAAAGATTATGAACAATGTCTCAAGGCACAGACATTATTGGGCGAGAACATTGTCTTTTATCGGCAGGCCGACGGAAAGCCCGCGGCACTTGAAGATGCCTGTCCTCACCGCAAATTGCCCTTGTCGATGGGACAACTTGAGGATGATCATGTCGTATGTGGTTATCACGGGCTGACTTTCGACTGCACCGGCCATTGCATCGATTCTCCCACTCAACGTGGCATGACACCGCGCCGGGCCGTCGTTCGATCCTATCCCGTTGTTGATCGCTATCGCCTGCTTTGGATTTGGATGGGTGACCCCGATAAAGCCGATCCCGATGAGATTTTCAAAATCGAGAATTTTGACAATACCGATTGGGGCTATACCGATGGCGGTTTGCTGCCGATCGCCTGCAACTACCTATGGGTGACCGACAATTTGCTCGACCCAAGTCATGTGGCATGGGTGCATGTCACTTCATTTGCAGGTGGCGGGACGGATGATCAACCGCTCGACATGGAAAAGACCGAACGTGGCGTCATCGTATCGCGCTGGATACATGACCAACCAGCTTCGCCGTATTACAAGGATCTGGTGAAGTTTGAGGGAAACTGCGATCGCAAGCAGCATTACGAAATGTGCTACCCGGCAATTGCTCTCAACATGTCGGTTTACTCACCCGTTGGTACCGGAGGGCCCGATAAGCCGGCAGTCGACAAGACTTACGTCAACATCTCCTATAATTTCATGACACCGGTGGATGAAGACAATACCCAGTATATCTGGTTCCAGCACCGCAATACCGACCCCAACGATAAGGCCATTTCCAAAAAAATGAATGACGGGGCGATCATGGCTTTCAACGAGGACAAGGAAATTCTTGAGGCGGTTCACAAGGGAATGCGGGATAAGGTCACACGCAACATTGATCTCGGTCTGGATCTCGGGGCGAAGACATTTCGATTGCAGCTGCAGCGACTGATCGATGCTGAAAACAAAGTAACCGAAGCGGTTTAGCTCAAAGCTCTCTGCCGAAGCTTTTCAAGATGGGTGAACAAATCATCTGCAGTCCTCCACGCTATTTGTGATTTTTCATCATCGGTGAGGTCGGCAGGTGCCAACGCGTGAGCAAACGGATCGTCCTTGAAGATTGGATAGTCCGACCCCAGCATTATCCTGTCCGCACCAAAAAGTTTTACCGCTGCCTCCAGCGCCCGTGGGCCCAGCGAAGCACAGTCATACCATAAGCGGCGCAGTCGCTCCGTGGGGAACGGTTCATCGGGATTGCGGTGCCGAGCGATGCTTTCGATTCGCTCAAATATAAACGGCAGCGTTCCACCGAGATTGACGACCTGGAAAGTGATATTTGAATAGGCGTCCAACATATCCGACAGAATAACGGTCATGGCGACCTGCGCGGCGCTCGACTGCAACTCGATGGCAGACAGTCGGTACTGCACATTATCCGCTGGTCGGGCGGGGGGCTCCTGTCCCACTTTCAATCCCGGATGAAGCATGATGTGGCAACCATATTCATTTGCGGCTTCCAGCAATGGCCGCATCTCATCAGACTCTTCCAACGTGTTGAAATAGTTTGATGGCAGGATGATTCCGGGCAGGCCGAGATCGCGTCGTATGCGTTTAACTTCTGCGCAGGCAAGGTCCATATCGTCCAGCGGCAGACCCGCCAATCCAATCAACGCACCGTCTGTTTCCTGGGTCAACTGCGCCAGATGATCATTGTATTTGGAGATCGCTGCAGAGATTTCATTCGCGGGTAAGAGATCAACCCCCAAGGCCCCAGGAAAGGTCAACAGGCGTTGGGTTAATCCCGCTTCCCTCATTTCGGCCAGCCCAACGTGATGGTCATAGTAGTGCTCGGTGAATGGAAATTCGCCGTTCATGGCAATCATGACGATCACGCCATCTTCCCGGGTTCGCAGATAGGGACGCTTTTGACGGGCTTTCAGGGTGTCCACCAAGCCGCCACCATAAAAGTGGGAATGCATGTCAATTCGTCTGTTGCTTTGGTCCATCTGGACTGTCCTCTTGCGGAGATGACCTAAAATCGATTGCTCATATCAATGATTTCAAATCTATATCTAGATTTGATACTGCAGCGGGGTCAGGTGATTTTCCATTTTCGATCAATCGTCTGCCAACCATAAATTCACGCGGTGCGTTCATGGCGTCTACAGCCAATAGCTTATCACCCGAATAATACCAGTGCGAGACGGTTACTGGAATGTCGCCGTCACTGCCGCCGCCGCCGCGAGTAATGACACGATCAAAACCGGTATTCAGCCCTGCAATCTGTAATTTTACATCAAACTGATCGGACCAGAACCAAGGTTTGGCGACATACTCGATCTGGCTGCCCAAGATATTTGCGGCTATCGCTTCGGCCTGGCCGATGGCGTTCGGAACACTCTCCAGTCTGATCCGCCTCCGGTTAAATGGAAACGAAGCGCAGTCGCCGGCAGCCCAAATGTGGGGTAGGGATGTGCGGCCAAATGCATCTGTCTCGATACCATTTTGGAATTTGGCACCGGCTTTTTCAGCCAAGAGTGTGTTGGGACGGATGCCAATTCCGACAAGCACAAAGTCGACGTCCAAAGTATCGCCGTTGGACAGTACTGCGCCGCTAACGCGTGTTTCGCCTAGCAGTCGCTCCAATCCGACGCCCTCGCGGATCGTGACACCATGGCTTTGATGAAGGTGCCTGAAGTAGTCGGAAGTTTCAGGGGCTGCAACACGTTGCAATATACGTTCAGCCATCTCAACGACTGTGACATTGAGGCCCTTCTTGGCCGAAACTGCTGCAGCTTCCAGACCGATATAGCCACCGCCGACAATCAGGACTTTGCTACCTTTTACAAATTCCGGGCCCATCGCATCAATATCAGCAAGCGCTCGGATGGCGTAAACGCCGTCTAATGTTCCACCAATTGAAGCCGGTAATCTGATCGGTGATGAGCCGGTGGTCAGGATCAGTTCATCATAAGAGATTGTTTCATCTTGAGCGGACACGGTTTGCGTCTCCGCATCGATAGATGTGACCAAAGCTCCTAACATCAAACGAATGTCATTTGCTGCGTAGCTGGCTTCTGATTTTAGGAGCAGACGGTCACTTCCAATCTCGCCAAGCAGATAGCCTTTTGACAAGGGCGGTCGCTGGTAAGGCGGGAAGGTTTCTTCGCCGATCAGCGTAATGGCACCCTTATGCCCGAGGCTGCGAAGCTTGAATGCAGCGGAACATCCCGCCTGTCCCGTTCCAATGATGACGACATGTGTCATGAGTTTTAGTGTTTATTAAGTCCAGACATAACATAATTATGAGCAATTTAAATCGACAGGCATTCCTTGTCAAGAAGTCAACGAGTTGGCAATTGTCAAACCAATGACGCCAGTCGCAGATGGGATACTCGGCATCCAAAGTGATACCGGCAGTTTAGATTTTGTCCTGCAATTGCTGGATTGTTGCTTCCAGTTGTTGCTTGGCTTGATGGACAAATTCCGGGTCAAATCGGCTGAGCATGCCAAATACTGAAATCGACAGTTCCATTTGGCCTTCCTTATTTTTCAAAGGCATGGATATGGCTGCAATATCGGGCTCGTTTTCTCCCAGATTTACGGCATAGCCTTGTCGTTGGATCAGATGCAACTCGTCATCCATTTGGTTGGGCACTACAGCTTCTCTGTCTGAAATGGTCAGAGCTGAAAGACGTTTGACTCTTTCCGGCTCAGACATCTGCGCCAACCAAAGTTTTCCTTGGGCTGACCGGTTCAGCGGCAATAGCGTTCCGACTTTGATGTGAACCGAAATTGCCCTGCGGGAATTGGCCACCGCGATGCAGGTCGGGCCGTAGCGTGACAGGCGGCAGGCCATGACAGACTCGTTTAAATGGCCGCTGAGCGCCTCCAATTTGGGTGTTACCACGGCGGCAATTGAATTTGCCTCTTCGGCCAACCATCCCAGCCTTCCAATCTTCGGGCCAAGGGCAAACGTGCCGCGTCGGATGCTCCTCAGCGCACCAACTTGTTCCAGCGTCATCAAAAGACGGTGCGCCGTCGCGTTGTTCATCTGAAGATTTTCGGCAACCAACGCGCTGTCGATTTGCTGTCGCTGTTCGGTGAACAGTGACAGAATTTCAAATCCTTTGACAATCGATCCATTCAGCGGTGTTGCCATAGATCTACCTGGTTTTGTCGCCGTGCTGACGATGCTTGACTCCAAGACCCGTATCTTAAATAATATGAGAAATCAATCTCAATATATAAGATTTAGGATATATCGATGGACATTGGATTGCTGATAGACAACACCGATGTTCCAGCTGACGGAGATGGTCAGTTTGAGCGCAGGTCGCCGGTATCCGGTAAAATTGCTACCAAGGCTGCAGCCGCCGGTAAGCAGGATGTTGATGCTGCGGTCAAGGCCGCGGCCAAGGCGTTTCCGGCCTGGTCGAGCATGGGGCCGGGCCTGCGCCGAAAGATACTCAATGACTGTGCCGATGCCCTGGAGGCCCGGACTGCTGACTTTATTACATTGGGTCAGGAAGAGACCGGTGGCACCGCCCCGTGGTATGGATTCAATGTCATGCTGGCCGCAGGCATGTTGCGCGAAGCTGCTTCAATGACAACGCAGATTAAAGGCGAAATCATCCCGTCAAATAAGCCCGGCACATTGTCTATGGGCTATCGTCAACCGGTCGGTGTGCTGGTTGGCATGGCGCCCTGGAATGCCCCCATCATTCTGGGAGTACGTTGCTTTGCCATGCCCTTAGCCTGCGGCAATACACTCGTCATGAAGGCATCGGAAAAATGCCCCGGGCTTCATCGTTTGATCGGTGACTGCATGGTTGAAGGTGGATTGCCAAAGGGTGTTTTGAACATCATCACCCACTCCGCAAAAGCTGCACCTGATGTCGTCAACGCGTTGATTGACCATCCTTTGACGCGGCGGATTAATTTTACCGGTTCCACACGTGTGGGCCGGATCATTGCTGAACGGGCGGCGAAACATCTCAAACCGTGTTTACTGGAACTGGGTGGTAAGGCCCCGTGTATTGTATTGGAGGATGCCGACATCGATGCTGCGGTGAAGGGCGCAGCCTTTGGTGCGTTCATGAATCAGGGTCAGATCTGCATGTCGACAGAAAAGATCATCGTCGTTGAAGAAATTGCCGATGCGTTTTGCGCGGCGTTCGTCGAAAAGGCAGAAAGCCTCAAAACCGGTAATCCGGACGAGCAGGTTCACCTGGCCTCGGTGGTTGATCGCGATACAATCGATCATGTCGCCAAGCTAATTGATGATGCAACTTCGAAAGGCGCGCAGGTCCTGGCTGGCGGTTCGCCCAAAAAAGGTACAATTATGCCGGCCACAATTGTCGCCGATGTGACGCCAAAGATGGACATCTATGCGGCCGAAAGCTTTGGACCTATCACGACCATCATTCGTGCCCGGGACGAGGATCATGCAGTCGATATTGCCAATGACACCGAATATGGCTTGAGTTCCGCTGTTTTCACCCAGAACATTCAGCGCGGGTTGGAAATCGCAAAACGATTGCAAACCGGCATCGCCCACATCAATGGCCCTACCGTGGGCGATGAAGCGCAGATGCCATTTGGTGGCACCAAGGCAAGCGGGTATGGCCGCTTTGGTGGAACCGCCGCGATCGATGAGTTTACCGAATTGCGCTGGATCACCATAGAAGATCCCGACCAGCATTATCCAATTTAGTCAGGATCGATTGCACCATGCTTCAAAAAATGACATTGGATTCAAACATCTCTGCCGGCGGTGCCCTGTTCGGTAAGTTGAAGGCGCTTGGTGTTGATTATGTATTTGCAAATTCCGGCACAGACTTTCCGCCGATCATTGAAGGGCTGATTGAGGCGCGCGAGAAGGGTGTTGAATTGCCGACAGCGATCACCGTGCCGCACGAGCATGTCGCCGTTGGCATGGCGCATGGATATTATCAGATCTCTGGTCGCCCGCAGGCGGTTTTGCTGCATACCAATGTGGGTCTGTCGAATGGAGCAACGGGTGTCATCAATGCCGCCTGTGATCAAATACCAATGTTCTTGATGTCCGGGCGAACGCCTGTCACCGAGGCTGACCGGTTCGGAGCGCGCACCGTGCCCATCGGTTGGGGGCAGGAAATGTATGATCAAACGGCGCTGGTGCGTGAGGCGTGCAAGTGGGACTATGAATTGCGGTTTCCAGAACAGGTTGCCGAGGTTCTCGACCGGGGTTGGGCAATATCGAATTCAACACCCAAGGGACCGGTCTATCTCAGCCTGCCGCGAGAAGTATTATGCGAGCCCTGTCCCTTTGATGGGTTGGATCAGCCTTCGCGCATGGCACCAGCCCACACTTTGCCGTCAAACCAGTCGATGGAACAGGCCGCCAAATTATTGGCCAATGCCAAGCGTCCGCTGATCATTGCCCAGCGCGGAGCAGGTTCCCAACAGGCGTTCGATGCACTAACCGAATTTGTCGAAAGCCGGGCGATTCCCGTTTCTCATTACTGGGCCAATCAGATTTCCATTCCGATGACCAGCCCGAGCCACGTTGGCTGGGTCCCGGGTCCGTTGTTGGCGGATGCCGATGTGATTCTCGTGGTCAATGCTCTGGCGCCTTGGTGGCCGGATAAGTTTGCGCCATCCGAAGACGCAAAAATAATACATCTGGGTCCCGACCCACTGTTTGCACGTTCAACCCCGATCAGAAACTTCCGCTCCGACATCACTCTGTCTGGCGATACTGATGCTGCCCTGCTGGAGTTGATTGCCAAGGTTGGTTTGCATCCCATTGACCGCACCTCAATCGAAATGCGGCGCAGGCGCATCACCGATACAGGCTCAGGCGAGCGGGTGCGAATTGCCGATGAAGCGAAGTCTGGCAACGGTGGTCCCATGTCAAAGGAGTGGGTCAGCCATTGCCTCAGTCAGGCAATCCGCGGCCGTAAGGTCAGCGTGTTCCACGAATTGGGCTGCCCGCTGCCAGCTTTGCAGCTGGACGACCATCTCAGCTATTTTCAGGAACCGCATTCCGGCGGGTTGGGCTGGGGAGTGCCGGCGGCCATGGGTGCGCAACTGGCCGACCCGGGCCGGCTTGTATTCGCTACGGTGGGTGATGGTAGTTACATGTTTGCCAATCCGACCGTATGCCATCAGGTCTGCGAGGCACTTCGTCTGCCAATCGTCATTCTCGTGCTCAACAATGAAGAATGGGGTGCGGTTCGACATTCTGTAGAAAGCCTCTATGAAGGCGGTCGGGCAACAAAGGCCAACGAAGTGCCTTTGACATCGCTTCAGCCAAGCCCGGATTTTACGATGACTGCAAAAGCCAGCCGGGCACATGCGGAAAATATCACTGAGGGTGATGATCTCCCAGCCGCCCTCAATCGTGCCATTCACATTGCGACACAGGAAAAGCGGCAGGTTCTGCTCAACATCGCGATTCGACGAACGAGCCCGCACTGACCGTCTGTCTCCGCTTCGGTGGAATGTTTGGCTTTGCGCGTTGAATGGTCACGATTGACCCCTATATCCCGACAATGCGACAGGGGCGACCATGGGGGCGTCAACGTTACGGACAAAGGGATCCTGATAATGAACTCGAAAATTCTTCACAGCTCAAAACTTCTGTTGCTTGGCTTGTGCCTGTTCAGCATTGCGGGCTGCGTCAGCAATCCAGCCGATCTGGAGCGCGCCAAGCAACACCGTGAAAGTCTCGAAGAAGCCAACCGAAGCAACAGATAGACGCTGGGCTGCGACACAATGTCCTAACTTGCGGATTGGGAGGTTGAGTCAAAAGCCAATACCGGAGGGTGAGGCCTGGCGGGTCTGCCCCGTTTAATGTCTAAACGTGATTGCCGGTAAATATGGACATCCAATATACTAAAGCGTCTGCATATTGGCGGGCAGCCAATGTTAGGTTTCAGTTGAAAATGCATGAATGGATACTTGCAATATACAACAATCCATATTGTGAAATTATGAATGTGATGGATCAAAAAATGGATTACTCGATTTCTGTTAGCGACCTCGATTGCTATCTATCAATTTGATATTTAAAGATTTATTGAAGACTCTGTCCAACTGTTTGAGCTCTTGGCGAGATGTTAAAAAGTTGGTTCTTCGCAAAGTGGTTATCCTCTATTGAAGCTTTCAGCACCAGCAGTTCAACACTCCGGCGAAGATTCCGTCTATTTATCTTTGCTGTTAGAGGCACCAGGAGCAGGGCTGCAAGATATCGGATTCATAATCGAGGATGGAACAGATTTAGTTTCGAATTCAAATGGTTAAAGGGTGGGTGATTCGCGTTTGGTGTGACGGATATCAGGCAAAACTTTGTATGATTACCTGCAAATACTCTGACGTTTTTGCGTGTAAAGTGCTGCAATTTAACAACACACGCGCAAATTAGACTCCGCAACCCAGTGTGGGGTCGCAAAAAATACATACACGAATATGCATGGTGAATCTTGACGAATAAATCTGTATTCAATACACAGATAAAGTGACATCCAGCTATGCCGGTATCGATTCTCGCCGTCCTGTTTACTTTATAAAAATGTTGCAACGAATAGTATATGTGCGTATCTAAATTAGCCGATTACTAAAATTTGCAGCAGAAGCTGTACGGGCGCGCTCATCGAATCGCTTGGGGACCTTTAAATGCCGTTTAATTTGAAACAAACCTTTATGACCGGCCGTTCGGGGCAAGGTCGTTTTAAAGTCACATTAGCTGCGGGTGTCGCCCTGCTGGCTCTTAGTTCAACTTCGTCCCACGGTGTCAGTCTCAAAGATGCTGTGTCAGTTGCATTGGACTCCAATCCAAATATTGGCGAAGCAATTGAAAGCCGCGAGGCAATCGAATTTGAGCTGCGTCAGGCCAGGGGCCTGCTTCTGCCGTCAATCGATCTGGAAGCGGGTGCTGGTGTACGCCGCCTCGATAATCCGTCACGTCGGGCCATTGATCGCGAAGACGACACTCTTGAGCCCGTTGACGTGGGTGTTCGAATTACCCAAAAATTGTTCGATGGTGGTCGGATCCGCGCCGAGATGGACCGTCAGGCTTCCAGAGTAGACAGCGCGTCATTCCGTGTCCTTGAGCGTTCGCAATATATTGCCCTGCAGGTGGTTCGCGAATATTTGGAATACATGCTGCAGGCTCGGATCGTTAGTGCATCGGCAGAGAACTTGCGTCGCCATCGCGGCATCGCCAACAACATTCGTACCGGCAGTGCTGGCGGAACTTTGACAGAAGCTGACAGCCAGCAGGCCAGAGAAAGAGTTCTCTCGGCTCAGGCCAAGTTGCAATCTGCCGAAGAGGAGCTCGTCGCGGCTCGTATTCGTTTTCGTCGTTTGACTGGAATTCCTATCGGAACCACCAAGCATCCTGGTTCTTACGCCCGTCATATCCCGGGAAGCCTTTCCAAGGCAATCGGTATGGGCCGGACCAATAACCCACGAGTTCATCTGGCCCGTGCCGATGTCGATGTAGCAAATGCGCAAGTCGATGCTGCCAAGGCTGACAAATTGCCATCGGTTACTCTCGAAGGCCGTGCCAGAACTGGTCACGACATTGACGGCGCTGATGGCCGCACATCTGACCTCGAGGGTCGGATTGTGATGCGGTGGAACCTGTATCGCGGCGGTATCAAAGTCGCAAATGAGCAGGAGCAGGTGCGCCGCGCAAGCGAACAGCGCATGATTTTGCATCAGGTTCATCGCCAGATTGAAGAAGCCGTTCGGACTTCCTGGGATCGTCGTCAAAAACAGGCTCGCCTGGCAAATACACTGAACATTCAGGCCCGTGAAAATTCCCGTCTGGTAAACTCTTACCAGCAGCAATTCTCAGTTGGTCAGCGTTCATTGCTGGACGTTCTGGATGCTCAAAATACACGCTACAATGTTGATGTTCTCGCCAAGACCGCACGCTATGCGTCGCTGTTTGCGGAATATCGTCTGTTGGCATCAACCGGCCAGTTGCTGGATGTGATGAAGTTGAAAGCACCTGCACAAAGCGAAGCTTATGCCAGAGCTGAATTCAACGTACCGGAGACAGTAGCTGCCGAAACCCATCGCCGGACACCGTCACGTCAGGTCAACAATCTTCCTATGGATCTGCTGGCACCGCTAAGACGCAAGAACTAATCCTTATTCGGGGAGACTGGAAAGGATAGATCGTGGACAATGGGCGGGTTCCCGATCTGGAGTCAAATCCGGATTCGGGTGATGATGGCGGCGACCATGTGTCCGAAGGCGGTTTTTTAGGTGCATTTCAGGCTCTTGTTGGTTTCTTCGGCAGGCCCAATTCCGAGACTGTTCTTTTTTCCGGCTATCCCATTGACCTGGACGCTCCTACTTTTGATGAAATAGACCGTGCAGCGGCGCGCAGTGGCCTGCACGCTGATCGTTTTGATGGTGCTCCAAAAAAACTATCAGATGCGGATTTGCCAGCTTTGATCCTGTGCAAGGATGGCCGTGTATTTGCGCTACTGGAAAAAGTGGGTCGCAATCGCTTCAGTTCTCACAGTGGGGAAATCTCCAAAAAAGAATTGCGCTCCCTGGACGCCGAAATGGTTCTGTCGTTTTCGGCTGTCTATCTCAATTCCAGCGATCGGGCTGATGTTGCAGGTCACAAAGAATATGAAAACAAGCATTGGCTTCGCAGCTCGCTGGCGCCATTCTGGAAAGCTTACCTGAACGTCGCTTTAGCGGCCTTGTTCATCAACATGATAGCGGTAGCTACGCCTATATTCGTCATGAATGTTTACGATCGAATTCTACCAAATGAGGCAATATCATCTCTTTGGGTATTGGCCGCCGGTGTGTCTGCAGCCCTGCTTTTTTCTCTTTTGCTGCAAAAGTCTCGCTCAGCAATAATTGATTATACTGGCCGGGAGGCCGATCGGAAACTGGCCTACACGCTCTTTGAAAAGGTTCTGCATTCGAAGTTAAGCCACCGACCTGCATCAACCGGAGAATTTGCCAGTCGACTGGGTCAGTACGAGTTTGTGCGGGAGTTTTTTACGTCAAACACGATCAGCGTGCTGATCGACTCTGTCTTCGTTTTTGTTTTCCTGGCGGTGATTTATTACCTGACCGGATGGATCGCGGCCATCCCGGCCATTGCATTTGTTCTGGTCGTCATTGTAGGTCTGATCGCCCAACATCGCATCGGTAAACGCGTGGCACGGGCCGCCAATGAAGCCGCAGAACGCCATGCGTTGCTGGTTGAAAGTGTTGCTACCATTGAAACGGTAAAGGCTCTTCGCGCCGAATCTCACTTACTGAGAAAATGGTCTTTCCTAACCAATAATTCGTCCAAAACGTCAGAAGACATCAAACAGATATCGTCAGGTGCGGCCAATACCACGTCATTTATTCAACAGATGGTCACAGTTGCGATTGTGGTGTGTGGGGCTTACGCCTTTGCCGCAGGCGAGATCTCCACCGGGGCTATCATTGCAACGGTGATGTTGTCCAGCCGTGCAGTTGCTCCACTGGGCCAGATTTCCATGACCTTGGCAAGAATTCGCCAAGTGATGCTTTCCATACGCATCCTTAGTGGCATCATGGAACAGCCGGAAGACCGACCTCTGTCTACCGGCTTCGTAAACCGGGAAGTCAATTCTGGGCAAGTCAGGCTGGACGATGTGGAATTCATCTATCCGGGCACCGATAATGCCGTTCTCAGCAACGTCAATATTGACATTCAGGCTGGCGAACGCGTCGGGATTATAGGCAAAATTGGGTCGGGGAAAACGACTCTGGGCAAGCTGTTGGGTGGTTTGTTTGAACCGACGGCAGGCCGGCTGCTTCTGGACGGCATTGATATACGACAATATCACCTGCATGAAGTCAGAAAAGCAGTTGCCTTTGTTGGTCAGGCGTCGGACCTGTTCACCGGCACACTGAAGGAAAATCTGCTGATAGCAAAACCCGATGCGACTGACGCAGAAATTATAGCAGCTGCGCAAAAGGCCGGGGTTGACGAATTTGCATCGCGCCACCCACGCGGGTTTGACATGCCGGTTGGAGAACGTGGTGACAATCTGTCTGGCGGCCAAAAACAGGCGGTAACCATTGCCAGACTTCTCATGAACCAGCCAAAAGTTGTATTTCTCGATGAGCCATCGGGGGCTATGGATATGGCGTCTGAACGCAGACTAATAGGTAGTCTAAAAAAGTCATTTGCGCCGGACACCACTCTTATCATTTCCACGCATCGTTACAGCCTGTTGGAAATGGTTGACCGAATCATCGTCATCGATAATGGCAGAATAGTTGCCGATGGCACCAAAGAAGGCGTGCTCGCGGATCTGGCCAAACGGGCAAAGGCTGCCCAAAGCAAAGCGGCAAAGCAGCAAACGGAAACTCAATTACAATCAGGTTGACGAGCAATACCGTCAATCGTCGTGTCGAGATTATTTTTTATGAGCAATTCGGTGCCAATATTTGCGCGATTGACTGTTCCGCTGACGGCGCTACTGCTATCGGCTGCGGTCGGCTGGGCGTCCTACACGGAAATTGACGAAGTTACCCGTGGTGAAGGAAAAATTATCCCGGCCACAAAAACCCAGTCTATTCAGGCAACTGAACCCGGCGTCGTCAAACAGATCGAAGTCAGGCTGGGCCAGGTTGTCAGCAAGAACGATCTGATTGTCCGCCTCGATGATACGTCGACATCGGCCAATCTTGGTGAAACTGTCGCCAGACGCCGGTCGCTGCAGGCACGCATTGCCAGGCTCAGTCTGGAGGAGATCGGTGCTTTTGATACGCCATATTATTGTCCGGACAGTCTGGTCAAAGACGCGCCTCAGATCTGTGATAATGAAGCAAGGTTGTTTAATGCCCGGCGCGAAAACTTTCTCAACCGGGTCCAGGTGCTCACCCAACGCGAGATTCAACGCAAAGCGGAACTGACTGAAGTAAATTCCAATATCTCCCGGCTAACAAGCAATCTTGAAATCAGTCGGCGAGAACTCGAACTGATACGGCCAATGGCCAAGAGACGGTTGATTGCAAAGACCGAATTGATCCGCGTTGAGCGTGATGTTTCTGAATCGAGCGGCCAACTGGCGTTGGCAGAAGAATCCGTTGTGCGCATCAAGGGCGCAATTCAGGAGGCCAGTCTGCAGGTGAAGGAGATTGGTCTGCAAATGCAGCAGGAAGCTCTTGATCAGAAAACCCAGGCGCTCGCTGAACTATCCGTCCTGGACGAATCCGCCCGCGGTGCTGCAAATCGCGTGGCGCGCACCGACATCAGGTCACCGGTCGACGGTGTGATAAATTCGCTGGCGGTTAACACGATCGGTTCTTTTGTTCAGCCAGGATCGGTCATTGCCGAAGTGGTACCAACTTCCGACGAACTGCTTGTTGAAGTTCGGATTTCTCCCCGCGACGTTGCGTTCATTCGCGTCGGCCAACCGGCGCTGGTGAAGGTCAGCGCTTATGATTTTTCGATCTATGGTGGACTGGACGCGCTGGTCAGCACGGTTACCGCCGACAGTGTTGTCGACCAACAAACGGGCGAGCCCTTTTTCCAGGTACTGGTCCGGACCAATCGTGCTTTTCTGGAATATGGTGGTCGGGAATACAAGATTACTCCGGGCATGATTGGCAGTGCCGACATCATAACCGGACGCAAATCCATTCTTCATTACCTGCTCAAGCCAATTAACAAGGCCCGCCAGGAAGCTTTGACGGAACGTTGATATGGAGCAGCAGGAGCAGACAGGAAAGTTCGGTCCTCTTGAAAAAGATGAATTCCAGCCGGTCTACCGGGCTGTAACCACCCAATCCGGTCGTCATGGAATTCGGCTGGAGCAATCATATTGGAACACGTTGAAACGCATAGCCGAAGAGGAAAATTGCAAGCTGGGAGAGCTTGTCGAAGAACTGACCAATATTGATACAGGCAACAAAAATCTGACTTCCGCATTGCGGGTGTCTTGTCTTAACTGGACCGAAGAGCGGTTACAGGCACTGGAGGCCCTCAACAGCGACCAAATGATCCGCAACATCATTTATGCTTGCCCCACTTCGGCACTGGCGCTGTCAGCCGACAAACGGCTGCATTCGTTCAATCAACCTTTGTTGCGTTTGATTACCGACACGTTTTCTATTCTTGATCCCGAATTCATCCCGGCCCGCCTGCGATTGGTAATGGACGTTCAGATCGAAACGCTGATTGAGCGACTGTCGAAAAATGAAAATCGACCCATAAAGGTCGGCATCGCGCTCGGCATTGATGACCGTCGCATGAGAGGGCAGTTGAACGTCCTCCTGGCACCAAGCTCAAGAAGAAATGTCGTATTGGGTTTTCTGCTGCCATAGCGGTCAAAACCAATACCATAGATCGTGTCAGAAGCCCTCTTGGCCCTCCTGCGCGACCTTTAGTGCACCATTGTCGATAACAGAGATCTGATACAGCCGTTGAGCAGCACCATTGGTGCCGAATCTAAACAATCCGGTGGTTCCCCTAAATCCTGCTGCAGCACCGATCTGACGACGCGACAGACCTTCAGCCCCCTTGGCGCGGACAAGGCCGGAAGCCATGGCAATGAGATCGTAGGCATAGGCTGCAGACGACGAAAATTTTTGAGAATAGGTTTTTGTATATCGACCAGAGATCAAGGACGTGCCGGACGTATCGCGGGTGGCAATGACGGTTCCTTGCAGGGCTGGGGACTTTAGCAAGGTCGACGGCCAGTCTTCACGGCCAACCAGAACAAGATTTTTGTATCTGTCGTTGTTTTTCAGTTCAGCCGCAATATTTGCGATGATATTTTCGCTGCCAGCAAAAGCCACGATATCGGCTTTTCGCAGCTTTGCAGCAAACAATTTGACAAAATCCGCAGATTGCGGCGCGCCCACATAGGGCGCAATGCCGGCGACAGTAATGCTGTTATCCAGCTCAAGTTTCACTTTGTTCATCACCATTGTTGCACTGGCCTGCGGTGCGATGATCAATACTTTTTTCTTCTTGCCACCTGCTGCATGGCGAATTCCGGCAGCAAGACCATCGACTGCTCGGGGCAGAAAACTGTAGATCCCCTTCCCACCTGTCGCGCCCAAAGCAATGACGGGAGGTGAATTTTCAGAAACTAATGCGCTGACGCTTGATATTGACCCGGCATCGCCCGGTACAATCAGCAAACTGGGTTTTTTGGAAAGTTCAGCATTGGCCAGGGTTTTCACCTGTTCAGGACTACCTTTTGCATCAAGAACGGTCAATTTGATGGCCTTGGCCCCGAGATCTTTCACCGCCATGGCGGCACCATTTCGATATGCCAGACCCGTCAGAACCGGGCCGTTGGCGCTGGTTCGATTGACAATCATTGACACTTTGACGGCCCCCGAGCCAAAGGTTTCAATCGATCCTCTTGGTGTCGCGCCACTGGTGCCGGCATTCAGTCCTTTGAGGGAATCATCAATTGAAATGGACTGACACGAAGCCAGTGTACCGGCGATCAACAGCACCAACAGGGACGTCATCTGACGCGACGCTCCTCGCTGGAACCTTGCAATGGTGCCCAACAAATTTAGCCTGTCCAAAATGCGCATCACACCTCCAATGCTCGATCAACAGAATCAAGCTTATCAGATTTGTCAGCGTCAATTGTCAATTAATTAGTGACCGCCCCGAAGAGCGGTGTTCCTGTTCATGCCATTGAAAATAGGAGATAAAAGGGAATTCCTCAGAAATTAACCCGATTCTATGGGCTACTCACTGTCCAGACAGATGAGCGCCATTGCGCGCAGACGATCAACACGGCGCAATAAAAAATGGACCGCTGTGGTTCAGCGGTCCAAAATTTTATTAGTATAGATAGTGCTGCATCCGGCGGAAAAAGCATTCACACCTGTTGAGATATGGCTCGTCGCGGTAATTCGACTGCAAATAACCATATGCCTTACCGCAGGCAATTTTTGCTTCAGACGCCCAGACCCATGCAGCTGCACGATCATTGATGAATCTTGGATCCTCAGCCACCGAAACGGCTTCGTTCATGATATCAACTACCGTTTTCGTCAGCTGAGAATTGGTCTCAACTTCCAGCAGCGCTGCAGGCTGCAGTGGAATGCAGATATTGGTCGGTCTGCTCAGATCCGCTGCCTGCACCATTGAGGTCGACAACATAGTCAGCCCAACTAGTGCCGCAACCGGCTTCCCAATGTTTAAAACACGCATTCTATATTCCTCTAAACTACATGCTTGGCTCTATATCAGATAGATATGCTCTGCGCTAGACCACATCGTCACTGGTGCTGCCGTTTCCATCATTGAACAGGATCTTGATGGTTTCGTCACCCAGACCTGTCCCAACATTGGCAACAACCGCGCCGCCGCCATCACTGGCGTTACCTGCAGCGTCAACTGACAGGTCTCCGGTTTCACTGTTGTAGTGGACCACATTGGCCGCTTCAACATCGGTGTCCGATGCCAGTGTCAGGATGTCCGACAGGTCGATTTCATCGATACCCGCCTGGAACTCGGCGATGATTTCCGCTGCAGCTGCACCGTCAATCACATAGGTTTGAGCTTCCTGACCTGAATTGTCGGCATCAAGTCCGCCGGCAATAGCACCGTCAATCTCACCCTGGGTGTAATTGGCAAAGGCTACATCGCCCACAAGTCCGGTGCTGCCATCGGCATTGATATATTCCGAATAACCAAAGGTTGTCACCGATCCATCTTCTGAGACAGATTGATTGCCATCATTGGTCAGTCCGATTGATTCAATGCCCAGATCGCTCAGCGAGGTGAATTCGCCTTCATCTGTAACACCGTCACTATCCGCATCCTGCCAGACGCCGAACTTGTCGAACTGTTCGTCGGCGGCGGTCAGTTGACCATCGTGATTGGTGTCGAATGCCATGGCCAGACCTTCAAGGTCGGTCTCGGCGCCATCTGCATATTGCGAGAAGACAATTTCCGAACCGTCATTGACCTTGCCGTCGCCGTTAAGGTCAATAGCAAGAAGTCCGTCATCGGCACCAACCCAGGCGGTATGTTCCAGGTTTCCGTCACCGTCATAGTCAAAGGCTACGGTTGAAGTGGACAAATCGGTTGTTTCAATACCGTCTCCGTCGAGATCGAGAATGACAGGTGGAGTTGAACCTTCAGGAACCAAACCAACTGCAATTTCACCACTTGCCGTGTCCCCATCTGCATCCGCGATAGCAACATCGAATAGCATGTTGAGGGGGCCACCTTCATTTGTCTGCTCTAACAAAAACTTGTTAATATTGAAGCCATCTTTTGTGCCACCTGCATCAACCAGATTCTCTAGTTCGATTTGGTTATATCCATCTGCACTCCGTATAGTCACAACATCGTCGTCCTGAAAGCCCGATACCACGTAGTCGCCCATCCCATCGAGGGTAACCAAATATGGATCACCACCTACCATGGTTGTGACATTGGGCGTCAGATCGAGTGACACCCCATTCACCAGAATTTCTGAGATAGTATCCTGGTTTCTTGGACTGTCTGTGAGTGCGTCAGAGTGGTCATCAGGGGTGGTTGGAGGATCTGGATCATCACTATCGGCATCGTATATTCTAAATACAATGTTGGTACCCAGTCCATCATCTTCTGCTTCTGGAATAGTAAAAGTAAATCCGTTTGCTGTGTAGTGTTCAAAGTAATTGTATACTTGATCACCAAAGTTCGAGCCAGGAATTGATAGATCTTTGACTAAGTCTATCCGTATTATCTCACCATCCGTTATGCCAGCGCCATTATTTTGAACAGAAATTTTTCCTTGCGAAACGTTAACAGTCTCAGGGTCCCCGTTTGCTTGGGTGGCAGATATCAATATATCCTGACTTTCACCACCAGCATTTTGCGGCCCATCAATTAAGGCAAATCTGGGATTGCCGGGGGAAGTAATTGCCAGAGATGTGAAGTCGATTCCTGAACCATCATCAAGCTTTGCATCAAAGTCTATTGTGTAGGTATCCATGTCTGGTTTAAGTGTGATGGTAAAGACGGTATTTCCATTGGCTTCGGCAGTGAGAACTTGTGTTCCAAATCCGCTCAGCGTCACAGCAAAACCACCCGAGGTCACAGGATCTCCGGAAGTGTCGAGAAGAGGTGCACCATCTGATTCTGGTGATCCTCCATTGATGCCGGTAAAATAAACAGTGCCAGTTTGGTCGGCTCCGACGTTACCGAAGAAGTCGAGCGCCTCAGTGGCGACCCCCATTCCGTCATTTTCAATGCTTGATGCCGCATCAGGATTGATGGCATTCGGCACATCGTCTTCGACATTGACCAGAACAGTGCCCGCCGCGTTGAGCGTGACAACATCGCCATCAGCATCGGTTGCGACAAACACACCTGATCTGGAAAGATCGATACCAAGGTCCTCATTATCACCACCCAGGGTGTTGTTAAT
>JABABQ010000018.1 GCA_014238155.1 Rhizobiaceae bacterium
GCGCAAACAAATATGAAAACGGCCACCGGAGGAACGCAGCGGCGAGCGCGGCAAAAACCTCTGGTAGCCGGGGAGTAGTATGCCGCCAACAGACGACCGCCATGGCCTTTAGATTATCCCCCGGAGGGGAGCACCCTGGACATACGCCAAAGCCTCCCCGACCCGAAGGTTGAGGAGGTATCGTTACGGTCAATACCGACCGCTGTTGGTGGGGATACTAAACCCCGAAGCATGCGAGTGTCGCAGGCTCTGGGTCGATACTAGACGGGATTGTGGATGGGGGAAAGGGTGTACGTGGAGGCAAATTTTGGTTCGTACCGAAGCTTGGTCAGATTCAGTATTTGCAATGGACATTCCCGAAAACTGCCAATTGGAATGCCGCTCGAAATTCGGCATCCAATGTCGGGAGTGCGGACTTAGTGCCCAAACTTAAAATGAGAGCGAACTTTTGGAATGAGTGAGAGTGGGCATTTACCGAGATGGATGAAATGCCGATTGATCAACCAAAGCAGACGCAGTGATTTAGCAAATTGTTTGTACTCAGGAGACTTCTCCTGCTTACGCGCATCAATATGGTGAGCTATTTTCGCTAGGAACCAATTCGCTTAACGCTACCTCTACCGTTTGATGGTTTTGTCGCATGCCTTCGGCTGAGACTGCGAAATTAAACTTAAAGGACATAGTTGAATTAGAATCGTACGAAAATTTTCCAATTCTAATTTTGTTTGTATCGCGGTGAATGAACGCTTCAATCGGGAATGACTCGATAATGCGTTTTGTTCCCGGGTGGATCACGGTTTCGCCGGGTAGCGCAACTTGCAGAGCTCCTTCAACAACACCAACCCCGTTTTTTGACGGGTCGTAGGCGCCTCCAAAGTGTCGCAGAACGCCTTGGGTATGACGGCATTGTAGGAAAATGTGTTTAGCAATTCCCCCGCCAATATTCTCAGCAATTATCTTTGCTACAAATCTGTAAAGCCTCTCACCTTGCAAAGCTCCTGGGCCTCCACTGCTTGCTGTACTTACCAGCAAACTGAGAAACAATTCAGGTGCCGAATTGCTCATGAATGCTTGTTCAATTTCATAATGTTCCATCTCGACGGTCGAAGTTCCAGACCGCTTAAAATATGATCGAGCGTCAACTGCACTTGATCTGTGCGGCCGTCTATCAGAACGCGGAATAGATACTGCGATAAGTCCGGAGGAACCATCGTTGATCGGGATAGGAATCGCTTCAATTCCTCCAATAGACGGAATGGTGACAGAATGAAGCTCATTGTTGATAGTTGATAACGCCTTAGATAAATTTGGAATTGGAGTAATCTCTTGTGCGCAATCAACCCCCTCTATGCTCCTGCAATTGACCCCAAGAATGAGAATTCCACCCATTGAGTTCGCAAATGCTGATGCCGCTTTTGCAAGGGTTTTTCGGCCAGTCTTGGTCAGTTTCTTACCTTCGTTGCCAAAAAGCGGATTGCCAGGGTTTTCAACATTTGCTTTGAAATCTAGAGTAAGGGTTTCTTGATGTCCGCCTTCAATCATCTCTTCGATCAACTGCGCCCCCAACGATCTAAGATTTTCGAAAAGAGGTTCTGCCATTTCAGTCGCCTGTGAAGTTACTTTCTTTCCACATAGATCAAATGGCAGCTTTCGGAAAGTTTACCGGAGATTATTTACATCGTTGAATACGGTTTTGGAGTCTGCAGCGCAAATTTAGCGAAACTACCATGGGTCAGCAATGGGCTCGACCCGGCCACCTTGCCGATTTTTTTGGATGTTCGGCTCACTATCGGTAGCTGACGTTGCGATGGGCGATTCCATTCGTTGCGGTATCGTGATCCAACGGTGGCAGGAGGATTATCCATGTCACATCTGTTTTGGCTCAGGCATAACACGCCAAACCCATCCAGCACCTGCTCCCAAAGCATCGGGTAATCGGGCCTGTGGTCCACCGCCGTGTCCTCAGTGGTATCATCCACGTCATTGGCAATGGCTTGCGGTGGCGCGTTGTTTCGACCGGTTCTGGACCACACGGCGCTTTGCTACCGATGGGCATGACAGACCGTTGATTTGTCAGTTTTTCACCATGTGATAGGAAGGATGCACCTCTATCCGACATGTCACCGCGCAAAGGCTGCTCCGTGCCAGAAACTTCACTACCCGTGCTCTACAGTTTCCGCCGCTGCCCCTATGCCATGCGGGCGCGCATGGCGCTGGTTGCAGGTGCGCAACCGGTGATGCTGCGCGAAATTTTGCTGCGAGACAAACCCGCCGACATGCTCGCAGCGTCGCCGAAAGCCACCGTGCCGGTGTTGATCCTGGATGATAATTCAGTACTTGAAGAAAGCCTCGATATCATGCTCTGGGCGTTGAATAAAAACGATCCGCAGAACTGGCTTTCCCCGGAACAGGGCTCGCTTGAAGACATGCTGGTGCTGATTGAAGAAATGGATGGCGATTTCAAGCACCATCTGGACAATTACAAATATGCCACCCGCCATGCGGGCTCGCAGGAGGATATCGTTGGTTATGCGCGAAAGCACAGAACTGCAGCGGTTGAAATCCTTGCCCGTCTTGATGCTCAACTGGCCAAAACACCCTATCTGTTCGGGTCAAGACTGTCATTGGCGGATGTCGCGATTGCGCCATTCGTACGCCAGTTTGCCAATACCGACATTGAGTGGTTCAACGCCCAGCCCTACAGCAATTTGCAGTCATGGTTGCGGAACTTTCTGGCAGCGCCGCTGTTTGCCAGCGTTATGTCAAAATACAAGCCATGGGCTCCGGGAGCCAAAACGCCGGACTTTCCGCCGCCGCCGCCGCAGGCCGAACCGGTCTGAATTCATCCCCGGTCAGCGGCGAGCGGCGAGCGGCGAGCGGCGAGTGGCGAGCGCCGCCAGGGGGCTGAACCGCAGGGACAGGCAGGACATGCCACCGTCCAGCTTTGCCGCTTCCGAATTGCCAACTTCGACAACTGAATAACCAGCCTCCTGCAGCTTCGCCAGCGTCACCGGGAAGCCAGCGGGAAAAACAACAATCTGATTGAACCGAATGGCATTTGCACAGGCTTCTTCGCCATCAGCTGTTTCAATGACGTTGTAGCCTTCAAAACAACCGCTGGATGCCAATCGATTGGTCGCCAGAATCGTAGTCTCGTCGAGCAACGAACAGTCGGTCTTGAAATGCAATACTCCAGGTGGTGTGTGAACTTCTCGCAGCAAATAGCCGAGCGGCGTCACCAGCGCATCAAGTTCGGCAATTCCGGCGGCATCGGTGCGTTCAGAACGGCCCACCAATATCTCCCGCTCCGTTACCAGTATATCGCCGCCTTCAATGGTGCCCGGACCTTCAATCGACAAAACCTGCCCATAAATATCTTCCAACACCGGACGCATCTTTTGCGCTTCATCCAGCCGGCTGGGCGCGCCGGGGCGCATTAATATAGCAGCTTCATGCAGGCACAAAGCTGCATCCTCAACGAAAACGCTGTCTGGAAAGGCTTCCAGTTCCGCCAGTTCTAGCACCTCGGCTCCGGTCGAATTCAGCGCCGCAACGTAGTCTTCATGGTGCTGCAAGAACCTCGCCAGATCCGGTGCGCCCAGGTCAACAGCCCGCAATCCATCGACGATAGCGACCGAAGGGCGACGCGTTACTGCGTGAGAAAATGTGTAGGAACGCGGAGCCATGAAATTCACCAAAAATACGAATATTGACGCCTAAATGGCAAGTTCAGACACATTTGGAAAGCAAAAAGAGCGGCGACGACGGCGACGACGGCGACGGCGGCGACGGCGGCCGTGGGGACAGAGCGGCGGAGGTGGCGGCGACGGCGGCGCCGCCGAATTGTCTTCTGCCGCCCGATTTCCTGCCTGCCAGTGCGAAAATTCCTTTGGAGCGGTTCAGGCCACCTTTTGAGTATTTGCAAACAGTTTTTCGTCCACTATCGCCACGGTTTGATCGACAGATCGGTGGTTCATGCCCAAAGATGCTGCAACCGTTTGAACCAGTTTATCGACCCGCTCAATCTGGGCAGCGCCGCTGTAGATGGCTCGGGCTGCGGAAGAAGGTTTGAGCAGGTTTTCAGCCGCATTGGCATATTTTTCAAACGGCACCTGATCTTCGGAATTCGCACCCAGTTTGCGCGCCAGTTGATCTACCCATTCATAGATTTCACGCGACTCATCAAGATCACTGTGGACCGCATCGCGAATGGCGCGACCATCGCCCCTGGTGACGCAGCGATAATTGCCGGTCAGCAACATGCTCCACTTTGCCATTGGCACGAACAGCGATTCATAGACCCGCAGCTTGACGGGAACATCTTGTCCATCCAGGCGAATGTCCGCGATATCGGATTCAAGACGACGCAGAATTTCATTGTGCTGCGGATCGGCAAACTCGGCTGCCTTGAAATTTGTCGGCAGGCCAACATGCAAAAAATTCGCCTCCTCTTCCGGCGGACGGAACGCTTGTGGGTCAGGGCTGCACAGGCTGATAAGTCCTGGCTCGAAAGCACTCCAGACCGATGGATCGACATAGCAACCGCTCAAATCCGCATCCTTCAAGGCCTCAATGCGGCTCAGATAAGCCAGCGGTGGCATGTTCATGATCGACAGGCATGGCCGCCTGCTCAGCGCAACCCGCCCCATCAGAGCTTTGACGCTGGGTTCGCCATATTGCGGTTCCTGCATCGCAAGCGCCACCAGATCATAATCTTCCGGGCGGGCCTGCTCTGGCGTGACCGCGTCAACCTTGCCGGGCAGCTCGTTCGATTTCAGCAAACGGTGCTGATCTTCGCCCCGCAGTTTCAGGCGAACAATCGTCCCTTCGGCGTTAATCAGGTCGGCCGTCTTGCGGCGGCAGATCAGCGTTACGTCATGTCCAGCCATGAGAAGTTTGGTCGATAAAAGCGATCCATAGGAGGCTCCCAGGATGAGAATTTTCATGGCCAAATCCCTTGTGTTTCCTTAAGTTGGCACAAGTTAGCGTGACGGTTTGTAAAGTTGTGTAAAAACCACAAAGATCGATCGAATTTCTCGTGGAATTGTAAACATTCCAACCGTCGCGCCTGCAATATTGTAAATTTTGTAAATCTCTTTCGCTGTTTGCCAGGAAATAATCTCCATGCCCGTTAAAAATATGAAGACAATCGAGATCACAGAACATGGTGGTCCGGACGTATTGATGGCCGGTACCCGCGATGTGCCCGAAGCAGAAGCGTCACAAGTGTTGATCAAGGTCACCGCTGCCGGCGTCAACGGCCCCGATATCGTGCAGCGCCGGGGCCATTATCCGCCACCGCCCGGAGCGTCTGATTTGCTTGGACTTGAAGTGTCGGGAGAAATCGTGGCGCTGGGAAAAAGCGTTGAAGACTGGACGGTTGGCGATAAGGTTTGCGCGCTCACCAATGGCGGCGGTTATGCAGAATATGTGGCCGTTGAAGCAAACCATTGCCTGCCTGTCCCGTCGGGAACTGCTGAACTGGATGCCGCCGGTCTGCCCGAAACCCTGTTCACTGTTTGGAACAATGTGTTCCACAATCAAAACATCAATCCGGGTTCCCTGATGCTGGTTCATGGTGGTGCCGGTGGCATTGGCTCCACTGCCATCCAATTGGGCAAGGCCTTCGGATTGCGGGTTTTTGCAACCAGCGGCAAGCCGGAAGGCTGTGAATTTTGTGAGGAAATGGGCGCCGAACGGGCGATCAATTATCGGCAAGAGGATTTTGTCGAAATTGTAAAAAACGCCGGTGGCGCCGATATTATTGTCGACATTATTGGTGGCGATTACATCGCCCGCAATTTCAGCGCGGCAAAACCCGACGCACGGATCATTCAGCTGGCTTTCAACAAGGGGGCCAAGGTCGAGGTTAACCTGATGCCCCTCATGTTAAAACGGCTGACGTATACCGGATCAACACTGCGGCCCCGCAGCAAGGAGTTCAAAGCCGAAATCGCCGCCGACCTCAAAAAACAGGTCTGGCCGTTATTTGCAGAAGGCAAGTTCAAAACCCAGACCCACGCGGTATTCCCGTTTGACCAGGTCGTGGATGCCCATCAGATGATGGAGCAAGCAGCCCATCGCGGCAAAATTCTGCTGACGCCTTAAGGTGGTCGCTCATTCGGGTCAGGACCTGAATCGCGGTTTGCTGAAAGGCGGTAATGTGGACCAAATGACCATCTCTTCAACACTGTTAAGTGTCTTCTTAGTTCAATGCTGGCACACGCATTCTATTCCACAATAAGAACTTGTCCCGTCAGCGCTCCCTCGACGCTTTTTGAATAGGCCCTACCAACATCAATAGAAGAAACAGGCTTGTGACCTTGGAACCATTTTCCATAACGAGGTTCGGAAACCTCAAGCAATCCCGGGCTAACGACATTTATCCTTAGACCACGTGACATCTCGATTGCTGCGGATTTGACGAAACCTGCAAGCGCTCCATTTGCAGTTGCTGCATTCACTCCCATTCGGATTGGGTCACGATCAAGGACACCGCTCGTCAATGTAAAAGAACCACCATCAGCAATGGTATCAAGTCCAGCAATGACAAGATTGACCTGTCCCATAACCTTCTGGCTTAATCCATACATGAAACTGTCTCGAGTAAATTCGTTCAACGGCGCGAAGGTTGCGTCTCCAGCACAAGAAACAACAGCATCAAGCTGACCGATCTTGCGATACAGATCGCGAACTGCAGCAAGATCGGAGATATCAGCTTCATACTGCCCGCTTGAGCGACCAGTTTTTATGATCTCATGACGATTGTTCAGCTCGTCACATGCGGCTTGGCCAATATCACCGGATGCACCCACAACTAAGATTTTCATGACAGCTCTCCCATGCTTTCATCATACTTGGCGAGTTTGCGTTCGAGAATTTCGGCGCATCGGTCAAGTTCGGCCTGTTTGTCTATAAGACGTTGGCCATGCATGAGTAACATCGCCTTACGATCAGGAATTGTCTTGTTGCCCTTTGCATAAAACGCAGCAAATTTCTGCATTTCAGAATTCGGCATCCCTGTCTCTCGAAGAGATGAGAGAAGACAAAACCAGTCCAGATCAGTGGCGCTAAAAGACCGGTTCCCGTCCGCACCTCTTGCTATAGGTGGGCTGAGTTTCGTTTTCTCGTAATATCTAATTGTCGTAATATTCATGCCGGTACGCTCGGCAACTTCTGCAATTTTCATGGTCTGACTACCTTGGTTAACCAAATCATACCGACCTAAAGCAACTTCAGGTCAAGCAATTTGTGAAAATTGCGCAGTGTTGATTATGACAAACCGGATTCAGAAAAGCCCCTCTCGAATGTCCGCTGTTTGACGAACGTAAATCTCATCCACAACAGACGTTTGCTTCAACGCGTGGCATGACTGTTGAGCAGCAAGATGTTTTCGACACCGAATTGGGAATGCTCCCACAACAAGAGCTGGCTTCATCTCCAATGCCCTTGTTTCGCTGAGCGGGCTTGCAGATTGCGCAAGCTTTACCGAGCCGTAACACCACTGTTTCATCTTGAAGCTCTGGTGCGCCAACTGACATTAGCATCAGCCCGCTGTTGTTGTGGCCAAACTCAGCCAACAAAGGTGCCTGTGCCAGTTCGGGCAAAGCGGAAAGGCTCTGCTGTACGATATCACTAAATTTTCCCACGCTCATATGGGTCGAACCTTGACCGTCAAGAAGTTGCAATCGCGTCTCTTGCCAGGTTTCGATTTTACCTCCGCAATCGATGCCTTTCGAAGTCGAATGCCGCAGCTCTGTGACATGATATCCCGCGCCGATCTCTCCTTCATCAGTCACGAAAACCAAGGGGTGCATCGGATCTAAGGTCTGCAGGTCAGCAAGCAGGTCAGCGAAAGTTGTCATAATTATTTCTTTCATTTCAATGATGCTTGAAATAACATACAGGCAAAACTATTTATTTCAAGAGGTATTGAAATATGGATGACGAAAAAGCAGCAGATTTGTTTGGGGCTCTCTCGAACGGAGATCGACTAAAGGTCATTCGAGCCTTGGTTGAAGCCGGACCAGATGGCATGAGCGCTGGCGATATCGCAGGGAAGATTAAAGCAAGCCCCTCGCGAACTTCGTTTCATCTGTCCGCACTCTTTGATGCCGGTTTTATATTGAGGGAACGCAGGTCCCGAAGCCTAATCTATCAGGTCGACTTCAAGCGGATCGGCGGATTGGTGAATTTTTTGATGGAAGGCTGCTGTAAGGGAAGCTCCGAGTTGAGAAGCTGTTGTAGCTTTTGACGTGCCTGATTGACCTTGGGCATGAGCACCGTTGAAGCGGACATACGCGGCAAAACCCGACGCACGGATCATTCAGCTGGCTTTCAACAAGGGCGCCAAGGTCGAGGTTAACCTGATGCCCCTCATGTTAAAACGGCTAACGTATACCGGGTCAACACTGCGGCCCCGCAGCAAGGAGTTCAAAGCCGAAATCGCCGCCGACCTCAAAAACCAGGTCTGTCCGTTATTTGCAGAAGGCAAGTTCAAAACCCAGACCTACGCGGTATTCCCGTTTGACCACGTCGTGGATGCCCGTCAGATGATGGAGCAAGCAGCCCATCGCGGCAAAATTCTGCTGACGCCTTAAGGTGGTCGCTCATTCGGGTCAGGACCTGAATCGCAGTTTGCTGAACGGCGGTAATGCTGACAAACCACCAAAATCAATTTGGTTCGCTGGTCGGTCTACGACAGAGCTCTCGGCGTCACCTTGTGCCCGTAGCGGTCAATGAGCAATTGAGCCGCGAGAGGGGTTGGAGCGGTTACTGCCAGTTTGTCCATTCCAAGTATCCGCTCTCGAAGTTCTTTCTACAATTGAATTTTCGTCCGGTTATCCAGATTTTTGGGCGGTCAAAAACCGCCTGACGAGCTTGGCAAATTGTATGGCTACGCCAGTTCAAACGCCGCTACAGCGTCGCCGATGCCTTTGAGGTCGAACTTGCCCGCAGGTTTGGTCGGAACCTCGATTTGCCAGACCGTGGAGTGCGAGATGAGAATTTGCCCGTCTTTGGCAAAATCACAAAGCCGCGCGGCGAGGTTGGGTGCGGGGCCGATGGCCGAATAGTCGCGACGCCCGTCAAAGCCGATCTGCCCAACCGTGGCAGGGCCCGTACCAATGCCAATACCACAGCCAATTTGGTAACCTTGCTCAACAAGTGGTTTGAGCGCTTTACGCACAGCAACTTGCATTTCGCGAGCCAGCGCAACTGCGCGTTCGGCGGCGTCCTCAACTGACACGGGCGCTCCAAAAAGCACCATGACCCCGTCGCCGAGAAACCTCTCCAGTGTGCCGCCATGGGCTTCAATCAGTGGCCCACAGGCGCCGTGAAACGCGTTTAGAGCACCCATCACTTCAGCTGGTGCGGCAGAATTGGCAAAACTGGTGAATCCACGGAGATCGGCAAAGAGCACAGTGACCTCGGCCCGGCGACTACGCAGCACTTCAGTCTCATCTTCTGATCCTACAATCAAGTCGGCTACTTGCGCCGGCAGAAACCGACGCAGGCGGCTGGTGCGCTCGATCTCGATCATCTGGTCTGCTACTTTGTCCTCAAGTGCCGCATTCCAACCGGCGAGTTCCTCTTTTTGCACCTCCACCTCATTATAGAGCGCACCCAGTCGGGCGCTGGTGTCGTTCACATGACCCGCCAGCGCACCCAGTTCATCGCGGTTGGGCACCTCAATGCGCTGATCAAACCCGCCGCCCGCGAGCTGGCCAAGAGCCGATCGGATGCGAGTAATGGGCCAAAGCAACGAGGAAGAGATCGAAAAACCGAGCAGTAGAGCGGAACCTACCGCAGCAAGAGCGGCGGCTAAAATGTTCTGGCGGGAGGTTAAGTATGCCGTAGCCGTGATCTTGCCGCGATTGCTCATCTCTTGCTCGATCTGCCGCACAATTGTGTACGTGTCGCGTTGCATTGCACGCACTGGGTCAAACATTTTTTTAAGACCAAACTCGGCTGCTCGCTGAGACTCCTTGTTGCGACCAAACTGACTAATGTTCTGTGCAACTTTCTTGATTTCGCCAAGGTCTTCCCGCAAGGCAGAAATATTACCTTCATCTGGCATGCCAAGTTTGCCAAATCGACGCACGCCGCGGCCAATAAAGATTTTTAGTGTATCCACCCGGTCATCAATATTTTCTGTAAGTCCATTGAAAAAACCCCCATCTTGCCAAATGCGGTTGTCATTCGGCACGTGCAGCGCCAAAACAAGTGAGTTCAGCTCCGCCAGAGCCCCATAAATACCATTGAAATACTGAATCCGCTGCTGGTCGTGGATCAGCAAACCGGTCCGCTCGTTGGCCTGTTGCAGTGCGTTTAGACCAAAGAGAGCAACACCCACCAGAAGACAGGTGATACCCAGAAAGGAAATCAGCAGTTTCGAGCGGATAGACAGGCCAATCCGGGCCACCGCTCGCGCCAGAAAGTTAGGGCCACGGGGCTGCGCGCTTTTTGTTTGCATGGCTACCGCAGACTCCCCGAAGTAAATTTACTTCGCCATACTACGACCCGGGAAGCCCAGCTCACAAGTGCATTAGCTCAGGCACTGGTGTGTCCCAATCGATTTGCCGTTTCGAGCGCCGGAGAAAAGCCGCATGTTTCCATCTGATTGACGGGTACACCTAACAAATATGACCAAGGTCTGGTGCCGGACATAATTGACGCCCTGCAGGCCAGCATATCGTTCAATCCGCGACACGTACAATTTTGGAACTAGGCACGAAGAGGTCATTGATGTTTCCAAATCACTGGTCCACGTTGTGCGGACCACTTCCCACCGAGAAATTAAAAAATGAAACTGGAGTGCTATTTTATAAGCGGGAGCCCACCTTGCTGGAGTGTTATGCTGGCTCTCGCTGCCAAGGAAATATCTTACGAACCAAGAAGGTTGGATAATTCCAAACGCGAGCAGAAGAGTGAATCTTTCCTTTCAATCAATCCCAGAGGCAATGTCCCAACACTTGTAGACGGCGAGATAACTGTACGCGAGACTAACGCTATTCTGGCTTATATTGAGGCGGCTTATCCCGATACACCGTTGCTTGGAGCCAATCCCGCTCAAGTCGCAGAAATCTGGCAGATCGTTTGCGAGGCGGATGATCGGCTCAGAACTCCTATAGGCAATGTTTCCAGGCCAATTTTTCGTGGCCGCTCAATGGAATTGGCCGCTGAAATAAAGGAATTCATTCGTCCTGTGTATCAGGAACTGGCCGCCCTTAATTCCAGTCTGGACGACCGCCCATATCTTTGTGGAGAAACACTAACAGCTGCAGATATTGTTGTTTACCCAGCCCTGATGCAGTTGCTGCGGTGCGCGACGAAAGATGGGGTGGAGGCATTAGAACTTAAGGTCGCCCCATTGGAAAATTACTACCCGAACCTTGCAGCCTGGGCACAAAGAATCGAGACAATGCCGGGATATATCGAGGCATATCCACCTCATTGGCGATAGGGATTTCCCTTCCCGCCATCACGTCCGGTTTGCGACAAGGCTTGAAGTCGTGAAAGGGAGGCGAAGCGGCCATTGGCCTGATTATCGCTTAACAGATTTCAACGTCTGCATTGGCCAATTTCGTTTACCTACATTCAAAACGACCAACAACCGCTCTCCCCCATATTTACGAGATGCTGGTCTCCAACTTCGCTTGGAAAATCAAACGAATTCGTATTGTAGACTTGACCGAAAGTCGATTGACGATGGCTGCTCAGGAGCAGAGCCAATTTGTGCCAGAGCCAATGGCCAAGGTTTTCTTGTCCAGCCGAAGGCTCTCAACACAATTGCTATCAACCCACCGCAGTATACATCAAATCAATGGGGCCTGAGCCTAAGCATTAATTTGCCGGCTGAATCGTCCAGATATTCACCCGATTAACAACTGGCCGTGATTGCGGCTATGCGAAAAGATGGTGGTTCTAAAACCTGATGCTGAGACTGGCCTGGCCCGAAATCGTGCGGCCACCATGGTTCGACAGGCCAGCTTCAATACCTGCCTTGAATTCAGCATTTTCACCCACATTCTGGTGAAGATTAATGCCGGCAAAACCGGTAAAGACGGTGTCTTCACCACCCGTGTCAAAACTGACATAGTCTGGCAAATCAAGGGCGACAACGCTGGCCTTGTTACCGCCCAGCAGGGAGCGATATTCGACACCATAATGGGGAGCAATGCGGACCGCCCCCTGGTCAGTTGAAGCGGATATTGTCAGGGACTGTTGCACCCGAACCTGCAATATATCCAGCTGACGATCTTCGACCGTCAGGTTTTCAGTTGCATCTGTCATTCCAGATTCAGTAAATCCATCGAGGGAAAAGTGGGTATAGCGCAGGCCAATTCCTGAATTCACAACGACATTTTCCGACACTGCCGCCGCATGGCTGAGAGACAGTTCCGGCGCGACGAAAAGGCCATTATAATCGGCGGTATAGGTTTGCAGACCGGTTGCAGACCGCGCGTCACCGGCACTGGTCTCGGTTTCTACAACGACATTGTTATTGGCCACGCGAACCCAATCATGACTGGATTGACCGGCGGTGAGTATGGCATTCAGATTTGCACCGCCCAGATCAATGCTGGCATAAAGCCCGCCGAAAAAGCTGTTTATGTCTTCTTCCTGAACATCAACATATCCCTTGATATAGTGAAATGTGGTTTCAGGATCAGCACTATAGTCTTCGTAATTGTCAAAGTCATATTGATAGACGGGGAGGTCATGTTGATGCTCAACCTGGCTGCGCGCCGCACCGGCAAAGGCCCCGAGCATAATATTGCTGTCATATTCCCCGTCAATACCGGTCACCATGCCGCCGGTTCCAACCCGGGCATCGGCGGAAGGTTCAGAACCTTCCACTTTCCGAAAAGAGCCGAACGCATGGAGCCAGCCGCCGGGCGCGCCCGCGCCGCCGCCGCCATCCCCCTGGGCCTGACCGCCTTGCCGCATCTGCGCCAGCCGACCGTGAACACCGCCATGGGATCCATTGACCACATCGGTGACCACTTCATCAGACACTGACAGCAGGGTCGGATCGATAACCGCTATTTTGCGTGTATCCAGATTGGTAAATTGCGGCGCACCATGGGATTCAACAGTGCCGGGAAGGAACAGTGGGTCTTTGTAGTTGCTCATTGTACCGACGTCGTCGAAGGTCAACACCACGGACATACCATTGGACACGTCGAGTGTGTGATCGTTTCTGTAGGTGTCAGCATTGCTTGTTGATGTGCCAAGGCCGATCTTGCCGATGATCAGGGATCCGGGCAACAGTACGAACCTGTTGCCATCTGACGGATAGCCTGAGTACCCTTCGAAGTATATGGCATAGGGGTCATTGTCGTCATTGCTAGCTTCGTGGTCAAAAGGAATGGCTTTGACCAGGCCGGAATTGTAAATTGTGTTGTTGTCTCCGCTGAAAGCGTACACACCGGCAGTATCCTTGTTTCCGACCATAAACAGTGTGCCATTGTTGGCGAACACAATGCCGCTGTCAAAACCGACACCCTGTCCCGACCCATAATTGTATTTGTTCGAGCCATCCGCGTCGATGATCTCCATCGAGCCGTTGTTGGTGAAACTGTTGTTTTTAAAGGCGGATAGGCCTCGACTGTTTTTTCCCTTGATTCGGATCCGGCCGTTATTGATCACTTCATTATAAAAGATGTTGCCAGTAGAATCGACAATTGCCGAAACATTGTCCGCGTTGGTGATGATGTCACCGCTGTTAATGATCAGGGCTCCACCTGCGCCATTAAAATAAATTCCTGAATGCGTGAAGCCGGTGATCAGGCCGTTATTGGTGAAGGTATTGTTTTCCCCATGCATTGCAATGCCAGAGTCATTGCCATTGCCATTGCCACCCAGATCGACTACCCCGCCTGCTTCAATGGTGCAGTCGTGATTATCTGTTAATGTTTGTTCAGAGGTTATCGTTTGACCGGCGGAAACTGTGAAGGGGCACTCGGCCCGGGCCGGAGAAACAACTGCCACGCTGGTAAGCGCAAACATGCCAGCGGCCATCAGCGCGGCGCACAGAGCCGGGGCGGCCATCGCCGCCGCCGCCGCCGCTGCCGCCGCTGGCCGCATCCGGCTACGCTTCAGCTAGGTTTGGGACGGCGCGGTCGCATCTTTGGAAAACAAACAGGCAAGGGTCGGCTGCAGAAATAAGTTACAATATTTCGTGCAGACTTGGTGATCTGGGAGACTCATTTCGGGTGGCCTTTATCATCAATACCAACCGAAACGTTTCGGTCGATGAAAAGCCCTTCCCGTTAGCGGCGCTATCAGCTGAGGATTACCAAATCAAGCATCAAGCTGGAATTTTCTCAAACAATAACAAGGTGTAATAAAATAGACACGACATAAAATTGCATGGAAATATCTGCAGAAATTACCAGACAATGGCAAAGCTCCGCCCTGTTCACCGATGGGTTTTTGATTTTCCCGAGTCATGGACCGGGCTTTGAACCACGGTGGCCGTGGTTTCAATCCCGTCACCGGAAACCTGCAGAACTGTTCCCGCGCTTGTGCCTGAACTGATATGCGCCAGGGCCAGTGATTTGCCCATCCGATGTGAATAGCAGGGGCTGTTTACAACACCCACGCTGGTGCCATCCAGCGACAGGCTTTCGCCACCTGCAATCATTTCTGAATGATCGATGTCGAGACAGACATTGTAGACCGCTTCCTTGCCCTTTGCCGCCATCACAGCACCCTTGCCGCGAAAGTCGCCCTTGTTTTGGTTGATGGTAAAGCCAAGCCCAACCTCCCAGGGGGTGTTGGCCTCGCTCATGTCATAGCCATAAAACAGCAGTCCGGCCTCGATGCGCACCTTGTCGAGGGCGGTGAATGAACAGGGCATCACCCCAGCATTTGAAAGCCTGTCCCAGATGTCACCAATCACCGAGGCGTCGGCGAAAATTTCGTATCCGCGCTCGCCGGAATAGCCGGTGCGGGACAGCCGGCAATCATGACCAAACAGCTTTGCCGGAGCGTGTTGGAAATAGGCCAATCTGCTCAGATCCATGTCACAGTTTGCATTCAGAATATCGCAGGATTTGGGCCCCTGTACCGACAGATCATGAAGATCGTCAGTGAATTCAATCTGCACGTTGCGCCCCTCCGCAGAGGCTTCCAGCAGCGCCATAGTGTTCCCGGAACCATGAACGATCATCCATTCGTCACCGCCATTGTTCGACACGATTGCATCGTCCGCGATGCCGCCCTTGTCGGTTAATACGCAAAGATAAGCAGCCGATCCCGGTGCAATTTTGCTGATATCCCGTGTGGTCAGATGATCCAGTGTGGCCGCCGCATCCGGGCCGCGCACGAAGACCTTTTTGAGGGGGGACATGTCAAACATTCCCGCATTGTCGCGCACCGCATCATGCTCAGTATTGGGATCGGTGGAATAGGACCACGCGGTCCCCATCCCGTTCCAGTCTTCAAGGCCTGAGCCAAGTGCTGTATGTCGCGAGGCGAGGGCAGATGTGCGGCTAAGTTCTTCAGTCATTTGAGTTCTCCTGAAAGTCTGACCGATACAATAATCGATGCTTAGTACCATTCGTCGGGCATCGACGATTTGCGGGTTTCGACAAATTGTTTGAGTGCAACAAGGACCGTTTCATCCATTGATGGTTGGCTGTATTCGGCGAGCATTTTCTTCCATCGGGCCGTCGCGCGTTGATCAGCAGTCGGGCTGCCGTTTTCGAACCATGTTTCAAACGGACCGGCTTCGGGTATTTCGGGTTGAAAATTTGCCGTCGCAAAATGGCGTAATGTATGCTGTGTGGACAGGAAGTTCTTTCCCGGCCCGGTTTCGTGATAGGCATCACGGCCAAAGGCTTCCTCGTCAACATCAAAACCCTGCAACATGGTCATCATCGCTCCACAATGATCGAGGTCCATGACGAATTTCTCGTAGGACATGACCAGCCCGCCTTCGAGCCAACCGGCCGCGTGCCAGACCTGATGGGTGCCCGACAACAGCGTCGCCCACATTGCACCGGTGCTGTCCTGCATGGCCTGTCCGTCTGGCGCATTTGACCCTGAAATTTGTCCGCCGCCGGAACGCACAGGAACGCCAAGGCGTTTGCCGAGCTCAGAGATCGCCATGGTCGCCAGGTTAGCTTCAGGTGAACCGAAGGTCAGCGCACCGGATTTGAGGTTCATTGTGGAATGAAAACTGCCGAAGACAACGGGACATCCGGGTCGCACCAATTGGGCCAATGCAATGCCAACCATGCCCTCTGCCAAAGTCTGCGCGGCCACCGCAGCAGGTGAAAGTGGCCCCATTGCGCCAGCAAATATTGCCGGTGAGACGCAAACACATTGATTGGCAGCGGCATAGACCCGCAGCGCTCCCGACATCGTCTCATCGTAAATCAACGGGGAGTTGGCATTGATATTGCCTTGCATCACGGCGTTGTCTTCCATGAATGCTGCACCAAAGACAATGCGGGCCATGTCGATGCTGTCGCGGGCGCGCTCCGGCGCTGTTACGCCACCCATAAACGGTTTGGTCGACAGGGTGAGGTGGGCGAACACCATGTCCAGATGGCGTTTATTGACCGGGATGTCGGTCGGTTCACAAACCGTACCGCCGGAATGGTGCAACCACGGGCTGCCATATGTCAGTTTCACAAAGTTTTCGAAGTCAGCCAGTGTTGCATATCGCCTGCCTTGTTCCAGATCGCTGACGAAAGGCGAGCCATAGCCCGGCATGAGCACAACATTGTCACCCCCCAGCGTTACGGTGTGGTCTGGATCGCGGGCGTGGAGTTTGAATTCTGCCGGTGCCGGGGAGCAAAGGTGTCGGGCAAGGCCGGGTTCAAATACAACCCGCTCCCCCACGACTTCCGCTCCAGCTTCGGCAAACAGGTCCAGGGCTGCCTTGTCTCCACGAAACTCAATACCAATTTTCTCCAAAATCCAGTCGGCTTGCTGCTCGATGGCAATCAGTGCGTTGGTAGACAAAACAGAGTAGGGGGGAATTTTTCGGGTGCGCGGAGATATGATGACGGGGGCAACAGATTGTCGTGCGGCGCGTCCACGTCTTACCGCCGTTCGTAACTCGGGTTGCACTGATGCGTTTAAATTTTCCAAACTGCGTGGCTCAGATTTCTCCAATTCCTGCAATCTTGGCCATCAAAAGGAGGGCGACAATCGATATTTTCTGTACACAGCGTTCAAAATATTTGTACACTGTGTCATGCAATCCACTTTCAAACACCATGATTTCCTGCGCCTGTTTGTGGAAATTGCACAATTTGACAGTTTCTCGAAAGCCGCTGACGCGCTGCACATGACCAAAGGGGCGATCAGCTACCAGATCAAAATCCTTGAAGCTGATCTGGGTGTGATGCTGTTTAAGCGAAATTCGCGCGGGGTTAGTCTGACCCTTGAGGCCAAACAGCTTTTGACGACTTGCGGTTCCAGCTATCGGACGATCGAAGCTGAGCTGACCCGCCTCAAAGGCTCTGAAACCCGGTCTCTCACCGTTGGAATGTCGAGTTATTTTGCCTCTCGGTGGCTGTCTTCACGATTGATGACCTTCATGGAGCAACATCCAGAAATTCAATTACGCATTCAACCGATGACGCAATTGTTCGATTTGGACCGTCAGGGGGTGGATGTGGCCATACGGTGGGGTGACGGATCCTGGGACGATGTGGAAATAAAGCCATTCATGTCGATGCCCGCATGGCCTGTTGGCAATCGAGATATTGCGGAAAAGGTGCAAACGATCGGGCTGGAGCGCGCCTTTTCAGAGGCGACGCTGTTGCGCGACCATGATGACAGCAATGCCTGGTCCGACTGGTTTGATGCGGCTGGCCTGCCTCATCATTCGCGTGAGGATAGTTTGATCATCCCCGACCCCAATGTCAGGGTTCAGGCGGTCATCGATGGTCAGGGCATTGCCTTAAACGATGACTTGGTGGAGCGCGAGCTTAAAGACGGGCAGCTTGTCCGTCTTTCCCGTGTCGGGCTCGCTTCATACGGATATTTCCTGGCCCGACCGCGTGCGGGAAATCCGGCCAAAAGCGTCACGGCATTTGTCGACTGGTTGCAACTGCAAAGATCGGTTTGCGCTTAAACTGATGCGACATGCAATTCGAATGGCAGCGAAACCCTCTGAGCTACAGCCCGTCGAAACAACGGGAGGTGTGGTGATTGGTTCGAATTGATTTTTCCGGAACGAATTCACCAAGGCAGACGTAGATTTCTCGAAATTGCCGGAGAGGTCGATTATTGCATGGAGGCCAAACCTACCAACTTGCTGCATAGTGTCGAACGTCAGCTATGCCCGAAGAGGCCTGCTCAATTGAACCGGTTGCGCCAGACTTCACAGCGTTCCGCATCCCGTGCCTCGTATGCCTGCAAAGCGTCTGCTGGACTTAGATCAAACTGACTCTCGTTGTCCTCGCCGAGGGCTGTCAGCCGCATCGAATACCACGCAGTGACACCACCGCGTGGCGGTGCATCGAACATCGGAAATTCAGGTTCGCCACCTGCATCGCTCAACCATGTATTCGCGAGTGAAGCGTTCAAAATCATCGCACGGCCAAGGCTGATGGCGTCAGCCGAGCCGTCCTGCAAAGCTCCCACAACCTGATTTCTAGTCTCGAAACCACCCGTTACAACGATTGGGATATCGGTCAGTTCCTTTGCTTGCTTGGCGAAGTCGGCAAAATACGGCCCCGACGAAGAGGTGCCGTCTGAACTCGAAGCAGCACCGGGAAAGTAGGTGCCGCCGCTAATGTCGATAAGGTCGACTGATGTATTGTTGAGCAGTCGCACCACGTCAAACGCGTCGTCTGTCGTGAGGCCACCTTCTAGTTTGTCGGTCGAATTAATCCTTATGCCGACTGGATACGAAGCCCCGACCGCTTGTCGAACTGCGTCGATCACCTCTCCAATGACGCGGAATCGGCGCTCAACATTGCCCCCATAAGCATCGGTCCGATGATTGAACAGAGGTGATAGAAACTGGCTGAACAGAAAGCCGTGACCGGCGTGAATCAAGACGCCACCAAAACCAGCTTCCTGTGCAAGAATTGCGGCTCGCGCATAGGATCGGGGTAGTTCATGGACTTCATCCAATGACATGCCGCCACATTGCAATCCCTCAACATTCAGGGGAGACGGTCCCTTGGGATTGCTGATAGGTCCATGTGCAAGTGCACCGGCGTGACCAAGTTGGGGCCAGATATGCGCGCCGTTTACTGATCCGCGCTTTGCCAGTTTCTGCATTGCGGGAAAATCTGCGTCTGGCACCAGAACGAGGTTACCGGGTTTCTCAGGATAGCCGGGGATCACCTGCACCTCGCCGATCATCGAAAGCGCTGCACCGCCTTCCGCCCATCGTTCATAAAGGCGCATCTGTGCATCTGTCGGGTTTCCTGCCCCATCGCCAAGGGAGTCAGACATCGCCGATTTTATCAGCCGGTTCTTCAACCGAACGCCACAAGGTAGGTCGAGCGGTTGGGTCAACAAGTTTTTCGCATCATGGCTGTTGCGGCTCATATCATCACTCCATCGGTATATTTCGATATATCATTTCACTTAAGCAAAGCTGGGTGAGGATAGATTTCCCTCATTCCGAGCTACGGTTTGAGAAGTTCGTCTTGGACGGCGGCAAGAAACGCTTGAATGTTCTTTTCGTCGCGCCGGTAGAATGTCCACTGACCGTGGCGCTCTGCGTTCACAAATCCAGCCTGTTTCAACAATCCCATGTAGTTCGAGATTGTAGACTGAGACAGCTTTACCTTCTCCTGAATGTAGCCAACACAAACGCCTTCAAGGTCTTCATGACCGGGCAGTGCAGGAGGAAAGTTTGAACGGTCTTTGAGCCATTCCAGAATTTGTCGGCGAACCGGATTGTTCAGCGCTGATATTGATCTTTCAATGTCCATAAATCGAAATATCTCGATATACTGTTTGTTGTCAAGCCTCCCGCCACATCCTCCATAGCGGGCATTCGTGAAAAACGCAGAACGGTCGGGTTTTGTCCGCATTGCCGACATTGGATGTTGAATTTCACGCTCTATTTCGAATGGCAGTTTTCGGAAAATTCCAGGGTGAATCCTTCATCTGGCCAAAGTTCGGTATAAGTCGAAATTTTCTCCCCTTCCCATCACCCCCCGCTCCCGCTAGTGTCTCCCCAGAGCCTGCGGCACTCGCATGCTTCGGGGCGTCATAACCTCACCCATAGCGGCCGGTATCGGCCGCAACGATACCTCCTCAACCTTCGGGTCGGGGAGGCTTTGGCGCATGTTCAGGAGCTTTCCCTTCGGGGGAAAATCTAAAGGCCATCGCGATCGTCTATGGGCGATTTATGAACTCCCTGACTACCAGAGGTTTTTCGCCGCTGCAGCGCTCGCCGCCGCCGCAGCGATGCCTCCGGTAGTATTTTGTTTTTTGCGCTCACGGCAGTTTGGCTTTGCCAAACGCCTGCGCGGCGCACATGCGCCGGGCGGCTCTTCGCCGCCTTGCAAGCTCGAAATTGAGGGAGTTGCTTATGGAAGATTACAGTATCTGGAAAGACCTGTTCGATACACTGCAGTCATTTCCAAACTGGCTGAAATTTGCGGCAATGCTGATTCCGGCCGCCACCCTCATCACCATCACCCAGCAATTCTTCACCTACAGGTTACGCCGCGCCGGGTTGGAGCGCGGACGCACGGATTCGCCGCCGCCGCACTCGCCGCCGCATTCGCCGCATTCGCCGCCGTCGCCGCCGCCGGTAACGTCATTGTCGCAGATGGCGTCGCCGGCGGTGCGGCAGGGGGACCCCGTATTGACGCGAGGCCAGACCTTCCCTCAAAGGCTGGCCCGTCAA
>JABABQ010000011.1 GCA_014238155.1 Rhizobiaceae bacterium
CTTACCGATACTCTTGCCCGTATCGCCGATCACAAGATCACTCGTATCGACCAACTGCTCCCTTGGCGTTACGTTGCATCCGCAGCGTAACAAAACTCAAAGCTATGCCGCCAGAGCACCTTCATCGGACGGATACGTTTTAAGTTGGTGAGACCCCACTTTTTTTAAAACGGACAGACCAATCAGACGCTCTGGTTGTCGTGTACTGAGATAGATTTTTCATTTCCGAATTGGTGTCGGTGGGCGTTTCAATTTTTAACTTCACAATTCGCATCATGCAACTCAGCTGAAGAGACATGCGTTTGAAATCATTGGCAAAAAAATTGGTACTTGGTACAAAACGAAAACGTTCAAATGAGAGTTGACACCGGATGAAGACTTGATTCAAGTGAGGCTTGCCTGTTGGTTGCTCTCTTCTAATGAATGCAAGCACGCCCATATTCCGCATCCTGCGATTATCAACAGAGGCGAGATTGATTGAAGCAGAACACCACCACTGACTAACGACATTAGCAAAATGGTTGAGAAGATCAAAAAAGGTGGGGTGATCTGATCAGGAAATTTGTGTCGTCGTGCTCGAGCAATTTGATGCGCGTAGAACTTCACGACAAGGATTATCAATGCACCTCCGCCAATGACGCCAAAGGACATAAGAGCTTCCAGCGGAAAATTGTGTGCATGGGGGACGGTTGCCCCGGTAGCCGGGTGCAGCTGCCCAACCCCATGGCCAAGCAACGGACGCTCTAGAATTGTATTGAGAGCTTTAGTCCAAATCCCGGTTCTGCCCGAAGTGACAACATCTATCGGTGTTCCAACTCCTTTGCTAAAAAGACGTTGGATAAATCCGAAATGCTCGGTTGGTACTGGAAGAGCAGCGGATACGAGAAGACCTGGAACCGCCGTTGCGAAACTCCGAGTAAACAAACTCCGTCTGTGTTTCGCACTGAGAACTGCTAGAAATATTATCGCCCCAAAAAGGGCGATAATTTGCCCACGACTGCCGGTCCAAAACAATAGCGTCCATAAGATGAACAGCCCAACTGGTATCCACCAATTGCTGCCTAACGGGTACACTTTTCGAGGCCAAGGAAGTGTCAGTCCAGCGGCCAACGCGATGGCGAGCAATGCACCGAACCACCGCAAGTTTTGTACAGGGGCAAAACACGCGCTCCAATGATAATCAGGATTGGTTGGCAGTGCGAAGATGATGTAAAATAACACCGGCAGATACAGTAACATCGAACTGAATATTGAGCGCCAAATCGTAGTGAGTTGCATCCCCGCCAATCGGGCAAACAAACTGGTACAGGCTACAATTCCGAACACAGCCATAAGTTGGATTAGGGCGGACGGGATCAGGAACACATAATTAGGTTCCGTGAACAAGCTTGTATAAATGAACGTTAAACCCACAATGGCGATCAGAGCTATGTCTAATTTCGATAGAGTAACTTTTGCACGGGACGCTGTTTTTATTGATAATTGAGCGCAAATTAAGAGCGTAGCAACGATCATCATATGACCAATACTGCGGTATACGTAGAATTCACCTTTAAATCGGCAATCTCCGAAGGCGAATACCAGGGTAGCTCCTAACAAAGGCCAAAAAGCCAAAACACCGGCCAGGAAATACATGCTGATCTGTTTGGGGCCTTGGCTGGTGAGCTTCATGGTTATTCACCTTCCTACTATGCATGCTTGTGCGTGAGGTGTTGCCCAAGGAATCTAGGTTATCCACCCGGCTACAAGGTTTTTACAGTTTGGTTTGTAAGTCGTCCATCAGCGTGTGTGAAATCGGTGCAAAGTCAGGGCTTAAATCACAGATATCGCGCAGGATCTGAAAACCGTTTGGTATTTGTCCCAACGGAATTTAGGCAGCGTACCCATAAAACTGGCACCATAATCTTACGGCGGCGAGTTTTATCATTGCCATGAAGCTCTGGGATTTTTTCTCGTATCGAGTTGCGATACGTCTAAACGATGCCTTCAACCTTCCAATAATACGCTCGATGAGGTTACGCATTTTGTAGAGTTTAGCGTCGAACATCTTGGGTAGTTTCCGGTTTGATTTGGATGGAATGACCGCGATTGCACCCTGTTCCCAGATCACGTTTCTGAATCAGTCGGCATCATAAACCTTGTCCACCAGAATCGATTGCCCCGGCTGTAACTGATCCAATAATACGCTTCAAACAGGTGCATCGTGGTCTTGTCGCGGTGTCAGGTAAAACCGGATCGGCAGGCCCGTTTCGTTGACCAGTGCATGGATCTTCGTGGTTAACCCTCCTCTTGAACCTCCCATACACCGTCTAGCATCGTTTTTTGAGCGTTGCTCCAGCATGGTGGACCCGAATGTTGGTACCATCCACCATCACGACATCTGCATTGTGAGCATCTGCGACGGCTTCCATCACCTGATGCCACACACTAGCCTTCGACCAACGGTTGAAGCGGTTATGACCGTCGTATAAGGACCGTACAGATCTGGCAGATCCCGCCACGAGCAATCGAACTTCAACGCGTAGAAAATACCATTGATGACCCGGCGATCATCAACCCGTTTAACACCGCGGGAGTTGTTGGGAAGAACGTATTTGATGAACCCCCATTCAAGTTCCCTCGTATCTGATCGGGACATTGGCCTCATCCAGAAGGGCGGATTCAGGCAAATGAATCATAAACTATTGTTCAGATAAACAAATTTATGGGTACGCTGCCTAGTTGGACATGAGTTTGCTGATAAATAGCGCCAAATACTGGATTTTCTCCTCCAACGGATTGGTAAAAGAGTGCCTCAATAACCTCCTGAACGTGTCCAGATTGCCTCTTGGTCACTGAAAATCTGGAGCGAATGCTGCAGTAGATTTGCACTCAAACATTTCAAGATAACGAACGATATGACACGTGGACTTCATAAACGGTTTCCTGTGCAGAAACTTGGGGATGTGGAAATATTTGCACCAAAGTGCTCCCCAAAATATCCAAGACCATCACCCTGGATTAATCAGTTGAGATTGGCCAACAGCAGCCAGCCTTCATACAGCAGGCGAATTGCCAGTAGAGTTAAAACAAACGATAGAATCCGGTGAAATTTGTTGTCACTCGTTTTCAAAAGAAATTTTTTGCCGATGAGAGTGCCGATAAAGCCGCTCATCACCATGGCGACAATCAATCCCAGATAGGGAGCAAATGAAAATCCAAGCAGGGCGAATACAACGACTTTGATCGCATGTTGTGCAACCATGCAGGCCGAATGGGTGGCAACATGCTCCATACGCCCAAGCTTCAGTGTTTTAATCATTGCTGATACAAAGGTTCCTGTCGCACCAAAGAACATGGTCAAAAAGCTGGATACCAGCCCTGTGCCGATTATTGCTAATTGGCCGGGTGCGCCAATTGCACGACCCCAAACCGACCACAGAATAAAACAGGCCAGACCAATCTTCAAAATGCCGGGGGGCAGCTGAACAGCCGTCATGCCACCCAGAGCGGCGCCAATAATGGTACCGAAGACGAACGGCACCATGATAGACCGCTCTATGTATGGCAGCATCAACGCTGTACGACCAAAGTTCGATCCGATCTGAACCGCGCCATGCAACGGGATGATGACAGGGGCGGGCACAAGAATGGCCATAATCGACAAAAGGACAATGCCACCACCAATGCCCGCGGCAGCGGTTAGAAACGATGTCGCTGCACTGACAAGTATAAGTGTGAGTGATGCGCCCAATGCAATATCTGGAGGCATCAATAACTCTAACATGGCCGCTGAATACCCTGTGACATACACAAAGGTGTAAATACCGGATCACACTTCGACACGCAAACCTGCAGGCAGCTTCCGCTGCAGAAATGACGGCTCTCAAGACTGCGATTTAATCAGTATGTCTGGAAGTCAAGATTTGGACGCGTTCTACGGATGCTCAACGCAGGCCTTCATTGATGCTGTTTAAAACACGACTGCCGGGGCACAATTCATCTTTGCCCATCTCGTTTAGTGGTTTGGTTGCCAGTTTGAGATTCTGGTTTAAATTCTGCGAGTTGGGGTCCAGATACAACAGGCCAGTCAAAATTCTGCCTTCGTCTTTTGCATTTTGTACCGAAATCATCGCTGCGTTGCGATCGTCCGTTTGATAGTCACTGCTGGCCTTGTGCAGATGGATGACAGAGCCGTCGTGCAACGTCACGCCCTGACTGGTGCCAGCCTCGTAATGGGTGGAAATCTCTTCGCGCATGGGGACGAAATCCAGCGGCATGGAATCCAGATGTTCTCGTGTCTCGGTATAACTTTTGGAGGACCCCAAATGATTGTTGAAAGTCACGCAAGGCGACACCACGTCGATGAACGCAAAGCCCTTATGCGCCATGGCCGCGCGGATCAGTGGTTCCAACTGTTCTTTGTCTCCAGAGAAACTACGCCCGACAAATCCTGCACCCTGCAACAATGCCAGACTTGCCAGATCAATGCCGTCGAACGGATTGGTACTGCCATATTTGCTGACCGAGCCCAGATCGGCGGTTGCGCTGTCCTGCCCCTTGGTCAATCCGTAGCACCCGTTATTGGCAACAATATATGCCATGTTTACGTTTCGCCGGATCAGGTGAATGAACTGGCCCATGCCGATTGAAGCGGTATCTCCATCACCTGAAACACCGATATAGGTGAGCTCCCGGTTAGCGAGACTTGCGCCGGTGGCCACCGAAGGCATTCGGCCATGCACGGAATTGAAGCCATGGCTTTTGCCCAGAAAATAAGTTGGCATTTTCGACGAGCAGCCGATGCCGGATAGTTTGGCAATCCGGTGTGGTGGGATTGAAGAAAGAAAACAGGCATTTTGGATGGCTGCGGAGATGCTGTCATGGCCGCAACCAGCGCAAAGTGTCGAAATCGCACCATCATAGTCAGCAACAGTAAAGCCCAGTGCGTTTGTCGGCAGGTTTGGATGGCGAAATTTTGGTTTGATGTAAGACATCAGGCAGTCTCCGGGTGCAGCGATACTATGTCAGCGCTCTTTGTATTCAACGCTTCAAGGATCTGACGGACAATGGCGCGCGCCGTAATCGGGGTGCCGGAATAATTAAGCACCGAAGTCAACTTGACCGGCGCGATCTGACATTCGTTCATGATTAATTGCCGCATCTGTCCGTCACGATTCTGTTCGATGACAAAAACAAGGTCGTGGTCATCGATGAACTGATCCAGGCTTTCATGGAAGGGAAAGGCGCGAATCCGCATTGTATCAATGGGATATCCCCTGTCCGCCAGAATTTCGACGGCTTCGTAGGCCGGTGAGGCAGACGTTCCGAAGAAAAGCGCGGCCAATTTCAGCTTGGTCTTGGGTCCTTTTACCTTAATCGGAGGATGGGTTTTGGGTGCGGGTACATAATCCTTGGCGGTTTCAAACTTACGCAACAATCGGTCTACATTCTGCACATAATCATCGCCGCTTTCAGAATAGACCGCCATTTCATTCTTCGACGAGCCCCGTGTGAAGTAGGCGCCTTTCTCGGGGTGGGTGCCAGGCAAGGTGCGATAGCAAATGCCGTCTCCATCCACGTCCAGATAGCGCCCCCACTTAGCCGCCTCATCCAGGCCATCGGCATCCAGAACCTTGCCGCGATCCATCTTATAATCGTCATCCCATTCCAGCGGTGGTGACATCCAGTCGTTCATTCCCAGATCAAGATCCGACATCATGATTACAGGGGTCTGCAATTGTTCAGCCAGGTCAAAAGCCTGTACGGTCATGTCAAAACATTCCCGCGGGGTCGCGGGAAACAGAAGCACCTGCTTGGTGTCGCCATGGCTGGCATAGGCGGCAGCAAGAATGTCTGATTGTTGCGAACGGGTCGGCATTCCGGTCGAGGGACCCGAGCGTTGTACGTCTATCAGTACCACTGGCACCTCGGCGAAATAGGCGAGGCCGAGAAATTCGCTCATCAGCGACAAGCCCGGTCCTGAAGTCGCTGTGAAAGCTCGGGCTCCGTTCCAGCCAGCGCCAACCACCATACCCATTGCAGCGAGCTCGTCTTCAGCCTGTACAATGGCAAAGTTCTTTTTGCCGCTGCCGGGGTCGATCCGCATTCTTTCGGCATATTTGGAAAAAGCATCAACCACTGACGTGGATGGCGTAATTGGATACCAAGCCGCAACGGTTGCGCCGCCATAGATTGCACCCAGGGCTGCGGCGGTATTGCCATTCATCAAGATGTGCTGGCTCTCCAAAATGTGTGGAGCGACATTGCCGCCGCTTTGAAGCTTGATCGGCAACGGACATCGGAACGTCTCAGTCGCGTATTGATACCCCATCTCCAACGCATGCACGTTTGAGGAAATCAGTTTTTCCTTGCCCTTGAACTGGTCGCTCAACAAGTCCTTCAGAATCGGGAACTTAATGTCCAGCAGGGCCGCCATTGCGCCGACATAAACGACGTTTTTGAGCAATTGCTGCAACCGCGGATTGTCGTATTCCCGCATGCACATTTCGGTAAGCGGCACGCCGAAATAGGTGATATCATCACGCTTTAATTCCTGTGCCAAAGGCTTGGTGTTATCGTACAGAAAATACCCACCCGGGGCGACACTGGCGACGTCCTTTTCCATGCTTTGTGGATTGACACAGACCATCATATCCACACCACCGCGTCGTCCCAGATAGCCTTTCGAGCTGACCCGCACTTCGTACCAGGTGGGCAGGCCCTGAATATTTGATGGGAATATATTTCGCGGACTCACGGGAATGCCCATACGGAAGATCGCCTTTGCGAACAAGTGGTTGGCACTGGCTGATCCGGTACCATTCACATTCGCGAATTTTACGACAAAATCGTTGATGCCCTTGATCTGCTTCATTTGATTTCCACCAGATCAGGAGTTGCCTTGGTCACATTATATAGAAACATCTGCATGTCCCAGGCCGCTGTCGGGCAACGCTCAGCGCACAATCCACAGTGCAGGCAAACGTCTTCGTCCTTGACGAGTACCCGGCCGGTTTCGAGCTTGTCTGAAACATAAATGTCCTGTTCCTCGTTGTTTGCTGGTACCGCCAGTCGACCGCGCAAATCTTCCTCAGTTCCGTTTTCGATGAAGTTGATACAACTGGTTGGACAGATATCGGCACAGGCATCGCACTCGATACAATTGCCCGGAGTGAATACGGTTTGCGCATCACAGTTGAGGCAGCGTTCGGCCTGAATGAATGCGGTCTCAGCATCGAAGCCCAGCTCCACTTCGAGCGCCCGATCCTTGAGTGCGGCTTTCAATTCCACCAGTGGCACCGCCTCGCGCTTGTCATCAACCGGAGCGCTGTCATAGCTCCATTCATGAATGCCCATTTTCTGGCTGATGAGATTGACGTAAGGCGCCGGGCGCTGGCTCAGGTCCTTGCCCTGGCAGTACAGATCGACGGAAACTGCAGCCTTGTGGCCGTGGGCCACAGCCGTGATGATATTTTCCGGGCCAAAGGCTGCGTCACCACCAAAGAAGACCTTGGGCAACGTAGATTGCAACGTCTCGGGGTCGAGAACAGGTAGACCCGAGCTGGAAAAATTGATGCTGGTGCTGGGTTCGATCCAGGGAAAGGCGTTTTCCTGACCGATTGCTATGAGCACATCGTCGCAGGGAAAAAATGCCGGCTCGTCTCCGGTTGGAACCAGTTCGCGACGGCCATCTTCGTGATAGATGGCTTCAACGATATCGAACATCATGCCGACAAGCTTACCCCCCTTCAAGACGAATTCCCTGGGGACATGGTTGTCGATGATCGGGATTCCTTCGTGAATAGCGTCTTCCTTTTCCCAAGGCGAGGCTTTCATGTCGGCATAGGGGCTGCGCACAATGACGTTGACTTCCTTGCCCCCAAGTCTGCGCGACGTCCGGCAACAATCCATTGCCGTATTGCCGCCGCCCAGCACGATTACTTTTTTACCGATCTTGTCAGTGTGATTGAATGCAACATTGGCGAGCCAGTCTATTCCGATATGAATATTGGCATCGGCCTCTTCGCGCCCCGGTAAATTCGGCAGGTCCCGTCCGCGCGGGGCGCCGCTGCCGACGAAAATTGCGTCATAATCCTTGGTCAGGAAGTCTGCCATACTATCAATATAGGTGTTGAAATGAGCTTCAATGCCCATGTCGAGAACGTATCCCACTTCTTCATCCAATACGCTTTCCGGCAATCGGAAAGATGGAATCTGAGACCGCATGAAACCGCCACCCTTGGATTCCGCGTCATATACATGCAGCTCATACCCCAGCGGAGCAAGGTCACGCGCCACAGTCAGTGAAGCCGGCCCACCCCCAATGAGTGCGACTTTCTTACCGTTTGGGGGACCAGCTTTTGGCAGGCTGTCGGCAACATCTTCCTTAAAATCTGCTGCCACTCGCTTCAAACGACAAATCGCGACAGGTTCTTCTTCGACCCGGCCTCTACGGCAGGCAGGCTCACAAGGCCGGTCACAGGTGCGACCCAATACGCCGGGAAATACATTGCTTTCCCAGTTGACCAGATAGGCGTCGGTGTATTTTTGCTGTGCAATCATGCGGATATAGAGCGGCACCGGCGTGTGGGCCGGGCAGGCAAACTGGCAATCGACAACTTTGTGAAAATACTCGGGATCAGCTGTATTGGTCGGTTCCAAGTCGGCATCCTTTGTTTCGTACAACAAAGTGTACGGCGGCAAGGTAAAGAAAACACCCAGGAACTTCCTATGTAAAGGCCCCGCTTTCAGCTTGGATTGATTTAGCAGGTTTCACTCGACCTCATTGTCACAGCCAAATGAGGAAGGAACGAGCTATTGATGGTCAAGAATCACCCCGCAACCACGTGGCAATGACCAGCGTCATTGCGGGACAATCATTCTCATGCGGGGGATAAAGCGCCCCGGAATTGAACCCGAGGGCGATTCAGAAATAGTCTCAAACCCCAGCTTTTCATAAAACGGCACGGCGGCTGGGTCGGCGTCCAGATGCAATTGGGTGAAGCCTAATTTGTTTGCACGATCCAATAACTTGTTCCACAGCAATTTTCCGATTCCCTGCCGGCGTCGGGATGGTTCAATGAAGAACGCATGGACTTCACCGGAACCAAAAACATCGTTTGATCCGAGGCATACGCAGCCGCAGATGCCATCGCAATCGGCAATCCAGTACTCTCCCTGCACCATGCGTTCGGGAGTAACGGTTAGTTCTTCAAGGCATGCTTTCATAAATTGATCGTCGTAGCCGTTTGACTGCTTTGAGCGCAATGAAAGGTCCGTCAGCTGGTCGGCCTCATCGAGACGAGCGCGGCGAATGATCAAGTTCATAAAGCCTCCTTGTTAATTTGCAGACATGCAGGGTTACTGCCGTTTTCCAATCTCGATTTGATATCATCTGCGAAAAGATTCGTTTGAGTTCAAATGGATGCGCAGTTGCTGTCAGAAAGATCGGAAATTCGATTATCGCTATACAACACCAGTTTAGTGAGTCATAGTTCCGCTTCACCTGAACCCGGTTTCAGGTTCAACATAACGCGAAACGTCACGCCCATGAATGATAAATTGCCGTTGATCTTTGACGGCCACAATGACGTTCTTTTAAGAATGAGTCGCGCAGGCGAAGCCGGTTCTGTTGAAGCATTTACAAAGGGGCGCAATGGCGCAATTGATCTGCCAAAATCTCAGGCAGGCGGGTTTGGTGGGGGTTTTTTTGCCATCTATATTCCTTCAGTACCAGGTGACATTGACCGTTTTGATGCGATGAATGAAGCAAGTTATGATCTGCCATTACCTGATCCAGTTGAGTTTCCCCAGGCAACTAAAATAGCTCAGATTCAGGCTTCCATTCTTATTCGCCTTCAAGAAATTGGCGCTTTGGAAATATGCACATCTTCAAGACAAATCGCCGACTGTTTTGAGCGCGGTGTGCTCGCAGCAATAATGCATATTGAGGGTGCCGAGGCGATCGATGAGGACTTTCACGCGCTGGACCTGTTTCATAGCGCTGGCCTGCGTTCTGTAGGCCCAGTGTGGAGCCGCCCAAATTGTTTTGGTCATGGTGTTCCATTCCGGTTTCCAAGCGACGGAGACATTGGGCCAGGCCTGACCGGAAAAGGTATTGAACTGGTCAGGCGTTGCAATGAACTAAAAATCTTACTCGATCTGTCGCATTTGAATGAGGCAGGTTTCTGGGACGTTGCAAAACACAGCACCGCGCCGCTGGTTGCGACCCATTCCAATGTCCATAAACTTTGTGCCAGTTCGCGTAATCTGACCGACAACCAACTGTCAGCGATTGCTGAAAGTGATGGCATGGTCGGGGTAAATTTTGCTGTCGCATTCTTGCGATCTGACGGCCAAAAAAATGTAAAAACATCACTTGACCTGGTTCTAAAGCATCTCGATCATTTGATCGATCTCGTTGGTGAGGACAGGGTAGGTTTTGGTTCGGACTATGATGGCGCTGATGTGCCAGTTGATATTTCCACTGCGGCTGAATTGCCAAATCTACGTACAGCCATGCGTTCGCATGGCTATGATGAGGCTCTGATGGACAAATTGTGCCACAAAAACTGGCTGCGAGTACTGGAAAAGACGTGGGGCGCCTGACGGCGTTTCAAAAAATTGTAACTGTAACAGGAGGCAAATTGCCATGAAGCAAATTACCAAAATATTAGTTGGAACCGCAGTCGGGGTGACCATAGCGCTGGGCGCACTTCCGTCTTACGCTGAAACCCCTGCCAATGTGCTGGTGATTGCCAATCGCATTGACGATATTACAACGCTCGACCCGGCTGAGTCTTTTGAGTTCGCAGGTAGTGATGTCAGCCGCAACGTTTATGGAAAACTGGTGAACTTCAATCCACTCGACCTCAGCGCAGGCTATGAACCTGATCTGGCTGCAAGCTGGGACGTATCAGAAGATGGCAAAACCATCACTTTCACCATGCGTGACGGAGTCAAATTTCATTCTGGCAATCCGGTGACGGCGGCTGACGCTGAATTCTCCCTGCGCCGGGCCGTTATTTTGAACAAGACGCCCGCATTCATCCTTTCTCAATTTGGATTTACTGCCGACAATGTGGCGCAGACGATCGTTGCTGACGGCAATAAACTCAGCATCACAACCGACAAGAAATATGCGACATCATTTGTGCTCAACTGCCTGACGTCGACAATTGGTGGCATTGTGGACATGAAAACTGTCATGGCCAATGAAGCCGACGGTGATATGGGCAATTCATGGTTGAAAACCAATTCAGCCGGTTCCGGCGCGTATAAAGTAGTCAGCTGGAAACCAAATGATTCCGTGACGCTGCAGTCAAATCCCGACTTCTATAAAGGTGCCCCGGCAATGACGCGGGTCATTGTTCGCCACGTGCAGGAAAGTGCAACCCAGCGTTTGTTGCTCGAAAAGGGCGATATCGATATCGCAAGGAACTTAAATCCTGAAGATATCGCAGGAGCGAGCAAGAGCCCGGACGTGGCAATTGATGACGAGCTTCGTGGCCGATTGATGTATTTCTCACTCAACCAGAAGCACCCCGAACTGGCAAAACCAAATGTTCGTCTGGCGATGAAATATCTGGTGGATTATGAAGGCATGCAGAACTCGTTCCTCAAGGGACAATATACGGTGCATCAGGCTTTCTTGCCGCGCACCTATCTGGGTGCAATCGACGACAAACCATTCAAGCTTGATATTGAAAAAGCCAAGAGCCTGCTGGCTGAAGCCGGTGTCGGTGGGTTTGAAGTTGAGGTCGGGGTTCGCGAAGCCCAGGAACGCATTGAGATCGCTCAGTCGCTGCAAAACACGATGGCAAAAGCTGGTATCAAACTGAATATCACGGTTGGAACTGCAAAGCAGATCCTTACTCGTTATCGCGCCCGCGAACTCGACATGTATATGGGTGCCTGGGGACCGGATTATCCCGATCCGCAAACCAATGCTGGTACATTTGCCTACAATCCCGATAACTCTGATGAGAAAAAGGCTACCGGTCTGTTGGCTTACCGCAACGCCTGGGACCCCGGTGCAATGAACCAGGCTGTTGAAGCTGCTGTCATTGAAGGTGACCGCGACAAGCGCCAGGCGATGTATGAGGCAATGCAGCGTAAACACCAGATGGAATCCCCGTTTGGTGTGCTCTATCAAAAAATCGAGCAGACGGCCCGTCGCAACAATGTCAATAATTTGAAGGTTGGTGGCGCCATTACAGCGGTTTCATACTGGCCTGTAACCAAATAAATCTGTTCTAAATGTCAGATACACATCTAAAGGGAGAGGGGCGACGTCCGTCGGCCCTCTTCAATCGCGGTAGCGGATTGCTGAAGACAATATTGCGCACTGTCGGTTCGATCATCGTCACGATGGTCGGGTTGCTGGCGATCACGTTTTTGATCGGTCGGGTCATGCCAATCGATCCGGTTATATCTGTCCTTGGAGAACGCGCTACCAAGGAAGCCTATGATGCCATGTTCATTGAAATGGGCTTGGACAAGCCGATCATTGTACAATTTCTGTACTATTTGTGGGATGTTTTGCATGGCAATTTTGGTGAATCGCGGCTGACCGCACGGCCAGTGATCGAAGATCTTATTCGTGTGTTTCCTGCGACAATGGAACTTGCAACTATCGGCACAATAATCGGCGTGTCTATTGGGGTGCCTTTGGGTGTTTTGGCCGCGGTAAAGCGCGGAACCATGGTCGACCAGATAATTCGCGTTGTCGCTTTGGTCGGCTATTCCATGCCGATATTCTGGTTGGGGCTGGTTGGACTGTTGGTATTCTACGGACTGTTGGGTTGGGTTGGCGGGCCAGGTCGGTTGGGCATATTCTACGTCGATCTGGTGCCTACCATTACCGGACTGATTCTCATCGACAGCATCATCGATGGTCAGTGGGACGTATTTTGGGATGCAGTCAGTCACGTTATTTTGCCGGCGTCGCTGCTTGGCTATTACAGTCTGGCTTATATCAGTCGAATGACCCGCTCGTTCATGCTTGAGCAATTGAGTGCCGAATACATTACCACAGCGCGGGTAAAAGGTATGTCGGAATGGAAAGTTGTGTGGCGGCATGCATTCGGCAACATAAAAGTACCACTGATCACCGTCATAGCATTGAGCTATGCTGGCCTGTTGGAAGGCTCCGTATTGACCGAGATCATATTCTCCTGGCCTGGCATTGGTTCTTATATCACGACGGCATTGTTATCGGCTGATATGGCGGCAGTTTTGGGTGGCACCGTTGTTGTGGGCCTGGTCTTTGTTTGCCTGAATCTCTTTTCCGACCTTTTGTACAAAGTCTTTGACCCGAGGGCGAAATGAGCGCAACAGACACCGAAAATCAGAGCCTTCGTCAATGGTTGTTGAGCGAAGCGCCAATGTCGCGCCGACAGGCCAGAATGGGTGCGTTCTATCAGGGCTGGCTGACGTTGAAATCCAACCGGTTGACGATGATTGGGTTGGGAATATTATTGACGCTGCTGTTTGTGGCTTTTATGGCGCCGCTTATTGCCCCCCACGATCCGTTTGTACAAAACCTCGCCAATCGGCTTCAGCCGATCGGTAGTGACCAACATCTTCTTGGGACAGATTCCCTTGGCCGGGACATATTGAGCCGTTTGATCTACGGCGCACGCATTACCCTGTACATCGTCACATTGGTTGCCCTGATCGCCCCAATTGCCGGATTGTTTGTGGGTACTGTTGCTGGCTATGTAGGCGGGTGGGCGGATGCCGTATTGATGCGTATCACCGACATTTTTCTGGCTTTTCCCAGACTGGTTCTTGCGCTGGCCTTTGTCGCGGCATTGGGCGCGGGCATCGAAAATGCGGTGATCGCAATATCTTTGACTGCCTGGCCACCATATGCCCGTATTGCCAGGGCTGAGACGTTGACCATCAGGGGGGCGGATTATATCAGCGCTGTCAAACTTCAAGGTGCCGGTCCGATAAGGATTATCACCAAGCATATTTGGCCATTGTGTATCTCCTCGCTCATTGTCCGCGTCGCGCTTGATATGGCCGGGATAATTCTGGCCGCAGCAGGTTTGGGTTTTTTGGGCCTGGGTGCCCAGCCGCCATCGCCTGAATGGGGTGCGATGATTTCGGAGGGGCGTAAGTTTCTGTTGGATTTCTGGTGGGTTGCGACGATACCAGGCCTTGCCATTTTCACGGTCAGTCTTGGCTTCAATTTGCTGGGTGATGGTTTGCGCGATGTTCTTGATCCAAAGGATTCCGGCGATGAGTGAACAAATGCCCAATCTGGTTGATGTGGATGACCTGTGGGTCAAATTTCCAACCCGCACTGGAATGTTTGATGCGGTTCGCGGCGTTTCATTCTCGCTTGGCAAGGAACGCCTTGGCATTGTCGGGGAATCCGGATCGGGAAAATCCATGACCGGGCGCGCCTTGCTGCGGCTGATCAGAAAACCAGGCATAGTTGAAGCAAAGCAAATGAAGTTGATGGGCGAAGATTTGCTGTCAAAAACCGAACAGGAAATGCGCGATGTCCGTGGTCAACGCATTTCGATGGTCATGCAGGACCCGAAATTTTCACTTAATCCGGTGATGACAATTGGTGACCAGATTATGGAAGCCTATTCGTTGCATGCAAAGGCGACCAAACGCGATGCCAAAGATAAGGCGATGGAGATGTTGAAAGCCGTCACCATCCGCGATCCAGACCGTGTGTTCCGCGCCTATCCGCATGAAATGTCTGGTGGCATGGGCCAACGTGTGATGATCGCCATGATGCTGGCACCCGATCCCGAAATCCTGATTGCCGACGAACCGACTTCGGCGCTGGATGTCTCGGTTCAGGGACAGGTATTGTCGATCATGGACAGGTTGGTTGAAGAAAGAGGGATGGGCCTCATATTCATCAGCCATGACCTCAACCTGGTGTCGTCATTTTGTGACCGCGTACTGATTATGTATGCCGGTCGGGTTGTCGAAACCTGCCGCGCCGATAAATTGCACGAAGCCCAGCACCCATATACGCGTGGCCTGCTCAATTCCCTGCCGCGTCTCGATCAGCCGCGCGACCGTCTTGAAGTGCTCAAGCGGGATGATGCATGGCGCGATGCAGCCAGCGTGGTTGAAACATCATGAGCGGTGTTGAGATCGAAAACCTAAATGTCTGGTTTGGGGATGGCGAGGATAGAGTTGATGCCGTCATTGATGCGTCATTGCGGGTTGAATCAGGTGCTTCTTTTGGTCTGGTGGGGGAAAGTGGTTCAGGCAAATCGACAATATTGCGTGCGATAACAGGATTGGTTCCAACCTGGTCCGGCAAGATGGTTGTTGCCGGTGAAGAGTTGGGCGATTCTCGGTCAGCGACTTTCTTCAACAAGGTTCAAATGGTGTTTCAGGATCCCTATGCCTCTTTGCACCCACGTCATTCGGTTGATCAGGTGTTGAGTGAGACACTGCACCTGCACGGCTATGACGATATTGATAAACGGGTACCAAAACTACTCGAAGATGTTGGTTTGGGGACGTCGTTTCGGTTTCGGTATCCGCACCAACTTTCTGGTGGGCAACGTCAACGGGTAGCAATCGCCCGGGCGCTGGCACCAAAGCCCGAAATACTTTTACTGGATGAACCAACTTCGGCTTTGGACGTATCGGTCCAGGCGGAGATTTTGAATTTGCTTGTTGATCTGCGGGAAGAGCGGAAACTGACCTACGTGATGGTGTCACATGATCTGGCGGTTGTTGGTCATATGTGCGAGCAGATCGCGGTCATGCAACACGGCAAAGTGGTCGAGATAATGAGTGTTGAAGAGATGCGCGCGATGCGACCTCAAAATGAATACACAAAACACCTGCTGACCAGTTCTCTTGGATATTCAAGACCAGAATCTGTGCGGTAGAAAGTTAAAGCTGCATCCGGGTCAGTCGGTCTTAAATTAGGCCATTGACTCTGGTATTGGATACGAGTTAGACGGCCCGGGACGGGAGAGACGCTGTATGCGTCGCCGAAGGAGCAACCGCCCCGGAAACTCTCAGGCAACAGGACCGTCGTATTGAAAACTCTGGAAAGTGAGGCCAATCGGTCTCCGCCGACGGTGTAAACAAACTTCCATTCAGGTCGTTTGTGAATCTCTCAGGCTCATGACAGAGGGGGCACTAGTCCGCTAGGATTAAGCGGAAGGAGTGTCACATGAATTCTCAAAAACGAGTTGCTGTCATTGGTGCTGGCATTACTGGCATCACGACCGCCTATTTTCTTGCAAAGAAAGGCCTGGATGTAACGGTCTTTGAAGCAAACCCTTACCCGGCCATGGAAACCAGCTACGCCAATGGGGGGCAGTTGTCGGCCTCCAACGCTGAAGTGTGGAACAGCGTGTCTACAGTTTTCAAGGGAATGGGCTGGATGTTCTCATCGGGAGCTCCGCTGCTGATGAACCCCAAGCCCTCCTGGCATAAATATTCATGGCTGGCCGAATTTGTCGGCTCAATTCCTCAGTACGAACAAAACACCATTCAGACAGTTCAATGGGCGATCAAAGCGCGATCACATCTTTTGTCGATTGCAAAAGAAGAGAACATTGACTTCGATCGCAAAAGCACCGGCATTCTTCACTTTTATGAATCCAAGAAGCAATTCGAAGTGGCTGAACAGGTGACGTCGCTGTTGAAAAAGGGAGGTCTGGAGCGACAGGCCGTGACCGCCGAAGAAATCAAAAAAATTGAGCCCACCCTTGAGAGCGATATTTATGGTGGTTTTTACACCTCCAGCGACTTCACCGGAGATATTCATAAATTCACAAGTTCACTGGCAAAGGCCTGCATTCGCCATGGTGTCACAGTGCGGACTTCGACGCTTGTCGATCGCGTGGCCGTATCAGGTGATGGGGTAGAGATTTTTAGTCATATCGATGATTCAAAAAAGGATGCGTCGCAGGGCATTTCAAGAGAAGTGTTTGACCAGATAGTTGTTTGTGCAGGTGTCGGTTCGCGCAAAATTGCCGGCATGTTGGGAGATCGAGTGAACATTTATCCGGTCAAAGGCTATTCTATAACGGTAAACCTGGAAGACGAGGCGAACCAAAACGCCGCTCCAAACACCAGCTTGCTGGATGACAATGCAAAACTGGTGACAAGCAGGCTGGGAACTTCTCGCTTCAGGGTTGCCGGCACTGCAGAGTTCAATGGATATTCAAAAGACATTGTCTGGAAGCGGATTGATCCCATGCTCAAATGGTGCCACAGGCACTTTCCCGACATGAGTACTGAAAATTTTGTTTCATGGGCCGGTCTCAGACCGATGATGCCAAATATGGTCCCCCGTGTTGGGCAGGGCAAGCACCCAAATGTGTACTACAACACCGGACACGGTCACCTTGGTTGGACACTGGCTGCTGCAACTGCAGACATCATTTCCGAAATGGTTGTTGAGGAACAACCCAAATAAACGCAAAGACCAACAGGGTGGTTCTGCCAGCCTGTTGGTCTGTCGAATTGCGTAGAAGAATGCCAGTTCATGTTCGCGTTACAATCGGGCCATCGATGCGGAGGCGTTGATTTGTTGACGTTTTCGTAAATGCAGACCGCTGTGTTACGCTTCAAATTCGCCAGTCCATTTGGGGAGCGGCGTTTTTGAGTAGGAATAGAAATATGGCTTCAACTAATTATACAATGGTGACGGTTGCAGAATGTGATCCTGAGTTTTTGGACCAGGCATTGAAACACACTGGCGCTGTGGCGGAACAGCTGAAGTCTTCTGCAGGTGCGTTGATAACCAGGTATGGTGTTCTGGCCACAGGTGAACAGGCTGGAAGCATAATATTGCTTCAAGGCTACAGCGAATTAAACGGCATTGATGCAGCGTTCAGCACGTATGGTCAGTCGGACGACTATCAGGCGCTGATAAGCAGCGGTAAGATCAAGGTGACATTGCGGAATATTCTGAAAGTCGAGCCGGTTGAGTTGCAAAATCAATCTACAGAAGTGCCCGCCTACGGTGTGTTGACCCGCTGGGGGTCAGCAGAAACCATGACTGAACGAATGAACAAGATGGTGCATTTGTTTGAAGACAATGGCGCGATGTTCATGCGCTATTGGTCGATCATGACCGGGTCCAATGCCGGGCGCCGTTTGTTGGCGGTGGGGTATCCGTCGATGGACGCCATTGAAAAAACCTATAAAGCGCTCCGCAACAGTGGGGACTACGGCGCGATGATGGGTGACATAGACGTCGATTTCCGAAACATCGTTCGTATTGTCGGTTAGTTCGCGCGCTGATCAGGAACACTCCACTCTGTCGCTCAATTTTTCGGGCGACAGAGATATTGCGATTTTAACAGGCATGTAAAACCAAAACTAGTTGTCTGCCTTTGAGATGGCCAACTTCCTCATTTTTCCTCGCAATGTGCTTGGATGCAGGCCCAACCGTTTGGCCGCTCCATCTGTTCCTTCAATTTTCCAGTCGGACTGGCGAAGAATTGTTAGGATATGTTCCGCTTCGATCGTTTCCAAAGATGTTGACTGGCTCTGGTCGGTTTTTTCAACCAATTCACCAATTTCCAACAGAGAGCCCTGAGAAAGGATAACTGCCCGCTCAATGACATTTTGCAATTCGCGAACATTTCCCGGCCACGAATAGTTTTCAAGCCTTTCAAGGGAATCTGCATCTATTGCGTCGATCTGTTTGCCGAGCCGCCGCGCAGAAAGTGCGGTCAGGTATTCTGCGAGCAGGGAGATATCGCCATTGCGCATCCGCAATGCAGGAATGGTGATGGGGAAAACATTGAGGCGAAAATACAAATCGTCTCGAAAAGTGCCGGTTTGCACAGCGGTCGACAGGTCCTGATTGGTGGCCGCAATTATTCTGACATCGACTTTTATCGATGATTCACTTCCCACTCTTTCCAATTCCTGTTCCTGCAAAATACGCAACAACTTGGCTTGCGCGGCTAATGGTAATTCACCGACTTCGTCAAGGAACAGACTTCCGCTATCGGCCAGTTCAAAACGCCCCTTGCGATTGGTTGTTGCTCCCGTAAAGGCACCACGTTCATGACCAAACAATTCGCTCTCAACCAGTTCTGAGGGCAGGGTTGCACAGTTGACCTTTATGAACGGTTTTTCTGCTCTGGAGCTGTTTTGATGGATCGACCTGGCAAAAAGCTCCTTGCCGGTCCCGGTTTCCCCCAGCAGCAGAACGCTGGCATCAGTTGGAGCAACCTTTGCCAACTCCTTCATCGCCGCATTCAACACCCCAGATGATCCGATTATTTCGTCGTCGTGAAATTCATCGGCGATTTCCTGCCGCAGATAATGGATGGTTTGCTGAGCATCTTGCAGGGCATTGATTTGCTGCTCTAGTTGCTGATTGCGGCTTTGCAAGCTGCGACCGGTTTCCTGCAGTTTGATATGTACTCGAATTCGCGCCAGGACTTCTTCAGATTGAAACGGCTTGGTTATGTAATCTGCACCACCTGCCTGAAATGCTGCCACCTTGTCTTCGGCTTCCGACAAGGCAGTCATAAATATGATCGGAATGCCGGACAATGCGGCGTCTGCTTTCAACCGTTTGCAGGTCTCCAAACCATCCATGCCGGGCATCATGATATCGAGCAGGATCAGGTCGGGCGCCTGTTTCAAGCAGGCGGTCAGCGCGGCTTCTCCAGATTGTGCTTCAACCAGCTTATATCCCTCGTCCTCCAGTTCCTGTGCCAGGAGTTCCAGATTGAGAGGCTCATCATCAACGATCAGAATTGTCGTGCTGGAATTTTTCTCGGCATCGGTCATGCAGTGAACAAGGTTGGAGGGGTTATCTGGGCTTTAGTTGGCCCAACGGCAGTAGGCAGAAACGGGTGAATTCTTCCCGCGCAACACGACATCACCGACATCCTCCAGTTGATAGTCATTTTCAAGCTTGGCAACTGTCGAACCCGAAATCAACATCTGACTTCCAAGTTGCTTGTTGTGCGCTTCCAGTCGAGCAGCCACATTTACGGTATCTCCAAAAATTGTGTAATTTAGACGATCCCCGGCATCAATATTTCCAACGACAACTTCGCCTGAATGAATGCCCATTCTGGTTTTGAGCTGCATTCCGCAAAATTTCTGCACATTACAGATCTCGCAGATCTCTATGGCGGTCTGAACCGCTTTGTCATAATGGTCGGGATCTGCCACTGGCAGATTAAATGTGACGAGCATTGCGTCTCCAAGAAATTGATTGACAGTACCTCCATATTTTCCAACAGGCGCCAAAACTGCCTCGAAATAGGCGTTCATCATTTCCAAAACTGCACCCGGTGTCATGGTTTCCACGGTTTGTGTGAATCCCTCAATATCGCAATAAAGCACAGTTGCCGTTTCCTGCGTTGGCATCAAAGTGCCGCGTGACTCGACGATGCTTTCTGCTATTTGGGTGGGAACATATTTACCGAACAAGGTGCGAATAGATTTCAGTTGTCGAGCAACCTGGTCTCTCAGGTGCTTTTTTTCCAGAGCGCTGGAAAGTCGGGCACGAAGTAAAACCGGGTCAAATGGTTTGGTCAAAAAATCTTCGGCGCCGATCTCAACGCAGCGAGCAATGTTGATAACATCATCAATTGCCGACACAACGATGACTGGCAATTCGACCAGCCGGCCTTCTGCCTTCAGTTCTTGTAAAACTGCAAAGCCGTCCATTTCAGGCATCATGATGTCCAAAAGGACGATATCAATGCCGCCATCACGCATCAGAGCAAGCGCTTCCCGCCCATTGCAGGCGCTGATACTGGCATAGCCGATGTCTTCGAGTTCCTGCTCCAGAATCTCCACGTTAAATGGCTCATCATCAACCACCAGAACGGTTGGTTTGACACCACCTTCAACGGAGCTGCTGGCAGACATCATGAGACTGCCATCAACGCGCTGATCTTCGACAACAGGGCGTCTTCATCGAGCGGTTTCGACAAATAGTCCTGACATCCACACTCCAGTGCCTTTTCCCGATCGCCCCGCATGGCGTGAGCGGTCAGCGCAATGATCGGAGTATTCGCCAGTGATGAAATTTGCTTGATTTGACGGGTGGCGGAAAAACCATCGACGACCGGTAATGATAAATCCATCAGTATCAAGTCAGGTTCATGTTTTACCGCCTGAGCCACCGCTTCCGCGCCATCCCGGGCCAGCACCAGTTGATAATCTTCTTCCAATATCTGTTCGAGAAGATCGATGTTCAGTTCCACATCTTCGACGATGAGAATGGTGTTCATTTTCTGTTTCCTGTTCATGCTTGGCCCATTTATTCCTGACCATGGTCGGCTGGTTGACCAGCCGGAGCGGGCAGCGTGAGTGTAAATTCCGACCCCTGATTCAGTTTGCTGGTGGCATGGACCGACCCACCAAGCAGAGACGCCAATTGACTGGAAATAGCCAAACCCAGTCCGGTGCCGCCATATTTGCGGTCAGTGCCGGATTCAACCTGGGTAAATTCCTCAAATACTTCAGACAGTTTGTCGGATGGTATGCCGATACCCGTGTCAGCAATTTTCACTGTGACCTCTTCTGAATTGGCCAGAGCTGACAGACGGATTTGGCCGGATTCTGTGAACTTCGCTGCATTCGACAGAAAGTTCAGAACGATCTGCCGTACCTTGTCCTGATCGGTGTTGAGTTTCGGCAAATCCGCTGGCAAATCCGTGACGATATCCACGTGATTTTTGACGACCAGCGGTTCCACCGACTTGGCGCAGGAACTCAGCAATTGGTTCAAGTCAAATTCGCTGTTAAATACTTCAATATGCCCGGCTTCAATTTTTGACAGGTCGAGGATTGAATTGATCAACGTCAGCAGATGGTCTGCACTGGTGGCGATCTTGCCCAGATTGTCATATTGCTTCTGAGGAAGAATGTCCTTGCAGCGGCGCATTACCAGTCGGTTGAACCCCATAATGGCATTCATGGGGGTGCGCAGTTCATGGCTCATATTGGCCAGAAAAGCTGATTTGTGCTGGTTGGCCTTTTCCAACTCGCCGTACAGGTCACTCAACCGGCCACTCATCTGGTTTACACTTCGGGCAAGACTGCCCAACTCATCGCGGTTCGATACGCTGACTTGTGTGTCAAAATTCCCAAGAGAAATATCACGGAGTCTGTGGCGGATGGCATTCAAGGGTCGCACCAGGGCGGCCGAAATTGAGAATCCGAGAAACAGCGCAGCAATAATACCAACGATGGATGCTGAAATGACAATATTTTGTGACGCGTGATAGGCATTCTCGCTGGAGCGTACGGCTCTGGCAATTTCTACCTCAGTCGATTTTCTAAACGAATGGGCGGTGCCGAATACTTGTTTCGCCCGAGAAATGGCGCTCGTGTGATAAACCGCGCGCGCGCCTTCCAAATCGCCATTTCGGAGTAATTGGACAATCAACAGTCCACTGCCGTGCAAGTCATCAATTCCATCCATGACCTTCTGGACCGAGGCGTAGTTTTCCTTTGTTATGTATTTGGCCCTTTTCATGGCGTGCCGGAATCGATTGTTGTCCACCAGGACGTTTTCGGCCTGTTCCGCCAGCAGATTGGCGCCTGTATATATATTTTGTTCGCCAGGTATGAATGCCACCGAAATTGCCTGCAGCATTCTTTGCGCGCTTTCGCTCAGTGTACGATACGCCCCAATTCTTTGCTGCTGCTGCTGCAGTGATACGGCCCTTTCGTGGGAATCGCGAAGTGCACTGATGCTAACGCCACCAAGCGCCATCAACATGACTGTGATCAACAGAAAAGAAATCAGCAGCTTTGTGCGTATATTGACCGGAATGACAGCAAACCAGTTTGGAATACCTGCGATCCGGTCTGGTTGACCTGCTTTGTCTTGATGGATTGTCACTCATTGCTCCTTCATCCGGTAAAAATGCTGTAATAACCCGGTGCATCAGAAGAGGTAGCAATTTCGGTGCCAGTTCAAGCGATCAACGATTAAATCAACAAATACAGAGACTTAGATTTTTCATAGGCGCGGTTTCAAAACTTTCACCCTTCATATATGAAGACATCCGTCAAATATGGAGGTTTTTCGAGGCCAAATCGATGGCGCAGGCAATTGTTATTTTCGCGGTGATGTTTGACTTGTTGAGCGCGTGTCCAGCGGATAATTTCAGTTGCAAACCGCCCTAGGTTTTGATTCAGGTCGCCCCGTTGGTGCCCAGATGGATTGAGTAGAGAGAAGTAGTTGCGGTAATGAACAGCCGATTGTTTTTTGGTCCACCGAAAGTCAAATTAGCTACCATTTCATCAATTAAAATTTCCCCGAGTAATTTGCCTTCGGGAGAAAAGCACTGCACGCCTCCACCTGTACTTGTCCAAATATTCCCATCAACGTCCAGCCTGAAACCATCTGAGGCGCCGTTTTCAATTTCGGTGAATATCCTGGAATTTGATAGCGAGTTACCTCCTTGGACATCAAAGGCGCGGATATGGCGGGGGCCGTTTTCATCATGGGAAATTCCGGTATCGGACACATACAGAACTGACTCGTCGAGCGAAAAGGCCAACCCATTTGGTTTGTCGAAGTCGTCAATCACGACATCAAGCGAGCCGGTATCAAGATCCAGTCGAAAGACGTTGCAAGCCTTCTGCTCCTGGGGGGATTTTTTACCCTCGAAGTCGCTCAATATTCCATATGGTGGATCGGTGAACCAAATTGTTCCGTCAGACTTCACCACGACGTCGTTGGGAGAATTCAGTCGCTTGCCGTCATAGGAATCTGCCAGCACGGTTATTGTTCCGTCATGTTCAGTGCGGGTTACGCGTCTCGACAGATGCTCACACGTGATGAGCCTCCCCTGGTGGTCTCGCGTATTGCCGTTTGCATAATTTGAATCCTGACGAAAAACCCGACTGCCGACACCGTCTATCCATTGCATAATCCGGTTGTTGGGAATGTCGCTCCAAAGCAAATATTCACCCAGCGGAAAGTAAACCGGACCTTCTGTCCAAAGCATACCGGTGCACAATCGCTCAAGTTTTACCGTCGGTATGGTGAGATGCAGGAATTTTTGGTCATGGCTGACGATCTCTCCCGACATAAAATAAACTCCAACAATCCTGCGTTATTAAACAGCTTAGTTTACCGAGGCATATCGCGTATGCGAGCAAATTCGACATGTTGATGTTGTTTCCGACAGATTGAATTGCGGATATCCGCAGTTGAGGATGCGGAAGCACACAAATTTCAACGCCTGAGGCGCTTACTGGCTTCAAAAGCCCGTGCTAGCATTCATCGACGAGGATACAAGACATGCATATAAGCCCTGAAATTCTGCTGGTTAGGTATCTTGCAATTTCACGAGCAATTGCAGGCCAGATGGATTTTCAAAGCGTACTTGGGGAGATCGCGGGCGAACTCTATATGCTGTTCGAACACGATCATCTCGACATCTCCATCCTGCTGCCCGATCAACCGGGACGTAATGTGTCGTTTGAAGTGGGAGTATCCACCAAATGGGGGGAAACGGCAGATACACCGCATTTGATCGCCGAAAGCCCAATTCGCGACCTTTTGATCGGCAAAGTGCCCCATTTTCTGACAAGCGACGCCTGCAACGATTCTCGCTTTCATTTCGAAGATGCATTTGATTCCCCGATATTTGAGGCCAATTTGCGAAGCCGGGTACACGTCCCACTGCAAGTTCATGGCGAAGTGCTTGGAGCTCTCAATCTGTCCAGCCATGAAATTGGAAAATATGGTCCTGAACACGTGAAAATTGCTCAACAGGTGGCAGACTTGCTTGCTCCCTATTTCAACGCCTTGATCTGGGGTGATCAGGCCAAAACCGCGGCACTTTCTGAAGGAGCCGCGCGCGGGCGGGAAGAAACCCTGCGTCTGGGAGCATTGCGACTCACCGAAGCCATGGAGGACGAACGCAAACACATCGGCATGGATTTGCACGATCAGACCCTGGCCGACCTTACCCGCATTTTGCGCAGGATAACGGGGCTGAAGCGCCGCCCCGTTTCGGTGACCACGTCGTTGAGTGGAATTGCTGAGGACATCAACACCTGTGTCAACGAATTGCGGCGTATTATCGAAGATACCAAACCCGGTGTGATGGACTTGTTTGGATTTACCCAGGCCGTTGAGGCGCAGTTGGAGCGAACTGTTGGAGGCATGGTTCCGACAATCACGACGATTGTGGAAGATAGCACCAATTCGATTGTTGACGAGTTTTCTGGTTCTCTTCGGACTGCATTGTTTCGAATTGTCCAGGAAGCCATAAACAACGCTGTAAGACACGGCTCACCACAGCAGGTTGTAGTCAACATTGAAGCAAATGAGCATGATATTGTTATTTCAGTGTGTGATGATGGAACTGGCATGGAAACACTACAGGACGGTCATTCCAGCGGATTGGACAATATGAGAGCCCGTGCAGCAATTGTTTCTGCAAATCTGGTTTTTGAAAGAAATGATCCTGACGGGGGTACTCGGGTTATGATTACTGTCCCGCGCAAGCACGCCACCAAGAGCGGTGATATATCAACCCGCGAGAGCCTGGCTTTGGAGGCAGCGCAATGAATGTATTGATCACCGAAGATGATGCGCTACACCGGGCTTTTCTCAAAACTGCCGTGGAAAATGCACTGCCAGAATGTCAACAGGTGCTGGAAGCCGAGGATGGGGAAGTAGCCGTCAAAACGGTTGCGTCAAACGACATTTACGGAATTATCATGGACCTCCAGATGCCCAGGGCAAGTGGGGTCGATGCGGCAAAGGAAATTTGGCAACTCAATCCAGATATGCGAATCCTATTTTGGTCGAACTATGCCGATGAAGCTTATGTTCGCGGCGTGTCCCGCATAGTTCCATCCGGCGCTGTGTATGGGTATCTGTTAAAGTCTGCCAGTGAAGAACGACTTGAACTGGCCGTTCGTGGTGTTTTTCTTCAGGACCAATGCATCATCGATCGGGAAGTTCGGGGGATTCAACAGCGATCAGAAGATACGTTGGAAGGTCTTACCGATTCCGAATTTGAAGTCCTCACTGATATCGCGCTGGGCCTGACCGATAAGGCAATTGCGGCACGAAGAAAAATCTCCACCCGCAGTGTGCAAAGCCGGCTGAAGCATCTTTACGAAAAACTGTGCATTGATGGATCTGACATCGATCCTGAATTCGGCCCCGTATTCAACTCCCGAACGAGGGCGGTCGCCATCGCGTTTTCGAGAGGGTTGCTGAACGCCGACGGGTTGGCTGCAAGCCAGGAATCGATGGATGGCTGGTTGAATACCCACACCGTGTGATGGTGAATTTGTAAAATTTAACACCTGACTGGTTCTGACTTGGGACGGCTGCGGGAACCCGCAGTTTTCCAGGTGCATCGCCGCAGCAATTAAGCAATTTGTGCCGCTTACGGGACATACCTGTCTTCCTACAATGAACCCGTGAACAGATTCCACCAAGTCTTCTGTAGAACGCTTTTGGAGTGATGATTCGCATGATCGATCAAAACGCTTCGTGACGGGTAAGAAGAACGACGAACAATCTAAAAGGGCCGTCGAGGAGTGTAAATTCATTGGAGGAATTAATGAAAACGCTATCTCTAACAGCACTGCTGGTTGGTGCTACATTGGGTGTAACCGCATTTGGTCCCGCAGCTATTGCCGATACATCGGGCAAGAGAATCGCCTTGTCGAATAACTACGCCGGTAATTCCTGGCGTCAGGCAATGCTGAAAAGCTGGGACAAGAACGGCAAGGCTGCAGTTGCAGCAGGGCTTGTTGCTGCAGCCGATCCATTCACGACTTCAGAAAACCAGGTCACCGAGCAAGCCGCTCAGATTCAGAACATGATCCTCCAGGGATACGACGCAATTGTCGTCAATGCTGCTTCACCGGATGCCCTTAACGGCGCGGTCAAGGAAGCCTGTGATGCCGGCATTACTGTGGTTTCCTTTGACGGTATTGTTACCGAACCTTGCGCATGGCGCATTGCGGTGAACTTCAAACAAATGGGCAAGGAACAGCTAATTTATCTTGCCAGTAAAATTCCTGCGGGGGGCAACTTGCTCGAAATTCGCGGTCTCGCGGGTGTTTTCGTCGATGATGAAATCAGTGCGGGCATCCACGAAGGAGCGAAGGAAAACGCGCAATTTAAAATTGTCGGTTCTGTACACGGTGACTGGGCTCAGGACGTATCTCAAAAGGCGGTCGCCGGAATTTTGCCGTCGCTGCCTGAAATTGCTGCTGTTGTGACACAGGGTGGTGATGGCTACGGGGCTGCTCAGGCATTCAAGGCTGCTGGCCGTCCGACCCCACTGATCATCATGGGCAATCGCCAGGATGAATTGCAGTGGTGGAAAGAACAAAAGGATGCAAATGGCTATGAAACCATGTCGGTTTCCATTGCGCCGGGTGTATCAACATTGGCATTTTGGGTCGCTCAGCAGGTTCTGGATGGTGTCGATGTGCCAAAGGATCTTACGGTTCCTTTCCTGCGTGTAGATCAGCATGACCTTGAGGAAAAGCTAGGTGGTACCGAAAAAGGTGGTGTCGCCAATATCGAGTATTCCCTGGAGGATGCAAAAAAAGTAATCTCGGGCAAATAGGTTCCTGTAATTACTTCAGATTGGCACGGAATTTCGTGATACTCCCATGAACGATACTTCCAGGCCAATCGTCAAACTGAGCAGCGTCGAAAAGAATTTCGGCGCTGTTCGCGCACTCGATGGGATAGATCTGGACATATTGCCAGGCGAATGTTTGGGACTGGTTGGGCACAATGGTGCCGGAAAATCCACTCTCATGAACATTCTGGCAGGTATCCAGACTCCCACTTCAGGCATTCTGGATTTCGGTGATGGTGACAAATCATCAAATCTCAGCGTCAGCGGCGCACGACGACAGGGCATTCGCTGTGTCTTTCAGGAACTGTCGCTCTGTCCCAATCTCACTGTTGCCGAGAATGCCCGAATTCAACATCCGGGAATAAAGGGTTGGAACTGGAGAACTCGCGCCCGCGAACTGATATTGGGGCACCTGGACGAGATTTTTCCAGAGCATGGTATTTCGGCAGATGATCTGGTTGGAGATCTGTCCATCGCCAAAAGACAGATGGTTGAAATCGCCCGCGCTTTCAGCATCGTCGACACCAATATTCGTCTGGTCATTCTTGATGAACCTACATCTTCGCTGGATGCGATGATTGCTGAAAAACTGATGGACCATGTCCGTCGTTTCACCAGAGATGGCGGATCTTGCGTGTTGATTTCTCACCTGCTGGAAGAGGTGCTAACGACCAGCGACCGGATCATTGTGATGCGTGATGGTGATGTTGTTGATAACAGACCTGCACAAGATTTTTCCCGCCAGACGCTCGTCGAAGCGATGGGCAGCGTTGCAAAGGACGAACATGGATTTGACCAGGACACAAATTCAAAGCGGTCAGACACGACACCCTATCTGTCAATCTATCCAACTGACTTACATCAGGGAATTTCACTTAGGGCGCATAAGGGTGAAATTGTTGGACTCGCCGGCCTGAGTGGTCACGGCCAAACCGACACTCTGGTGCGGATGTACGACCGTCGCAAGCAATACGGTATTGAAATGGCTTTTGTCGCCGGTGATCGCCAATCTGATGGCGTATTTCCGTTGTGGTCCATCGGGCAAAATATCAGCATTAGTTCAATCAGAAATCTACTCAGCCATGGTCTTTTGGATCTGAAGCGAGAACTTGGCCTGGCGCAGGAATGGCGCCAGAAAATTGCCATTCGCACACCCGACGTGAACGACAACATTCTGTCCCTTTCGGGGGGAAACCAACAAAAGGCTCTGTTTGCTCGGGCTTTCGGATCCCCTGCTGACACGATTCTCATGGATGACCCGATGCGGGGCGTGGATATCGGCACCAAACAGGAAGTCTATGAGATGATACGTGAGGAAGCGGCAACCGGCCGAACCTTTATCTGGTACACAACCGAAATGGATGAATTGAAGCATTGTGACCATGTCTATGTGTTTCGAAATGGAGAGATTGCTGCAGATCTGACCCGGCAGGAACTAACCGAGCAAAAGGTTCTTCACGCGTCATTTGAGGAAGCTTCATGATCGGCCAACTCACATCACCGAGACTGCTCCGCAGCCTGCTTCCGGCCTTTTCGCTGACGGTTATCCTGCTGGCAATTTTTTATCTTCAACCCCGGGCGATGAGCTATTTTGGATTGAATTTGCTTCTCAATCTGGCGCTTCCCATCGCATTTGCCACGCTCGCGCAAATGTGTGTCATCACGGTCAACGATCTCGATCTGGGTATTGGCGCATTTGTTGGTTTTGTGGCCTGCGTTGGGGCCACCTGGCTCAACGACCAGCCGTTGCTCGGGTTAATGGTTTTGACAGCCAGCGTCGTCGCCTACGGAGCTATGGGCGCTCTCATTCACTTGCGAAATTTGCCCTCCATCGTCGTGACGCTGGGAATGTCATTCGTGTGGTTAGGATTGGCGCTTCTGGTTCTGCCAACACCGGGGGGCAAGGCACCGGCCATCGTTACGGCGGTGATGAAGTTCAAAACCCCCGTGGTGCCGATGACTATATATGCATCAATCGCCATCGCATTGATTGTTCATGTAGCGCTGAAAAGGTCTGCTTATGGTGCGGTATTGAGGGGCGTCGGCGGTAATCCACAATCGGTCGAACGGGCCAGCTGGTCGCTGGTTCGAGCCAAGATAACGATGTACGCGCTGGCAGGATTCTTCGGCGTGATGAGTGGCATCTCCCTCATCGGACTGACTTCTGCCGCTGATGCCAATATCGCGCTTCGCTATACACTGTTGTCAATTGCAGGCGTTATTCTGGGCGGAGGTGAATTTGTCGGCGGTCGAATTTCCCCGATCGGAGCAGTCCTGGGGGCCATCACACTGACACTGGCGGGGTCATTCCTGTCGTTCCTGCGCATTTCTCCTGACTGGCAGATCGGTGCTCAAGGGGCAATTTTGATTATTGTACTGGCGTTACGAACCGTGATTAACAGAACGGAGGCACGGAAACCGGGATGACTCAATCCGCATTCGTAAAACTGTCCCAAAAGCCATGGCTATGGGCCTTCATTGGCGCAACCTGCGTTTGGGTTGCAACCATCATCTTTACGGGTGGCCAGGGGGCAGGTGAAATTCTTTCGGCCGCCCTGTCATTTGGAACTTTCTCGGTAATTGTTGGCATCGGACAGATGTATGTCATCACGCTTGGACCGGGAAACGTGGATTTATCAATTCCTGCAACAATGACCGTTGCAGGCGTTGTTTCGATGAAGATCATCGATTCCCAAAACTCCATGATCTTGACCGGTCTTTTGATAGCGTTGGCTTGTGGGGCTGCTGTGGGAGTGTTCAATTATGGACTGATCCGTCTGCTTCGCATCCCTCCCATCATTGCCACCTTGTCTTCGAGTTTTCTGGTTCAGTCTTCGGCCATCGCCTATGGAAGGGGGTTGAAAATCAAACCGCCACCACTGTTGGCTGATTTCTCAACAACCAAGATTCTTGGCGTACCATTGCTGGCCGTTTGTGTGATGTTGCTTGCCGCCCTCATGGGCCTGGTTCTTCACCGCACGGTCTATGGAAGATCCGTATTGGCCATCGGACAAAACCCACGAGCCGCAAAACTCGCGGGTGTGCGCGTCGATTTCATTCGTTTTGCGACATACGTGTTGTCAGCAGTGTTGGCCGGATTTTGCGGCTATGTGCTTTCAGGGTTTTCGGGTGGGGCTTCACTGAACATGGGAGCCGAATATTTGCTGGCATCCATCGCTGTGGTGGTCATCGGGGGCACTTCAGTGGCCGGGGGCTATTCTAATCTGCCTGGACTGTGGGGCGCTTCGCTGTTCATGTTTCTGCTTGTGACCATGCTCAATACGTTTGGACTGTCTGCAGGTGTCAGATTGATATTGACCGGCGCGATCATCGTCGGCGTTATTGTTTTGGCTGGAGGACGCAAGACTTAGGGTCAGGACCTCAGGTGACGCCGGTCGTATTTGCCTTTTTGGACCTCCAACTGGTCCGACCCGTCAAAAACGACTAATAGCTCAAGCTAAGGGGAATTTCAGGTTTCCTCTTCCTCCGCATCTGGAATAATATCAGCAATCACGGGTTCTTCTGCGACACTTTCAGCTTCATCGATGGCTTCAAGTATCACTTCTGCTGCAGTTTGCTCTTCCCCAACATCCAGGATAATTTCAGCAACCTCCGGCTCTTCTATGAAGTTGTCAGCCTCGTCAGACACATCCAGCATCACTTCTGCTGCGGTTTCTTCTGCCGGAGCATCCACAACAATAGTCGTGACCGCGGCTTCTACGATGATTACTTCCGGCTCAGGCGGGGCATCGGGCACTTGCTCTTCAGCCAACTCCATTTTCGCGATCATCGAGGCGAGCTTTCCCATCGCGTTGGGTGCACTGTAATTCATTCCGTCCATGGATTTCATATCACCCAACATCGCCTTGGCTTGATGCCCTACGCTCAAACGGCTTTTGCCGCGTGGGGCCGGTTCTGTGTCATCCGGGGCTGAAACTTGAGGAATTTGTACCGGGCGATTTGAATTTATAGGTCCAACCATGACTATTCTCCAATTGTCGTGATCAGCAAATCAGATTCCCCTTGTGCGTGGCTTAACGACTGTCATGTCAATCACGAGCCACCTTGGCGAGGTGCCAAAGCTCTGCAACAGGCAATGTTGTCTGTACTGAATGACGCGGACAACTCACATTGGGCAGACCCGGTTTACTGGGCGCCATTCGTGCTTGTGGGCGATCCCGGGTAGAAAATACTGAAAGGTTTACAGCAAAAACAGATTTTTTGTGCCGCCACTCCCCGGTCTATCAGAACTAACGGTGAAGCCAGAAACCCGTTCGCGGCGTGGAATTGTCCCACTTTTCAGGCAGTGGACCAGAAGTGGGACAGTTTGGCTAATTAAATAATTGATCTTAAGGGGAATTATGATGTGATTGGTGCCCGGGGGCGGAATCGAACCACCGACACGCGGATTTTCAGACCTCTACTCACCGTAATTAAATCAACGCCTTAGCAGGATCATGCGCAATTTATGCGCAATGGAACAGACGAAAAACTGTGTAATCAATGGAAATTCTTGGTACTGGATGCGAGTTCAATCCAGTGAAATAGCATTCATCTGTTTTAATAACAGGCCGTATCAGCGGCTTCGATTGGTTTGCCAATACGAGAAAATGTTAGGAACCATATCTGGAGTCATATTGGATGACATATCCAGTAGCGCATCCAAATCATTTTGATTGGCACCAACTAACGGGTTTCCATATTCATCAATCAAGTGGGTGAGGATAGGAAACATCCACGTGCGTCCATCTTCAGTCTCCATGAATTCAGCCCACAGATCGGTTCTCAAGTGATATGCTTCCATAAACCTGGTGTTCCCCCGGTTTTGTGGACGGTTATGGACTTTCAGAATCTAGCGTATCAACGGCGTTCCTTTCGTAGTTGATTGGCGACTTATATCCTAATGCGGAATGACGCCGGGACGGCTTGTACCATCCTTCAATAAACACGAAACAGGCAACTCGTGCCTCTGCTCTAGTTTTGAACTTGCGCCGGTCGAGCAGTTCACATTCCAGAGTAGCAAAGAGGCTTTCGCACATAGCATTGTCAAAACAATCACCGACCGATCCCATGGATGGCCACATATTCATTTCTTTGCAGCGAAGGCCCAAAGCAATCGACGCATATTGCGACCCCTGGTCTGAATGATGGATTTATCCCGACATGGCATGAGAAAAATGTCACTATGAATGTGTTTGCAACTATGGGGGACAATACTGTTGTGCAGACGCCCTATGAGCGCAGGATTGAGGAGCGTCAAGTTGTCGGGGCAGTGGTTCAGACAAATCGGAGTTGGGCCACATTTCTATGGCGAGAAATTTGTGATTGATGAGCCGCGTTCACCGGGCCCCACAAATCGCTTAAGAGCTATTGCTGTGATCCTTGGCATGACAACGGATAAGTCCAACCCAAATAAACTGGAATTTGACACCGAAGAAACCGATGAGGAATTTCTAGCCAAGTTTTCTCACAATGAAGCAGAATTGTGGGAGGCAATTTCCATATTGATCAAACGGCGCGAATTGCTGCGCGATTGCGAAATCGAACTGCTGGAAGATCATTGTAATACAATGATGGAATGCATTGCTGTCGCCAAGCAACGAATTCTCTTGGAAGAGCTAGATTGCTTCAAACAAGTCCTAAAACTGCATAGGCGCCTGATGGACCGTGACCAATCCTGAGACAGAGGAAAAACTTCGAAAGCTTGCATCAATAGACAAGGCTGCCGCGAAACGAAACTGGTTATTCTATCTATCCGGCGAAGGTGAAGATCGCGGTCTGGCTGATGACCTGATCGATGTGCATTTAGATAATCAGATCGGTAAGAACTATCAGGAACGAATATTTCTTAAGCCACCTAAGCCAAAATTCTGCCAAGGTACGTATCGCCTTGGTCAGATCATCTATCCACCAGAAAATGACTTTGGATCATTTGGATTAAGGGAAGAGGAATGGATCAGACACATGCTGATCGTTGGAATGACAGGTGCGGGGAAAACCAACTTGGCTTTTCACATTCTTGAAAATCTGAGACGGCACAAAAAACCATTTCTAGTGTTTGATTGGAAACGCAACTATCGCGATCTCAAACAGCGGCCAGTTTTTTCCGAGTTGATCGTTCACACCGTCGCTGCTGACACGACACCATTCTTCTTCAATCCACTTCTACCACCACCCGGATGCCAGCCAGGTCACTGGCTAATGAAATTGGTTGATGTAATCAAACATGCGTATTTCGTCGGTGATGGGGTCGAATATCTGCTGCGTGATGCCATTGATCGTACATATGCGATTTCAGGTCTGTATTCTGGCGAGATTGACCGACCTCCGCTGTTCTCCACGGTGAAAGATCTGGTGGCCAAGAAGCCGCTGCAAGGACGAATGTCGCTTTGGAAGGCATCCGCGATGCGAGTACTGGAGAGCTTGTGTTTTCGTCACGGACTTGGTCCCGTGGTCAACTGTGCAGGTGAATTTGATTACCAACAATTTCTAGCTTCAAATGTTGTTTTAGAACTTGATGCTTTGTCCGATGTCGACAAGGTGTTTCTCATCGAAGCGTTAATTTTGTGGCTGTATGAGTTTCGCAAATGCGAAGGTCAACGGGAAACATTCAAGCATGCGCTTATCATTGAGGAGGGCCATCACGTGTTGTCCGAACTGAAGGAACGATCTGAGGGCGCAGAGACCGTTATGGAGACGTGTCTTCGACAAATCAGGGAGTTTGGAGAAGCGGTGATTGTCATTGATCAGGAACCGACCAAACTCTCAAATTCCATTAAGGCAAATACCTACACAAAAGTCTGTTTCAATCTGGGCAACGGTAAGGATGCGCTTGAGATGTCAAACTGCATGGCGTTGAACAAGGAGGAAGCCGGCTATCTTGATCTGCTTCAAACCGGGCATGCCGTTGTTTGTTTAAAGGGCAGGGTCATTGATCCATTGCATGTTCGGTTTCCAAAAATTGATGTTGCAAAGGGAAAGGTAACAGATGCGATGCCGAAATTGGGGCAGATTGACACGCAATCAAACTCACCATTCATCCAACTACGGTAACAGATCTGCAACGCGGATCCTATGTCTATTCCGCTTTGGTGCTTCTGCTTTCCAATTCTTAGAATGTATTTTCATACGCAATACCTCAGAACAGCCAACTCACAAATTTTTATTAAACCGGGTGCCAGTCAGGATCCCCATTCCGCAGCCCACCCGCCCTTGGGTATCGGCGCCAGGTACATATATACGCTGTCCATCACCGAAAATGACCAGGAACGGACCGTTCCACTCATTCGGCTGATTCTTGCAATGATTTCAATCTCATTCGACTCATTCGGCTGACCATAAATAAGAGAAGAATGAGTAAGAGAAAGAGTGATGGTGGAGGTGATGGTGAAAATGCAACTGGAAATGGGTGATGAGAGAAAAGAAAGGAGAATGTGAAAAAGCACTGGCGGAGCGGGTAATGTTGGTAGGCGAAAAGGGTGTTTCAGATTGAACTTATTGCCCAAAATGAATGAGCCTAATTGATGCATCTCAAGCCGATACCATTGGCATCGTAATCACTGACCTATTGCCCTGCACCAAAACAAGAAAGACAAAATCGCTCTGCAATTTTGTGCTCATCGCGCATTGTCTCAGAACAGGGTCCCTTGCGTTCCCGACCGGTATTTGTTTTTTCAACAAGGGGTTCATTGCGAGCTGCGAAAATCTTTCGCCCGCAGTCGGGATACCGACTTGCGAACCAAAAATTTTTCGATCTCGCAACCATCGAACCGATGCCCCATGAATAAACAAAATCGGTCTTGGAACGAAATATCCCCCGGTGCTTCGACAATTGCCGTTAGCGCAAAACAACGCCGCTACATCGCCTTTCTGGCGTCAACGCTTGGGCAGTCGCCCGTGAAAGTTACCGCTGCTATGACACGGCTTGAAGCAAGCTGGCTCATCCAATCGTTGAGGCAGTTGCTCGACGGGAAAAAGAAGTTTGAATCGGTGCGGTGATGGCCGCTGGGACAAGTACTAAGGCGGTCAAAAACACGACCGCCAACGACAATCACCGAGTTTTGTGTTCGATAGAAGCAAACAAAAAATTGGAGATAAAAGTAATTTGGCATCACCGACCTCTATTCCGTTTCGGCGTGCTCCTAGATTCGGTAAACGGCTGGACATCAAGGTTGATGCGACGACCACTCTCGACAAGGATAAGGCCAACCAAATCATTTCGCACTTGAATGTCGGCAAGTCGCGGCAGTATTTATACCGCCATGGATGAGTAGGAGAGGAGAAGCTTGTGTTTCATTTTCCAATCAATCTCTCTTACCGCCCCACAAAGTTGAAAGCTCCATTCTGCGTTCATCTCATCCGAGGTGATATGGATGAACAAAGGTCCAGAAAAGAAATTCAGAGCGGGTGGGTGCTCTGCCAGCGTATTTGAAAACAGTTTTGCAACTCCGTCAGGAGTAAAGTCAGTTAAGAATGTGGTGCTTGAGAGAACCTACAAAGACAAGTTGGGAAATTTTCAGGCCAGCAAAAGCCTTAGTCAACACGACATTCCAAAGGCCATTTTGGTTTTGAAACAGGCCTATGAGTATATGGTTCAAAACCGTGCCGCAGCAGAACCAGGTTTGGTTCAAAACCAACAACAGCCTTTAAGTCAGGAACCGACTTCATAGGCTGTATGGGACAAAACAAAATTTGGAAGTACCAGGTGCGATTGAACAAGGACCAGTATGAAAAGTTGAAGACCAATGCCCGCGAACGCGGGTTTGGTCATTTGTCTTCCTATGTCAGATTTATGTGTCTGGATGCAGATTTGGTGACAGCTCTCAAGGTTGAAGAAATTCATCAAATCCTGGTGGGTGAAAGACGGTTGTCCAGGAAGGAAAGAAAACTTCGCCCGCGTGTTCATCCCGATGCGATTTATTCCAAGTGAAACGCAATTCCACTGCGCTTGGCTATATTCCTCTCGATGTTGGTGATTACTGGAACGCTGTTGGAGAATCCGAAGTCCGTCCAACCAGAGGATCAATTGATGAAATTCTCGGAGAAAAAGTGCGTTGCCTGTCAACGATACTGAGCGAAATTCAGGGAGAAATCGATAAACGCAATTCGCTTTCTGAAGATGTGATTAATCGAATTTATTCTCACTATTTTTATGTTAAGGCCAAAGTGTTCGAGATGGCGCTTTGGCCGATGAACGGACTAAAAGCGGTCGAACTGCGCCGTTCAAACCTTGAAGGCACTTTGGATACACTTCTCAATGAAAAGCGCCGAGAGCAGGTGCTATGTAGCCAAGACATCACAAATCTCAGGCGTGATTTCTGGCGGTGGTTCAAGGAGTATTGCGATCTGGTTCAAAGGGTACAAATTGTGTCTGGCAATCGAAATGCGCAACCGAAAAGATTATAAACTTCGAACTTCATTTTATCTCAATACGTTTCTTTGCGGATTTGAAATCTCGGGATCTAGACGTTCATGTCCTGGATCCCGGCGAGGGCATACGGACACCGGTGTCTGGGTGCCCCACAAAGTTCTTATCCGCGAGAGACGAACTTTGGAGGTACACATGGCATCGGGTCAATCTTTACAAAAAATAGACGTACACAACGTCGTTGGACGGTACGCAAAAGTTCTTGCAGAAGTAGAAATTGATACTTCAATCTGTGTTGAAAACAGACAACACATCACCGAGTTTTTGAACGCTTGTCAGCTCGGAAAGACAGTGTTTGGCCGAGAGAAAAAACGAATAGGCGAACGCCGGCTTCTTAAATATCTTTATGCGCTTCGCAACATCAACACCTGGCTTGGCAACAAGGATTTTCGAACTGTTTCTCAATCTGATATGGAAAATTTTGTTGCTCGTGTTGATCGTAATGGGTTGTGGAAGGTCATCAATGGTGTGTCTGTTTCTCAATCGTATTCCGACTGGACTAGGCGGGACATCAAAGTCTGCGTAAAGAAATTCTATAAGTGGCTGCTTGGTGATGGACGACAGTTTCCAGATATCGTTGCCTGGATTGATACGTTCATTACCGAACAGGCGCCGCCGTGTTTGACGCTTGATGAGACCAGAACGTTGGTTGATGCGGCATCCACGATCAAAGGTAAGTCTCTTATGTGGGCGCTGTTTGAAACAGGTGCCAGAATAGAAGAATTGCTCAACGTCCGGCTTTCGCATGTTAGCGACAAGGAGACGCATTTGCTTGTATGGATTGAGTTTCCCAAAACTTACAAACGCAACTTGCCGATATTTGAGGGCAGTAAGTATTTACGAAAATGGATCGAGCAGCATCCTGAAAGGGACAATCCGAATGCGCAATTGTTTCCCATGTCTTATCCCACAATTGCGAAGTTCTTGAAGCGGTTGGGGGAGCGGTCGATTGGGAAAAAGATCACTCCGCACTTACTTCGACATTCATTTGCAACTTGGCTCGCATCCAAAAAAGTTGGCCGTTATCAAATGTGCAAATTGATGGGATGGGCAATGAGTTCGGATATGCCTGATAAATACATCGATCGGGTTGGTGTTGTATGGACTTGTCCCTATTTAATTCCGCATCCGGTTCTCGTTTAGGCTGATTTTCGTTCGAATTTGATGGGTGATATTCCTCCTATTGCTGAGTGTCTTCGACGGCTGTTGTAGAAGCCGTTGATGTATTGGAACAGGGCGTC
>JABABQ010000009.1 GCA_014238155.1 Rhizobiaceae bacterium
CGGACGCTTTCCGATGATCAACATTTCAGCGAGCCAATTAACGACCGGAAAGTTGATACCGCCGGGCTCCCTCATCGTGCTTGAGTTTGATGGCAAAGTTTGTCTGTTGCCCAGCTTTCCCGTTCAACGAACATTGTCGCATGTGGTGACCCTTTTGAGCCAATCCTGAAGATGTGCGGCTATAAACTCCGGACCATTGTCTGACCGGATGAACTCCGGTTTCCGGGCATTTGCTGTACCAGCGGGTTAGATTGGCCGGCCACCAAAAGCAGGCATTCGTGGTGCATATTTCTGTCGTGTTATGAAGAAACTGAATGAGACAGGCTCTCGCTCAGGTTTCAAGCTCAACGGAGTCGAAAATGCACAACGCGGTTTGCTGTGTGAGAATTTGCTCACTTCGCTGGGAATTGATTTTGATTTCGGAAAAGGGAAACTAATCATGCGCACAGAAAAACTTTTAGCGTCCTTGCTCTGCTCAGTGACGCTTGCAATTGGGATCACGACACAAGCTTTCGGCGAGTTCCAGCATGCAAGATTCAGTGCCAAATTTTCACTGTTGGATGTCGCGGGCAAGCCAGTGACAGAATCGATACTACAGGGCAAGCTGACTTTGGTATATTTTGGATACACAAGCTGCCTGATGCAGTGTCCGCCCAGCTGGATCACGCTTGATGGGGTAAAAACGGGACTTGGTGATAAATCTGATCAAGTTTCTGTACTATTTATCTCCCTTGACCCCCAACGTGACAGCGTTGAAGTCATTGCAGAATGGCAGAAAAGCTGGCCACAGATCACGGCGCTGACTGGAAGTAATGATCAGATTCACGAGGTTGCCGACAACTTTCATGTTTTCTATGCCAAGAAACCCAAACACGCCGTGCCTTTTGCCATGAAAGACATGAAACGCATTCGCGAGATGTATCAGGGTGATGACAGGATTAAGTGGGACAAAACAAAGCCAGAAAACTATTACATGGTGGACCACACAACTCAGACGTTCCTGCTCGGCCGCAATGGCGAGTACCTGACTCATTTTGAGTTGGAAGAAGACGTCGAAACCGTGCTGAAGGTAATTCAGGATTATTTGTAGCCACCACAAAGGCTCTGATATCAATGACCGAACCGAGCCCCCTTGAGATATGAAATTTCCAAGTCCGTTTGGTGCTTTCTATATGATCCATTTGTTTCCGCACTGCTTTCAGCACACAGAGATTTCTCAACAAAACGGATTGCTGCCTGAGAACGTTTTTTTAAAAAATCAATGGAACCTTTAATTCACGATTTGTTGCTTGCATCATTAAGTTTTACCATCCGATACTTCGCTTAAAAATAGAACCCGGTCAATTTTATGCGCTTCTTTAGAAAGGTTCTGGCATTACCATTTTTCGGAATTGCCAGCTTGCTGGCTCTTGCAGCCGTTTTCTCGGAAGGTGGTGAAATAGCTACGTGGATTCTCGCTGGCATTTCCGGATTGGTGGGGAAGTGGGTATGGCCGGGCCAAGTTGCCGCGCAAACGGAGGTCGAACTGGGCGCTGGAACTACACGGTCTATCGCTGCAATGCGGAAACGACAGCAGCGTTCTGCGGCAACCACCACGCGCTGGTTCGGCCCGGGTGAATTTACATTGGTTCATGGTCGAAGTCTGCGAGGTCTCGTCTATGTTGGGCAGGATGGCGGAGGCCAGACATGGCGCTCGACAATCGACCCGGACCTCAAGGCCGCGACTGCGACAGAAGCAACCAGCTTCGTCGGCCTCAGCTATTGGCCTTCCTACTCCGACATGACACCCCGACAGCGTGGCGCCTACCTAGATTGGTTGGCGGGGGGCTGCGTGGAACACGTCGATATTGGGTTAGTGTTTGTCTATTTTTACGGTCTTGAGCGTCGGGCGATCGCGGAGAAGGCGAAGCAGGATCACCCTGTCATTATTGAAGAAGTCCGGAGGTTGCTCGAAATCTTCGGTGAAAACAATTCGTTCAGTAACTATGCCGGTCGTTTGCTTGATACGATCGAAGGTCTGTCTACCATTGATAGTGACAGCGCTCCTGTCGCACCCGTCTATGATAAGCCGCCGACGGGATGGGAGTTTCCATTGGACGTCAGATGCGCTATCGGGCGAAAGTTGGAAACAACCGACAGGCTTGATGGCCCCTGGATGCTGGCTTGGTATCTGGCTCACCCGGAGCGTGGACTACGAACGCCGGGACATCGGGCATTCGATCTTTTCACCAAACTCTTCCTTCAGCGCTTCAATGAAGCCTTCCCCAACGGACTGAAGGTCGCCCGACCAAAGGCCAAAATCGCGCTCGCGTATAATTCCGCAAGCAACGATTTCTCGGCCGAAATAAATGCAGATATCGCCGACGTTGCGAATCTGATGAAACCGGTTAATGCCGCAGAAAAGATCGTCGATGCCTGCGAGTCGGAACTCGACACCTACAGCCGGTTCCTCGGTCGCAATCCCGATGCAGTCGGTAGCGCCCGTGCGCTTGCTCTTCTGCCGCGTCAGCTACGCAACGCGGTCAGTTCCCCCGCCGCCGATGCATTCAGGACATGGCTTGATTCCAAGACGTCTGGGAAATTCGGTGCTGTCAATGTCGGGGCATTGTGCGACCGACTGAACGTTCCAATAGGCAAAAGCGCCCGCGTGCCGAGGGGCAGCATGCGCCTGCTCGCTGAAAGCTTGAATGCGTTCGGTTACGGGATGGCACCGGAGCCGGACATTTCCGGATATACGGCCAAACCCGGCGAGCCTGCAATCATCTTCAAGCGCGAGGCACCTGTAGTTGGTGACTTCGGAACTGCTTATGCACTGGCGATGACGAATGCGACGCTGGCTGTTTCCGTTGCCGTGGCGGACGGTTCTGTGTCGTCGGACGAGATCAGCACCATATCCCGTTCCATTTCTAGCAACCCCAACCTTACAAGTGACGAGCGTCTCCAATTGACCGCCTTCGTGCTGTGGCTAACGCAGGTGCCCCCGCCAGCAGCCAAGCTGAAGTCTGCCCTCAAGAACCTGGATACGCCGCAGCGTGAGCTCTTGGCCGATAGTGCGATAGCTGTCGCGGTTGCGGATGGAGACGTCGATCCTGCGGAGGTGAAAATTTTGGAACGGGTGTTCGATCAGATCGGACTGCCGAAGACGGACGTTTACACCAGAATTCATGGAGCTGTCAGTCCTACGAGAGCCGATGGTCTCACACCTGTTCGTGCATCGCGAACAGTGAAGGACCAGGTTGTTCCTCCTCCAGGAACGGTACCTGGAACTGCGCTGCTCGATGCATCCGCTGTAGATCGCATTCTACGCGAGACCGAAAGCGTCTCCAGCGTGCTGGCTGATGTCTTCGCAAGTGAGGATCCATTCGAAGAGCCCGTCGGGGAAGATGTGTCACCCACAACTGTGATCGCGGCCGACAAGTCGCAGGCGGGTGCCGGCCTGGATAAACGCCACGCCAGTCTACTCGCTATGATGTCCGATCGCCAGAAGTGGTCGGCGGGTGACTACAAGGAGCTGTGCTCTCAATTTGGTCTCTATCCGGCCGGCGCAACCGAATCGCTGAACGAATGGTCGTTCAACCTGGTAGATGAACCTGTAATCGAGGAAGGGGCAGGTATCAGTGTGAATATGGAAATCTTGAAGGATCTGGAAGCCTCATGAACGCCAAACGAATTCGTCCACGCGAGAAAGACACCATCACTCAGGCACTGAATGCGGGAGTGGTGCCGAGACTCGGGCTGCAACATGTTCAGGTCGGCAGGGTGAATGAAGTCTCGGCCATGATCCGCGACGTCGAGCGGATTGCGGATGGGGGCGCATGTTTCCGCGCCATTATCGGCGAGTACGGTTCAGGTAAGACGTTCTTCCTCAATCTGGTTCGGCTGGTGGCGCTGGAAAAGGGGCTTGTCGTGGCCTCTGCCGATCTGGCTCCGGATCGTAGGCTTCACGCCACCGGAGGACAGGCCCGGGCGCTCTATGCGGAACTGATGCGAAATCTGTCGACCCGCACCAAACCCGACGGCGGGGCGTTGCCCAGCATGGTGGAGCGTTTCGTCACTAAAGCCGTTCAAGACGCCGCCGAGAGGGGGACGCCTGTAGAAGACTTCATTCGCCGCAAACTTGCCCCCATTCAGGAACTCGTATCTGGCTACGACTTCGCAGACGTCATCACCGCCTATTGGCGCGGTCTCGAAGACGGGGACGAGACAATTCGGTCGTCTGCCTTGCGTTGGCTGCGGGGCGAGTTCGGAACTAAGACCGAGGCGCGGCAGGCGCTGGGCGTTCGCTCTATCATTGACGATGCTGACGTCTACGATCAGCTCAAGCTCATGGCACGGTTTTCCGTCGAAGCGGGTTATGGCGGTCTGCTGATCACAATCGACGAGATGGTGAACCTCTACAAGTTGCAGAGTTCGCAAGCAAGAAAGTCCAACTACGAACAGATCCTGCGGATGATCAACGATGTGGTGCAGATTGGCGACGGGCGCTTGGGCATTTTGCTTGGGGGCACCCCTGAATTCTTGATGGATACCAGACGTGGTCTCTTTAGTTACGAGGCCCTTCAGGGCCGGCTCGCGGAAAACCGCTTTGCAACAGGAGGGCTGGTCGATCTAACCGGGCCGGTGATCAGGTTGCCCGCTCTCACGCGAGAAGAACTCTTCGTCCTGCTGACAAACATTCGCGCCGTCTTCTCGCTTGGCGACGCGGAGGCATACCTCGTTCCAGATGAAGCTCTGCATGCGTTCATGCAGCATTGTGAGCAGAAGATTGGCGAAGCATATTTTCGGACGCCTCGCTCGACCGTGAAGGCCTTCGTTAACCTGCTCAGCGTGCTGGAACAGAACCCTGGTACGTCCTGGACCGATCTTCTTGAACAGGTTTCCGTCGATGACGAAAGCGCAATGGCCCGGTCAGAGGCGGCCGTAGACGCGGAAGATGACAACGATCTGACAAGCCTGCGGCTTTGACTTCGGACAAGGCAACATCCGTCTTCGACCGCTTCGCCCCGCCTATCCAACGTTGGATCTGGCAGCAGGGCTGGAGTGGCTTGCGACCGGTTCAGACCGAAGCGGCAAATGCCATCTTCGATAGCGATGGCGATGTAGTCGTCGCAGCGGCAACCGCGGGAGGAAAGACCGAGGCGGCCTTTCTGCCCATCCTTTCGCAGGTGTTTGACCACCCGGCGGATGAGAGGGGATTCGAGGTTCTCGCGATTTCGCCGCTCAAGGCGCTGATCAACGATCAATACGGGCGCCTGGAAAGCCTTGTCGAGAACACCGGCTTGCCAGTCCACTGCTGGCACGGAGATGTCGGGGAAACCGCAAAGCGCAAGGCCCGAGACAGGCCCGCCGGCATCCTCGTGATTACTCCCGAAAGCCTGGAGGCGATGCTGGTTCGACAGGGCAATGCGATGCCGGCACGCTTTGCCGCCCTGCGCTTTATCGTAGTGGATGAACTGCACGCATTCATCGGCACTGAACGGGGTATCCAGTTGCAGTCGCTCATGCACCGGATCGAGCAGATCATCGGGCGGACCGTGAGACGGATCGGACTGTCTGCCACGTTGGGAGATCTGTATTTAGCAGCCCGAGCGCTTCGGCCGATGTCCGAAATTGCAGCGACAACCATTGCTCCTCCAACATCGGAAGCCGAACTGCTGTTACAAATCCGAGGCCACCAACGGGGACGGTTATCCGATGAGCTTGACGGACAGGAGAAAGACGACGATGCGGTTTCTGTACCGACCGACGACGAGTGCAGCATATCCAACCACATCTTTAAAACTCTCCGTGGGAAAACGAACTTGGTTTTTGCAGGTTCCCGTTCCAACGTAGAGACCTTCGCCGACAGCCTTCGTCTTTTATGCGAGAGCGACGGAGTGCCCAACGAGTTCCTGCCTCATCATGGCTCGCTGGCGCGTGATATTCGCCAGGATGTGGAGAAACGCCTGAAGGAGGGGGGGCGGCCGCTTACGGCGGTCTGCACTACGACACTGGAACTCGGTATCGACATTGGGAATGTCGAAGCGGTGGCGCAGATCGGCCCGTCCACATCAGTATCGTCGTTGCGCCAAAGGCTCGGTCGGTCCGGTCGGCGGCCGGGCGCCCCTTCTATTCTTCGTATGTACGTTTCGGAAGATCGGTTAGAAGCGAAGACGTCATTCATCCGCAGGCTCAGACTGGACACCGCACTCGCCGTCGCAAGTGTTCGTCAGCTGATATCGGGATGGTGTGAACCGCCGCCTGAACGCGCACTTCACTCATCAACATTGGTCCACCAGATTCTTGCACTAGTTTGCCAAAATGGCGGCGTCGCTCCGGCGCCGCTTTATGCGTTGCTTTGTGGGAGCGGCCCGTTCGGCAACATCAGTCAAACGGATTTCGCAATCCTTCTTCGTCATCTGGGTCCGGCAAGTGAAAAGTTGCTGGAGCAATCGCCGGACGGCACGTTGATGCTAGGACCTGCAGGCGAACGTATTGTCGAACATTATTCGTTCTATGCTGTCTTCGAGACGCCGGAAGAATGGCGGGTGGAATCGAGCGGCAGAATGCTTGGCACTGTACCGGTAGATGGCCCTTTGCGCTCCGGCCAGACCATTCTTTTCGCTGGAAGGCGCTGGACCATTGCCGATATCCGCGAACGAGAAAAGACGGTCAACCTGCTGCCAGGAAGCTCGGGCGCACCTATTTTCTTTGGCGGTGCGGGGGGGAAAGTTCACGACCGCCTTGCATTGGAAGTGAGGGCCGTTCTGGCCGAGGGAAGATCGATACCATATCTCGACAGGGTGTCGGCGAGCCATCTTGAAGAAGGGCGCTCGACCTTCGCCCAGTTGGATAGAGCTGGCCCACATCTGGTATCCGAGGGTGAGGAGACACTCGTGCTTCCGTGGCTGGGATCCATTAAGCTGGCAACGATCGGCCTTGCGTTGACTGATCTGGGTATTCCGACTTCTGTGGAGGGTCTTAGCTTGAGGTCGAAAGGCAAAGTCGATGAGGTGTCATCTGCATTGAAACAGCTCTCGTCCGGCCAAACGGATGTCAGGACTCTTGCATTATCGGTCGAAAACAAGCTGCGGCACAAATTTGATCTACATGTTCCAAACAACCTGCTGTCGATGGACTTCACACTAGCGGAGCTCGACGAAGGTGCGTTCCGCGCAATTTGAGGTAACCCGGCCCATAGTCGCCATGGTGTGAAGTGCAGTGAATGACTGCTAATGGAATGAGTTGTCCAATTGTTCCTGCGGCGCCGAATGACCGGAATCCCCAAGTGCAGTCACCGGCCTTTTCCATCAACCGTCTAGAGGGTCCACTATTCGGTCGCAGGTGCGCATCTGTGCTCAACGCCCCCACAGTCCCGCGTGCTGTCACTACTGCCAACGAGACTAACCCACCAACCGAGCCAATCTGGTAAGGTGTTCAGAACATGGAAACGGTGTTGGACCGGGCATCAGCTTTGGTTCGTAAGCTCAGGCAGCGTACATCACGCCGTCGTTGTGGATTTCGGCAGGCCTGTCCAGTTTGATATCAGCAGCACACACAGCCAGCTGGCTTAGCCCTGGCAGAAGACCTCCCCAGGCCCTTTTTTGTTAAGAAACAATGGGTTGGGTGAGGACCGATGCGTGAAGTGATTTTCTGGCGTTTAAAAAAAACACCCTTTTATTGGATTTGGTGTTCAAATCTGTTCGTTTATCCCTCGACAGGGGTCTCCTTTTCCAAGGTGGGCGTCGAGTTTTGCCTTGGGTGTTGGGGTTTGTTTTGACTTCGTGGTGAGCCCAAACGGAGCAGGAAATCGCTCCTGATCATCATTGCGACCAATATGCTGGAAAGATGGCAAAGTTTGTCTGTTGCCCAGCTTTTCCGTTCAACGAACATTGTCGCAGGTGGTGAAACGCTGCGCCGGTGAATTGTGTTAGGCACCAAAGAGCAGACTGCATCAGATCGGCTGATGGATATAAGTGTCGTGTTAATCATCACCTCGGTAAGGCACCACTCACTTATGAGGTGATGTTTATGAGGAAAAACATCGAATGCTGCGACAATCCCAGGACACTGGCTGGACATTTCGATGCTCCCATCATGGGAAGAATCTAATTCCCGTTAGTGAGCTTTCTGACAGCAATGGCCTTACAGGAAATTCGACCCCATCAGGTGTTTTGGGCTCCGGTTCGCTGGAGGCGACGGTATGAGTTTGTCGAGCGCGGATGAGATCCTGGAACAGGCTCTAACTTCGTTGCCATCAACGGAGAAGTCGCAGCCTGTTGAATTGCCGGATGACTTGCAGTCCGGCAGACGCTCACTCAGAATTCGCAGGGTGGTATCCATTCATGATCAAGATCGCATGCGCGGCATGGTGCGGAGGGCGCATGAGGAAAGCCGGTACGGAAGTGCCGGCTGGAGCGAAGAGCGCTATGAAAAGCAATTTGAACGGCTGATCAGGAACCAGGATTCGACGCTCACCATAATACAAATAACAGATGAACTAAAGGCCCTCTAAATGTGCGGATTAGTAGGATTTTTTAATGGCTGCAATCTTGACGTAGCCTGCCCAAAAAAAGCACTGAACAAGTGCCCAAGCCAATCAAAACAGGACTCAACACGGACATTTAAAAATTGGGATAGGAAAGCCTCGGTCAGATCCACACCACAACGAACAGAACACTTCGGCGATCTATTATTTCCCCGCGAACTCGTTCCATTGCTTCACTCAAAGAAACTTGTCGGCTTGCCCAAAAGAGACGAAGAAAATCTTAGAAGATCAGCTCTTTTTCGCTTCATGAATTTCACCCACAAGCTGGAAATGCTGGTCGTTAACACCGTCACAGCAAACATTGTGATGCAAAGATACAATTTTTCACTTCCCGACCAATTACGTTCCGACGCACATAAGATTTACGTTGATGAAGCCTACCACGCTCTTGTCGCATTCGAGACGATGAATGCGATGAGAGTGCGGGGACCAAAAAGCCTCTTTAGAGAATGCGTGCCCAATTTTCTGAAACAGCTGGAGCTTCAAATTAACAAGGAGCCTGTAGGGAGACGGAAGGCTCTAATCGAGCTTTTTTTCGTAATCACATCGGAAATGCTTATCACAAACACTCTTGGAAATGTGAATAAGCATAAGGAGATGGATGAATCGATCAGGTCCATCATACGGGATCATTCGGCGGACGAAGCTAGGCATCATGCATTCTATCGCTCTCTCCTCATCGAGGTTTGGGATCAATTGTCTGGTGACGATCAAATCTACGTAACTGGCAAACTTCCAGAACTGGTACTTGCGTACTGCATCCCGGAACAAGAAGGCCTCGCAGCCGATTTGGTGAGCTTGGGGTTATCAAAGTCTGAATCAGACGTGATCATTGACGAGGTTCATCCGCCAGGAACTACTCTAGCCTACGCGATGCAGGTCGGAAGCGCGGTTTTTACCCTGATAAACGAACTAAGCGACTCTCACTCTTCTGACCGCCTAAATGAGAGTCTGGCAGGAATGCCAAAAGTTTGAGTAAGGATATTTGCATGCCGGAAACAGATATTGAAGCGATTAGAACTTATTGGTCTAAACGCGCACTTGATTTTGACCAGAAGTATAACGAGTTGGATGTTCGCAAAGCTGTTGCCAAAAGGGTGGTTGTGGACTTGTCCCGAATTAATTCCGCATCCGGTTCTCGTTTAACTCGTTTGTCGTTCGAATTTGATGGGTGCTATTCCTCCTATTGCTGAGTGTCTTCGGCGGCTGTTGTAGAAGCCGTTGATGTATTGGAACAGGGCGTTAGTTGCCTGCTGGCGTGTTTGCCACGTGCCGCGCCAGATGAGTTCGGCCTTCAGTGTTTTGAAGAAGGTCTCGACCACAGCATTGTCCCAGCAGTTACCTTTTCGGCTCATCGACACTTTGAAGCCCAAGTGCCGCATTCGCTTTTGGTAATCGTGAGAACAATATTGGCTACCACGGTCGGTATGATGGATGCAGCCCGGCGGCGGGTTCCGCAACGCCACAGCACGGTTGAGAGCTTGCAACGCAAGGTCTTTCTTCAATCGGTTGCTAACGGCCCAGCCAACGATCCGACGTGAGTGAAGATCAATCACCACAGCTAGATACAACCAACCCTCACGCGTCCAGATATAACTGATGTCTCCAGCCCATTTCTGGTTGGGCCGGTCTGCATGGAAGTTTCGATCCAGCAGGTTTTCAGCAATATTGAAGCGGTGATTGCTGTCGGTTGTCACCTTGTATTTGCGAGTTCTGACCACCTGAATGCCGTTATCGCGCATCAAACGACCCACACGACGGTGGCCCACAGCCAAGCCCGCTTCCTTCAACTCCTGCGTCATGCGAGGCCGACCATAGCTGCCAAGGCTGAGATGGTGCTGTTCACGGATGTGAGCTAGAACCACCATGTCATCACGCTGTCGTTGACTGACTGGGCGGCGGCGCCAGGAACGATAGCCGCGTGATGTGACATTCAGGATGTGACAAAGCCGGTCCATAGGAACATGGCCTTTGTGCTCTTCGACAAATGCAAATCTCACTTGCTTTGATTGGCGAAGAACACCGTGGCTTTTTTTAAGATATCCCTCTCCTCCATAAGTAGGCGGTTCTCTTTGCGAAGCCGATCGTTCTCCCTGGCCAGGTCGATGTCGGCAGATGGAGGAAGGTCGGCAGGCTTAGAATTCTGTATCCATTTCGAAAGCGTTGAAAACCCAATTCCCAAATCTGATGCTACTTGTTTACGTGAAAGCCCGCTCGTCAGCGCGATACGGACGGCCTCGCGCTTGAATTCTTCAGTGTGGCGATGCGCCATAGTTGTTCTCCTTGATGGACATAATCCAATTCAAGGACACGGAACCAAACCGTGACAAGTCCA
>JABABQ010000008.1 GCA_014238155.1 Rhizobiaceae bacterium
ATGTGGTCAACAACATTGCCAAATTCTGCGTAACCCCGCCTCAAACATTCCTGGCAGAGGCCGTGGTCCCTTTGCAGGATCTCGACACGCTTTTTGTCCCAGTCCGCGCCATAGCCGCGTTCTTGCCGACTGCCTCTCCATCGAGAAGCCCGTGCCCTTTTCTTGGCAGGAGGAATAAGCTGAGGAACCCTGGATCGCTTGAATGTCTTCATCGACGACGCAATTCTACGAAATGCGCGGGTAATTGCCGCCAAAATGCTCGATAGTCAACATGATTTAACGTGAATTGACGAAAACATCGAATCGCTTTCTGTTAACCCGTTGTTTTTAAATATTATATATTTATCAAAAAAATACGCATATTCCCAAATTTATTTTGGAAAAATTGACAATGCCACCGATATCCTTTCGTTCCCCACCGGAAGCGGGGGAATCACCACCCAAACGTCCGGCTGTCCACCAACTGAGATTGTTGGCCAAGGTCACTCCAGCACTAGTTTAAAAATATCCGGCAGGTATTGGATAGCATCCCAGACATCGCGCAGGTTGGTCGTTCGTGGACGCCCCGTTGGTCTGCGGCAAGGCATGAAGGGCTCGATCAAGGCCCATTCTTCATCACTACAATCACTTGAATAACGTCCGCCAATACGATCATATCGGATACGAGTGGTATCAGTCCAAACCATTGTGTGTTCCTTCGAATCTTTGAAAATCCGAATGAATCACAAACAACTGATATCACTCAATTAGTTTTGGGTTGGACACTTATAGGCATCGTCATTGAAATCATATTCATGACGAATAGTGACTCCTGCTGGAGTAGTATACTTAAATCCAACCCGAATGAAAACATAATAATAACTCATTTATTCAAACCATCCGTGAATTTTGAAATATTCATACTATTTACCCTTTATACCAAAAATAAAATTGAACACGTCGCTAAAAATCTCCCAAAATATGATACCTATGGCAAATACGCACCATCCAGGACTTATGATATATTGTGTATTCATATCCCTAAAGTAATAATCTAAATACAGTATCGATAAAATCATAGCAACTCTGCCATAAATATTTCTATTAAAAACCTTTATTTTTATATACTTGATAATCTTCATGAGTGTTAGATAATCTTTAATTTATACAATATTCGCCCAAGGTCGCACGTAATTTGGCGCTCTATCAATAAGCTGTGCATCAACCCACCCCCAGACCCAGCACATAATTCCCACCAACCATCTCAAACTTGGCCCGCTTGAGGAACCTGTCCGTGCGGGCCATGTTCCAACTTTCCGGTCGTTAATTGGCTCGCTGAAATGTTGATCATCGATTGTGTGACCACCATTGTTTCCAGCATTGGAAGAGCAATTGCTGAAAGAACCCAGGCCGCCGTGGCCGTAACCGGCGGTGCCGCCTCAGTTGTTCCGGCATAACCACGAATCCGGTGGCACCAAACGCGGGCAACCGAAGGCGAAACACTACGAATGGTTTCGATCCACAGAACTCCCATTTGAAAGAAACTTTCGACACCATCTTGGTCAAAGGCCACGACACGAATATTTGTGTCGTGGTTTGTTCGCCATTGAGGGCTCTAACGTCGATAATTGGTGGTTTCACTTGTGGACTGTGTGCGTGGTCGCTGCGTTGCCCCGCGCCGCTGTTCGTACCTCAGCGCTTGTTGTCGAAATGACGAGTCAAATGCCATCGGCTTTGAAGGTATTAGGTTGGAACAAGGCGGATTGCTGTGGTGCCAGCAGGCTTTGCCCGACTGAGGGAATAATTCATGACAGAAGAAAGCCCAACATTGTTGAGCAAGATTGCAGCTCTTGCCATAGAGAATTGGCGCAATTTGGTTTTGATAGTCGCGGCTGTTGTGGCATTTCCGCTTGCAGTTTGGCGATCTTGGTTGGCTCATAAACAAACCCGCATTTCTGAAGGCGGTCAGAATATTGACCGTTATCAAAAGGGCGCGGGCTTGTTGGGGGACAAGCGTCTTTCCGTCAGGCAGGCTGGCATTCTTGGTTTGCGGGACTTGGCGTTGAATGATCCGGCCAACCTCCGATCTGTTGTATTGGATCTGCTCGCGACCTTCGTGAAAGACCGTTCGTCTGAATCCAGGGCAGAACATGACAGCACTCAAAAAGCAAGCGAGGAAGAACCTCAAGTGGGGCCGCCAGCTCCAGCTGACTCCGTGGCTGCAGTAAGGGCGATTTCGGGCATCTTGGGGACGCCCCGGCCAAAAGCCAAGCAAAAGATAGCAGGGGTCGATCTGCATGGTGTCTACCTGACGGATGCCAACCTGACAGATGCCAACCTGACGAATGCCAACCTGACGAATGCCAACCTGACGAATGCCAACCTGACGGATGCCAACCTGACGAATGCCAACCTGACGGATGCCAACCTGACGGTTGCCGTCCTGAACTTTGCCAAACTTCAGGGTGCCAACCTGAAGGGTGCCAACCTGAAGGGTGTCCAACTGCTGTATGCCGACCTGACGAATGCCAACCTGACGAATGCCAACCTGATGGATGCCAACCTGACGAATGCCAACCTGATGGATGCCAAACTGCATGGTGCCAACCTGACGGATGCCGAATTTGATCCAGATGTCCTTTCGGAGGAACAACGCCTCTCTATGAGGCAATGATTTATTGGCATTGTTCTTCCTTTCCAGCGACTCCATAAGGTCCGTCCTCGCGTAGCCTTACCGAAGAGAAATCAAACGCATTGCGGCCCCCTATGGCATCGAGAAACAGGTGCGTGGCTGTTGCGCCGAAGAACGGGTCGCCATCCGCCAAAGACAGGCACAACCTATCTTTGATGATTTGGAAACATGGCTGCATGCCCGACTACCAAAAATATCCGGCAAGTCGCCACTGGCCAAGGCTATCCGGTATGCGTTAAACCGGTTACCCAAAACTCGCCCCTATCTCGATAGTGGCTTTCTGGAATTGGATAACAACACTTGTGAGCGAGCCGTCAAACCTGTGGCGCTTGGGCGCAAGAACTGGATGTTTGCCGGATCAGAGCACGGTGGCAAAGCCATGGCAATTGCTTTCACTCTGATTGAAACCGCAAAGCTCAACGGCGTCGATCCACAAGTCTGGCTCACCGATGTTCTTAGCCGCATCGCGGATCACAAGCTTACCCGTCTTGATGAACTCATGGCAAACGCTAATTACGCTGCCTTGGCAGCGTAACGCCATGTTCCAGACCATTGCTCAGTTATGTTTACTCCAGCTATTTCTGGCGTCGCCTGAATCTGTGGATCAAAAATGAACCACGGAGGTTCAGATTACTACATATTCAATTTGATGGTCAGGACCTAGCTTCCACTTTGAATGCTTAAATTATTCGAGTGCATTGGCGTAGTGAGTCCGAAGACGGTGCAATGTTTACACCAGTAACGTCGATCTTGTCCGACGGCAATTTTGATAACCCTTGGAGCTTTTCTTCGTCCAATTAGCCCCGCGGCCTTGTTTTGCGGGCGCTCAATAACAAGAAAAATCTTTAAATGGAGAATATTGAAGTCCAGGTCAAAGAAAAAAGCCATCATCAAATCGATTGGTTTAACTGACTTCGATTAGGAAAAAAATGAATAACTCAGCTCTTATACTTGCCGTAGTAGGTTTTGTCTTTACTTTCACATCATTGGTTTTGTATTTACGCACTATTCCGCAAAACCGTGTGCCGACCAGCGTATTTGGTTTTGCTTCTAGGATGGCCATTGGTGCTGCGATATCGGGGGTGGCAATATATCTTGGCATCACTGGAGTCGGTGCTGCTGGTTGGATGGTCTATGTTCCTGCAGGTTTGGGATTGGTAGTGGGTGCAATGATTTTAGTGTTCCTAACACAGAGAAAGACTCCGCTTGGGGACATTAAGATTAAAGTTGGTGAGCCCTACATCCCGTTCTCCGCAAAGACACCGGAGGGAGAGGATTACAGCAGCGATGCTTTTAAAGGGAAGCGGATATTATTCAAGCTGTTCCGCGGCGGTTGGTGCCCGTACTGCTCTCAGGAACTCATAATATTCAATGAAATGATTGATGAGATGGCTGAATATGACGTTTCCTTGGTAGCACTTAGTAAAGATGAACCCGATCAAGCGGTTGTACATAGAAACCGTGATGACCTGACATTTCAGTTGTTGAGTGACGCTGAATTGAAGGTCGTTCGAAGCTATGGAGTCGAGCATCACAAGACTCTCGGCCAAAGCAGCGTAGCGAAATCGAAGCTTGGTGGTATTTTTGGTGGAGTGGTTTTCGGGTTGGCGCCGTTTAAGGTTATGTCTATGGCGATACCAACATCTGTTCTGATCGACGAAGAAGGAATTGTCCGCTGGATCGATCAGTCTGAAGACATTCGCCTGCGAAGCAGTCGAGAGATGGTTATGGGCGCGATTAAATCCGCTTTTGGTGAAATCGCAGCTGCCGCATAAAATATAAGAACGTGTTCCAAGGACAATGGCTTGACCGCCAAGAGTCAAAAGCCATTGGACGAGCTTGAAAAGAACTACACCTGGGGCACATATCGGCTTTAGCTTTCTTAGCTGAATTACTATACTACGAAAGAAAAAATATACGAATTGCCCAACGCGGACTGTGTTGTGTATCCGAAGCGCATCGGCTGTCACGCGATTATGAAATCTGCTGTATCCATTCGCACTGCATCTCAAGGTGATGCAAAAGCTCTAATTGAACTATATTTATATTTGTCCTCTGATAACGAGAGATATTCTCCGGAAATAGCAAAACAGATAATCAAGGATATTAGCAAGTATAATGGCAGCGCGGTTCTTGTTGGAGACTTTGAAGGTGAGATCGTCACAACATGCACATTGATTGTTGTACCGAATTTAACAAGAACCGGATTACCGTACGGACTGATCGAAAATGTTGTTACTCATCCTACACACCGAAACCGCGGTTTGGGAAAGTTAGTGTTAGAAGCTGCTACCGAACGTGCATGGCGACACAAATGCTATAAGATTATGCTCAGCACAGGTTCTAGGAATCCGGCTACATTGGCGTTTTATGAACGAGCGGGATTTGAACAATCCAGAACAGGCTTTCAAAAACGGCGTATCGCATCTCGAATAGAATAGCCAAGAAGCATTGCATATCCACGATTTGCACTAAATTGTAGAAGACTCGACTTAATCTGACACCGCTGCCCTTCCAGCAAACTGAATAGGCAGCGGCGCATCTCTTGCGAGAATGTGGTTATCCGTTTTGATGGTGGTGCGAACCAAACCGTCAAAAAAGGAAAATCACAATGTTGAATACTACCGACAAGATCATTAAACACAAAACCGGATTGCTGAACCTGGCCGAAGAGCTGGGCAATGTTTCCAAAGCCTGTCAGGTGATGGGCTATTCCCGCGACACGTTTTACCGCTACAAATCTGCAGCCGATGAGGGCGGTGTGGAGGCGTTGTTTGAGCGTACACGGCGCAAGCCGAACATGGCCAACCGCGTGGATGAGGTGGTCGAGCAGGCGGTGATCAAATCCGCTACCGACTTCCCCGCTTATGGTCAGGCACGCACCTCCAATGAACTGCGCAAGATGGGCGTGTTCGTTTCACCGTCCGGTGTACGCTCCATCTGGCTGCGTTACGATCTGGCCAATTTCAAGCTCCGCCTGAAGGCCCTGGAGGCGAAAGTGGCCGCTGATGGCATCATTCTTACCAAGGCCCAGGTTCAGGCGCTGGAGAAGAAAAAACTGGATGATGAGGCGTGTGGGGAGATCGAAACCGCGCATCCTGGCTATCTGGGTTCACAGGACACGTTCTATGTAGGCACACTCAAGGGCGTTGGACGGGTCTATCAGCAGACCTATATCGACACCTACTGCAAGCTGCCGAAGCAACTGTTCCATTGCTCGACGCCTTTAGGGAGCGCGAACTCCCAATCGTTTTTACCCGCATCATTTACGCCGATGATGGATCCGATGCAGGCGTCTGGTGCGAGAAGGCACCAAGGCTTCGCGAACTAACCGAAACCAACCCAGCGAGCCAAGTGATCGACATTTTGAAGCCACGCGAAGGTGAGATCGTGATCCGGAAAACGCAGCCCTCAGCGTTCTTCGACACCAATCTTGGATCTCTTCTGCGCGGCCAAAATGTTGACGCGGTTGCCGTTGCAGGCGCAACAACAAGCGGATGCGTTCGAGCCACGGTCGTCGATGCTATAAGTGCAAACTTCCGGCCCACAGTAGTTTCAGATTGCGTTGGTGATCGCGCCCAAGGACCGCACGAGGCAAATCTCTTCGACATGCAGCAAAAGTACGCGAACCTTGTCAGTTCAAGTGATCTCGAAAGTGTGTTTCTTTCTTGATGTTGCGGACAGCGGCCTTGCGTTCGATTCGGCCAATGCCAAAACTAAAATTAATGGGTCCTGACCCTAGGAGACATGGGTATTTACCTCGACTTGGTCAGTGGGAATGAGAGGATGTGGGAACGCACTTCGCGATGAGAATTTGATGTACCTTGTCGGGGCCAACTTGGGATTTGCCGACCCATAGGCCGTAAAATATTCGACGACTATCTTTATCGTCAGTCTTAGGTCTTCTTCTGATTCCCAGTTGGACGATACAAATGCTTGCTCGGTATATGACCGATCATAAACGGGACCGCTGCGCTTCAAAAAGTGAACGTCGTGCCAGATATACCCCCAACGCCTGTTTTTGGTTGGGTGCATCAATTCAACTCCGTCTTTGTCGAATATGGAGTTCCGAACTCCCGAAAAAATCAAAATCTTTTCGTGAATCGAAACTACGGCGATGTGTCCACTTATCTCTGGCCCACCAAAATTATGAGTGGCCATCACTTGGACATCTTGATCCAAACAGCGGATTCCACCCCCCCTGTTGTTGGCATCTTTTGTAAAATAGCGCTCTACCATATTCCCTCTAAACTCAAATATTCACATGCATTGTCGCAAACAAAACCAAGCCTTTTCGTGAGCGCTCGTTCCTGGGACTCATCGGCGCTCGACAAACTCATACCGTCGCCTCCAGCGAACCGGAGCCCAAAACACCTGATGGGGTCGAATTTCCAGTAAGGCCATTGCTGTCAGAAAGCTCACTAACGGGAATTAGATTCTTCCGATGATGGGAGCATCGAAACGTCCAGCCAGTGTCCTGGGATTGTCGCAGCATTCGATGTTTTTCCTCATGAACATCACCTCATAAGCGAGCGATGCCTTACCGAGGTGATGATTAACACGACTCTTATATCCATCAGCCGATCTGATGAAGTCTGCTCTTTGGTGCCTTACACAATTCACCGGCGCAGCGTTTCACCACCTGCGACAATGTTCGTTGAACGGGAAAGCCGGGCAACAGACAAACTTTGCCAACTTTCCAGCATTTTGGTCGTGATGGTGATCATGAGCGACTTTCTGCTCCGTTTGGGCTCACCACGAAGTCAAAACAAACCCCAACACCCAAGGCAAAACTCGACGCCCACCTTGGAAAAGGAGACCCCTGTCGAGGGATAAACGAACAGATTTGAACACGAAATCCAATAAAAGGGTGTTTTTTTTGAACGCCAGAAAATCACTTCACGCGTCGGTCCCCATTTAACCCATTGTTTCTTAACGAAAATGGGCCTGGGGAGGCCTTCGACCTGGACACACCGACTGTCTGTGAGTGCTGCTGACACGACGAGAGACAGGCCTACGAGGACCAAATGGAGCAAGAGACGAGTTCCACCTCGCAGCCACAGCCCAGAACCTCAGAAAACTGGCAAAGCTGGTTTCCGCCGCAGCGTAAAGCAGTTGCAAAGGCTGCCACAAGCCAATCCCAAATCGTTCAAAAATCAGGCTTTTTCAACAAAATCGGCCCGAAGCGGCCGTCCAACATACATCCATCATGTTGCAAAGCAGCACACCCGTTCGCCGTAGCCAAGAGAATTCAGTCCGAAGGCGAATCAGTATCCTTGGCGAGCCCGACCTTGATCGCTTCCGAATAGAGCGCATTCATCTCACGTATGGATATTCCAACCAAAAACTCGCTGTGGTCCTGTGAGCCGTAACCCGCCTTCTTGCCTCCTTTGAGGATGTAATCCTCGGCAGCACGGGCAGCGTCGACTGTGTCAAAATCGTACTTCGACTTGATCGACCATAGTACCTCGCCGTTGGAGCCCCTCCGGTACTTATTCAATTCTTGCAACCGCTCCTCGGTTTTACCGGAACCAATCTTGAAGGTGAGCCCGTAGGCGTCTGAAATATACGCGATATACAATTGTGTCCCGGGTTGGACGTTCGCACCGTCACGCCAACCTGCCTTCTGCCGCCAAGGGCGTTGCAACGATCCTGAGAAAGGTAATCGGACAACATTCCCCCCTTCGACAACCTCCCTGACCTCGAGCGTCATCAAACGCCCGACCTCCGCAGATTCCATCTTATGGATTGTGGCTGCACCCTGCATACCTAGTGCCGCGTGGTTCGGAATAAGCGTGTCGTTTTGTTCTTGCTCGATAAATGACCAGCAGCGGGAGATTGCAATGCCGTATGGCCACCTGAAGCGCCCATCTGCTCTATAATGCTCGGGAGGTCTGTCCTGGCCAAGGCGCAGGTTCTCGACGTCTACTATCGTTACCGGCTCGGCGATCTCAACGGCTCCTGCAAGGCGACCTCGCAGCATTGGATCCGCCTCTTTTCCATCGCTGGTCAGATAGACAACGATGTCCCCCGGTTGGATGTACTCGAGTACGCGCTCTCGCGTCTTCTCATAGCTCAGAGCAAGCGCACTATATTTCGGTACGTCCGGCGCCCCCCACGTCTTGGTCCAGTAATAGTTGCGTGTCATTCGAGTGTCATCTCTTCACGTAGTTACCTAACTGCTACGCTGCAGTTAAAGCTTAACCGGCCCGCGGGAAACTCGCCACACACCTGTCTGGTCCGGTAAAATTTGGCAGTGACAAACAAGAAACGCTGCTTCCGGCCGATACTGATTAAAAAGTCGGTGGTCGATACTTGCGGGTTGATTTTGTAGCATACGATTTCTCGGCACGCGCACTCAAGGAATGGGGTTCCAAAAAATGAACCGTCAGCGCGAGATGCCAAGGCCTTAAGTCGAAGGACGGTCGTCTAACGCTTCTTTTATTGCAACGGCCAAAATGCATCGTGAATCAAATTAAACCAAGAATTATCGCCAGCATTGTGACGATAGTCGGCACAGCCAAGAATGCTAATCCAGCGACGAAGAGTATCAAAACTGAAACTCTGACCCAAAACAAACTGAAGTCATCAACCCGGTACGAAACATAAAAGACTTCTTTCGACAAGTCGAACGCAGCACCAAAGAGCGGGCTCCAGCGAAGCCTTTCAATTTGATTTTCGCCATGCATGCTCTGCATTACTGTGTCGGTCCTCCAGTGACCTGTGGCTGTTCGAAGAGAGGCGACCGTTGGATCGTCAGTGATGGCTAAACTTGCCAGTTTTTCAATTAATTGGTGAAGCGGTGCAGCTGCTGATTGCGGAAAACTGGGATGTTGATAGCTAAAAAATGGGTTGCCCCTTTCGTCGGAATTTCGTTCGAGAAACCGGTAGACTGTATAACTTAATCGCCTTCGAACTAAATTCGGAGTTTTTACAACCTCCATTTTTTGGATGTATTCAATGATGTTATTGTTTTGCTTTATCTTGTTTGGACAACACGCGGAGAAGATCGTGGTAGCCGCGCCGTATAAAACAAGACCAAAATATAGAAATGTGAGGCTTTGGATTCTAAGCCAGTCAACCAATTCGGCATCAGCATTCTCAGGGAGATCCAGATTTAGATAAGATCTCAGATCGGCGTTGAACACGATCAAATATCCGACAAACGGCGCCAAGACCGTGAGCTGGGCAGCTCTAAATTTCGTAAAATTTTTTAGCACGCTCCAACGCGTTCGGTTGGTTGCCAATTCGAGAACTCTGGCCAATATTGTATGCCTCCTTTGACGCAAAACGTGGTGATCACCTATTGCATTTTTGAAGTGACTGAATGACCGCAAAGAGCGCGACCCACCCTTTTCAGATTTCTGATCGGCCTTCGAAAAAGGGCTTGAACCATAGAACACAAACTCCCAGTTGAGCAGCAAAAAGAGCTCTGAACTGCCATCACCGATTCCACTGCAATTGAAAACTTCGTCTCTGTAGAGCGTGAAACCCAGACAAGAGATTAGGCTCATTCACTTTCTTCATTACACGACAGAAATATGCGCCACGAATGCGAGCTTTCGGTGGCCAGCCAAGCCAACCCACCTGTACAGCAAACGCCCGGAAACCGGAGTTCATCCGGTCAGACAATGGTCCGGAGTTTATATAGCCGCACATCTTCAGGATTGGCTCAAAAGGGTCACCACCTGCGACAATGTTCGTTGAACGGGAAAGCTGGGCAACAGACAAACTTTGCCATCAAACTCAAGCACGATGAGGGAGCCCGGCGGTATCAACTTTCCGGTCGTTAATTGGCTCGCTGAAATGTTGATCATCGGAAAGCGTCCG
>JABABQ010000007.1 GCA_014238155.1 Rhizobiaceae bacterium
CGCCACACCGGTTTTAAACCCACATTCGTTGGGGTCGGCCTAGTCACCTGGATAAACCAAGATACCCTGCCGCAGAGCGCAGGTGGTGGCTTTCAGCCCAACTTCTGATCAGGATTGTATGAGGCCGATCATGCCGCATTGTTGATAGCAATAACAGGTTTGCTTCCGGGGGTATCAAAAAAATTCTTCAAGAAAAAACCGGAGGCCCTGCATCTGTGTCTGCTGGACCAATGTTGACCTTCAACAATGGTTTCGATGGTCTAGAAAAACCTAACCCAATCACAATGGTATGGCTGACACACCTAATAGGTGGGTTCTTCCTTTCTGATCATTTGAAAAAGATCCAACAAACATTGTGGATTATGGTTGTGAAATTATTCCAGATTTCAGAAGTTTCTACCATCGAAGAGCCTAAGGTCGGGGCCCATTAAACTAAACGTGCCAATCGTCCACTCTGATCCCAAAGCGACATGGATCAATTCTTCGGAAATCGGCACATACGGCCCACACCAGACCTTGGACCGAACTAGTGGCTTGAGGACGCAGGACACCAAAGCAGCCCTGCTGAACAACAAGGAAAAATCACAGGCCAATGACCGAGATGCGGACATTTTTCTATTTTGTGCTTTGTCGTTGACGAGACAATATTCCAACCATGCTGTTGAATTATTCGATATTATCTACTTAGGTGCCAATCCTGATCAACACCTAAGCCAACGAAGTTAATCCTTGTCTTGCGATCCAAACAATCCCCAACGCAATCGTAGCTCCGAGCACGTAGATATTTTGAAATTTGCCAAACAAAACGATGGCAAATAGTGCTGAGGCAGCAGCTGAAAGAAAAACCAACACGGCGGCCGCGTGGCTAAACATAAACACTGCATCGCCAACCAAAAGAGTGAGTGTCATAAAGTTCACCCATGTAATGACTAGAAGCGACACCTCGGCCCGAACGGATTGCATCATTTGTCTCATTTGCTTCTCCCAGGGAGTGGACATCAGTCCGCCAGCCAAATGTTGGCAGTCGACATCAACGTTAGACATCGTGCAGCGGGGACCGGTGGCGCAACTTCGACGCCACCAGCAGTTGCCAATTTTAGTCGCGATGGGCGAAATACGCCTTAACTGCATTCGTAAATGTCAACCCCATACTTATCGCCGCGACGGCGAATCCAATCGGGGCCTTCGCCGGAATGGAGATAAGGAAGTCCACGACAATTGCGGCTCGGAGGCCCAACATGCTACGCTTGAGTATTGACACCACCATTGTGGCAAAGGCTGCAATATAGCCGAACATAGTGTACAGCATCAGCGAGGCGGCCGGTTCACCTTCAAGTTCGTTAACGGCAAACCCACCATACTTGAAGGCTATGAAGAAACCGAAGGTCAGGACAATTTTTAGTGCATTCAAAATAAAGATAATGCGCAATTTTATGGGCTTATCGCGCCCGTCAATCGTATTGGTGATGATTGTCATAGGAAAGTTCCGTTTGCTGGTTTCTCGCACAATTATTTAGACGCGCGTCAGCCATTCAGCGAGAGCGCGGCCGATGGCATCGGGTTGATCTTCTTGAATGAAATGTCCAGCAGCCCCGACATCGACGGTTTCAAGGTTAGTGGCGCGTTCGGCAACAAAATCGATCACCTGTTTGCCCATCATCGCACCAGGGGTTCCGTAGATCGCCAGCTTAGGAATGTCACTCGACAGAACAAACTCGCTGTTGGCCGCAACGATTTTGTGAACGCTTGCCGGTTCGCCACCGATCGGGATCTCGCGCGGCCATTGCAGCACCGGCTTCCGGCTTTTGGGAGTTGGGAATGGTCGGCGATACTCGGCCATTACTTCTTCCGACAGCGGGGTCACAACGCCGCCTTTGGCCAAGAACTCATCAATAAAGATGTTCTTGTTCAGGATCATCTCTTCACCGACGCCCTCAGTTCGGATGCCTTTCAGGAAATCCTCGAATGGCCCTAGTGCTTGGTACGAAGGGATTGGGTGGAATGGTGGCACCATTGCTTCCATAAACGCAATTGCAGAAACTCGTTCAGGCCGGGTACGGGCATATTGCCAGCCGAGGCCGGAGCCCCAGTCCTGAATCACAAGAACCGCGTCGCGCAAATCAAACGCATCCAGCAACCCATGCAGATGGGCTGCGTGATCATCATAGGTATAGTCGATATCGGGCTTGGCACTGTCACCCATGCCGATCATATCAGGCGCTATGGCCCGGTGAGAATCGGTCACATAAGGAATGATGTTGCGCCAAATGTAGGACGAGGTCGGATTACCGTGTAGGAATACAATCGGCCGCCCGGCTCCTTGATCCACATAAGCCATATCATTGCCCTGGATGTTTTTGAACAGCTTCGGCAGAGGGGCATTACTCAATGCGGACGCGGTTAAAGGAAACGAGCTTGTAACAGTTGCTGCAGTTGCAGCCGCGCTCGCCTGAAGAAAGGTTCTGCGTTTCATTTGGATCTCCACAATTTTCATTTTGGTGATGGTAGCCTGTGGAATACGATCCGTGTTTATTTGCATTTGCCCCATTGTGGGTTACAGACGACCCACGATATTGTTGGTCGGAGAGACGATGGTGACAACGTCCGCACTCGATTGGGAGCAAATGCCGTACTTTTTGGCTGTGGCGCGAGCCGGTAGTTTGCGCGCTGCAGCCAGTCAGCTGAACACCACCCATGCCAGAATAAACCGCCAGCTTGCGGCCCTGGAAACCGCCTATGGCGTGGCACTATTCCATCGCAGCCCTTCAGGGGTAGAACTGACCGCCGCTGGGCGCAACCTGCTGCCGGTTGCCGAGGAAGCCGAGATCCTGTTTCTGGGTGCGCGCCGCAATCTTCAGGGGCTCGACCGGCAGGAAACTGGGGTCGTGCGGTTTTCTCTGACCGGAACTATGGCTTATGAAATGGTAGCACCAATCTTGGTCCGTTTCTTTGCCGAATATCCCGAAATCGACGTAGAGATTCACACCACGGATCGGAATGAGGATATCAAACGGCTGGAGGCGGATGTCTCTTTGCGCGTGGCTTATGAAGTGTCAGATGACGTGATTGCCCAGAAGCTATACCCGATGGCCATGGGCATCTACGCCAGTAGCGCGTATCTTGATCGACATCTGTTGAACGCCGGACCAAAAGGGGAAGGGTTACACTGGATCGGTTGGGATGGCCCCGATCGACATCCCCAATGGGTGAAACAAACTCCTTTTCCGAATGCCCAAGTGCGCCATGCGACCTCTGATCCAGTAATGCATCTGAACTTATTGCGGAGTGGTTTTGGGATGACCGAAATTTCGGTATTCTTTGAAACCATCCACCCCGAGCTTACTCGTGTTCCTGGTACCGAAATCACGATGGGACGCACTCTTTGGCTGCTGTTGCATTCCGATCTTCGCAGGACAACTCGTGTCAGACGATTTGTCGATTTCATGGCCGCGGGGCTGAAAGAGATGAGGCCGTTGTTGCAGAAGGTAAGTTGATATATGCACGCCTGTGACCGAGAAACGGACCTTCTAGACGGTTGATGGAAAATGGCCGATGACTGCACTTGGGGTGGAGACGTTTGCCCTATCGAGCGGATTCTCCTGAAAATCATCAAAGTGGAATTTGAAAATGGCCGTGCCGCAATTTGGTCAACGGCAGCTTCTCTAATTGGGTGTTTAGGTCAAGCTCATTTTCCTTTTTTTCTTTTTGGGTCATTGTACTCATCCGGGTCACGCTGGACTTGTCACGGTTTGGTTCCGTGTCCTTGAATTGGATTATGTCCATCAAGGAGAACAACTATGGCGCATCGCCACACTGAAGAATTCAAGCGCGAGGCCGTCCGTATCGCGCTGACGAGCGGGCTTTCACGTAAACAA
>JABABQ010000020.1 GCA_014238155.1 Rhizobiaceae bacterium
AGAAGCGCTATTGGGGCAGGCATTTTTGGGGGAGAGGTTATTTTTCGACAACCAATGGCGCGATCACAGAAGATCTCGTCCTTCAGTACCTGGAACAGCACTCAGACAAATCTACCGGCGCCAGCCGGTAGTGGTTTAAATCGTATCCTTGTCCGCGCTTCGGTCACAATAAGTTCACCATTGGCTGAACCGAGTTGATTTCCTGGTAAGGTCTGGCTGCCATAAGCTGAGGGCAAATTCAGACTTTGGAGATCTTGGATCATGAAAAAACTAATCGCAGCCGGCGCATTTTTGACTGGTCTTTGTGTAACTTCTGCTGCCTTCGCCGCAGATTGCAGCACAGACGTCAAAAAGGATGACCTGACCGATGAACAGGTTCAGACCCTGTACGACTGTATCAAAACGGAATTGCGCGAAGGTTATGCGTCCAAGGGCGGCGAATTGACGGCGGAATATTCCAGCTGGAAAGCAGCCTCTACATTGCCAGCAGCACCAGGTGTACACAGCAAGAGATTCCTGTTCACTTTTGTCAACGACACCGGTTTCGATGAATATGTGAAATTTTCCGATGAACGCGGGCCGATGCCCGTCGGTTCGATCATCGCCAAGGAAAGCTTCAACGTATCCAAAAAGGGTAAGGTCAAGAAAGGTCCCCTATTCTTCATGACCAAAGCCGCCGCAGGTGGAGAATCTGATAAATACGGCAATTGGGTTTATGCAGCCTTCTCAACCAAAGGCAAAGTCATGAAAATCAAGCAGAGCTTCTGCCATGATTGCCACAAGGCCTTTGAAGACCAGGATGCGCTTGGTTATCCTGTGGAGGATTATCGGGTATCCGGTAATTAGAGTTTCTGACGTTTATTCGATTGAGCCCGGCATTCTTACCAATGCCGGGTTTTTTGTTGCCGACACGCCAAGCGACTAATGTCTCGTCCTCTTGATCTGGTGAGTTGACCGTCCCATCTGGTGTTCACAATGCAACGCTGAGATTAGCAACATGACATTTCGTCCAGTTCTTTCAGAAAGCCAGGCTGTACCGACACTCGAAGGGGCGGGTGTGCATCTGCATCGAGTGTTTGGCTACAGCGAGGAAAATCTCTGCGATCCGTTTTTGATGATGGACGATTTTCGCAATGACGATCCGGCGAAATACAAGGATGGATTTCCATGGCATCCGCATCGTGGAATTGAGACCATCACCTATGTTCTTGAAGGTCAGGTGGAACATGGCGATTCTTTGGGCAATCGAGGCGTTCTGGAAGCCGGCTCCGTACAGTGGATGACGGCTGGATCCGGCATAATGCATCAGGAGATGCCCACCGGAAATGATCGCGGCCAAATGCATGGATTTCAACTGTGGGCCAATCTGCCATCATCTTTGAAAATGACTGCGCCGCGCTATCAGGATGTGCAGGGGTCAGACATCCCAACTGTCGTGGATGATGACGGAACGGCGATCAGAGTGATCACTGGCAATTTCTGGGGTAAAACCGGACCCGTTGATGGTGTGGCAGCAGACCCGCTTTATCTGGATGTCTCGGTGCCGCCAAATGCCGAAAAGACACTTCAGGTTGATACCTACTCAAGTGCATTTGCTTACATATTTGCTGGATCCGGTACGTTTCGCGATGCGTCCGAACCGATCGGGGTTCAAGTGGAAAAGGAATTCCTAGGCGAAGAACTCAATATACGTGATCTGTCTGGCAACAGAACGCTGGTACGCTTTGACACAGGAGATGAAATTCGGGTGCGCGCTGGTCCGCAAGGCATGCGATTTCTGTTGGTGTCTGGAAAACCTATTCGCGAACCGGTGGCCTGGCATGGTCCGATCGTCATGAACACCCGTCAGGAATTGATGGAGGCGGTACGCGATCTCCAGCAAGGTACATTTATCAAATAGGTTGAGTTGTGGAGGTGACCACCTCTCGAAGCCGGCGGTAGGCCCGGCAAATCGACGAAGCCATACACGGGTCCAAAAATAGGCCCAAAACAGGGTAGCGGAACAGCCTGACTGCTTCTATGGTCGCGCCCAATCCCCGCTCCAGAACATGGACAAGCTTATGAACAATTCCAGGCAATTCTACATCAACGGTGCATGGGTTGACCCAGTCGCCGCTACCGATTTTGACGTCATCAACCCTTCTACCGAAGAGGCCTATGCTCAGATCTCACTTGGCGGAGAGGCCGACACGAATGCTGCGATTGCGGCGGCCAGCGAAGCTTTCAAGACATGGTCACTGACTTCCAAGCAAGAGCGCATCGCGCTGATGGAAAATATCCTTGAGGTCTACAAACAACGGTCTGATGAGATGGGGGAAACAATCTCCCGCGAAATGGGGGCACCCATTGACATGTCGAAGATGGCGCAATCCGGCACCGGTACTGCCCATATCAAAGCCTTTATCAATACGCTCAAGTCGTTTCAGTTTGAGCGGGAGTTGCGTGACAACACTCCCAATGACCGCATCATTTACGAACCCATTGGAGTTTGCGGTCTGATCACTCCGTGGAACTGGCCGATGAACCAGATTGCGCTGAAAGTCATGCCGGCACTGGCCACCGGATGCACCATGGTGTTGAAACCCTCGGAGCAATCGCCGCTATCTGGCATGCTGTTTGCCGATATTTTACATCAGGCAGGCGTGCCTGCAGGCGTGTTTAATCTGGTAAACGGAGATGGACCCGGTGTCGGCACTACGCTTTCTGGTCACAAGGATGTTGACATGATCTCCTTCACCGGTTCGACTCGTGCCGGTACTGCCATCACCAAGAACGCTGCCGATACGTTGAAGCGTGTGTCGCTGGAACTGGGTGGCAAGGGCGCCAATATCGTATTTGCCGACGCTCCGGAAAACGCCGTTCAGCAGGGCGCTGCACGATGTTTCAACAATACAGGTCAATCCTGCAATGCACCGACCCGTATGCTGGTTGAGCGCTCTCGCTATGACGAAGCCGTTGAACAGGCCAAGCAACAGGCGGACAATACCGCTGTCGATCTGGCTTCAAAAGAAGGTCGTCACATCGGCCCGTTGGTCAATGAACTGCAGTTTGACAAGGTCCAGGGGATGATTGAAGTGGGCATCAAGGAAGGCGCGAAACTAGTAGCAGGCGGCACTGGGCGACCGGAAGGTTTGAACCGCGGTTATTTCGTCCGGCCAACCGTATTTTCCGATTGTAACAACGATATGCGCATTATGCGTGAGGAAATATTTGGCCCGGTCCTGTCGATGATGCCATTTGACAGCGAAGAGGAAGCCATCGCCATCGCCAATGATACCGATTATGGGCTGACGAATTATGTGCAAACATCAGATGGCAAAAAGGCCAACCGTGTGGCGCGCAATTTGCGTTCCGGCATGGTCGATATGAACGGAGTTGCGCGTTCTTCCGGTTCTCCGTTTGGTGGATTCAAACAATCCGGCAATGGTCGCGAAGGTGGCGAATGGGGTATGGACGAATTTCTCGAGGTCAAGGCGGTTGGCGGCTGGTTCTCCGACGCTCCCTAATTCAATATTATAAAAATTAAAAATTGCGCCGACATCTTCACGGGTGTCGGTGCGATATTATTGTGACCTGCTTCCAATTGTCCCTGACAAGCTCTAAGGAGATTTCAAAGAGGAGTTCTCCATGAGCCAGCCGACGATTGATAGCCGTGCCCTGCGTGATGCCCTGTCGAGCTTTGCAACAGGTGTGACTATTGTCACGACAGCGGACAATACTGGCGAGCCGGTAGGAATGACCGCTTCCAGTTTCAACTCGGTGTCGATGGATCCTCCGCTGATACTATGGAGCGTAACCAAAACGGCACTGTCAGCGCCGGTTTTTCACAAGGCCCAACACTTTTCGGTTCATGTTCTGGCTGCAAATCAGATGTCATTGTCCAATCGGTTTGCTCGCAGCGGAGAAGAAAAATTCAACGGTATTGACTACCAGCTCGATGGTAACGGCGTGCCGCAATTGGCTGGAGTGTTGACCCGCTTCGACTGCGATACCTGGTCGGTCTACGAAGGCGGTGATCACTGGATTATTGTTGGTGAAGTCAGGAACATGGAATCGCAGAAGGGCGAGGGCCTGGTATTCAGCGGAGGCTCCTATGCAACAGCGGCCTCAATCCAGCCACCAAGTCCGGACAGCCATAATGATGACGGACCGATTGAAGAACTGCTGATCTACAACTTGGCCCGCGCCTACGTTCAAGTGAGTCGCCGATTCCACGCATCGGTTGAAGACTCTGGGCTGACCATTCCAGAATGGAGAACATTGGCTTCTCTTCACGGTGGCAAGTCACGGACCGTTCCCGAACTAGTGGCGAGAACATTTGTCAGCCCCAAGAAGATGAACCACCTGCTGACCCAGATGAAACAGTCCGGTTGGCTGACTGTGGAAGACAAGGATGGTGCGCAAATAGTCACCGGATCACCAAAAGGCCAAGCGCAAGTCGAACATCTTTTTGAGCTTTGCGCCCAGCAGGAAGCCGAGGCTTTGGGAGAGTCGGGTAAAACAGGTCAGGACAGATTGATAGGCCTGCTGCGAAAAGTCATCGAAAACACCAATGAATAACGGATTGTCGGATCGTCAGCATCGGTGGTCAGCATATCTATACAGCATAGTATAGAGGATTGCGGACCTTGTTTTATCTCGGCGATCAATGCCAAAGTGGAATCGAATAAGGCTAACCTGGGCGGGAAGTTTTCATGGACTATGATTTTGCCGTAATGTGGAGCGGAGCGAGTTTTGCCGTCCGCTGGCTCCATATAATCACCGGTATCGCCTGGATAGGTTCATCTTTCTATTTCATCGCGTTGGACCTGGGGCTGCATAAGGCGGATAACCTTCCAGAAGGCGCTCATGGCGAGGAGTGGCAGGTGCACGGGGGCGGATTTTACCATATTCGCAAATATCTGGTTGCCCCCAAGGACATGCCTGATCACCTGGTTTGGTTCAAATGGGAATCCTACGTCACCTGGATGTCGGGATTTGCCATGCTGGCAATCGTTTATTACGCCGGTGCCGATCTCTATCTGGTTGACCGGACAGTCGCCGATATCAGCACCACAACAGCGATTCTGATATCCTTGGCTTCTCTGGGTTTTGGCTGGGTGATTTATGACCAGCTGTGCAAGACGAAATTTGGCGACGACAATACGCGGTTGATGCTATTTCTGTTCTTCCTGTTGGTTTTGATGGCCTATGGCTACACTCAGGTGTTCAGCGGCCGGGCCGCGTTCCTCCATCTTGGCGCATTCACAGCGACAATTATGTCGGGAAATGTATTCTTCATCATCATGCCAAATCAGCGCATTGTGGTTGCTGACTTGCAGGCGGGGCGCACACCGGATGCCAAGTATGGAAAGATCGCCAAGCAGCGCTCGACTCACAATAACTATCTGACGCTACCAGTCATTTTCATGATGCTCTCGAATCACTATCCGTTGGCATTTGCAACACAGTACAATTGGATCATCGCATCGCTGGTGTTTTTGATGGGGGTGACGATCCGCCATTATTTCAACTCGATGCACTCCCGAAGCGGCAATCCAACATGGACCTGGATTGCGACAGCAATTTTGTTCGTCATAGCCATGTGGCTTTCAACCATCCCAAGAACCGACCCGGGCGGTGAAGCCGCAGGCTTCTCACCCCGACAGAAGGTTTTTGCCAGTACCATTGGCTTCGAGGCCGTTGCACAGACAGTCCAGGGCCGTTGTTCGATGTGCCACGCTGCTGAACCAGTTTGGGAGGGATTGATCGTGGCACCCAATGGCGTATTGCTGGAAAATGAGGCTCAGATTGCTGCTCACGCCTATCAGATTTATGTACAATCAGGCGTGAGTCACGCCATGCCTCCCGGTAATTTGACCAACATTTCAATCACCGAAAGACAACAAATTGTCGATTGGTACAAAGCCGCGACTTCCGGCTCCTAGCGTCGACAGGACCTTCATGACAAAAAAACAGGACACGACCCAACGTCACCCTGCGCTGAATTACCACGAATTTCCAACACCGGGAAAACTGGAAGTGCGGCCAACCAAGCCGCTCGCCAATCCTCGTGACTTGTCGCTCGCTTATTCGCCCGGAGTGGCGGAGGCGTGTCTTGCCATCAAGGAAAATCCGCTCGATGCATCCAAATATACGGCACGGGGTAATCTGGTAGCCGTTGTCAGTAACGGCTCTGCAGCATTGGGACTGGGAAATATCGGCCCATTGGCCTGCAAACCGATTATGGAAGGCAAGGCGGTCTTGTTCAAACAGTTCGCTCATATCGACTGTTTCGATATCGAGATGAATCAAAGTGACCCTGAAAAGCTCGCCGAGCACGTTATCGCGCTGGAGCCAACATTTGGGGCAATCAATCTTGAAGACATTAAGGCGCCGGATTGTTTCATCGTCGAAAAAATCTGCCGCGAGCGCATGAACATTCCGGTGTTCCACGATGACCAGCACGGAACAGCGATTGTTGTCGGAGCTGCGACGAAAAATGCGCTGTACCTGACCGACAGGAAATTTGAAGACATAAAAATTGTTTCAACAGGAGGTGGCGCTGCCGGAATCGCCTGCCTGAACATGCTGGTCTCGCTGGGCGTAAAACGCGATAATATCTGGTTGTGCGACATTGACGGCTTAATTTATGAGGGTCGTGATGCGCCAATGACCCCGCAACAGGCGACATTTGCGCAAAAAACTGACCTGCGTACACTTGATGAAGTGATTGACGGAGCTGACCTGTTCCTTGGCCTCAGCGGTCGGGGGGTGTTGAAAAAGGAGTTGGTCAAGCGCATGGCGACAAAGCCGATTGTATTTGCGTTGGCCAATCCGGACCCTGAAATCATGCCTGAAGATGTGATGGAAGTTTCGCCTGACGCCATCGTTGCTACCGGTCGATCTGATTATCCCAATCAGGTTAACAATGTTCTGTGTTTCCCATTCATCTTCAGAGGGGCTCTGGATATTGGAGCGACAGACATCAATGATGCCATGAAGATCGCATGTGTTGAAGGAATTGCCGAACTTGCGCGCAAAACTTCTTCGGCCGAAGCGGCAGTTGTTTATGGCGACGAAGACTTGCAGTTCGGGCCTGATTATCTGATTCCCAAACCCTTCGACCCGCGTTTGCTGGCGGTGGTTGCAGGAGCCGTTGCAAAGGCCGGTATGGAAAGCGGAGTTGCAGATCGGCCGCTGCCGGATTTCCAGGCCTATGTCGATAAACTGAATGCGTCGGTCTATCGTTCGTCCATGGTAATGCGTCCGGTGTTTGAACAGTCCGGTTCGCAAAGCCGAAAAATCGTATTTGCCGAGGGTGAGGACGAAAGAGTGCTCCGCGCCGCCGTTGCGGTATTGGAAGAGACCGTCGATAAACCAATTCTGATTGGGCGGCCCGACGTTATCTATCAGCGCAGCAAACGCTACGGTTTGCCACAATTGATCGTCGATCAATTTGACATCGTCGATCCCAACAATGACCGTCGCTATCGAGAATATTGGGAAACCTACCACACGGTTATGAATCGCCGGGGTATTTCTCCTGACCTGGCGCAGGCGATTGTGCGCACCAATTCAACGGTCATTGCCTCTATCATGGTGCATCGCGGCGAAGCTGATTCACTGATCTGCGGCACATTCGGAAATTATTTATGGCATCTGAAATATGTCGAACAGATGCTCAAAACCGAGAAATTACAGTCTGTAGGAGCGCTTTCTCTGCTGATATTGGATCAGGGACCGCTGTTTGTTGCCGACACCCATGTGAATCCTGAACCGACCTCTGTTCAGATTGCCGAAACTATCGTGGCAACGGCCCGTCATATCCGTCGATTTGGTTTAGAACCCAAAATTGCCGTCTGTTCAAATTCACAATTTGGAACGTTGAACACGGAATCGGCGCGCCGGATGCGGGGCGCGCTGGAAATTCTCGACGCCCAAAAGCCCGACTTTGTCTATGAGGGCGAAATGCCGTTTGATGCTGCTGTGGATCCGGTATTCCGCAAGCGTTTGCTGCCGGTTTCTCGCTTGGAAGGCCGGGCCAATGCCTTTGTCTTTTCCAATGCAGAAACAGCGGGTGGCGTAAAAAACTCGCTTAAGTCCATCGCTGGAGGAATTGAGGTTGGCCCAATTCTCATGGGTATGGGAAATCGCGCCCACATCGTCACACCTTCGATCACCGTTCGGGGTCTGATCAATGTATCTGCATTGGCGGGCACACCGGTTCACAGCTATGCGTGAACATCCAGAAAAACCGATATTCGGACCAGAGACACCGAAGCTAGATCCGCCAAATCCGCCAGAGATCAAAATCTGGCGTTCAGTAGCAAAAGCAATATCCTGGCGGGTAGTTGGTACCATCGATACGCTGATCCTGTCCTATGTGCTGATCACCTATCTCGGCCCAATCTTTGGTATGGAGCAACATGGTAGCGAAGCGCTGGAAACTGCAAGCTATATCGCCCTCACCGAAGTTGCCACCAAAATGGTATTCTTTTTTTTGCATGAACGGTTTTGGGCTGTTTTGCGATGGGGAACGACAATCGAGGATGGCGCACGGGTTCAAAGCCTTTTGCGTACCACGGTTAAAACCACGACCTGGCGCATTATTGCGTCGTTGGACACAATGCTGCTGGCCTTCTTCTTCACCGGCAATATCGCAACTGCGATATCAATCGGAGGACTGGAGGTGGTGACCAAACTGGTGCTTTATTTCATTCATGAGCGGGTCTGGTCAAAATTACCGTTTGGCATCGACCATTCCGGCGATGATCCAGATCAGAACCTTCAACCCACCGGTTGAAACATCATTATTTCTTCAGGCCGGTTCCGACAATGTCCTCTGAAATTCGAGCCACATCCTGGTTATCGCCATCTGGATGACACGTTCTGCCAGCCTGAAGCAATTGCATCGCCGTTGAGGCTGTAAACAGAGGCACCCCCAGGTCCATCGCCATATCCAGGGAAATGGTCAGGTCCTTGTGCATCGTATTGATGTGGCTTCCGGTATCTTCAAAGTTTCGGTTCATTACGGTTGATATGGCTGCATTGGTTATGCCGCAACCTGCTGCGGATGTGGAAAGCACATTATGCAAGACCTGGCCCGGCACACCTGCTTTGGCGGCAAGGGCTGTGGCCGGCGAAGTCGGCCATGCGGACCGGTTTCAAGTCATATCCTCTGACCGAAAAACCCGCCTTGATCAGGTTTTTTGCCAGCCCGGATCCCATGTCTCCAATGCCCACGACACCAACTGTTTTCATTTTCATTTCTCCCAGAAAACCCAACCTGCAACCTGACTCCGGGAGTGATGGGAGGTAAGCAGGAATCGTTTCAAACAACCGACAATGCACGGGGCTCTCAATTCTCTTGCAAATATATCGCAACCGCCATATATAAGAAAAAAATCTCAGGCATTTGTCAGAGTGGGTCCCCCGGGAACCCGCTCTTTTTTATGCCAGCTCGTGGGAGCTCCCATGGTTGATGCAACCAAAACAGAAGACCACTCAGCCGCCGCCCGGCTTGTTGTGGAGGAAGGACTCGACGCTGTCGTGGCATCTGTTGTCGCACCGGTGATCGAGGACATGGGTTTCCGTCTCGTGCGGGCGCGCATGATTGATCACAACGGTCTGACAATGCAGATCATGGCCGAACGGCCCGACGGTACCATGTCGGTGGATGATTGTGAGAAAGTGTCAAAGGCCCTTTCGCCGGTTCTGGATGTCGAGGATCCGGTTGCTCAGGCCTATAGTCTGGAACTGTCGTCGCCGGGCATTGACCGTCCGCTGGTTCGTCGCAGTGATTTTGAAACCTGGGCGGGACACATCGCTAAGGTTGAAACAGCCTTTCTGCTGGATGGTCGCAAACGTTTTCGCGGGCATATTGTCAAACCTGAAGGCGATGGCGTTCTTCTGCGACGCGACAATGCCGCCAAGGGTGAAGAGAAGGAAGTCGTGATACCGTATGAAGCCATTTCGGCTGCAAATCTGGTACTCACAGACGAACTGATTCGCGAGGCTTTGGTGCGTGATAAGGCGCTGCGCAAAGCCAACGAGATTGACGCCGACCAAGATACGGCGGGAGAAAATTAAGACTGACTGTATGTCACATCTTATTTTGTTGTGACCAACACGATACGGAGAAAACCAATGGCTGTAAGTGCCAATAGACTTGAATTAATGCAAATCGCCGACGCCGTGGCGCGCGAAAAGTCGATCGACAAGAAGATTGTCATCGATGCAATGGCTGATTCAATCGAAAAGGCGGCCAAGTCCCGCTATGGGCTGGAAACCAATATTCGCGCCGATATCAATGAAAAAACTGGTGAAATCAAACTGCAACGCCTGTTGGAAGTTGTTGAAGTTGTTGAGGACTATGATACCCAGATCGACCTGCCTGGTGCCAAGAAGAAAAATGAAGCTGCCCAGATTGGCGACCATATAGGTGAATTGCTGCCGCCGATGGATTTTGGCCGAATTGCGGCCCAGTCCGCCAAACAAGTGATCGTGCAAAAAGTGCGCGATGCAGAGCGCGACCGCCAGTTTGAAGAGTTTAAGGACCGGGTTGGTGAAATCATCAACGGCACCGTCAAACGCGTTGAATATGGCAATGTGATTGTTGATCTCGGGCGCGGTGAAGCAATTATTCGCAGGGACGAACTAATCCCGCGTGAAACCTATAAATACGGCGATCGAGTCCGTGGTTACATTTACGATGTCCGCCGCGAACAGCGCGGGCCACAGATTTTCATGTCGCGTACTCATCCTCAGTTCATGGCAAAGCTGTTTCAGATGGAAGTTCCGGAAATCTACGACGGCGTAATTGAAATTCGTTCAGTTGCTCGTGATCCGGGGTCTCGCGCAAAAATTGCGGTGATCTCCAATGACAGTTCCATCGATCCGGTTGGTGCTTGCGTCGGTATGCGTGGTTCACGCGTGCAGGCTGTGGTTGGTGAACTGCAGGGCGAAAAGATTGATATTATTCCATGGAATCAAGAAGCTGCTGGCTTTATTGTAAACGCCTTGCAGCCAGCTGAGGTTGCCAAAGTTGTTCTGGACGAAGAGAAAGAACGAATCGAAGTCGTGGTTCCTGATGAACAATTGTCATTGGCGATTGGCCGCCGCGGCCAAAATGTGCGGCTTGCGTCGCAATTGACCGGCTGGGATATCGACATCCTGACAGAAGAAGAAGAATCCGGCCGCCGTCAGGCCGAGTTCAATGCGAACACGCAAAAATTTGTTGGGGCTCTCAACGTTGATGAGATGGTTGCACAACTTCTGGCATCGGAAGGATTTTCTGACGTTGAAGAAGTTGCCTATGTCGATTCTGACGAGATCGCAATGATCGAAGGGTTTGATGACGAGACGGCAGGCGAATTGCAGGCCCGCGCTCGTGAGTTTCTGGAGAAGCAGGAGCAAGAACTGGATGCTGAGCGCAAGGAATTGGGCGTCGCCGACGATATTCGTCAAGTGCCTGGCATGACGACGCGGATGATGGTCGCGATGGGCAAATCTGAAGATCAGATTAAATCGCTTGAAGATTTTGCTGGCTGCATCGCTGATGACCTGATCGGTTGGAACGAGCGTAAGGATGGTGAAGTGACACGTCATCCAGGCATACTTGACGGCTTTGATTTGTCGCGGGTGCAGGCCGATGAAATGATAATGGCGGCACGGATTGCTGCCGGCTGGGTTACCGAAGAGGATCTGGTCAAACCTGAACCGGAAGTTGAAGAAGAGTTGTTGGAAGAAGACACAAGAGCTGCGGTAGTCAACGTCATCGAAGACACTAGTGCTCAAGCTTGACTTGTGTGATTTGAAAGGAACGGACTGAAAGGAAGTTGAAGGGTGAATGATTTGGCGGACCGCACCTGCATTGTGACGCGTGAAGTTATGGGCTCTTCAGATCTCATTCGTTTCGTCGCAGGACCAGATGATACAGTGGTGCCGGATTTGAAGCGCAATCTACCAGGACGTGGCGTCTGGGTCAGTGCTCGAAAATCGTGTATTGAACAGGCGGTTTCGTCGTCTGCTTTTTCTCGCCGACTGAAGTCGACTGTGAAAGTACAGCAAAATCTTCCAGAATTGGTCGAAATATTGCTGCTGGAGGCTGCACTTGGTGCATTAGGGTTTGCGCGAAAGGCCGGCCAATGTATTACAGGCGCAGGAAAAGTGGAGAATATGGTTCGGTCCGGTGAAGCAATCGCTGTTCTGCACGCAAATGACGGATCTGAAGACGGGCTGCGGAAAATGAGTCAGGCAGCCCACGCAACCGAGAGGGGCGGCGGAAGACGAATTCGGATTTGGCGTATATTTTCATGTACGCAATTGAACATGGCGCTTGGTGCATCAAATGTGATACACGCAGCGTTAATCGAAGGTGGTGCTGCACGCAATTTTGTAAGCAGAGCCATTCAACTGTCAAAATACCGTGAAATGGAGCCATCCTGATGGAGCCCCACGCGAAACAAGATTTGCCAAACTGATGTTGGCACAACAATGATAACGGCCCCGAATAACCAAAGGGGGTCAAAAAGGTAAAGTACGTAGATGACTGATACGAAATCGGGCGATGATAATAAATTAGGCGGCTCTCCTCGCGGAACACTGTCTCTGAAGCCCCGGGGCCCCGGAACCGTACGGCAGAATTTTTCTCATGGCCGCAGCAATTCTGTTGTTGTTGAGACAAAAAAGCGTCGCATCGTCAAACCTGGTGATGAAAAACCCGTCTTTGCGCCAAAAACCGACTCCGTTACCCCACCACCGCCAAAACCGGCCGCCCCGGAGACTGAAAAACCGGCACTTGCACCCGTAGTCAGCGAACAAACCAACCTGTCAGCAGGTGAAATGGATGCTCGTGCTCGCGCTTTGCAGGAGGCCAAGCTTCGAGAGGTGGAAGACGCCACCAAGGCTGCAGAAGAGGCGGAACGTCGCGCCAAGGAAGATGCCGAGACTCGGGCCAAGCGGGAAGCAGTTGAAGCTGAAGCTGAAGAAGAAGCCAAACGCCAGGCTGCTGATGAAGAAAACCGCAAGGCCGAAGAGGAAGAAGCTGCCCGTATGGCTGCAGCCGATGCTTCTGCTGCTGCAGCCGCAGCCGATCCCGACGCCATCAAAAAGTCCAGTGGAGCGGCTCCTTTGAGATCTGTCGAGCGGCCCAAGGAAACCCCAAAACCATCTCGCCCGAAAGGTGGAGATGACCGTCGCCGCACCAAACTGACCTTGAATAATGCATTGAACGCTAATACGGAGCGGTCCCGCTCTTTGGCATCGATGCGCCGTCAGCGGGAAAAACAAAAACGTGGTCAGCAATCCGGCCCGCGTGAAAAAGTCATGCGCGAAGTAGTCATTCCAGATACAATTACCATCCAGGAACTTGCCAACCGCATGACCGAACGGGCTGTGGATGTGGTCAAGTTTCTGATGGAACAAGGACAAATGATGACACCTGGCGATGTCATCGATTCCGATTTGGCGCAGCTGATCACGGAAGAGATGGGCCACACGGTTGTGCGTGTTTCAGAATCCGATGTGGAAGCTGTTAATCAGGTGGATGATAAGCCGGAAGACCTGATGCCGCGTCCTCCAGTGGTGACAATTATGGGCCATGTCGATCATGGCAAGACCTCGCTATTGGACAAGATCCGCGAAGCACGAGTTGCTGACGGTGAAGCCGGAGGCATCACGCAGCACATTGGCGCTTACCAGATTGAAAGAGATGGTAAGAAAATCTCGTTCCTTGATACGCCTGGCCACGAAGCCTTCACGGCGATGCGGGCTCGCGGGGTGCAGTCAACAGACATCGCAATCCTGGTTGTCGCCGCTGACGACAGCGTAATGCCGCAAACCATTGAAAGCATCAAACATGCCAAGGCCGCCGAAGTGCCGATTATTGTGGCAATCAACAAGATGGATACGGTCGGCGCTGATGCCAACAAAGTGCGCACCGAGTTGCTGCAACATGAAGTTTTTGTTGAAAGCATGGGTGGTGAAGTTCTCGATGTGGAAGTCTCCGCCAAAACCGGCGATGGCATTGGAAATCTGCTCGACGCGATCAACTTGCAATCTGAGTTGATGGAGTTGAAGTCGAACCCTTACCGTGACGGTGAGGGCGTTGTCATCGAAGCCCGCCTGGAAAAAGGCCGCGGATCGGTGGCGACAATCATCATTCAGCGGGGTACGCTTCGGGTTGGCGATATCATTGTTGCCGGCAGCGAATGGGGCCGGGTTCGTGCGATGATTAACGATCACGGCGTTCAGTTGAAGGAAGCCGGGCCTTCCACGCCGATCGAGTTGCTCGGATTGTCCGGTGCACCGTCCGCGGGTGATAGCATCGTGGTGGTTGAAGATGAATCACGCGCCCGCGAAATTTCTGATTATCGTCAGCGCAAGGCCCGCGAGCTCTCGGTTGCCGCGCAAGCCGGACAACGGGGTTCTCTGGAGCAAATGATGAGCAATCTGCAGCTAAAGGGTGCGTCCCTTGCTCCACTTGTTATCAAGGGTGACACCCAGGGTTCTGTAGAGGCTATTAATGCAGCGTTGAACGGTCTTGGCACTGACGAAGTGCAGGCACGTGTTGTTCATTCCGGAGTTGGCGGCATCACCGAAGCCGATGTTACCCTGGCGATTGCATCCGAAACGCCAATTATTGCGTTTAACGTGCGTGCCAACAAACAGGCTCAGGAGCTTGCCAAGCGCGAAGGCATTGAAATTCGCTACTATTCAATCATTTATAATCTGATCGACGACGTCAAAGGCACGCTTTCGGGCATGTTGGCACCGGAGCGACGCGAAACCTTTATAGGATATGCAGACATTCTGGACCTGTTTACCCATTCCAAAATCGGCAAGGTGGCCGGTTGTCTGGTCACCGAAGGCCATGTGGAACGTGGTATGGGCGTGCGTTTGTTGCGGGACGATGTTGTTGTTCACGAAGGTGAACTGGCGACTCTAAAACGCTTCAAGGATGAGGTTGATCGGGTAGACTCCGGGACGGAGTGCGGCATGGCATTCAAAGGCTATCAAGACATGCGCAAAGGTGACGTCATCGAATGTTTCACAGTCGAGATGATCGAGCGGTCCCTTTAACACACAGTGTCAACCAAGGAGTTCCCCGGCTTTGGGCGGGGAGATTTCGCAAGTATATCAAGTTTGACGCATCAGCTGGCAGGTCTCAATCCGGCTGACCCAAATTGGTGGTCCAGATGAACAAATCAAAAACTCCTTCCCAGCGACAGTTGCGCGTTGGAGAACTTGTCCGTCACGCCCTGACGGATGTTTTGACACGCGAAACATTTAATGACTTCGTGCTGGATGGCCAGCTGGTTTCGGTGTCCGAAGTACGCATGTCACCGGATCTGAAGATCGCAACTTGTTTCATCTCGCCACTCGGTGGTCGCAAACAAAACGGCAAAGGACATGCAGACGGGCAGCAGATTTGCAAGGCGCTTGCCAAACAGGCGAAGTTTATTCGATCTCGGGCAACGCCTCATCTGAACCAGATGAAATACATGCCCAGCTTTCGATTCCTGGAAGATAAGAGTTTCGACAACTTTGCACGAATAGATGGTATTTTGCGTAGCGAAGCGGTGCAGCAAGATCTGACAGAAGAAGACTAGCATGGGACGCAATAAGAAAGGCAGGTCTGTTTCAGGCTGGTTGGTTCTGGATAAGCCCTATGAACTTGGGTCAACTCAGGCGGTGGGTAAACTACGCTGGTTGTTTCAAGCAAAAAAAGCCGGTCATGCCGGCACTCTGGACCCGCTGGCAACCGGCATATTACCGATTGCATTTGGGGAAGCAACCAAGACGGTGCCCTATATCACAGACGGAGAAAAAGCCTATAAATTTACTGTAGAGTGGGGTCGCCAAACTAATACTGATGACGCGGAAGGAACGATCGTGAATTCGAGCGATGTGCGTCCGACAACCACCGCCATAAAAGCACTGTTGCCGCTATACAGAGGGGAGATTCAGCAAGTACCGCCAGCGTTTTCTGCCATCAAGATTGACGGCAAGCGTGCCTATGCCCAAGCCAGAGCTGGTGAGCAGGTTGAACTTCAGCCACGCTCAGTGATGGTGGGGTCTTTCGAATTGGTTGAGTGCCCCGACGAGGATCATGCGACTTTCGAAGTGATTTGCGGCAAGGGCACCTATATTCGCGCTTTCGCCCGTGATCTGGGTCTGCAGCTGGGATGTTTTGGCCATGTGAGGGAGTTGCGACGAACATTTGTTGAACCGTTTGAAGAATCTGACGCTGTGCAACTGGACGACCTACTGGCATTGGAAGGCGATATTGCTGCGCTGGACGACTTCCTGGTTTCACCACTGGCTTCAATGCAGGGTTTCCCGGAAATTCGTTTGGGTGAGGACGAAGTGCGCAGAGTGCGGTTGGGTAACTCCATAATTTTGAGGGGCCGCGATGCACCCATTGATGGCGATGATATTTGTGCGGTTCACAAGGGACAACTGATTGCTATCGGGGACGTGTCAAAAGGCCAGTTTCAACCGCGCCGTGTATTGGCAGCATAGCTTGTTCCAGACGACGTGGTGCTCCGCGGGTAGTGAACAGCCACGAGTGCGGTGAATTGTTGCGTGTAGTGCTCACTGAGGCAGCAAAAATATGGATTGCCGCTTGCCGATAGCGAATTCCCTTAGTAAGGAAGGCCAGTGCCGTTTGCGCAACAGCACCCGTAGCTCAGCTGGATAGAGTGCTGCCCTCCGAAGGCAGAGGTCGCGCGTTCGAATCGCGCCGGGTGCGCCAATAAAATCAGATACTTAGAATAATTCTATAGATAGAAATAAGTCTCTTTGTCTCGTATTTGTCTCATAAATTCAAAGTAAATCACTGGAGTTCGCCACGCGTGAACGCGCGAAAACCCAAAGTGACATTGGACAATTCCACGCAACTCGATACTCCGGCCAAATCCTGCCGTTCGGCGACTATCCGCAATTAACGTCGTGGACCGTCGAAGCGGACCTTCAAAATTGGCAACGACAGAGTCGCTTGGATGACCGGGTTGCGGACAAACCACCAATTTCAGTGTGTTTCGTTTGCCAGCCTGCGACACGCTGCTCAACATCACTTCGAACAAAGTGGACGGTGAAAACACGAACCCACATGCGGGGGGTGGCAACGCGGCCCCAACCAATTTATTGTAGGCCATCGAAAGCTGACCAAGTTGTACTCAATTGAACCAAAAGCCGAGTAGTGGCGATCAGAGCGTTTCGCGCGAAGAGTTCGAACGTGCCGTAGCGTCCAAAGCGGCAATCAGCGAAATCCTGGAGGCTATCAATCATTCACGGGACGACGAGCGACCGGTTTTTCAAGTGATACTTGAGAATGCTCGGCAGCTCTGCCAGGCGACAACCGTCGGCCTAATCCTGGGCAGCCCTCATGATCGGTTCCAAACCTTGGCGGCGTCATTAGGCGCCGACCCAGCGGTCGTCGATCTCTACAATGCGGATCCGCCGATAATGGATCCATCTATCTATCTGTCAGCTCAGGCCATTTGCAGGGGCGAGGTTATTCATGTGGAGGACATGGCAAAAAGCGAGGGTTACCTGTCTGGGTTGCCTCATGCCCGAGCAATGGTGGATCGTCACGGTGCACGCACCATTCTCTTAGTTCCGCTGGTTGCCAAGAATGGTGTAGTTGGAGTGATCAATCTGCACCGACTAGAAGTCAAACCCTTCGATGATCACGAAATCGAACTAGTTCGAAACTTTGCAACTCAGGCGGTCATTGCAATCGAGAATGTTGGTCAGTTCCGCGAAGTGCAGGAACGACTGAAACGGGAGGAGGCATCGCGCGAAATACTGCAGGTGATCAGCGCGTCGCGAACCGACCCGGCACCGGTGTTCGACGTGATACTGAAACACGCGACGCAACTTTCCGGGGCGCCCCTGGCCAATCTGTGCCTGCTCAACGAAGAACGCAGCCACTGGCACCTGGTGGCCCATCTTGGCGACGGACTGCGTCACCTCAAGGTGGGGGAAACTGCGACGTCTCTGGATAGCAACCTGGTCCCCGCCGTTTCCATGCGAACAGCATCGGTTGTGCAGATCGAAAACCTGATAGAGACCGACCTTTACCAGAAAGGTGACCCTGGCCGCGTTGCAATGGCCGATGCAGAAGGCATGCGGACGGTCGTGGGTGTGCCGCTTCTCAGCGATGATGTGGCCATCGGCTCCATCGCGCTGTTCCGGCGCGAGGTGAAGGCATTCACCAGCGAAGAGATCCTGTTGGTTGAAACCTTCGCGGCCCAGGCTGTGATCGCCATTGAGAACGTCAAACAGTACCGCGCGCTCACAGAGCGCACCTCAGAAGTCGAAGCGCTCAACTCTTTGCTTGAGTCCCGCGTTGAGGACCAGGTTGGCGAGATTGAGCGCATGGGACGGCTGAAGCGGTTCCTCCCCTCCGCCGTCGCCGATGCCGTGGTGACGACGGGCGATGAATCCATGTTGTCCTCCCACCGGGCGCTGATCGCCACCCTGTTCTGCGACATGCGCGGCTTTACCGCCTTTTGCGAGTCGGCGGAGCCTGAGGAGACCATCGAGGTTCTGCAGACCTATCACCAGGAGATGAGCGAGCTGATCGACCAGTTCGGCGGTGGCGTCGACCAACGCGCAGGTGACGGCATTATGGTGATCTTCAACGATCCGATTCCGGTCGACGACCCGGCAGGCGACGCGGTGCGTCTGGCACTTGCGATGCGTCAAAAGATGCGCGAGCTGTGCGCCACATGGAAGAAGCTCGGCCACCGGCTCGGTTTCGGCATCGGCATCTCGCTCGGCTACGCGACGGTCGGCATGGTCGGCTCGTCCGGTCGCTTCGACTACACAGCGTCGGGAACCTCGGTGAATACGGCCGCACGGCTTTGCGACATGGCGCAGAATGATGAGATCCTCATCTCCCCCCGTGCCTGGGCAGCAGTTGAAGGAATGCTGGAAGCCGAAAGCCGTGGCGAAGCGGCCATGAAGGGCATCAGAGAGCCGGTGGAGGTGTTTGCAGTGATTGCCGAGTAGAAAAACGTCTCCCCTGTGGTCTTGCCCTTCTTTCGTGGACACCTAAACTTGGGCGCTGTTTGCGCTGGGAGGTGTTGTTGGTGCGACAATGGAGAGGTGACGGAATGGCCAGAAGCAATCATTCCACCAAACCCGAAAACTTATGCGCACAGAGCTTTCCTGACCTGCCTCCGTCCTGAGGCACTCGTTAAACTGGGTAGTAATTTATTGATTTCCGTGAGCGCGACACTCGCATTTATGGCTTCAGTAAGCCTGCTGTTGTGGCGGCAGAGTAAGGTTTCTTTGCCGTGCTACATCGACATATTCGCTACGGCCCTGAGCCATTTGCCATTGGTTTCAATTCAATTGATTAATAAAGTACATGTGCACTGGGGGTTTGTTTTTAACGGGCAGGCTGCCGCGCTCCTCTGTCTCCGCGCTTCCTAACAACGTTAAGGTAGCTTCTGATACATTGACGCGACCAGCTTCACCGGCGGACTCCATGCGGGAAGCGACATTGACTGTGTCGCCCCAAATATCAATGCCATGCTCGCCCAAACTGCCGGCTATCGCAGGACCGGAATGCACACCAATGCGGATCTCCCAAGCAGGTTCCGCCAACGCGATGCGCGCTAGATTCTCTGCAGCAATGTAGTCGCGAATGGCGAGGCCGGCTGCGACAGCATTGCGTGCATGGTCTGCGATGGCCGCCGGAATACCCGCAACTGCCATATAAGAGTCGCCGATAGTCTTGATGGGCTTCAGGCCAAAACGCTCGCAGATTTTGTCGAAGGCGCCAAAGTTGCGGGAAAGGACTGCTAAAAGCTCAGCAGGCTCCAGTTCTTCGGTGTGGCGAGTAAAGCCGACAAAATCCGTAAACAGAACGCTGGCTTGCGAATGGAAACGCCCGCGACCGTCTGCTTTCTGCTTTGAAGGAGCTACCACATCCTCGATATCGCGTGGTCGCCCACCTTGCAGCACACGAATAGCCTGACTCGCGAGCCGACGGAGGGCGTCGATGGCTCGCGTGTCAAGAGTTTTGGATTCTCGTGCCATGACACAAAGGGTTCCAACAATGTATCCACTGGAGCTGACTAACGGAGCTCCCGCATAAAAGCGGAGGGAGGACGGCGGGTCTACAAATGGGTGATGTCTTGTCCTTTCGTCGGCAAGCATATCTTCAATGACCAATACATCACCGTACGCCAGAACAAACTGACACAGGAGATCTTCCGTGAGATCCTTTCCTGGGGCCAAATTTGGCAATCCGCATGATCGCAACATGTGCTGTTCGGGTCGGTCCATTATGTTGATGATTGCGATTGGAGCATCGGTGACAGCACGAGCAATCCGGATGATGTCGTCCAGATCTGGGTCATTGCGATCAAACTCGGTCAGACCAAGCGTGCTCAGTTCGCGAAGGCGATCAGTCTCGTTTTTAGGAATCGGTGCTGGCTTGAAGCCGCCACCCGCCGTCCGTTTATCGTGGGTGTCAGTCATCCGGAGAGGGTAACACATTGTTTGACAGAACCAAGCACCAGCAACGCCCGCTTCAACAAACGAAGGCCATCTGCGATGTTGCAGACAGGAAACCACTGGTTCGGCAATCGTTGAACTTGTTCCAATCCGATACCAAACTCAGTTGTAAACAATTCGAACGATCGCAAGTACAAGTGTCAAGTCTCTCCGCCACGGGTCATCGACCTGAAACAATTTTTCAGTTCTGGCAACATTTGACTGCGCAGCTTTGCGACGCCCATTCTGCCTGACGATATATGTATAAGTGAACACCTCATAGGAGAGCGCAGATGAGCACGCTGACGGATATTTTACGGTTCCGAGTTATGGTGGCCCCATACCTGTTGGAAATATTGTTCTGGGCCGGATTGGCTGGAACGTTCTACGGTGCCTATTGGCTGCTTGTGCATGATCATTGGGCTTGGTGGATGGCTTTGGTTTTCGGAAGCCTGCTGACCAGAGTGATCTTCGAATTTGGATTGTTGGCGTTTCGCAGCTATGAGCGCCTCGTTGAAGTGCGCCAATTGTTGCAAACAGGAACTTTCGTAGAGGAAAATAGATGAATGCATCGAACCTGGCTTTGAGGTTTTTGCTTGAGCTTGCTGCATTAGCCGGACTTGCCACCTGGGCATGGAGTTTAACAAGTGGTTTGTGGCGTTTTGTTCTGGCCCTCGTTGTTGTTGTCATTGCAATGGTTCTTTGGGGCGTCTTCGCGGTGCCGAATGATCCAAGCCGATCGGGCAACGCCCCTGTACCCATTCCAGGTCTGCTGCGTCTGGTTCTGGAACTGAGCCTTTTGCTGGGCGGTGTTTACGCTTGGCATTTTAGTGGCTTCATTATGGTTGCTTACATCGTTGGCGCTCTGGTTGTGGTTCACTACCTTCTGAGCGTCGAAAGGATTGTGTGGTTAGTGCAGCAATGACTGGTTTTCCCCAATGCTGGCGACAATTCTAATTCGGTTGAGGCAACGAAATATGGCCCCTTCTGAGACATGTCTGCCATGTCGCGAACGGGCTGAGGCTGTGTGAAAACTCGATTTTCGGCGGAGCCGCTAGCATGAATTTCCAAATCTGAGCAGTTTCATGTGCACGGACGAAACGCTCGCCTGATCGGCTACCAGAAAAAGGAATGGCGTTCTAACTGGAATTGCCAAAACGGAGTTTTCACACAGCCTCGGCTCAATCCGGACCTAGAGCTGTTGGCTGGTAGCACTTGAACCAATGACCGAGATGCGGCGGACTATGCAGACTTTGACGGTTAGCCCGGGAGCTTGGTTTCACCAATGCCCCCAGTCAGGTTTTTTAAGAGTTCTGGTCGGCGGTCTCTGGTCCAAAGGTATTCTTGATCTCTGAAACGAGATCTGCTGGGAAACCTCCCTCTTTGGCATGACGGTAGATGTCGTCAGCGCTGTCAGCTTCATGAACGCAGTAGAGTTTGTCCCCAGCAGCATAGGTATGGTGCCACACATAGGGTACTCCCAAACCGTCAACGACGGCGTTTGATTTGGCCGAGATGTCACATAGTTCGCCAGCAGTCAGCTTGTCGGCGCCAGGAATATTCCGTTCAACGATGAATTTAGGCATGGTTTTCTCCTTGAGTTTCAACAAGCGTAGACTGAACTATTTAGCCCATTTCTGGATAGTTCACTTTGTGAAGCATTCCCACTTCACAAAGTGAACTGGTTAGATTTCACCCGATTTGGTAATCTTGGTTCAAGGAGAAACCGAAATGTACACCAAACCCTATGGACTAATTTGCCCGATAACCCATGCCTGCGAAGTACTGGAACCACGTTGGACCATTCCGATACTGACGGAAATGTGGGGTGGGGCGACGCGGTTTAGTGATATTCGACGCGGGATTGGAAACATCTCAACGGCTCTTCTGTCACGGAGATTGAAAGAACTCGCGGCGCTGGACCTAATCGAAAGGGTGGAAGAACCGACGACTGGTCAAGTCCACTATATCAGGACCCGGAAAGCCGTCGAACTTGAGCCCGTTCTAGACGCGATGGGCAGGTGGGCTCAACGCAACTTAGTTGCAGAAGCTGCGCTGGAAAACATGACTGTTTCAAATCTGATGTGGCAAATGCGGAACTACATCTTTCCCGAACACCTTCCAGACCGTCAGCTTGTTTTCCAATTTAGGTTTAACGATCCCGACTTGGAATACAGCAAATATTGGGCCCTGATCCGGCCTGGTTTTCCGATTGAAATCTGCGCAACGCCTCCATCCAGTGAGGTCGACCTTTTCATCGAGACAAACTGTATGTCTCTTTCTTCCATAATTCTCAGTCGATCGACTATTGATCGCGAACTTGAAGAAGGCCGACTGTTTCTTAGCGGCGACGCCATATTGTCGCGTACTATGAACCGATGGTTTTATCACTGGACCAAGCAGGAGCGCTCGGAAATAATTCAGCGCCAGGGGGATTTAGTGGATAAAGCTTCTCCTCCGTTAGAGGCTGCCGAATAAGCCCTGAGCAGACCTTGGCCTTTCACAGATTTTACCATGGCCAATGTCCGGTGAGCGGACATTTTACCATTTTGGGTTTTTAGGATTGTCTGTACTGCGACATGCAATCAACTAACAATATGGCGGAGAACGGCCGTTGGTGGTTTTGAACAGGTACCATCGATATTCGCCAAAACGGACTTTGAAATTCATCGAGAAGCGAAAATTCCAGGACCTGCACTGGGCCTTTATATGAACTTAACGGTTTGTCGAATTTTGGATTATCCGTAAGCCAACTTAACGTTCATGACACTCTGTTTCTGACTTTGGTTCCGGTCGAAACTATTAAATGCTGCCCGCCGACTGGTGATCGAGGCACAGATTATTCAACAAGATCTGCGGGCCCTGAATATTTCAGAAGAATGCGTTCCAGTGTTCCGTCTGAAGCCATGCGCTCGAGGCTCCTATTGATAAGCCGTTTGACCTCGGTTGGTTGTTGTGGACTTAATGTCAGGTAAAGAGGCTGAGACGGAATAATATTGGAGGCATCTTGAAAACGAAGATCCTCCAACTTCAGACCGCTGTCTATGAGGCTGTAAAGCATTCGTGCATGAAAACCGAATACGACGTCGCCACGCTTGTGCCGCAACATCCGCAATGTGCCTTTTGGAGTAAAAGCCCGAACCGCCTTAATTGACCCGCCGCCCTCTCCCACCAGCGGGTTGGCCAAATGCGGGTCAAGACCGGGATAGTGGAAATTCTCCACGAGTATTGCCACTCGATTTTCAATGTCAGCAACATCATCAATTTTGAAGTGATCGGTCTTCAATGTGATCGCCACGTGATTAAATGCCATTATCGGCGTTTGCGAAAACTCAAGCGGAATATCCGGTTCATTGCCGACTAAAAATCCATAGGTAATCCAGTCATTTCCCGTGCGCAGTTCTTCAACCATTCGTTTCCAGGGCATGATCTTTGGCACGATTTGATAGTCCGAGTTTTCAAATATGAGCTGCATAATTTCGGTAATTATGCCGCCCGCCATCGGATCGTCGGGCTTGGTGATCATCAATGGTTCGACAGTGCCACCAAGTATCAGATACGAGACTTTTCCTTTGACCTGCGCCAGAACCTGCATTGCAACAAATGGTGTTGTTGTGAATACAACAAGTGCAATCAGTCCAAGACCGAATATCCAACCAGATCGAACCCAACCAAACATATTCTATTCCTTCGCAACTTGTGAAACACAGCGGCTTAATAAAGTTCGCCTTTCCAATGCCTTGCTTAATTGTTAGATTGGAACAGGTATCCAATTCCCCGTACCGTTCTGATGATTTGAGGGTGAGAGGGATCTTCCTCAATTTTGTGACGAAGTCGATTGATGCGAACGTCAATGCTTCGGTCGTCCGGCTCCCAACTTCTTTGGGAAGTTTCCTCAACCAATTCATCCCGGCTGAGTGCGCTGTTTGGCTTTCCGTGAAACAACTCCAGCAGATCGCATTCTCCTGCAGATAATTGAGCGATTGTTCCATCTGCCCTGCGAAATACTTTTTCAATTCGATCGTAACTCGCCTGGCCAAATTTATATAATTCGGTGGATTCATCGCTGCCTAATTCGTTGTCGACCATTTCGACACGCCGAAGCACGCTTCGTACTCTCGCGAGCAGCTCACGCAAACCAAAGGGCTTCACAACGTAATCGTCGGCGCCGGATTCCAAACCAAGGACGCGGTCAGCAACATCACCGAATGCAGTGACGATAATGATACCTATCTGCATGGACTCACGAATTTCGCGGGTAAGAGATATCCCATCTTCTCCAGGCAGTCCAAGATCAAGAAGTATCAGATCGATTTTGTTTAATTCCAGATGTTGGCGCATCTCTTTACCGCTTGCTGCGGTTGAAACGGTGAAACCACGAAGGCGTAAATATTCTGAAACTGCGTCCGTCATCTCAGGTTCATCGTCTACCACAAGTATGTGTTTTTGGTCTGTCACCAGGAGGAACCCAACATTTTCAGAGCCTACTTCAAGCTTGGAACCAATCGTATTTGTTCGGCGAACGAAGAAAGAACAAACAGATTAGGTGTTAACCGATCACTGGTCAATTATTCCGGTAATTTTATCGGAAATGGCCGGAAGAACTATGATAAATTTGGCTCCTCCATTTGGGTTAATTTCAGCTGTCAGATCCCCACCATGGTCCCGAACGACCTCACGGGCGTATGATAGGCCGAGCCCAGTGCCCTGGCCTTCGCGCTTGGTTGTATAAAATGGCTCGAAAATTTGCTCTATGTTTTCAGCTTGGATGCCCGGCCCGTTGTCTGAAATTGAAATTCTGATGACCGAACCTTGCTGCTGGACTTCAGCTTCTGCTGAAATTTGACGCTCGGCTGTGTTTTCCAGCACGGCTTGCTCCGCATTTACAACCAGATTGAGTAGAACCTGCGTAATCTGGCTTTTGTCGGCAAACACGAGCGGCAACTTACTTGGAATGATGACTCTGGTTTCGATACCAGCCTGAATAATCTGGTAATCCAGGATGTCCAGTACTTCACGTATGATCCCGCCAACATCAACCTGTTCTTTTTGGACATCTCGGCGATGGGCCAATGCAAGGAATCTTTTGACGATCACTCCGCAACGGTTTGCCATCGCATGAATTTTTTCTCCCCGCTTTCGAGTGTTGGCATCTGTAGATGTTTCAACCAGAAGCTCACTTTGTACGGCCAATATCGACAATGGATTATTCAGTTCATGGGACACGCCTGCAAGCAATGTTCCAAGGGTCGCGATTTTCTCACGATGAAGAATGTCTTGATGCTGAGAGTTGATACGTTCGAGAAGTTCGTTGGTTCTCTTTACAACATTTCCCAATTCGTCGTGCTCATGGCCTTTGGGAGTTGTCAGGCGGTGTATGCCCGCCGGAGCCGCCACGAGTTTTGATATTGCGTCTGCGTAAGATAACAGTGGCAGGGTCAGTGAACGATGAAACACAATTGCCAGTGTTACACCCAATAAAATAAACTGAAACATCAGGCCAGTTACGAGCGTTACGGCACCTGCAAAGAATGTTTCGCCAGCAATTTCGGGGCTGGCACGCAATTCGATTTTTCCAACAATTTTCTTGTTCGAGTTTGTTGATTGAGCTTCAAGATCGGAGTTATCAAACAGATCCCGTTGAACAAATATTAGATCGTCGAAAAGAAAGTGCGCCAACCTGTCGGTGTATGAAAAATGTACGGTTCGGTGATGCTCAGCGATTATTTGGCCAAGGTCTGTGGAAATCCGTGCCCACTCCAAATTCTCGAATTGAAACAGTCCGTCCAATGCCGTTTTTGCTTGAATCTTATCGACATGAAATGCAGCGCGTGATGCAGCGCCCGAGGCCATGTTAATTTGCTGATTGAGAGTGTTCGATAGATTTTCTCGTTCAGCCGAATACAACTGGTAAGTTTCAACGAGCGAAATCAAAGATGCAATCACGACTATAACAGCAACAGAATAGCTCGCTTGACGTACCGCTAGTTTGTTTCGCACCAAATCCAACATAATTAGTTCCAACCGCAAACATTAAAGATCCCAAATGTGATGATCCTGCACCGCAATCAGAGTTGCTGCTCTGCCACCGCGTCGGTTGATGTCTCAATTGCTACGCATCTCTAACAACAGCTTGGGTGCAAAACATAACACTGGCATTCACGTCGCGGAACTCAGAATTTACAAATGTTACAAATGTAACAATCAACAAGACTTCTGAAACATCGTTTACACGATTTTACAATGTCTCGCTTCTTGCACCTGGCGGTTGAGATTACGCTGTTCGTCAAGAAAGTCTTTGGCAATCGGCTTGTTTGAGGTCGGGTAAACTCAGTGAAGTTCCGCCAAAGATTCAGCCAAAGATTCAGACTGAGGAGACAAGCAATGAATGATAAACCTGTCACAAAAACACTTCGGTATACATGTGTATTAGGCTTGATGTTTGCAGCGTCATTAACGGCATTCGCTATCAATGATCCAGCTGCGGCTGCGGATGAATATGTTCCTGAGTTTACCAGTGATAAGATGTTAAAACTTCCCGGCAACAACCTGTGGCGCGAGTGGACATTTATAGGATCGCTGGTAACTCCCAACGCACTCAATGATGGTTCTGCCCCATTTCCTGAACACCACATGATTTATGTTGAGCCCAAAACTTGGGAACACTACAAACAGACGGGCAAGTTCCGAGAAGGTTCAGTTCTTGCTAAAGAACTGTCCCGGGTTCTCGCCCCAGATGGCGCCAACGAAAATGGTTCGACCGACGAAGTGAGTGGAACCGGCTATTTTAGCGGAGATTTCTCGGGGTTTGAGATCACCATCAAAAGCAAAGCGTTGTATCCTGATGAGCCTGGTAATTGGGCTTACTATACGTTCGGTCATCAACCACAACCGTACAATTCAACCGCTATGAAACAACCTGCCGCGGCGTGCAATGCCTGCCACGAGGGTGTGGCTGCTGAAGATTTTGTCTTTAGCCAGTTTTACAATGTGCTTCAGGCAGCGAAGCCCAAATGATGTCAATCCGGTGGAGAGAACTCTTTGTAACAGTTGTCCAGTTCTGAGCCACTATCAGATTGACCTGGATGGTTGCTCTTAATCCAACAACGGAAGCAGGGTCTAAAATGGATTTTGATGGAATTTTCCGTGGTGAACTAGACGTTCTGCATGAGGGTGGAAATTACAGGGTGTTCGCTGAATTGGAGCGTCAGGCCGGACAATTTCCCAGAGCTTCCCGCTTTGTCAACGATTTCGACTACGAAGTCACAGTCTGGTGCTCAAACGATTATTTGGGCATGGGGCAACATGCCAAAGTATCAGCCGCCATGCACACGGCGCTATCTCGGTGCGGTGCGGGTGCTGGTGGCACTCGAAATATTTCGGGAACAAATCGCTATCATGCGCTTTTGGAAGATGAATTGGCAGATTTGCACAATAAGGAAGCAGCCTTGTTGTTCACATCGGGTTATGTTTCCAACTCGACCACACTTGCGACGCTTGGTTCACGGATCAACAATTGTGTAATTTTTTCAGATGAAATGAACCACGCATCGATGATTGAAGGTATCCGCTATTCAAAGGCGGAAAAATGCATATGGAAGCACAATTCACCAGAAGATTTGGATCACAAACTTAGTCAGTATTCTCCTCATGTACCAAAAATTGTCGCGTTTGAAAGCGTCTATTCAATGGACGGCGATATAGCCCCCATCAAGGCGATTTGCGAAGTTGCTGATAGACATGGAGCGTTGACTTATTTGGACGAAGTCCATGCCGTCGGCATGTACGGACCACGCGGTGGTGGTATAGCAGAACGTGAAGGGCTGACCGATCAAATCACAGTCATCGAAGGTACACTCGGCAAGGCCTATGGTGTGATGGGGGGGTACATCGCCTCCTCTGGGCTCTTGTGCGATTTTGTCAGAAGTTTCGCGCCTGGTTTCATATTTACCACTGCGCTGCCGCCAACAATCGCGGCGGGCGCTATCGCCAGCGTCCAACACCTGAAACACAGTTGCCTTGAGCGTCAGCAACATTTTGAGCGGGTCCAACTCGTGAAACGTGAACTCGACGCCAGGGGAATACCATATGTTCGCAACCCAAGTCATATCATCCCGGTGCTCGTCGGCGATGCTGCAAAGTGCAAGTGGATAAGCGATTTTTTGCTGGATAATCACGGAATATACCTGCAGCCAATAAACCATCCCACAGTCCCGAAAGGCACTGAGCGCCTTCGGATTACGCCCACTCCACTTCATTCGGACATCGAAATAAATCGCCTCGTTTCAGCGTTGGATGACCTTTGGTCTCAATGCGCCCTCTCGCGCGCAGTTGCCTGATGGCGTCGAACTTTTTCAGTGTCTGCGACAATCAATCGAAGTCTGACTAGTCGCTGCAATTATTCAACCAAAAGCAAAGTATGGAGACACCATGACATTTGAATTCGAAAACAAAATACGTTGGGCCGCTTATGTCACGGCAGCAACGGTGGCTTTTGTTTATCCATTATCGACATCCTTTTCCTCTGATGCCAATCCCGACGAGTTCAAAAAACAATTTGAAGAACTCATTTCTGATGGCTTGGAAAAAGCCACAAAGTCCACGACTGATACCGGTGCGGCGATGGGACATGTTCCGACAGAGATTGGCGAACTATTCGCTTATCTGAAAGAAGGCAAATACAAGGATTTTCCCGTGAGCGACAAGGAAACATATAAATCCAGAGGCCCACATGCAAAGTTTGGAAGGCCGGTTCGTGTTTTCTTCGATGCCGCGATTGCCAAGTCTTTATCCATGGAAGGTACCACCCATGCGGCTGGATCATCTGTGGTGAAGGAGATGTTCAAAAAGGATGGCACCACATTGGATGGCTGGGCAGTAATGACAAAAACCCGGGAAAACAGCGACAAGGGAAAAGGCTGGTTCTGGTCGGAGATAATATTGACCGATGCTGAACCAAAAATTGTGGCTGCAGGAAACGGCGTCCGCCTTTGCAGCGGTTGCCACAGTCGGGGCAAGGATTTTGTGCTTTCCAAATTGCCCAAATAGCCGCACTTGTGTCGCATGCGAGATGGGTTCCATCAAGATCAAAAGCCAAAATGTCAGCCCAACGGTTGTTAAAGCGTCGCTACTGCCAACTTGATCGTACGTCCGTTTTGGTGATCCGCAGTGAGATGTAGGTTGATGGGCCGAAGTCCGGTATGTAACCGCCAAGGTACGAGCGTTCCTCGAATTTCTCGTCAAGGAATTGGGCGGTGAATCGATGCAATTCCATGGGTTGCCAGGCTGAATGTTCTCTATTGATTGTTGATGGCTCGCGATCTGGTCTGGCAAACTTCGGTGCGCCGACTGATGTGCGTTGCTTCCGTGCGTCTAGTTTGGGCCATGAACGACGTCCATTGGCTGAAGCTGGTGTCGTATCCGCGACACACCCAATTACGTCTATAAGTGCCAAGAACGGCCATTCGAAAATTCGGGCAACGTTGGCACCGAGCCCGTAATGACCCGGTCTGTCGTGTCGCAAATTGAGTGGTGTCCAAAAGGTTTCAATACCGCAACTGGCTCAAGGAGGATGTGATTTGGGTTTAACGATCACAAGAATCATATTAGCGGTATTAGATCGCCGAGCATCGTCGGAACCAGCTCTGAAACCGTTGGATGAATATGGGTTGCCCGCTGAATCACCTTGTAGGACGCATCGGCGTACATGATGTCGGTGAGGGAATGGATCACTTCATCACCGCCGATGCCGAGAAATGCCGCTCCAAGAATTTTTTCACTTTCAGCGTCAATCAGCACTTTCATAAACCCCTGGGTTTCGCTGCGCTCACGAGCGCGACCGACACGTGCCATCATCATCTTGCCTATCAAGGCTTTTTTGCCGGATTGGCGAACCTGGGTTTCAGTCATGCCTATTCTGCCCAGCGGCGGATCGATGAACAAGCCATAGGTCATGATCCGGTCCGAAACCTGTCTGGTGTCATTGTCGAACAGGTTTGCGGCGAGAATTTCATAGTCATTGTAGGACGTGTGGGTAAAGGCTCCGCGGCCGTTGACGTCACCCAGAGCCCATATGCCAGGAATATTGGTGGAAAGACTATCATCGACAATAATCTGGCCTCGGGCATCGGTTTCGACACCGGCTGCGTCCAGGCCCAGATCGTCGGTATTGGGCTTGCGACCAACTGCCAGCAATACGTGCGAGCCAACTATATCTTCTGCACCAGGTTCACAGTTTGCGGTGACAACAACCTGTGTGCCGATTTTCGCAAGTCCTATACAACTGGCGTTGAGACGAAACTCGACACCTTCTGCTTCAAGGATCTCCTGCACAGTTGCTGAGACGTCGTCATCCTCACGACTGATCAGCTTAGAGCCCATTTCAACGACAGTGACTCGGCTACCAAAACGTCGGTACATTTGTGCAAACTCAAGCCCGATATAGCTGCCGCCAATGATGATCAGGTGCTCGGGCAGGAAATCTACATTCATGATGTCAGAACTGGTCATGTAGTCGATTTCATGGATCCCCGGCATATCGGGTACAACAGGGCGACCACCAACATTGATGATGATCTTGTCAGCTTGCAGAAGGTCGCCGTTAACCCGAACAGTGTTTGCACTCTCCAGTCGGGCGTGACCTTCATAAACGGTCAAGTCATCCATATTCCTGAGCCAATTGGTAACTCCGGTATTAGATTGCTCGACGATCGCGTCCTTGCGCGCCTTGACCTGCTTCATATCGATATTGATTGTGCCGTCGATTGAGACACCAAAATCACCCCCGCGTCGCGCCATATGTGCCGCCCGGGCGCTGGCGACCAGAGCTTTGGTCGGGATACAGCCGACATTAACGCAGGTTCCACCGAACAGCTTTCGTTCGATAATCGCAGTTTTCAAACCTCGGCCGGTCATGCGTTGGGACAATGACGGGCCCGCCTGGCCTGTTCCAATGATGATTGCATCGAACTTTGTAGCCATAATCTGGGTTCCCGATGTTGGTTTGTATCTGATGCTACGCCGTGCGCAGGCTCGCTTCAAAGCTTTCTCGGTCGTTCTGAATTTTTTGAAGTACATTTTTCATTGCGAACGGACGATTATCATGCTCACCGCTCCAAATAATGATCTCCAGCATCAATGGCGCCAGATCGTGTCCCTTCTTGGTAAGGGTGTAGATGAAACTACGCCGGTTGTCGGGATCTCGTGATTTCACGATAATGCCTGCTGCTTCAAGATGCTTGAGGCGGGCAATAAGTATGTTGGTGGCAAACCCCTCATCGGCTTCCATGAACTCACTATATGTTTTTTTGCCACGCAGCATGATCTCTCGAATGATCAGCAGGCTCCACCGATCTCCGAATGTGTCGAGTCCAAACGCCACGGGGCATCCAGTCTCTCTAAATTTGTTTTCTGGTTTCATTTTGGCATCCTAAAAAAAAGACTTGCATAATGCAATACGTATGTTTAGATATATCACACTTTGCAAAATGCAAGCTAATTAAAATACTCGCAAAACCAATGGAGATCAACATGACCAACGAGCCAAAACTCACAGCAGCAAGAAATTTTCGTGTTGGCATTATGGCTCTGGCTACCGCTGCTCTGTTGGTGAGCGAGGCTCTCTCAGCCGTTCTCAACTAACACCCAAACGCGTCATCCTCCCAGCGACGCGGAAATCTCCGGCCATCCCATCCCGATGGCCGGAGACAAGTCAAACACGCGCCAAATTGGAATTACCCAGGTGCAAATTAAGGTTTATCGTTATGACACACTCAATCAAATCTCTTCGTACTCTGGCCCTGGCTGCATTTCTCTCCACTGCTACGGCGTTGACCGGCACGGCTAACGCTATTTCATCAGATGGATCGGTTAAACTTCTGACAGCAAATTTTGCCTCCAGAAGCGTTGTTCAGGTTGAAGCCGGCGACTTCCACTTTAAGCCCGGTCAGGTTGCACCAGTTCACACCCATGCAGCACCCGCCATTGGTTATGTCGCAAAGGGCTCGATCATTTATCAGATCGAGGGTGAAAAACCGCAAATCTTGAATGCGGGTGACGCATTTTATGAGCCTGTAGGTATCCGAATACTAAGATTCGACAATGCATCAGCCACCGAAGAAGCAATCTTCCTCGACTTCAATCTTGAGCGGGCTGGAGATCCCTTCATCGTTTTTGAAAACCCGTTGACCGAAGATATCGACCGACGGGCGCTACCGACGGTCAAGCTTGAGGGTCAGACCATCGACCAGGCGGAAGTTTATTCCACAGAACTGAAACCATCGGGCGCAATCCAGCTGGCCAGCAATGAATCGACTTTGGGCCTTGTTGCAGAAGGGGTTGTTGAACTGAGGGTTGAAGGCAAACCATTACAGCGAATCGTCGCGGGCAAGACATTTGCGCTGCCCAAAGCCGGTTCCCAGGCAACGCTCGTCAACGCCTCGTCGGAAGTCAGGGCAAACGTCATCACCTTCCGGTTGCGCTAGATCGCCAGCTCGATTTCTTCTCACTCAAGATCACACACTCGATTCAATTCATCGGAGAATTACAATGACACATTACATACTCGTACACGGCGCATGGGAAGGTTCATGGAGCTGGGACTATGTCCAACCAACCCTGGAAAGACAGGGCCACACCGTCACTGCCGTTGATTTGCATGGCAGGAGCAAAGAAGGCCAAGACGCTACCAATGTCACAATGGACAGCTATGTTGAAACTGTCGTCAATGCCATCAATGAGCTCGACCACAAAGTCGTTCTGGTTGGCCACAGCATGGCCGGTGCGGTAATTTCGCTCGTTGCGGAACGGATCCCTGAGAAGCTTGAAAAACTTGTATACGTTGCCGCATTCCTGCTCCGTAACGGCGACAACGTGCTCGAAGCCATGCAGCGTGATCCAAACGGCGAGTTTCTGCCTGAACTGATATTCTCAGATGACCAAAGCTCGGCCAAGGCCGTAGAACAAACTTGGCGCAGCAAGGCCTTTCACGACGTGAAGGAAAATCGCATTGTCGAAGCCTTGCCGCTGCTGCTTGGTGTCGGACAAGCGACAGAACCGTTCATGGCCAAAATGGTTGTCAGCGAAGAAAGGCTCGGCTCGGTGCCGAAAGACTATATCCGAACCGCAATCGACAAGATGGTCTCGCCCACACTTCAGGACGAGATGCTTCAGAACACGAAGGTCGATCAGGTTCACATTCTTCAGGCTGGCCACTTCCCGACCCTTTCCGTACCAGAAACTCTGGCGGAGTTGTTGCTCTGATAGATTGCGTTGCCGGGGAGCCGCTTCGTTCCGGAACTGCACCCCGGTCCGTCTGAACATAGTAATCAAATCGAGCCGCAGCTCGCCAATTTGGCGCTTTATCCGCACACCGGCCATTCAAAAAATTAGATCAACAGAAGCTCTGGGCCAAAATGATTTCGAGCTGACTGTGGTAACGTTCAACCTGCGACATGGCTGCTTTGGTCGAAATGGGCTCGATGCAGCCGATCCTCATTTCTCCGAACCGCAGAAACCAATGTCCGCATTGGCGAAATGGAAGGTGCAGGATAAATTTTTATCTAGATCGCTGGGCGAAGTAGCAACCATCCGAAGCAATAAAGTGTTATTGAACAAACCCCCGTCTTTTACTTTCGACCAATTAGGTGAGTGGGTTGCAGACCGCCGCACGCAGCGGCGCGGCCATTGGCGATACGAACAGCAAGTTTCTTCTCGTATGCCTCTTCTCCGAACGCGTTAACGAAGCTTTCCCGCCACTCATCTCCTCGCATCATAGCGACCTCCTGAGCAACGATCCCCGCGTACCAGTCGGAGCGATTATTTGTCCGAATGCCGGTAAGGCCCGCATTTCGCATCTCAGTTTCAGTTTCGGCAGGCGTCTGCATCCTGAAATCGAGAACCGCGAGGGAGCGCCATTCCTTGTAGCCGTCCAAGTCCTCAGCATCATCACCTCGCAGCCAGTCGCTTGCGGCAAACTCCCCGCCGGGTCTAAGCACACGTAGGACCTCTTTGTAGAGCGCGGATTTGTCAGGCACATGGATCAGGGAATCCTTGCTGAAAACGATGTCGAAGCGTTCATCGGGAAAGGGCAGCGGGCCTTCTTCGACCAGCTTCATCGAAACACGGTCGTCTAAACCCGCAGCAGACACATTGTTTTGCGCTGTCTCAATAAGATATTTTTCAATATCAATGCCGACAACGTCAGCCGCGCCCAAATCCTTGGCAATCACCATGGCTGGGCCACCGACACCACATCCAATATCGAGCACGGATTTGCCTGAGACGTCGACCGTGTCCAGTATTTCTGCCACTTCGGCAGGGCCACCCGATGAAAGAAATCCAGTCCCCCACTGCATCTGTAATCCTGTCACAAAATCGGGGGGATAATGAATGTCGGCCATTTCGTCCTACCAGTGCGATTACTCATTGCCTGCAGCTTACCTAGCATCGGCGAATTTTCAACGGCACCGGTGTCTGCGCTATGGACAAAAAACCCCTGCCACTGCCACTGCCTCTGCGCCAAAAATGGTTGTTTTTGTCACAGGTCACTCTTCCACCAAGATCGTTGGAAAGTCTTGTGCCACAAGCCCTTGGCGAAATTCAGTTTGAAATGGTCACGTTTTTGACCGCCCTTTTCGCCCGTCTGCCGGAGACCGGACATTCGCGCTTCGTGCAGCATCCGTGAGTTTGGGCTTAATCCAGACCTTGGTTGATCTGTGGATCGCACACGTTCGAACGGCCGACAAGCGGACTATTGAGACAAAGCGACAGGACTTGGCTTGTTGGTTTGCGACAGTGTCGAATATGCCTCGTTAATTAGCCGATAGAGTGCTGAGAGAAACCGCTGCTTGATTGTATATCACTGGCATCTTACCCCTCCATATCTGCCAAGTATTATCGTCATTTGTCAGCCTGGTCATGAAGTGAGCTACGTTAATGCGGCTGGTGGTGCCTGCATCGAAAATTGCACTACGTGTTGGTGACTTGTGAATCTCATAGTCCGTCACCTCGGTCTCATCAATTAATCCGTCTGGACGAACCGCTGTCCATTCTATCACGGGATCGTTCTGACCAACTTTGATGCGTAAGTAGTCGGCGGCTTTTTCGTTGTCCACATGTGGTGGCAGCAACAATCGAATAAGGCCAATTACGAGTTTTTGGCCAAATGATATTTTCTCATCAAGGTCGCGGTTGGTGTTCCCGGTTGTGTTCATGAGCACGAACTTTACTGGCTCACTCGGGCGATTTGCCCGGATGGAGTCGCATAAACGGCGCGTTGCATCTGTTACCAGCCTGCGCGGTCCTCCAAACATCCCTTTAAAGGTCAGGTTGTGTCCCAAGCATGACACGACCGCCCGGCATCCTTGAACGTGTTTGACCAACTCGGCATCGCTAAGGTCTAGAATGCTCGCTTGGATCACAGACAAATTGGCATGGTTCTTGACGGTTTCGGGCAGGCTATCGATTGATCGAACTATGATTTTTACGTCATGTCCGCGTTTCAATAATTCTTCCACGAGCAGACGCCCTGTTGCTCCGCTTGCTCCGACGACGAGGGTTGTCATATTCGTTCCAATCCGATTTTCTCTATTGTGATGTTGCTTGCGGTTTAGCGCCTTCGACCATTTATGCGAATTGACGAATTCCTGTACTTTGATATGCATATTTGCATGGATTGGCGATCGGTAAAGTTTGACTGGAACAAAGCGCGGGCTTTCTTGGTCACGGCTGAGGAAGGCTCATTGTCAGCTGCGGCACGGGCTTTAGGCATGGCGCAACCAACTCTCGGTCGACAAGTCGATGGATTGGAACAAGAGCTAGGAATAGTCTTATTCGAGCGGGTTGGACGCGGTCTATCACTAACCCCAAGCGGTCTAGAATTACTCGACCACGTCCGCGATATGGGCGAGGCTGCTGGCAGGGTTTCTTTAACAGCACTCGGTCAGTCGCAAGCGCTAGAGGGGACAATCTGCATCTCAGCCAGCGAAACCTACGCTGTCGTGCTACTTCCACCGATCATTGCGAAGCTGCGCCAGCAGGAACCGGGCATTCAAGTTGAGATTGTGGTAGCCAACCATGCAAGCGACTTGCGCCGTCGCGAGGCAGATATTGCGATCCGCAATTTTCGTCCAACCGAACCCGATCTGATTGCCAAAAAGATAGGCGATGCAGAGGCGGTCCTTTATGCAAATATCGACTATATCGCGCGGATAGGAAACCCAACAAAGCCTTCCGATTTGCGTCATGCAGATTTCGTGAACATGGACCACAGCGGCATGATGATCAAAGGGCTCAACTCGCTTGGCCTGGGCCTTACCGAAGCCAACTTCCCATTGCTTACGGAAAACTATCTGGTCATGTGGGAACTTGTTCGCCAAGGAGCGGCCATCGGCATTCTGGATGCTCATATTGGCGATGCAGACCCATCAGTACGTCGCGTACTTCCTGATCTGGAACCGCTCGTCTTCCCTATATGGCTCGTTGCACACCGAGAACTAACAACAAACCGCCGCATCCGCATGGTGTTTGATTTCCTGGCTAAGGAATTGCGACGAGATTGATGTGTGTTATCGACATTCTCCTTGTACCCATTTTTTATTGCCAGGAGTTTCTGCGATTAATTGGCCGACGTGGCAAAGCAGACGTAGGCTTCGTCTTAGAAATCCAGTAGAAAATGGGCTCTCTTCTGAAGTAGCCAATTATTGGGCGAAGGTCAGCACTGCGGACAAACCAGAATTTCGATGCAGTGGCGACAAATCCCGAAAAGTCCGCATCCCAGATTCTGTTAGACATGGCGCGGTTTAGTCTTCAGGTATCCAATCAGGCTGTTCCGCGAAGGAGGCGACTTCTTCCCCGAGCCGATCCCAATGAGGTCTGTCACGTTCAAATATGACGACTTCAACATCCAGCCCGCTGGCTTCGTCCATTGTGCCGAGAGACAGCGTTAAGTGGTCCGGTAAGCGTGTGTTCATACCATAAATTGGGCTGCCGCAGTTCGCACAAAATGCCTTGGTAACCTTTGATCCCTTGTCAGACGAGTAACTGTATTCACTAAGTATTCCAGTCACGGTGACCGCTTCGGCTACAAACATGGCTCCAACGGTATGGCCAGTCCCACTCAACCGGCGACACTCTTCACAATGGCATTGGGCGACTACGACGGGCGAGCCACTGGCATAATAGGTGATCTCGCCACAAAGACATTTTCCGGAAAACTTATTCATGATATGAGAACCGTTGCTGCGTTTTCCTTATGACTGAGTGCTTATTTGAAGCGACACTAAAATCATAGCGGAAGATCGTTGTTCGCGATCGATGGCTCGAACGACTCTACTGGCAACAACCGGAAAGACGTTTCGGTTCGTCTCGCAGTAAGCATCCGGTCACATCGGAATATTCGAGGACCGCCCCTCAGGTGGTCGAACGCAACGACATACCAAATCGGGTATTTCAGCAGCAGGTAGTGCGGCGCGATTTGACGGTTCGAAGTATTTCCGTCCTCTCTTTGATATCTAATCTCCAGTTCCGTCTGCGTGATGAAGGCCTGATGCAATGCCTGAACAACGCGCTTTGGAGGAGCGCTTGCGCTTGCTTGCACAAACGTCGATGCAGTGACACCGATCATGATGCGGGATTTCAGGCGATCGATCTGTCTGCGCTTTTGTGGCGAAAAAGAAGCCACCAATTGCCTCCGCACAGATGCCAAGTTCGCTAAGAACATAGGGGAGTTCATTTGCTCTGCAACCGCAATGCTGATCAGAAGGTCGACCGCCTCAGCATACGTCAAATTTATCCTGCCAACGCCCCAATTCCGATCCAGGCGCACTCCGCCACCCCGCCCTCTATCAGCGTCGATCTGCATGCCCTGATCGCGCATAAGCGATATATCTCGTGCAATAGTCCGTGTGCTCACTCCGTGCTGAAGCGCCAGGTCTTTAACCGTGCAATGTGCATCCTGCTTCAGCTGAACAGCAAGCATTTCTAAGCGTCTCAATCTGTCTTGTGCGTTTGCTCGCGTCATCGAAGAAATAAGACACAAAATGTCTTATTATTCAATATGAGGATGCAGTGATGGGATGTTTGCTGCAACTGCAGGGTGGTTCTCGTCTAGTCAAATCTAAACCTTCACCAAACCGGGGGAACAACCCATGAGAATGAATTACTTCGTCGTCGGAACCAATGACATGGAAGCATCAAGAGTATTCTACAATGCACTTTTCGCACAATCGGGGCTTCAGTCCCTATCGCCGTCCGACAGAATGACCTATTGGCTCGGAGAGGATTTTGCTTTTGCAACAGCAATACCTTTTGACAAGCAGCCTGCAACCAATGGCAACGGCACAATGGTTGGCTTCAGCGTTGGAGCCAAGGAAGATGTCAAAAGAATGCATGCATTGGCCATAGAACTCGGTGGCACCTGCGAAGGAGAACCTAAGCAGCGCGGTCCAAAGTTCTCGGCCTATGTCAGAGATTTAGATTGCAACAAGATAAATTTCTCCGACTGATGATACTTGATTGAGAATGCTCATTACGAACATGGAAGATTACTTGATGATTGAAGGTAGTTGCTGCTGTGGAGCGGTAAAATTTGAACTGTCTGCGGAACCGTCAATGATTGGAACTTGTCATTGTTCTAGGTGTCGCAAAGTTGGCGCGAGCACCATCGCGTTTGTTAAGAAAGAAGACTTGAAATGGGTTCAAGGGCGAGAGAAAGTTCAGCTTTTTGAACCAACGGCGCCCTATATTTATGGTCGCTGCTTCTGCAAAATTTGCGGCAGTTCGCTTGGAGAAATACTGTCGGAAGAAGACAGCTTTCCAATTGCTGCCAATGCTCTTGATGGAGAACTCAAACTCAAAAACCAGTCCCATGAGTTTGTCGGTGAAAAGCCTTCATGGTACGAAATCTGCGATGATGCTCCACAAAATAATGGCCACCCAGAGTAACCGGGATTGACGGTGCTTTCTAGCCTTCTTGCCCGACTTTAACCAATAAAAACCGTAGGTTAACATAATGACCAGTGCTAATAACAAGCTCATTCACTTGATATGCGGCTCTACAGGTGCAGGTAAAACCACTTATTCGCTAGAACTGGCTGACGAACTAAATGGGGTGCATTTTTCAATTGATGAGTGGATGGTATCTTTATTCGGAGAGGATGCACCCAAGAATCTAAGTCCAGAGTGGTTTGTTCCGCTCGTCGCACGTTGTGAAGTTCAAATGTGGGCAACGGCAGTCCAGCTAGGAAATTTGGGCGTGCCTTCCATACTTGATCTTGGTTTTCAACGATTAGAGCACCGTCAAAAGTATAGGTCTCTGATAGAGGCATCCAACTTTTCAGCTAAACTGCATTTTCTGAATGTTGATGCTTCCGAGCGTTGGAAACGGGTTCAGTTCCGCAATGAAGATCAACGTGAAACCTTCCAAATGACAATCACACGCGGCATGTTCGACTACATCGAAACGATCTGGGAGCCACCAAGCAACGACGAAATCAGGTTAATGTCAGACATGTGAACGCAACCCTTGCTGGTATCAACTATTAGAATGTCAAAAGTATAGGCCATCTTTGCAACTGCGAAGCAGTCATTGGCGCAATATAACCGAAATGACGCCCTGTCCGCACACCGGCCAGAGGACAAAATTACCCAAGGTCAGGAGTGGGCCAGAACTTACCAGCGTCAATTGCGCATTCCTTTGTACAACCAAAAGACCAAACCGGATGTGACGGTCAAGACGGCTGCTGTCGTCAAAACGGCTTTGGCAATTGAGGCTAAGCTGACAGCTTGGACAAGGCTGGTTGGCAGATCTGGCCAACTGAGGATCATCGAGCAGATACCCACATTCTCCAAATAATCGGCAATGGCCGCTCCCACTGACAAACCGATGCCCACCTTTGTCAGCACGCGATTGACACCTTGGCGCTCAATCCATTTGAGAATTGATACCAAGGTTAGCGCCATAAGCGCGGGATATATGAGGTCAAGTGGAATTTGCCGGGTTAGATAATATTGCCGCCCGTCGATCCCCAAAGCATCAAGCAGAACATGCGCCTGCTCAGATGAGTATCCGCCAGGTCTCATGTCAAAGGGCCGAAGCCCAGATAGAAATTGGATGTGTTCAAGCGTGATGTTGATCATCACAATGTATATGCCCGCTGCAGCAAGACCAAATATGACGGCCTGTAGCCCATGCTGATTAGATAATTTCGACTCTGTCATTTGTTCGACCTCTCGCGTTTGAAAGTGTCGTACGGTAGGCAACCAATGGCGGCATTATCTTTTGATAAGGAAATTGTACTTTGGAACTTTCTACATTTTTGACCTGCCCTCCAAACTCGTTGGACGAAGACGCTGCCAAGCTATTGGCAAGCGCATGGCAAGTTCAACATGTCACAAAGGAAAGGAACATCGTGCTGCAGGGTGTGGCAAATTCCATGGAAACAATCGTTCTTGAGGGACGTCTGACCAGCTCTATCTCGGACCCCGATGGTCGCACCGTTTGCGTGGGTTTCTATTCGGGCCCCTGCGTAGTTACACCTGCTGTTGCAAGAACCCGCGACGGTAATTCGCTGGTTTCCCTAATTGCGAACACAGATGCACTCATCGCCCAGATGGAAAGCTCCGCACTGACGGAATTGATGTTGAATTCAGAACCTATTCGCGAGTGGGCGAATGAAATTTTACAGCACGAATTGGCTCGCAAGGCTGAGAGGGAATGGTGTCTGGCGGCGCTAGGAGGCGCAGATCGCCTTGCGTGGTTTCGAAAGACGCATCCTCACCATGAAGAGCTATTCAGCCATTCCAACATTGCATCATTTCTAGGTGTAACACCGGTAACGCTTAGTCGACTTCGGGGCGCTGAGCGGAATAATGCGCTTAATTGAATTTCGAACATTGAACGGTCCGCTTCGCTTTGGGCTCACCGCGGAATTAGCCAGTTGTTGGGCGTAGGTCGGCACTACGGACAAACACCATTACATTGATTGTTGAATAGTCAGTCCGCGACAGGTTTCTTGTCACGCGGCACTACAAGAAGTTAAAACTAAAACTGCCGCGTCGAGAATGTGTCGACGCGGCAATCATCGGTAATACCAAGACCGCTATTGGGTAGTTCGATCCATAAATTCAATCATCCGACCAGCAATCTTGCCGCCATATTCTTCAAGCGCAAAGTGACCAGTATCAAGCAGGTGGAACTCAAGATTTTTTAAATCCCGCTTATAGGGATGGGCACCATCGGCAGGAAAGATATGGTCGTTCTTTCCCCACATCAGGAGCGTTGGTATTTGGTGCTTACGAAATAGGGCCTGCCATTTCGGGTATTCGGCGACATTAGTGCCGTAGCTCAGGAACAGTTTGAGTTGCACATTCTGATTGCCTTTACGGTCAAGCAGGTATTGAACATGCCAGTAGTTGTCGGGGCTGATCAGCTCTGGCTTCTGAGTACCATGGGTAAACTGCCACTTGGTTGCGTCAAGCGTAAGAAAACCACGCAGCTTGTCACCATTTTCTTTCGATGGATTCGCCCAGTAAGCTTTGGACTTGTCACGGTTTGGTTCCGTGTCCTTGAATTGGATTATGTCCATCAAGGAGAACAACTATGGCGCATCGCCACACTGAAGAATTCAAGCGCGAGGCCGTCCGTATCGCGCTGACGAGCGGGCTTTCACGTAAACAA
>JABABQ010000044.1 GCA_014238155.1 Rhizobiaceae bacterium
ATGTGGTCAACAACATTGCCAAATTCTGCGTAACCCCGCCTCAAACATTCCTGGCAGAGGCCGTGGTCCCTTTGCAGGATCTCGACACGCTTTTTGTCCCAGTCCGCGCCATAGCCGCGTTCTTGCCGACTGCCTCTCCATTGAGAGGCCCGTGCCCTTTTCTTGGCGGGAGGAATAAGCTGAGGAACCGTGGATCGCTTGAATGTCTTCATCGACAACGCAATTCTACGAAATGCGCGAGAAATTGCCGCCAAATTGCTCGCAAGTTAACATGATTTACCGTGAATTGGCGAAAACATCGAATTGCTTTGAGTTAACACATTGTTTTTAATGTGTACATTATTTATCAAAAGAATACGAACAATCACTTAATTATATGTCATAACTTGTCAATCGATTGCGTTATCCCTCAAAAACCAACAAATGATCTTCCACAATCATGCCCGATGCGCAGGGATCTGCAGCGAGATCGCACCGGCATCTGCACTCCCACACCCACCCGGAAATCATGGCCGATCGGTTTAATATTCCGGCTATCGACTTATGTGTTGAAGTGAGGCAAAAGCAATTGAGGCTGGGAAATACTCGCCAGATTCTGGCGACGGGCAAAACATAAGACAACCGTCGACAGGACCAAACATATGAACATTCGCGCATTTCTATCCAACACATTTTTTGTGGCATCTCTTACAGCTTCATCGATCCTGGTATCGACGTCCAACGTAAATGCCGAGAAGTTAGAAAAAACAGTTAAAGCTAACCACAGTTCATATCTGACCGGAATGGCGCTTTTCAGCCGGCGAACGTGTCTGGGACAACGCTTTCCCAAACTGTCTCGTTGGTCGGCCGACCATGGCAAAGTTTCAATCAGAAAAATCAAGCAGAAGATCGCCAAAGGCAAAAGATGCGCTGGCAACACATTCTACTACGCGGTTGTCGACTACACCCCCAAACGTGGTTATCGGGGCAAGGACACCGCCAAGTTCACGTTAACCGGTCCTCGTTGGGCAGATGGCTCCGGTCACCGAGCAAACAATTACACTGTCGACATTACCGTGAAGTGACTTGGTATCGCCACACGTCCAGGCTTGGCCTTGATCAGCGGTTTCAGAATTTTCCGATAGGGGAATCTGCTACCGGTGAACGGAGGACTCGGCTGACAGTCTTCTGGAAGGTAATAAAACTCCAAGAAACAAACCCCGCAGCGATACGGAGCCGCTATTCCTCCCTTAAAGCCCGCGTGATTTGGTCTGTCAGCGGTTTGGTCAAATAGGACAGGATGGTGCGATCGTTGGTTGTTAACAGCGCCTCCACCGGCATACCCGGCATCAACGAGATCCCCTTCAGCTTGTTGATTTCATCCTTGTGTAGCTGCAAACGGCAGACGTAGAACGTTAAACCGGTTGCCTCATCGCGAGTGGTTTCTGCAGACATGGTGCGGATCTCGCCGCGCAGCTCTGGCGTGGTTCGCTGATTGAAACCCGGCAGACGGATGACGGCCGGTTGGCCAATATAAAGCTGGTCTATGTCGGTTGGAGCAATCTGGACCTCGATCAACAAATCATCGCCCTGGGGCACTATCTGCAGCACCGGCTCGGCCGGGCTGATCACCCCTCCCCTTGTGTGGATGGCCAGCTGGTGGACAATGCCAGCTTGAGGGGCACGAATATCCATGCGCGACAATTGATCACGCAGCGCAATCGACTGCTCGGTAAGGCGGCTGATTTCAGCTGTCGCTTCCTGCAATTGCTGCAACAAGGTTGACAGATTATCGTCTTGGAGCTGCTGTATCTGCATTTCGCGCTCACCTATGGCAATCCCGGCTTGGGCAATTTGCGACATCAGATCCCCCAGCTCACCGTCGAGGCGCATCTTTTGGCGTCGCTCGTCATATACCCGGCTGGCGGATATGAGACTTTTCTCCAGCAGAATTTCAAGCCCGGGCAATTGCAGCCCGATCAGCACTATCTCAGCGCGCTTGGATCGGTTCTGGATTTTTAGTCCTTCAACCTGAGTTTTTAGCTGCTTAATCTGCTGCAGCAGCTGATCGATGCGACTGGAAAAGCTGGCCCGTCGGGCCTTTAACAACTGATCCTGGATCTTAATCAATTCTGCAAATTTATGTTTGGGATCTGCTCCCAAGGATTCAACCAGCTCTGCAGGAAAGCGGATAATCTCATGACCATCACGCTCAGCAATAAGCCGAGCACGGGTAACGCGCAGATTATTGAGTTGGGTAGTCACGACTGACAAATTGGCCTTTGCGACCACGTCATCCAATCGCAATAGCAGATCTCCGACCTCAACCGAATCTCCGTCGCTCACTAGAATAGCTGCCACAATGCCGCCCTCACGGTGCTTGACCGTTTTAACGTTGGTCTCAACCACGATGCTGCCGGACGCAATGACCGCGCCCGATATGCTCATCCAAGCCGAAAAGACCATAAACATCGCAAGCAGAACCATCAGGAATAAACCAGCTCCCCAAAGATGGGTTCTGATGGAACGCACAAGATCCTGCTTTACATCAGACATCAGATCGACCTTGCGGCGGCGGTGCAGAAGTCGGCCGGGTAACTTTCCCAAGCACTTCATCACGCGGTCCAAAAGCCTCAACCTGACCGGCTTGCAAATAGAGAAGCTTATCAACACCGGCAAGGGCGCTTGGCCGGTGGGCGATGACAATGACGATGCATCCATTGCTGCGCATGGTCTTGATTGCGCGTGTCAAGGCAGCCTCACCAACAGCATCAAGATTGGAATTTGGTTCATCCAAAACAATAAGGAATGGAATTTTATACAATGCCCGCGCCAGGGCCAGGCGCTGCATCTGGCCACCAGACAGATTGGCGCTTGTACCATCACCCCCTATGATCGTCTCATAGCCGTCGGGAAGCGCGACAATGAGATTATGGGCATCGGCATGCTCGGCGGCAGCAAGAACAGCCTCAGCATCCGCCTCTGCGTCAAAACGGGCAATGTTTTGAGCAACAGTGCCGGCAAAGAGTTGAATATCCTGCGGCAGGTAACCAATGAATGAACCACGTCGATCCGGATCCCACTGGGACAGATCCGCCTTATCCAGTCGCACCGATCCAGCCAGAGGCCTGTAGACCCCTACCAATGCTCGAGCCAATGTTGTTTTGCCACAACCTGATGGGCCAATTATGCCCAATCCATCACCGCCCGATAATTCAAATGAGACGTTGCGGATAACGGGCTTTGCCCCGTCTTCCCCGATCGGACCCGCCGACAATCCCTGCACCGCAAACCTGCTTTCGGGAAGTGGCAACTCAAGACGCTCCTCCTCGCCATGATGGTCCAGTGTTTTTCGCAATCGGGCAAATCCCTGCCGGGCACCGACGAACCCGCGCCACTGGCCAACAGCCTGCTCCACTGGAGCCAATGCTCGTGAGGTCATGATCGATGCCGCGATCATAATCCCGGGACTAACCTCCTGCAGTACTGCAAGCCAAGCGCCGGTCCCCAAAACGGCCGACTGCAGCATGAACCGAAACACCTTGATCAGTGTAGCAAACAAACCAGACAGATCCGCAGAGCGACGTTGAGCCACCAGGTAAGAAGCGTTCCCATCCTGCCAAGTGCGCAACAAGGATCCCATCATCCCCATCGAGGCGATTACCTCGCCGTTACTGCGGCCTTGCTGGACCAGTTGCGCCCGTTCACCGGCATGCCGTGAAGCTTCGTTAACCGGCTTGCGTGAGAACATTTCATTGAGCCCAATAAGCAGGCAAATCACCACTGCGCCAGACAGTGCCAGCAGTCCAAGGATTGGATGAAACAAATAAACGATAGCCAGATAAAACGGCATCCATGGAATATCGAACAACGCGGCCGGACCGGGGCCAGACAAAAACTGACGCACGGTTTCCAGATCGCGAACAGGGTCCAGTTTCAATGCCCGCGGACCAAGTAACAGAGGCAGATTTATACCCCGTGAGAAACTGGGCCCCGACAGATGAGCATCCAGTTGCTGACCAACCCGTAGCAAGACCCTCGATCGAATACCTTCCAGCAATCCGTAAAACAGATACAGACCCGCCGTCAGACCGCCCAGCACCACGAGGGTGGGGATCGACCCGCTTGCCAATACCCGGTCATAAACCTGGAGCATGAAAAACGGGCCTGTCAGCATCAACAGGTTTACAGGAATGCTGAGCATGGCAGTCCCCACCAATGCCGTGCTCAGGGCAGCAACTGTGCTACCAATCAAACTTAAGGATCGCATAGATATTGCCGGTCGGCCGCTCACTCAGGCAAGATTGCTGCCACCATGCGATCGTTAAACAAATCTGAAATCATCAGCTGTCAAATCCTCCAAGTCGACGTCCCGCAGTGTGATAGAATTGTTCTCGTCCAGAGTTATTGTGGCTCCGTGAAGATCCTGCATCAATGCCACTACGTCTGCGTAGCTCGACAAGCCGGGGATGTTGACGAATTCAATGGTATCATCTCCTTCACCAAAATCATGGATTGTGTCATGGCCGAAGGAACCCGCAGCAAAATCGAAAACAAACGTGTCATTGCCACCGACGGCCAAGTCGTCAAGATCGCCGGCATCCCCGTATAACTCGTCATCGCCAGAGCCGCCGTTGAGCCTGTCATTGCCGCCTTTGCTATTATCTGACATATCCGTACGGGTCTCGCCGTATAATCGGTCGTCTCCAGAGCCTCCATGCAAGAAATCATCGCCGCCCTGACTATAGCCTTCCATGTCTCCACGGGAGTCGCCAAACAAATAGTCGTCTCCTGAGCCTCCATGCAAGAAATCATCGCCGCCCTGACTATAGCCTTCCATGTGTTCACCGGCATCGCCATACATATAGTCGCCACCTGCACCACCGTCCAGCCTGTCGTCACCGCCGACTGCTTGTCCGTAAAGTGCACCTGCGGCATCGCCATACATACGGTCATAATCTGCACCACCGTCCAACCAGTCGTCACCGCCGACTGCTTGTCCGTAAAGTGCACCTCCGGCATCGCCATACATACGGTTGGAACCTGAACCACCCAGCAGCCAGTCGTCACCGCCGACTGCCTGATCGTAAAGTGCACCTGCGGCATCGCCATACATACGGTCATTATCTGCACCACCGTCCAGCCAGTCGTCACCGCCGACTGCTTGTCCGTAAAGTGCACCTCCGGCATCGCCATACAGATCGTCATGACCTCCCAGACCTGACAGGCGTTGGTCACTGCCGTGCGTAGAGCCGACCATATCGCCGGTGGTATCTCCGTACAAGTTATCGTACGACGAAGTGCCCGATACCATGGGGGGCGCGATAACGGGGCCTGTGTAAGTGGCTTCTTCCAAACTTTTATGCTCGACACTTTGCGACAGCATGGCGATGAATTCTGCCGGTGAAAGAACGGAGTTCAGAAGACGGGTCTCCCACAATTGCTGCTCTAGAGCGGTAGGCAGTCGGTTAAGAGCATTGGCGAAAGCAAGCGCAACCGTTTCTGCTGTGGTAGTTCCAAAAAACGGATTGACCGCCAGATTTTGAACCGAAATAAGCCCCTGCGCGATATCTGCCAACTCATCAGATCCGGTCAATAAACGGGCGGAATATGTTGCCAGCTCCCCAGTTGTCGGTGACCGATCGAAGATTACATCGAACAGATCATCAATCAGCTTTTCTACATATGCCTTATCCAGACTACGCTCGAACTGCGCCGGGTTTAATTCCAGATCAAAGTTGTTTGTTGACCTGTGGCTATTCTCAACCATCAGATGCTCAACGGAACGCGCCAGAGTGGCAGCAAATTCTGCACGCGATTGCTGATTTTGTGAAAATGCATCCAACTGATCACCCAATTCGTCCAGTGATGGGGCTCGTCCATGGGCATTGAGGAAGGATTGAACGACGAATTGTGCATCTGATGGGGAGCCGTATCTGTATTGATATTCATCTGAATCAAACAATGATTGCGCCAATGCGACTTGGTCCAACTGCGAACCTGATGTCACAAATTTGACCAAGACCTCCATTTCAGCAAACGACATATTCCGATCGAGGACGGTATCGTAAATAGAAGCAGCTTCCTCCAGAAATTTCTTTTTGGATGCTGCGTCAAACCGCGCTTCACTAAGGTCTCCATATTTCCAGTGTTCAATTCCACTTGCGTCAATCTCGTGGGTAACGGTTTCCTGACCCGTGTCAGGATCATCGCTTTCCCATACATAGCTCCCGCTATTGATTGACGAGCGCGTGATTGTCTGGACTGACTCTGGATCCGGAGAATCCGGAGTGTAACGCTCGATCGTCGTCAACAAGCCATCTGCTGACGTGGTTGTTACGATTTCACCGAACTCTTTGAATTCCGGATCACTCAAATAGCTCGTTATCCGCTCGACCGAGCTGCCGTCAGCATTGTGTATGGTTACAGTCCTGCGATTATCCAAACCATTACCGGTGAAGTCTTCGTTTAGCGTGATTGTGAGCTGATCGGCGCTGACCGTTTCAACCCAACGCGAGCGAAGATCCCCATTGGCGTAAAACGTCTCGGAGATGGCCGTTGTGCTGCCATCATCATTGTGGGTTTTGGCGAAATTTGTGGTGGCGTCAGTTGTTCCGTCACCGTTTTCATCGATCTCCGTCGTACGCAACAACCCATTTGCTGATTGGATGGTTTGCTTCTGATAATTCAGAACACCGCTGCCATAGATTTCTGTAAAGTCGGTTATTTTATTGCCGGCATCGTCATAGGTGACGGTGGTCTGGCGTTTAAAATCAGGGATCAAATCACCATCGATATCAAACGAATAGGTAATATCCGCACCGTTGGCGGACTCCTCAACGGAAACAATTGAAGATGCTAAGCCAATTTCGCCCAGATCTCTGTAAACACTGGTTTTTTTATCATCGTCGTTCAACACCCAGGAAATTGTCCGGTCGACTTGACCATCGCCATCCAAATCAATGGCTGTAGCCCCGGATCGTTGGTCGTAATTCATGGTAACAGTCGTTGATAGAGTAAGGGCTCCCGTATCAGCAAATAGCTGCGTGATGGTGGTTAAACCACCATCGGGATCCTCAATACGTGAGATTGTTTTCTCATCTATTCCATCGCCGTTCATATCTTGTCCATAGGCGGTAGACATCTCGTTGCCACCGGTCGTCGTGTGGGAACTGGAAAGGGTGGCACCGACGGCATCTTTTGTGGTCACCGTGCGAACTGTTGACCCGTTTTCATCCAATGAGGTGCTATCCACCGTGTTAAAATCAAACAAGCCATCGCCATCAAAATCCAAGTTGGTTTCGACAGTTAACCCATCGTCGCTTTTTGTTTGTTTCGAGCTGGCTAACAGATTGTTGGAACCATCCTTGTGGGTAACAACCTGGCGGGTGCTCCCATCGTCGTTCAGAGTGACAAGACGCTCGCTGATCAGGTCGTCGACCCCATCAGCGTCACGATCGATCGCCCACCAGGATTCAAGACCGTCACTGCTTTGAAAGCTAGTTCTGGTTGAAAGCAGGGTTCCATCATTGGAATAGAAGGATGTGGATGTTGACTGATCTCCGGAATCTGACTCCGATTCAGTTGTTGAAACATCAACCGTTCCGTCGCCGTCGATATCCTGCTCGGTCAGCACGCTGCGCCGGTCTGAACTGGTGGTTTCCTCCCAAGTGTCCAGCAGAGTTCCATTTGCTGAACGCCTTTCAACACTCACCGTTTCACCGCCGTCAGTAGCAATTTCAACCGTACGCGTGGTGATGAGGTCATATTGCCCGTCACCATCCCAGTCATTGCTGGTGACAGACGTCAAGCCATCAGCACTGATTGTGGTTTCAGATCGGAAATAAACCGTTCCATCTGAGGCTTTGCCGACAACGGATCTTGTCGTTGATCCGTCGGCATTAAGCGTTGTTGTGTCATATTCCACTCGGTCATATCCGCCATCACCATTGAAGTCGGTTGATCGTACAATTTCCAAACCATCATCACTGGTGGTCGTGGTGCGACGCCATTGAGCGGTCCCATCAGCATTTAGGACATTTGTATCTGTTTCCCTTGTGCCATCGTTGTGCACGGTCACGGTTTCGCGCTGGTCAACAATCCCATCACCATCATTGTCAAACTCTGTCTTGATGGCCTGCCCGTTACCAGAAACTTCCACTGATTTGGTGCTGCGAAGATTGCCTGACCCGTCTTTGACTTCCACGGTCGTGCGCGTCCCGCCATCGAAACTAAGCGCCCTTGTGGTCACTTCGATCATATCAAATGTGCCATCACCATCGTTGTCCGTGCTGACTGTTGAGATCAAACCGTCATTACTGGTGACAGTCTGGTATTTCTTCAACAGCGATCCATTGGCAGACCGGTGTTCGACAGTCTTGGTACGGCTGCCATCGGCATTGATAACCGTAACACTGGAAACAATGCGGTCGCTGATATTATCACCGTCTTCGTCAATTTCCTCGGTGACGCTTAGACCATTATCGCTCATGGTTGTGATGGTCTGGCTGCGATCGCTGCCATCCGCATTATCCACATCAACCGTCAGGATACGACTGCCGTCATCATTCAACTGCGTCGTTTTCGTGATGATATCATCCGCTTGCAGATCGCCGTCGCGGTCAATGCTGGTGATAGTCTCCAAGCCATTAGCACTTCTTTTGATGACCGTTTGCGAAACAACGGTGCCATCTGGATTATAGGTTGTTTCTGTAATCTCGACGGCACCAGAATCATCGGTAACGGACAGGCGAACAAAATCTATGAAACCG
>JABABQ010000006.1 GCA_014238155.1 Rhizobiaceae bacterium
CAGAACCTCAGAAAACTCGCAAAATTGATCCCAGAACCAAACCCAGCAGCCTGAGAACCAACAAGAACAACGCTGTTTCGAATTCGAACTGCAATTACAACAAATCAAACAATGAGTTTTTCAACGGAATAGGCTCGATGCGGCCGTTGGTTGTTTCCAGATTGAGAGCGCCCTGCGCCGCCACCAACCGCCGCTGCTTGGTCGAGTTCAACCTTGATCGCGGAAGTGGTCAACAGTTTCCGCGATGCTTCCAGCCGTCTGAAACAATGGTCGTCTAATCCGGCCCGGAAATTTCTGGCAGTGTGCGGTTGGGGTCGGTCGACGATAATGTTGCTGTTGGTTGCCGGTCTGTCGCCAACACGGTGAATACTGTGGAATTGTGATGAGTGACGTTGGGAAGTCGGAAACGGCGGCACTGCTGACCTTTAAGACCTTCAATTTCGGCAAACCTGTCCTGCCTGCGCCTTGAAAAGATTGTTCAGAAATTGATTGAATTGCGATCAGGGTACATCTTGTCCCACCGATTTGTACGCATCCACCAGGCTTGGAGAATCCCTGCACGTTGTCTTCGGCAAATCATCGACCAGCTTTACCCAGGGCAGTTGGCTCTCAATACCCAAATGATAAGTTGGTGGAAATTTCTCCGGTTCGTCAAAACTGCCGGTAGATACAACGATCCAGTTTGTCCAATATCCTAGAACTCCCTGATATAAAATTGGTGATCCGCAATCACCACAAAAACTCCGTTTCGCTATGTCTGAGGACTTATAAACTTTCAAACTACCCTTTGTCAGTTTGAAGGCATCAGTTGGAAAAGTACTACCTTCAAGCATCGGCGCGCCAGAATATCGTTGACACATGCGGCAGTGACACAACATCGATCCCAACGTTTTGGCCGTGACCTGATATCTTACTTTGCCGCAAAGACACCCACCTGTGGCCAAAGGTTGCTGGTCGACTGGCAAATCGATGAAAGGTCGAAATGCGGTTTTTTGCGATGTCACTGAAGCTGAGGGATTGTATTGGTAGGCGCGGACGACTTTCGATATGTTCTTCAGTTGATGGGCCCCAGCATCGGAAAATCCTTGATCGATTGTTCCTTCAATTAGAGAGTGCACGTTGCTTGAAATCATAATGCCGTTTGGTTCTGCCAAAGCCTGCAAACGAGCAGCGATATTGATGCCGTCACCAAAGATGTCGTCGCCATCAATGAGAACGTCACCCAAGTTCATTCCAATGCGAAACTTGATTTGCCGGTCTTCTGGAATGCCTTCGTTACGCGAAATCATACCAAGTTGAATGGCAATCGCGCATTCAACAGCTTCCACGACGCTTTGAAACTCAACCAAAATGCCGTCGCCCATCAGCTTGACAATTCTGCCATGGTGTTGACCGATGGTGGGGTTGATTAAAGCAAATTGGTGCTCTTGCAGAGAATGCAAAACCGAAACTTCATTTTCTTCCATCAGGCGACTGTATTCGACAACATCGGCCATCAGGATGGTTGCCAGCCTCCTTTCAGCATTGGGGTCACTCATTGCAGCTCGCTGTATGTTTGCTTCTAGACAACGCCAACCTTATGAACTTTCGATACCGCTGTCGAACCATCAAAATATACTATGCCACCAAAAAAAACTTCACACCGGACTTGTTATGCGAGGCCTGGAATTTGCTTAATTCTGGAAATGTTCGTGTTGCGTCACCTTGTGTCACTACCGCTCTGGGCTCGATACGGCCGTTGGTTGTTTCCAGATGGAGTGCGCTCGGCGCCATCGTCGCGCTGCGCCGCCACTCGCCGCCGCCGCCGTCGCCGCTGTTTGGTCGAGCTCAAGCTTGACCGCAGAAGCGATCAGCAGTTTCCGCAATGTTTCCAGCGATCTGAAAGATTGGTCGTTAGAATCGGTTCGGAAGTTTTTGGCTGTGCGAAGCTAGGATCAGGACCTATTAAATTTTGGGATTCCCAGTTTAGCTGAACTATGATTCATCATGGCAAAGGAGACTTGTCATGAGTGATTTGTTTTGGCTCTCACCGGAGCAGTTAGCGAAACTGGAGCCGTATTTTCCATTGG
>JABABQ010000005.1 GCA_014238155.1 Rhizobiaceae bacterium
CCAATGGAAAATACGGCTCCAGTTTCGCTAACTGCTCCGGTGAGAGCCAAAACAAATCACTCATGACAAGTCTCCTTTGCCATGATGAATCATAGTTCAGCTAAACTGGGAATCCCAAAATTTAATAGGTCCTGATCCTAGAGAGATTTCCTTTCACACTGTATCGCTTTCGTAGCCGCATGCGGCGAAGTAGTTGACTGCGTTTTGAGGTGACACGACATCGATTGCGGCTGCAATGGCAGCATCGAGTTTTTGCTTGGTTCGTGCCGCTGTTTTTTTGAGGAACGCCTTAATCTGTGAAAACGCCGTCTCGATTGGATTGAAGTCTGGCGAATATGGCGGCAGATACATCAGCTTTGCCCCGGCATTTTCAATACTGGAACGCACCCCGGCAACCTTGTGTGCGGGAAGATTATCCATGACTACCACATCACCCGGCCGCAGTTCTTTCAACAGAACATGGGTGACGTAGGCGGTGAACATGTCGCCATCCATCGCTCCGCCCAAGATCATGGGAGCAGCGATGCGAATTACAGTTCCAGATGATTAGGGATACAGTTTTTTGATTATGTGCTCCGCAGCTTCTTCAGCAGTTATTTTTGAAGTGTCCAAATGAAGTTCTGGGTTTTCCGGTGCCTCATATGGCGAATCGATACCTGTAAAGTTTTTTAATTCCCCAGAACGAGCCTTAGAATAGAGGCCTTTTACGTCACGCTCTTCTGCTACCTCAAGAGGGGTATCGACAAAGATCTCCACAAACTCTCCTGGTTTCATCATGGCGCGCACCATGTCACGCTCTGCTTGGAAAGGTGAAATAAATGCGGTGATGACGATCAGTCCGGCATCGGTCATCAGTTTTGCCACTTCGCCAACGCGTCTGATGTTTTCCACACGGTCAGCCTCTGTAAAACCAAGATCCTTGTTGAGGCCATGGCGGACGTTATCTCCATCCAAAAGGATGGTGTGTCGATTCATACTCGCCAATATTCTTTCAAGGATATTGGCAATTGTTGATTTGCCCGACCCCGACAAGCCCGTCAGCCACAGCACCGTGGGTATCTGATTCTTCATTGATGCGTGGTGATCGCGGCCAATTTCAGTGGCTTGCCAATGGATGTTCTGTGCACGGCGGAGTGCGAAATGAATCATTCCAGCCGCAACGGTTTGGTTCGTAATTTTGTCGATCACCACAAATCCACCGAGGTCTTTATTTTCGGTATAGGGTGCAAATGGGATTTCGCGGTCTGTGGTCACGTTGGACACACCAATGGAGTTTAGACTCAGCGTCTTGGCGGCCAGTTCTTCCTGACTGTTCACGTCAATTTCAAATTTTGGCTGATGAAATGATGCCGAGACCACCAGTGCCCCAATTTTCAACCAATAGGCCCGGCCTGGAACCAGTTCAGTTTCATCCATCCAGATAAGGGTGGTTTCAAATTGATCTGCGGCTTCTATCGGGGTGGTAGAGGCGGTAATTACTTGCCCACGCGAGCAGTCGATTCCATCTGCAAGGGTGATTGTTACGGATTCTCCAGCGACGGCCAGATCACGGTCACCTTCAAAACTTACGATGCGGGCCACCGTTGAGCTTTGACCGGAAGGAAGTACCTTTATTTCGTCTCCGGGCCGAACGGTGCCGCTAGCAATGAGGCCGGCGAAGCCACGAAAATCGAGGTTCGGGCTATTTACCCATTGCACGGGCATGCGATAAGGCTGCACCTGATCGGTTGAAACTTCAAGCTCTACGGTTTCGAGATGTGGCAGCAGGGAAGGGCCATCGTACCAAGGACTGTTGGAACTGGGTTCTGTTATATTGTCACCAACAATTCCCGAGATCGGTATTGCCGTAAATCCGGCAATACCGATGCTGCGAGCGAAACTGGCGAATTCTTCGACAATTTGGTCGAATGCGGCCTGATCGTAATTCACCAGATCCATCTTGTTCACCGCCAACACAATATGGCGAATGCCCAGCATGTGCACCAAATAGCTGTGGCGCCGAGTTTGGGTAAGAACCCCTTTGCGCGCGTCGACCAGGATCACCGCCAAATCAGCTGTTGAGGCACCTGCCACCATATTTCGAGTGTATTGCTCATGGCCTGGGGTATCGGCGACAATAAATTTGCGTTTTTCAGTGGTGAAGAAACGATAGGCCACATCAATTGTGATGCCTTGTTCACGCTCGGCGGCCAAGCCGTCAACCAATAGCGCGAAGTCAATTTCAGCTCCCTGAGTTCCCATCCGTTTGCTGTCAGCTTCAAGCGCTTTCAGCTGATCTTCGAAAATCATTTTGCTGTTGTAGAGCAATCGTCCGATGAGCGTGGATTTTCCATCATCGACCGATCCACATGTAATAAAACGCAACATGGTCTTGTGTTGGTGCGCATTCAAATAGTCGTCGATGTTCTCCTCGATGAGAGCATCTGTCCGGTAGATCTGTTCTTCTGTACTAGTCATTGGGCGATATTTTCGGGAATTTCATAGGTTGAGTGGGGCAAATTTCCTCAGAAATAGCCTTCTTGTTTTTTATTTTTCCATTGAGGTGGTTTGATCATGGTCAATCGCACGCCCCTGGCGTTCCGAGGTGGTTGTCAGAAGCATCTCCTGGATTACTTCGGGCAGGGTGGTCGCGGTGCTCTCAATGGCCGCGGTTAGAGGATAACAGCCCAGGGTACGGAATCGAATAGAGCGGTTGACCGGTTTCTCGTCAGGATGCAGGGGAAAGCGCTCATCGTCGACCATCAAAATCATTCCGTCGCGTTCAACAGTTGGCCGTTGGGCAGAAAAGTAAAGCGTGACAATCTCGATGGCCTCAAGATGAATATATTGCCAGACATCCAGTTCCGCCCAATTTGATATGGGGAAAACACGCATGCTTTCGCCCTTGGCCTTGCGAGTATTGTAGAGACGCCAGAGTTCAGGTCTCTGGTTTTTGGGATCCCAGCGATGTTTGGCTGAACGGAAGGAAATTATACGTTCCTTGGCTCGTGATTTTTCTTCATCACGACGGGCACCGCCAAACGCGGCATCAAATCTGTGCTGATTAAGTGCCTGTTTCAGCCCCTCGGTTTTCCAGATGTCAGTGTGCTGTGATCCATGGTCGAAGGGATTAATGCGGTCTCTTATCGCATCAGGGTTTTGATGGACAATGAGCTCCATCCCGGCTTGTTTTGCCGCTCGGTCACGTAGCTCATACATATCTCGAAACTTCCAGGTCGTATCGACATGCAGCAGCGGGAAGGGGGGAGATGCTGGGTGGAACGCCTTCTTTGCGAGATGCAGCATCACGGCACTGTCCTTGCCAACGCTGTAGAGCATTACCGGGTTTTCGGTTTCGGCAACTACTTCGCGGAGGATGTGGATGCTTTCTGCTTCCAGGCGCTGTAGGTGGGTCAGTGTTTTAAATGTCATTGTCGTATGGGTTCAGTTCGTAGCATGGTAGCTAATACCTTTATAAAGCTGCTTAAAATCAAAATTTCTCCATCGGGTGACGCCTTTGCTTGTGGCGGACATCGCAATCGTCGGTCATGCCCCAATAGACGTGCAGGCGAAAACCCTCGACAGCAGCAGTTTGGTGGGGTGATTGCAAACAGAGCTAGTGGTGCTGGTAATTTAATCTGTTTCAAGTACCTATCCCAACGTAAGCTTCAAAGCCCGCCTGAAGCACAACATCTCGATCATAGATATTACGCAGGTCGGCCATACGCGGTGACCTCATACCACTTGCAAGACGGTTCAAATCAAGTGCTCGAAACTCGTTCCACTCTGTCAGAATAGTAATGGCATCAGCGCCGTCTGCTGCTTCGTAAGGGTCGGTCTCCCAAGTCACGCCCGGCAACAGCGCTTCTCCCTCTCGCCGGCCTTGCGGATCGACGATGCGGATTTTCACACCACTTTCGACAAGAGCCGGTACGATTGTCAGAGATGGTGCGTCACGCATGTCGTCTGTATTGGGTTTGAACGTCACGCCGAGCACCGCGATAGTCTTGCCATTGAGATTACCGTCGCAGAGATCGGTCACTTTATCTATCATCCGCTGCTTGATCTCGTCATTCACTTTGATGACGGTTTCCACGATCTGCATAGGAACGCCGTGCTCCTGTCCGATGCGGGCGAGAGCCTTGGTATCCTTTGGAAAACACGACCCACCATAACCAGGCCCGGCGTGAAGAAACTTATTGCCAATTCGCCCGTCAAGGCCGATACCGTTTGCGACTTGTTTGACATCTGCGCCAACCCGCTCGCATAGTGCCGCGATTTCATTGATGAAGGTGATTTTCGTCGCCAGGAACGCGTTGGCTGCATATTTGATCATTTCAGCGCTTTTCAAATCGGTTGTTATGATTGGAAAATCGCGAAGGTAGAGGGGACGATAGATTTCGGTCATGATTTCCGCTGCGCGTGAGTTTTGAACTCCAACTACAACACGATCGGGTTTCATGAAGTCGTCGATCGCTGCACCTTCGCGTAAGAATTCGGGGTTGGAGACCACGTCGAATTCTGCGTCCGGATTAGCCGCAGAAATCGTTTCAAATACCTTTTGGTTAGTACCCACAGGGACTGTGGATTTGGTCACAACCACTGCGTATTCCGTCAGAGCTCTAGCGATTTCTTTTGCAGCAGCTATCACATAGGTCAAATCCGCATGGCCATCACCGCGTCGCGACGGCGTGCCAACGGCGATGAAGACGGCATCGGCACCGTCAACCGCCTTCGTCAGATCGCCAGAAAATGTGAGCCGTCCAGCAGCTACGTTTCTAGCCATCAAATCATCCAGCCCGGGTTCGTAGATTGGCACTTCACCAGCTTTTAGTTTTTCAAGCTTGGTAGTATCCTTGTCGATACAAATGACCTGATGGCCAAATTCTGAAAAACATACGCCGGATACCAGACCTACGTACCCTGTTCCAATTATGGTAATAATCATGAAGTGCTTACCTGCATGTGTCTAAGTTGTTCATTTTATAAAATTTTCGAATGATTATGTCTCAGTACTTAAACGATTTTGCGGCCACAAATGCTCGATAATACAAACTCTCGACAAGGCCCCTCTTGTTGATTGAGAGCCCCGTGCCGCACAGTCGGTGGAACCAGACAGATTGGTCACTTGCCGTAATAGTCTCGATACCAGGCCACAAACTTCGATATGCCTTCGCGAACACCCGTCGTCGGTTGATACCCGGTCAGCTCCTTCAGCAAATGAGCGTTGGCCCAGGTTGCTGGCACGTCTCCGGTCTGCATGTCCATATAATTGCGAATGGCCTTCTTCCCAATCGCGGATTCGATTGCTTCGATGTAGTCCAGCAATTTGACTTTTTCTGAGTTGCCAATATTGACAATCCGATAAGGGGCGACGGGCGACAGGCTGTCTCCTGGGGCGATATCCTCGGCCGAAATCGGGCGTTGCGGTACCGCGTCGATGAGGAGCCGAATACCTAGAACCAGGTCTTCAACATAGGTGAAGTCGCGGTACATCTCGCCATTGTTATAAATGTCGATCGGTGTGCCTTCCAGGATGCCCATGGTAAACTTGAAATGCGCCATATCTGGACGTCCCCAGGGGCCATAGACGGTAAAAAAACGAAACATGGTGATCGGCAGGTTCCACAAGTGGGCATAGGAATGCCCCATTGCTTCGGTGGCTTTTTTTGTCGCGGCGTAGAAGGTGAGGGGGGTATCGGCTTTTTCGGTTTCCACAAAAGGCATGTTTTCATTAGCGCCGTAAACAGACGAGGTGGAGGCCATCAGCAGGTGCCTAACGGCCAACTCGTTCGCGGCTTCCAACACGTTGAATGTGCCAATTACGTTACTATCCAGGTAGGCGCGGGGGTTTTCCAATGAATAGCGAACACCAGCCTGGCCGGCGAGATGCACGATAACGTCGGGCTTAAAATCTATTGCCACGTTTAGGAAGGTATTTTCTTCTTCAAGATAAGCTTCAGTTGCACTGAACGTCTCGCTTTGAAGCAACATCTGATGGCGGCGGTTTTTGAGGGCAACGTCATAATAGTCGGTCATTGCATCATAGCCGTGCACAACAAACCCTTCACGCAGCAACAATTTTGCCAGGAAAAAACCTATGAATCCAGCCGTGCCGGTGATCAGAACACGCTTCACCGGCTTCTCATTCTTTCAGTATCCTGCTTACTCATTGGTGGGCGCGCCGGGCGGAACTGATGGCGCTTTCCTTATCTGTGGTCATAACTGATTCAATCCGATTTCATGGCTTGTTCAACACCAATTTCCTGTTCCAGCGCATCAATCTCTGCTTTCAACTCCTCGAATTCCATATGCTTGCGCACCAGAAATTGTCCAGTCAATTTTGTTTTTTCCGACATTCCGCGCGGTGTTAAAAAATAGGCGTATCGGTTTTTGTGTTTTGATGCAGAAAAGTTTCCGAGTTTTATCAGACCTTTTTTCACCAGGGCGTTCAGGCAATAATAGGCACCACCGTTGCTGATCCCAACCATATTGGCTATTTCGCGGGTGCTAATTTCCGGGTTTTGTTCAAGCAGACGCAAAATGCGCAAATGTGTGTCCTGTTGTACCAGTTTGCGTTTACTGGCCATCAGGCGGAATTCCGCGTCGTAGATGAAATCAGCATAGCTGCCGCATGGAGATTTGTTGCTTATAAACCCCTCGAAACAGACTCGGAGTGTTAGCAATACGAATCATCATTTTGCTCAATTTTGAGCGATATCATTTTCAGTGGTTTTTAGCAATCATTCTTTGCGTTCTTCACTTGAAGAATTTCCAATTGCTATCAATGCAATTACGACCATTGATAGACTGGCAACATACCAACCCTGAAGAAATCCAGCTCCGGTCATTGCGTGGGAAAAGCTGGCTGCTGTGGTTGCCGTGACAGCGGGCAATAGTCTGGGATTTATGTTTCTCGTGGCGTAGCCAAGTATGACAGGGACCAGGCCAAACAGGCTGACGCCGATACAACCAAGGTCGATCCACAATTCCAGAGCAGCATTGTGGGGATGTGGATGGGTGATGTCTGGCAGCTTTGCGACACCAGCAGAACCATAATATCTGTTGGCCCGCTGGCCAAACCCGATCACAGGGCTTTCGGTGGCTAGGTTCCAATAGGCTTGCTATATGGGCAGGCGGGCGGTGGCAAAACCGAACGGAAGAGCATGCGCTAACTCCAGCGCTGCGCGTTCAAAATCGAATTCGACCTGCTTTATTTCCAGCCGTATTTGACGTAGCAGGTCTGCACGTTCAACCTTGCGAGTCCGAATCTCGTTTCGTTCGGCTTCTGAGAGGTTCTCGCGTTTCAGTTGACGGTTGTCTTGCACCTCCTGATGTTTGAGGGGGGTGATCTGTTTCTTAGCCTCGATCAAGTTGGATTGGGCCTCATAAAATTTTGATAAGAACGACGTCACTGTGTATGGTCGGCCTAACAGTTCTCCAAATAATCTATCGATGGGATTCAACATCAGCGGAAATGCTACGATGATGATTCCCATGCCGAGAAATACAAAAGCATGAAGGCGTGGTAACAGGAATACCGCGATCCAGACCAAACCAAACATAACAACCATGAGTTTGGCTGCCTCGCTTTGTGATAGATAGATTGCAACCAAACATCCCGCAACTACCAGAATCCACCATGCCACATTGATCGCTCGTGAGCGAAATGCAATCGCCAAAGGCGCCAAAAACAGAGCCAATAACACAGCGTTGCGATTTAGGTCATGAAGTCCGTTTCGGTCACTGCCCAATTTATGAAACTGCGTATGGCCACCAAGTTCAAAGATCAGCAAAATAGCTGTCACACCAATGCCAATCACAAGGATGGTTGAAAACGAAAGCAGCTTTGTTCTTGAGCATTCATATGCCAAAAAGAGCGCAATTGGCGGAGCGACCATCAGCAATATAACATCCCGAGCTCCCTCGATTGGCAGGGGGCTCCAAAACAGCGATAGGAACATCCAGGAAAGAAAGCCAAGATACGAAAATACAAGAAGTTTTGTCCCGCTCGACCAATTGGACACATACACAGACTTGTCCGGAAACGTCGAGGAAATGTGCCGAAACTTGGTCATGGCGTGACCGAGCAATACAAATATCAAGGCAAGAAATACCGCCAGCGGCAACCACCGGGTCAAGGCGATTTGCAAAACAGGGGCAACGATAAACAGCGTTATAGCTGCTGTATCACGCCAAAACCGCAGCACCCAAGTGTCCCATTTTTCCTGTGACGCAGTGTTGGCGCTAAACGTGCTCATGGACTATCGAAATCATCGAATTTCAATGTGAAAATCTTCAACAAATTTTTGCAATACCACCAGGGTTTTATCTGTGTCGTTCTTTGTGATTGCTTTATCAAGCCCCATTAGAGCCTTACCAACGGTGCTAGCGCTCAGTGATTTTTCCTGGGCTCTTAATATTTTGGGGTGGGGTGTGGAAAGCGTGTCCACACCGACTAGCAATTCTTCATAGAGTTTTTCACCATCACGAAGTCCGGTGATCTCAATTGTGATATCGCCAAGTGGGTTGTTCTCATCGCGAACGGTCATACCCGACATCGTGATCATGCGGCGTGCCAAATCTTCAATGCGAACCGGCTCACCCATATCAAGAACGAAAACTTCTCCACTTTCTGCAAAAGTACCCGCCAGCAAAACCAGATGTGCAGCCTCATTAATCGACATAAAATAACGCGTCACCTCGGCATGAGTAAGAGTTACCGGGCCACCGGATTTAATTTGTTCTCGAAACAGCGGAATGACTGAGCCTGAAGAACCCAACACGTTGCCAAACCGGACAATTCCAAAAATGCAGGATTTGCCGCGCGCCTGGATGTCCTGAACAATCAATTCTGCCAGGCGTTTGCTGGCCCCCATGACGCTGGTCGGTCGCACCGCTTTGTCAGTCGATATCATGATGAAACGTTGGACGCCGCAATCCACAGCTGCTTGTGCCATAGTGCGTGTTCCGAACACGTTGTTGCGCACTCCCTCACATTTGTTGAATTCAACCAGTGGAACATGCTTGTAGGCGGCTGCGTGCAAGATAATTTCCACCTTATGGTCAATCAAAACCTGTCTGACTCTTAGATCGTCGTTGATGGATCCAAGTACAGGTATTATGTCTATGCTTTGATTTTCAAAGCTGCTTAGTCGCGCGTTCAGTTCTCTTTCAATTGTGTATAAGGCCAATTCCGACCGTTCGAATAGAATAATTTTTTGAGCGCCAATCGTTAAGATCTTGCGACATAACTCAGACCCAATACTGCCCCCGGCACCACTAACCATAATTGTTTTGTTGGCGTAATTTTCATTCAATTCCGGAAAATCGAGCTCGACTTTATCACGGCCCAGCAAATCGTCGGCTTCGACAGGTTTCAGAGAAGAAACAAGGCTACCGGATTTGAGGATGGTTTCATATGGCGGTAGTTCGGATACCGGACAATTCAATGCCGACAGGTCTTGCAAGATTTGATTCCGCCGAGTTAGGCTCAGTGACGGGACAGCCAAAAATATTTCTTTGATCCGGCCGGCATTCACGTACTCTGCCAATGCGGACTGCGGACGCACCAACAATCCCGAAATCATCACACGTTGCAGGGATTTATCGCCATCAACTAAAAGTGCAGGCCGATATTGTGTTGAATTGCGAAGCGCCGATACGAGCTGAATACCGCCGGAACCAGCTCCGTAAATGGCGACTGGAATTCTTTTGCTGTCGTCATGCCCCAACCAATTGAGAAGGTTTACAGCCATCAGTCGGGCCACAAAAGCCAGGAAAAAGGCAAGCAATCCGAAAATAATGGGTACGGTGCGTGGAGCGCCCAGCCCAAACAGAATATTTGCAACGAAGCCCAGGCCAGACAACATGACAGCCCAAATGGCCAAGCGCAGTATGGAGTTTGCCTCATAGCTGCGTAGTTTGACGGCGTATGAATTGAGAAAATAACCGAAAATTATCGAGCAAAACAAAAATAGAATCAGCAACTGCCACGATTTCTGCATCGCCTGGATGGAGTAGAAATTGTTTAGTCTCAGTGAAAATGCCAGATAAAAGGCAGCGACCACCACAAACAGATCGATGAGCAAGAGTATCTGCGTTTTTGCGCGTGGTTGGAGGCTATCGAGAAAACGAAAGAGGCCTGAACGCCAGTTCATGTTTTCAGTTCTCCAGGTTTGAAAATTGTCTTTAGTGCCAGCGGCTTCATTAATCGCAATGTCCCTCTTGCGGGGGACATCCTACCTGGCTGTTGCCGAAAATCCCCGCTACGTATTACTTATCTATCAGTCGACTAAAAAACAATGGCTTATTGGTTGAATGCAGTAGTACTTGTTGCAATGTCCGACGTTTTCGCGAGGCAGCTGGAATCCGATTTTAATTGTTTCAAACTACTGATTCTAATTCAATAACCGTAATCGAGACCTACACCGGACTGGTATTGAGGCAGGTTGTCGTTGCCTAAATCCCAACCAGGCTTTCTGACCAATCACCGCTTGCAGATATGAAAAATTATCGAGGTTATTTCGATGCAATGTCCAGACTAAGATTGCGCATAGGGACGGGCGGCCCAACTCAGTGGTTCTCTGGATGGTCCGTCTGTAGACATTTTCAATGGCGCGAAGAACTCGCTATGATTTTCAATCATTTCGCGTCGCGAATTGATTGCAGGTCCACCGATATTCGCGTTGTTCTTCCCAGAATATCAAGCAGCAACCAGACCCTTTGTTCGGAATTGACCTGTTCGACCGTTGCAATTAGGTCCGAAAATGGGCCTTGGGTAAGTCGGACTTCATCTCCTTTGTTGAACGCGTTGATATCCGTTAATTGTTCTGTTTGATTGTATCGCGACATCAGCTCTGAAACGAGGGTAAATGGAACTGGTGACGGTTTTTCACCGAAGCTAACAAGTCTTGAGATGCCTCTTGTGTTGCTGATTGCCCGCCACTGACCGTTTTCTACGTCCGGCGCAATAAACAGATACCCTGGAAAAAGTGGCTCTGAAGAAGTAACAAATTTGCCTTTTCTACGCTTGGTAGATCTGATCAGAGGAAGGAATACTGAGACATCTTGGTCCCGGAGATTGCGAATAGCGAGATTCAGGCCGCCCGGCTTAATCTGCGCGAGGTACCAAATCTGATTATCCATCAACGTTCGAGTCCTTTTGGCAGACTACTGCCAATTTTTCAGTTGATATGCTGTACTATAAACTTGCTGGAATTGTGATGCCGGATTGACAGATTA
>JABABQ010000076.1 GCA_014238155.1 Rhizobiaceae bacterium
AAGAGAAAGGATCAAACGAAAAACTATCGAAATGCGGCGCTTGCAACACCGAAAACAAGCCGCATAATACCAACAAAAGATGAGCTAAAGTCTCTCTAAGTCAGACCGCCATCTGTCTCAAATACCCTGACTACGAACAACGTCTTGAGAAGTAATATACACCTCGTTTTGTGTAGATATATGGTGTCGCTGTGGTATACCGCATGGCCTACCCTCCGAATGAGTTCCAACAGAAAACCGTTGGAGATCATGAGGTTAACCTGAGATTTCTTGGGAAAGTGGCTCCCCGGGCCGGATTCGAGTTGGACCAACAAGCCATTAAAACAACTAAGTAATTTCCAATTGTGGACCAGAATTCATGGTCCATCAGAGCTATTTGTGGTCCACATTCCAGTCAATTTTGGCAAATTCACTCATGGCCTCTCGGGCCAAATCACGGCGATTTACCTGTTTGGTGTAGATCTCTGATGTCTGGGCTTCAGTGTGGGATAGCACCGACATGACGTGGTATTGGGAGAAGCCCATATCTGCCAGGATGGTCGCTACGGATTTGCGAATACCGTGAGCAGTTTTCCCCTCAATGCCTGCCTGATGATTCCATCGCTTGAACATCTGACCAAGTACGCCGGCCGTTTTCATGGGTCGACCATATTTGTTCAGCAAGTAGGTGCCGCCCTGGATCTTTGAGGCGCGTGTCGCTTCGTGCAGGGAGGGGACCATTGGTATTTCCACATAGGTCGATCCCTTCTTGGCTGGCTGCCATCCCAAATATCTCACACCATCGTCACCAACAAACTCGTTATCCCTGCCCAGGCTGATGGCGTCACCAATTCTGCAAGCTGTGCAAAGCAGGATCATCATCGTGGTGTGGGCGGCTGTTCCTGCTTCATGGTGTTTGAGGTACCGGCTAACTTCTGCCCTGGTCCAGACGACTGCACCGCCTTTGCCCCTATCGATGTTCTTAATCCCAGTGGCGGGGTTGGCTCCGCAATAATCCCTCTCCATCCCCCAATCAAACAGAACCCGGATGCACTGCATCATCTTGTCAGCGTATGCGGGAGTGCCGGCCATATCGTCACGGATCCGGATAACTTCAGATCTGGGCATGTCGACATTGTATTCGCCGCAGTAATTCTTCAGCCGGTTGTACAGCTTGATCTTCTCTTTGAGCGTTATGGGCGATTTAAGGCCGTTGGCCACTTCCTTGTTCACATAGTCCAGATGGGCCTCAGCGAGCCAACTGATGGATTTCTCGACATACTGAGGCCTCGCATCAGATGGGGCTGGCAACTGAATGCCTATCCTTGCTGAATTGTAGTGCTCCTGGAATTGATTATGCGCGGGGTCGGCCTTGATTGTGATTTTTCGGTTGGGGCTGCCCTCAACTCTCACACGAAAGCGGAGTTTTCCATTGGGAAGCGTTTCCTTCACAAGGCCTGGATATTCTATTTTCAATTGGGTCAACTCTGCTTTGGCCATTTCTTTGGACCTGCAGGATTGGTTTTCTGGGCTTGTGCATCAACCGGCGCCAATCGCAATTCCACCCGGCCACCGTTGATCAACAGCTTATCCACAGTCAGGCCGCATGATTGAGCGGCGCTTATCGCCTTCTCAATAGTCGCCTGACTGGATCTGATCCGTGTCTTGGGCTTGAGGTCAGACATTGGCTTTGGCCCGATCCCGAAATTCTCTAATCACCAGCTCGCCATCCTCAAGGCTTCCCCCTGAGCTGGAGACGTTCCACAGCGCCGATGCCAGCTCGATAGGATCAATCCCGCGCTGCTTCCACCATGTGGCCTCGTCGTGGTCGTGCTGGCCGCCCGGGCCTCGGTGTTCGTGCGCTGTCAGGGGGATTGTCCACCGATCGTCCGGAGTAACCTGCATGCCGGTTTCTGGCTTGGCATATCTGGGTGCTGCCATTCTGACGTGCGCGGATTCAACCGGTCGCTTGCCCGATACGGCAGAAGGGAGCGAGCGAATAAACTTCAAGTGCTTTGCACTGGTTTGCTTATGGCGTGGCTTGGCCGGCGTCTTGCTGAAGGCTGTCTCTGGGCGGGGGAGACGATAAGCCATCACGCTGCCACCTTATCGAGACGGTCCATTACTCTATAGCAATCGGTTTCCTTGCAGCCCGAAGCTGCGTCACCATGGCTGAACAGGGCAAAGACAATCCCGTTTCTATACGATGAGAACAGTCCTTTTTCAGCTTTTCCAACTTTGGGCTTGTAAATTATAGATATTGTCTCGCCAATTTTGTCGGGGCTGAATGCCTCAACTTCAAATGAGCCGATCCAACCACCTCTCCGATCTTCAACGTTATGAATGATCATGTAGTGCCCTCCTGATCCAGGTATTCAAAGAAAATCCGATTGCAGACCTCATCTGGTGGGCACCGATAATTTTTCACCAACATGTCTACGAAGTCTGCCGGTTCGAACTCCGGAAATCCCTCAAGCAAACAATCATGCTTGGTGATCCGATTGAGCGGTTCTGGTGTGGCGCTGACAATTCGGATTTGGCAAAGGCGCTTGATCTTCTCGCCTTTCTTCAGGCCCATGGCTTTCTCAACAGCGTTCACAACGTCGCCGGGCTCCAGGAACCACCAGCCAAATCGACGGGTCACAAACTTGGTGCGATTCCGTATTTGGTCTGTGGTCATGGCGAAGGACATATTGCGAGGCATTATTCGGCCTCATTTGGTTCTAGTTGCACAGCTCTTTCCTCTTCCCCCTGAAAACAAATCCATGCAGTAGTTCCAACCTCGGACCAGGCCATTCGCTTGCTGTTTTCGTATGAACCTCCGTATCTGGATGCTTCGATTAACTCGGCGATATTCCACTCATCACCACGTTTGACCGCAAATATTTTGCTCATCACGCGGCCTCTTTAAGCTCGGCCTCATCCAGCCCGGTGAACTCCATCAACTGGTCGATTTCCTTCATCGCCACCATCTGAATAATGCTGTCCATGGCTGCAGAAACATCTTCATGCTGGGCGCGCAAATCCTTCCACTCGTCATTCACCTGCTCTCGGTCATCGGCGCTCATGCCACCAAAATATGCCTTGGCAAAAGCCTGAACCTTCCGGCGCCATTCACCCGGCAGGTGGCCAAGTGGTTCTGTGGGGGAGGGAGTACCGGAAAGGGCATGACCGGCCTCAACCTCCCCTTCCTCGGCGTCGGCGGTAGGGGGCGCCTCTGCGTCGGAATTGGTGTTCTGGTGTTCGGGTATATCCACAGTGCCAAAGCCCTCTGTCTGGCTGTCTGTGGCTGTTTCTTGAGCTGCCTCAAGGCGCTGCTGAACGCCTGACGCTGGCGGTGTTACATCTTTGAAGCTTTGGGCCTCATCTCGATCGTAAACGCCAAGGATTACCTCTGGGGTATAGCGCCGTGCCCAGGACCGGCTGGAGTAATATCCAAGCTGCTGCTGTGGATCCGCCTTCCACAATGGAGAGTTCTTGGTTGTGATCGCTCCGATCGGTGGGCTGGTGTAGGAATACTCCTCACCATCAAGCTTTCCGGTGACAGTGCATGTGAGGTTTTCGCCCTCACCATCATATGAATATTTGAGCCTGCCCTCGATGCCTGACCGGGTATTAACCACGGCTGCTATGAGCTGGGCTTCATAAGCAATGGCGCCTTTGACCACATAGGATTTGGCAGCCACGGCAAACGGTGACATTTCCCAATCCATCGCCTGCATCGCTACAGCCAGACAAGCTCCCACATTGGCGCGCAAGTGCTGGGGTAGAGCAATATCCGCTTTGCTCATAATTTTGGCAAACTCAACAACCTCGTGCATGTTGGTCGGGTTCACCTTTGTGCCCTTCTGCTCCCAGTTCATGGGAACGTCAGATGAGGCGTTTTGTGTTGCTATCGCTGTTTGTTCGGTCACGTCGCGTTCTCCAATTGCAATTCATTTCTAATTCTGGTGGATGCCCAAGTTGGCAGATCGCACCACCCAGGCTCTCCTGAAGGACCGTCAAAGCCGTACCAATTGCCTGAAGCCAGGCAGTGATTGATTACCCCCAAAGCGTGATTGACTTGCTGGACACCAAGATCGATGGCCTCATCTTTCAACTGCATCACCCGGCAGTCATAAGGCGCGGTAGTTTCGACAAAGACGAAGGAAAATGACTGGAAGTACCCAGGCCCAAAAACCTCATCAAACACCAGCTTCGTCAGGCCAGCCTGAATGTGATACCCAAAGTTGAAAATGGTCCGGTAGAGGTTGTCGTCGTCTAATTGAGACGCGGTTTTCAGATCCGCTACATCGCCAGATGACACGGGCAGAACGTCCGGCCGGGCACGTAACCAAACACCTTTGACATTGGCGCAGATCGTACGCTCCACCTTGCCGTTCAAAATGCCCAATTGGACAAGCTTATTCCGGCTCAGGCTTTCCGACATATGGCCAATGGTTTCAATATCGGCCTCAGACACAACGATCAGGCCAGCCTCTTCCTTTTCAGCCAGCCATTCCTTGCAATTGTTTCTGTTGCCGTTCCACTTCTTGCTCAGGTATTCGGTGGGCTTTACGGCATAGCGATCGCCAAAGACTTCATCACCAAGAATCAAGGCGTGTGCCGCGGCTCCAAGGCTCAGGTGGGATTTGGTTTCCTTCTCAAACTTCTTTGGATTGAAGGGAGAATATGCCCAATACAAGGACGGGCGCTGGATGACCTGCTTCAGGCCGGTTGAGCTGATGGAAAACCCGTCGAACAGATCAATTTTCTGGTGATAGGTGTCCAGATCAATGCCGGTGTAAACACCCGGCTTGGTGATCTGCTTGCCGTTCCAGGCGGTATCATCGATGCGGCGAACAACGTTCTCGGCCAGATCGCCTATGTGTTGAAAGTCGGTCATAACTTTGCCCTTTCAAGATTGATTGCTGTTTCGCGCTGCAGTTGCTGGACCATCGCTCTGTCTTTGATGTCCTGTTTGATCGTTTTGAGCTTCGTGCCCGTTGGGTATTCTTCGAGCTCGGTCAGAGTGATGGATGGCTCAGTCATGCTATCTGCCCACCAATCTCGCGCACGATCTTGAAAACCTCTCGAGCCTCTTCAACGCTTCGAATATTGGCGGTGTGGTAAGAACTTCTTCCGGTGGCCTCAGCTATGTGCCCGTATAAATCAGACCGGCTGATCCGCCCTGATTTCCAAATGGGATCAAGAATCCGGTGAATGTGCTGGCGGGCCTTTTTAATCTCGGGTGTCGGAATGCAACCAAGCGGCTGAGTTCGGTTTTTGGTTTTGTGGTGGCAGCCCACGAAGTTATTACAAACGTCACATTTCCAAAACGGAAGCTTAGCCAGGTCAGAACGGTGCGGGTAAATCTCGCGTCCATCTGTTAGGCGTGGCTCGACTTTCTCAGAACAGCCGCAACAGTAAATTTTCACCTGCTCGTTCACGGCGTCACCACCCAGAGCAGGGCGCCCGCACCGAAAATGATGGCCAAAGCCAAGGCATTGCCTGCCTGGACAAGCCACCATTTCCAGCGGGAGGAAGTCGGAAGGCGGTTGGGGGTGGTCATTGTGACACTCCCATATCTTCCGAACAGGTGAGGCACATGCCTTGGTGTCCGGTTTCATCTGAGGCTCCACACCGATCGCATTCCTCAAGGTGGTTGGTTTTCTCGACCAACTCAAAACCCAGAAGGTCAGCGATTTTCTCGAGCTCTTCCTGAACTGCTTTTTGGTGAAAGCTCACGCCCGCATCAAAATTCCAGTAGGCAACGGATGCGTGTTCAGAGATTTTGTGTGCACAGCCTCCAACTCTGACGTAGGACAGGCGTTCATCTGAAAATTCAATCATCGTCTCTCTCCTCAAAGAACCACAGGGGACATTGATCGGGCGTAATCCCAAGCTGCAAAGCCGCTGCCCTCAAACTCGGGCTCCTCGTCCTCGGCCTTCAAATCCTCGGTCACGTCCTCAATATTCAAATCTTCAGGATCCAAACGAAGAGCGCGAACCTCATTGCCATCCTGGGCAAATTCCGCTCTGGCCTGCTCAAGGGTCAGTTGGCCATTCAGCGCCTCGCTAAACACCCTTTCGCCGTCTTCCCACTTCCGCTCGATGAGTAGCTTTTCATGCGCTTGAATGAAGTATTTGGTGGTCATCGGAATAGCCCTTTCCGTTGGTGTTGAACGGATAATAGGGATAGTCCTATTTGTAGTCAATAGGAAAAAACATATTGATAGGGAAAAACTTATGTGCCAAAAGAAAAGCCCCGCTGGGATGATCCATGCGGGGCTTTGGCAGTCCGAATATCTAAAACTGTTATAACATTACACAATGTGATGCGCAACAGCTGAAGGACCGTCAGAGGCGAGAAAAGCACGATATGCGGTGTCTGCTCGGAGGTTCCCGGCTGTATCTTGTGTTTCAATCGCTAAAGCGGCGGTCTTATTCGGGAATTGTCCCGCCAGCTCCGATCATCCGGCGCATGAATTTCCAAGCGGTATCGGATCCCAGGCTGATTCGACGGTCAAGACGGGTAGACGCCGTCCGAATGGTTTGAACGTGGCTTGAGGAGTAAACTGCACAACATACCTTAGAGATCAGGGGCAGGGCGCCCCAAGACGGTTTGGTCGTTGCCGGGGAAAAACGATAGTGCAGGATATCTTGACTTCATAGCGTTCCGGCTCCCACCATATGGGCAAGCCGTGTTGATGGTCTCTCTAAGGTGAACGTCTTGATAGGGAGAGGTGCGTCAAACTGCCGGCTATCGGCTCCAATAAATTGACCACCTGGAGTTTCGCAGCAAAGAACGCATTTCATTGCATTTTGCAATTATCTCGGTGGCGCGATTGAAATCAGCTTCGTGATCTGTTGTTTGAAACGAGCCGCCGGTTATCAAATCATAAAGCTCCCCATCCAATCTTCGAAACTCGGTGTATTTATTCCCAAGCAAGCGTACCGCATCTGAAAGAAAATAGCCGGACGCACTCATTGTGCCGCTAATTCGTGCCGCCAATGCGGGTAGATTATCGGACTCGCCCAACCAATATTGCGCGGCTAGACCATCGATCTTATAAATCCCATCAATATGGTCGTTGATTAGCTGAACATCTTGGTTTTTAAGTTGGAAAAAAATATTGCCTAAAATGCCAAAGCCAGCGCCAAATATAGCTCCGAATACTGCTCCAATCATCGCTGTGTCAGAACCTTCCACTATTCAGGCTTAGCACTCTTTATGTGGCGTACAATTGAATCCTTAAATCGGCTTAGACGATCCTCAGAATACTTAATTTCCAATGTATCCAAGAGTTGCTTTTTGTCAAAATTTTCCTTCCGGACCAATCCGCCAAAAGCTTCCTCAAGAAACGATGAGCCGCAACTTTTTAGGCCATCCAAAGATACCACAAGTCGCTTTCCAGCAGATATGGCTCGCTGAAGGGCGTCTACTAAATGGTCTTGCCGAAATCGCGTACCATTATAGTCGCCGTCGCTATCGACGCGACCGGCGGGGTATTCGGAAAACGATTTGGAAATTTCGATCATATGTTCAGCTTCTGACATGGTTTTTTCGTGTTCTAAAATTTCAGGGTCCACTCGATCAGTGTTCCGCCGATCGATTTGTCGACACTCTTGCGTGAAAACTTGTTTACCGGGTCATACTTACAAACGCCTCCGCGGCTGTGAATCACCAAACTTCCATCACCCAACAGGTCAATGACTTCTTTCATTTCTGGCAACCCCAAACCTCTATGTCGCTGGTTGGTGCTGGAGTTTCCGGGGTCCAATGCACCCAATATGTAAGACCCATCATTCGCAAAATCAAATTTAGGCTGATTGGATATGATTTTTTTGAGTAAGTCGTTGGTAGTTGTAGACCATGTTTTCTTAGGAAATGTAACGGGTATGGAAGCACCTTGGTCGAAAATTACAATTGTTAGTTCCTTGTTGCAGCGATCAGCCGAAGCCGTAATCCACCACTTCCCCACATGCCTATGTTTGAATTCGTGATCATCCGGATAGGCCCATTTTGCAACGTTAATCATCGCTTCGGATAGAGCATTGTTCGTAACAATCTCAAGTGTAGAAATTATATTGCCACCGGCTTCCAGGAACTTGCTCAACTCGGAGATGCAGGAGCTTACCTCCGCAAGGTCATTTGAGTTGCGACCACTCAAAATACGCATCGTCTTGAGATCACCGTGTGTAATCATCTGGCTTTCGATGTCGGTCAAATGCCCGATGTTTTCAAAGAAACCAATTTCGTACAGCTTTGTTAATGTATCTTTGTTCCAGTCTCTTAAGTTTATTGCTGGTGGAACGCTTTCAAGAATGGTGCGGATTCTGTCATATTCAGCGGTTAGAATTAACGCCACCGCAGTCGACGTATACTCAATTTTTGAGAAGTCATAATATCTGCTAATTGAGTTCAACCCATTTTTACGACGAGATGGCGTGACCCAGGATTGCCGTTTTGAAGAATTAGGATCTAAAGATCTAAAAGAATTTCGCCAGTCATATAAAAAGTCCAATGTATTTTCGAGATTATCTTTCAAGCATAATCTGTTCGGAGGTAGGTAAGGTGCCCCAATACAAATGACATCCTCAACTCGGTCTTCAAACCACGCTTCGACAATTGATCTGTGCACCCGTGGAGACAAAGACGAGCTAGTTCGCGCACTTGGCATTCGGCTTTTCAACAACACACTGCGATGTCTTAAGCGTTGCTTTTCCGAGAGTTTTTTCACGACTCAGATGCTCATCCGCGCCAATGGAACCAAGCCACAACTCGGCCAAACACCATCACACTCTCCCGCTCCAGCTCGTAATTCGAATACCGGTCGCTATCTGACATCACCTTGACTTTGTCTGTCTGTGGGACAGCGGCCAATCGCTTGACCATCAGCCCATCACCATAATCACAAACATAAATGTCCTCGGGAACGGGAACCTGATGCGACGTATCCACAAATACAAACGAGCCGCTTTCGAGGGTAGGGGACATGCTGTCTCCCACCACTGGGAAGGCGTAGGTTTGGGGCATGTGCTTCCATGCCGCCTTAACCTGATCAGGGAAGCTCCAGTGGCCTGCAATGAACTCTGGCGCGACTTTGCCAGTGTCATCGGCTTGCACAGCCAGCAGGCCGCCGTTTCCCATGCCGGCGCGAATTTCAAGACTGGCAACATCGCCAGCTGGTAGAGTTGGTTGGTCAGAAACTCTGACAACACCGCCAATTTGCCCTTCATCAAGATCGAGCATTTCGGACAATTTGAGCCGAACGTTCTCATTGAGTTTGGATGGAACTCCACGGTCAATAAACTGCTGCAAGTAAGCGTGATTTTTCCCAAGTTCCAAGGAAACTTCTTTGAGGGTCAACCCCCGCTCAGCAATGCGCTCTGAAATTAATTTTCTAATCCTGTCCATTCACTTTTCAAAGCACAGGGGTTGACGAGCGTCCAATAGGAATATACCTATCCAAATAGGAAAAGGACTATCACCAATGTCTGAACTTGAAAAATTTAAGAGCCACGTTGAAGCATTCATTCTCAAAAATGAACTCACGCCGACGAAATTTGGCTCCAAATTCGCAGGCGATCCAAACTTTGTATTTTCGTTGCGCGAAGGGCGAGAGCCGCGGAGTTCTACACGCCAAAAAGTTGAAAATTCCATGCTCGGTTCCTCAGCCAATGAGGATGCGGCGTGATTGGAAATTTAGCATTACTCCCGATGACGCTCACAACGCGCCATTCACTTACCGGATGGCTTCGCGGCCTTCCGGTCTTTCAATTCCATATTTTGAAGCAGGCGCTTTGCCGCCTGTTCGAATGTCTCCGGTTCGGGCTGCAACCCTTGCCAGGATTTAAAGTCAACGTAGATCACATTTTCCAAAACTCTGATCCTTCATTCCAAGCTGACTTCCACTTCCTGGAAGATAGCAAGGAAGTGTTCAGAGATGTCCAAACACCAGTCTGAGTATGAAGAAATGAGTTCGAGTAGTGACGTAATCGAGATGCAAGGCTGGGCGCGCGAATATGCGGATCTGACGGCAGCATCATCAAATTTCAAAGATCGGGTCAGGTCGGTAGCCAGAGGATTTGGCGTCACCTGGTCCAGAGCAAGAGGGTTTTACTTTGGTGATGCGCGAACAGTCCAAGCCTTTGAATACAAGGCAGCAAAAGCTGCACTCGATGCAGAGCGATCACGATCCCAAAGTCGAACACTCCACGAACAACTTGTCGCAACGGCCCAGCACCTGGAACGGGTCGATCCGGGATTTTATGGCCCGGCAATTGATCAAATCAGGGAGCAAGTTTCTCAAGTTGGCCTGGAAGATCGCTCCCTGGACCATGCCCAGAAATCAAGGGCTCAGAAACAATGAGTAATCGTGCACTGGCCCGGCACCCAACACTCCAGCCGCATCAAATGAAAAGGTCTGAGACGATGTGGACCTTTTGGCTACTGCTCATCGACACATGCTGAGCATTTCGGACTGACGAAATCGCCGAGCTATTCGGCCTGTTTGAGTACCAAATTTACAATCAACTCAACCGTCTTTGAAAGGCACCAATATGAGCGAACAACAGGGACATAACCACGAGCTTTCCCCGCAAGAGCACCGCGCTTTGCGGATGCATCACGTGATGGAATTGAACCGGATCGATGAAGAGATGGAGCCGCTGAAAGCTAAGCGCAAGAAAATCCGCAAATTGGCAAAAGCCGACGGATTTAAGCTCTTTGAGATTGACGCAGCTCACCGGCTCTTGAATTTGGAAGACCCCAATATCTTCGTAGACGAGCTCAACTCCATGATTGACATCGCCAAGTCGTTCAACGTGCTGCCGCCGGGCGAGCAGGGCGATTTGTTCCCTGACCGTCGGCCGTCGCAAGAAAAGTCCTTTGACGCCGGCAAGGTTGCTGGCTTGGCAGCCCACGAACCCAAAGCCCCTGACGGATTGGACGAGCAGAAGTGGATGGAGGGCTGGCACGCTGGACAGGAAGAGATGGCCGCGGCGCTCAAAGCCAGTATGGAGCGGAAGAACGCTGCCAAACAGGATGAGACTGAAGTCATCCCGGGTGAGGAAGACGACGCTCCGCTCCCTGAATAACCCGTTTCACCAGGCAAGATAGCTCAGACGGTAGAGCACTGAGGTTTGATGATTTTCCTCTCATGGACGGCGGTTCGACTCCGCCTCTTGCCGCCACCTCTTACCTCGAACTCCGGATGATGGATCAAATGGATTGGCCTTTCGGCGACCTTCAAATGTTCGGCTATGACATGATCATGGCAGATCCGCCGTGGCGCTTTGAAACGCGGTCGCCCAACGGAAGGTTGGGGAATTTATCTCGGGCGCCGGATCGGCATTACACGACACTCCCCGTCGCTGAGATTATCGAACGGTTCCCTATCGGACACCTGGCTTCAAAGGATGCAATCCTTTGGCTTTGGTGCACCCACCCCATGATTGACCAGCAAATAGAGGCGGGCAGGGCATGGGGCTTCAGCTTTTCAACTACTGGCGTCTGGGTGAAACGAACTGCCAACGACAAACTAGGATTTGGCACTGGTTATCGTTTGCGCTCGGCGTCTGAACCCTTTGCCATTTTCGTCAACGGAGATCCTGAGACTGCTCGGAACATCCGAACAGTAATTGAGGGACCAGTGAGGGAGCATTCCCGCAAACCAGACGAAGCATTTGCGGCAGCCCAGCGGATGGTGACCTACGGCACCATGGGACGATGTGTCGAGATATTCGGCCGGCAATCAAGAAATGGATGGGCCGTTTGGGGTGATGAAAACCAGAAATTTGACGAGAAAGCAGCATGAACCAGTGGAGACAATTAACTGCTAAGCGACGTAAGGATCTCTTAGCTCCATTTGCCCAGGGCGGGGCCAGATCGGGCACCGAGGTATCGGCGCAGAAAATTGCCAACCAAATCAACCTTGAGACCGGTGCCGGTGTGACGCGGAATGCCGTGATAGGATCGATGCGGCGATTTGGCCTAACTCTGCCACTGAGCGTCCTCCACAAGAGGGACCATGCCAAAGAGCGAGTGAAGAACACCAAGGCTCGGGACCGACGGGCCCCAAGGCGTCTGAACGTATTGAAGAAAAAGAACGTTCGCGAGATCCCAGTTGCAGTTGAGATTGAAGACATAAACCCATCCAACGTCCGGTTCGTCGATACCACCAACCACAATTGTATGTATCCAGTTTCCGGCGCGCCTGGCCCCGACATGGTGTGCTGTGGAGTTAAGCGCCATAACGGCTCTTCCTATTGCGAAAAGCACCACAAGCTTACCCATGTCCCTCCATCGCGAAGGGTAAAGCGAAAACAGCGGTCGGGCTTTCCAAATTTGGTCCGGGGGTGTGGCCGGTGATCATCGTCGCCTTCGATCAGTCAATCGCCTGCACCGGATGGGTGGCGTGGGACATCACGAAGCCCGAATCTGCGATCATCGCAGGGTCTTTCAAATCCAGTTACCAGAAGGGGCTAAGCGACGAGCAGGTTTTTGAACACTTCGGTCTGTCCATAAAGAAAATCCTCGTGAAACATCGACCGGTGATGGTTTGCTGGGAGACAGCTCTGACCAACATCAAGTCCTACAAGTCATCGGGCAAAAAGGACATGTGGGGCCAGCAGGATGGGTCGTTTACGGTGAACCCAGGCCAGCTCAAGTTGCGAGACCTGCAGGGGCAAATTCGGCAGTGCTGCATAGATTTCAAGCTTCCATGGGAATGCGTTCATCCGGCCACCTGGAAATCCAAGTTTCTTGGCAAGGGCATGGGCCGTCTCCCATCTGATGAAGCAAAGAAGAAGGTGGTCGAGCACTGCCGGCTCCGCAGAATCCCAATCAAAAACCACAATGAGGCCGACGCTGCCGGCATTGCCGTTTGGGCCAGGCACCACAGCCAGCATTTGAAAGCCATCCTGAACAAGGCGCAGGCCCAACTGGAGCTTTCAGCGTAGTGGGAGAAGACCAGATCAATCATGCGGAACACTTAGCCAACGCTCTCCAGAAGCTAATAGATAGCGTGTCTTATGACATGTCGGGGATTATGGGGCAGGGCGGCAACGGTGGGCTGTTGAGTTCGGACACCGTGCGGGCATCAGACGAGGCGCGCCTGGTCCTTTTCAGGTATCGGGGGGACCACGAATGACCGCATCCCCCTCTCGCCCAGTTCTAAGGTGGCATGGCGGCAAGTGGATGGTCGCACCATGGATCATCAGTCATTTTCCTCCGCACGACATATACGTTGAGCCATTTGGTGGTGCAGCATCAGTTCTGCTGCGCAAACGGGCGTCGAAGGCCGAGGTCTACAACGACCTTTTCGACCAGGTGTACAATCTGTTCAGAGTGCTGAGATCAGAAGATGCGCATGAATTGGTGCGCCAACTTTCGCTCACCCCGTTTAGCCGAAGTGAATACGACCTGGCCACCAGCATGACCGATGATCCGGTTGAAAGTGCGCGTCGACTAATCGTGCGCTCCTTCCAAGGGTTCGGATCGAATTCGGCGATTACTGAGATCAAATCTGGATTTCGCGCAAGCAGCACCCGGAGCGGATCTACTCCGGCGCAAGACTGGTCAAAATATCCGCCGGCACTGATCCAAATCATCAAACGGCTTCAAGGTGTCACCCTGGAAAACCGGCCAGCCTTAAAAGTAATCCAGGATCACGATTCCCCCAACACGCTCCACTATTTGGACCCGCCTTACGTTCATTCAACGAGAGATGGCAAGGGGCGCGGTGGGGCTCCAAAGCACAGCTATCGGTTTGAAATGGACAATCAGCAACACGCAGAGCTGCTTGAAACCGCAAAATCCCTGACCGGTATGGTCGTGCTGTCTGGTTATTCAAATCCGCTATACGCCGCCGCGTTATCTGACTGGGAAAGGTTCGAGAAAACAACCTTTGCCGACGGTGCAAGACCCAGAGTTGAGGTCATTTGGAAGAATGCAAATTGTCGGGCCGCCGAGGCTCAGCAAGACTGGTTGGTCCAGTGTGGCTAATTTCGATCGCAATGAAGTCGACTATATCCGCGAGCAGCACAACATCTCGGATGTGATCGGCCGGTTCGTGACATGGGATAGGAAGAAGTCCAAGCCGGCGAAAGGTGACTGGTGGGCATGCTGCCCATTCCACGGAGAAAAGTCGCCATCCTTCCACTGCGAAGACGCAAAGGGTCGATATCACTGCTTCGGCTGCGGAGCGTCGGGCGACCACTTCAAATTCCTGATGGATTACCGCGGACTGTCCTTTCCCCAGGCGCTCGAAGAGCTGGGCGGCGAGCGCCGGGAGATGACCCCTGAAGAAAAGCAGGAGTGGGCTGAGAAACAGCGCCAACTTGAGGCGCAGCGCGCGGAACGCGAACAGCAACAACTGGATGACCAACAATCAAGGGTCATGAATGCCCGGAACCTGTGGGGCTCCTGCAAATCGTTTGGAGATACGATTCAGGGCACGCTCGCCGAAACTTATCTGATGCGTCGTGGCATCCCGCAAATAAGCTGGCCGTTGTCACTTCGGTTTCATGGGTCGCTGTTTTGTGAAGTGGACGAACAGCAACACCCATGCCTCGTTGCGGCTGTTTCGAACCTTGATCGCAAAATCATTGCTGTTTGGCGGATATTCCTGGCTGACGACGGCGCCAATCTTGTTCTCGACGGTGACAAGGTGAAGCGCGGCTACGGCCCCAGTTCTGGGGGAGTTGTTCGGCTGACACCGTTGGGTCCGGAGCACAATTCTGGAGAGGGACTGGAATCCACTTTGGGCGCCTACATGCTCGCCGGCCAGAGGGGCAGTTGGGACGCTACCCTTTCGACATCGGGAATGCAGGGCGCCGCAATTCCCAAAATGGGGTTCCATCGAATTTGGTCGGACGGAGACCGTTCTCGGCTCAATCCCGAAACTGGTGAGCTACAGGAAGCCCCAGGGATGAGGGCGGCGTTGGCCATGAAGCAGAATTCAGAACAGGCCGGAAACCAGGTGACCATTATGGAGCCACCCGAAGGATCGGATTGGCTCGATGTTTGGCAGAGCAGAGGTGAACATTATGGCTGAAAACTCAAACATTGAGTGGACCGACCACACTTTCAACCCATGGATTGGATGCACGAAAGTGTCTCCAGCATGCGACCATTGTTATGCGGAGGCGTGGGACAATCGATTTGCTGCAAAGCAGGGATCCCATTGGGGGCCAAGAGCCGACCGACGTCGCACCAAAACTTGGGGCAATCCTATCAAATGGAACAAGCAGGCAGAAACGGCAGGAGTCCGCTATCGCGTATTCTGCGCTTCTCTGGCTGATGTATTCGATAACCACAGATCAATAAAGCCAGAATGGCGTGACGATCTTTGGGAGTTGATCCGATCGACACCAAACCTCGATTGGTTGATGCTCACCAAACGTCCGCAAAACATTGGTCGGTTTCTTCCACCTGATTGGAATGAGCAAGGCTACCCGACCTTTCACAACGTTTGGCTCGGAACAACAGTTGAAAACTTCATTGAGGGACGTAGAAGAATTCCGGACCTTCTGCGCATCCCAGCACATCGCCACTTTCTGTCATGCGAGCCGTTGTTGGGCGAGGTCGATATTACTCCCTGGCTTTGGGGGCCCGTAGACCCATGCCCGCAATGCCCCAAGGATGCCGATTGCGATTGTCATCCTGATCAATACCACACAATTGATTGGGTCATCACCGGTGGCGAAAGCGGGGCAAATTTCCGTCCGGCAAACCCCGAATGGTTCCGATCGTTGCGCGACCAATGCGCCGCGGCAAGCGTACCCTTCCTGTTCAAGCAATGGGAAGGTCGCTCCCAGAAGGAAATCAAAGCCTTGGGCCGCGAGCTGGATGGTGTGGTTCACAACGGCTACCCGGAAATCGCTGCATGACAACTCAAATCGATGCAGAACGGTTGATCATCGGCTCGATACTCCTTCGCCCGGCCACATACGATGTGATTGCCGACATGCTCCTGATGCGGATGTTTGAGAACAAGGTCCATCAGGAAATATTCGCCGTTATGATGGATCTGAATCGATCCGGCAAAGTCGTGAGCCGGGCGGCCGTATTGGGCAATCTGGGGGCTGAAATCGATGGCAGGGTAACCGACGCTGTACTGTCAGCACTGACGCATGAGGTCATCAAGGAGGAAAAGAACGGGGCTGAGATACCAATCAAGCAATATGCCCAGCAGATGATCAAGAACTATCAGCATGTCGAGGGCGGCAAGCTGTTGGAGGAATTCAAAGCCGAGCTGGCTAAGCGCGGTTCGTCGCCGGACAACGTGTTTGATCGACTGGAGGATCGCATCCGGGCGTTGATGTCCACCGGTGGCAGTTCTCCGATCTTCTCAGAGGTGAACGGCGGTGCAGCTTACTTCAACGCGATGGCTGAGACGAAATCCCGGGGGTTCGTGCCGGGCGTCCCATTGCCGTTGGATGAAATCGGGTATGTGATTTCCGAAGACTCTTTCGAAGCAGGGAACCTGTACGGCTTGCTGTCATCCAGCGGGGAGGGGAAAACCAGCCTGATTGTCCAGGGGCTTTTCAAAGCTGCACAGGCCGGGCACCCGGTATGTCTCTACTCCTACGATCAAAGCGAGCAGCAAATTATCAGGCAGGGGGTCGCCCAGGCTCACGGAATCAGCGCTAATCGCCAACGCTCAGCGGATCTCAGTACTAGAGAATTCGAAATCTGTAAGAGCTTTGCAGACTGGTACGATCAAATCCCGTTCAGGGTCATCCATTGCAGCCGCGAAACCGTGGGCCAACTGGTCCGAATGTGTGAACAGTTCCAAAGGCGCCATCACAACGGCAAGACGACCCTGTTTGCCTTCGACCACATTGGAAAGATCCAAACCGGGCTGAAGAGAGACTTGGATGCAGGATCCCGCTCGGGGGAAATCAATTCCCAGCTGAAGGCATTCATGCGGATCAACGATGCAGCCGGCGTCGTTTTGAACCAGAGGAATTCAGCGGGCATGCGGCGGCCCAATCCTCGTCCCAGCGATATCGATCTGTACGGCGGGGAGGGGGCGAAAGCCGACTATGACGCGATTATGTATATCTACCGAAAAGAGAAATACAAAAAGCAGCGGATAGCCACTGCAGCCTCCGAATCCGACTGGAAGATGATCCACAAGGTGTTCGGCATGGACGATGCTGACATTGAAGGTCTCGCTGAACTGGGCGTCATCAAGTCCAGGTTCGGAGATCCATCCCGCACATCAGAAATCGAATTTGACGCGACGTTTACTCGCTACATCTCAAAACGAGATGGCGCAGAGCAAGAGGATCTGGGCATATGACCAAACTGCCAAAATATGACTGTGGCATACTGCCCTACAGCAGCGGTGGAGGGTTCAAGGCTTGGTTTTTTGTTCCCCGCATGACTGAAAAGCGCTTTTTGACCGCCACGCGCGGCGGCAAGGAAATCATTGTCCGTTTCAAAGAGGCGGAAGCTGCCTGGCGCGCCGCCAAAGACCGGATGCTCAAAAGCATTCATTCGGACATTCGAACTTGGCATGACGAGCAAACACTGGCGCTTCGAAAGCCGCAGGCCATCCAGGAAATCAACAAATTGTTTGGTGGGAAGGACGGCAAGGTTTTTGTCCGTCCGGGTGTCACTGTCGAAGTTTCCCGCAAGAAGCGGCGAGGCCAGCGATGAGCGGCCGTCACACAATCAATCATAGGAGAAGGCAATGGCTTTGAACCTTACTGCCATGCAGCGCATGAGGCTGTACTGGATGCTGTTTAACGGG
>JABABQ010000015.1 GCA_014238155.1 Rhizobiaceae bacterium
GACTGCCAAACTCAACGGCGTCGATCCGCAGGCCTGGCTCACAGATGTCCTCAGCCGTATTGCAGATCACAAGATCACAAAGCTGGACGAGCTGATGCCGTGGAATTACCTTGCGGGCGAGTGACAATCTGGACGCTTACTAACATTCGTCGATTTGTGAGGGACGAACGCGGCGCAGCCTTGATCGAGTACACGATTCTTCTTTCTTTGATAACTGGAATGATGGTCGCGCTTGTCATCACTGTGGCAGACTGGACGGAAGACCAATGGGCCAACTTCAACACCAATGTTGAAAACTGCCAGGCAAATCAGAACGCAGGAAATTCCAACGCGTCAAGCAACGGCAGTGGAAACGCTGCGTGTAATTCTGCAGCAGGCAATTCAAACTAACAACCGGGTCACTAAACACCCGGTCAAACTGGGAAATCCACCCCGGCAAGCTGGCTTTTGTTGGTCATAGTACCGACGAGCACCGATACGGCAGGCTACTCGAACCGGGCGACCTACAATTTCTCAACAATTATGTGGCTCTGCACACCCGCTCAGCCTGTCAGGACCATAATGACCCAAACAAAAAACGGTTGTTGTGGCGATTGTGGCTGATGAACCCAAATCTGCGTCCGCGCACGGATTATTCAAAGCAATGGTTGAACGGTGTCGGGCTTGGCAAAGGCAATAATCAGATCCGCTTGTAATTGAATTGCGGGTAATTCCGCTCCAAAATAAGGCATTAGCCGATTTATTCAGCCAATCTACGATCGAAATGTCACCAAATTCACATTCAGTCTTGAAGTTGGGCGCAACCCTATTCAATGTGTCACCAAACACGAAGACTGTTTCAATGGGAGGAAACAATGAAACAAACTACAATCAAACTGCTGGTCACAGCGATGGCCGCAACATTCACAACTGCTGCTTTTTCAGCCGATAAAGTGCTGACGATGTCTCACTGGGCAGGGCCAAAGCACGCTATGGCCACAAAAGTACATCCCTGGCTTGATGAACAGCTAAAAGCCTGCAGCGGTGGTTCGCTTAGCGTGAAGATCGAAAACGGTCTTGCGTCCCCCCCCGCTCAATATGACACCGTTCGCGACGGCGTTGCAGACATCGGCTGGATCGTGCACGGCTACACCAAGGGCAAGTTTCTGACTACCAAGATGATCGAGCTTCCCGGCCTGTCCGGCAATGCTGAATCCATGTCAGTTGCGTTTCAGATGACCCACGAAAAATATTTCGCAGCAGCAAAAGAAGCCAAGGGCGTTGAAGTTCTGGCGAATTTTGTGCACGGCCCTGGCGTGGTCAATACGGCTGAGAAAATCACATCCTACAAACAGCTTGAAGGCAAAAAAATCCGCGTCGGTGGTGGCGTAGCAAACGCTGTTGGCAAGGCTTTGGGCGTTGCCGGTGTAAACATGCCAGCGCCAGCCGTTTATGAAGCGATTTCATCTGGCGTTGCCGAAGGCGTGTTTTTCCCGCTGGAAACGCTTTATTCGTTCAAGATCAACGAGCTGACGAAATATTCTTTCAAGAATCCAGATGGCATGTACACAACGTCATTTGGCTTGATCATGAACAGCGACTCCTACTCCGGTCTTGATGATGCCCAGCGAGCATGTGTCGACAAGATCCGCGGTGTGGAAATGTCTCGCACAATTGGTCGCTTTTGGGATGACGCAGACACGATTGGCGCAACCGAGTCTGCCAAAACAGGGTCGGTCGTGATCGAAGCAAGCGCCGAGGAGCGGGCTTATTTCACGGATAAAACCTCCGCAATTCAGGCTGAAGTGATGGAAGAGATCGAAAGCCGAGGTGTCGATGCCAATGCGGCGCTCGATTTCTTGAAGTCACAGCTCTAACGAGTTGCACTCAAACCAATGCGTAGGTTTTTGACGAAAGCAGAAAGGCTGGTGGATTCTGCCAGCCTTTTTTCCGCGAATTTGGCGGCCGTGGTTTTGTTGGTGCTGGTGATTCTCACCTGCATCGACGTCATCGGTCGTTATTTTTTCAACAGCCCGCTGGTCGGTGCGGTTGAGCTTGTCCAGATATGCATGGGAATGATCGTATTCTTTTCCTTCCCGATTATGTTTTTGCGCAATGACCATATTGTTGTTGATCTGGTGCCCCAATTCGGCAGAGGCCGGCTCGGCTGGGCCGTCGCGATCCTGTTTCTGCTGATCACGGTATATGTTGCAATCTCACTGGGTGACCGGGTGATGGATTATGCGGCAAGAGCGATGGAAGACGGTGACATCACAGAATATTTACAGATCCCGCGTTATCCGGTCGTTGGATTGATTACGGCCGCCATTTTTTGCGCCGCCGCGGTCAGCCTGTTAAGAGCACTGGTTTTACTCAGCAGAATAAAATCCAGCGACCAATATGACGCTGACAGCACAGAAAGTTCGACTGATTCATGACTGAAGCCCTGATTGGATTTGGCGCTGTCCTGGTCCTTGCCTTCATGCGTATGCCGCTCGGCGTCGCCCTTGGACTGGTCGGCGTTGTCGGGTTTTCCCACCTGGCCAGTTTCCGCGCGGCCATATCAAGTGCGGCACGATTGGTGATAGATTCGGGTCAGTCCTACGGCCTTTCAGTTGTGCCCCTGTTTATCCTGATGGGATTGATGGTCGAACGGGGCGGAATGGCCAAAGAACTTTACCGCGCCGCCTATGTGTTTCTCGGCCACCGCAGGGGTGGTCTGGCAATGTCGACAATTTGTGCCTGTGGCATGTTTTCTGCCATTTGCGGCTCGTCGCTGGCCACCGCTGCGACCATGTCAAAAGTTTCCATGCCGGAAATGCGGCGCTACAAATATGCCGACTCCCTGGCCACCGCCTCGATTGCAGCCGGCGGCACGCTGGGTATTCTCATTCCACCAAGTGTCATTTTGGTAATCTATGGTCTGCTCACCGAAGCTTCGGTGGGCAAGCTGTTTATTGCCGGTGTCCTTCCCGGCATTGTCGGTGTTTTATTCTATCTGGCTGCCGTTATGTTTGTCGTTTCCCGCAACCCCGAGGCAGGTCCGGCAGGTGACCGAACGGGCTGGGGAGACCGGCTGATAGCCCTGCGAGATGTCTGGGCCACCCTCGGCTTGTTCATATTTGTCATCGGCGGAATATATGTCGGCGCATTCACGCCGACAGAAGCTGCAGGAATGGGCGCTGCCGGATCTATCCTGATTGCCTGGTGGCGCGGCGCTCTTAATCTGAACGTTTTGATGGAAGTGACGCGTGAAACCACGATGACCACGGCAAAACTGTTCATGGTCCTGTTTGGTGCATTGATCTTCTCAAATTTTGTCAATCGCGCGGGATTGCCCGACGGTTTGATCGGCATCGTCAATTCATTCGACGCATCGCCTCTGGGGGTGATCTTCGTAATCCTGGCGATTTATTTGATTTTGGGGTGCGTATTTGAATCCCTGTCGATGATTCTGCTGACGGTTCCAATCTTCGCACCGGTCGTGGAAGCATTGGGATTTGATCTGATCTGGTTCGGTATTCTGGTCGTTGTCGCGACGGAGATCAGTCTCATCACCCCACCGATTGGTCTCAACGTATTTGTCTTGAAAGGTGTGCTGAAGGATGTGCCGGTCAGCACCATTTTCAAAGGTGTTACTCCGTTTTGGGTAGCCGATATCTTCCGTCTGATCTTGCTGGCACTGGTGCCTGGCATCGCCCTGTTATTACCATCTTATATGTAAGCCACCCTGCGGGCTGGACCGGCGTTTAATGAACGCCTCTCCAATCAATCAGAAACCTTTATTGACCGTCCGGCCGGGTGATTACATTCGGCTGCGAGGTTGGCCATTTACGGCGTATTTTAAAGTCGTGGTGAATGCCAGCGGCATTAAACTCAAGCGGGCCAGAATAATGGAATCATGGGGCGCCGTTCTCGGTGCCAATATGGCTCACCAACTTGAAAACGGAACAAATGTGAACGTTTTCGGACTGGAGTTTGTCGTCAGCGGAGACACCACTGGCAAAACCTGCACCGTGATAAGAATTGAGGAGCTTTAACGCTCAAATGGGGAATAGCACTCAGCGTGCAACTGCCGTGCCGGCCCGCGCGCGACTGACAAAACCAATAGAGCGATCACGCTCAAACTAACCAAAGCCAACGGGGCAAAGCCTCCGCTCAATAAAACGGCCATCATGACCCCCACAAGTTACCCGTGGCACACATTGCCACAACGACAACATCGCAAAGTTATCTTGCGTGAAGCTGGTCAGCCATATCGGGCTGTTACTTTGAAAATGTTAAGTACTACTCGCTGGAGATTGGACGGGTTAGTCGACCAAGCTACTTACCAAACATAATATCCCAATGACACGATACATATAACTTCAAACGCTGAAGTAATCAGGAGAGCCGAATTTACCAAATCCATTCCCTGCCCTTCCGCTTGTCGTGATTCGTTAACACAATATGAACAAACCAACTTGCGCGAAACTGTTTCACCCGCCGGTGCGATACCAAAACCGTTCAGCTCATCAAAAAGGGCCGCAGCTACTGCCACGACCCTTCAAAACTGCTTTATGAAGTCGCATCAGCCCGATGTGATCGGTGAAATTTCGATTTCAACGCGGCGGTTACGTGATTTGCCATCCTGGGTGTTGTTGGCAGCAATCGGGCGCTCTTCCCCATATCCGACAACATGGAAACGGCGTGTGTCTGTCCCCTGACTTACCAGGTAACGGGCAACATTAACGCCGCGCTTTTCAGACAATTGCTGGTTGAACGCATCACCGCCGTCGCTGTCGGTATGTCCGTAAACATTGACGATGGTGCGGTTATATTCACGCAAAACCACTGCCACTGAGTTCAGAACACGATAAAATTCCGGACGAATTGACGACGCGCCAGAAGCAAAAGTGATATTGCTGGGCATATTCAGGATGATGACATCGCCATTGCGGGTTACGCTGACGCCGGTATTACGCAATTCATCGCGCAGTTTGGCTTCCTGCTTATCTTGATAAAGACCGATGCCCCCACCAGTCAAAGCGCCAATTCCTGCGCCGATCAAAACCGAATTTCGGGTGTTTGCGTTGGTGGTTTTACCAACAATGAGACCGCCGAGCGCTCCAATGGCGGCGCCTGTTCCGGCACCAATTGTGGTGTTAGAGACTTTTTGTTGTCCGGTATAGGGATCAGTTGAACACCCAGCAACAACGGCAGCGGCCAGTAGGGCAATGGAAATTTTTCTCATAGTATTTGACTTTCAGGCTGATTGAGTCGCGACACAATGCGCAGTTAACGAAAACAATCGGTTAAAGTATGTCCAACCGACAATTGTTGGGAAATAAATCTCCACGGCTTATCTTCATGATGACAGGGATTGTTCTGCCTTGCAAAATTCGAAATCATCGGCGTTTGCCAAGCTTCTGTACCTGTAATATTGGGCGACACAAGGGCAAAAGCTGAATCGTTGCCAGACATGGCCTGCCATTGAATATTCAAATACCATCAGCATCCGCCAGTTGTAATATAGCCGACGGTAGGATGCGCTGCGGTGACCGCTGCTCATGCATACTCAACAGGTAAATCCTTGACGCGTGCAACTCTGCGGCTAATATTTGTTAGAAATCATCACCTAAGCAGTAGCGTTGTCAAACTGACAGCGTCATTTGGGAGGGCATATAGATGACAAAAGAGGCAGTTGTTTCAGACGTTAATACCATTCAGCTGACCGACGGGAATATCACCGACGTGATCAGTACCCTGCCAAAAAAGGTCGGATTTGTGGTTCGCGCCCTTGCGAAACTGCAGCAGGGATCGGTCAGGGTAACCATACCTGAAGGCAAAACCATTGAATACATCGCCCCGCAACCCGGCCCTCATGCAGAAGCCACTTTCCACAATTGGGGAGTTGTGCGCCGTATTCTTTCGCACGGTTCGCTTGGTATTGCAGAAAGTTACATTGAAGGAGAATGGGACAGTCCTGATGTAACCTCGTTTCTGCAGATGTTTCTGCTAAACTCTTATGGCGGTGGTGCTGAGAGTTTTTTCAATCGCAATCCTCTGCTGAACCTGTTGAGCAAATTTGGCCACTACCTTAACCGCAACTCCAAAACAGGTGCCAAACGCAACATTGCCGCCCACTACGATTTAGGCAATGAATTTTACACCCAATGGCTCGATCCATCGATGACATATTCCAGCGCCATTTTTCGTGATGGCGCCAATTCCCTTGAAGAAGCTCAGGAAGCAAAGTACCGGTCACTTGTAAAATTGACGGACATCCAACCCGATCACCACGTACTTGAAATTGGTTGCGGCTGGGGCGGTTTCGCCGAATTTGTCGCTTCTAACATCGGGGCCAGGGTGACCTGTTTGACCATTTCGCAGGAACAACTTAATTTTGCCCGCGAGCGTATGAATAGGGCCGGTCTGGGCCATCTCGTGGACATCAAATTCCTCGATTACCGTGATGAAACCGGAAAATACGACCGCATCGGGTCTATCGAAATGTTTGAGGCGGTTGGCGAGTCCTATTGGCCCTCCTATTTCGACCAGCTCCACAAATGCCTTAAACCCGGAGGTCGAGCCGGCTTGCAGGTGATCACCATTCGCGAAGAGGATTATGAAGCATACAGGGCACAACCTGACTTCATACAGAAATACATTTTTCCCGGCGGTATGTTGCCTTCTGCCGAGATTTTGTCGCAACTGGGAAACAACCACCAACTCGCAGAAGTCGCCAGTCGCGCCTTTGGCACCGACTATGCTGCCACGCTGGAGGCCTGGCGGCTGAAATTCTGGGAAAAATGGCCAACCATCAAACCTTTGGGTTTTGATGAACGCTTCAAGCGCATCTGGGAGTTCTATTTCCACTATTGCGAAGCCGGATTCAAAGCCGAGTCAATAAATGTACGTCAATTGATTTATCAAAAGACCTGACCGCAACAGCTCTGGTGTCAGGATCCGGCTGTCAGCCAACGGCGCAACAGGATCGATCACATGAAAAACCAAACTACCAAACCGGCAAATCTGGAGGATTCCTTTGCTTGCTCCCTACAATGAAGGCGTTTAGTTTCGCACCAAATAGCTTCCAGATCTGGACTCGCCATGACAATCCATAACTCCATCATCACAGCCATTGGCAACACGCCGCTCATCCGTCTCAACAAGGTGAGTGAAGAAACCGGTTGCGAAATTCTCGGCAAAGCCGAATTCCTCAATCCCGGTCAAAGCGTCAAAGATCGCGCTGCACTGTCGATCATTCGCACTGCCGAAGAAGCCGGTGATATTCGTCACGGAGGTTTGATAGTAGAGGGTACGGCCGGCAACACCGGTATTGGACTGGCAATGGTTGGAAATGCCCTTGGATATCGATCGGTCATCGTCATTCCCAACACTCAAAGTCAGGAAAAGAAAGACGCCATCCGGGCCTTTGGGGCGGAACTTATTGAAGTGCCGCCAAAACCTTACAGCAACCCCAACAATTTTGTACGACTGTCCGGTCGCCTTGCTGAGAAACTTGCAAAGTCTCATCCACAGGGAGCCATCTGGGCCAATCAGTTTGACAACGTCGCCAACCGACAGGCACATATCGACACCACCGGCCCCGAAATCTGGCAGCAGACCGATGGCAAGGTTGACGGGTTCATCTGTGCAGCCGGTTCAGGTGGCACGCTGGCCGGGGTGGCAACAGCGCTGCGCGAACGCAATCCAAACGTTAAAATCGGGCTGGCCGATCCGGGCGGCGCAGCCCTGTACGGTTATTATGCCAACGGCGAATTGAAAGCTGAGGGCACGTCGATAACGGAAGGCATCGGTCAAGGCCGCATCACGGCGAATCTGGAGGGATTGGAAGTTGGTTTCCCTTATAGAATTCCCGACGATGAGGCCCTGCCCTATGTATTTGACCTGATGGAACATGAGGGCCTCATGCTCGGCGGCTCTTCGGGCATCAACATTGCCGGTGCTGTAAGGTTGGCAAAGGAACTCGGCCCGGGCCACACCATTGTTACCGTATTGTGTGACTATGCAACGCGCTATCAGGCCAAGATGTTTGATCCCGAATTCCTGCGCTCCAAAGACATTCCTGTTCCCGCCTGGATGGATCGTGTCTCGACCATTGAAGTTCCGTTTGAAGAGGTCAACGAGTGACCACCACCCGTCAGATTTTTGCAGAAGACGCCTATGCCAGCACTTGCGATGCCCAGGTGCTGGCCATCAATGAACTGGGTGGAATTGTACTGGATCAAACCGTTTTCTATGCGACCAGCGGTGGCCAGCCAGGCGATGCAGGTTTTCTGGAGCGTCAGGATGGCAGTCGCATTCAAATCGCCACCACGGTTTATGAAAAAGGTGGCAAAACAACCATTGTCCATGTGCCGGAAGTCGAACAATCGCTTCCAGATGTCGGCGAACAACTGATTGCCCATATCGACTGGGAACGCCGCCACAAACTCGCCCGCATGCACACCGCTTGCCACATCCTGTCGGTGGTCTGCCCGCAACCGATTACCGGTGCCGCGGTTGGTGAAAATGAAAGCCGCATCGACTTCGATATGAGCGAGACCGCCGACAAAACTGAAATTTCCGTGGCTATGATGGAAATCGTCAATCAGAATCATCCAGTGTCCACCCAATGGATTGAAGAAGCTGAACTGGACGCCAATCCCGGATTGGTGCGCTCCAAAAACGTCAAACCACCGCGCGGCGTTGGTAAAATTCGTTTGGTGTGTATCGGTGAAAACTCTGGTATCGACTCGCAGCCTTGCGGCGGCACCCATGTCTGCGAGTCCGCAGAGATCGGTGAAATCCATATTGGTAAAATCGAAAAAAAGGGTCGAGAAAACCGCCGCATGCGCATTCGCTTCGGCCCGCTTCCACAATCCTGATTGGAAAATCCATGTCGCCCAATCCATTCCTTGTTGAAACCGACTGGCTGTTCGACCACCTTGGTGATTCAAACCTGTCGATTGTTGATGCCTCGTGGTATCTGCCAACCATGCTGGCCAACGGCGAACCACGCAACGGTCGCGCGGAGTTCGAAGAACAGCATATTCCAGGTGCTGTCTATTTTGACATTGATGCCATCAGCCAACCAGGCAGCAATCTACCACACACCCTGGCGTCGCCAGAAATCTTCGCAAAGATGGTCGGCGAGTTGGGTGTTTCCCATCAAGATACAATTGTCGTGTATGACGGCTTGGGCCTGTTTTCAGCCGCTCGAGCATGGTGGAATTTTCGCATCATGGGCGCTGAAAAAGTTGTGCTGCTAAATGGCGGCCTACCCAGATGGACAGCTGAGCACCGGCCAATCGAAACTGGTACAACAGCAATCAGTCCGAAACATTTTGAAGCAAATTTCAATGCCGATACGGTGGTGTCATTTGACGCAATGAGCGAGATCGTCGGCTCAGGTTCCGCGCAGATTGCTGACGCCCGCCCAGAAGCGCGCTTTAATGGTGAAGCTCCCGAACCTCGCGCAGGCATACGCTCAGGTCATATGCCCGGCGCTCTGTCGGTGCCATTTTCAGAATTGGCAAAAGATGGTCAGTTACGGTCTGCTGAAGAACTAAGCCAGATATTTGTGGCTGCCGGCGTAGATTTGACCGGGCCGCTCGTAACCACCTGTGGTTCAGGCGTTACCGCTGCGGCGCTGACACTCGCTCTGGAAACGATTGGTCATGCCAACCACAAACTCTATGACGGCTCGTGGTCGGAATGGGGCAGTCGCGACGACACACAGGTCGTCGCCGACGCCTGAAAGCTGAAAGGCTCCAGATCAGCGGTTCTGCTGCTGCTCGATCAAAGAGACCCTCACCTCAGGACGAACCTGAACGGAAACGCGCGTGCCGACCCGGCTATAGAGATCAATCACGTCCTGATTGATCATTCTGAAACATCCCGATGACGCCGCCTTGCCGATCGAGAATGGCTGGGTAGTACCGTGAATCCGATACAGCGTATCGCGGCCATCCTTGTAGAGGTACATGGCCCGTGCACCGAGCGGATTTTCAGTACTGCCTTTCAAACCATCGGCATATTTTTGAAGTTCGGGCTTGCGCGCGATCATTTCAGCTGGCGGTGTCCATGTCGGCCATTTCTGCTTCCACTGCAGCACCGAGTTACCAGTCCAGCCATAGCCTTCCTTGCCCACGGCAATTCCGTAACGAATGGCCATTTTGCCGGATTGCACCAGATATAGGTGGCGGCGACGCGCATCGACGATAATTGTGCCAGCGGGTTCCGGGCCGTAATATCGCACAGCCTGACGCAGATATCTGGCATTCATCTTCTTGTAGTTGAACGCAGGAATAGTAATCCCATCATCCGCCTTCGCAGCGTAGATTGTCGCGTAATCAAACGCCCCACCCTGAGCACGAGATTCCTGCAGCCGCCTGCTCAATTCGACGGCGGCTCCGGTGTTAGAAGTCGCACGACTTCGCAGGTCATCGGTGGTTGTCAAAGAACCGTAACTGGAAGTCAGCGTACTCGATGTAGAACAGGCTTGCAGACCAAGCGTGATTACGCCAAGGCAAGCCAGACGGACGACCGGATGCCCGGACATCAATTCAAATGTATTGGAACCCATGTTGTAGGTACTCCTCAAGCTGCCCCTTGCCTCATTGAAGCAAGATTCTTTGCGAAAAGAAACAACAAAGTACCCGCTGGCCAATTTGGTAAAGCATTAGTTAACGCAAAATTTGGCCCAAAAAGGGCAATTTCTGGGCCAATCGACGCCAATTCAGGCCAATCAGGCAAAAAAAAGCCGCGATGGGAGCCCATCGCGGCCTTTTTTGATAATTGCAGGCTTATTCAGCCGCTTCGGTGTCGCTCATATCAGCCAGCATTGCTGCTTCGGCCTCGGCAACTTTGCGATGCTCATCGACAATCAGGTCATCACGAGAATTGGCAATACGACGAACCTGATTCATCACCCCGCCGGTACCAGCCGGGATCAGACGACCAACAATTACGTTTTCTTTCAGGCCTTCCAGCGTATCAGACTTACCGGCAACTGCCGCTTCCGTCAGAACGCGGGTGGTTTCCTGGAACGAAGCCGCAGAGATAAACGAACGGGTTTGCAGGGACGCTTTGGTAATGCCCAGCAAGATCGGTTCGCCGGATGCAGACGCACGCCCTTCTTCTTCAAGTTTCTCGTTCATCAGGTCGAGTTCAATGCGATCCATCTGTTCACCACGCACAAGGCCGGATTCACCTGGATCGGTGATTTCGACTTTCTGCAGCATCTGGCGAACAATCACTTCAATATGCTTGTCGTTGATGCCCACACCCTGCAAGCGATAAACTTCCTGTACTTCGTCAACGAGGTAGGAAGCCAGCGCTTCAACACCTTTCACGGCAAGAATGTCGTGTGGTGCAGGATTGCCATCGAGTAGGTAATCACCTTTTTCAATTGGGTCACCGTCCTGATGATGGAAGGGTTTGCCTTTTGGAATGAGGTGCTCAACCGGTTCAACGGTTTCGTCACTTGGTTCGATATGGATGCGACGCTTGTTCTTGTAGTCGCGACCAAAGCGGATGGTACCGTCAATTTCAGCAATGACAGCAGCATCTTTTGGCCGACGTGCTTCAAACAACTCTGCAACCCGTGGCAGACCACCTGTGATGTCCTTGGTTTTGGCACTTTCAAGCGGCACACGTGCAAGCACGTCCCCAGCATGTATTGCAGCGCCGGGTTCAACCGACAGAATCGCATCAACCGACAACAGGAACCTGGCTTCGCCTTGTTTGGTGGTAACGACCTTGCCCTTTTTGTCCTTGATGACAACTGCAGGCTTCAAGTCGACACCACGCGGGTTGGAACGCCAGTCGATGACAACGCGTTTGACAATACCCGTATTTTCATCGGCGCTCTCAGAAACAGATACACCGTCCACCAGGTCTTCAAACTCAACCACACCGGTCTCAGGTGTCAGGATCGGACGCGTATAGGGATCCCATTCTGCAATCCGCTGACCCTGTTTGACGTTGTCGCCATCGTCAACCAACAGGCGTGAGCCATATGTGACACGGTGAACCGCGCGCTCATTGCCCTGTTCATCCATGATCAACACAGCCATGTTACGGCCCATGACCATCATGTTGCCGCTGGAATCGCGAACCATATTGCGGTTGCGGATCTTCACAGTGCCTTCATAGGAAGCTTCGATAAACGATGAGTCGACCACGTTGGCAGTGCCGCCAATGTGGAACGTACGCATCGTCAACTGTGTGCCGGGTTCTCCAATCGACTGAGCAGCGATAACACCAACTGCTTCACCCATATTGACTGGTGTGCCACGAGCAAGGTCACGACCGTAACAGGTGCCGCAAATACCTGTGCGGGTTTCACATGTCAGAGCTGAACGGATTTTCACCGTCTGGATACCAGCTTCCTCGATTACGACGGTGTCGGGATCTTCAATCGACTGCCCGGCCTTGACGAGAACTTCCTCGGTTTCAGGATGCACAACATCTTCAGCAGCAGCACGGCCAACGATGCGCTGACCCAGTGTTGCAACAACCTGACCGGCATCGACAATGGCCTGCATGGTCAGACCAGCAGTTGTGCCACAATCCGTTTCGTTGATGATGCAATCCTGTGCCACATCAACAAGCCGGCGCGTCAGGTAACCGGAGTTGGCAGTTTTCAGCGCTGTATCAGCCAGACCCTTACGGGCTCCGTGGGTGGAGTTGAAATACTCCATCACGGTCAAGCCTTCTTTAAAGTTCGAGATGATCGGTGTTTCGATAATCTCGCCGGATGGCTTGGCCATCAATCCGCGCATACCCGCCAGCTGCTTCATCTGAGCAGGCGAACCACGAGCACCAGAACGGCTCATCATATAAACCGAGTTCATCTGCAACTGGCGACCAGCTTCATCGAACTTGGTCTCCTGAAGACCATTCATCATTTCATCGGCAACCTTGTCACCACATTTGGCCCAGGCATCAACGACCTTGTTGTATTTTTCGCCCTGAGTGATCAGGCCGTCATTATACTGCTGTTCAAAATCCTTGGCCAAAGCTGAAGTTTCAGCAACCATTCCCTCCTTGGTATCGGGAATAACCATGTCATCCTTACCAAAGGAAATGCCTGCCTTACAGGCGTTGGTGAAACCAAGCTTCATGATCTGGTCAGCGAAAATGACAGTGTCTTTTTGACCGCATTTTCTGTAGACCTTATCAATCATCAAAGAGATGTTCTTCTTGGTCATTTCCTGGTTTACGATCTCATAGCTGACGCCGGGACGACGTGGCAGCAACTCGCCCATCATCATCCGACCTGGCGTGGTATCATAAACCACTGAAGTCGGATTGCCTTCTTCATCAACGGACTTAAAGCGGCCTTTGATTTTGGAGTGCAAGGTAACGACTTTGTTGTCGAGCGCATGCTGCAATTCGCCCATGTCAGCAAAGATCATGCCCTGGCCGGGCTCATTCTCAGCTTCAATCGACAGATAATAAAGGCCCAGAACGATATCCTGTGACGGCACAATAATCGGCTGACCATTGGCAGGGTGCAGGATGTTGTTGGTGGACATCATCAACACGCGGGCTTCCAACTGTGCTTCCAGAGACAGGGGTACGTGGACCGCCATCTGGTCGCCGTCAAAGTCAGCATTGAACGCGGCACAAACGAGCGGGTGCAGATGAATGGCTTTGCCTTCAATCAGCACGGGTTCGAACGCCTGGATGCCAAGCCGGTGAAGCGTTGGTGCGCGGTTCAGCAGAACCGGATGCTCGCGGATAACCTCATCGAGAATATCCCAAACTTCCGGTTTTTCCTTTTCAACCAGCTTTTTGGCCTGTTTGACGGTGGACGAATAGCCCTTGGCGTCAAGGCGCGCATAAATAAACGGCTTGAAAAGTTCCAGAGCCATTTTCTTCGGCAGGCCACACTGGTGAAGTTTCAGCTCGGGACCAACCACGATAACTGAACGGCCGGAATAGTCGACGCGTTTACCGAGCAGGTTTTGACGGAAACGACCTTGCTTGCCTTTCAGCATATCAGACAGGGATTTCAGCGGACGCTTGTTGGCACCAGTAATGGTGCGGCCACGACGGCCGTTGTCGAAGAGCGCATCAACAGATTCCTGCAACATGCGTTTTTCGTTGCGGATAATGATATCCGGCGCACGCAGTTCCATCAGGCGCTTCAACCGGTTGTTACGGTTGATTACCCGACGATACAGATCATTCAGGTCGGACGTTGCAAAACGACCACCATCCAGTGGAACCAGAGGACGCAGATCCGGTGGTATAACCGGAATGGTTTTCATGATCATCCATTCGGGACGGTTGCCGGAGTCCAAAAAGGCTTCAGCAGTTTTCAGCCGCTTTGAGATCTTTTTATATTTCAGCTCCGACGTGGTAATTGCGATTTCTTCGCGCAATTCATTGACCAGTTTTTCGAGGTCCAGTGCTGACAGCATTTCGTGAATGGCTTCGGCACCAATCATCGCTGTAAAACTGTCGTCGCCATATTCTTCACAGGCGATCATGTGCTCTTCTTCAGAGAGCAGCTGCAATTCTTTCAGCGGTGTCAGGCCGGGTTCGATAATAACAAAGTTTTCGAAATACAGGATACGCTCAAGATCCTTCAAAGTCAGATCCAGCAACAGTCCGATGCGAGAAGGCAATGATTTCAAAAACCATATATGGGCAACTGGCGACGCCAGGTCGATATGCCCCATGCGTTCGCGGCGAACCCGTGACAAGGTGACTTCTACGCCACACTTTTCACAAATAATACCTTTATATTTCATGCGCTTATACTTACCACACAGGCATTCATAGTCCTTGATCGGACCAAAGATGCGTGCGCAGAACAAACCATCGCGTTCAGGCTTGAAGGTACGGTAATTGATGGTTTCTGGCTTTTTGATTTCGCCGAATGACCAAGACATAATTTTTTCCGGTGAGGCAATCGAGATCCGGATGGAGTCGAAAGACTGGGCCTGCACCTGTGGATTGAAGAGATTCATGACCTCATGGTTCATGTGATTTTCTCCTTTTTGGGCTTTCACCCGTTTAGGTCTGATCAGCTGATTTCAGACCACAATAAATTCAAATAGCGGGGGTCGAAGGGGCCGAAGCCCCTACTCGGCTGCATCCGGCATATCAACGAAGTCTCTTTCTTCTTCTTCCTGATCAAGTTTGGAATTTTCCAACTCAACAGATAGACCAAGCGACCGCATCTCTTTGACCAACACGTTGAATGATTCCGGAATACCGGATTCAAACGTATCGTCGCCACGTACGATGCTTTCGTAGACCTTGGTGCGGCCTGCAACATCATCCGATTTGACAGTCAGCATTTCCTGAAGCGTGTAGGCTGCGCCATACGCTTCAAGCGCCCAGACCTCCATCTCACCAAAGCGCTGGCCGCCAAACTGCGCCTTACCACCCAGCGGCTGCTGTGTGACAAGGGAGTATGGACCGATAGACCGGGCATGGATCTTGTCGTCCACCAGATGGTGAAGCTTGAGCATGTAGATGTAGCCCATGGTCACCGGGCGATCGAAAGCTTCCCCTGTACGACCATCATACAAGGTCGACTGACCCGATGCGTCGAGGCCTGCCTGCTCCAGCATTTCAACAATGTCTGGCTCATGGGCCCCATCGAACACCGGCGTTGCAATGCGAACACCGGTTTTCAACTGGTCGGCAATACGAACAATGGAATCATCATCGTAATCGCGAACCGGCTCGTTGCGGTCATTGGCCGGATAAAGAGATTCAATCTCCCTGCGCAAAGCATCCTGCTGACCGGACTTCTGATATTCTTCCAGAAGATTGCCAACTTTCTTACCCATGCCGGCACAGGCCCAACCCAGGTGGGTTTCGAGGATCTGACCAACATTCATGCGCGAAGGCACACCCAACGGGTTCAACACGATGTCCGCGTGGGTACCATCTTCCAGAAACGGCATGTCCTCGATCGGCATGATGCGGGAAACCACACCCTTGTTGCCGTGACGACCAGCCATTTTATCACCAGGCTGCAGCTTACGCTTAATGGCTACAAAGACCTTGACCATTTTCATGACGCCAGGTGGCAGTTCGTCGCCACGCTGCAGTTTTTCAACCTTGTCCATGAAGCGACCTTCCAGAAGGCCCTTCGATTCGTCATACTGGCCGCGCAGAGCTTCAATCTGGCCCTGTAGCTTTTCGTTATCTACAGCAAACATCCACCATTGGGAGCGTGGAAATTCTTCCATCGCTTCCTGGTTCAGTTTCTGGCCCTTCCTGAAGCCTTTTGGGCCAGCAACGGTTTCCTTGCCTTTCAGCATATCTGCCAAACGACCATAGACGTTGCGGTCCAAAATGGCCTGCTCGTCATCGCGGTCTTTAGCGAGCGTTTCGATTTCTTCGCGCTCAATCGCCATGGCACGCTCGTCTTTTTCAATACCGTGACGGTTGAAAACGCGAACTTCGACGACTGTACCAAATGCACCGGGGCTCATGCGCAGCGACGTATCACGCACATCGGACGCCTTCTCACCAAAGATGGCACGCAGAAGCTTTTCTTCCGGTGTCATCGGGCTCTCACCCTTTGGCGTGATCTTGCCAACAAGAATATCACCCGGGCCAACTTCCGCACCGATATATGTGATGCCTGCTTCATCGAGGTTTTTCAAAGCCTCTTCTGAAACGTTTGGAATATCGCGGGTAATTTCTTCCGGCCCGAGTTTTGTATCACGCGCCATCACTTCAAATTCTTCGATGTGAATGGAGGTGAAAACATCGTCACGCACGATGCGCTCAGACAACAGGATGGAGTCTTCGAAATTGTATCCGTTCCAGGGCATGAACGCGACGAGGACGTTGCGGCCCAGCGCCAGATCACCAAGATCGGTTGACGGACCATCAGCGATAATATCGCCCTTGTTCAACACGTCACCTACCCGAACCAGCGGGCGCTGATTGATACAGGTCGACTGGTTGGAACGCTGGAACTTCTGCAGGCGGTAGATATCAACACCGGGTTTGGCCGGGTCCAGATCTTCAGTTGCACGAACAACAATACGGGTGGCATCCACCTGGTCAACAACTCCACCGCGCTTGGCACCAATGGCGGCACCAGAGTCGCGGGCAACAATCGGTTCCATGCCGGTTCCGACAAACGGCGCTTCAGCGCGTACCAATGGCACCGCCTGACGCATCATGTTGGAACCCATCAGGGCACGGTTGGCGTCGTCGTTTTCCAGGAATGGAATAAGCGCTGCAGCTACCGAAACCAGCTGTTTTGGTGACACGTCCATCAAGTCAACATCACTTGTTGGCATCATGTGCACATCACCAGCCTGGCGACAGATGACAAATTCATTGACGAATTTACCTTTGTCGTCGAGTTCAGCATTCGCCTGAGCGACGGTGTGCTTGGCTTCTTCCATGGCTGACAGATAGACCACATCATTTGTGACCTTGCCTTTTACAATCTTACGATACGGGCTTTCGATGAAGCCGTATTTGTTGATCCGGGCAAAGGTGGCCAGCGAGTTGATCAGACCAATGTTTGGTCCTTCCGGTGTTTCAATAGGGCAGATGCGACCGTAATGGGTGGGATGCACATCACGCACTTCAAAACCAGCTCGCTCGCGGGTCAGACCACCAGGTCCAAGCGCTGACAAACGACGCTTGTGCGTGATCTCAGATAATGGGTTGGTCTGGTCCATAAACTGCGACAATTGCGAAGAACCGAAGAACTCGCGAACCGCTGCAGCAGCAGGTTTTGCGTTGATCAAATCCTGCGGCATGACCGTGTCGATTTCGATCGACGACATACGCTCCTTGATCGCGCGCTCCATGCGCAGCAAGCCGACGCGGTACTGATTTTCCATCAGTTCGCCTACTGAACGCACACGGCGGTTGCCGAGGTTATCAATATCGTCGATTTCGCCAATACCATCGCGCAACTCGACCAGAGTTTTCATAACCGACAGGATGTCTTCCTTGCGCAGAACGCGGACTGTGTCTTCAGCATCCAGATCAAGGCGCATGTTCATTTTTACGCGACCAACAGCCGACAAGTCGTAGCGCTCACGGTCAAAGAATAATGACTGGAACATCGCCTCGGCAGTGTCCGGTGTCGGTGGTTCACCCGGACGCATCACACGATAGATGTCAAACAGGGCATCCTGACGGGAATTGTTCTTGTCAGCCGCCAGGGTCGAACGCATATAAGCGCCGATCGTCACGTGGTCGATATCGAGAACATCGATTGAATTATAGCCCATTTCGAGCAGATCAATCACCGAACCGGACACTTCCCCATTCTTCTCATTGACTTCATAAGTCAGCTCATCACCAGCTTCAAAGTAGATTTCGCCAGTTTCCATATTGACGACGTCTTCAGAAAGATAACGACTGTTCAGAGATTCAGGAGTTACTCTGATATCCTTGATCTTATCACCCAAATCACGAATCGTTTTGGCGGTGACTTTCTTGCCAGCTTCAATCACCACTTTGCCATTAGCGGCATTGATGATGTCTTCAGTTGGTTTTGTACCCTTCAAACGTTCGGCGTCGAATGGCATGCGCCATCCTTTTTTACCGTCATTCTTGAAAGTAACGGTATTGTAGAAGTGGGACAGGATGTCTTCGCCGTCCATGCCCAGAGCCATCAACAAAGTCGTGGCCGGAATTTTGCGGCGGCGGTCGATACGCGCATAGACAATGTCCTTGGCATCGAACTCAATGTCGAGCCATGATCCACGATAAGGGATCACGCGTGAAGCGAACAATAATTTTCCTGAGGAATGTGTCTTGCCCTTGTCGTGGTCAAAAAATACACCCGGAGAGCGGTGCATCTGCGAAACAATTACACGTTCCGTACCGTTGATCACGAACGTGCCATTGCCGGTCATCAGGGGCATATCACCCATATAGACTTCCTGCTCCTTGATATCTTTGACCGACTTGGCGCCGGTTTCTTCATCGATATCAAAAACGATCAGCCGAAGCGTCACTTTCAGCGGCGCTGAATAAGTCATGTCGCGCTGGCGGCACTCTTCGGTGTCATATTTTGGCGCTTCAAAATCGTACCGGACGAAATCAAGTTGCGCTGCACCGGTGAAATCCTTAATCGGGAATACCGAATTAAACACCGCCTGAAGGCCTTCGTCGCCGCGGCCACCATCGGGCTCTTCAACCATCAAAAAGGCATCATAAGACGACATCTGAACCTCAATGAGGTTCGGCATATCAGTCACTTCCGTAATGTGACCGTAAACTTTGCGGACGCGTTTGCGGCCGTTGAAGACATGAGCTTTCGAAGCCATGGATAATCCTCGTATTGGTGGCCCATGCGACGGGCCGAACACACAAAAACAGCCCTCACGCTCGATCCGGCTATTACTTCGGATCGGCATAAACGCTGCATATGGTCTGTTGTTTTGGACAAGTCGCCAAAAAGCCCTATTCAATCGGACTTTCAGGACACCTGCCAATCAACAGGTCTGGATTCAAGACACCCCAAGCGAATCATCCCAGGGTAACTTTCGGTTATGTTTCGCAACAATGTGTTGCGAATGGGGCAGAGCTAACACCCTGCCCCATAAGGCAAACTGTTTACTTGAGCTCGACAGTAGCGCCAGCTGCTTCAAGCTGCTTTTTGAGCTCTTCGGCTTCCCCTTTGGAGATGCCTTCTTTAACTGCTTTTGGAGCGCCTTCAACAAGGTCTTTGGCTTCTTTGAGGCCAAGACCTGTGATGCCGCGCACTTCTTTGATGACGTTGATTTTCTTGTCACCGATAGCAGCCAGAACAACGTCGAATTCGTCTTTTTCTTCAGCGACTTCTGCTGGAGCAGCGCCAGCGGCGGCAGCAGCAACAGGAGCAGCAGCAGAAACACCCCAATGCTCTTCGAGCATTTTTGAGAGTTCAGCGGCTTCCAGCACGGTCAATGTTGAAAGTTCGTCTACGATCTTTTGAAGATCAGCCATTTTATTAGTCCTTAGATTAGTTCAAACGAGTGTTTGTGAAGTTGAATTGGTTGTTTCGAAATCCGCTCACGCAGCTTCCTTTGAGGAGTAGGCCCCGATAACCCTTGCCACCTGACCCGCTGGGGCGCTGGTGATTACGGCTATACGTTGTGCAGGCGTGCTGATCATTGCGACCAACTTGCCACGCAACTCATCCAGCGACGGCAGAGAAGCCAATGACTTCACACCGTTCTGATCGAGGTTGGTTGCACCCATTGCGCCACCAAGAATAACGAGTTTCTCATTTTTCTTAGCAAAATCGCTGGCTGCTTTCGGTGCTGCCACCGGGTCTTCTGCATATGCAAGAAGAGTTGGACCCGTCAAAAGGTCCCCCATGTGTTCAGCATCCGTACCCTCAAGAGCAAGCTTGACGAGACGGTTTTTCGCAACTTTGACAGTACCGCCGGCTTCGCGCATCGATGAACGTAGTTCTGTCATCTCTGCAACCGACAGACCGGCATATTGTGCCACCACGACAGAACCGGCGCCCGAAAGCGTCTGTTTCATCTCAGCGACAAATTCGCGTTTTTCCGCTCTATCCAATTTGTCTCTCCAGTTTTGACCCGGATTAATATCCAGATCTGGTTGCCTTTTGCCGCCTTTGCTCACCGAAGTGCGCAACAACGACGCTCGAGGATCCTGTCCCCTTGCGTCACACAACCTCCAATTGGAAGCAGCAGCGCAAGGCAATCGTTCGAACCAAATAATTCGGTTCATTCGTCTGTGCGGGCTTTCGCGATTAAGAGGTCATTTCTGACCTCGCCTGCAGTCTCGGACAGGGGATAAAACTTTGTGGCTTTATCCATCTGAACCGGCGAACCGGTCCAGAATTCTTAAAATAAGTTCAGAGCATTGTGCTAAAAACTTAATGTGCATTCTCAAGAAGCTGGCAAAATCGACGCTGGGTCAATCTTAACGCCTGGCCCCATTGTTGAAGATATCGCCACGCGCTTGATGAAAGTGCCTTTGACACCTGATGGTTTGGCTTTGGTAACAGCTTCGGTAAATGCCAATACGTTTTCTTCGATTGCCTTGGCGTCGAAACTTGCTTTTGCAATACCGGCATGAATGACGCCGGCTTTTTCGGCGCGAAATTCAACTGATCCGCCTTTGGCATCTTTAACAGCCTGGGTTACGTCAGGGGTAACAGTACCAACGCGCGGGTTGGGCATCAGACCACGAGGACCAAGCACCTTACCCAAACGACCAACAAGGGCCATCATGTCAGGCGTTGCGATGATACGGTCAAACGGAATGTCACCACCCTGAATACGCTCCATCAAATCTTCAGCACCGACAGTATCAGCTCCGGCAGCCAGCGCTTCCTCTGCTTTGGCATCACGGGCAAATACGGCGACATTCATGTCTTTGCCAGTGCCGTTCGGCATTGTCACGACACCACGAACCATTTGATCAGCATGACGCGGGTCAACACCCAGGTTCATTGCCACTTCAACGGTTTCGTCAAATTTGGCTTTCGCACCGTTTTTGACGAAAGAAATCGCTTCGGACAGATCATAAAGCTTTTTGCGATCAATGCCTTCACGAGCGGTAGTTAGTCTTTTTCCTGCTTTTGCCATCTTGTTAGCCCTTCACTTCCAGGCCCATCGAGCGGGCAGAGCCTTCAATGATCAGCATTGCCTGATCGATTGTATTGGCGTTGAGATCTTTCATTTTGATTTCGGCGATTTCTTTCACCTGGTCGCGGGTTACAGAACCTGCAACGGTGCGACCGGGCTCTTCTGAGCCGGATTTCAGGTTCGCAGCTTTCTTCAAAAGGTAGGACGCTGGTGGCGTCTTCATTTTGAAGGTGAAAGACTTATCCTGGAAAATGGTAATGGTGACCGGAACCGGAGCGCCTTTTTCCATTTCCTGGGAAGCCGCGTTAAACGACTTACAGAATTCCATGATATTCAGACCGCGCTGACCCAGCGCCGGACCGATTGGCGGGGACGGTGTAGCACTTCCCGCAGGCACCTGAAGCTTCAGGTATCCGTCAATTTTCTTGGCCATCTACTTGCCTTTGTTTTCGCTCCCTGCGGAGCATTTCATAAACAGCTTTCACTGCGCTCAAAGACCTGCGTGGTATGGAATTGGAAGCCGGCCAGGCCCCTCACCTCCCACACAGATGCGTGGATCAGACCTTTTCGACCTGCCCATATTCAAGATCAACCGGCGTTGCACGCCCGAAGATCGAAACTTCTACTTTCAGGCGGGCGCGTTCCTCGTCCACCTCTTCCACAGTGCCACTGAATGAGGCAAATGGACCATCGGATACCCGAACATTCTCGCCAATTTCGAACATGACCGACGGCTTGGGACGATCAACACCCTCCTGAACCTGATTAAGAATGCGATCAGCTTCCTTGTCGGGTATCGGCAGTGGCTTGTTGTCAGACCCCAGAAAGCCGGTCACTTTCGGTGTATTGTTGATCAGATGAAATGCCTCATCGGTCATTTCCATCCGTGCCAACACATAGCCGGGGAAAAACTTGCGCTCGGCATCGACTTTCTTGCCCTTGCGCACTTCAACGACTTTTTCAACCGGCACCAGCACTTGTTCAAACAGGTGCTCGAGGCCCTTTTGACGCGCCTGTTCCTCAATCGAGGCCACAACCTTTTGCTCGAAATTCGAGTAGGCGTGAATGATGTACCACCGCATAGCCATGGAATTTCCGCACTCCGTCTGGATCAATTATCCGAAAAGAAAGCCTGTGCCGTAGCTCAGGACCTGATCAACCAAAAAGAAAAATATCGCAAAAATGAACACAAGAGCCAGCGTCATCACGGTGGTTACGCCGGTTTCCCGACGCGTCGGCCAAACAACCTTTGCCACTTCCGCCCGCACCTGCTGGAGAAATGTGAATGGATTTGTTTTTGACGCCAACGTGATTTCCTCAAACAATGCGCGGAAAAAATCCGCATCTTCTTGTTTTCAAACAGCAAACAGGCGCGCCGAGCATTCAGTACACTCAACGCACCTTAATTAGTTGATGCCTATCTATTGCACGCAAGCTCTAAGTGCAAGATGCACAATGGATTTTTTGCACTATCTGAGGAGATTTTAACAACCGCAGATCTGCAACCATATGAGTTGATTCTTCGTCCATCCGGCTTAATCTTTTGTACGACGCCACCAAATGCCCAGTTTCTGTCTTGAGATGGGGGAATGTCTTGAAAATAAATCACCGCTATATGTCGGATTACATCTGGTATTGGGAGTCTTATTTTGCAGGCCTGCGCCCGCGGACCAGATATTGCAGCAACGGTCATTTCGGACCTGGCTCTCATCGACCAGAACAGACGTCAGTTTTCCCCTGACACCGGAGAAAGCCGCTTTCTGCGGTCCGAGCCGGTAAACGTGTCACTCAACTATTTGCACCGATTGAGCAGACATATCCTTCAACCGTAAATTCGTCGCTAAAACATCGTTTTGCGGCCAAAACAGAACTGCGTGGCCTCGTTCACCCGGCTAACACTGCATCTCAAAGCGAGGCTGCACCGGCACATTAGGCGATCATTGATGAACACCCGCCCGCAAAACATCAAGCTGGGAGTAAGCCTGATACTGGCCGCGGCTCTGGCTATTTCGGTGCAGGATGTCATCTTCAAACTGTTTAGTGACCAACTATCTCTTTGGCAGATATTTGCCCTGCGTGGCTGTATCGCAGTTCCATTATTGCTGGTGATCGGCAGGATGCGCGGCTCCCGGAACCTGCTTAAGCCCGCATTAAGCCGCTGGCCAATGATGCGGTCCCTCTTCATTACCACTACTTTTCTGGCGTTTTATGCGGCCATTCCCTTTCTCAGCCTTTCAACCGTTGGCGCGGCCAATTACATCGCACCGATATTTGTCACTTTGCTGTCTGCTTATGTCATCGCCGAGCCGGTTGGATGGCGGGGATGGATTGGAGTTGCACTTGGCTTTGCCGGGGTGATGGTCTTGCTGCAACCTGGTTCAGAAGCCTTTTCTCCATGGTCAATCTTGCCGGTTATCGGTGCTGCATTTTACGCACTTGCTCATATCACCACGCGAACAAAATGTCAGGATGTTCCTCTTTCCGTATTGTCTCTGTCGCAAAACATTGTGATGGGGTTAGCTGGGTTTGTGGTCAGCGGGCTGCTGCTTTGGTTGTCCACAGATGGGATGCTCGTTGAAGCCTATCCTTACATCTTTGGAACCTGGTCATCGGTTGGGCTGTCTGACATCGCAGTGTTGATCGTATTGGCCGGCTTTGCGGTCGGCCTCGGCTTGCTATTGGCCGGTGCCTATCAGGCTGCACCACCGTCCACCGTTGCAACTTTCGAATACACTTATCTGATCTTTGTTGCCATCTGGGATGCTGTGTTTTTTGCAATCCTGCCAAACCCAATATCGCTGTCGGGCATGGCATTGATTGTGATCGCAGGCCTGCTCGTGCTGCGCAGATAATGAGATCTTCACTCGATAGCTGGAAGAATGGTTGCTGTGCATTCGCCAAATCCGATGCGATAGCCGTTCCCCTGAGCGTGCCCCCTCAGGGTCAATCGGTCTCCGTCTTCAATGAATGTTCGGCTCTCCCCGTTGTTGAGGGTAAACGGTTCCTTGCCGCCCCAGCTGATTTCAAGCAGTGACCCCAACGACGATTTGTCAGGGCCGGATATTGTTCCGGAACCCAAGAGGTCGCCACAATTCATGGCGCAGCCCGAGCTGGAATGATGCGCCAGCTGTTGGGCCGCTGAATAGTACATTTCCCGATAATTGGTGCGCGAAATAATGGTTTCCACATCAGCTGCATCAGGCTGCATGGCCACCTCCAGATCGATATCATAGAGCAAGGGGCCATTTTCCTGCAGATAGGACAACAGCGGCTTTTCCCGATCCGGTGTCGATACCCGAAATGGTTCGAGCGCCGCGCGGCTGACAATCCACGGACTGATTGAAGTAGCAAATGCCTTGGCCTGAAAAGGGCCAAGTGGCTGATATTCCCAGGCCTGAATATCGCGCGCCGACCAGTCATTGACGATGACATAGCCGAAGATCATCTCATCCGCTTCGTCGACCGACACGGGCCGCCCCATCGTGCTGGATGTTCCAACAACAGCCCCCATTTCCAGTTCGATATCAAGTCGTCTACTGGGGGCAAAAATCGGAGTTTCATGTTTTGGGCTCTTAAGCTGCCCCTGCGGGCGCACGATATCGGTGCCGGATACCACAACCGTCGACGCCCTCCCGTTATAGCCAACCGGAATATGCAGCCAATTTGGTTGAAGCGCGTTTTCTCGGCCCCGAAACATCGTCCCTGCATTTTCGGCATGATGACGTCCGGAAAAGAAATCAGTAAATTCACAAACCCGAAACGGCATCTGCATGCGCGCCTGACCAAGCGGCGTCATTGCCGCTTCAATTGCAGCCTTATTGCTGCCAACCGCTTTTTCATTCAGCAGTTCGATGAGTTGCTGGCGGACCCTATCCCAACTGCCCTGCCCCATAGCCATGAACTGATTCAAACAATTCTGACTGAAAATGGCTTCCTCACCCACATCAATCAATCCGCCAATCTGCAATTGCGCGAGATCAAGGACATAATTGCCGATGGCAGTGCAACAGGCAGGTTCACCACCTTCGATTGAATAGACGCCATATGGCAAATTGTTCAGCGGAAACGGGCAATCCGGTGCGTTGGCACCATCTACCCAGGAAGGCATCAAAGTCATGTAGTAAATCCTGGAATGTTATTGGTTCAAGCTTTGCATTACTTCAGGCCGGGCGTGCCATCAAACTTCCGTTCCAAACCTTCCCAGCAGTCAACATAATCATCCTGCAACGTGTCCAGCTCAGCTGCAAATTTTGTCAGCTGTTGAGGAAATCTCGTTTCAAACATGAATGCCATTGTGTTATCCAACTTCGTTGGTTCCAGCTCGCTGTGGGATGCCTTTTCGAAGCCACCAAAGTCCGGACCATGGGGCAACATGAGATTGTGCAGGCTCATGCCACCGGGCACAAAACCCTCTTCCTTTGCATCATATTGTCCGTAAACAAGTCCCATGAACTCGCTCATGATGTTGCGGTGATACCAGGGTGGACGGAAAGTATCTTCTCCCACCAGCCAGCGTGGTGGGAAAATCACAAAATCCACATTGGCTGTTCCCTCTTCGCCAGACGGCGCCGTCAATACCGTGAAAATCGATGGGTCAGGGTGATCGAACAAGACCGCACCGACCGGCGAATATGTCCGCAAATCATATTTATAGGGCGCGTAATTGCCATGCCATGCAACCACGTCGAGGGGCGACTGACCGATCTTAGTCAGATGAAAGGAACCGCACCATTTAACTGTCAATCGACACGAAATTTCCTTGTCTTCATAGGCAGCAACAGGTGTTTTGAAATCGCGCGGATTGGCCAGACAATTTGCTCCGATTGGCCCTCGATCGGGCAAAGTCAATTTGGCCCCGTAATTTTCACAAATATAGCCGCGTGCAGCTTTTTCACCGTCCGCCAACATGACCTTGAAAATCATGCCGCGCGGAATGACGCAAATTTCTGCCGGTTCCAGATCCATAATGCCAAGCTCGGTGAACACCCGTATCGCGCCCTGCTCAGGCACCAGCATCAGCTCGCCATCGGCGTTGAAAAAATAGTCATCGTTCATGTCCATGTTAAAGGCATAGACATGGGCCGCGATACCCGATTGGCTGAGTGCATCACCTGCCGTTGTCATCGTCGCCACACCTTCAATAAATGTAGTCGGCTCATCGGGCATAGGAACTGGAGACCAACGCAACTGCCCCAGCGCCAATCCATGTTTGACCAGATGAGGAGCTGTTTTCCAGTTCGGCAGGTCAATCTCGCTATACCGACCGGAATGCTGCACTCCCGGGCGAATTCTGTACAGCCAGGACCGCTCATTGGTGCCGCGAGGCGCGGTGAATGGAGAGCCAGACAATTGCTCCGCATAAAGGCCATAATTACAACGCTGCGGAGAATTGCGCCCCTGGGGCAAGGCGCCGGGCAGGCTCTCAGTTTCAAAATCATTCCCAAATCCGGGCATGTAGGACGGAGAATTGGTTGTGCTCATTGGGCTACCTCTGGAAAAACAATTTTGTTACATATGTGACGATTGATTTTGTAACCATCAAGGCCTCCATGTCAGAATCTGTATCAAACACAAATCCGGAATTCGATCTTGAGACTTTCCTGCCGTTTCGATTGCATCAGGCATCTGAAGCGGTAAGCCAGTCATTCAGATCGATCTATCGAAACGAATACGGCGTGACCCGCAGCGAATGGCGGGTGTTGGCTCATTTGGGGCAATACGGTCCCATGACGGCGACCGAAATTGGTAATTCCGCCAGTCTTCACAAGACCAAGGTTTCCCGCGCGGTTTTTTCACTGGAAAAAAGGCGCTGGTTGTCCCGCGCACCCGATCAACGCGACCGACGTGTTCAAATACTCACACTGACCAAATTGGGCCACCGGTCCTATCGTCGCCTGGGTTCGCAAGCCCAACACTATAACGATCAGCTTGCTCAGAAATTGGGAGAGGCCAAGGCGGCTGAAATAATTGAACTTGCCGACATTCTCCAGCGGGTGATTGAAGGTCGCTAGCAAATCATCCCTGTGACTGCGCGACATTGACGAACCGATTGACAAAACTTCAGATTTGCACATTGTGATTTCGGGTTGGGCGCCTCAAAGGAGCATCCAATGGCCGGCAACAAATTAAACGAGCTACAATTGAATGATCTCAACCGGGACGGGTTTTTGATCCTGCCCGAATTGTTTTCAGAAAACGAAATCGAAATACTCAATGAAAAAATGCCCCACCTTTGGGCGCAGGACACAGAGGCCAATATCCGCGAAAAAAACTCTGGAGAGATTCGCATGGCCATGGCTCTTCATCAACGCGATGAACAATTTTCCAAACTGGTATACCACTCCAAACTGATAAATCCGGCATATCAGATACGTCCCGAGCCGCTTTATGTTCAACAGGTCAAAGTCAATAATAAGACACCGTTTTCAGATGACGTTTGGCAATGGCACCGCGACTTTGGCAATCATAACGTCAATGACGGGATCAGACGTCCTCTGGCCCTCAACATCCACGTTTACCTGGATGATGTGAACCAGTTTAACGGGCCAATTTGTTTCATCCCAGGTTCTCATTTGACCGAAAACCGGGAAGTTGCATCGCATGAAATGTTCTTTGATGACCAAACGACGTCATATGCCGTTTGGGCCGTTGACGAAGCGGTCATCGGAAATCAGGTGAACAAGGCGCAAAAACTTAACCCGGATCACGGGATTGTCGCGGCGATGGGCAAGAAAGGCACCGCGTTGATTTTTTTCGACACGACAATCCACTGCTCACCAGCCAATTTCTCCCCATGGAAACGCTCGGTATTCTCGATGATCCTCAATCCCGTCAGCAATGCCTATGGCAACACCGATCGACCCGATTATCTCCATCACAAGGATCTTACTCCGGTGGAACCTCTGGGCGGCGACCTGTTAAACATTTAATTGCTGGGAGAATTGCTGCATTGCTTGCTCAGACGGACCATTCATGGGGTAGATTGAAAATCCAAAAGTACCTGCGGTCATTTTCAAAATTAGTTCCTATGCTGACGATTAAACCGATATCTTCACAAAATGACCATGATGCCGCGGTCGAATTGGTTCGTGAATTGACCCAATGGTCGATTGAACTTGATCCTGATTCTTCGGCAGCCCCGACATTTGAAGGTCTGGATAACGAACTCACTGATCTGTCCAAGGTGTATGGCCCGCCACTTGGCTGTTTTCTGCTGGCCAGATACAATGGACAGCCTGTTGGCTGCGGAGCACTCATCGGCCACGGTGATGATGTTGTCGAATTAAAGCGCATGTATGTATGCCCCGGTCAGCGCAGCAAAGGCGTTGGCCTAAAGCTGACGAAGGAACTGGTTGCACAAGCTGGAAACACCAGTGCCAAACGAATAATTCTGGACAGTTATCACACCATGCACAGCGCCCATCGGATTTATCGCGCCGTCGGGTTCAAGGACGTCGCGCCACCGAGCGAATTCCCGGCAGAAATTGTCGACCGCGTGGTGTTCATGGAAATGCTGCTTGATCAGGCCTGACCAGCGCCACCCCCTGCACTGATCGGCAGGGCAAGTGTCGATTTGATTGTGTCCAGAACAATGGCGCTTTTAACATTCTGCACGGCTTTTTGGGGCAGCAACACATCGCTGATGAATCGCGACAGGGATTTCAGATCTGGTGAGACGACCTTGATTGAATAGTCCATTTCTCCGGTGAGTGAGAAAGCTTCCTGAACATTATCGAGGCTCAGCAACAATTGGCGAAACTGATCAGCATTGTCGTCATTATGCGATGTCAAAGTAACGGATATGATGCAGGTCAGGCTGACGCCAACCTTTTCTGAATCAACCAATGCCGTGTATCCGCGAATAACACCGCTTTCTTCCAGAGCTGACCGCCGTCGCGAGCATTGCGACGCGGAAAGACCGACCCGATCGCCCAACTCACCATTTGTCAGGCGACCATCGCTCTGAAGCGCACGAACAATATTGCGATCAAATCCATCCATTTGTTATAATCCAATCATTATTACGCCAGTTTACGCACATGTTGTGTAAATTTAGGTGTAAACATACACATTTTACAAGAAACTTGCACTACGAATTTGTTATAGTCGGTGCAGACAATTTTTTGCGGAGCAAACGTTATGGGCCCATTTCCACACCACGCGCCAAAAGCCGAGATATCGGATCAAAACCCGGTCGGCACGGATGGTTTTGAATTTGTTGAATTCGCCCACGCCGAATCTGCTGAACTGGAAACCCTGTTCACGCGGATGGGCTACAAACAAGTTGCTCACCATAAAACCAAGTCGATCTCCGTTTGGCGTCAGGGCGATATCAATTACCTGATCAACAGCGAGCCCAATTCTCATGCGATGAATTTTGTCGATGCCCATGGACCCTGCGCATCGTCAATGGCATGGCGCGTTGTGGACGCTCAACAAGCCTTCGATCACGCAGTAAAACTCGGCGCCGAACCCTATCTGGAAGACGATAAGGCGCTGGACGTTCCTGCAATTATAGGCATCGGCGGATCACTGCTTTATTTCATCGACAACTACGGTGAAACGGGCTCTGCATATGACGCCGAATTCGACTGGGTGGGAGCTGCCGATCACCGGCCAGAAGGTATTGGATTTTATTATCTCGACCACCTGACCCACAACGTGTATCGCGGCAACATGGACACCTGGTGGCACTTCTACCGGGATCTGTTCGGGTTCACCCAAATCCATTTTTTCGACATCGAGGGCAAGCTCACCGGCCTGATCAGCCGCGCGATAACTTCACCTTGCGGAAAAATTCGCATCCCACTGAATGAAAGCACTGACGACAAAAGCCAGATTGAATCCTATCTGCACAAATACAAGGGCGAAGGTATCCAGCATATTGCTGTCGGCACTGACGATATTTATGACGCCACCGACGAACTTGCCGACAATGGACTGAAATTTATGCCCGGACCGCCCGACGCCTATTACCAGTTGAGCAAAGAGCGGGTAACCGGGCACTCCGAGCCACTCGACCGCATGCGCAAACATGGCGTGCTGATTGATGGTGAGGGTGTGATTGATGACGTCAATGGTGACCGAATGACCCGCATTTTGTTGCAAATCTTTTCAAGAACCGTGGTCGGTCCGATCTTTTTCGAATTCATCCAACGCAAAGGGGATGAAGGCTTTGGAGAAGGCAATTTCCGCGCCTTGTTTGAGAGCATCGAAGCGGAACAATTGCGCACCGGCGAATTGACTCAGGACGATGCCGCTTAACCCACGTGACGTCTATCTTAACAGACAGTCAGTCAGGGTTTCAGCAAGATTGCGTTTGAGCTCGAAATAAAGCTCCGGTCCCGGCGTTACTTCCAGCCCTATCGGATCAAGAGTATCAATGCGCAATCCATTGTCGTCGGCGATTGCGTCCCAGGCTTCAGGTTTAATCTGCGGTTCGGAAAATACACATTTTACGCCCGATAACCGGGCCTGCTGTGCGAGTTTCTGCAACCGTTTTGCACTGGGGCCAACCACCGGGTTGGGCGATAATACGCCAGCATTTTGAAGTCCAAACCGATTTTCGAAATAGCCGTAAGCCTGATGAAACACCATATACGGCCGGTCACGAACCGATGCAATTTGCGCATTGATTTCAGTGCCGAGCAGCTTCAGTCGCGCGACAGTATCTGCAGCATTTTTGGCATAGTTTTGGGAGTTTTCCGCATCCTGCTCCGCCAGTCTGCGCGCAATATGTTCCACCATGACGATAGCATTTTCAGGATCCAGCCAGATGTGGGGGTCAAAGGCGTCTTCAGGTGGTGAAATTCCATCATCATGGTCATCATCATTGCCATGATCAAAGTGCTGGTCTGCTCCCTTGATCCTGTTGAGACCAGGCGAAGCAACAAGCGCAACCGACTGCGCATCAGGGGCTATGGATTCGATGGATTTACTTAAAAAACCCTCCAGCCCCGGCCCAATCCAGAATACAGTATCGGCTCTTTGAAGCATCCGTGCCTGCGACGGCTTCAATGTAAATGAATGGGGTGACTGACCACCGCTGATCAACAGGTCTGGGGTTCCAATGCCGCGCATAACCGATGCAACCAAAGAATGTACCGGCCGTATTGAGCTGACCACGTGGAGATCACTTGCAACAACCGGCAAGGTGCTGCTCATCGCCAAAACATGGGCAGCAATTCCGACAATAAAGTTTCGCACTTCAGCCCTCAAAACAATCATCAAATGTAGAATAGGTATTTGTGTAATGATATAACATGTGAGATACAAGAGGTCATCTTCATCAATCTGACGCCCAATGAACGCCACAACGCCTCTTGTAAATCTGCAAAATGTTGGCCTGGAAACGGCTGACCGCTGGTTGGTCCGTGGTGTCTCATTCACCGTTCTGCCGGGTCAAATCGTGACCCTGATTGGCCCCAACGGTTCTGGCAAGTCTACCACAGCAAAAATTGCCCTTGGCATTACCCAACCAACACACGGCACTGCACACCGACGCAACGACCTGCGGGTTGGATACGTTCCGCAAAAACTGAATATTGACTGGACGTTTCCATTGACAGTGGAGCGTTTCATTCATCTGACCGGGCGCATCACCGCAGATGCGGTAATGGACGCCCTGTCTTTGACCGGCATTTCCCATTTGGGTGGTCATGAAATGAGCACCCTGTCGGGCGGTGAATTCCAGCGCGCATTGATGGCGCGGGCGATTGCCCGCAAGCCCAACCTGCTGGTATTGGACGAGCCGGTTCAGGGTGTCGACTTCAATGGAGAGATTGAACTGTATAACCTGATCGGCGTCATCCGTGACAAATTGAAATGCGGTGTGTTGTTGATTTCTCATGACCTGCATCTGGTCATGGCGGCAACAGACCTGGTGATTTGCCTGAACGGCCACATGTGTTGTCAGGGCACACCAACAGCCGTGGCGGAAACCCCCGAATACCAGCAATTATTTGGTGGCCGCGCTGCTGGTCTGGCGTTTTACCTTCATCAACACGATCACATTCACTTGGCAGACGGAAGTGTGATGCATTCAGACGGCTCAATCACCGATGATTGCCATCCAGATGATGGCCACCATGGTCACAGCCACGACAGCACACAGAAGCGCATACAGTCGCAGGAGTCATCGGATGCTGGATGATTTTTTCATGCGCGCATTATTTGCCGGCATTGGCGTAGCGCTGATTGCCGGGCCGCTTGGCTGCTTCATCGTCTGGCGGCGTTTGGCTTATTTTGGCGACTCCCTCTCCCATGCGGCATTATTGGGAGTGGCCGTGGGGGTGTTGGCGGATATCAACATCACACTGGCAGTTTTGGCGGTCTGTGTGGGCGTCTCTTTCATTTTGCTGCTGCTGCAGAACCGCTCTAATATTTCTTCAGATGCGCTGCTCGGCATTTTCTCACACGGAGCGCTGGCAATCGGATTGGTTGTGTTGACGCTCGCAACATGGTTGCGCGTTGATCTGATGGGGCTGCTGTTTGGCGACATTCTGGCAGTGTCGAAAACGGATATTCTCGCCACCTATGGTGGAGGGATTGTGATCCTTGCGGTGCTCGCTGCAATCTGGCGGCCGTTGTTTGCCGCAACGGTCAATCCGGAACTGGCCGAAGCAGAAGGCATGGCACCAAAACGCACCAACCTGATTTTCACCCTGCTCACTGCTGCTGTTATTGCGCTGTCAATCAAGATCGTCGGCGCGTTGCTGATCACCGCTTTGTTGATCATCCCCGCAGCCACCGCACGCCGGTTTGCTGCTAGCCCGGAAGTGATGGCACTCGGTGCCGCACTGATTGGCGTTGCCTCGGTCAGCGGCGGTCTGTTTGCCTCATTGCAGTGGGACACCCCGTCGGGGCCAAGCATTGTGGTTGCAGCTGCCTGCCTGTTTGCATTAAGTCAATCACCACTCGGCAAATTGTTTGCCACAAACCATCGCCATTCAGGAAAGGATGCGCCATGAGTCCTGATCAATTGATGCCTTCCCTCACCCGAAATCAGGAACTGGTTTTGACAACGCTGGATGACGCGAAAACTTCGCTCAGCGCCTATGCTATATTGGACACCCTGCGTGTCGAAGGATTTCGCGCGCCCCTTCAGGTCTATCGCGCGCTTGAAAAACTTATGGAAGTCGGTCTGGTGCACCGGTTGGAATCACTCAATTCCTTCGTCGCATGTCAGCATTCCAACTGCGATCAGCACAAGGCAATTGCGTTTGCCATCTGCAATTCCTGCGAGCGTGTTAAGGAATTGAGCAACGCCAGGCTCTCCTCACTTGTGAGTTCAATTTCCAGCGACAATCACTTTCAACTTGAAAACTCAATCGTCGAGCTGCGTGGAAAATGTGAAAATTGTGAAGCAGATGACCAACATCAAGTTTGAATTCACTGCGGGCTCCACCTCAGATTTACCGGGCATCGAGAATGAGCATCGAACAAATCTGGCTGGATTATTGATCGCGGATCAGATCGTTTCTGCATTCCAAGGTGTCTAAAGGCTGTCCGGTCGTAGCTTTTCCAAAAGCCAGGAATGCTGTGGTGCAAGCACTGGACGTCGCGTTGTCGTCATTGGCCCGTGAGACAACCGATCTGCGGCAGCCAAGCATTGCTCAGCTTGTTCTGGTTGGTTTAATTCCTTCAATGCCAGCGCGCGCAGTTTCAACAGACCGGCCTCGTTTGGGCGCAGGTCTGATGCCAATGCTGCATCCCGCTCTGATCCGTGATAGTCTTCGGCGCAGAACCGTGCCACGCCGCGCAAAAACATTCGGTAGGGTTGAAGTGGGTTTTGCGTACCTCGTTCAACAAGCCGGGAAAACGCCGCATCTGCGGCAATATAATTGCCTTCCCGCATAGCGATATGCGCTTCCAGTTCATAATTATCCAGATAGGCCGAATTAATCGCCATGCAACGACCTAAGTCCGCCTTGGCTCCCAGCACATCGTCTTCAACGGTGATACGAAACAGACCTCGCGTCCAAAATACATAATCGCTTTGAGGGGATTGAATAACGGCTGTGTCCAGGCTCGCCGCCAACTCGTGTCTTAGATCTCCCTCGATGTCTTCATACCGAGCCCCATGAAGCATGATATGGGCTTCAATCCGCATGGCCAGCGAAACGCCGTCCAGTGGATCCAGCGCTACTGCCCGCTCCATCAAAGACAAACCGTGGGTCCAACTCTCGGTGGTAACCTTGTAGTACTCGTTGGCAGCCCTTGCTCTCAATTCTGACACGCTTAATTTTTCGTCAGCCAGGCCGGAAAGACGATCCCCGTCGAAAGCATTTGTCTGCAAACGAAGGTCCCCCTCTGCCAGTTCCAGAACGTTGTCGCAAAACTCAAATATATCAGCTGTGTTTTCTTCATAAGTCGCAGACCAGACAGGCCGGCTTTCCTCCCGAAGAATAAGGGTGAGCGTAAGCCTTCCGCGGTCACCAGCTAAACGTAACCGTCCGCGTAGTTCATAAACTGCGTCAATCTCTTCTTTGGACTGACCGTCAAATATCGAAACCCCCTTGCGTCGCGACATGCGAACAATCAGTTGATCGCGTAAATCACCGGAGACCGCTCCAGTATCCAAATCGTTTGGTGCGAACTCGAACGACTGCACCACGATTGACGGAACTTCCCCCCAACTTCGGCTGATTTCCAGTGTCGGACGCCATTGATATAGCCGAACCGGCTGAGAAATATTTTTCAGGTTGAAGGTTCCGGCGTCCTGAAACTCGTCACGCTTGTCCTGCGATAATTGACGACACAAATCCTCAGAAATCATAATTCCGCCGGGGGGCGCTTCGGTCTGGATGCGCTGGGCAATGTTTACACCAGCGCCGTAAAAATCGTCCTCATCCTCAACGATTTCACCAATGTGACAGCCAATCCGCAATTTGATGTCGCGATGTTCGTAAAGCCCAGTTTGAACCTGCATCGCACACTCCACAGCATTACCGATTGAGGCAAATTCGATAATCCAGCCGTCACCCATTCGCTTGATGACACTGCCTGCATGTTCATCAACGACAGGTTCCAGGTGTTGGCTTTTCAGCGAGCGCACAACTTTAATTGCCGCTTCCTGATCACGGCTCATCATCGCCGAATATCCGACCAAATCAACGAACATTAGTGTGGTTAGGCGAGAGTGCATTTTGGATCCCCGGCCAACAATCTAACAAAGATCATAATGACTACAAGCTGAATTGGTTCAACAGGACGAAGCGATTTGAAGGAGGTTACGCATGTGCCCGTCGGTATCGCCAAAGATCCAGTTTGCAAAACTATCTTTCAGGCGTTTGCGTATTTGTCACCGACATCCTCACGAACCGGATGAGTGTCGTAAAAAATCGACATGGAGGAAAATCTACCAGCGGGTGAAAACTTAAAATAGTCGATGCCTTGAAAAACAATCTGCTCGCCACTCGCCAGCGTCCAGTCATATTCAAAATGGGCAGCCGCGCTGTCACCGTTTTCGCCCAGCAAAATATCAAACACCGTCAACATGCTGGCCGTTGAAGCGTTGCCAAGCTTGTTAAAAAAGTCGCCTGCCGACATTTTGCCCAAAAACGGCGACACTATCAATGCGTCTGCCTCAAAAAGCGCGATGATCCCAGCAATGTCGGAAGCCGACATCAATTCAAAGTAACGGCGTACAAGGGTCGTTTGTTCATTCGATGTCATACAATCAGCTTTCTTCGAAAATGTGCTCGCCAATCAGTCCAAAACCAGCTCTAGACGTCCTCTTCCAGCTGTTCTTTCACAGCCGTGGCCAGTTGTTTGAGCGAATAGGGTTTTGGGATAAAACCGAACTTGCCGCGTTCGGATTCCGGCAGGTTTTTCTCAAATGCGTCTTCGGCATATCCGGAAGCGAATATAAACGGCACTCTATTGCCCATTTTGCGCACCGCATCCAACAGGGATGGTCCATCCATTTCCGGCATCACCACGTCGGAAACAACCAGATCCACTTCGTCTCCCATCTCTTCAATCAATTCCAGAGCGATAGCGCCGTTTTCGGCTTCATGAACATCATATCCCCGCGCCTGCAATGTACGCGAGCCCACGGCCCGAACCGCGTCTTCATCCTCGACAAATATGATCGTCGCGCTGCCAGCAAGATCTTTGGGCTTTTCTTCCTTCTTCTCGGCAACTTCTTGCGAAGCCTCAATCTCGGCGGCGCTCGGCACATGGCGAGGCAGGAAGATGCGGAAACTGGTGCCCTTACCAATCTCGGAATCTGCATAGATAAAGCCGCCGGACTGTTTGATAATTCCATAAACCGTGGACAGGCCGAGACCGGTTCCCTTGCCGACATCCTTGGTGGAGAAAAACGGATCAAATATCTTGCTCATTACCTCCTGACTCATGCCGGTGCCGGTGTCCTTCACCTCGATCATCACGTATTCGGCCACAGGCATTTCCTTGCGGAAATGTTCATTTTGGATATCGTCCGGGGTCAGGTTTTTCGTGGTGATGGTCACCGCGCCCCCGTCTTCATCGATGTCGTTGATCGCGTCACGGGCATTGACGCATAGGTTGACAATCACCTGCTCAAACTGACCGATATCAGCTTTCAACGGCCACAGATCCCGGCCATGCTGCATTTCCAGATTGATCTTGTCGCCCACCAGTCGGGCCAGCAACATGCGCAAATCGGCCAATACATCCGGCACTGAAAGGGTTTGCGGACGTAGCGTTTGCCGGCGGCTAAACGCCAACAACTGCCGCACAAGCGAAGCGGCTCGATGGGCGTTCTGCTTGATATTCATAATGTCCGGGAAAGACGGATCAGACGGACGATGGTTGGACAACAACAAATCAGAAAATCCGATAATGGCCGTCAGCACGTTGTTGAAGTCATGGGCAATACCGCCCGCCAACTGACCAACCGCCTGCATTTTCTGCCCCTGCGCCATTTGCCGCTCCAGCGCTTTTTGTTCAGTCATCTCGATGGCATACAAAATGGCGCGTTCCTGCTTTTCGCCACTTCCAGCGTCCGATTCACCATCCGCCACAGCGCTGACGAAATAGCGAATAGAACAATCTTCATTGTCAATTTGCGCCGCGACGCCGGGCAATACTGAATCCACAAAATCGATCGTCCCCTTGCCTTCATTCGCCTCTTCCATTGCCTTTAGAAGAGCTGGTGCTTCATTCTCTCCGCATAACTGGTCGATGGTAATGCCGCTCTTGGCATGACGTTTTGCCTTCGCCAGAACTTCCGCAAACAACCTCTGGAACGGTGCATTTGACTGCACCATCGAGCCATCTTCCGCAAATGATGCTATGGCAATCGGAGTATTATTGAAGAAACGGGTAAATCGCACCTCGGCTGCTCTGAGTTCTTCAGAAATTCCCTCCCCCGCACTGCGGTTGAGCACCAAAGTGCGCGTTGCGCCGGGCGCACCATCGGGCGCAAAAGGAACTTTGTGATAGAGACGAACCGGCAGGCTTTGACCATTCGACCGGGCGAGATCGAGATCAACAACCGCGGTTTTGCTTTCTCCGGGCTCAACTTCCAGCGTGTTTAACAGCGCCATGCCATCACCCAGAACAAGGCTTTCCATATTGACGGTGCCGGGTTTGAACTGGGTCAAATCAAGACCAAGCCAGTCGGCAAGCGTCGCGTTGATATACATGATCGAACCATCGGACTGGGCTGAGAAAAATCCCGCCGGGGCGTGGTCGAGATAATCAATCGCATGCTGCAGCTCAAGAAACACGCTTTCCTGACGAAGCCGCTCCTGGGTCACATCGCTGATTTCCCAGACCAGCAACGGTTTCTTGTAGTCTGGATGGTCCAGCGGTCGGGCAGTAATGCGGTACCAGTGAGGCGTTTGATTGTGCTTGCTGCCGTTGATATGTCGCACATCCTGGATCATTCGAAATTCCTGAGTGTCGGTCTGTCCGCTACGCACCCGCTGATTCATTCGATAGACAATTTCAGACGCTTCATCCGAACTTGAAAACGCCCGCTCAACAGTCGCCACATCACGGGCGCTTTCCACACCCGTCAACTCACCATAAGCCTGATTGGCATAAACGATGCGCCCTTCCCAGTCGGTCACCACTGCCCCGTGATGAAGCCCGTCAACAAAAGCTCGGGCAAAGCCATCACCCTTATTGCGCGAGGACAGATGCACAAAGCCGATGGCTACAGTGAAAAGAAAAAACACGCCGATCATTGACAAAAAGGTCAGCAGCGCAAGCGTCACCTGTTTGGCCAGCGTTTCCGGCAGAATCGTAAACAACGCAACGAGACCCAAAAGCAACAGGCCAACCAGCAGTAACCGGCCAATATTACCCCCCCTTTCAGCACGGTCGATCAGCGGTATTTTGCCCGCATCTGGCGTTTTGGTAGTGTTGTGAGAACGGTGCCCGGCTGACTTTGTGGACGAGCCGGACGGCACTGATTTCACATCTGTGCCGGGCTGCTTGAGGGCCTCACTCATAAAGGAATCACTTTCTCGTCCTAAAAGCCGTTCAAGTCTTGAATCATATTCGGCAGTCGCTGAAAACCCCAATCCCCATAGGCAAAAGAAAGTCTCCTTTGGTTTTCCTCATGTCGCCTGTTTGCTATTCAGTCCGACAGTGACATAATTCGCCCGTTGCGGCGTTACCAAATTGTTTAGGGCCTTGCTTTAGGAACTCGTAACCATAGGGGACACGGCACCCCAAACGACAACCTTGACGACCCACCTGCTCAGGCATTGAGCGGTAGGCCAGAATGGACGGAATAAATTATGTATCAGTTTTTCAGCTCAGACCTGCTTGGCATTCCAGTAGACACAGCAAATTGGATTGCCAATGGCATCGTCGCATTGGTCATCATTATTGTGATCTATATGTTGTACAAAATGTTCACCCGTCCCCGGATGGCTGGCGGTCGCCGCAGCAAAAATGCCCGGTTGGCAATTACTGACGCGGCATCTATTGATGACCGTCGCAGAATTGTCCTGGTGCGCCGCGACGATGTTGAGCACCTAATTATGATTGGCGGCACCAACGATTTGGTGATCGAATCCGATATCAACAAAGCCCCGTCGATCCGTCCTTCCAAACCGCTTGCTCAGCCCTCAATAGCAAAGCCTGCAAGCGCTCCAATTCCCCCCGCCAATAAATCCCGAATTTCAACCGATTCTGCAAGCAGCCCGGCCAAACCGGACCCAACAAAACCAGACATAGCAAAAACTTCAAACACCAATCCCGCGGCTGCGACTCCTACGGTGGCGACACCTGCCAAGTCCCCTCCTCAAATTTTTACATCGACCTCAAAATCGCCTCCCGGTCAAAGTGATGCATCGTCGTTGATTGGAGACGTCCGCCCCAAACCCAACGAAGCGCCGAGATCGCCGACATCGCCGACATCGCCGCCTTCTCCAAAGAGTACGGTTGGAGAAAATATGGACGCTCTGCTGACCGAAATAACCGGCAAGAAGTGAGCGCATAAAAAAAGGCGGCACAGAAGCCGCCTTTTACAAATTCTATTGCTGCCATTCAGGCCTTACCGACTCTAATCGTCACGATAAACTTTTTCGCGGCGCTCGTGGCGCTCCTGCGCTTCCAGCGACAGCGTGGCAATTGGCCGTGCATCCAGCCGTTGCAAACTGATCGGTTCGCCAGATTCTTCACAAAAGCCATACTCGCCATCATCAATGCGCTTCAGCGCCTGATTGATCTTCGAGACCAGCTTTCTTTGGCGGTCACGCGCCCGCAGTTCAATGGAGCGATCGGATTCTGAAGTTGCCCTGTCGGCCAGATCTGGCGCGTTAAGATTGTGTTCCTGCAGAGATTCAACAGTTTCCGCCGATTCTCGTTGAATGTCGGAACGCCACGCCAACAGTTTCTCCTTAAAATAAGTCGTCTGCCGAGGACTCATAAACTCTTCATCATCAGAAGGTCTATACTCTTTGGTCTTTGCCGACATTGAAACTCCCTTGCCTTATGCGGAACATGGTCAGCGGCTGCTTCCTCCATGTTATCTAGCGCCGGTATAACGACCCTCTCCGCTTGCTTCAAGCGTCAAAAAAGCCTCTGTTGGCATGAAATTGCCAGGTCTGCCAAAAAATGCCGTTTTTCCTCAGTTTTCAGACTGTTGATAGAGTCTGGCAAGTCTGGTCAACTTGCAATGAAAACTGCAATATGTGCTCTTGACCCTGGGTAAACTCGATGAAACAACTCTATATTCTTCGCCATGCCAAGTCTTCCTGGGCTCAGCCAGGTTTGGGCGATATTCAACGTCCGCTAAACAAACGCGGCCTCAAACAGGTGTCGTCCTTGAGGGCATGGATAGATCAACAGGGCATCATTCCCGACAAAGTCCTGTGTTCGCCTGCAACGCGTACCCAGGAAACCTACCGCGGCATCAAAGCCGCCTTCGATGCAACACCCTTCGAAACAATTGCCAGTCTGTATAACGGCCGAATGGATGACTATCTGCAGGCGCTTTGGGTTCAGGAGGCCGACAAGATCATGGTGATCGGTCACAATCCGACATGTGATGAGCTGGCGCGCTATTTGACCAAGCCCGGCAGTCCTGCTTCTGACAAACTTATGGCGCACCATTTTGGAACCGCCACAATGGCTGTATTCAGCCTCGACACCAGCGATTGGCAACAACTTGGTCAGGCAAGCGGTTCGCTGGACGTGATGCTGCGTCCCAAAGATCTGGAATCCAATTAGGCCCTGAAGTCATCCTGTAATACCACAATTTGCACCCTATATTGGACGGAGACCAATTTTAGGACTGGCAATTGAACAAGATCACGACGCTCACCGATGACGCACGAATCGCCATAGACAATTTGGCTGACGCCGCGACTGGCCTGTTTGAACCAAACCTGAGATTTGGCGTAACCGGCCTGTCGCGGGCGGGTAAAACCGTGTTCATCACAGCCCTCATTCACAACCTGTTGCATGGCGGTCGGCTGCCACTTTTTGCCGCCCAGGCAGAAGGTCGCATTTCAAACGCCAAATTGGCTCAACAGCCTGACGACGCGGTGCCGCGATTTCAATATGAAGATCACCTCACTGCCCTGCTGGAAAATCGCAAATGGCCCCAGTCAACCAGCGCTATTTCCGAGCTTCGAATAAAAATTGAATTTGAATCGGCAAGTTCCTGGTCCCGCACGTTTGGTCCCGGCAGCCTGACACTCGATATCGTTGATTATCCCGGTGAATGGCTTCTTGATTTGCCACTTTTGGGAAAAAGCTACGACGAGTGGTCGGCAGAGGTTTTGCAATTGGCAAGATTGCCAAATCGTAAGCAGGAAGCACTTGAATGGCTCAAAATGGTTGATGCGACCGATCCAAATGGGGAGGCCGATGAGATGGTCGCCCGCGATCTGGCCGACGTGTTTACAAATTACCTGCGGGCCTGTCGCGAGGACCGCACCGCCCTGTCCACTTTGCCACCAGGGCGGTTTTTGATGCCCGGCGATCTAGAAGGATCGCCCGCTCTGACATTTGCGCCTCTGCCACCAATTTTGCAGCCGTCAGACGGTAACGAAACGCTGTATGCTATGATGCAGAGGCGTTACGAAGCTTATAAATCAATCATCGTAAAACCGTTTTTCCGGGAACATTTCGCCCGCATCGACCGCCAGATCGTTCTCGTAGACGTGTTGCAGGCGTTGAACGCCGGTTCTGCAGCTGTAACCGATCTTGAAAAGGCACTTTCGGACATTCTCAGCTGTTTCAATCACGGCAAGCGGAGCTGGCTGACCTCATTGTTCAGCACCAGAACCGATCGCATACTCTTTGCTGCGACAAAAGCTGATCACCTGCATCACCACAACCATGACAGGCTGGAGGCCATCCTCGGCAGGCTGGTCGAAAAAGCCACCGAAAAGGCGGCGTTCAGCGGCGCTGAAACCGATGTGGTCGCGCTGGCCGCGATCCGCGCAACCCGAGAAGCTGAAGTAACAGAAAACAAAGAAGTTTTACCCGTAATTGTTGGTCAACCCCTGGCCGGTGAAAGCATCGGCACGGAGGTCTTTGACGGCAATTCTAAAACGGCGATTTTTCCCGGCGACCTGCCAGAAGATCCCGACAATGTTCTGCGGGAAAATCACCAGGCAGGTGACTTGAAATTCCTACGCTTCACGCCACCCAAACTCGAGAAAACCGTTGAAGGCATGACACTGTCGCTGCCACATATTCGTCTGGACCGGGCGCTGGAATTTCTTCTGGGAGATTATTTGAAGTGAGTAATGCCAACAAATCCACCGCTAAAGGACGCGCACCCCGGGCCATTAAACTGGACGATCCGGACGCCACCCCAAAACCCGGGCCCAGCGCCAAGACCACCAGCAAAAAATCCCAAACTGCGCGAAAACCCAAGTCATTTTCTGAAAATACCAGGTTTCGCGACACACCTGACGAGGCTGCCCAGCGCATTGCACCACCACCAGAAAATGCCACCGATCTGGAATTGGCAAAAAACCTGACGCCCCCGCCTGCTGACAATCCGGCCAATCGGGGTTTCAGATGGGGGCGACTGTTCTGGTTCGCACTGATTGGATTGGTTTCATTGTCGTTGGGACTTTGGATAGACCAACTCATTACTTCGCTGTTTGCGCGCAATGATTGGCTGGGATGGACGGCCAGTGGTTTTGCCGGTCTGTTGATACTGGCAAGCGTTGTTCTGGCATTGCGTGAGTTTTGGGGCCTGTCGCGCATGGCAAAAATCGGCCAATTGCGAAAAGACGCGTCCAATGCAAGGGCAAATGATGACATGCGTGGCGCTAGAATACTGGCTGTGCAACTGAATAATCTGTACTCAAACCGGCCCGACACCGCTCGTGGCCGCAACAAAATGCAGCAGCATGTCGAACAGATTATTGATGGTCGTGCCCTGGTTGATCTAATCGAGCGTGATCTGATGACATCACTTGATCAAAGATCACGCGCTCTTGTGATGGGATCCGCAAAGCGTGTCAGCGTGGTAACGGCGGTCAGTCCCCGCGCTCTGATCGACGTCGGATATGTGCTGTATGAGAATCTGAAACTCATTCGCCAAATTGCCGAACTGTATGGTGGACGGCCGGGATCGATTGGGTTCTGGCGGTTAACTCGAAATGTTGTTGGCCATTTGGCGGTGACCGGAACCATAGCTGTGGGTGATGGATTAATGCAGCAATTGGTTGGCCAGGGGGTCGCTGCAAAATTATCATCAAGACTGGGCGAAGGTGTCATAAACGGCATGTTGACGGCGCGGATCGGCATTGCCGCGATCGACCTTTGTCGGCCCCTGCCCTTTTCCGAACAAACGCGACTTTCGGTGTCTGATTTCCTTGGAGAATTGATCAGTTTGGGCGGTAAACGCGGCAAACACGAAGACCATTGAGGCGTAGACAAAACGAAACCCACTTGCTCCAGTTCAACATGGCGTTTGCAAATTTGCAGGAATGCGTTAACCATTATGGTTAATACTCTCGCGTGAAACAGATCAGGTTTTTATGTAATGAGTTTTCTGACCCCTATTCTAAAGTCCGGTTCGGCGATGGCCTTTGCCATGGCCGTGACAATGGGCGGCAGCGCCGCCGCCAGCGACTATACCTATTTCAAAAATGTACAGGGTATGTGGTCAGGAGCCGGTAAAATCGTTGCCGGCCCTTATAAAAACACCCGCTTTACCTGCAAACTTGAAGGCCGCACACCCGGTCGTGCCGGCATGAAATTGGCTGGAACGTGTCGGGTCGGCCTGTTTTCGCAGCGAATTGAAGCAACCGTGACCAAGCGCGGTAAGTCTTACCGGGGCAAATTTCTGGACGGTGCCAAAGGTAAAGGCCTCGACATTGTCTCCGGGCGCCTGCGCGGCCAAAAACTGGTTCTGGGCATCAAGCGCAAACAATTGCGCGGCACTATGATTGCCAGACTAAAAGGCAAAAACAAGATGAACATCACCATTGCCGTTCGGGTTAATGGTGGCCTGACACCATTTATTGGACTCAGCCTCGATCGCAAAAGTGGCGCACGAAAAACCAGTTTTCTGACCGACTAGGACCACCACGAACGGTCGGAACTATCCATTTCAATACCATCATCGTCCAACTGACTCAGCCATTGTTTGGCTGATTTGCCTGCTATGATCAGGTGAGGCGCAATCTCGGCCAACGGCACCATGACAAAGGCCCGTTCCGTGGCTCTGGGGTGTGGGATGGTCAGCCGTTGTTCAATCTGCTCACAATCTTCAAAGGCGACGATATCAATATCGATTGTTCGCGGGCCCCAGCGAACATTGCGCTGGCGTTTGCCCTGTCTTTCCGCATCCTGGCACAATTCCAGAACTTCTTCCGGTGACAAACTGGTCTTAATTTGGGCGCAACAGTTCAAAAACCACGGCTGATCTTCCACTCCCCAGGGCGGGGTCTTGTAGATTGGAGAAACCAGTTCAACAACCACTGCCGGATGTGCATTCAAACTTTGCAGCGCTTGCGCCATGGCCCGCTCAACGTCCCCGATATTGCCACCAAGCCCCAACCATGCCCGTTTAAAGCTCTGCGTCATTCTGGATGACACACCGTCACTTCAACATGGTCCAGAATGCCCGGTACCGGCGCGTTCGGCTTGCGTACAGTGACTCGAGCATGAAGAATTTCATCAAACGCCTCACAAAGTCCCTGGGCAATATCCAGCGCCAGGGCCTCGATCAAATAGCGGTTGCGTTTGGTCACCAGTTTTTCAATGACAGCAAATGCTTCGCCGTAATGGACGGTGCCTTCTATCCGATCCTGTTCCAGCGCCCCACGTGGTTCAACTTTCAGCGTAGCATCGACGAAAAACCGCTGGCCCAGTTTGGTTTCCTCTTCGAATACCCCGTGATGGGCAAAAAAAGCACAATTTTTTAAAGTGATTTCATAGGTATGGGTTTTTTCGATCATGGGGCGTTATCCGGATCAATGACAGCATCGGCAACCGCTAGGGCATCCTTGTTTACCTCTATATCATGGACGCGGAAGATCGCCGCACCTTTCTGGCGGGCGACAACACTTGTCGCAGCCGTCGCTGCACCGCGCTGTTTAGCCTCCCCGCCGGTAATCGCACCCAAAAACCGTTTGCGCGACGTGCCAACCAGCAATGGAAACCCCAATTCGTGCAGTCGCTCAAGTTCCCGTAATATCGGGATGTCATGATCGATAGAAGGAGCGAATCCAAAACCCGGGTCCAGCAGGATCTGTTCCGGTGCAACAGCAGCGGCTGTGGCAATTTTGAGTGACTTGCGTAAAAATTCAGCCGCGTCCTCCAACAGATCACTCAGCACTTCCCGGTCTCGCCTGGTGTTCATGATCACCAGCCCTGCACCCGTGTCCGCGGCAACCCGAGCAATATCCGGATCGCGTTGGCAGCCCCACACGTCGTTGACTATGTGAGCACCAGCTGTCACCGCCAGGCGCGCCGTTTCTGCCCGGTAGGTATCGATTGAAATGATGGTGTCACCAGCCTCTGCCAGCGCTTCAATTATCGGCAGCACCCTGCCCTGTTCTGTCAGTGCATTTACAGGTTCGGCGTTTGGCTTGGTCGATTCCCCACCGATATCAATAATGGCTGCACCGCGCTCCTGCATCAGTCGCGCCCGTTCCAGCGCAACCGTCGCATCGAAATGTTCACCACCGTCGGAAAACGAATCTGGCGTGACGTTCAGTACGCCCATTATCACCGCCCGGGGCCCCAATTTAAGGCTGCGACCATGGGCCAATTGCCAATGGCGCGGTGCAAAACAATGGGAAAGGCCTGACATATCAGGCCCGGTCGCGGAACCGATTGGTGATCGGATAGCGCCGCTCACGTCCAAAGGCCCGTCTGGTTATCTTGACACCTGGCGCGGCCTGACGACGCTTATATTCTGCAATGTAGAGCAGATGCTCCATCCGCTCGACAGTCGCCCGATCAAAACCGGTTTCATCAACAATCATGTCGACAGACTTTTCCTCTTCGATCAGTGATTCAAGTATCTTGTCGAGGACAGGATATTCAGGCAGCGAGTCCTGATCCGTTTGACCTTCACGCAATTCAGCGGTCGGTGCCTTGTCGATTATGTTTTGCGGAATGACTTCGCCTGTCGGACCCAAACAGTCCGGCGGCATATGCTTGTTACGCCAGTCACACAGTTCATAGACCTGCATCTTATAGAGGTCTTTGATCGGGTTAAAACCACCATTCATGTCGCCGTAAAGCGTAGCATAACCGACTGACATTTCTGACTTATTGCCCGTGGTCACGACCATCGAACCAAATTTGTTTGAAATCCCCATCAAAATAACACCGCGGGCGCGACTCTGCAGGTTTTCTTCTGTGACCCCCTCATCGGTGTCAGCAAAAGTTGCCTTCAGAGCAGACAAGAAACCCTCGACCGGTTCATAGATCGGCACCGTTTCATATCGTACACCCAGATTACGGGCGCAGTCTTCTGCATCTTTGAGGGATTCACCGGACGTGTAGTGATAGGGCAGCATCACACAGCGCACCCGTTCTTCACCCAACGCATCCACACTCATTGCTGCGACAATGGCAGAATCGATCCCGCCGGACAGACCAAGGACTACGTTTTTGAATCCATTTTTGTTGACATAATCTCGCAGACCCAGAACACAAGCACGCCAGTCGCTCTCTTGGGTATCTGCCAGTTTCGCCTGAACACCCTGATCGCAAATCCAGCCTTCGTCTTCGGCGCCACGGCGCCAGGTTGTAACCACCACACTGTGCTCAAACTGGTTCATCTGTATCGGAATCGTTTTATCAAGATTGACCACGAAAGAGCCGCCATCAAAGACCAATTCGTCCTGACCACCTAGCTGATTGGCATAGATGATCGGTCGTTCAGATTCTATGACTTGCTTCAACACCACCTGAATCCGAACATCCATCTTGTCGCGGTAATACGGGGATCCGTTGGGCACCAGCAGTATTTCAGCTCCGCTTTCCGCCAATGTTTCGCAGACGTCCAGCTCTCCCCAGATATCTTCGCAAATCGGGATGCCAAGTCGCACGCCACGAAAGTTCACAGGACCCGGCATCGGTCCGATATCAAACACCCGCTTTTCGTCAAACACCCCGTAATTGGGCAAATCAACCTTATATCTCAGCGTGGAAATCTCGCCATTGTCCATGACAGCCACTGCATTGTGCAGGCCGGACTTCTTGTCGCGCCATGGCACGCCGATAATAATGCCAGGGCCGCCGTCAGCAGTATCTTTGGAGAGCTCTTCCGCGGCTTCCCTGCAACGCGCAATAAAGGCCGGTTTCAACACCAGATCTTCGGGCGAATAGCCAGACAGGAATAGTTCTGTAAACAGCACCAGATCGGCGCCCTGCTTGGCGGCATCGCGACGAGCTTCCCGTGCCAGCGCCAGATTACCGGCGATATCGCCTACGGTTGGGTTCAATTGCGCAATTGCTATGCGCAGCGTATCGGGTGCTTTGCTCATATTTGCTATTTAGGCTGCAAGTGGCGCTTGAGCAATGCGCGATAATGACAATTTGGGAACAAACGGCAGCGCAGCGCTGGTGGTGCGTTTAATCTGCCTGCTTAAATAACGGCAGACCATCGTTTAGTTCGTAATAATCACCCTTGTCCGCAACAAAAATATGGCGGTCGAGCTTGATGCCCCCTGCATTGCCATCCAACGAGCCGGCCAGAATTGACGTATTAATTCCGTCATTGCGCTTCCAAAACAGGGCTGATCCACACTCACCACAGAAACCGCGCTTTGCGCCATCTGAAGCGGCATACCATTTCAGGCTGCCGGAATCCTCAATATGCAGGTCGCTGTTCGATGCGCTGGTTGCGGCATAGAAATGTCCCGACTGTTTACGGCACTGGCCGCAGTGGCAGGCGATTACCTCACGCAGCGGGCCGCTGACGGTGTATTTTACACCGCCGCAATTGCAGGATCCGGAGACGATATCTGCCATATCAAGCAGCCTCTTCGGTTTTGTTCTGATCATCCTTTTTGCGCTTCAAACGATCCGCAATCAGGAAAGCCAGTTCCAGCGACTGATCTGCATTCAAACGAGGATCACAATGGGTGTGATAGCGGGAGCCGAGATCATCGTCGGTGACCGCGCGAGCACCGCCAGTACACTCGGTGACAGCCTTGCCGGTCATTTCCACATGTACTCCACCAGCAATCGTGCCTTCCGCATCGTGTACATCAAAGAATGAGTTGACCTCGCCCATCACCCGGTCAAACGGTCGGGTTTTGTAACCGGCTGCAGAAATCGTGTTGCCGTGCATCGGATCACAGGACCAGACGACGTTCTTGCCTTCGCGCTTCACAGCACGCACCAGTTCAGGCAGGTGATCCTGCACCTTATCGTGACCGAAGCGGGCGATCAGCGTCAAACGTCCGGGATCATTCTGCGGAGACAATATGTCGATGAGTTCCAACAGCCCGTCAACGGTGGTGCTTGGACCGCATTTCAATCCAAGCGGATTATTGACACCACGGCAATATTCAACGTGGCCATGGTCAGGCTGGCGGGTGCGATCACCAATCCAGATCATGTGTCCTGATGTTGCATAAGGATCACCGGTGATGGAATCCTCGCGGGTCAATGCCTGCTCATAGCCTAGAAGCAATGCTTCATGGCTGGTGTAAAAATCTGTTTCACGCAATTTTGGATTGGCTTCCGGATCCATACCAATAGCCCGCATGAAATCCAGAGTTTCGCCGATGCGCGACGCCAGTTCTTCGTACTTCTCCGCCTGAGGCGAATTCTTGACGAAATCCAGTGTCCACTCATGGACATGGTTCAGATTGGCGTAACCACCTTGGGCAAATGCACGAATCAGATTCAGCGTCGCCGCAGACTGGCGGTAGGCCATAATCTGGCGCTCAGGATCGGGTATACGGGCTTCAGAATTAAACTCGATGCCGTTGACCACGTCACCACGATAGGATGGCAGGCTCTCTTCACCCTTGGTTTCCATGTCGGATGAACGAGGCTTGGCAAACTGACCGGCAATGCGGCCAACTTTGACGACCGGCTTGGATGCACCGAAGGTCAACACAACGGCCATCTGCAGGAAAACACGAAAAAAGTCGCGAATGTTATCAGCACCGTGCTCGGCGAAACTCTCAGCACAATCACCGCCCTGCAGCAAAAATGCTTCACCTTTACAGACTCGCGCCAGTTGGTCTCTCAGCGCGCGCGCCTCGCCGGCAAATACCAGCGGTGGAAATGTCGCAAGACGGTCTTCGGTCGCCTGCAGTTTAGCCAAATCCGGATAATTGGGCATCTGCAGTGCTGGTTTTGAACGCCAGGAATCGGGGGACCATTTTGCAGCCATTTTACTCGCTCCTCGGGCCGTTACACGGCCCAGTTTAATTTGCAGGTCGTCTTAGAATGCTATGGGGGAGTTTGGCAAGAAAAACCGTCTATCAACGGGTCGGAATATGCCGATCAAACAGATTGACTTCGGTCTCGCCCACCGAGATGGCCCGGGGATAGACCGGATCGTGGCGGTCTTCATGGATCGGCCAGTCGAAGTTTGCGGTGGTGTTAACGAACCGTTCGATCCCCTGCTCACCGAAATGGCCGTGAAATCCCCGTAACACCACATCAAGATAGGAACGCAGAATACGAGCCGTTGCATCCGTTGCGTTGGGTTGCGCTACATAGAGGAATAAATCCTGATCTGGCGACAACGGATTGTGATCAACAAACTCCACGTCGTTGTGTGCCAAAGCCGCACGGTCATAAAGCGCCTCGCGTTTGTCCAAGGCTGGCAGGCTGGCTCGATGATCAATGATGACCATGCCTTCAATAGTGGTCTGAGGACAGGGTTCAACGGACAGGAAAGCCAGACCTTCGACCGGCGCAAAACTGCCGGTCACTTTGGGACGCGCTTTCCAGGCCCGTTTCCAGCCTTTCAGCCGCGCCGGATGCGCCGAAACATATGGCGTTTGCAGGGTTTCCAGGTTGACCAGAGACCCATAGCCAAAATACGCAATGTTTGCAGACAATTTCATTGAACTGGATTAGCTGGAACTTTACGCCCTGCCAAGGTGCCAGAATCCACACCGTGGTCAATTATTCGTCGTCAGCACCACCGGGAGTGAGCAAGCCCAGTTCTTCCACATCATCAAGCGTGAACGGCTCTTCATCTTCCTGCAAGGCGTCGTCGTCACTCGGCACAGGGACCGCAAAACTGGCAGGCACCTGACTCTGCAGTAATCCGGATCCTTTAAGTTCATCAAGTCCAGGAAGATCCCGAATTTGCGCCATACCAAAATGATCCAGAAATTCTGCCGTGGTACCATAGGTCACCGGACGACCGGGGGTTTTGCGTCGACCCCGCATCCGCACCCAACCCGTCTCCATCAACACATCCAGAGTGCCCTTTGAGGTCACCACGCCACGCACTTCTTCTATTTCGGCACGAGTGACCGGCTGGTGATAGCCGATGATTGCCAGAACTTCGAGCGCCGCACGAGACAGTTTGCGGGTTTCAACCGCTTCCTTTTGCAACAAAAATGACAGGTCTTCCGCCGTTCGGAATGCCCAGGCATCGGCCACGCGGACCAAATTTACACCACGATTGGCATAGGCCAGCTGGACTTCTCTTAGAAGTTGTTCGATGTCGGTATCTTCCGGCAAACGCGCCGCAATCGATTTTTCTGAAACCGGGTCGCTGGAGGCAAAAATCATCGCCTCGACGATGCGTACCATGCGCAAGGTTTCTGTGCTGCCCCCCGGCTCCTGATCATCAATCAGATGAGGAAACGGCAATACATTGGCTTCAAATGCAGTGGACATAGACATTTATCCTTGAGCGGCTTTGGTTGTTTTCTGTTCGGGGTGGCGCATATAGAGCGGTGCAAATGCGTCAGTCTGGCGAATTTCCAAAACTCCCTCGCGCACAAGTTCCAAACTTGCTGCAAACGAGCTGGCGATCACGCCGGGGCGTTCTTCCGGATCGGCCAGATAGTCCTGCAGAAACGCGTCCAGCGGCGTCCAATCGGACAATTTCCCGATCAAACGGGTAATGATTTCTCGTGCATCGCCAAGCGACCAAACTTCGCGGCGAGTGATTGTAACACTGCTGACGGACTGCCGTTGTCGTTGAGAGGCATAGGCCGTCAACAAATCAAACAACGAAGCTGAAAATTCCTTTTGGCGGTCGATCACCACAGGTTCAGGATCACCACGGGCAAATATATCGCGACCGAGTCGGTTGCGGTTCATCAAATTGATGCCGGCTTCGCGCATCGCTTCCAAACGTTGCAATCTGAAGGCCAGCTGATTGGCCAGTTCTTCACCTGATGGCTCTTCATCACCTTCTGGTGCGGGCAAAAGCAACCGCGATTTCAGATAGGCCAGCCAGGCCGCCATGACCAGATAGTCTGCCGCCAACTCCAGCCGCAACGTGCGCGCCTTCTCGACAAATTCCAGATATTGCATCGCGAGGTCGAGAATGGAAATCTTGGCAAGGTCGAGCTTTTGCGTTCGCGCCATGGCCAGCAACAGGTCCAGCGGTCCTTCAAAACCATCAACATCGACGGTGAAGTCCGGATCGTTAATCGCGCGGTCCACCGGTTGCGCACTCTCCCAGAGGTCGCGCGCGATGGCGGGTTCCGTTGTGTCGCCGGTATTTGTCACAGCTGTTGAGGTTTTCCATGGTCCAGTAGTTGGAAACAAACTACACTGACATGAGAACAAGCGCCAAAGTGTGGCGCAACAAATATGCGCAAATCCCCAGATACTACGTCTAAAATCGCTATATCTGCCATCGAAATAATTTTGCTAGTCTGAAAAACACCAGCAATTTCAATTTCTTCGTCAAAACGCCGCTAATTTGGGATTTTGCGAAAACCGCATTCTCTGCTGATTATCTGAAGGTTCGGTCAAATAGCAAAACAGGCGGACCAATAATGCCCGCCTGTCATAGAATTTAACAAAGTGATTCTTTTGGACCCTCCGCCGCGACGGTGGCAGTGGTTTTAGCGAGTTACGAAACAATCCCCACCTTCAGCTTTCAATTGGCCGCAAAGTTGATTGGCTGTTGAACGGCTGTCAGCTGGAATGCGAACCCGGTAATAAGTCTTTCCCTTTACTTTCACTTTGCGGATATCGAGGCCTTTGCCACTCAGGATACTGGAATAGCGACGGGTTAGGGTGGCATAGCTTTTCTTAGCCCCTGCTGCGGACAGCTGGGAAGAAACTTGAACCGCATATGGCGAAGATACCTGAGGCAAGACCTCGTTGGTAGATTTCCTGACCGGTTTTGGAGTCACGGCCGCAACTTTGACAGGCTTGGCAATCTTTTTTGGTGCAGCCGCTATCTTTGCTGCCGGTTTGGCAACTTTTTTCGGCACAGCGGCGACTTTCGCGATGGGCTTGGCTACCGCTTTAGGCGCAGCAGCAACTTTTGCGACGGGCTTGATTACCTTTGTCGGAGCACCAGCTACTTTCGCCACGGGTTTAGTTGCCGATTTAGGCGCAGCAGCAACTTTCGCGGCAATCTTGGCCACCTTTTTTGGAGCAATCGTGGCCTCCTTCACAGCCACGGCTGCCGGCTTGGCAACAGACTTTTTCACAGCATCTTTTATGGGAGTTGCAACGATTTTTGCTGCAGGCCCAGTCAATTTTTTGGCTGCAGGCGCTGTTACCAAAGGTTTGGCGACAGGAGTATCGGCCCTCACTGGTCGGCTTACCGGAATAGCAGTCTTGGCGAGTCTGGCCACTGCCTCAGGCGTTATTTTCGGCAGGTCTTCCACAACATTGTTGTCCAGCGACGGCGAGGGCGACGAGGTCGACGACGAGGTCGAGGACGAGGGCAACGGTTCTGGAATTACATCAGGTTTAACCACCACCGGTTCCTTTTTGACAGCAGTGGAACTGACGATTGTTCCGTCAGGCCGCACAACAACGGTGCGAACGCTGCGTGGCTTGATTGCCAACGGATTGATCAGTTCAGATTGATTGCTGGCAATGCGGGCGTCTATTTTCTGACCTGTAGGAGAAACGCCAACCGAAATCGGCTTTTCTTTGTTGTCGGTCAGCCGTGCCTGTGTCGGGGCTTCCTGTCCCTGAACTTCAACCGCTTTATAAACCGCCTGGTCCTGATTTGGCACCACCTTGCCGCCCGCATCTTTTGGTTTGACCTTTACCGGTTCACTTGACGCCAACAATGTTGGCGTATCAGAAGAATCACCGCCGACAAAATTCCAGGCCAACGCAGCTGTTCCACCCAAAAGTGCAATCGCGACAATCGCCATCGCCGCCCGACGACCGGAACGCCGCTGTTCGACAATCTGTTCGGGATCAGCCTGGTCAAGTCTGACAGATGAATTTTCATCATTGCCGGCAATTTCGACCGCCGATCCAGAAGTTCCAAAGCTATCAAACGATACCGTGTCCGACGAATCGGGCTCTTCGCCAGTCGGTTTGGCGGTGTTGGTCGACACGGCTGGTTTGTTTGAGGCCGCAGCGGCCAAAGCGGCTGCTCCGCCCAACACAACGTCGATATGCTCCCTTGCTGTGTCATCTTCAGGAGCGTCGAGAGGGTCTGGGTCGTCGATATGTGGGAGAGAATCCAATTCCTGCGGGATTGCTGATACCGGGTCAAATTCGCTCATTTGCACGGGCGTATAAGATGATGGCGCCGATGGTTTCGCCTCTGAAGCAGAAGTTTCCGGCATTGGAGGTTCTGCTACAACTTCCGCTTCTTGCCAGGGTTCCATCACATCGACGGGAACAGGAGGGGTCGACGGCGGTGGTGGTGTTGACGAAATCGACACCGGATCTGCGGTATCAATTGGATTGGAAGCAGCAGGTTCGCTTCGCGCAATATCTTGAATTTCTTTGACTTCTGCTTCGCCGCCATCGCCATCGTCGCCATCGTCGCCGACGACATTGGTCTGGTCATCGTCGAGAACCGCAAAGCTCATCAACTTGGAGAGTTCTTCCTCAATTTCATCTGAAGGAAATGTATCTGCTTCCTCATCAGATTGCAGGTTTTGGTCGGCAGCGACTTCTTCTGCCAGCGCCTTGTCCAATTCCTCTGCAATCATTTCGTTGAAATCCAGCATCGGATCAACTGATGGTTCTTCAGGCTGTGCCAGATGTGTTACCGCTTCCACTTCACCAACAGGTGTTGTGATGGTGGGGCTGTCAACAGCAGGCTCAAGCTCAACATCGGCAGACAAGTTTGCGTCACTGACTGCCTGCATTTGTGAAATCATGTCATCTTGATTGACGGAGGAGGGTCCCGCATCCCCAAATTCGAGACCTTGTTCCTGCGGCGAATCGTCGGTTTCAAATGCCTTTGTAAGTTCGTTTTCGAGATCAAACTCCAATGCCGGTGCATCTTCGATCATCGTAATCTGATCCGCAGGATTTGGAGATTTCAACGTCAATCTTGATCCAACCAGCGATGCCAGTTTTTCCAAATCGTCTTCGGCTACATTCGAAGCAAAGCAAAACCCATCCAGCCAATCGCCATTTTGATATGCCGGCTTCGGGCCCATCAGGAAATCGTCTCTAAACTCACACACTCGCACACCTATATAATTTTTCTAAAACCATCCCCGTCCAAAGGGTAAAGTTCAATCAACAGTCGGCGACAGCTACGCCCACAACATACAGACCCGCTGTCTGTGCAAAATGAATGCGGCAAAAATACCAGCGCTCATCGCTCCGATATTCTTATCGCATTTCTTCCGGCGCATCCGCCCCAATTATTCCAAGCCCTGAGGCGAGTATAGTGGATACGGCATGCACAAGAGCAAGCCTGGCCAGCGTCAATGGTGCATTTTCTTGGTGAATAAAGCGTAAATCGGGCAAATCGCGGCCTCGATTCCACTGTGCGTGCAACAAACTGGCCAGTTCATACAGATAAAAAGCCAGTCGATGCGGCTCGTGTGCCAGAGCCGCAGCATCGATCAAACGCGGGTATTCCGCCATTTTTCGAATGAGGCCAGCTTCACCTTCGTCACCCAGCAAACTCATATCTGCCTGCACCAAAGCAGTTTCAGATATGTCCAGATTACCCATCTCCCGGGCGGTCTGACGCATAACACTACGGATACGCGCATGAGCATATTGGACGTAGAATACCGGATTGTCCTTGGACTGTTCCGTAACTTTGGCAAAATCAAAATCCAGTGGCGCATCATTCTTGCGGTACAACATCATAAACCGCACGGCATCGCGTCCGACTTCATCGACCACGTCCCGCAAGGTGATGAATTCGCCAGAGCGTTTCGACATCTTGATCGGCTGCCCCTCGCGGAACAGTTTGACCAACTGGCAGAGCCGGATCGTCACTTTCGACGTGCCGCTGGATATTGCCCGACCAAGGGCCTCCATGCGTTTCACATAGCCGCTGTGATCCGCTCCCAGAATAAAGATCATCTCTTTGAAACCTCTATCAAATTTATCCTGAAAATAGCCCACATCTGCGGCAAAATAGGTAAAGTCTCCATTCGACTTGACCAATGCCCGATCCATGTCATCGCCAACATCGGTGGACCGAAACAGCAATTGCTCGCGATCTTCCCAGTCGTCCGGCTTTGCACCTTTCGGTGGTGGCAAAGTGCCGTGATACACCAGCTTCATGTCGGTCAGGCGTTTGATCGCCTTGTCAATCAGACTACCTTCTGCGGTATCTGCATGCAGGCTGCGTTCAGAAAAAAACATATCGTGGCGCACACCCAGCGCATCAAGGTCAGAGCGGATCAGATCCATCATGGCATCAATAGAAGCGTCCTTGACGATCGGCAGCCAGGCCGCTTCGTCCATATTGAGCAACGCATCGCCATGATCTACGGCCAGTTTTTTACCCAATGGCACCAGATAATCACCGGGATATAAGCCTTCTGGAATTTGCCCAATATTCTCGCCAAGTGCTTCCCGGTAGCGAAGATAGGCAGACCGGGCGAGCACAGCGATCTGCCCCCCTGCATCATTGGTATAATATTCGCGAACCACATCGTAGCCAGCAAATTCCAGCAAATTTGCCAGCGCATCCCCAACCACGGCACCGCGGCAATGTCCAACATGCATGGGACCGGTGGGATTGGCGGAAACATATTCCACATTGACCTTCTTGCCCTGCCCGGTTGCACCTCCACCATAGGTGGCTCCACCAGCAAGTATGTCGAGCAATTGCCCAGCCCAAAAATCATCCTGAAGCTCCAGATTGATAAATCCAGGCCCAGCGACATTGACCTTGGCGACCGCGGGTTCGTCTTGCAGTTTTTCGGCCAATTGCTCGGCAATGACGCGCGGATTCTGTTTCAGCGGTTTTGCCAAGACCATTGCCGCATTTGTAGCCAGATGGCCATGCGCGGGATCGCGCGGTGGCTCCACTGTTACTCGGGACAAATCCAAATCAATACCTGATGTTATTTCAAGCTGTTGGACGAGTTCTCTAATGCGATGCTCGAAGAGTGCGAACACGTTGGACATGAGGTCGATCTCTAGATGTTATCAAGGTGTTTGGTCGCCGGATTTACGCATGGCGAAACAATACCGACTATATTGCCTTCCGGTTACCCCAGTTCAGGGGTGCGGTCAAACAGACGTCTGTGTTCTGCCACTGCATAACGGTCGGTCATGCCTGCCAGATAGTCTGCAATTCTGGTCGCACGGGCCAGATCATCCAGTCCATCCAGCGACCATTGCAGATCATCCGGCATAGAAGCGCCACCTTCCCAGAAAACCCGATAAAGGTCGCCCAATATGGTTTGTGCCGCATCAACCGGCTGCATCACCCTTGGATGGCGGTACATTTTGCGAAACAGGAAGGCCTTCAGGTTTTTCTCCTGTTCCTCCATTTGTGGTGAGAAGGAAACACTGGCGTAGTCGAGTTCGCGAATGGATTGAGCTGAATTTGGCGCGGCGGATTTAATCCGACCAAGCGATTCACTAATGACATCCTCGACCATGACAGTGATTTGTCGACGCACCAGTTCGTGGGTGGAGCGTGAATCGTCCAACGTGGGATGCAATTGACGGACTTGCGCCAGCAAGGCACCGCTTAGCGGCACATTCACCAGATCATCAAGGGAAAACAGCCCCGCCCTCAATCCATCGTCGAGGTCATGATTGTCATAGGCGATATCATCGGCAATTGCCGCACACTGGGCCTCAACGGAAGGCCAAGACCATAGATCGAGGCAGTTGTTTTGGTCATATTCCATTATGGCACCGGGAACCGGTCCCTCCAGACCATCCCCATCACGATCGGTCAACGGGCCATTGTGCTTGACCAGCCCTTCCAACGTCTCCCAACACAGGTTGAGACCGTCAAATCCAGCATAACGGCGCTCCAAATGGGTGACCACCCGCAAGGACTGGGCATTGTGATCAAAGCCGCCAAATTGCTTGAGTGCTTCATTCAGCACCCGCTCACCGGCATGGCCAAACGGCGTATGGCCAAAATCATGAACCAGAGCCAGTGCTTCGGCCAGATCCTGATCAACATTCAACGCCCGTGCCAGTGCCCTGGCAATCTGTCCGACTTCGATGGTGTGCGTCAGCCGGGTTCGGTAATGATCACCTTCATTGTGAACGAAAACCTGGGTTTTATGCATCAGGCGACGGAAAGCGTCGCTGTGTATAATTCTGTCACGATCCCTTTGAAAATCCGATCTGGTCGGACTGCCCGGCTCAGGAATCAACCGTCCACGCGTTGACGCAGCACTGGCTGCGTATACCGCCAGGTCGGGCAGATTCATGCTGGTAATTGGGTCGGGAACCAACGGAGACTTTTTTGCCGAAGACATGCAGTTCCTTTAGCGTAGTTTGCCGCTTGCGCCAATTTACATTCCTTATTTACAATCCCCTTTTACATTCATCGTAATCTTACGATTGACGTGAGCCCATGGCCTTCCTACATACAGGTCACACACAAATGGAATCCAATGATGGCCGAAGCCGCAGAAATTACTGTTCCCGAAGGGGAAGTTGTTGTCTCACCATCCGCTGCAAGGCGCGTGGCGAAGATTCTCGCATCGGAGCCTGACATGACTGCTTTGCGGGTATCCGTGGAAGGCGGTGGTTGCTCTGGATTTTCATATAAATTTGACCTGACGGACGACGCTCAGGAAGACGACGTGGTGCTTGAATCGGAAGGCGCCAAAGTGCTGATCGACCCAATATCCCTGATGTACATGGGGGGTTCAGTGATTGATTTTGTCGACGACCTGATGGGCCAGAGCTTTCAGATCAAAAACCCCAATGCAACGGCCAGTTGTGGCTGTGGCACCAGCTTTTCTATGTAGCCCCCGCACGATTTTCATCAATCAAAAATAAGGCCCGCTGGGAGCGATCCGAGCGGGCCTTCGCGTTTTATGCCAACCAGGTCGATTAAGACTTGGCAGCCTTTTGACGTGCGCGATCAGACTTGGCACGTGCCGGTTTTCCAGCCAGCAGATCTTTCGCCTGTTTCTGCCAGTCTTTGGCGTATTTCCCGCTCTTTTCAGCATAGCTGACAACATCCGCGGCTTTGGTAAGATCCGCGATGCTTGCCTTGGCAATGCTGGAAAGCGTGCCGTAGCCGAGCTTGGTCAGCTTCTTGCTCAGAACCGGACCGACGCCATCAATCAAGGCGATATCGTCCTTGACGCCACTCTTGCCCGCTTTGCCGGCTGACTTGGGGGCCGCTTTGGTCGGCGCGCTTTTTGCAGCAGACTTGCTGGCCGATTTAGCCGCAGTCTTTTGCGCTGCGGGCTTGGCAGCAGATTTCGCTGCCGAGCTTTTGCTGGTCGCCCTAGGCGACTTGCTCGACGACTTGCCTGCTGCCTTGCTGACCGACTTGCTCGCCGACTTGCTCGCTGACTTTTTAGCTGGCGAAGGCCGGTTTGCCGCCGAAGAAGCGCCACCAGACTTTTTTGCTGCAGGGGATGAACTACCTGCACCTCCAGATTTGCCGGCCGACTTACTGGTCGATCCTCCCGCTGAACCTGCATCAGGTTCTGATGAACTTGAGCGCGTAGATATTGTGCCGGAACTCGCCAAAGACGCTGCAGTAGATGCAGAAGTTGTCCCGGAACCAGCACCGCTGGAGGCTGAACCCGCATCGCCCAGACCACTGATCTGAGTTTCATGGGCGCCACTGTTGCCATCATCACCATCAAGGTCTTCAGGCAATAACAGGTTCAACACGATTGCAATTGCCGCTGCAGGCAACAGACCTGATGTCAGCAGAATTTTCAAGGTGCCTGGCATATGCTGAAGCGCATCTGGCACCAGTTGCAAACCCAGTCCGACGGACAGAGCGGTGGCAAATATCACCATATTGCGACGGTTCCAGTTCACATCAGACAACATGTTGACACCGGCTGAACAAACCATGCCGAACATCACAATCACACCACCACCAAGCACATTGATTGGCACGGTATTGATGATTGCACCGACCTTTGGAATAAGACCGCCAATGATCAGGAAACATGCACCAATAGACACCACGTGGCGGCTCATCACGCCGGTCATGGAAATCAAACCGACATTTTGCGAAAACGACGTATTTGGCAGACCGCCAAAAATACCTGCAATTGCGGTACCCAGACCGTCAGCATAGGTCGCACCCTGAATTTCTTCATCGGTGGCTTCCCGTCCCGCACCACCCTTGGTGATACCAGATACGTCGCCGACTGTTTCGATTGCTGAAATAAAGGCCATCAGGCACATGCCGATGATAATTGCCCAGTTGAGGCTGAAACCCCAGCGGAATGGATTGGGCAGTTCAAAGAAAGCCGCCCCGCCAACACCTCCGAAATTTACCTGTCCCATAAACAGCGCGACAATGTAGCCAGCAATAATACCGACGAGCACGGCTGCAACCGCTGTGATACCCTTGCCGAAGAACTTAACCGCCAAAGTTACGATAATTACGATTAATGCCGGGAACCACATGGCCAAAGAACCAAATGCAGGTTTACCCATTAACGGCACGCCGCCAGCGGCATATTGAATGCCAACTTTAACCAGCGCCAGACCAATCATCAAAACGATTAGTCCGGTCACCAGCGGAGGCAGTGCAAATCGAATTTTCTTAATGAAGGTACCCAGGATCATGTGGAAGACCCCACCGATCATTACTCCTGCCATGAGCCCCCCCAGCCCACCGGCGCCAAGACCTGCGACTGCAGGAATCATGACTGGCAAAAAAGCGAAACTGGTTCCCTGAACAATCGGCAATTTTGCCCCAACAGGGCCCACGCCAAGGGTCTGGATCAGTGTCGCAATACCTGCAAACAGCATAGACATCTGAATCATATAGCGCATGTCGGGGAAGCCGAGAGCTCCCTGATCAGACCCGAAACCGATTCCTGCTGCACCGCAAACGATGATCGCGGGGGTTACATTACTGGCAAACATCGCCAGTACATGTTGTATCCCCAATGGTACCGCCTGCCCTAAAGGCGGCATATAGTTCGGGTCGCGGAGTTGCTCCGGCGTTCCCAATGAATTGTCAGACATATTCTCTCTCCTGGGGCGTGTTTATCCGTTAGCGACCGCTATTGAGCGATTCCTTTTACCCCTAACCTACCTTGTACTCCGACTACGAAACGGTGCAAAACCCTTTTCTTTGCGGTATTCACAGCCCCCCACCATTGGCAGGCGACCAAAATATCACCTAGGATGAGCGACGTTGGCGACCATTTGGGCCGTTTCAAAATGGAATTTTTGAGCAGATGAAGATCGCCTCCTGGAACATAAATGGCATCAAGGCACGTCATGATGTGCTGCTCGAATGGTTGCGGCAATCTGCTCCCGACATTGCTTGTCTGCAGGAAATAAAGTCTGTCGATGAGGCTTTTCCGGGCTCCCAGATTGAAGAAATGGGTTACAATGTGGAGACCCACGGCCAGAAGGGTTTTAACGGAGTTGCCATCCTGTCAAAACTGCCCTTCGACGAAGTCAATCGTGGTCTGCCGATGCTGGCGACCAGCACGATTGAGGACGAACAGGCGCGTTTGATTGAAGGGGTTTTTTCTATCGATGGCCGAGCCCTGCGGGTGGTTTCACTATACCTGCCCAATGGCAATCCGGTCGATGATCCGCGGAAATTTGATTATAAACTGGAATGGATGGACAGGTTGTACGCCTGGGCCGAAGATCGATTAGCACTCGAAGAAGCGTTCATAATGGCGGGCGATTATAACGTCATCCCGCAAAACGACGATTGTTGGGATCCGCATTTCTGGCAGGGTGATGCGTTATTCAGACCCGAGACTCGCTCACGTTTTGAAGCTCTGAAAAATCTCGGCCTGACAGAAGCCTTGCGAAGTTCATCCGATGCGTCTGGTATTTATACATTTTGGGATTATCAGGCTGGAGCCTGGCCAAAAAATCACGGAATTCGAATCGATCACATGTTGCTTTCACCCGAAGCGACGCTCAGTTTTGGCGGGTGCGAAGTCGATAAGTATGTTAGGGACTGGGAAAAACCATCCGATCATGTACCTATCTGGCTGGAATACAATTAGTCCGGTAACCGATTAATTCTTTTAAATAATATTGTAATTGCCACTCTGTCCACCATGCATATTTAATCAACAGGCAAAGAAAAAAACAGCTGTCTGTTTTTTGACACGCAACGTTTATTCACCGACATTTCTTAAATGGCCGAACAACGTTTGGCCAATTAGGAGAGGAGAAACGTTATGTCGACTTCAGATTCTTCGACAGACAAGGAAATGCAATTTTCCACCGACTACAAGATGGGGCAGGACAATATCCGACCGTTGGGTCTCGATATTCACAACCCCGTATTTTTGATTTCCAGCATACTGATTTTCGGCTTCGTCCTGGTATCGCTCGCCAACCAGGAGGCCTCTGCAGCGTTTTTTGGATGGCTGCGACCCTGGCTGACAAGCACGTTCGACTGGTTTCTCGTTCTTTCGGTAGATGCTATCACGCTGTTTTGCTTGGCCCTCATCATATTACCGGTCGGATCGGTTCGCATTGGCGGCAAAGACGCCAAGCCGGATTATACCTATACCGGATGGATCGCGATGATGTTCGCTGCGGGCATCGGTATCGGATTGTTGTTTTTCGGCGTTCTGGAACCAGTTTACTACAATTTCTCCGAAGGTGGCGCCGCACGACCGCTGGGAATTGATGCAACGTTGCCCGGCAATGAATATATCGGCGTCGTGGGCACGATACATCACTGGGGGCTGGAAGGATGGGCAATCTACGCCGCGGTTGGGCTGAGTCTGGCTATATTCTGCTACAATCTGGGACTGCCGCTCACCCTACGCTCAGCGTTTTATCCCATTTTGGGCGAAAGGGTCTGGGGCTGGTGGGGACATGCAATTGACACGCTTGGTGTGTTTGCAACCCTGTTCGGGCTGACAACATCTCTCGGCCTCGGAGCGCGTCAGGTCGCTGCGGGCCTGAATGAGGTTGCAGGAATCGAACCGACCAACACCGTTACTGTGCTCTTAATTATCGGTATAACGGTTATAGCGTTGGGATCGGTGATGTTGGGCATGGACAAAGGCGTTAAACGCCTCTCCGAAATCAACATGGTGATGGCGGTAGGATTGTTTCTCTTCGTTCTGTTCATGAGCGGCGTGGGCACGGCGTTGTCGCGTTATTTTGGCGCAATGGTCGACTACATCACCTATCTGCCGGCGCTGTCGAACCCGTTCGGGCGAGAAGACACCAGTTATTTCCATGGCTGGACAACTTTCTACTGGGCCTGGTGGATCGCCTGGTCTCCCTTTGTCGGCATGTTCATTGCCCGCATTTCCAAAGGCCGCACGGTGCGCGAATTCATACTATGTGCACTGATTGCACCTACTTTGGTTTGTGCTTTGTGGATGTCCACTTTCGGAGGCGCTGCAATTGACATGATCAATTCAGGCACTGGCCAGGGCGTCTCTGCAGTTGTCGTCGACAGTTACAAGCCGGAAATGGCGTTGTTCCGACTGTTGGATCAATATCCGCTCTATGACTTCATTGCCCCGATTTCTCTCGTGTTGATTGTCATCTTCTTCGTCACTTCTTCCGACAGCGGTTCGCTGGTAATCGATACGATCACGGCAGGTGGCAAGATGGACGCACCGGTTATTCAACGGGTGTTCTGGTGCACGCTGGAAGGATTGGTGGCAATCGCGCTGCTGCTTGGTGGTGGTCTCAATGCGTTGCAGGGAGCGGCGGTCTCGACTGGCATCCCCTTCACGGTAGTGGTGCTGGTCATGTGCTACTGTCTCTGGCTGGCGCTGAAATCAGAGAGGGCCAAACTCTGATTCACGACCTCTGACCAGACGTCAATCGTCTGATTCACCATGGACCCATGGTTTAAAAAAAACAAAAGAGCCACAATGCAGATTGTCGGCTCTTTTTAAATTCTCTGGACAAGTTGAGAGATACGGCCTCCGGTCAATACTCCGGTTATTTATCGCGGCCTCCGCGATCTCTGCCACCGTCCCTGCCGCCGTCCCTGCCGCCGTCCCTGTCGCCACCCTTGTCGCCACCCTTGTCGCCGCCCTTGTCGCCGCCGCCATTTCGATCGCGTTTCACTTCGCGCTTTCTGGCACCAGCGCCGGCCCGGCTTGAAACAACATCCTCATTGGAAATACGATCGAGGTTCAGACCGGCAATAATTTTGTCGGCTGCTTCGCGCTGTGCGGCACTGGCTTTGGCAAAGGCCCGTTGACGCATCCGACGAATGGTTTTAACCCGCGACCTGGCTGAATTTGCCAAAGCTTTGCTCATAAAGACCAACCCGCGAACCGGACTGCTTCGCACACCCTCACCATAAAACAGCATTTCGCCAAGTTCAGCCTGTGCTCCACGATGACCTTTGCGGGCAGATAGTCCAAACCATCGCACCGCGCTTTTGGGTTGTTTCACGCCCAGCAATCCATTGCGATACATAACACCGAGTTCATATTGGGCATTGCGATCTTTGTACAATGCTGCGGCACGATAGAAGTAATCTTCGGCTCTGCGAGGGTTGGCCTTTATCCTTGTGCCTTTAATGCCGGTTAGTGCATAGCGCCCCAGAGCAACCTGGGCGCTGGAAACGTAGGGCAAATCAACTCTGCGGGGATAACTGTCGCGATAACGGGTGGCAATTTTCGCATAAAGTTTGTGTGCTGCCAGATCGTCTTTTGGAAGACCCGAACCGGACTGCAACATCCGGGCAAGTTTCCACTGAGAGGCCAGATCATTTTTTTCTGCACCGAAGCGAAACGCCCCAATGGCGTCGTCAAAATTGCCTTTTTTCAGCGCTCTGAAGCCAAATCGCAGGATGGTACGCGGCTCATCGTCCTCGCTGAAGGTTTTTTCAGGGTCAAACGCATAGGCCTGCTCTGGCGCGCCAACATTAACGAATAATGTGGTTCCCAGTGCAAACAGCACAGTCAATCCAAAAGATGTTGATCTGTATAAATGCATATCTGGCTACTACCGCCGAAACTCCATAATATGGCTACACAATGTCCAATCTGAATGCCCGGATCGGATAAAGGGGAATTTGTTTGGCCGACCCCACCCATAGACCGGCTTTGTAGCGGGAGTGAGCCCGCTTTGTGGTGCAAAAAGGGCAAATACCGCCTCAACTCCAGTTAGACAGCAACTTGTTAACGGTGTGTTGCAGTTAAGTCACAATTGGTGAAGCGAAACTTGCCATGCCGGGTCTCGACACAGATCGCAAAGAATCCCATTCTGCATATTGGGTTCATAACCAGGGAATACAACAGTGCAGGACTCCTCGGGTGAAGACAGCGGTCATTTTGAGGCAGCCTATTCGCTGAAGACCAATGATCAGACCCGCCAACATTACAAATCGTGGGCTGATACCTATGACCGTGAAGTTGGCGAGATTAATGGATATGCCCAGCCACAGCGGGTTGCTGAGATAATCAGCACATTGAACCCTGATTTATCCTGCCACATTCTGGATGCGGGATGTGGTTCGGGACTGTCCGGCATGGCAATGCACAAATCTGGATACAGCAATGTTGACGGCTGTGACTTTTCGCCGGAAATGCTGGAAAAGAGTCAGGAAAAAGGTTGTTACGTCAAGTTATTCGAAGCCAACTTGAACGAGAGTCTGCAAGACACTGCAGACGAAAGCTACGACGTCGTTGCCTGTGTCGGTGTGTTTTCGTTCGGACACGTATTCCCGGATGCCTGTGACGAGTTGCTGCGGGTCTTGCGACGAGGTGGGCATTTGATCATTGCATTGAACGAACAATATTGGGACAAAGGCGATCTTGCAGCCAAACTTGCCAAGCTGGAAGCCTCTGGCGCCATTGGCATTCTCGAAAAACAGTTTGGCGAACACATGCCTGGTCACAAAGTCAATGGCTGGGTTATTTCTGCGGTAAAAATGTAATGCAACATACATCATCCTTATTGCCGGATATGCGCGCATGGCGGCAGGATTTTCACGCCCATCCAGAACTCGGGTTTGAAGAACATCGAACATCTGCACGCGTTGCCGAACTGCTGGTTGAATTCGGACTCGACGTTCATACCGGCATCGGCAAAACCGGGGTGGTTGGCATCCTTCAGCGCGGGAATGGAACCACCGCCATTGGCCTGCGTGCTGACATGGATGCCCTGCCCTTTGAAGAGCAAAATTCCTTTGTCTATCGTTCAACCAAATCCGGGGCCATGCATGCCTGTGGTCATGACGGCCACACTGCCATGCTTTTGGGGGCTGCCAGACATCTTTCCCAACACGGAGATTTCAACGGACGGGTCGTATTCATCTTTCAACCGGCCGAAGAGCACGGCCAGGGCGGGCCCGCAATGCTCCAAGATGGTTTGTTTGATCGGTTTCCCGTTGACGAAGTCTACGGCATGCACAATATGCCCGGCCTGCCCGTTGGGCAATTCCAGACCCGCCGCGGCACGATAATGGCCAGCGAAGCAATCTTTGAAATCGCCATCGAGGCAAAGGGGGGGCACGCTGGCATGCCTCATATGGGAGTGGACGCCATAACGGTGGGCTCTCAAATGGTCGGTGCCCTGCAAACGATTGTCAGTCGTAAGTTGAATCCCGGTAATAATGGCGTGGTTTCGGTAACAGAATTTACCACCGATGGTGCCCGCAACCGGCTTCCCGGCAGCGCGGTCCTGTCAGGCGATGCCCGGGCGCTTTCTCCAGACGTGAACCAGCGTATTGAAGAAACCATGCGATCCATAGTGGCCGGAATAGCTCAGGCTCACGGCGTGACCGCAAAGGTCGCTTATGACACCATATTCAAGACGACGATCAATGCGGAGGAACCCACATTGAAGGCAATTGAAGCTGCTGTAACTCTGGCCGGAGCCGACAATGTCAACGCCAGTTGTGAACCCATACTGGGTTCCGAAGATTTTGCCCATATGGCTGCAGCCCGCCCTGGCTGTTTCATATTCACTGGCAACGGTATCGAAGGAGCGAATGGCCAACCACTTCATGCAACGGATTACGATTTCAATGATCATGTTCTGGTCCCTGGTTCGAGTTTCTGGGTTCAACTTGTCGAACATGTGTTGAAGTCTTGAAACCTCAACCTGGCTCATAACTCCTTGTTGTTGTAGATATATCCGTAGCGACCGAGCTTCGTTTTCGAAGCTTGCTATGCATGCAACCGTGCTTCCATCACGTTGATTCACACGCGCGTTTCATGCCTTATAATTTCGGTTTTTGACGCCTACATTTGGTCAAGCGACGTTCGTGTCGCACAACATTTTAGAGGAACATTTCATGTTGAAACTTGCATCAACTGCCGCCGTAATGGCCCTTACCATGCTCTCAACTTCCCACGCAGCATCATTCAACGCCGCACGGATCAGCGTCGAGCCTGTCGTTGAAACTGTCGCAAGTCGATTAAGTGGCGCTCAACGCCTGCAGCGGCTAATGCGCGCTCATTTCAAATTTAGCAATCCGATCACCCAAAGTGTGCGCGACGCCACCGGCAATCCCAATATCATCGTTCTCGATCAACGATTTGGTGATCCCCACCAGACTTACCAATGTTCCTATTACAGTTTGCGCAAGGGCACACGTGTCTTGAAATGCGACTGATAAAAAAAGGGCCGCTGCATAACCTGCAACGGCCCTGAATTTTGTGATGAACGCGCTGACTAGACGGGCAGCTCATCATCCTGCATCAAATCTTCCTTGGAGACGGTCTTGTCTTCAACGGAGGCAGATTCGAGAATGTGGTCAACCACTTTCTCTTCAAAAATCGGAGCGCGAATTCCGCCCAAAGCGTCGGGATTGCTCTGGAAGAATTCGTAAATCTCTTTTTCCTGGCCCGGATACTGCTGAATTTGCTGCATCAAAGCCTGCTGCATTTCAGCTTCGGTAACTTCGACTTTCGCGGTTTCGCCAATTTCCGCCAGAACCAGACCCAAACGCACCCGGCGTTTGGCAAGTTTCATGTAATCTTCGCGGGCTTTTTCTTCGGTGGTCTCTTCGTCTTCAAAAGACTTGCCAGCCTGTTCCAGATCATTGGTGATCTGCTGCCAGATATTGTTGAACTCCTGCTCGACCATACCTTCGGGAAGGTCAAACTGATGTTGCTCATCCAGCTGATCCAACAACTGACGTTTTACCTTTTGACGCGTTTGCGCACCATATTGACTTTCGATCTGTCCTTTGACGACTTCTTTTAGTTTTTCAAGATCATCAAGGCCTAGTGTCTTGGCAAAATCGTCATTGATTTCGGCTTTGCCAGGCTTGCCAACTTCGTGAACGTGGACATCAAAAACGGCTTCTTTGCCAGCCAGGTTAGCGGCCCCATAGTCTTCTGGAAATGTGACTTTAACTTCCACCTCATCGCCAGCCTTAAGACCAATCAACTGATCTTCAAAACCGGGGATGAACGAATTTGATCCAAGCACCAGATTGGCATTTTCATCAGCGCCGCCTTCGAAAGGCTCGCCGTCGATCTTGCCAATATAATCCATGGTGACACGGTCTTTTTTAGCAGCCTTGCCTTTTTTGGTCTCATAGGTCGCGTTGTTTTCGGCGATCCGCTCAACCTGTTCGTGAATTTCTTCGTCGGTCACATCCACCACGGGGCGTTCGATCTTGATGCCGTCGAATGCCGCAATTTCAAATGGCGGGATTACTTCGTAAGCAATCTTGAATTCGAAGTCTTTTTTGCCGTCAAGGATTTCTTCCGCTTCAGCCTCATCTTCGGTCATTGTGATGGTTGGTTGCTGAGCGGCCTTTTCCTTGCGCTCAGCGAGGGCATTTTTGGTTTCGCTGTCGACCATTTCATTGACCAGCTCGCCCATAACAGACTTGCCGTACAATTTTTTAACGTGAGACAGCGGCACTTTACCTGGGCGGAATCCGTTTATCTTCACGCGGTCTTTCAGATCAACAAGCTTTTCATCGCGCTTGGCCAACATATCTTCAGCTGGCACGACCACGGCGATCTCCCGTTTCAAGCCTTCATTGATGGTTTCAGTTACCTGCATCGATTGCATCCTTTGTTATTCTCACATCTGCGGCGCGTTCAGCCATGTGCCGGTCCGCTAATCGTTCTGTTTGGAGGGTGTTCTATTGGGTTCGCCAGAATTACGCCAGCGGAATTTTGCGCGGGTTTAGCGGATTTGCCGGCATTGGGCAAGGTGTCCCGGGAAGGTTGTTGCCAGTGCTGGCCATATAGCCGCAATTCGCTGCTGGCTTTGTAGACCAGCCTCGGCTCTTGAGCTAACTTGAGCTCAGTAGCTCAGATTTCATTCATCAACCCAGGATAACTCATGGAACGGCGTCTCTCTGCGATAATGGTTGCAGACGTGGTCGGCTTCAGCCGGCTGATGCGATCCAATGAAGTTGGAACCCTGCAGGCTCTAAAGGCACACCGCAGTGAGTTGGTCGATGGTAAAATCACCGAATATTCCGGCAGGATCGTCAAACATACCGGTGATGGCTTTATTGCCGAGTTCTCAAGCGTGTTGAATGCCACAAATTGCGCCGTTGAGATCCAGACAAATATGGAGCTGAGAAATGTCGACATACCACAAGATCGCTGCCTCGAGTTTCGAATTGGCATTAATGCCGGAGACATAATCCACGATGATGGGGATGTTTTCGGGGATGGCGTAAACGTCGCGGCCCGCATCGAATCCCTGGCAAGGCCAGGAGGTGTGGCGGTAACCGGCTCGACCCGGGAACAGATGGCCAGCAAGACCGACCTGGTTTTTGAAGACGCAGGTACCCAGACACTCAAAAACATCGACCAGCCGGTGCAAATATATCATGTGATCCATACTGCCAATGACACAGGTCCAGCCAAGGTGGCCAGCCCTCGAGAGCTTTCAGTCGCGGTCCTGCCTTTCGTCAATATGAGCGGTGACAGCGAACAGGAATATTTTGCTGATGGTATCACCGAAGACCTGATTACCGATTTGTCGAAGATATCCGCATTGTTCGTTGTCGGCCGAAATTCCGTATTCACCTACAAAGGAAAATCAGTAAATCTGATTCAGGCAGCCCGCGAATTGGGCGTGAAGTTTCTGCTGGAGGGCAGCGTTCGCAAATCCGGACAGAAGGTCCGGATCACCGCCCAGTTCATAGACGGTGCCACAGGTGGGCATCTGTGGGCAGATCGCTATGACCGGGATCTGACCGATATCTTTGCGCTTCAAGATGAAATCACACAGACAATTGTTGATCAATTGCAGATTAAATTGGGAGCCGCAGAAACCGGTAAATCTTCAAAAGCGCCCACCCAGAATATGGACGCCTACAGCTATTATTTGAAAGGCCGTCAATATTATCACCAGCGAACCAGACGACTGTTGAAACTCGGTCGACAAATGTTTGAAAAAGCGGTTGAGCTTGATCCTGGTTTTGCCCGTGCCTTTGCCGGCATCGCCGATTGTAATTCATTTGCCAATTCGTGGTATGGTGCAGATGCTTCCTTCGATGAAGTTCTGGCAACAACCAACAAAGCCATAACGCTCGAGCCAAATCTTGCCGAAGCCCACGCGGCGAAAGGATTTGCGTTGCTCTCTGCTGGTCGCCAGGAGGAAGCAGCCCAGTCCCTGCAACATGCATTATCTATCGACCCACTTTGCTATGAATCGCATTACTATTATGCCCGGTATTGTGTGCTCGACCGAAATTATGAACGTGCTGCGGTGCATTTTATTCGGGCGCTGGAGATCAGACCCGATGACTATCGATCACCATTATTGTTACACTCGGTTTTGAAAGATCTTGGCCGCATCGATGAGCGTCGCGAATATATCCAACTTGGCCTCAAACGAGCGGAAATTGCAGCTGGACTGCACTCTGGAAATACAGATCCATGGGAATTAGGGGCCGCCACCTTAGCGGCAAATGGCGAACTCACTCTTGCCAGAAAATGGCTGGACCGCGCCCTGGCGATACGTGAAGATTCTGAATCTCCATCTTATAATGTCGCCTGCACCTATGCCGGATTGGGAGAATTTGATTCCGCTATTGATGTTTTGGAGGGTGTTTTGGAAGTTGTCGGACCTGACGGGATCCAATGGATCAAAGCAGATTCAGACATGAATCCGCTCCGTGAACATCCGCGCTTTCAAAAGCTGATGCGAAAGTGGACATGACCGCAGGTGTGCGAGATTTCGACCCATGCCTGCCGATCATTACCAGATGTTGTTTCAAAACAAGCACTCCATCAGTTAGTGTTCTGGCGAAGCTTGGGCAAACTCAGGAAGCACCGGTATGACCATCGCGCGACAACGCCAATCCTGTTTGATGCCAAATCCGGAAGTGTCTCCCTGGCAACTCTTGTCCAATGAGCAAATTCTCCAGGCCGTTGATATTCGAGATTACATGTTGGGTGTTGGCCGGTTGAATGCTGATCCGGACGTGACGTTGACGGAACTGGCGCGTCGGATTACTGCCGCAGGAATTGCTCTGGATCGCATTGTCACCATTGTACGCATTTTGCACGCCATCAACACCGCTTCCTACCGCATGTGGGAAAAAGACAAGGGAGCCACCAGTTTCGCCATTCCTTTCGCGCCGGAATCGGACGGCATGTATGAAAATTCACCGTCCGCCCTGGCCCATCAATCCAATGAATGGGTCGGGTTTGATCCGCGCGAATTAGAGGAGAGCACTTTCGGCATCGTCAGAGAACTGTGTCAAGAATCGTTCACCCATTATGTTTGCGCTCCTACAATGATGGTCAATGGTTTGCAGAACGTCTTTACGTTCGCCACCAAGGCCGAAGGCGGATTTACTGACGTAAACATTGCATTTTTGCGGGCGATTTTTCCGGCGATGGAAGCTTGTCAGGAGATTCTGGCTACCCATCGCATTCTCAAAGAAGTAACCCGTACGTATGTTGGCGAAGACCCGCATCAACGCATTCTGGCGGGTGATGTCCATCGCGGCGAAGTCACAAGCCGTCATGCCGCCATATTGTTTACCGACATGCGCGATTTTACGGAACTGACATCAACCATGTCAGCGCAGCAGGCAACTGATCTCCTCAACGAATATTACGATTGTCTGGTACCGGCAATTGAAGGTAACGGCGGTGAGGTCTTGAAATTTATCGGCGACGGGGTGCTGGCCATGTTTCGTGTAACTGAAAGTGAGGAGCACGCCTGTCACTCAGCATTGGCTGCCGCTCAAGCTGGGATAAAGGCCGTGAAGAACCGCAACCAGTCGACCTCCCTGCCCTTTGAAATTGGAACAGCCCTGCATTTTGGCGAAGTTGCCTATGGCAATGTGGGTTCAGGTGAGCGGCTGGACTATACGGTGATTGGCAGCGATGTGAACCTGGCCAGCCGTGTTGCCGATCTGTGCAAGCAACTCGACGACCCTTTGCTGTTATCCAAACAAATGGCCGGTCGCCTGACGTCTCTGCGGTTTGGCTCTCACGGTGAGCACAGTCTGAAGGGCCTGTCTGAACCTGTGGAAGTATTTAGTTGCAAGTCGGGATCGTCCTGACGTTATCCGCCCAGCACCATTGCCCAGTAGTTGCGGCCACCACTTTTATTTGCCGACAGACCAAAATAGCGCATCCGAGGATGCAGCATGTTGCGACGATGTCCAGGACTGGCCAGCCAGCCCCTGAGAACGCGGCCAAGCGATTTTTGCCCATGGGCGATGTTTTCTGCTGCAAGTCCGCGAAAGCCAGCGCGCTTGAGCCTGGCCTTAAATCCGTGACCATAACCAACTTTGTGGGTCATCTTGCCGCTTTGAGCCATAAGTCGCGCTTGTTCTGCGGCAGCCCGTTGCAATGAAGGATGCAACTGCAACGGTGGCAGGCCGTTATGCTGCCGTATTGCATTGACCGCCTGCAAAATCTGGCTCTGCGACCCGCTGCCTGCCCAACTTAATGATGTGAATGGTAACAACGTCATCGCCACCACAGCAAGCGTTGCAATCAATTTGCGCAATTTGAACATTATGACCTCCGGCATCTCTGGATTGAGGCGTCATATTGCCAGCAAACGGCCTCCCAATGATTAATGAGATCAGATTTTCGAAAGAGCGGTTAAGAACCTCTTCTGTGCGAAGCGACAATTAAATTCACATTATAAATCTTCAAACGACTTTGCATTGACGCTATCATACCACGTCGAAGTAATATCGTTGATGATAGTCCAGCAGGCTGGCGTTTAGAGATAAGAAAATTTAGAACTCGTTTTCAACGATGACCTTCTAACTCGATCGGTAAATTATGGGTATTTTGATCTCGGTCGTCCTGCCATTGGCATTGGCATTCATCATGTTTTCCTTGGGGCTAAGCCTTGTGATTGACGACTTCAAACGGGTTCTGGTGCAGCCATTGGCATTTCTTACCGGACTGGTCAGTCAGATGGCTTTGGTTCCTTTCATGTCACTGGTACTTGTTGTCATCTTTGGTCTGCCGCCAGAATTGGCCGTTGGCGTCATGATCCTGTCATTTTGCCCGGGCGGTGTGACCAGCAACATCATATCGCAATTTGCCAGAGGTGACGTTGCCCTGTCTGTTTCATTAACTGCCGTGATCAGTCTGATTGGAATAATGACAATTCCTTTTCTCGTGGCATGGTCGATGGACCTGTTCATGGGGGCAGAAGCTCCACCCATTACGATTGCAAAACTCGCCTTATCGGTATTCTTGATTACAACCCTGCCGGTAGCAGTTGGAATTCTGGTCCGGCACCTGGCGTCAGCATTTGCCCAGGCTGCGGAACCGGTCCTGAACAAAATCGCCACAGCCCTATTCGCCATAATCGTCATTGCTGCACTCGCCAGCAATTGGGAAACTTTTATTGAAAATATCGCCATACTCGGTCCGATACTGGTAGCCTTGAACATTGTATTGCTTGTTTTGGGCGTGGCCCTGGCAACACTTGCCGGATTGACCTTCAAAGAGGTGAAAACAATAGCTGTCGAGACAGGAGTTCAAAACAGCACTGTGGGGATTACACTTGGTGCGATTGTAGGTGGACAGGCAGCGGGGTTCAGCGCATTCGCCCTGCCCTCGGCCGTCTATGGCATCACCATGTATCTGATAACATTGCCAGTGGTATTCTGGTTAAGATCACGTTGATCGCAGCAAAATCTGCATCATATTGGACTAGGAATCAAAAAACTTTTTGATGCCCCGACCGTCTAGCCGCTTGGTGGCGTGTTCACGGTGGACATTCTCGAACAATGCCGATGAAGATCAAGATAACAATGCGATTGAAGGCGCGTTGAGTGTACCCGTTCATTAAAGATGGGGCATGTCGGACAGTCCAGAAGTACCAGATGATGTTTAGTTGTAAAACACTGCATATGAGCTTTCAGTTTAACTCGGAACTGGCTTCCGCGATCTTAGCAAATTTCGCATCATCAAAACAAATAATCCTGCAAACAATCCAAGAATTCCCGATACTCCAATCAACACCATTCGGGTATTTGAAAATTCGAATTCGATGCTTCCAACATCATACTCAGCAGCGGCAAATCCAACATTTGTAAAAACTGGTGACTTTTTAAACGCGGCCTGCACTCTCTCCAGCAAGGGATCCTGCATGAGTGTTCGGCGCTTTCCCTCGAGTTCAACTAATTCGCTAACAAACAGTGTTTTGTCCGACCGCGACTCCAAATGTTCAACTTCCTGTTCGATCGCATTATAGCCGCGCATATAAAACGGACTGTCTGACCCGTCGTCAATTGCCGATAAAAACTCAGATGGTTTAGCCACATCAAGTTTTCTAGCGATTACGGCTTGTTCTCGTAAAAATGCCAAACGCCTCGCCGTTGTTTTGTCATAATCTGTCAAGGCATTCGATATCTGAGCGTCAAGGTCCGCAATTGCGTTCTTCGTCTGAAGTTTGCTAATATTAATCTTGGTGTTGAACTGGTCGATCAACTCTTGCCGAATGCTGGCGGACGCCTGTTCAAGCGACTTTTCTATCACTAACAAGAATTTCTCTCGATATTTGCCTTCGAAAGTCATGTCCCAGTGGTTGCTTCGACGGACAGCCTTTTTATCCTTTGTATATTCCTCGTCGCTGAGCGGAGCAATAATTGTAACATCTTTGGTCAAACTTGAAAGCTCATAATTATACTGGGAATCATTTTCGAAATTAGATTTATCAAGATATTTGTAAAATTCGAAATTATTCTTAATTATAATTCTGTTGTTCAACTTGCTCATCAATTTGGTCAGCAGCAAATCTTGGCTCACGTTAAAAAAACCGAAGAGATTTAATTCATCGTAGTTTACACTTATTGCTCTTGGTATTTTATGAATTTCCAGTCTAGCCGAGAAGTTGGTCGGCGCCACATAAGCTGCTAGCACTCCCAAACCAACAAAAATGATTGTTATTCCGGCGATCAGCCATTTCCCATCCCAGACGTTCAGGACGAGTTCTGATAGATCAATTTCATCATACTGCTCAGATTGCGGAAATCCCTGCGACATCTGCGTCCATTCAATGGTTACTTTTTCTACTTGAAGTGCTTAAATTCGAAATAGAGCAATTAATCAAGAATAATGTACAGGGAACCCGAATCCATGGGCATAATCTGTCAATCCGGCATCACAATTCCAGCAAGTTTATAGTACAGCATATCAACTGAAAAATTGGCAGTAGTCTGCCAAAAGGACTCGAACGTTGATGGATAATCAGATTTGGTACCTCGCGCAGATTAAGCCGGGCGGC
>JABABQ010000004.1 GCA_014238155.1 Rhizobiaceae bacterium
GTAGAGTTATCACCGGAAGCCTCGGCACCCTCACCGACAGCCGTTGAGTCTTCTCCACTGGCCTCTGCATTTGCACCGGTCGCGGTAGAGTTAACACCAGACGCCAAGGCCTCTTCACCAAGTGCAGTAGAGTTAACACCAGTCGCCGAGGCATCTTCACCTATCGCAGTAGAGCTAACACCAGTCGCCGAGGCATCTTTACCGACAGCCGTTGAGTCCTCTCCACTGGCCTCCGCATCTCTACCCATCGCGGTAGAGTTATCACCGGACGCCTCAGCACCTTCACCGACAGCCGTTGAGTCTTCTCCACTGGCGTCTGCATCTCTGCCCATCGCGGTAGAGTTATCACCGGAAGCCTCGGCACCCTCACCGACAGCCGTTGAGTCTTCTCCACTGGCCTCCGCATCTCTACCCATCGCGGTGGAGTTAACACCACTCGCCCAGGAATTTTGACCAACGGCGGTTGAATTATCGTTTTCTGCCCAGGAATTTTGACCAACAGCGGTTGAATTTTCTCCTTCCGCGTCGGAATATTGACCTAACGCGGTGGAGTTATCACCGGTCGCCCAGGAATCCTGGCCTACAGCCGTTGAACTTTCTCCATCTGCCCAGGAATTCTGGCCTACCGCTGTAGAGTTATCACCAGTCGCCCAGGCATCTTCACCTACAGCCGTTGAACTTTCTCCATCTGCCCAGGAATTCTGGCCTACCGCGGTGGAGTTATCACCGGTCGCCCAGGCATCTTCGCCAACGGCCGTTGAATCTTCTCCATCTGCCCAGGAATACTGGCCTACCGCGGTAGAGCCATCACCGGACGCCTCGGCATCTTCACCGACAGCCGTTGAGTCTTCTCCACTGGCCTCCGCATCGCTACCTATCGCAGTAGAATTATCACCCGTCGCGCTGGCATTTGTTCCACATGCCGTGTTGCTGTCAGAGCCATTGTCATCAGCTCCAGCCGCCCCCCCGGTCAGGTCTGCGCATGTAAACGCCGCAGCAGGTTCCACTGTCGCCACGTTCACTGCCAAACCAAGTCCCAATGCGCCAATAGCCGCGAAGACCGTCGACAGCCCTCGGGTTTTGGCTGAGCCAAGTATTTCATTCTTATTATTTGCTTTGAAGCCTGTCATTTTGCACCTATTTCATCAAAGCGCTTCTCAAGCACTTCGGGTTGTGAACATTGATTCGGCACCCCCTCAAAACCCGCAGATGAAAATCGCTGATCAAAATCAGAATTCAAAATGCAACGAGCGCTGGCGCAGATTTTTGGCCTTTTTCTTTGTTTGACCTATTGGACGATTGCTTGATGTATTTGCCGGATCGCAGCCCTTTCGTTTTCGTGACTTGCTATGATCAACCAGCCAGCAATACTAACTACGACGAGCAGGCCGATTAGAGGTTTAAACTTAGGATTCATTGACTTACGCGTCTTTCCAGATCGGCAAGGCAACTGAAGGTGCAAGTTGTTGGCATATTTTTTATGTTCAATTTGGAAAATCTACCTGTATTAAATTTCGCTGTTTTATGCACTTGAATGCCCGTGGATTGAGCCGGTCCAACTTTACAATCCATGTCGTTTTAAATCGGGGGAAACCATTCCAACACTACACAAATATGCACAGGCCAATTGACAGGCCAACTGTATGTGAGTGAACCACCGCGGCCTGTTTTGTGTTGCAGGCCGAGCTGATAAGTGCCTTGGCTTTACGCAGCCCAGACAGCGCAATTGCCACATCTAATCCGTGAAAAGTGGAACTCGCCGGACCATGCTTTCGCTGTACTTCATCCGCTACAATTTCTGCCGTATTGATAAGACGCTACGCGTCGCGCGGGCAATGGAAACTTGTGTGAGGGATGTTGTGCGGGATATTTTCGTTCGAACTGAACAATCTCTTCGGGCGTCCAAGCATGAAACCCATCCGGGTTGCATGACAGGTATCTGGCCGGCTGATTGGATAGCAGACCTATCCATCCCCCCTTTCGGCAGCGGGGGGCAGCCGACGGGAAGGATTGGAGCACGAAATACTCCATCAACCGGCCAGAACCAGTAACGTCTAGGGAGCCATTGGACGGGAAACGCTACTGGGCAAACCGATATTTTTTTTGCACTTAACTGAACACGACATCATTATGCATCTACTGATTTTTTCAGTTTCTATTGCTGCATACTACCTAGCAGCCACCGCAACATTTGGAGTTCCCCGGTTTGATGGACATTTTTCATTTGATGAAGGAAGGTGTTTTTCATGCCGAGAACAAGGAACCCGTACTCTGCGAAATTTAGGGATCAGTTAGTTGCATTGGCGAAAGCCGGGCGCAGTGTTGAAAGTTTGGCACGCGAGTTTGAGCTTTGTGCTGCAACCATTCATGGATGGGTCAAGCAGGTTGAGATTGATGATGGCGTTTTTACAGATTTTTTCACGTTTTTCTCCTTAGTGATCGCGCTCCATGTCCGGCATTAAAATGCCGAGCACGAAATTGAAAACGAGTCTGTGAGTTTTCGCGCAGACAAATATTTGATTGTGTGGTACGCGCGCGATCTTGGCACAGTCTTTGTGTTGTTGCTCTGCTTTCCCGGTTTCCCGATCTGTCCAGATTGTTTGCTCCCAAGACTTTGAGCCTGATCCAGTCCCAGTTTCTCTTCCTCCTGTCTACAGGGGCGAATCATCAGGAATTATCCGAAACCTTTGGTCTGAGTGAAGTAACAGTTCATGTATTATTGAACTCGGCGATCAAAAAGCTGGAAGCAAACTCATTGGCTCATGCCGTCGCTCAGGCACAACGTACGGGTGAGTTCAAGTCAATCGACATCGGAGAACACGATCTGTCCTGATCGCGTGGCTGTAGCCCATTTCAGACATGGTTTGCACGTCGCAAATGGAACGCCAATTGTGGTCGAACACTTTGGAGTTTGCAGCCGAAATTTGATCCAGCTTGTACTTAGATCAAATCGCCCTGAAGCAACGGTTTGATGGCCTTCAGGTTATCAGCCATAAAATCGACGAAACGCCTGACGCGGGTTGTTCGTCGGATGTCGCTGTGGAGAAGTAGCCACAGCGATCGATCGAGTGTCACTTTAGTTCCTGGAACCTGCATTATCTCAGGATATATCGTATCGAAATAGACAGAAGTATTGACCATTCCAAAACCATGCCGAAGCAACCCAAGCTGCATCACGTGGTCCATAGTCGCGTGGCGCACCTCCGCCATTGGAAAGGGCGTTTGCTCGACCCAATCTGGGGACCTGTTGATTTCGTCCCAACCTATCCAGTGGAGGCCTTCACCTCGACGACCAGCATTCGGCAAATGGCGTTCCAGGTAATTGCGACTTGCGTGGGGAGCCAAAGCCATCGCGTAAAGTTTCTTCGCAACGACGTCTTCGTTGATTTCATGAGCAAAGCGCAAGGAAACATCGGTCTCCAGTCTGTTGATGTCCTCTAATCGATCACTCACACTGATCTCCAGATCGATTTCCGGACACTCTTCGAAGAAGCGTGTCAGAATTGGCGCTACGATTTCATAGGCCATCGAACCGGTGAGAGAAAACCTCACCGATCCAGCCTCTTCCCGGTCGAGTCCCTGAAGACGCCGGCGCGCACCCAAAAACAGCTTTTCCGCATCTTCCGCAATCGGGATTAATGACCGGCCAGCATTGGTAAGTTCCAGTCCACCTCTGGTTCTCCCAAACAACTGGACACCATAGGCTGTCTCCAGGGCACTGATGTGGCGATTAACCGTGCCATGCATGGTATTCAACTGCTCGCCAGCTCCGCGCAGACTGCCGGTGCGGGCAACTGCCAGAAAATAAGGCATGTGCTGCCAGTCCAATGCGTTCATTCATGCTCTCCCATTGCAGGTCACCTAATCAACTGGGTAAAATATTGCCCACCATGATCCATTTAAGGGCCATACAGGCTCAAAAAACAACCGTATGTGTATAGAAAACAAACCTTGAACTGGAAGGTCCCATGAAGAACATCAAGTTAAATATCGTTCGCGTTGGATCAACAATCTTTGGCCTCATCGCCTTGGGCACTGGGGCAAAAATGATGTACGAGGGCGCCTCGGGAAAGCTTGGTGACGGTGCTGCATTGCTGGCAGAGGCGGGAATTCTTCCGGCCTTTGACAACGACTTCCGGTTTCTTGCCGCGGTCTGGTTGATTGTTGGCTTGGGATTGCTCATCGGAACGATATTTATCCGCAAAAAACCAGACCTGATTCAGATTGGACTGGAAGCAGTTTTCGTGGGTGGTTTAGCGAGAGCGTTTTCGAGCTACCAATTCGATACTTTTCAACAATTCGCCGCGCCAATTCTAATCGAGCTAATCCTCCCAGTCGTTCTGTTGATCCTGCTGAAACTCGGTTTGAAAGAATCCGAAAACCCAGCTTAGTGCTCGTTGTTTGGATATGGAGTTCAGGATGGAAAAAGTAATCAAACGACCGGAATCGGCGCAACATTTTATGGTGCTCAAACCGGTTTTTCGCGAGGTTGTGGTCTGTTCCTTGTCCGGCAAGGAGATCGCAAGATCTATCGACACAATCCGTCTGCTTGAATCGAGAAAGACGCTGTTTGATCCGGTAATTTACCTACCACGACTGGACGTACTCGCCTCGCTGATATCAAACCCCAAGAAATCGAGCTGCCCTTTGAAGGGGGTCGCCAGTTATTTTGACTTCAGCGACAACGGTGAAGTCGTCACGGACGTCGCCTGGAGCTATGAGGAGACTTTCGACTTTGCCAGTCAGATTCATGGATTGATTGCCTTCGACACAGGCAAGGTTTCCATCGAAGAACGGCCGACGTCCTCCTGAACGAAGGAAACGATATGAACAAGCTTAGTGCAAAAACGATTCTGGTAACCGGTGCAAACGGTGGCCTTTGCAAAGAAACTACCAAGCTGCTTGTCAAAGACGGATTTGGTAAAGTAATCCTGGCGTGCCGGTCTCAAGGCAAAGCCGATGCTGTCAGAGAGGAAATCATCTCCGAGACCGGAGCGGATCAGGCCTCCATCATCTCTCTCGGCGGATTCGACATGAATGATCCTGACGCAATCCGAACCGCCGTAGACGCGTTACCAAAAGACACCTCAATTGACACTGTATTCCTCGGTGCAGGTGGCGTGATATTTGAGAAAGACTATCAAACGATCGAATGGAACGGGTTCAAAATTGAGAAGACAATCTTCCAAAATGTGGTTGGCGGCCACATAACCCTTTCTGAATTGGTAAGCCGAAACCTGCTTGCAGAAGGCGTTCGTGTTGTCGTGGCTGGCGGTGAAGGAGCACGCGGTATCCCTGGCATGGTGGAAAAGCCGGAACTAATCGATGTTGCAGAACTACGTCGATATGTTCTTGGTGATTTTACCGGACGAAAAAAATACAATCCGATGGATGCGATCGGTATGTCCAAATTGATCTCGGCGTTGTGGGTCCGCAGGCTTTCAAAGCTTCACGCTAGTGACATGGAAGTTGTATGGTTTTCGCCAGGGTTAACCTATGGAACGTCTGGGACCGGTGGGCTACCACCCATTATGGACTGGTTTGTTCAGAAGATAGTTTTTGGCGCAATGAGCTTGCTGGGAAAAGCGCAGAGTCCGCAACAGGGAGCACGCAAATTTGTTAACTGCATTGAAGGGAGAATTGGAAAAAACGGCGATCTCAATGCGTCGCCGGAAGGCAAGAGTCTAGGGGAGTTGGTGGATCAAAGCCCGATGAATCCGGCGTTTGATGATGAGAACTTCCATATTGCACTCTGGTTTATGCTAGAAGAGATTTGCGGGCCGTTTGGAGAAAAAACAAGCCCTGAAATGGAGCAAGCAATATGACGACGAACAGGTCAATTCCGGAGGCCCAGCCGCATGGTGACATCAGCGAACCGTTCCCGGACATTTTCTTCGTCACAGGTAGTGCGTCTTTGCCACTCAAAGTACCGATGCGTTTCAGTCGCAATATGACGATCATTCGACAGGGTGAGGAACTGATACTGACCAACTCCGTTAGATTGAATAATGCAGGTCTCAAGCTGCTGGAGGACCTCGGTGACGTGAAACACATCATACGACTGGCAGGCTTTCACGGAATGGATGATCCCTTTTACAAAGCCCGCTATGGGGCCAAAGTCTGGTCGGTCGACGGCACCGTATATTTCCGGCTTTGACCGCAGCGCTGCCCCGTATCTGGTTCCTGATCAGATCATTGATGAAACCAGTAAGCTGCCGGTAGCCGGCGCAAGGCTTGTGGAATTCAAGTCAACTTCGCCCGGTGAGGGGCTGCTTTTGATCGAGCGTGACGGCGGGATCTTGATATCTGGAGACTGCCTTCAAAACTGGGCCAGGCCCGACCAGTATTTTAATTTGCCAGCAAAGCTCATAATGAGATTTATGGGCTTCATCAAACCGCACAATATTGGACCGGGCTGGTTGAAATCGGCGAAACCGGAAGTCCGAGAAATCAAGGAACTTCTGGACCTCGATTATGATCACGTTCTTCCGGCACATGGAGCACCGGTTATTGGTAATGCGAAATCACGATTCAAACCCGCCATTTCATCACTCTAATACTCAGTCACCTGCTAAATGCAGCTAGCGACTTGGAGCCTCATTTATTTGCGGTCCTGCTACGTATGACCAATGGGCATACACGTCCGGCAACGCTTCGACATAGGCAAAGTCCGGGTTGGAGGATTTGCCCATCCCGATCAGGTCCATGGCAATCGCTCTGCCCTTTGACGCAGCGTAGGGGATGATGTTTCGCCATAAATAGGACGAGGTCGGATTGCCGTGCAGGAACAATATCGGATCTCCCTCGCCCACATCAACATAATGGATTTGTTCACCCTCGATTTCGACAAACTGGGATTCAATGAGAAAGGCATCAGAAATCTCTTCGTTTCCACTCATTGGCCTTCTCTCCGGTGCCGCTATCCCGGCTCACGCCTTGCGGTAGGCAAAATATGCCCTGACAGAATTGGTGAATGTCAGTGCGATGCTGATCAGGGCGATGGCAAATCCGATGAACGCCTTGCCAGGAATTGAGACCAGAAAATCTGCAATTATCGCGACGCGCAGCCCAATCACGACCCGCTTTAGGATGGAGATGACCATCCCGATGAATGCTGCGATATAGCCAAACATCGTGTAGAGCATTACCGATGCCGCCGCGTCTCCGCGTAGCTCACCAACAGAGAAATCATAGTATTTGAAGGCCACAAAGAATCCCAACGCCAGCAGGATCTTCAAGGCATTGAGTATAAAGATGATCCGTAGGTTAATCGGCTTGTCGAAACCAGGTGCCGTTGCTGTCATAGTCATACAAGTTCTCCTATCATTGCCAATTTCGCTTTTTCTCCGAATGCAGTCTTAGCGGCATCCATCACGCGCTCTCCGCTGCTGCGGATGCGAATATCTTCCGACTGGTCGATCCAGCGGATGATGCCGGCTTCGTCGATGAGCAGTGTTGTTGGTATTGCCATCGCTTCGAATTTGAATGGAGCCAGACCCAACGGCACGGCGCCCAGGGTTGTTTTCGGAACCCCGGTCTGGCCAAGAGCTTTGTGATGCTCTACGCCGTACGCTCGAATGATATTGCCAATTGTAACCAGCGTGCAGGCCACCTGAGACACCATCAACATCAACAGATCCGCAGGCAGTAGTTCCGAAACAGGTAGATACAAATGAACCTATTTGTTCGCCCCCGGCATAGCCCATGTGTGCGCCCCGCATTGAATTCTCCCCAGCCAAATACAACTTCTTCAACGACATCCTTATCGGCAGCCTGGGCTCCAACCAACGCAATTGAGGCAACTGTAGTCGCCAAAATAATTTTCTTGAGCACGATTCGCCCTCTTACGTTTAGCCTTTGATAAAAACTCAAACTCCGGCGTTGCAATCCGATCACGGGCCACACTACTGCTCAGCATCCCATAGATGCGACCCCGAAAACACGACACGATTATTTGTCCAGACTGGTCGAACAATCCGGGCAAAGATCGGGCGAAGAATGTGAAGGGGTAAACGTGCAACGGGCAGCCGTTGTCTAGGCGGCTGCCCGTTGCTCATCAAGGAAGGATCAATATCTACTGGAGATAGTTATGAAAGCTGCACCTTGACGAATTTCATCGGATCAGAAATTGCTCTGAATACGCAAACGGTAGTCGTCGACTTCGCCGTCTGCATCCGAGTCTTCGTGGTTGTAGCCAAGACGCACGACCAGATTGCTGGCGACGTTCCAGTTCATTCCAAGTGAGTAGCCATCCAATTCGCCATCATCTGAATCAACGTGATAGAAACCACCGGCCAGTTGCACATTGTCCACAATCTGGTAGCTGGCACCGATACCCCACATTTGGGTATCACCGGTATCACCACCAAACTGAGTGCTTGCGCTCTGGTCGTTGTAGTAACCCTGGACAACGAAACCGTCCATCGGTGTTACATTGGCATAAACGCCCCAAGCACCTTCTTCTTCACTTGTGTCGTGTCCGTAAACAGCGCCAACGTTGAACATTGATCCCGCATAGTCAGCGCGAATGTAGCCGTCGATGGATTCTCCATCGCCGGTACCAACCGATTCATTATCAATGGAAACACCACCCATCACAGACAGGCCGTTAGCTGCATAGGTATAGTCCATATACATGGTACGACCACCACCGAAATAGGAACCATCGTGCATCAGGCTTGGAAGGCCTGTCAGTTCTACGCGGCTGGTGCGATAACCTGTTGAGAGACCACCGAGTTCAACATATGCGTCCAGAGGACCGAAGCCCGTAGCGTTCGTGGTGTTGTCGCCGTCGCCTTCAAGACGCAGATAGGTGCGAAGCGTGCCGTAATCGGTTTCTTCGCGGGCATCGAAATTCACCCGGGCGTGCCAATAAGGAGAACCGGTTGAAGTGTCGTCGTCATCAAATTTTGAGTACTCATACTGAATGCGGAATTCACCGCTGATGGCCAAGCATCTTTCGGTGCCTGGGATGTAAAAGAAGCCCGCTCCATACATGTCACATACCCGGACGTAATCGACGGGCTCTGGCTCAGCTACCACTGCGTCTGCTGCTTGGGCTGCTGACACACTGATCAGCAAAGCTGCCGAGCTGGCTAGAAGGGTTTTGAGTTTCATTTCGTTCTCCTGAGAATAAATATCGAGGCAACGTCACCTCGAATTCATCCATAAGATATTTTTAATATTTGGAAAGTATTATTTCCCACTTTTCAATAGAGAAATATAAAACTGTGATGTATTTGTAACACTAAAATATAAATATAATTATGTTTACTTTATACATATTTGAGGGCGAGCAACACGACACAAATATTTTTGTTGACTGCACGACTGAGCGGTAAAATCCATCATCGGCGAGTGCTGTTTCTGAAGGCTGCTCTGGTAGATCCATCACTCAAACTGAGCGCTTTTGATTTGAAATTCGGTAACCCGTGATGTCCCCAACAGTCTTCCAGTACTATTGATCATGGACCGCACAGCATCTTGACCATTGGCCTGCCTCGATACCAGAATGTCCAGATCATCCGATAATCCAACCAACCCCCGATCAAACATCCAATGGGCAGTTCCTGACAGCGCAATTCCATTGCTCACAATATCTGGTCCATTGGGTTCCACCGGTCTGATATGAACGGCTTCAACTTCGGCACGGCCACCGCCATTGATCAGACGTAATCCTGTTATTGAACAGCGCTGGCCATAGGCGGTCAATACGGTCTTTCGAAAGTTACGATCTCTAACCGCTCTGCTGGTCAGCTGTGCGCAACTAAAATTTGGCAAATTTGCAAGCTCATACCATTAGGAGACGTTGGCAATTTCTCTTCCTGCCACATTTCAACGTCTGCTTTCTTAAGGTTTTTCGATGCGGGGCGGGCGTGATTTAACGACTGGGTTGGATCGCCCCGCGTTGACAAACCTTGGAAGGAAGAAGCCGCGGGATACGGGTTCAGATGTCTATGGGGAAAGCTGTGTTGCCTCTTCTGGCAACGATTGTTCGAGAGTGACGGTTGAGGCGATCTGTGCTTGATCCAATGCTCGTTTTTGCCTCGTCGTAGCGACTTCGAGCTGGCTCGGAAGGCTATGGTTGCCAGGTATTCGCACCATTTCTGTCGCTCGACACATTTGGACTTCATCCCAAATCATTTTGATGATCCAGTTTATGTTCTTTCCAACTTGTCCTTGATTGATCATGCAGCTTCTTGTCTGGGCGGCGCGCGTGTTCTCGGTATTTGGCCGCGTTTGAAGGTCTCTATAATACCCATCGTGCCACCGCAGCTTGGGCATGGTTGGCGTAATGTGAGAGGTGGCGGTTTCTCGTCAACCCGCTGCTCAGCGGTGTCAGTAGGAGGATCATCACGGCCACACCTCATAAGGAACAATCGTTCGCTACCACCGGAAGCTCGTCGAATTAGCCTGTGAACAGTTGTCCTTCGGTTCTGACGGGTCGCAAATGCATATTCATACAGTGGTTTCTCTCCATTGGGCCAACCAACGTCGTTATTCATATTAGTGGCTTGGAAGGAAAGACATAATGTCTAGATGGGATGACCTACATAAGGCGCTCGATGATGTGGAGACATGGGATCGGTGCCAAAAAAGCTCCCAGCTGATACCCGTAGCCAATGACCCTGAATACGAAAATATTAAAAAGCACCTGATTGATAGGTTGAATGAGGCAATCGCTGTTTTGAAGAAGGACGCCGACTACAAGGTCGGATAATTGCAACCGGTGAGACTGTAACCTTGGCCGTCAGTATCGATCCAGACTGGTCAAACAATCTGGGCAAAGATCGGCCCAAGAACCTGCAGGGGAATTCGCAACTCACAGACCAAATGAATAGTTGAGAACGCTGTGGTAATCGTCACAGTTCCAAATACTGACTTGCTGTTCCTGAGTAGATCAGAGACGCTGGGAAATTCGAACGAGGTGGCAGTACATGCCCACTGAGACAAGTGACAAACTGTACCGCGTCGGTTAAGGGCAATGGCCCAGTATCGAATCTCTGTTGGATAGACGCCGACTGGGAGCAAATTCAAACGCTGGACTTCGCTGTTGATCCTCCCATTCGCCGGGATTAGGTCAATTCTCCCAAATTGCCCGCACCAATCCAATCAGACAAATTTTGGCCCTCCGTGAATGAATCAGTGACAGTTCGTGTTCTCGGCGCTGCCCCTTTCGAGGATAATCTTTCGGCGGCCATGCGAACACCTACATTATTGCCGTGGTTGTAATAGTGGACTTGTTGCAAACCTGTCTGCGGTGGGTACGCTTCTTCTTGCTCGAGCGGGGGTGGTGCCCCGGGCCCAAAGCCTAGTAAATCAGTGTTGGCTTGCGCAAAGGCGAACCCACAGGCGTATATCTCATTAGCGTCCGCAATCCATTTACAGGCGTCCTGTCTGGTCTGCGTAATGTCATCAGTGGGGTTTCCCGGCTCTCGTACGACCCGGATACCATCCGCCCATGACCTAATCAGCCCTATGACTTCGTCCTGCGTGGTGACGTTCTCCGGCAACTCACCAATTTGCCCGTGCACGTGTTTTATATCAACGAAGTCTCTGTAATTATGGAAATTCTGCCGACCAGCCAAGGTATTGGAAAACTGCTTATCGAGAACATGCTCCAATATTGTGTCATAGTTAAACGTGATGATCTGAATTTTGTTTTCAGAAGTAACAGGCCCATCTTCTCTCATTCCCAAGCGCACAAGATTGATCAGGCGGTGTATCCAATTCCGTTCGGTAACTGACTCGGTGAAACCGGGGTGGTTCACGGCGTATTCTAAAGTCCGCTGAGCCAAGTTTTTTAGTTCATACGTTTTAGCGGTACTGGATAGATTCGATATGGGTTTTGGATTATTCATTTCGAAAACATCATACATACTCAAAAACATTTCGTAGGCTATGCACCTCTTTGTAATGCATGCTAGCTCTGCGTTCATGACGATAAAATCATCAATGCTGTCGCTGGTTTGGTTCGTAAGTAAATTCCGAAGTAGCCGTAGGTCGGAGAGGGCTGAAGCATTCGACTCGTTAGCCACCTGCAACAGAACGTCGTCATTTCCAAATGAATGAAATGTATGGCCGGTCAGCCGGTCAGCACCTCCAGTTCTAATCACCGTCTGGTTCACATGCTCTGCAATATTTGTCATTAACTGTTCGCCTGTTGGCAAACCAAAAGGAGCCGACACGCCGGCGCCTAAAATTAGTACAGTTTTAGAGTCAGTTATTGCCATATGGAGTCATCTATTCTCTTACAACTGGTTGCAATCAGCCTTTGGCGTTCAAGGTTTACGAACGCATCGAACATTAGAAACTGGCTTCCCCGTCCCGTCGCCCAAGTCGACGCTCACCGTTGAGGCCAGTGGTGCGCCCAGTCTAGTTTGGGTCACAACGACCAAACCATCAGCGTCGAAAGCAACACAATGAATGAATGAATCGGAAACGGTGTCAGACACTTGAATTTCCAAGTAGTTGATTGTGGAGACGATAAATCCGTCAACTTTCATCTCGTGAAGTTCGTGCGCTGAGACCCCCGCAGAGAGAAGGTATGCCAGGGCGGGTAACTTCAAATATTTCATCATGATCCGGCCTCCTTCTTCTGCCTCACTTCTTGCCATCTTAAGGTGAACGTTGAGAGGTAACCCTCATCAGCGGGGCGCTTGAAACACATTGTTCCCACACGTTTTGATTGGTGGTGCTTTTGTGCTTGTTGACGACCTCGGCATGGACAGCATTGAAGGAGAATGAGCGGACCAGGCCGAAATAGATTTTTTCGTGACGTATTTCTCTGCGGTAGCCTTGACTCACCGCTCCATCCCTCGAAGGTGATAGGAAAACCGACACTGTGTCCCATCGGGTAGATAAATCGTCACACCAGGATAGTCGTTGTATCAAGGGTTGCCTTTCTCAGCGGCGCCAAGTCGTTCACGACATAGGGTCTCGGCGCAGGTCATTTACAATCCATTTTGTGCGCCACCTTGGGCGCTCTGGTCTGCTTACACCACGGCGTTAATATGCATGAATCTATGGTGCCCTCATTTCCTGCAAGCCATCGAAATTTTGTAGCGTAAGGAAACATTCAGCTTGATTGGTGCAAGCATCGTCGTGGGAATAGCCGTAGGAATAATTGACCCTCTTAGTGAGAATCCTTGCGCCCAAAAACAATCAAGCAGCTAAGTTGAAAGTTCGCATTAGTTCTTTGTGGATGAAGTTATCCATGGATTCACAATGCCTTATCCAAATTTCCATTCGATTTCTGCGATCCAGCAAGATATTTTTTGAAAACGACCAACGACGATTTTTTGGGCTGGGCAACGTGGGGATCGCCGTCGGTCTAAATCAACGCAAGGTAGGAGGGACACCTTCCGGTTGAGTCGGATGGCTGCTGTAACAGATATCCACCAACTCTATTTGGCTGATTCTCTTTAGGAATCACTACGACACAAATATGTTCGCCAAGGTGTGAGGGAGTTGTCAGTGAATTGACCTGGCTGGGTGAACTAAACTGCATGGGATTAATCTGAAGAGCGTTACAGTTCGTTTTGAGGTTTTGGGTGTCACCCATCGGCAAATACCAGTTTCGCCAGCCCTTCATATCGTCCTGATTCAAATTCAGTGTCAGGTTGTTCCTCGCACCTAAGGGTCTCGACCTTCATCACCTCGGCCACGGCTGCAGCTATCTGTTTTGATTGTGGTGTATGCTCCAACCCATCGAGTAATTCCATTACCACCATCACCACTTGCTTTAGCCGATCATAATCAGCTTCCGTCATGCCTGTTGTTGTGTGGGACTTCAGCAGTTCTATGGGATCAAATCCATAGGCATTTGCTATGACGAAGAAGCGCTCCACACTGACCTTGCTGTCTCCGGTTTCCAAGCGCCACAGGCTGGTTTTTTTTAATACCGGTTAGATCAGCCGCCTGATCAAGATTCAGTCCCCGTTTCTCTCGGGCTGTCCTGAGGTTGGTACCGTACATGAGCGGGAATCCATTCCATAAAATGGAATATTCCATATCGCGGAATAGCAATCAATTGATCAGTTTGTATATTAGTGCCGTAGCAACCTACAATTTACGAAATTATGTTCCGCATAGTGTTGCGAGACTATCTGATCAAAACACAATCTCACCTTGGCTAAGTTCGGAGCAAGGGCCGGAATACCGCTTACGCGGTTTACGGCGGATGTCCTTAACCGTGCGGCTTGCGGCATCAGTGTGGCGTTCGGGTGTATGTCTCATTCACTCCTGGAATGTGAAGATGAGCCAAAAACTCTCCCTTAAGATATCAAACTGCCTGATCCCATAGGTGCGGACGCCAGACACCACTGACCATCGTATTTGACCAGTTATTCCGCAACGATATTGATAATCTCATCGGGATCGACGACTACAATTCATTGGGTAGGTTCGCGCTGGCCGCGGGTTCTCCAAGGTGGTTATTGCCAGTGGAGGTCAATTGAAACGGTTCGTCGGTCTGGCGATTGCCCGGGCGGCGTTTGAATATGGCTTTAAGGAATGAATGAATGAATGAATAAGCCATGACGCAAATACTCCGATTGCAAACGGGGCCAGCCATTACTGCCGCCATCTTGCTTTACTGCACCGTTTGGATTCTTCATTGGCTAGAGCCGGTCGCCTTCAAATCTTCTGTCGACACGAAACTGATAAATACCCCCGGCGCTGATACCTTTGTTATCAATGCCCAGGGCTACAAAATTCGCAAGAAGGCGGCTCAGTCCTCTCCCCCCGGTGCAGGATTAGCCTCATTTTTTTGCGGCCCTGCGACATATGACCAATGGGTAAACACGTCCGGCAACGCTTCGACATAATCCAAATTTTTTGGATCAAGGTCACCAGTTTTAAAATTCACGTCAGTGCAGTGCTTGCCAATCGAAGGTTCAAACCAAACGGCATCAAAAACCCAATCATCGTCGTCATAATACCCGGCCAGAAATGTGTCTTTTTTTGGTGTTGGAACCTCTGAAATTTTCTGCCAATTCAACATTAAATATGCTCCTAATTGTTGCAGTTCACATTTGGTCAAGGACCGCATAGATTCCGGTGCAGATTTGGTCCGCTCGTGTGAATTTCAGAAAAGTGTTAATCGCGGGGAGTCTCGGCATCTAAACCAATATTCCGCAGCATTTGCTTTCCACGTTCATAATCGCCCGGATAGGTTTCCTCTAGGTGTTTCAGAACTATCGATTCCGGTAATGCTGGCCAGTCGTCCAAAGCGTGCTGTAGTTTGGAAAATCGACCTGTGTAGAATTTTGCTATATTTTTCACTTGGGAACCTAATGAATGAGCTGGGCAATCCTTTCAACCCGCCCTTTTCTAGGCGATGGAAAACAGTTTCAACACTACGCAAATATGCGTAGATGATCACCACGTCATTCCAAAGGCTCCTTTTTGCGGACCGTACTACCGCACGGCCGATAATTTATGTCGCTTTTTATCCAATCTATACAGCGACTGGCTGATGCGAGCATGCCGCAAAGCTCAAGTCATAACTGCTCTTTTCCCGATCTTCTGCAAACCGGTAGTTCCGTTGCCCCGTCCTACCCCCGTCGAGCCAGTCAGCGTGACAACTCTTTGCCGATAAAATGGGGATTGTCTTCTTGAACGAAGTGAATGCCTGCTCCGATATCGACCGCTTCAAGATTGGCAATGGTATTTCTACACCAGGCCACACCGTCTTCACGAATGAGTCCACCCGGGTGCCCATAAAACAAAATCATCGGAATGTCCGATTGACCAAGCCACCTGCTGTAGGCGCTGACGGCGTCGTGTACATCTTTTGGCGAACCGTCGATAGGAATTTCACACGGCCAACGCCTCAACGCGCAATCCGGCAAGCACAATCCTGATTTTCTCTTCTTATGAATAGCGCCGACGTGTTTTACGCCGGATGTCCTTGACCGTCCGGTCGGCTGCGTTCTGATGACGTTGTGATTTCTGTCTCATCATTCACTCCTTGATGGTGAAGATGAACCAAAACTCTCCGTTAGAAAATCAACCTAGTTTGTTCCATGGGCGCTGAACCGACACAGTTGATCCAATTGAATGACTGTCCACTTTTTGCGGAGTGTTCCAAAACAGAAAATATCCTGTTGGGAATCCCCTGTAGAGAGAACCGAATAAGTCCCGAATGCGAGGTCGCTTCCAAACAAACTGCCGTTGTAGGTCAGGCAGACCCAAGGTTCCCATGTCGATTTCTTGAATCTGGTGATGAACTGGTGGCGTTTCGCTAGAAAACCTTTGTGTGGTCTGTGACAAATCAGATTCCCTCAAATTATGCGACTATTGGCAATCTTAAAAGCACCGATGGTAAGCGCTTAAACATTCTTCCACCATGGCATCAATATGCTTGTATTTAGTCTGTTCGGCTTTTCCAGCCGACTAATTTCGATAGCAGGGCAGGTTCCCCTGACCATCATATTTAACCAGTTATTCCGCACCGAAACCGCAACGATATAGATAATCTCATAGGGATCGACGACCACAATTCATTGAACTTAAAAAATTAATTCAATGAATTAGGTTGTTTCGAGTGTCCTCCGAAGGCATGAGTCGGGCAGTACCAATCACCAGCCAACGATTGCGGCGGCTGTGCAAACGCAGTTTGCATACCATTCGGGCGGGTGGTCCCACTCCCAAACAACAACCTTACGAATGCTCTTAAATTTCAAACTGAGGCTCCGCCAATTCATTTTGTAACCGTCAGTTTCGCTAACTGCCCCGCAATTTCTTCAAACGTTTCCGCCAGTTCCGAATTGTTGGTCGCGTCGAAATACTGTTTGTCTCCAGCGACGTTAGTCGATGCGCATTGTTCGAGCATTTCCTTAACGCTTGAACCGTTGGAAACATTAAAAGCGATGGAGTAAATTGAAATTCCTGCAGCCTTTGCATTGTTGCAGGTTTCCACAAGGTGCTCGTCCATGGCATTTCTGAATGTCGAATAATCATGACTGGGGTGGGCAATAGCGTCAAAACCGTCGAAAATTCGCTCACTTTCCGAAAAAGACCACGTATTGTAATAAGATTTATTCATCTTGGAATAACTCGAATTCGTGATTGGATATGCAGTGTTGTTGCCATCTGTCATTACAACCATCACTTTTTTGTTGTCGACAACGGAATAGGGGCGTCCTTCGGTGAATGGCAGTCCAGGTGAGAGAGCTCGCCATCCCCAGGCAACGCCGGCCTGAATATTGGTCGAGCCTTCACCCACCATCTGGGACAACCCCTGGAGTACATCAGATTTGTTGGCTGTGAGACTGGTCAGTTCTTGCGATGTGCAAAATATATTTGGACCACCTTGCAGACGTGCAATAACTGGCAACGAAGGTTTGTTTCCGTTTACATCTCGCGGGTTCGGCTTGCTGAAATATTTCCACGTCCATCTCTGGCGTTTGTATTGATTTTCTCCGGAACCGGTGTTGCTTGCCGACTTTGGGTGGCCTAGCGATGATGGAAAGTTGTGATCGTCCTCAAGGTAATTATTATAATATTTCTCCTCTGATATCTTACTCCCGTCCTTCCAAATTTGAGATTCATCCGCCGAACCAATATATTCACCAAGCCTGTATTGAATGCCATCATCCCAATATGGGAGATATTTTTGGTCTTGAGGATGCTTATAACCGGTATGTCCATCACTCCACAGCTCGCATTCTCGCTTATTTCTAGGTTTGCCGTTAGAGTGATATTCGCTTTGAAACAGAGTGCACGTTTCCTGATCAGTTGGCGCGACGAGGTTCTGTTCGTATTCGCCGGTCCAGTTGTCAGGCGTGTCCGGCGAAAAGGTCGGCACAAAAACGGTTTCCGGTCTGGCCGTATCGGGAGTGGTGTCGCGGGTATGTTCAGGATAGGGCCGCGATTCGACGCATCCTTTCCAGCTGATACCGGGAAGATTGTCAAAGAGCGTAAATCTCGTCAGCGGCACACCGCTCGACGAACGATAGGAATTGCCAACTTTGACGGCGTCTGGATCAGATTCCCAATCGAGATACTGATGATGATAGGTTCCCACTCCCGAGGTATCCATCCAGGATGCATTTTCATTATCGGCGCCGACATTAACCATCGCTGAAAACGGAATTAGGGCAAATTTTACGGAATCTGGCACTCCCTGATCCGTTGCCGTTGTGAAAATAGTGTTTACAAACTGCGTTGATGAGGAAATCAATGTTCCCATCTTACTGCTGGACCCCATCGAACCGGAATTGTCCAGCACCATAGCGACTTCAATAGTATTTCCCCCACACATGACTTCTGCTGAAGCCTGCATGGTGACCATCCTCTGATCCTCCGTAGCTTGTTTTCGACCATCAATAATGCTTGGCCGACCGGTCCCTACTGATAAGTCTGTTGTCGCAGCCCGAATGAAGGCGAAAAAAACCCTCTTTCGTAAAGTCGCGGTAGCGACGACTGGTTGGGATGCGCAGTTCCCCCCACCCATATCGAAGGAAATATTGGCATCAGTGATCTCAACTGCAATATTGCGAATATTGCCGTAGAACAATTCTTCTCCGGCCGCAGCACCCTGTGAGGAACTGCCAGTCGCGGTTAATGTTTTTGCTGCCATGAGCGCGCCTGCATCCACCGCATTTTGAAGGTTGATCCGGGCGCGATAAAGCTCAGCTGTGTCAACAGCCGCACCTGTCACAAGCAGCAAAAAAGGCGTAGCCAGCGCGACCATAATCTTAATGCTGCCTAATTCATTGCTGGCAAGCTTTCCGGTTTGACGCCTAAATCTAATTGACATTGTATTCCGTCACGCACCGGTTGATAGGTCCGCTCTCGATGCAATATGAACACACCAGAAGAGCCCTCGTTGCGGAGACGGTAGCGCGACAATATAGAACTGAACACGACAGGAATATTTGGAGTTTCTAAAGCATCGGGCGATTAATCTGCAACGCATCCGGTTGCCCTGAAGTAGCGGGGTTCCACGAAATAACTCAACGATTTAACTGAATCAATCTTCCCTCCGAAGGCAGAGGTCGCACGTTCGAATCGCCCCGGGTACACCATATATTTCAATGAGTTAGTCACTTGCTCGTCTTGGCGATCCGCAACGTTAGCCGCAATGAAACCAGCGCCGATTTGGTCCATTACGCTCACTGCACGAGTTTGATGGTGCGGTGAATGATGACGGTAAACTTCCATCTGCGTTGCAGCCGACGTTGCAAAATAATCTACCGCATCTTCAAGTGTCATGCCGTTCTGGAATGCCCAGGTAACGGCAGTGTGCTTCAGAACGTGAGGTACCACATCAACCAATCCTGCCAGCTTGCAGACCTTGTCAAAGTGTCTATGTCCAAGACCTTTTTTCCGTTGTAATGAATTACAGACGCATGCCCATCGAGATTCCAACCTCTGACAGTATCCCATAGAGACTTCGGCATGGTGATCGATCCGCGCGTCTTATTGGACTCGATTTCTTCCGTTCCTCTGAAATGAATCATCCCATTTTCAAGATCAATCCAGCCGTGACTTGGTGATGGTTCCCATCCTAATCCGAATACAGCCCTTTTTCGGCGCCCCGTAAGTACGGAGAGCAATACAAAACGTTGGAGATGTGGAGGGGCATGCAATTGAAGTTTTGATACTTCAGTTTTCGTCAAATAACGATTTCGTGGTGCAGGTTTCTTCGGCAGCATGATCTTCGGTGGATTGCGCAACCGCAACGCCATTTCCGCATAGTTCAATGCCGCCCGGAGAACACCCAGTTCCCGACGAATAGTCCAAGCACTTTTGGCTCTTAGCTCTTCATATTCACGTGTTTTGGGAATGGAAATTTCATCCGGAGTCGGACTTCCCCAATAAGGGATCAGGGCTTCAATCGCATAGGCAGTACGTGTAGGGTCCTTTTATCGGGGACCAATGTCGTCTGCATACCGAGCCAGGACCTCTCCAATTGTGATCTCAGAAGGGTTGGTGAATTGGATTTTGGTGCAGTTCTTCGAATTTAGGTATTCGCTGAGAGCTTTTTCAGCCTCTTCGCGCTACTCAAGGCGGCATCCGGTCCTGATCTGTTTGCCTGCATCGATGATGATCCAGACTCGATCATCTTTTCTGGAATAAAGCCTGGCGGGTTTTTGTTTTCTCGGCATTCAATAAAGTCCTTTAAGGCCTTTTTTTGAAATGAGAAACTGTTTGCCTACTTTCCTTGCTTCTAATGCTCCGCTGTTAATCAATCGGTAGATCGCAGTATTAGGAACGGATGGATGAAGCATTCCTGCCGCTTCATGCACCGTGTACACTTCTAAGCCGGAGGGCAAAGAGCCAATCGATAAGCGAGGCTTTCTAATCTCAGAATCATTCATGTCCCGCCCATTATCGCGGTTCGAACTCTGTTGTTCGAGAAATAATTTTGGATCAGTGGTGATAAGCAATACAGGGTCTCCATTTCAAAACAGTTGCAATTTATTGCATTTGTTTTGAACGAGACCTCCTCATTCGAATCGGCAGAAGCATTTACATGCCGAGCAGCCCAGCTTCCTAGCTGATTGTTAAATAGTTGCTCTGCCAATTAATTCAACGGGCTTTGAAAAAAATGGATTAAACCGGACTTTATAGACGCGTTCTGGTGCCGTTCAGGTTGGCCCGACATCCTTCAGGAAGGGAGACCTAAAGTCCCAGATACAGGTTATACGCTGGAGCAGGCTCCAGCATCGTGCGGTTGCCGACCAGTAGCCCTCTTACGAACCGATCATTCAATCTGCTGTTCCCTCAATTCGCTATGACCGACGACGATTCTTTGGGTGGGCAACCTGGGGATCGCCGTCGGCCTAAATCAATAGGAGGTGATAGAGGGAACACCTTCCGGTTGAGTCGGTTGGCTGCTGTAACAGATATCCAACAACCTTAATTTGGTTGATTTTCTTAGGAATCACCACGACACAAATATGTCCGCCAAGGTGACGTTGAGATTGTTGGCCAAGGTCACTCCAGCACTAGTTTAAAAATATCCGTCATCCGTGTATCGATATTCCCTGAGTGGGTTGAGAAGAAAACGGACTGACTTGTGTCAGCTATGACATCAACGATTCTTCCCGATGGAGTTTCTGACGAGAGGTTAACCAAACTCGAGAATTCGTGCTTGTTTATGTCGAACATTCCAATTTCATGCCGGCTGGCGCATATCAATTTATCGTTGTCTACTACGCACCTTGGGCGTAACGGGGACCTCCAGTCCAAACGCTTTTCTTCCTTGCCTTCCCGGTCGAAAACGACAAGGTGCCTATTTTGGGGCTTATACGAATTAACCACAGTCGCGACTTTCCCATCCGCCAGGAAGCAAGCATCTGAACAATTTACTGCCAAGTCATAGTTGTTGTTACAAGGTAGCGTCAGGACCTTTGTGGGAGTGGCTAACTTGGTAGTTTGCCCTAGAATTCGCTCCCCGTTCTCCCCGGTATATAGAATTCGGATGTTCCCATCCTCGTCTAAGTGAATCCGTGAAAATTGTGAGTTTGCTGGTGATTTGAATTTAAAGTCGCTGCCGGATATCTCAGCGATTGCTCCGCACCGTAGTAATATATCTTTCCCGTTTGGCGCTTCTAAAAACCTGGCATCAGGGATGCTGGTCGTTGCTTTCAAAGTTTCCCGAGAACTATCAATATGATACTCGTATTCGCCTATCAATATGCAGGGCGCATTCCTACGAATAGAAGTCAAAAAGGCCAGGCCGGGTAATTCGACCACATGGTCAACTTTCCCAGTGAAGCTGGGTTCAGTGGAGCCTTTCGGCCAACGCTCGAAAATCTGATTAAAGTGCGGATCCCCGATATCAGTCAGTTCAACATATGACTTTCCATCAAAGCGCGCTCTGTCTAACAGTTGTTCCAAGAGATGCTGGGGCGAAATGAACCCATATAGAATTGCCTCAAAGTGCTGCTTTTCCAGTAACAGAACCTCGAGCCGCTCACCAACACCCGTGTTCTCTAGTGCTGGAGAGGTGTAACCTTCCATCGAAAGAAATACACCGATAGTGCCCGCGAGACGCTGGCGAACTCTTTTTTCAAGCAACGCTATCGGCCCCTCACCAATTCCACCCTTTTCCCACTTGGCCTCAAGAATATAGCGAGTTTCCTCGACTTGAAAAACAATATCATTCTGCCCTCGGTGGGTACGATTGTCTGACTTTGCCTTCAGCCCATACGCCTTAAGCGTCCGTTCGATCAGCGGTTCGAACTTTTGCCCTCTGGTTTGCTCGGTCAGTCCCTGATCCAACCTCATCAAAGCTTCGTATTCTTGAATTAGGCCACTCATTTTCGTCGAACTTGGGTAACTCAAGGTCTCTCTTCCTTGGGACAAATTAGCCAACTAACATTCCATATTGGCTGCCAGCGGTTGCGTACTCGGCATAACCACGAATCCGGTGGCACCAAAGCGCGGGCAACCGAAGGCGAAACACTACGAATGGTTTCGACCCACAGAACTCGCATTTGAAAGAGACTTTCGACGCCATCTTGGTCATAGGCCACGACACGAATATTTGTGTCGTGGCTTGTTCGTCATTGAGAGCTCTAACCTCGATAATTGATGGTTCCACTTGTGGACTGTGTGCGTGGTCGCTGCCCTGCCCCTGCCCCGCTGTTCGTATTTGAGATTGATTTCCCGATGTCCAAGACCTGTCCGTTTTGTCAATCAGAAGTCCTACCCAAAGCTCCAGTTTGCAGAAATTGCGGCGCAAAACGCGAACGTTGGTATTCTCCAGCAGCCATAAGAAAATTGACCATTTTTGAAGTGCTGGCCTTATTGTTCCTCATTCCAGCTGCTCTTAGTCCGCTCTTTGTCCTCTTTAGTTTTGTCAGTGTATTAAGGTACGGTTTCTTGGACCTGAGACTCTTGCTTGTCACGGTCGTAAGTGTGATCGGAGTGGTTGTTATGTTCAGAGCTCGGAAACTTTCAAGCCAAAAAGACGAGCTCCCAGGACAGTGGATTAGTCGTTCTGCTGATTAGAAATCGACAACTTTGGGTATCTGGCCGGCTGATTGGATAGCAGACCTATCCATCCCCCCTTCGGCAGCGGGGGTAGACGACCTCTCAAATCAAGAATGGTGGTATGTTCAAACACCTGACGTTTGATGTAATTTTCACTGCCTTTTTCCAAAAAACCAGCTTGCGGAAGAACTCCCTATTTAGTGCTGAACTATTTACATGGCCCACCGTGGTTCCAATTATTCAATCTCGCGCCTTTGTGCTGAAAGAACGCCACAGATGGACCAACTGCATGCATCATCAATCGAAAAGATCGTTTTGGTCCGCATCGTGAGACTCATAATATTTTCCATATGGAAAAGAACGATCGTCAACCACCTTGCTTGCGCTTCTCAAAGGCCGCATCCAAATCCGCGAAATGTTGTTTGAGAGCAGATGTTGACGCAACCAAACCCCATCCTTCTTGTTTATGGATGGGCAGCGATCCAATTTCAGCGCAGTGATACACTCGGCGCTCTGAGCAGCCCAGAAATCTGGCGATTGCTTCGGCGCCGACCAGCAAATCTTCTGCCAATTCGCTGCGGTTATCTTGCATATCGAGTCTCCTTCTCAAATCCTATTAAGACGTTTCCGATTGTACGTCTCATGTAATCTATTCCCTTGCCGTGTTTTTGGACGGAACCATCGGGGCGAAGGGCAAGAGCTGTCGCCAACTCGTTGATGTCCGATATTCCCCTGCAAAGAAGTCCGTATAACAAAGAAGCGTCATAACCTGACGCCGATCGATCACCATGCGATTTCCCGTAACCGTTCCAGTATCCACGAAGCTTTTCATCGTGTTTCAGCATGTATTGGATAGTTCTGGGGAGACTGGAATGAACTGTTATTAGATTTGCCCCATAGACCGGCACAAAATGCTTCCGTCCGACCTTCCAGGTTAGACGACAGAAGATGAATCTGCAGCTCCTTATCTTGGCCGTCCTGGGAATACATCAATCGGGAGACGCGTTGTCCCGGTTTTCCAGTTCCAGCAACCTTCACAAGCGTAGAAATGTTCGTAGTTGACGTGTCCAAATGTAAGTGCAGCTCTTTAATGAGGTCTCGCAGGTCGTATTCAATCTCGCTGACAAGCTTTTTGTTGCGGTCTGCGATATCGGGCCACTGAGCCACGCGTACACGTCCATAATTGTGAATGACGTGAACCCCAGACCCGCTGTCAATAATCAGCGATGGTTCCCGGTATCCAAGGTCACGGACGTAGCCAATGTAGTCATTAGAAAAGTAACTTAAACGCTCATCACGCAAGGCCGGCGAAATCGCCTTGGCCGAATTATCAAAGTCCAGAAATACAAATGAGCTGATTTCAACATCAGTATCCCGAGCCGCTCGGGGTGTGTTATGCTCGTTGAACAACGGTTCAGGCCGCTCGTTCAACCCTGTGCAAATCATGTATTTTCCAGCACACCGCTCAACAATGGCAACCAAATCATCTTCTGATGATGGATAGCGCGTGACCGCTGGTCGAGTTTTTGAAGGATCAATCAGAGTAATCTGCGTTGCACCTTGATGTGCAAGCGTCTGGTAGAATTTGCGAACGTCAGCCTCGATGTAACGGCCGTCGGCGTGAAACGTTAAACCCGAATTATGATCCATACCCTGTGTCGCTGCCAAAGCGGCTTTAACCTTTGTCATGCCCCAAGACCTTCACCACGAATCTCACGGATAAAATCTGGAACAAGGGGGAGATCAAAAAGTGGAAGGACATTGATCTGTTTGAGCTCTTTTCCTGTAAGATGTAATTTCATCTGAGCCTCAACGGTCTTCGCCGTCGCAGAGTTTTTGCAGGCCATCGTCACTGAATTGAAACCGACAGCCAAATCGCCCTTTGCTGTCGCGATAATATTGTTTGTTGACAGAACCACCTCACCAGCATGCCATCCAGTTTGGCCAAGCCAGCCAACATCAGCTCGAACGCCACCAAGTTCCTTTTCTAGTGCAGCCTGCAAGCCAGTTCGACGACAGTGACGAAACCAGTTTATCGACCACGCCCAATGTTGATGGGATACATTCTTCCGTTTTCTCAGTTTTGGTTTTCTTCCGACGGTTTCATAACCAGCCTCGGTGAGTGCGATCATTTTTACGCTACTGGATTTCCGACCAAGATTAAGCGAATAGTCCTCGATCAACCCGTCCTGCAGGCATTCTTTTTTCAGCTTGGAAAACTGGTCTGAAGATTGACCCATCAATTGGGCCCGAGCCGTGGACGAAAACCAAAGATGCTCTGCAACATTGCTGAGAAGGCTATATTGCTCATCGGTGACATCATTCTGCATTTCGTGTTCGCGAGTTTTGGAGTTGCCTTTTGTGTGCTTCTTTGAAGACTGACGTCTCCTTGTTTCACCCTCTTGGTCACGCGATCGCCGTTGCGAGCTGTATCGAACCGCAGGCACCACTCCTTTACGCAACAGCGCAAGCGGCTCCTGCATCACCAATTGCAATTCTTTGTCCGAGAGATAATGCGGCTTAATCATCACGCCGTTTCCGCAACAATAGGCGCAAGATGCCAACAATCGCAATCAGGTAGGCCAACCGAACCCCCAGATCGAAAAGATGAGGTGAGTTTCCTTTACTGCTAAATGCTGGGATGTCGACAAGTCGCCAAAGCCCCTGCTGAATCTGTTGTTCCAGCCCGAGAAAGAAAATGAATATCATTGAAACCAAGATCACTGCGATCAAACCATATGCATTCATTGCGACGGTCCTCCAAACGGGTTTGGAATCCGAAGATGGATCGGATAGTGAAGTGGAATGCTGCAAACAGCCTCACCAATTCCCATGCGAGGCAGCATCCCGCGTTGAACCGGTTCCAAAGAAATCGAGCGCGCAATACGGTCAAAACAAAGCCCGTCTCCCAATCGTTGAACTATCTTTGTTGAAGAATTTTGCAGAATCACTCGATCCAAATCAGCCACGCTTTGACTTGCAAACATCAGTCCGATTCCGGCACTTCGACATTGCTGAACCAGTTTGTTGAGCACGGGAACCTTCATGGAGTCTCGCTGCTCGCCATTTTTCACTGGCGGCGCAAACCATGAAGAGGTCTCGTCAATGACAACGGCCAAGTTCAGCTTACCTCCGGTACCGCCTCGTTTTTGGCTGAGCAGATTGAGTGTTGAAAGCAAAAGCAGAATTCGAAGCCGTGCGTGATAATCACTGATATCACCGGTCTCGATCACCAGGTTTTGCCCAATCAACCGTTCAACCGGAATGCCGAGAACAAAATCGTAATTTTCTGGAATTTCCCGCAGCATGGTTTCGATACGGTCAGTCACGGTTTGTTTGACGCCGCCGTAGCGCGACGAGGGGTGCAATCTGAGCGATAATACGCGAGCCAATACCTGGCGCATGGTCGGGAAATTTGGGGACCCATCCATTACACCGTGTTGTTTGAAAAGTTCATACACAGCGGACACAAACACATTGTACGATGCCACTTGAAATCCCATGGCATCTGCCAGGCAGTCCCCGAGCACCCTTATGTATTCACCCGGCGTTAGGCAATCTGGCACCTCAGTGATGGAACACGGCCAGTCCCTTGCGATGTTGATGACGGTTGCATTCATCAAATGGGCAAGCGATCGACCTTCGGTTTTGTCTCGGTCAATCATCACCACGCGATAGCCAAGACCCGCCAATTGCAACATGATCAATGCGAGGAACGTGCTTTTTCCTGATCCAGTAATACCTGCGGCAAGCATGTGTTTCGTAAATTCGTTTGCACCCCGAAATATGGGCTCACCACTGACCCAATCAAATCCAAGGCCAACGGATGGGCCGTCAAGTTCGCTCGATGCCGCAGGTGGCCGATAGGGATAAAAGCAATGCCCGCCCAGCTCCGCCCGCAGAGCTGCGTGGCCCAGATACGTTTCAACGCCTGCAGAAACTACCGACACCGGTGAACAAAACCCAGCTTTGATCCATTTTTGAATCGTGGGATCATTGTCTATGCGGGCCCGTCTTGCCATTTCAATCTGGCGTATTGCTGGACCGGTTGAACCAAATGGGGTGGACATTCTGTTAGCCCCCAGACTTGGATAGTTGGTGATGAAGTGACTTCAACGCTTTGCCGGTCAGTCCAAACAATCGGTCCCGAACTGCGCAACTGCGACAATAAATTCTTCCGTCGATCATTCGAAGGTGATCCGCACATATGGGCAGTACACATTCGCAACATCTGACAAAACAAGCTGAGCAGATTGTTCCACCACATGTCCGGCAGGTTCCAGCTAACTGAGCTTGGGAATATAGAATGTGATCACACCCAGCTTGGTAACAATCCTTCTCAATGATTGTGATCAATCCACGAGGGGACTGCTCCAAGGTAATAACCCGTTCGTCGAACAGAGTTTGAACATTCGTAATATCCTTGAGCACATGGCGCGTAATGCTTTGATGTATAATTTCGGATTGGTTAGAAAACATCATATAACCTTACGTTCCATAGGGTTTGTTGAGATTGGGAATTGGCAGTGCAGGATCCGGCTCCTGTGGTTGCTGGAACTGGTCGAAAAACGGTGTTTGCAGTTCCGCAGATGGCTCAATGATTGGCGCCGCTGCATCTTTAACCGCTTGCAAGGCCATCAAATCTGAATGTGTCTGCGGCCCAACCGAATTGACCGTCAATTCTGTGGCGCGATCAATTTGCTCACTGAGAAAGTTCATCTGAGCGTCGAATTGCGCTTGCACGGCATCAACCACCAGACCCGTATGTGGCTGTTCCACGGTAGAACAAACAGAATTGTCTGGCCTGGTAAAAGAAGAACCCAGAATTGCTGAACGTTTCGGACGACCCTGGTTCAATATGCGCTTTATCTGATCGCTATGGGAGTTGATTGGCTTATTCATCCTGCATTCTTTGCTCAATTTGCATTCGGAATTGAAGGAATGGTGATCACGATCTGACCGCGTACACTTCTTACAAATCCGTCGTAAAAAGAGGTCGCGAGATCGCCCACATCACCGGTCCGATAAAGATTGGTTTCGACCAGCTCTTGGTATTTGCCTCGGTGCGAATAAGAATTGCCGAGCCACAGAGCATGGGTGTTTGCTGTCTTTTTCTTCAAAAGCTTGTCGATGGCCGTTGGCGCATTGCCATCGGTGATAATCAAGATTGAAGCTGGGTCTTTGTATTTTCCAAGATCTGTATATGCAGCAAGCAACGGCGATTGCAGATCCGTACCACCTGTTGATTTGAGCCCGTGCAACTTTTCTGTAAGCGTTTCACACGGCTCAAATCCGCTGAGATGCCGATGGGTCGAATTAAAGACCGTAATCCGGCACAATATGCCTTGGTTGATCTTTGATAGTTTTTCTAGCCACACAATGCTTGCACGTTTCAGTGTCGGCATGGCGTTTTTCATAGACCCCGAGATGTCGAGTAGCAGCTCCACCCTCATCACCTGACTATCGGCCAACGCAAATGGCACCGCCGTAAATCCCTTCGGCTTTCCAGAATAGTCGAATACACCGATATTGCTGGGATCAGTTATCCTTAGGCCATGTTGGTCACTGACCGAGACAATGAACGTTTCTCCGGTGATTGCTTTATTTTTGGTGATCAAATTGATTGTCGCCGCATCGTCTGAAACGCCAATCGCCAAACCCGAGGGCTTACGAAGCAACAAGCTTCGAACCGAACGTCCAGATAGTGTTTTGAGATCCAGAGATTTCAGAAAGGCAATCAAATCACGCTCAGCAATGGAAGAAATATCCTTTGACATAGCCAGCCGAAAGCCCGACCGGAGCTCCTGTTTGTTGTGGTGATCAACGTTCACCGATAGGCCGGTGGACTGTGGCGTTTTGATTTCAAACGCCAAGGCAGAGCCAGCAATTGCTGTCGCTAGAAAACTCGTAAGAACTCTACAGGGCATTCTTTGGACTTGTCACGGTTTGGTTCCGTGTCCTTGAATTGGATTATGTCCATCAAGGAGAACTATTATGGCACATCGCCACACAGACGAATTCCGTCGCGAAGCTGTCCGCATTGCATTGACGAGCGGCCTTACACGTAAAC
>JABABQ010000003.1 GCA_014238155.1 Rhizobiaceae bacterium
GTTTACGTGAAAGCCCGCTCGTCAGCGCGATACGGACGGCCTCGCGCTTGAATTCTTCAGTGTGGCGATGCGCCATAGTTGTTCTCCTTGATGGACATAATCCAATTCAAGGACACGGAACCAAACCGTGACAAGTCCATTTCCGCTTTCGCCACCGAGGCACATTGATTACATTGATCACCAGATCAACGTAGAGGGAGAACGAGAATGAATGTTGAGCAATGCCCAAGAGATGAATGTCGAGGTCTTTTCACAGTGTCACTCATAGGAGTTGACGCGCCGGGTGGTCGTGAAAGTGAGCCGATCGATTGCCCACATTGCGGTGTGGAAGTGCGATCTGAGAGAACAGCAGGTGTCTTCAAGACACATACTGCTACCGCCGAACAAGCGGCCGTTTGGCTGAAATCTCAAAACTCAACCTAACTGCGCGACCGACGACTTATAGCAGCATGCAACAAACAAAGGATGCTAACCGCAGTCTTGAGGCAGTACCATGTCGTTCACAAAAATCGATCAGCTCTACAAGCTGAGAAATGAAAACCCTCAAGCTGCATTGATGCTTTTGAGCGAGTTGGGCAGCAGTCCGGAGGAAAAAGTTGCTGCCGCCGTTGTGCTCGTTGATTGCGGCGACGCAATGAATGACTTGGAATCGGTCAGTCAAGGTGTCGAAATCTTGGATCAGCTTGTAAAATCCGCCAAACCCGATTCTGCTCTCTCTTACAATTTGGCAAACGGTCTACAAGTTCGGGCGCGCCTTCGATACGGTCCGTCGTCTCCGGTTACAGGTCAGGCATTTGAAGATCGTTTTCGAGCAAGAGTACAGTTCGGCAAAGTCATGCGTGATCGGGACACACCCAATAAGATGAAGTCGCAAGCGTTGACTAATATTGGAATACTTTTTCTGGAGACTCACCGATGGGTGGAAGCTTTGGACTGCTTTCAAAGCGCATTAGGAATGTATCCGAAAAACGGAGTGGCTGCATATCACGAAATGCAACGCTTGAAATCGCTTGCAGTGCTGTTTTCTAGTAATACGGAAATCTACCAAAGTTACGGCAACATTGATTCTATGATTGAGCGAATTCGACAGCTTTCCGATGTGGTTTCAGCTAACTATGACACCGTGGCGGAATTTGCAGGCGAAGCCACCTTGCCAATTGTTGGGAAAGCTGCTGAGGCTATAGCCAAGACCAAATCTAGTCATAAAGAGAAAATTGATAACCCATATTTTGCGTTCATAGAGGATCGGGGCTTAGCATTATCTCTTCATTGCAGCGCTGACGAGTATTCTTCTGGCCGTTTTGATTTGCTAACAATTCCATCTGTAACGGCGCAGACTTCAGACGAACACCGAGTTCCTGAAGTTTTTGCTATGATCAATGTGATGAAAGCTGACTTTGCATTCGCTAGGCAGGTCTTTTTTGACGTTCGGGAATTTGAAGCTGATACGCCATTCTTTGAGACGACATCACATGCGGATACCTTAGACGATGCGGTATACGGTGTCCGCTACTCTGCGCTAACAAGTGCGCAACGCATTGCGTTCGATATACTAGATAAAATTGCAGTTGCCCTTTCCCATTACCTAGGAATTGAAAAAGCGCATAAAGCGAGCTTTTCCAGGGTTTGGGGTAAAATCAACCAACACGGGCTAGTAACGAAATTGGATGATAAAATCGCAACCTGTTTCAACGCGGGCAACCCTGGTCTAATTGCGCTCCACAATATTTTTCACGATATTTCTAAAGATGATAGCCGGGGACACGGCTTTATGGAGGCACACAAGAGCTACCGAAATAGCTCAACGCACCGCTTTACTGTCCTTCATGATGATGGGTTTCTTAACGACCATTCCTCCCTGTCGTTGGCAGTAGACCACATGCATCTTCAAAGACTTGAATCTCTGACACTGGATTCACTAAAGCTGGCAAGAGCGGCGCTGTTTTATTTTGTAGATATCATCAACTTTGCCGAGGAGGCGAGCAATACCGCCGGGGAAGGCATCGTTGTAGTATCAACGGTTCCCGATCATGACCGTGTCAGACGACGGTAACAGTTCGCCAAAGAGTTTTCAGAATCCGAAACGCCATTGGCGCAAGTGCGGCTGTGCGAATTCACACTTTGTCCGCACTTCCGCCGTTTGAGGCTGGCAACTGAACGCGAATTCGAATGTCGGCTTAAGGGGAAGTCGATTGGCTTGGCTGTACATGGCTCGAATGGCAGCTGTGGGCCGAAAGCGACGACTCTTTATGATCCATCCCGTGCAACAATGGGCTCTATACGTCCTTGGCCGAATTTGAACTGCAACAATCGGCAGCCCGGTTGCGAAGCCATCATTTGTATAACTACAGTAGGGAAGTTACACCACGCGTTGAGTTAGCTTGGGGCTTCGTGTGGTTCAGATGGCTTCGCTAAAACCCACGCTAATCTTTGGAGATGGATTGATACACGGCATGAATATGCATGTTGGGCCGATTTGATGATAAAGGCGGCCCGCGAATCGGCTCTATGCGGTCCTGGCGTGTCGGTCTCGCAGGTTGCGCACCGGCATTCGATGAACTTATGCCATGGCGTTACGCTGCCAAGGCAGCGTAGCTAGCGTTCTCAATCTCGAAAAGATGGGATTGGCCGGACGCTTTCCGATGATCAACATTTCAGCGAGCCAATTAACGACCGGAAAGTTGATACCGCCGGGCTCCCTCA
>JABABQ010000026.1 GCA_014238155.1 Rhizobiaceae bacterium
GCTGCCGACCCGCTCAGCGTAACCGAGTTCGAGCCATTGCCCGATACGCCAGCACCACCACCCATGGTCACCGAAAGACTGCCAGCTGCCACAGGGATCGCAACAATCGTCGTTAAGGCATCCCCGTCAACATCAACAACCGAAACCCCGACAATCGATAATACCGTATCCTCAACAGCCACCTGAACCCCAGGCAAAACATGAGATACAACATCATCAACAGGCGTCACCGTAAACGTAAACGTGTTGGGAGATTGATCGGTATCCACTCCGCCGTCAGCAACTCCGCCATCATCCACCACCTGGAATTGAAAGCTGGTATAACTGCCGCCGGGCGTCAAAGTGTTGTTGGCGTCGGGGTCTGGAATAAATTGAACAAATCCACTGGAAATGTCAGCCGCGCTCACCGTCTGCCCTGATGATATATTGAACGGAGCGGCCACGCCATCGTCATAGACCAGATCTCCGTCGGTTGGCACGGTGGTGAATATGACATCCTGGAAGGCATCATTGGTTCCATCAACCGGATCATCGAACCCGAAATTCGCAATGGTCAGCGTGTGGGAGGAATCTTCGTTGATCGTAAGTGACACATCTGTGCCAGATGGCGCATCATTAATGCCGGCAACGGTAAGGCTGACGGTGGCGGTGCTGGTTGAGCCATTGGCATCAGTAACTTCATACCTGAAACTGTCGCTTAAGCTGTCTCCGGACTGCATAGCCTGAAGCGCGGCGGCACCGGTTGGATCATAACTGTAACTGCCGTCAGCATTGACCGTAACACTTGCACCCAAGGTGGAAGTGGCGTCGCAGGAAGTCACCGTCAGGCCGGCAATCGTATCAAATCCGCTCTTCACCTCAGCGTCAGTCAACGCAGAATCGGAGAAGTTGAATTTGGCTATTTCTCCTACAAAATTGCCGAAATTGACGGACCCAATATTTGCCGAATTATCGGTGGTTCCCAGTCCGGAGCCATTGCCACCAGCCCAGTCGTTCAGAGCAGCAGCAGATTGCGACGCCAACAACATGCCGTTGACATAAAGGCGCACTTCATCGTTGGTACCGCTGGAATCCTTATCGTATACCGCCGTTACATTTATGAACTCATTGGCTATATTTCCAGCACCCAGCACGTCTTCAAGATCGATCAGCTGCACGATTGTATTGCCGCTGTCATTGAACTGAACCATCAAGTGGTCAATTGTCCCCGATCCGCTGCCTGTAGAATCTGACAGGGCAATCGACATGCCGTCGGTTGTACCACCCGTTTCATAAACAACCGCGCCCTGGCCACCAGCATGGTCTGCCGGGTCGTATTTGAACCAAATATCGAAACTGGCATCATCGTCAGAAGGGTTGCCAGTCAATGTCTGCAATGAAGCGCCGGAAGCACCCTCGCTGCCATCAAATACCAGACTTTCAGTGATGCCCGGGTAGCTGGTCGCGGGGCTGGTATTATGCGTGATGCCACCGGTCCAGCTCAGGTCGTGACTGGCCACACCCGCACTCCACGAGCCTGACGGGGCTCCGCTGACATCAATACTGGAATAGTTGAGGGTTGGCGCAGGAGCTGTTCCATAATCGTTGCTCAAAACACCACCGGCAGCAACGATCAGGACATCGTCTTCATTGGCAGATGCACCATCGTCGATCGGCGATGAAGGTGTTTGTTTGATGACCACCACATCGGCTGTTTCGGTTACGCCGCCTGACGTAACTGTGTATGTAAAACTGTCCAGCCCCGAGCCGGCTGCATCAGTCCAGGTATAGGTGATTGAGTTGTCGCCATTGACAATGACCGTTCCTCTGGAACCGTCAACCGCGGTGAGATTGGTGATAGTGCCCTCAAAACTATCGTTGTCAAGAACATCAATGGTAACGGAATTTCCGCTGATAATCGGTTCCTGATCGGCGACGATATCATCGATCGCTGCGATCTCCAGATCAACCGTGCTGACGGTAATCGAATTGCCCTGGCCTGCATTATCATCTGTCGAGATTGTCAGCAGGTCGGTACCGTTAAAGTCTGCGATACTTGTATAACTTAGTCCGTCAAGTGCGGCATTCACTTCCGCCTGTGTCCCCGTCAAATTAACACTTGCTGTCCCGTCTCCAATCAACAAAGCACCGCTGCCGGAGGCCGCGGTCAAAGTGCCATTAGTGACAGTCAGCGTTACCGTGAGAAAATCTCCGTCTGGATCGTCGACTGTCAGGGCATTGCCGTTAGCTGAATTGAAAACCAGTGGAGAATCTTCGTCTGTTGTTGTCTCGGTGATGGCGCTGCCACCGGTCACCGGAACCGTGTTTGCGGGCCCCAGGTTAACGTCAGTTATGGACGTGGTGACTGTGGCTGCGGTTCCCGAGACAAACGCTTCCGTTGCGTTGCTCAGGACAATCGACAAGTCTTCCGAACCCTCAAAATTGGAGTCCGAAATCGCCGCAAGTGAAAATGAAAGAGTTTGGCTGGCAGAATTATCTGCCGAGAAAACAACGCGGCTATTGTCGCTTAGCGCGGAGCTGGCAAAAGAGAATTCCTCATATCGGGTGCCAGTGCCATCGCTGACGCCGATCGTCGCAGAATTGCCCAAAGAATAGGTGGAATTGGACAGGGTCACATCGTCGTAGCGAAATTCGATTTCATTGCTGCCTTCGCGTAGCACCACCTGAAACGAGACCGTCTCGCCGACCGTGTCATCAAAATAAATTACGACGTCATTATACTGAACGATAAATTCTCGCTCGCCGGGCAACCCTTGAGTCAGCGTGTAGACATCGTCACTGTTGACCCGATCCATTCCAAGAACATCCCAGAACGGTGCAATCGCCGGCAGCCCGCCCAGCGTGTTGCCGGCCGCAAAGCTTGTATTGTTGTAAGCATCACCACCACCGGGCGAAGGCCCTCCAAATGTGAGAATTCCAAAATCACTTACATAAAGGCTGCTGTAGGCCTCACCGTAAAAATCAAAATCAAATCCCAGCGACACAAGAGATGGGTCAAAAAGGCCGATATTCAGAGCCGTCGCAGATGCATCTGCAGACACATCCTGAAAATCTGATCCTGCTAAAATGGCGGAATCGTAATCGGCAACAAATGACAGCGTCGTTCCGTCGAAGCTGAAATTGGGCGATGCATCTGCAGCAGCTTGAACGGCTGCGGCAAGGTCGCCATAGTCGGCGCCTGTAGTGCCTATATCAATGGCAGAAATATCAACCGTAACAGGTGTCCCCATTGGCGGCATCGCATCAAGCGTGATGGTATAGGAGGCGCTGCTGCCTTCTCCAACACTGCCGTCACCGCTTATGCTCCAGGTTGGTGCATCAAGAGTGACCGTTGCGGTATCACTGCTGCCATCGACGTCGATCACGGTGTAGGTAAAGTTGTCCTGACCGCCAAACCCTGCATCAGCCACGAAGGTCAATGTTCCATCTGCATTCAAGGTGACATCACCTGCGCCGCCAGCCAACGCAATGGTTTGGCCGGTGGTGATCGCAGAACCATTGATTTCGGTAATCTGCGCTCCGCCATCCGCCACAACATCATTGCCAAGGGGATTGAGAACCACAGTTTGCCCGCCAAAGACGGTGTATGTATCATCAGCCGCGACAACCGGGTCATCAATGTTGTCGACGGCGAAATTGAGGATTTCAATTGTTGAATCCGCGGTCAACTGGGTGACCTGGTTCTCGGCATTTACTTCACCGGACGTCGCCATGACATTGAGCATATAGCCGCCCAATGCGGACGGAGTTTCAAGTCTCAAGGCTGGCAGATCGGCCGCCGCGATTACCACCACCCCACCGACCGGTGTTTGCGCGTTTGAGCCGACGTAAAACGTTGCTCCAACCGGTATGCTGGAAAAGGAATAGCTGACGATTTCCTCTGAACCATCAATATCTGTCAGAGTTGCGGACACCAGCGGACTCATATTCATCAGAGCGCCCGGACCGGCGCTACCGCTGGTTAGCGACAATGTCGGTGCATCAGCCACTGCGTCGAAGCGGAAGACCACTGCTTCACTGTTTGTTGCGCTTGATCCGTTTGGTTCACTGGATTCAACCGTCAGTTGAACTGATATATCCGCATCGGAATGTTCAGCCGGACTGGGAGGCACCAGCGAGATTGTTGTCAGCAACCAGCCATCAAGATAGGCGACGTGAGAAGGGCCGGTTGACGTGAAACTTCGCACCCCATCTGTAATGCTGTATCCGTTTGGTATTTGCGAAACGCTATAGCGCAGGGTTTCGGAACCGTCAGCATCGCCCTGGGTGGCGGTTAGATCCAATGTCGCGGAAGCAGTGTCTTCATCGGCCGCCGCACTGATCATGCCAGTGGCAATTACAGCCGCATCCGCCACCCCTTGAATGTTGATCGAGGCATAGGATTGGCCGATAAAACCATTAACGTTTTCAACGGTGTAATTAAAATACTCAACACCACTATAATCTGCCAGGGGCACGTAGTCGAAGCTGCCGTCATCATATAGTGTGAGGACTGCGCCGGTTGGCGTGCTGTGAGAGGAAGGACTTGCCGCGCCAGCGGGGTTGACGGTGATGGAGGTGCCATCGCTATCGGTAGCCGATAGAATTGATATCGCTACGCCGTTGGGATCATTGTCGTTGGCCAACAGACCATTGGCAATTGCGATACTCAACGGGGCGTCTTCCTGGCCGACATACACGTCGTGATTTGCCGTTGGTTGATTGATTATGGTGCCAAACGTGATGGCAGCGTTGGCAACACCGCTGGCAAATGCGCCGTCAAAGATTTGCACGTCGACGGAGCGAGGTGTCGGGTCAATGCTGCCATAATTTGTATTTTCAAAGGTGATCGATTGGAGTGCCGTTTGATAATCAGTCGTACTGGCGTTTCCTGACAATGAGACGGAAATTACCCCAGGAATGGAGGTATCGACACTTCCAGTGAGCCCCAGGCTGCTTAAAATCGAGCTGTCAACATTCAGTTGATCACCGGCCAGGGCATTTGTCAGCGTAACCGTTGCGTTTGTGGCTGATCCCGCATCATTTGTAACAACGACATCTCCATCGGCAACCGCAACCGGAGATCCGCTGGTCGCATTTGAATAAAAGATGGTTTGATAATTACTGCCGTTGGAGCCGGAGGAATCATTAGCGTCAAGGTCGACACCAGTCGCGTAGGACGTTTCGGGATTGGTGAAAACCAAGTCACCATCTCCGTCATGGTTGTAATAGGCATAAGGAGACCTGGTCTCGTAAATCATGGTCAGCTGGTTTACTGAATTCCAGGAATACTGAACCCAACTGGATTCTTCGCTGTTCTGATCCATCGTGCCAGTAGCACGCAAATTGGTACCATCATTGGTAACTTCGAGATTGGTGCCTGCCTGCACCGTGTAAGAAGACAAGTCTGACAAGGCCGCCGCCAGGGTTTCGCGGGTAGTCACGGAACCAGCCGCAACCCCGTCAATATCAGCCGTCGTCAGACTGACTTCACCGATTTCAGCGCGGATCGTCTGACCGGTTCCCGTTTCAAAAATCTCCCAGACAATCGTTGCGCTGCCGATATTTCCGGTATTTGGGCCTCCTGCGACGGACGATGTGTTGTGAACATAGACCCTGAAATCATCCAGTGTGGCGTCGTCAGCATCTCCCTCGTCATCATCGCGAGTGCCAAATCCTACGAAAATTTCAGACGCATTGGTAACGCTCGTCACGGTTGCCCGGACATCCACGCTGACCAGCCCGCTGCCCGTATCAACCGTGCCGGCATTTTCCCAGATGGCCACCGTACCGGTTTCGCCGACTGAACCAAATTGAGGCGCCGTCGCTGGGGTAAATTCATTGACATATGTTACTGTGGGAGGATCTACAGTGCCGAGTTCGAAGGCTCCAAGCACTCCTTTGAACTCGGTAGCCTCAAAAACCTTGGCTTCAATATTGCCTTCGACAACTTCAAGATCCCAGTCACCTCCGAATTCAGAAGCGCCGGTAAGGTCGCTTGAGGCAGCAATGTCAGCACCTGTGGCGTTTGCCAGTTGCTTTGCCACAACCTGACCCACTTCGCCGGATGCAAAATCACATCCATAAACCAGTATATCCCCATCATTGCTGAGCGATGCACCAATTCGACTTAGTGCTTCGGCGTGGGTTGTTGAAATGGTTTCGTTGGATAGTTGCGTAGATCCCAGGTTTAAGAATCCCTGCCCCCCATGAGAAAAGATGTGAACCGCAAGCACATCATCCCTGCCATCCAGAATATCGGCGATCTGCTCTACACCATCGGATTGCAGGTCGAGAATATGCACCTCTACATCCGGATCGAGTTCACCCAGCAATTCTCCAAGATTTTCAATTTCACCGTCGATGAATACGACGTCCCGGCTGAGGTCACGAATGCTTCCATCCATGAGCGCGTCGGGGCTGCCACCCTCAGCAGTATCACTGGCAGAATCCTCGCCGTCTGCCTGTGCCTCACTGACTGATTCCCAGGCCATGTCCTGAGCAGTCTCCACAGCAGCAGCATCGAGCAAAATTCGGGGTTCAAGCACCCGCATCAATGGCCGCTCGTCCATCGGCGGCACGATGGTATTTCCCCGCCTGAATATTTTCCCGAATGCGGAAAGCAATTCACACCCCCTGATAACTCAGACATGTTGGACGTAACAGGTTCCAGTTGCCCAAATGCTAAGTCTGCCCTTGGCTGATTCTAAGCAGAATCGCCTAGGTTAAGCTTTGAAGGGAGAGTGTTAACAGGGTGTTAAACTTCCGGTTTTTTGGCTGGTTTTGTTAACAAAGCGCCGCAGAATTGCTGGATTTTTCCCGAATTGGAGAAATATTGGTTAACCATGATTGCTGTCGCGGCTGATCAGGACCCCGGGTACAGATATCCGATGGCCAGCGCCACAAATACAACCAACATCAAATAGGCTATTCTTCGGCTCAATTCTTACTTCGCCCATTTTATTTCAGGAATTGTTGCTCTGCACTTGGCAGCACGTTATGGGAGTGCCAAATTTGATTATCATAACCACAGTCACCTGACCATGCCCCTCAATTCTGCTCCGAAGGCTTCAAGTTACCGCGTCGCGGCTTTGTACAAGTTCGTCACATTGGATGATTTGGCCAGCTTGCAGGAATCCCTCCTGAAGGTCTGCAAGCAGAACGACATCGTGGGTACAATTTTACTTGCCCACGAGGGCATTAACGGAACCATTTCCGGTTCAAAAAAAGGAATAGATTCAGTTGTTTCATGGTTGGTTTCCCATCAGGAGTTTGATCAACTTGATGTCAAATATTCGTGGGCCGAGGAGTCACCTTTCTACCGAATGAAAGTGCGGTTGAAAAAGGAGATCGTTACATTGGGAGTCGACGAGGTTGATGCAGCAAACAATGCTGGTACTTACGTTGATCCCAGCGATTGGAACGATTTGATCAGCCAGTCAGATGTGGTGGTGGTCGATACGCGAAATGACTATGAAGTAGCCATCGGCACCTTTAAAAATGCCCAAAATCCCCACACCAGCAGCTTTCGCGAACTGCCAGACTGGGTTGATAACGTGCTCGAAGCCAAACCTGACACCAAAGTCGCAATGTTCTGCACCGGTGGCATTCGTTGTGAAAAATCAACCGCTCTGCTCAAGTCTCGCGGTTTCGACCAGGTCTATCACCTGAAAGGTGGCATATTGAAATATCTGGAGACCGTGCCGGAAGAAAACAGCCTGTGGGAAGGCGATTGCTTTGTGTTTGACAACAGAGTGTCGGTCAAACACGGATTGGAACTTGGTGACTATGATATGTGCCATGCCTGCCGCATGCCGATCAACGAGGCGGAAATGGCAGATAAACGCTACGTCCCGGGAGTCTCATGCCCCCACTGCCACGAGACCCAGAACGCCCGGCAGCGGGCACGTTTTCAGGAACGCCAGAAACAGATGGATTTGGCAAAACAACGCAATGAGATGCACATCGCGGCGGACATTGCTTCGGCAAAATCGCAAAAGCTTGCTGAAAAAGATGTGCAGCGCCAACGCAGCAAGATCACCAAGAGTTAGCGATCACTCTCCTGCCAGCGCGGATTGATCCACGGCTGCAGATTGGACCGCGCCAGCATTTCATGACCAAGAATATGATCGCTGGCCTTTTCAGCAGACATGATCGCCGGTCCGTTCAGATTGCCGTTGGTGATGCGCGGAAAGATCGACGTATCGATGACACGCAGATTGTCGACGCCGATAACCCGGCATTGTGGATCTACCACTGCAGTGGGGTCATCCACCGCACCCATTTTGGCAGTGCCACAGGGATGATAGGCACTTTCAACATGCTCGCGGATATAACTATCCAGCTCGTCATCATTATGAATCTGTGCGCCTGGGGAAATCTCCTTGCCTCGAAAGGCATCAAAGGCCTGTTGGCCGAATATCTCCCGCGTCAGTCGAATGCAGTGACGGAAATCCGGGAAATCCTCGTTGTGGCTCATATAGTTGAACTGAATTTTTGGAGGTGCGAGCGGGTCGGCAGAAGCGAGTGTAATCGCGCCACGAGACTTCGACCGCATTGGCCCCACATGGGCCTGAAATCCGTGACCTTCAGCAGGCGCCTTGCCATCATATCGGATTGCAACCGGCAAAAAGTGATATTGAATATCTGGATAATCAACGCCCGGTTTGGAGCGGATAAATGCCGCGCTTTCAAACTGATTTGACGCGCCCAACCCCGACTTGAAGAACAGCCATTGCGCGCCAATCATGGCTTTGGAAAACAGATTTAATTTTGAGTAGAGCGTAATCGGCTGGGTGCAGGCCTGCTGGATATACAATTCCAGATGATCCTGCAAATTTCCACCAACGCCGGGTCGATCAGCAAGCACTTCAATGCCGTGGTCCTTCAGATGTTGTTTGGGGCCAATGCCAGACAACATCAAAATCTTCGGGGTGTTGATTGATGACGCCGCCAGCACCACCTCTTTGTGAGCCCGCACCTGCTCGATATTATCGCCACGCTGAATTTCCACGCCAATGGCCGTGCGCCCATCAAACAGTATGCGGCGCACAAAGCATTTCATCATGCGCAGGTTTTCACGCCTCAGTGCGGGTTTGAGATAGGCATTGGCGGCCGACCATCTTCTGCCCTTGTGAACTGTCTGCTCCATCGGACCAAAGCCTTCCTGCTTTAGTCCGTTATAATCATCGGTAACTTCAAACCCGGCTTGATGTCCGGCATCAACAAAAGCCTGAAACAGCGGGTTTTCTCTCGGCCCTCTGCCGACATGCAAGGGCCCGTCGGTTCCGCGACCTTCGCCTTTGGCACCGCCGTGACTTGTCTCAGCGCGTTGAAAATAGGGTTGCACATCCGCATAGGACCAGCCCGTCGCGCCACTTTCTTCCCAATGGTCAAAATCCCTTGCATGGCCGCGCACGTAAACCATGCCATTGATTGAGGAGGATCCGCCGATAACTTTTCCACGCGGTGTGGCCAACTGACGGTTATCCAAATTTGGTTCGGGCTGTGTACCAAAACCCCAGTCATAGCGCGCCATGCTCATCGGATAAGAAAGCGCCGCCGGCATTTGTATGAACGGTCCGAAATCCGTGCCTCCATATTCCAGAACAAGCACCGAATATTTGCCATTTTCGGACAGCCGCGACGCCGCAACAGAACCAGCTGAACCCGAGCCGACAATCACATAATCGGCCTGCTGAACAAAATCCAACTGATCCAGCCCGTGACTCATGCTACTCCACTTTCAACGATGAATAGTCGACCATGACATGCTCTGCATAAGCCGGTCGTTTTGTCAGCGCATCGTAATAAGCATCCAGATTCGGTGTGTCCACCCGCTTAAATTCGAGGGAGTAATAACGAAACAGAACGTGACCTGTGATGATGTCGGCAAAAGTCAAATTATCACCGGCAAGATATGGTCCTGAGCCCAGCCGTTGATCCAGCAATTTCGCCAGTCTTGACGCATTTTCAATACCAGCAGCCAGAGCATTCAGATCACGGTCGACCTTGCGAGTGCGTATTAAAGTCCAGAACACCTCATAGACAACTGTCCGCGTGAAGGTGCCTTTGCCCCATTCAGCCCACTGGTCAAGCATGGCCCTGGCGCCCGGATCACGGGGCCAGAACTTTTCGTCCCCGTAGCGTGCAGCCAAATATCGGACAATCGCGCAGCTCTCAAACAGAGTAATATCACCGTCTTGCACTGTCGGGACCAGGCCCATCGGGTTCAGCGCCCGGTAGGCATCCGTATCGGTTCCGCCAAATGCACCACCAACATCCAATCGTTCATGATCGAGGCCCAATTCGGCCACTGTCCACATGACAGCCTGAACATTTGAAGATGTGGCTCTCCCGTGAATTTTCAGTTTTGTCACGTCTGGTGCTCCTTAAACCGGGGATATCGGGCATCACCCTCTACTACATTCAGATCTTTATGATTGCGCATGTATCGTTCCGAGGCCAATTGAAGGGGTTGGTAGTCCCAGGGATAATAGTTGCCGTTGCGCAACGCCTCATAGACCATCAACCGTTGTTGCTGACTGATTTCAACCTGTTGCCGATAAGCTTCAAAATCATATGCACTCTCAATATCTGCACGCATTTGATCTCGTACATTTGCGTGATCAGCATCTTGCGCCAAGTTCCGGCTTTCATCGGGATCATCGTCGAGATCAAACAGCTGATCGGGATCAACCGGGCAGATATTCATCTTGTACTTGCCCTGACGCAACATGACCATTGGCGCGATGGAGCCTTCCGCAGCATATTCAGAAATGACCCGGCGCTGAACAACTTGCCCTGAAAGTGATGGCACCAGTGACATCCCGTCAACGTCGTCTGGAACATTGGCACCAGCCAACTCCACCAACGTCGGCAACACGTCAAGCGTCGAACTCAATTCGGTAACAGTCGCAGCCTTAAATCTATCTGGTGCATGGATCATCAGGGGAACGCGAGAGGATCCTTCAAAAAAACTCATTTTGAACCACAGGCCTTTTTCGCCCAGCATATCGCCGTGGTCAGATACAAACATCACGATCGTGTCTTCATCGAGTTCACAGGCTTTCAGCGTGTTAAGAAGTTCGCCGATATTTTCATCAATATACGACAGATTGCCAAAATAGGCCCTGCGACTGTCGATGACTTTCTGGTCAGACGTATCGAATTTGCGCCAGTCAGACATATCCAGCAAACGCTTGGAATGGGCATCCTGATCGTCGTAAGCAATGGTGCTTTGATTGAGCTCGGGCATGTCTGCTTCGGGATAGAGATCCCAGTATTTTTGACGCGTCACGAATGGATCGTGGGGGTGAGTGAAACTGACGGTCAGGCAAAACGGCTGGTCACGGTCGTCACGCGATAGTTGATGCAGCGCCTGATTGGCAAAAAACGCAACTTCATCATCATATTCCAGCTGATTTGTTGTCTCGGCCACTCCGGCGGTCGTGACGGACCCCAGATTATGATACCACCAGTCGATGCGCTCATCGGGCTTCGACCAATCCGGTGTCCATCCAAAGTCCGCAGGATAAACGTCCGTCGTGGTGCGCGTTTCAAAACCGTGCAGTTGATCGGGACCGACAAAATGCATCTTGCCGGACAGGATTGTTGAATATCCAGCCTTCCTGAGATGATGGGCAAATGTTGGAATACTCGATGCAAATTCCGCAGCATTGTCATAGACGCCGGTGCGGCTGGGCAATAATCCAGACATGAACGATGCTCGTGAAGGCGCACATAGCGGACTTGCACAATAGGTATTGGCAAAATTGACACCTTGCGAATACAGGCGCCGTAAATTTGGCACATGGAGAAAATCCGCAGGGCCGTTTTCACCAAATAAAGTGCCATTGCATTGATCGACCATAAAGATCAGAAAATTGGGCTGCTTGCTCATAAATCACGACCTCTGGGAACAACTTCATAACCTGGCTGCTCGGGCTCATCATCCATCATCTCGGTTGGAAATCCATCCGCCAGCACTTCAAACCCCATTTGGTCTTCCAACCGTTTGATGATGTTGGGGGACAGTTCCCTTGGACCATATCGCGCCTCACCGTCTCTAAAGATGTCGACCATCAGAGGCGAAATCTCCAGCGGCACATCGTGTCGTTCAGCGATTTGCTGAAACAGACCGATATCCTTGGAAACCAGATCCATCGTAAACGAGATGTCCCGGCTACCGTTCAAAATGACCTGGCCTTCGGTCTCAGCGACAAACGACGTTCCCGAGCTTATTGCGATCGCTTCATAGGTTGTTGCCAAATCCATGCCGGCGGCCTTCATGGTCGTCATGGCTTCACTTAGGGTCAACAGGTTTGCCGTCGCCAGATAGTTGGTCATGACTTTCAGCATTGAAGCAGAGCCAATTGGCCCGGTGTGCAGCACCCTGCGACCAAGCGTGGTCAACAGCGGCAACATGCGTTCGAAGGTTTCGCGATCACAGCCAGCGAATATGGAAATGTTGCCAGTCGTCGCCCGGTGGCATCCACCGGAAACCGGACACTCAATGGCAGAAGCACCTTTGGCTTCAACCAAGCCCGCAATGCGTTTGACCTCCTGCACATCGGTCGTCGACATCTCCGCCCAAATCTTCCCATCAGACGGGCCGGCAAGAACTCCATCTTCGGCTTCCATCACCAATGCGCAGGCTTTGGGAGAAGGCAGGCAGGTGATTATCAAATCGCACTTTTCTGCCATCTCCTTGGGACACTCGGCCCAGGCGGCCCCCTGATCGAGAAATCCTTGCGCGGCCTGTTTGTCCAGATCGCGCACAGTCGTGTCAATGCCGTTTCTGATCAGGGATCCGGCCAATTTACCGCCGACATTTCCAAGTCCAATAAATCCCACTTTCATGTATTTAACCCCCGGCAAATCGATTTTCTCTTGAGTAATTATAGGGTTCATCCTGCATCTCCAGATGCAGGCGCTCCCCGTCAAATGGATGAGCTTTAGCCACATCTTCGTTGAGTTCGTGACCCAGGCCAGGGCGAGACGATGGTATTACATACCCATCCTCCCAGGTGATTGGCTGGTCGAGCAATTGTGCGTGAAATCCACCAAACTGCTGAATCGATTCCAGCACCAGGAAATTTGGAATGCTGGCGCCCAGTTGAATATTTGCAAGTGCTTCAATTGGCCCACAATACAGATGAGGTGCCATCTGGGCATAATGCACTTCGGCCAGCGCGGCGATCTTTTTTGCCTCCCAGATTCCGCCAACCCGGCCAAGCGCGGGTTGCAGGATTGAAGCCGCTCCACACTTCAGGACACGTGCGAACTCATACTTGGTTGTCAGCCGCTCTCCGGTTGCGATTGGCACACTTGACTGGGCTGCAACTTTCGCCATTTCCTCAGGCAATTCAGGAGGCGTCGGTTCTTCAAACCAAAGCGGTTCATAAGGTGCCAATCGCTGAGCCATGCGAATGGCGCCGGATGCTGTAAACTGACCATGGGTGCCGAACAGCAAATCAGCACGATTTCCAACAGCCTCACGAATTCGGCTGCAGAATTTTTCCGAGCGGTCCAGATCGACCACCGCTGGCTGGTGCGGGTCATAAATGGTGTAGGGGCCGGCAGGATCAAATTTGAGCGCCGTAAAACCCTGATCGGCATAAACCGCTGCCCGCTCTGCCGAAAGATCCGGATCATTGTAAAAACTTGCCGGATCTTGTGACTCGTCGGGATAGAGGTAGGTGTAAGACCGCAACCGTTCATTGACCAACCCACCCATCAATGCGTGAATCGGCCTGTCCAGGGCTTTGCCAAAAATGTCCCAACAGGCCATTTCAATCGCTGAAAACGCTCCCATGACAGTCGGATCTGGCCGCTGTGAAAATCCAGAGGAATGAAATCGGCGAAACATACGCTCAATATCATTCGGCGGCAGCCCTGCGCAGTGCCGTGCAAACAAGTCTTCGGCAACTGCACATTGCGCCCTCGGGCCAACACTGGCGGCATATATCTCACCATAACCCACGATGCCATTATCTGTTGTGATTTTGACAAACAGAAAATATCGCCCCCCAAAAGATGGTGGCGGGTTACCAACGACGAAAGTTTTGATGTCTTTCAATTTCATCGAAAATGCCTTTGGAACCGCGCAATCATCGTCCCCAGACAATCAGCAAAATACCTTCAACGGAAGCGAAAAAACGCCATTCTATGGCGCGCGATCAAAAACTTCCAGATTAACTATGATAACAAAAATCCCGCCAGATCGGGCGTTTTCAGCGATTTTGTGGGCAATTTAGGTCGATCAGCCCTTGTTGGTTAAAAATTCGTTAATTAGACTTCACCCATGAGTACGCTGTCGCTAGAAACACGCCCTGCAGAAGTTGCAGACGCATTTGGTATATCCGCCATCCACGATGCATCGTGGCGGCAGGCCTATACCGGATTGATACCTCACAAGTCACTCGACACGATGATACGACGACGCGATCCCAAATGGTGGGCCCGCGCGATCCGCAATTCGACCCGGGTTCTGGTTATGGAAACTGACAATCATATTGTCGGCTACGCCACAATTGGTCCCAATCGTGTATCAGCCCTGTCGCAGGAAGGTGAAGTCTACGAACTATACCTTCTGCCAGAATATCAGGGGGTTGGCATTGGCAAAAAACTGTTCATTGCAGCCCGTGAACAATTGCTGCGCACGGGATTTAAAGGCTGTGTCGTTTGGGTACTGGAAGAAAATCATCCAGCCATGCAATTTTACAAAAACGCCGGTGGCGTCGATATTGCCGAGGGCAGCGAAACCTTCAACGCCAAGACGCTGAACAAAGTCGCTTTTGCATGGAGCTAGGATCATCCACCAAATGCTGGTGCGATGCTGGTGCGCAGAAAAATCTGCAGAAAAGTAATCGCCAGCAACAGAACTATTGGTGAAACATCGATGGTTCCGAGATTCGGCATGAACCGCCGAATTCGGCTCAACAGCGGTTCGGTAGCGTCATGAACAAATTGACCAACAGCCCGCACAAACTGGTTTGACGGATTGACCACGTTGAAAGCATAAAGCCAGGACAAGACAACCGACAGAATTACAATCCACCAGTAAATGTCGAGTATCGTATGGATTACCCAAAAAATTGCTTGCATGTTCGGCTCCAAATCTGCTGCCAAACACATATGCAATCTTGGTCACAAGCTCAAGATCAAAACTTTCAACCTTTAGAGCCGTTCACGATTAAATGGATTATGGGGAGACGCTAGAGCGGCTTTAGATTTCGATTAACCGGTCATCCAGTTCGTTTTCTTCGCCGTCCCGGTGGGGAAAATGAACTTCCAACAATTCTCCAGCCCGATTGATCACCTCGATAAAACCATCGGCCAGATTGCCGCGTTTTGCGTGATCAATCAAAACGCCGATCATCGCGTCCCACTCCGTTTGATCAACTTCTTGATTGATCCCCGCATCAGCGACAATTTCGGCATAATGTTCCGCCAGAGACACAAATATCAAAACGCCGGATCGGTTCGAAGTGGTGTGAATTCCGTGGGCCAAAAACTGCCGCACCGCATTATTGGAGGCGCGCCGATAAGCGATTGACCTCGGTACAAACCAAAATCGAATGGTGGGAAAACGTTTAAATATCAGCAAAAAGCTCGCAAAACTCGCAATTTGCGCACCGGCCAGTACCGACAGGCTGACCGGCGCATTCAATATGGTTGCCGCAATTGCCAAAACACATCCCAACAACAACGCCCACAGGCCAGCCATAAATCCGGCGACATAAAAATAATCGTCGGACTGCCGGGCCACAACGGCATAAATCTCACCAGATGTGCGCATTTCCATGGCCCGGATGGCTTGCGTTATTCGGCCATGATCTTCGTCTGACACAGTGTTCTGATCCGAAATTGAAGTCATCACCACCCTCCCGACGAACCGCCGCCGCCAAAACTTCCACCGCCACCGCTAAAGCCGCCACCACTGCTGCCACTCGACCAGCCTCCGCCCGAAGAACGACCACTGCTCTTTGATCTCGGGGCGTTCGGTCCAGCGTCGATCCCCAGCCATCGATAATGTCCAGGACTGATCTCCCGCCCAAAAATGCGAACCAGAATATTGGACAAAAGCCCGCCAAACATGATCATCAGCCAAAGCAATATGAAAATGTAAAAGGGCCATTCCGGGTCATTACCGGATGAGGTTGTCTGGGATCTTTGTCGCCAATCTTCCAACGCTGCTTCATCAGATTCCAAAACGTCAATTATCTGACCGGCACCAGCGACAATGCCACCATTAAACAGGCCCTGTTTGAAGAGCGGTGCAACGGTTTGTCGAATGATGAAGGAAGAGATTGCGTCGGTCAGGGTCCCCTCAAGACCATAGCCAACTTCAATGCGCATTTTGCGATCATTTCTGGCGACAAGGAACAACACACCATTATTGGCCTCCTTTTGACCCAAAGCCCAACCGCGTGCCACCCGAAGGCTATAATCTTCAAGCGCTTCTCCGTGAAGCGAGGAAATCGTCAACACTACGATCTGATTGCTGGTGATTTTCTCATGCTCTTCTAACCGCGCCGTCAGATCCGCCTCATCAGCGGCATTGATCATGCCGGCCAAATCAACCACGCGCCCGGAAAGGACTGGAACTGCCTTTTGACTGAACGCCGTGTTCTGGGCCGAACCAACCAAAATCATCAGTCCAATAATAACCGCCAGTGCCGCCATCGCCGCCCGAACAGGATGGGACATGCGGGGCAACTTTTGTCGCTCAATTGCTGTCAAAATTGACTTTCGGCGTCGCCGTTTCTTCCGGTGCCACATCAAACGTCGCCATTGGATCATTTCCAGCATACAGCCAGCTGCGCCACCACCTGCCAGGAACGGTCTTCAGTTCGGTATTATAGAGACGTACAGCTTCAATATAATCACGCCGCGCCACCGAAATACGGTTTTCCGTCCCCTCCAATTGTGATTGCAGGGCCAGAAAATTCTGGCTAGATTTCAATTCCGGATAGCGCTCAACCGTCACCAATAGACGCGACAGGGCGCCTCCCAACGCTCCCTGGTTTTCAAGAAAGCCCTTTACCGCATCTCCATTTGTCAACATGTCCGCTGACACTTGAACGCTGGTTGCCTTTGCCCGCGCTTCCACCACTGCTGTCAAAACATCCTTTTCATGAGCGGCAAAACCTTTCACCGTTTCAATCAGGTTTGGAATAAGGTCTGAACGACGCTTGTACTGGTTCAGCACCTGAGACCATTTGGCCTTGGCATTCTCCTCAAAGGTAGGAATATTATTAACGCCACAACCCGCCAAAAAAACCAGGCAGAACATCAATCCGGCAACTCGGTGGAACTGAAAAGGCGAGTTATTGACAGGTGAAGTCATTGCAGCATCTTTCGGCAAATTAATTGAGCCCTTGGGTGAAGTGTGCCACAACGGCGCTGGCCGTGAAAGACGAAGTTCAAGCCAACCGCAATCAACTGGACCGGGGCCCGTTTTGGCAAGCAAAAAACCTGCCGTCATTGTGATTTCAAGCCATGTGGTGCGCGGAACTGTTGGCAACCGGGCAGCCGCATTCGCTCTGGAAGTGATGGGATATCCGGTTTGGATTGTTCCTACCGTCATATTGCCCTGGCATCCCGGTCACGGCATCGCGGACAGAATCACGCCGCCACCAGCCGAATTCGATCAACTCATGAATGACATTACCCAGGCTCCCTGGCTGGGCGAAGTCGGGGCGGTGCTGTCCGGTTATCTCGGCAACAAGAGCCAGGTAGCCGCAGTTTCACGTCTGGTACAGGCAGTAAAAAACAGGAATCCAGACGCAATCTATGCCCTGGACCCGGTTATTGGCGACGCAACCGAGAGCGGTGAGGGCCGACTATACGTTCCCGAGGAGCAAGCCAGCGCGATGCGAGATATGCTGGTTAAACTGGCAGATCTGATCACACCCAATCCGTTTGAACTAAGCTGGCTAACTCAATGTGACTTGCCAACCAACCAGGAAGACCTGCGCATGGCAGCAAGCCAGCTTGGTGTGGCAATGGTACTCGCCACGTCTGCGCCTGCGCTGATGCAAGGACATATTGGCAATCTGCTGGTGGTGAATTCAGATTCTCAGCACCGCGCCTATCTCACTGAGCACAGGTTTGTTGACGGCCCGCCAAACGGCATGGGTGATCTGGCAGCGGCCTTGATGTTGGGCAATCTGCTCAACAGCGGAAATGGTGTTGAAGCACTGCAAAAAACCTCCGCATCGCTTGCAGAAATCATGATGCTTGCAGCAAAATCCGGATCGGATGAACTGCCATTGGAAGCTGGTCTGTCCAGCATCATTCATCCACGCACGCCGATCGTCGCCCGCAGCATGTTGATCAAAAAGGCAGCGGTCAAATAACCAATTCAGCCTTCTGTGGATACGCGGTGAATATCGGCACCGACCGCAGATAATTTGTCTTCAAGCAGTTCAAATCCACGATCCAGATGATAGACGCGATTAACTTCGGTTTCGCCATCAGCCACCAGGCCGGCAATCACCAACGACATGGAAGCCCGTAAATCTGTTGCCATGACGGGTGCGCCTGACAGGCGTTCTACGCCTGTTACGGTTGCTGTCTGGCCGCTGATTGAAATATTGGCGCCAAGGCGTGCCAATTCTTGAACATGCATAAATCGATTTTCAAAAATCGTTTCAGTAACATGACTGACGCCGTTGGCACGGGTTACCAGTGCCATGAACTGTGCCTGCAAGTCGGTGGGAAATCCGGGAAATGGATCGGTAGAGAAGTCGATCGGCAAAATGTCTCCGCCATTGCGACGAATGCGAATGCCCTCGTTGCCGCTCTCAATTTCTGTGCCGGTTTGAGCCAGCACATCCAGCGCTTCCTGCAATAGGTTGGCGCGGGCATTTTTTAACAGTACATCACCGCCCGTCATCGCGACACAGGCTGCAAACGTGCCTGTTTCGATCCGGTCTGGCAGCACGCGATGGGTAGCGCCGTGCAGGGACGTCACCCCTTCAATGGTGAGCGTTGTTGTTCCCAGACCGGAGATCTTGGCTCCCATTGCGTTGAGGCATTCGGCGAGATCGGTAACTTCCGGTTCTCTGGCAGCATTTTCAATAATCGTCGTGCCATCCGCCAGACTTGCTGCCATCAACATGACATGGGTCGCGCCAACCGATACTTTCGGAAATTTGTAATGGCCACCCTTCAAGCCGCCGCTTGGAGCCGTGGCATTGACATAACCTGCATCGATCTCAATCTCAGCGCCGAGAGCCTGCAGGCTTTCGATAAACAGGTCGATTGGCCGTGTCCCGATCGCACACCCTCCCGGCAAGGATACCCGGGCTTCGCCAGCCCGCGCCAGCAGCGGGCCGATGACCCAGAAGCTCGCCCGCATTTTCCGCACCAGATCATAGGGTGCATGGGTGTCGACGATTTCAGCTGCCTGGAATTCAATTCGGCGTCCGGTCGTTGCAGTATCACCTGCCTTTTTGCCCATCACACGATAGTCAACCCCGTGGTTGGACAGAATGCTCTTTAGCGCCTCTACATCGGCAAGTCTTGGCATGTTTTCCAGCGTCAGCGGTTCAGCGCTGAGCAAGGAGGCAATCATCAATGGCAGTGCTGCATTTTTGGCGCCCGAAATGGGGATTTCTCCATTCAGTGTCCCGTTTCCGCGTATGATCAGCTTATCCATTAAGTTCCATTCCTTGCTGTGCCCGGCTGCGGACAAATTCTAATTTCAAAATGAAGTAGGCCACCCATTGCCAGCCGATGTAGTCGAAACCTGTCTCTATGCCAAGATTATGGTGAGAAAAGGCTCTATTGCTGCAATATAAATTTCCCCACAATTATCGGACCACACTCCACCACCATCGGCGGCGACGGCGGCAGCGGCGGCAACGACGGCGGCGGCGGCCAGTTAGACAAATCAGTCACAGGGACTTCTCGTCAACAGCAGCATCACTCGACGATTTTTGAGCCCGCTTTTTGGCTTTCCGCCTTTGCAAGTTCGCCCTCAACGACTGCTTCAGGCGTTGTTTGCGTGCGGATTGCTGTTGCGTATCCTTGGCTTCGCCAGCCTGGCCAGATTGTTTATCCTTGATTTCTTTCATGGGGAATCCCTTGCCACGGCGGCCGACAAATTTCCAGACCTTGCTGATGATCGAAAAACCTTGCCACGAACCGATCAACACCGCTTGCAAGCCAGTCAAGCCTATGGCATGAGCCTCTCCGACCGGTATGCTGTTGTAGCTCAGGGGTAGAGCACTTCATTGGTAATTAGGGGGTCTCCTCTAAAATGATGTGTTTAAACATTGAGTTGGTGGCAGCGAGGAAATAATAGTAGGGCATTAGTAGGGTTGATTTCAAACACCCGAAGTTAGGTAAGCTGTTGTAGCTCAGGGGTAGAGCACTTCATTGGTAATGAAGAGGTCGGAGGTTCAATTCCTCTCAACAGCACCATCCATTCAAGTTATATTATTGATCTTTAATCGTATTTTTGAAAACGCGCCTATCAACTTCCCCGCAGACCTCACCATTTTTTATACAACTACCATTCGATTATTAGCGACAATGTGCACCAAATTGTCGACCCGTTTATCGTCTGTTCAGCGAAACCAAAAGGTTCGAAGCAAATGAAGACAACTAGCGGGCCATCGGAAGGGTCCTGAAAGCCGCTGTAGCTCATCAGGTAGAGCACATCATTCGTAATGATGGGGTAGTAGGTTCGAGTCCTATCAGCGGCACCACTTTAATGAACAAAATCTGAAACTTATTGGCCCGAAGCGATTGCGTCGCGCTTCTCGAATTGCAGAGTTGCCGTCACCCTTCCTGCGGAGGAGCAAGGCAACGATAGACCAGCTTCAGTAGCGCATTCGCCTGCGGATCATTGCTTCACTATCCTGCCACTCAGCTTCGTGGTTGTAATTGTCCGCCATTTTGCGCAAGACGGCTGCCATTCTCGGATGGTCATACTCGCAAGCTGTTGCCCAAGCCTGATATTGCTCAGCTAGCTCACGCTCTTGCGCTCCGCCTTCACCGCGCCAGTGGGCACCACGCAAGTTGGACCGGCCAATGGTTATGCCGCGCTCCATATCGGAACTGTATAATTCATTGACCGCCTCACGCACCGGTTCGCAAGGCCACACACCATCGTTATCTGCCGGAGCATGCGATAAAAGCTCACCGATTTGATAGTCAAGCATCGACCGGTGTCCGGTCTTCTCACCAATCCGCCGCGCTTCCGATATCCAGCTCTTTAGCTTGTCGGCCTGGATGATCCCATCATCATCAACACCAGGCACTGAAGACAGTGCCGAGAGGAATGAGTGGGCGTTGCTTGCCGCTCGCTTGCGTTCTTCGGTAACCTCAAGATTACGCGGCTCGTCCTTCCCTCGATATGCAATGCCAATCGCTTCGCAGAACATGGCGGGATTGGCATTCACCTCGGCTTCAAGGTTCGTAATTTTACCTTTATCAGACCGGAAAAGTGCGAGATACGAGAACTCAAGGTTGGCCATCTTATCACGAGCAACGGAGCCGCGGGTATTGAGTATATCGAAAATTTCTTCAATGGAATGCCATTCGAGTGCTGAGGCACTTCTATCAACCTCTGAACTGCTTGGTATTGCTTGAAGGATGGAGCAAAGCTGATCTGACGCGATTTTCTTCAAGTCAAGATGGACAAGCTGCAACGCGGTGAGGCCACGCTTTGCATCCAGCAGTTTCGTGACAGCGTAACCCAACTCTTGCTCAGATTGCCCCGCCCAGCTGGCCGACGCATCGCGCCAATAGGCTTCTACAACTGATTTACTGGACGCTCTCACCGCCTGCCAGACTCTTCCACCGAAGCGACAGAGACAGAGCAATCCCACGAGTTGTTCCTCGTTAAGTTCGGCCCGCAAGGTTTCGATCAACTCGACCGCTTTGTCTGCTCCAAGTGAGAAGAAAAAGCCCTCTAACAGAAACTGAAGCTGCATCGAGGACATGAATCCACTCTCACCCAGAATATGCTGAATGAAGACAAGCCGTGCTTCATCGTAGGTCAGCAACTTGGCAAGGCTGTTTCCAATAACTTGCGATGCATTTCCCGATTGCGCCAAGCGTACAATCCCTGGCATAGCTTCTTTATCCAATACCTCTTTTACGGCCGCTACTCTCAGCACTGCGATGCGCATATCGCGAGCTTCGAAGTCATGGCCATCTTCATGAACGTCTTCCCAAGACAATTCGACCCAAGCATTATTGAAGAGCCATGCGTGCTTCCAGATCAGGTCATCTGGCTCCAGTTCATTGTATATGTCTTTAGCCCGACTCACTTGTGCTTGGGTTTCCTTTTCGAATGCACCCTTCCTGATTAAGCGACGCGCTTTTCGACTGACATCCACGTGAATTTTTTCACGAAGCCAGGCTCGATCCTCATTGGGCGCACCATTAGACCATTCGATCACACGATCCCAAACTCGGTTGGTGTATGCCTCATCGAATGCTTCCAGGCTGCCGATCAGATCAGAGAGCTTGTCCCTGTCCATGGCAGTCCAACTTAGAGCGGTTTCTAGGCAGTGAATTTCAAACTTCCAGCGCTCAATGTTGGTCACTCCATCGCCGTAACCAAAGGCATAGTCGCGCCATTTAGGCTTTACCGCAAAATGGCCAACACGCGATCCAAAGTCATACTGATCTCTGCCGACCGCCCATCCAACATCGGGAAAATCTTTGACCAAACGGTCATAGGCCGACATCCTCAGATCGACGTCGGCAGAAGTTTGGGGCATCCAGCTGCTGAAGATTGACAGCAAGCTCTGCATCGCTGTGTTGCCACTGCAGTCGTCAGGTTCCATCGCGCAGAGCTTGGCAAGTATATCGATCACGCGGTGAAAGTACATGGGAGACCAGGCAAGCAAATCCAAAGCCCAAAGCAAACCCACTCTTGGATTACTTGAGAAGAGTGGATCACCGATGGGACGCATCAGAACTTGCGTCGTGGGATCATTCTTTTTCAAATCTCGCTCGATGATGCTCAAAAACTCGTCCGGTGCAGCCTCAGCGTAGCGCTGAAACTCATCAGATTGGGATTCAACGGTGTCGGCATCCATACTCTCGAAGAGGTTTCTAACCAGTTTGGATGCTTCTAGTTGGCAATCCACCCCCAGCGTATTGTTGAACAGGGTAGTTCCGTGCATCGCAAGGATTACAAGGCTATCGGCGATGCCCTCTCGAAGTGCAGTTGAACTATTCCGTGTCTTGCCGTACAAGCTGGCTGCCCAGCGATCCTTCTCAGGCAGATCGAGAGACGGGTCGCGCTCCGAAAGGACCAGCTCGGCCGCTTCAAAAAAGCGGTTCAGATCGGCGGCGGTTACCCATTGGTGGACGGCGTAAAGAGCATCGATTTTGGAGACGACACCTCTGAATGGACTTGTCACGGTTTGGTTCCGTGTCCTTGAATTGGATTATGTCCATCAAGGAGAACAACTATGGCGCATCGCCACACTGAAGAATTCAAGCGCGAGGCCGTCCGTATCGCGCTGACGAGCGGGCTTTCACGTAAAC
>JABABQ010000010.1 GCA_014238155.1 Rhizobiaceae bacterium
AGATGAATTCCACCTCGCAGCAACCGCACAAAACCTCCGCAAACTCGCAAAACTAATCCCGCAGCCGGCGTAAAAACCGAACGGGAAGCCGCGCAGCCAAACTACAGCACCAGATAAATCAAAGCCTTTTTCATCAAAATCAGCCCTCTTGAGACATTGAGTGATTGTCGCGTTCGGGACACACTGCCGGGCGCCTGTTTGTAACTCTCGTCCTATGCAGACATTGGGTGGCATTGCGATGTTACTAACGAATTCACCGAAACGGCCATTCATTGTTGACCTGATTAGATGTCCCAAAAAGCCGAGGATCCAACACTGCCGACCTTGGCAACTGCAAAACCCGCAATCTTTTCCAGCTCTATGCAATTCAGAAGTTTGCCAAGCTCAGCATCCAAGAGAAGCACTACTGCCATCAAAGCACATTGCAAAGTCAGACTGTTAGACGGCTGTTGCTCTCACGGTGTCGACGAACCTTTTTACAGTGTCGGAGTTTCCCGACTTCCGAAACGCGACATACAGGTCGATTAGGTTGTCACACGGCTCAAATGGGACGAAGACGACGCCTGGTGGCGCAATATTCCGCACCCATGAAGGTGCCAATGCGATCCCAAGCCCGTGGGCCACGAATTGCAATAGCGTGGACTTGTCGATGATCTCGCACATGATGTTTGGTTGGGCGCCGATTTGCCGGAACCCACTCCAAAGTGCCTCGTGAAGGATAGGCCGCGCGTGTTTTGGGTATCCGACAATCGGCTGATCGACGATATCCGATGCGGAAAGGGATGCAGAATTTGAAAGAGGGTTTGTTTCGGCAAGCACCACCTCGACAGGCTGGCGATGCAAAAGCTCGCTGGTTATGAAGTCATCTTCCTGAGGGGTTCGCACGAAGGCCACATCCGTTCGGTGACCGATCAGTTCCTGTGAATGTTGTTCTGAAGACGATATCTCCAGGACCTGGACATGCACGTTTGGATCGGTTTTGCGAAACCCCAGCAGCACTCTGGGCAACAGCATCGAGATTGCCTGGTCAACACCACTGACACGAATGTGGCGCAGATCGGACTCGGCGGTGTGCCGCACATTTGAAACCGACCTTTCGATTTCGGCAAGGATCCTTTTGGCATCCTGGACGAACTCCGACCCGGCCTGCGTCAGGCTGACTTGCCGGGTCGTTCTGAAAAACAGCCGCGCACCGAGCTCGTGTTCAAGGGCAGATATGCGTTCAGACAGCGCGGATTGGCTGAGGCCCAAACGCTCACCTGCCTTGCGGAAATGAAGTTCCTCAGCGACGGCGACAAAACATTCCAGTTGCCTGATGTCCAATCTGGTTTTCTCCTCCGCTCACTTCATGACGCTGACACGCATATTGTCGCCCAGCCCGGCTTCGAAGGTGCGGATGGCGTCAGCATATGTCAGTGAATCCAGCGTTTCATCGCTGCCGTGGATCATGGCAGATTGTGTCGCATCGTCCATTTGGAAGGGCAAGATCAGTTCTCCCGCCATAATCTCGCGGCGCTCGATATCGATTGAAATCTCCTGACCGTGTTCCTCACCGGCCAGTGTTCCCCGTCAGCATTCATGAGACAGAATTGTGATTTTGCCTAAGAGGTGATTTTTGGTTCATCGTAGCCCTTATGGAGCGAAGATGAGACATAAATCAGGAACCCAGGGATCGGGTTCAGAGAAATTGATCCGGAC
>JABABQ010000012.1 GCA_014238155.1 Rhizobiaceae bacterium
ACGCCCTGTTCCAATACATCAACGGCTTCTACAACAGCCGCCGAAGACACTCAGCAATAGGAGGAATAGCACCCATCAAATTCGAACGACAAACGAGTTAAACGAGAACCGGATGCGGAATTAATTCGGGACAAGTCCAAAGATCGCACTGTTCTCCAACGATCCGGACGAACCCGGACGAGAGGGATAACGCGGATATTCGGGCGACAACAGCGCATTGTTTGCATGCCGGACCTAGGGGCCACGCAGCAAAGGCTTTCCGGCCATTTTCTGTGGCGTATTTTGATCAAACCACTTGTTAGTATCGAACAACAATTGCTACAGGACAGCAAGACATTCTGTTGAACGAAATGACGACACTATGAGCGAAGCAAAAACGCAGAGAAAAGATTCTGCCACGTCAAAAAAGACGAGCCCGGGAAAAGCCGAGGCAGGGAAGAATGGAGCGAATGAGACTTCAAAAACTGCTGACACCAACCCGGTGGAGAAAACTGATGCCGTGGCGAAGTCAGCATCCCAATCGTCCATTAGTCATTTTTCCAGTGTATCTACGCCAGCTTATAAAGAGGGGTGGGATAGCATTTTTGGAGGATCAAAAATTACGCGCAAAACGGCGTCAAAGACGGACAACAGCGGGGCTTTTCCAGAAAAACTGACGATTCATGATGAGGATATCGACAAAGAGCTTAGGGGCGTATTGTACAAGGCGTTTCAACAGAAGGCCCGCAAACAAGGAGTCAGCCTCGCCAAGATCAAAAAGCTGGTAGAATTTGAATACGTTATTGATTGCCATACCAAGGTAAAATAGGGCTACCATTCGTTCCTGAATGAAGATTGGTCGCAAAGGGCTTAACGCGGAACTGGACATAATTTCGAGGATCGATAAACGAACGGCTGCTTTCACCAAAATGATTGCTTGAGTGCCAACATTGCCAACGGCAGGCAGCGGCCTTTAACGACCAATTCTGTGCCAGAAATTGAAGGCCATCTTGGGCATTAAGCAGACATCAGGCGCCCTTTGAGTTTTATGGGCCCTAGCCCTCGGGTTCGGATCTAATTGTGTGACGTATCAAGCGGTGGTGAATTTCTTGCCAGCAATATTTTGCCGCATGAACTGAGCACCTTGCCAAAAATTTTGGGCGATCTTGTTGAGTTGACATGTGCGAAGATTAGCAGCGGTGGTCGTGACCGATGTGGTCAGCTACTCGCGTTTAATGGGATAAGATGAACAGGGTGTGCTGGCTGCGCTGAAACTGCTCCACCGTGAAGTTATTGATCCATCGATTGCCGCGCATTCAGGCCGATTGATCAAGTCCATGGGGGATGGTCTGCTGCTCGAATTTCCTGCTGTGCAGTCGGCAGTGCGCTGCAGCCAGGAAATCCAGAAAGCCGTCGAGACCGGCGCAGAACACGGCGACCCAAATTCGGCAGTTCGTCTGCGAATTGGCATTATTCTGGGAGACGTTATTGTCGAAAACGGGGATATTTTCGGTGATTGTGTCAACATTGCCGCGCGCTTGCAGGAGGTCGCCAAGCCAAGTGAAATTGCCATTTCCAATCATGCTTTTGAACATCTTGACGGGCGATCCGGCGAGCAATTTATAAAGCTTGGCGAGCAATCTCTGAAAAATATATCAAACCCAATTAGTGTCTGGTTATGGTCACAGGACAATGACCGGAGGTCATACACTGACAAACCTTCAAAAGGCATCTCTTTGGAACGGCCGGCAAAACCAACAATTGCGGTGCCGCGTTTCAGAAACCAGTCAGGTGGTTCCGATCAGGATGGGTTTGCAGATGGCATAACTGAAGATCTGATAACCGCAATATCTTATTGGCGCACATTTTCGGTTATCGCCCGTAACTCGGCATTTTCTTTCAGGAACCGTTCAGTAAAAACCAGCGTCATAGCAAAGGAACTGGGCGCCAGATATATTCTGGAAGGCAGCGTTCGAACCGCCAGCAATCGGGCCCGCCTTACGGCATCGCTGCTGGATACAGTCCAGGAGCACCAGCTTTGGTCCGAGCGATTTGATCGGGTGATTGACGACATATTTGTCGTACAGGACGAAATCATCAATCGGGCTGCATCACTTCTGGGCCATCAAATTAAACAAGCGAATCTGGCCGGTATACCTTAACGAGGAACACTGCATTCAACTTCTTGATCCACTGCGGCGGGCCGGCCTGTTGTAACCGATCACTAAATGATACCGGTAGATTTAGGCCATTCATTGCCCGATATGGCAGTTCCATGTCAGGTCATTGATCCGTGCATCATCGACGGCGTTCCAATCCCAGTTAATGCCCAGACCGGGTTGCTGGCTTGGCGATGCCAATCCATTTTCAATGTTCAGACCGGACTTCGTAATCGTGTCCAGTTGCGGAATATATTCAAGCCATGGTGCATTGGGTATTGCACAAACCAGACTGGCATGAAGCTCCATGAGAAAATGCGGGCATATCGGGACACCGAAGGCTTCAGCCATGTGGGCCACTTTCATCCACGGCGTAATGCCACCAATCCGGGCTACATCCACCTGCAGGATCGAAGCGCCCCCGCACACCAGATAATCCTTGAACTGGCTGATGGAATACATGCTTTCGCCGACAGCGATCGGCACCGAAGTGGAGGCCGCCAATTGAGCGTGTTCCAGGATATTGTCAGCTGGCAACGGTTCTTCAAACCAGGCGATGTCAAACTCTTCCAGCATGCGAGCCCGACGGGTTGCTTCAGCGCGGCTGAATGACTGATTGGCGTCGACCATGATCTCATAATCTGGGCCCACTGCCTCGCGCACTGCGCCAAGACGCTCCCGGTCCTGTGACAGGTGTGGCTTTCCGATCTTGATCTTGGACCCGGCAAAGCCCTTTGCCTTTGCATCTACGGCATCTTTCACCAATGCGTCTGTATCAATATGCAGCCAACCTCCTTCAGTTGTATAGCAGGGAACGCTGCTCTTCGATCCGCCCAGCATCTGGAACAGCGGCAACTTTGCTCGTCGGCATCTCAGATCCCAAAGTGCCGTATCGATTGCCGCCAGCGTCAGGGATGTTATGGCTCCCACAGAAGTCGCGTGAGTTGAAAACAGAAGGTCACGCCAGATAAGCTCGATCGATTCAGGATTCTTTCCAATCAGACGGGGAACCAGTGTCTGGCGCAACAGGGCCATGATCGCGTGACCACCCTGTCCGATTGTATAGGTATATCCGGTCCCGGTGTTGCCGTCGCTGTCAGTAATTTTGACCATTGGCGTTTCCTGGCTGTCAAACGACTGAATTGCGTCGGTGCGCCGTACTTTGGGCACCAGATCAACCATCAAAATTTCTACATGCTCAATAACGGCCATATCGGTGGGCCCTTCCTCAAGTAGTCGGAAACAGGGGATTAGAGTCGTTCAGGTTTAAATGGAATCAATTCTGTTTGTGATTGGCGAGATGATCCAGAGTTGAGACGCACGCAGCGCGATGCCCTCGCATTGGGCAAGGGCGGCTCAGTTCTGGGCGTCCGCCAATCGCAAACCCTGCGGGAAGCACGCTTTTGCGCCATGACCGGCGCAAAGTCTCTTGGACGTATGCCCGATACGACCGGCGATCCTTTACTTGGTTCTGTCACAAAAGCCCTCCTTCAGAATGGTTCCATTTAAACGTGAACGACTCTAAGCACCCAGTGTAAACAGGTGTGACCGACCATGGAAGCTCTGACTGGCGAGCGCTGGAACACTCTGTTAAGTTGCGATGTTTGAGCAGGATTGCCTCGGAGAAATAATGCAAAGCCCCTACAATCAGGAACTTGAGGAGCGTCTTGTTCGATACGCTTCAATAGACAGCCAAAGCGACGAAAATTCACCGTCAACGCCGAGTACGGATAGTCAACTCAACATGCTTCACCTGTTGGAGACCGAACTTAATGGGCTGGGTGCGCAGGATGTTCAGCTCACCGAATACGGTGTGGTATTGGCAACAATTCCGGGCACGACGGCAGATCCGGAGGCACCCACAATCGGCCTGCTGGCCCATGTGGATACAGCACCACAGTTTAATGCCACCGGTGTCAAGCCCCGCGTGATCAAGGGCTACAATGGCGGCGATATCACCTTTCCAGACGATCAATCGCTGGTCCTGTCGCCGCATGAACACCCTTATCTGGGGGAGAAAGTGGGCCACGACATCATCACCGCATCCGGCACCACCCTGTTGGGAGCAGATGACAAGGCGGGGGTGGCCATCTTGATGACAATGACCCAACACCTGCTGACCAACCCTGACATTCCCCATGGCCCAATCCGTATTGCCTTCACACCGGATGAGGAAATCGGGCGCGGCGTTGACAAGCCTTTGGCGAAAGATCTGGCGGCAGACTTTGCCTATACGCTCGATGGTGGCGAGGTGGGGGAAATCGAATTTGAGAGTTTTTCAGCTGATCGTGCAGTGATCACCATCACCGGCGTGTCCATTCATCCCGGACTTGCCAAGGAAAAAATGGTCAACGCAACTCATCTCGCCTCAAAGATCGTGCAGACTTTGCCTCAGGCGACCATGACACCGGAGGTCACCGATGACCGCGAGGGCTTCCTTCATGTAACCGACATGATCGGCGGGTCGTCAGAAATGATTGTCAAACTGATCCTGCGTGACTTCGAACTTGACGGGCTTGCGGCCAAGAGAGAACTTTTGCAACAGGTTTGCGCCGCTGTTTCGGCCTCGGAACCGCGGGCGCAGATTACCTGCGACATCCACCCACAGTATCGCAATATGCGCTATTGGTTGGAGAAGGACATGACGCCCGTCGAGATTGCGCGCCAGGCGTGCAACAGCCTTGGAATAGAACCCATATCGGTGCCTATCCGTGGTGGTACTGATGGATCACGACTCACTGAATTTGGCGTGCCGACGCCAAATATTTTCACCGGAATGCAATGTATTCACGGACCGAAAGAATGGATATCCGTTCAGGACATGGCCACCGCAACCGAATTATGCGTGACGCTGGCCCAACTGGCGGCGCAGAAGAACACCAGTTAACAGCCGCCGCAAAAGCCGTTCATTTCTTGTGTCAAGAAGAAAACAAGTGCACTGATTATCCAGAACCAAACCACACCGATCCGGCCTAGAGATGATCCTGACGGAACACGAAAAATCCATTCTCGTCGGCGCATCGGGTACCGGTGGTGATCAAATGGCGATGGAAGTTGTGGCGGAAGCCGCACGCATGCTTGGCGCGGATCGATTGGTTAAAATTCATTCAAGCCATATTGACGGGTGCCTCTATCACGGGGATTCGGGTGCCTTATATTGCGAAAAACTTGCCGCACAAGGGGCGCGGGTCAAAGTGCCTGCGACCACGAATGTTGGCGCGCTAAATTTGCTCAAGCCGGATCAGTGCCGGTTGCCTGCCACCCAACGCAAGATGGCGTCTCGTCTTATGATTGCACATGGAAAGATGGGGTGTGCACCGAGCTGGACCTGTGCGCCGTATCAGGCGGGAGCGCGGCCTGCACTGGGACAACAGGTGGCGTGGGGTGAATCAAATGCCGTGGCATTTGCCAACACGGTCCTTGGCGCCCGTACAAATCGCTATGGCGATTTTCTGGATATCGCCTGTGCGATTTCGGCTCGGGCGCCCCTTTATGGATTGCACAAGTCTGAAAACCGGCACGCGAGATTGGTGTTGGACGTTTGTGAACTTGCGCCCAGACTGGTTCGTCAGGACGTCTTCTATCCGGTTCTGGGAGCACTCATTGGACGGATCGCCGGAGAAACCGTCTGTGTGATTGACGGCATGCCCCAGGGGGCAACGGATGACCAGCTCAAGGCACTGTGCGCTGCGGCGGCCTCAACCGGGGCGGTCGCTCTGATCCATATCGTTGGCGTCACTCCCGAAGCCCCTGATCTTGATACCGCTTTGGGGGGTCGGGCGCCGGAAAGCACTGTGCGCATCACCCGGGACATGGTGATTTCGGCCCGTGATACGTTGTCACTTACAGCGGATGGTCAGATCGACAGCGTGGCTCTTGGCAGCCCACATTTCAGCGATGCGGAGTGCCGGGAACTGCTGCGCCTTGCAAATGGTGTCAAATTCAAGGTTCCGGTGTACATTTGCCTTGGACGTCACACATTGGCGGAAATTGAAGACGATGGTGCGGACAAAGCGCTAGAGGATCTCGGCGGCGTGCTGGTTGTCGATACCTGCGTGGTTGTCACCCCGATCCTGCCCTCCAAGCCCGGTGTGATGATGACCAATTCAGCAAAATTTGCGCATTACGCCACCGGCAACACCGGCCATCTACCGGTATTTGGAACATTGTCGGAATGTGTTGCAAGTGCACAAGCAGGCCGTGTCGTCCGCGACCAGACGGTGTGGTCATGAGCTGGCAATCGGAAGTTCTCATTGAGGGTGAAGCTGAAGGCGAGGTGCTGCGGTTTGATGCCCCAATCAGCTTTTGGGGCGGTGTCAGTCCAGTCACATCGCAGGTAACACTGGCTGGGCATCCGCAGCACGGAACAGCGATTGCCGGCAAGATGCTGGTAATCCCACAAATGATCGGATCAAGCAGTTCCTCAGCGGTCATGCTGGAATTGTTTTTCACCGGGTTGGCTCCAAAGGCGTTGATTCTCGGAGGCCGAGACGCAATCCTGCCGGTGGGTGTTATTGTGGCCCGCCAGATGGGTTGGCCGACAATCCCGGTTGTCGTTTTTCCGGAGGTGCCGTTTCAGACTGCAGAAAAAATATTCATCGCCCGAAACGGGCAAATCGAGAAAGGCTGAGACATGTCCAAAGACCCGTTGCTGCAGCCGTTCCAGCTGAAGCACCTGACCCTTAAAAACCGGATCATGAGCACCAGCCACGAGCCTGCCTATGGCGAAGACGGCATGCCAAAGGATCGCTATCGGGCCTATCATGTTGAGCGGGCAAAGGGCGGCCTGGCAATGACCATGACTGCAGGTTCTGCGGTTGTTTCACGCGACAGCCCGCCGGCTTTTGGCAATCTGCTGGCCTACAAGGACGAAATCGTGCCGTGGATGAAAATGCTGACAGACCAGTGCCACGACTACGGCTGTGCGGTGATGATTCAGATTACCCATCTGGGGCGACGGGCACATTGGGGAACGGGCGACTGGCTGCCTCTGTTGTCCGCCGGTACCAAACGCGAAACGGCACATCGTGGATTTCCCAAACCGGCCGAGCCTTGGGATATCGACAGAATTATCAACGACTATGCTGATGCAGCCGAACGCATGCAGGCGGCAGGTCTCGATGGTATCGAATTGCAAGCCTATTGCCATATAATCGATCAGTTCTGGTCGGACATCACCAATAATCGCAACGACGCCTATGGCGGTACGTTTGAAAACCGAATGCGATTTTCCGACCGACTTTTACGCGCAATACGTGAACGAGTGGGCCCTGATTTTATTGTAGGCATTCGACAAACCGCCGACGAAACCTATCGCGAGGGCGGCATCGGTGAAGAGGAGGGTTTACGCATTGCCCGAAAACTGCGCGATGATGGCCTGGTTGATTTTATGAACGTGATCCGGGGTCGCTGTGACACCGATCCTGCAATGGTCAATGTCATCCCGGTCACCGGAATGAAATCAGCTCCGCATCTCGATTTCGCAGGCAAGGTCAAAGCAGAAGTGAATATGCCGGTTTTTCACGCCTCCCGCATCCCCGATGTCGCGACAGCCCGCCATGCCGTGGCGAGTGGACAGTTGGATATGGTTGGCATGACCCGCGCACATATGACCGATCCGTATATCGTGCAGAAGATCATTGATGGTCGGGAGGACACTATTCGACCTTGTGTAGGTGCAACTTACTGTCTTGACAGAATTTATCAGGGCGAAAGCGCTCTTTGCATACATAATCCCTCGACCGGCCGGGAACTTGAGGTTCCTCATCAGGCAGGTCTCGCCGAGAACAAAAAGAAGGTCGTGATTGTCGGCACAGGTCCGGCGGGACTTGAAGCGGCCCGGGTTGCTGCTGAACGAGGTCACGCTGTGACGGTTTTAGAAGCCGCTGCTCAACCGGGCGGCCAAGTCCTGCTTGCCAGCCAAAACCCACGCCGCCGCGAACTTTTGTCGATCATTGACTGGCGCATGCAGCAATGCCTGGATCGCGAAGTCGTATTTCACTTTAACACCTGGGTCGAAGCGGATGACGTGACGTCTCTCAATCCCGATAGCGTGATCATCGCGACCGGAGGAATTGCGCAAGCCGAGTTGTTTGGCGAAGGCAATGAGTTGCTGGTCAGCACGTGGGATATCATTTCCGGTGATGTGAAACCCGGATCCAACGTTTTGCTGTTCGATGATGGCGGCGACCATGCGGCGCTTCAGGCCGCCGAAGTGATTGCCAAGTCCGGTGCCAAATTGGAATTTATGGGCCCCGACCGTAACATCTCACCCGACGTGATGGGCATGAATTTGACTCCCTATTTGCGGGAAATACAGCCCTTGGATGTGACATTTACAATTGCCCGTCGAATGGTCGGAGTCAGTCGGGAAGGCAATAAATTGATTGCCGAAATCAGCAGTGACTATCGTGAGGATTTGATTGAAAAACACCCCTATGACCAAATTGTCGTCAACCACGGCACCACCCCCCTTTCAGACATTTACTTTGATTTGCAACCCTTGGCGTCCAATGGCGGCGAGGTCGATTACGAAGCTTTGGTCGCAGGCGAATCACAGACAATCTGTTGCAATGCAAATGGTAAATTCCAGCTTTTCCGAATTGGTGATGCGGTGTCGGCCCGCAATATCCACGCTGCGGTATTTGACGGGTTGCGTTTCGCAAGAGCGCTTTGAAGATCGTCTTCATTCCGGTCTTCAAAGGCCGACAATAATCGCTCTACCCCCCAATGCCAAACCGCGCTAGTCTCCGCGGATGCCGGAATTAACATTGTACGACCATCGAAATTCGATCTGCTCACAGATGGCGCGGCTGGTGCTCGTCGAAAAAGGTTTGGACTTTCGCCGTCGCCAGATCGACATCATGGATACCAATGAGCAATTTGAGCCCTGGTATATTGCGATGAATCCACGGGCGGTGGTTCCAACGCTTCAAATCGACGAAGAAGTTGTGACTGATACGATCAACATCGTGAACAGGGCTCAGACGATGGCCGGCCCGGACTTGTCGGGTGACGGATCGGTGCAAAACTGGCTGAAGGACATCATGTCATTGCACTATGGTGTTCTGCTTTATCGAAACAGGCTGGACGCAGACGGGACTGTACCGCAGATCATTGTGCGAGGCCTTTTTTTGGAACAACTGGCGAAAGACCGCGCCGACCTGGCCGAAACGACGAAGGCACGGTTAGAAGGAAATCGTCGTTTCCAAACCTTGCTTCGAAATCCACACCAGATTGAAAAACATCTTGATGCCACACGCGGGCTCGTGGATCGTATGATCCTTGCGGTAAGCGATCAGCCCTATCTGGCTGGAAAGCAATATTCTCTTGCCGACGGTTTCGCCACAGCAGCACTGGCGCGACTGACAATTCATAATCTTGGCGAATGGTGGGCGGATACACCCTTGAACGAATACTATCAACGGATGAGGGCGCGACCCAGCTTCGCATTGGCGGACGTGATCGAGACTGGCACTGAACGTGATCTCTGACCGGGTCAATCGATGGGAGGCACATGAATAATGACGATTGATCTTGAAGAATTGGTCGCCGGGGCAAATGCGCCGCTGACCGATGTTGAAATGAACCGGACCGTTGGAACAGAATCACCTCGGTTTGAACTCTACCACTTTGCCTTTTCGCTGTGCTCTCAGAAGGTTAGGGCCTGCCTGGCAGAAAAGAATGCCGGATATATTGCCCATGACATCAACCTTCAGATGCCACAATTGGGCAATTACGATCCGGGGTATGTACGGCTGAGGCTGGCAGCACGATCCGGCGCTGGCTTCGCCACTGGTTACACGGGTCGATCCAGCGTCGGCACGGAGGGCTTTGATCCCGCGGTGGTACCCACTCTTGTGGATCATGAAGCGGGCATGGTGATCGTCGACAGCGTTGCGATATGCCGTCATATTGACCAGGTGACCCAAATGCAGGGAGCGCTTGTTGCGCCTGATCTGGCAGATGATGTCGCCCGGGAGCTGGCGATTGTAGATGCCACACCGCATGTGGCGGTACTGTATGGCGCACATCCAGATATGGACTTTCGACCCGAACGCCTGCGCAAAGGCATGGCCGGCGTGCATGATCGCAAGATCCAAAAGATCAAAACTGCGCGCGAAATGGTCCTGGCCGAACCGGCATTGATCGCCGCTTACGACGCCAAAATTGCCAAGGAAGAGGCGGGCAGAGATTATGTAGCCACGCCGGATCTGATGCGGGCTTCGGTAAATCAGATAGTTTCGATTGTGGCCGATCTGGAAACACGATTTGCCGATCAGCGTGAATGGATATGCGGCGACAGGTTCACCCTGTCTGATGTGGTCTGGGCGGTGTCGCTGTTTCGGTTGAAATGGCTTGGCATGTCGTTCTTATGGGAAGGCGGGCATCAGTTGAATGCCAAATCTCAGCCCAGGGTCGAAGCATATACGGCACGCCTGTTCGAACGACCTGCCTTTCGCGCCGCAGCCGTTGATTGGCCAGGCATTGCGCGGTCGGATCATGTGTCAGAGCACTATGATGTCTGATCAGTTATTTTGAACCCCATGCGACAGGACAACCCGTCCGGACCGAATTCAAAGAGAATTGTCTCCAAAAAAGAAGTTTAAACGGGCCGGGATCAACACCGCCTCGGGTGTTTCAAAGGGCGAAAACTTATCCTGCACATAGTTCTTAATCGCCTCGATATCCTGCGGCCCACCTTGGTATTTTTTCAATACACGTGCCGCCGGTCCAATATTTGAGGCAAGCGCCGCCACACGTTCCAAAGGTCCCGGATGTGACAGGATCACCTCTGCCTCTTCACCGACAACGCTTTGAAAACCGGCATCCCTCAATATGCCGGTGACGCGTTCGATATCCTGAAATCCGAGTGGGCCGGGAGCATGTGGGTCGGAGATATCCATCGGACCAAGTCGGTTAACTGCACCATTCCGAGGCTCTTCAAACCAGGGATTGCCGGAAATGTTTGACCATGCCGCGATAACCAAACGGCCGCCCGGCTTCAGATGATTGCGAATATTTGTGAATGCCACCACCGGGTCGGAAAAGAACATCACCCCAAACCTCGACGTCGCCAGATCAAACGGGGCGTCCGGAATTTGCTCATTTTGCGCATCGACCAGGTGATAGTGAGACGTTACTGGACTTTCATCCGCCCGGGATCTGGCCTGGTTAATCAGTGGCTCTGAAATGTCCAATGCGGTGATTGATCCGGTTGGCTCGAGGTGTGAGGCAAAAGCCCGGGCAGTTGCACCGGTCCCGCATCCAATATCCAGAACGTTTTCGCCCGGCTGCGGATTAGCTCGCGCGATCAGAGCCGTATTGACGGCTTCGAATACAATGTCCAGTTCGTTTTCGAACGTTATCCATTTGCGGCCTGGATCTGAACTCCAATAGTCGGCCTGCTGTTGATTGCTGGTCATTTAAGTGTCCCCGAGGCGAGCCCAGTATTGATGTTAACATATGGTGCCACAGACGCCACTGCAGTTATTCCCCCATATGCCGTTCGATTTTGTTCAACATGGCGGTTAGCGATTTGATTTCCGCGTGTTTGAGGCCGCTAAACAATCTGGTTTCATGCGCCCGATCGATGCCAATCGCAGTCTCGCAAACTTGTCGACCAGAAAGTGTGGCAAACAGGGCATAAGCCCTTCTGTCGCTTTCAACTCTCTCTCGGTTAACCCAGCCTCGCTGCTCCAGCTCATCCAATATGACCACCAGATTGGGCCGTTCAATATCCAGATTTGTTGCAAGTTGGGACTGTCTGATGCCCGGATTGTCAACAATCAAAATGAGCGAGGAATATGTGGTGATGCGAAGGCCCAGCGGTTCCAGAGATTTTGTCAGGTCGGATCTGAGAACATTGTAGGCACGCTTTATATGGTAGCCCAGAAATTGCCGCAGCCCTTCATCTTTCACTTTGCACTTTGCGGCGATGGTGGTGTTGGTGGTGTTGGCGGCGCGCCCATCCTGCATTCCCAATTCAGTCTATTTCGGTGCCAGCCGTACCGCTCCATCGAGACGAATATTGGTTCCGTTCAAATACGGGTTCTCGACAATCTGCTGGACCAGTAGGGCATATTCCTCGGCCTTGCCCAGGCGTTGCGGAAACGGCACCTCGGTGGCAATCTTATCGGTCACTTCTTCTGGCAGCCCCTCCATCATCGGGGTGTTGAAAAGGCCTGGTGCAATTGCAACAACACGGATGCCCATACGCGCAAACTCACGTGCAACCGGAAGACTCATTGACGCAATTGCCCCTTTGGAAGCAGCATAAGCAGCCTGACCGATCTGTCCGTCCTGCCAGGCGACGGAGGCAGTGTTGATGACGATGCCACGTTCACCATTTTCAGTCGGGTCCAACGACGACATCAGGTTCGCAGCGTGGCTCATTACATGGTAAGTGCCGAATAAGTTGACGTTGATGGTTTTTTGAAAAACGTCGAAGGACATTTTGCCTTCGCGTCCAACAACTCTTGCAGCCAACCCGATCCCGGCACAATTGACGGCAATCCTTGGAACAACGCCCAACAGTTCTGCGGATTCACGGACGGATTGAGCAACTGATGCTTCATCCGAAACATCAACCTGAATCGCCACCCCATCGATCTCGTCAGCCACCTGTTGGCCACGCTCAAGATTGAAGTCAAGAATAGCAACTTTTGCGCCAGCTGCGGTCAGTCGACGCGCTGTTGCTTCACCAAGACCGCTTGCGCCACCGGTTACCAAAGCGCCAATGCCTTCCAATTTCATTTGGCTTTCCTCAACAGGATATTGCAGATAATTGTTATAAGACATAACCAATATGCAGATATTGGGAAGGAGTAAAGTTCAGTTTGCGCCTGACAAATCGGACTCACTTGTTGAGGATTACGTGAAATAACTCTCCAAATTGTGCTGCTTGGTGGTGTCACAAAAACGCTCCTTCAGAATGGTACCATTTAAACGTGAACGGCTCTAAAGCGATCCCGCCTCGAAGACAGGAGTATCAGCCAAATAAATGGAACTTTGTCTTGACCTTCCACTTAGGGGAAGCCTCATATCATGGGTAACACGATGACCAACACGATGGGCAACGGTCTACATTCATGGATTCTCACGCAATAAATATGAACCAAACATCTGGTAATTCAAAAATCGAATTTGATCCTGTCTGCGGCATGACGGTTGATCCTGCTGCGCGGAAGCCATCCCACGTTCACGGCGATCAGATTTTTCATTTCTGTTCTCAAGGGTGTCATGACAAATTCGAGGCTGATCCGCATTTCTACTTGTCGGGAGCAAGCAAGCGCAAGGTTAAGGTGGCGCCCAAGGGCACGCTCTACACATGTCCAATGCATCCGGAAATCATCGAAGATCACTCTGTCGACTGTCCATTATGCGGCATGGCACTGGAGCCTATGGGCATACCCACCGATGAGCCAAACCCCGAACTGATTGACTTCACGCGACGTTTCTGGATCTCAACCGTGTGTGCTGTTCCGCTGGTTATACTGACAATGGGTGGTCTGGTTGGATTAAATATTCGGAGTTGGATCGGAGAGAACACCACAATATTGCTGGAACTGCTGCTGGCAACGCCGGTTGTTCTATGGGCGGCAGTTCCGTTTTTCAAACGCGGTTGGAGTTCGCTGCAAAACCACAGCCCCAATATGTGGACACTCATCATGTTGGGAGTTGGTGCAGCCTATGGGTACAGCGTCATTGCCGCATTGGCGCCTGGCCTTTTCCCTGTTTCATTTCTTGGATCTGAAGGAACGGTGCCGGTCTATTTTGAGGCAGCGGCTGTCATTGTCGCACTGGTGTTTTTGGGGCAGCTACTTGAATTGCGTGCGCGCCAGCGCACAGGTTCGGCCATTCGGGCCTTGTTGGATCTTGCTCCAAAAATGGCACGCCGAATCAATGACGATGGTTTAGAGCGCGATGTGCCTCTTGAAAACATTCTGGAGGGAGATCAACTGAGGGTGCGGCCAGGAGAAAGTGTGCCAGTTGACGGCGTGGTTCTGGAAGGTCACTCATCCGTGGATGAAAGCATGATTACAGGAGAGCCCATTGCCATTGAAAAGGTGATGGGCGATTCAATTACTGGTGGAACATTGAACGGTACAGGTTCGTTCATTATGACGGCACGCCGTGTCGGCGGTGACACGATGCTTGCCAAAATCGTTGAAATGGTTGCATCCGCGCAGAGGTCACGCGCTCCAATTCAGGGATTGGCTGACAAGGTAGCAAGTTATTTTGTGCCTACGGTTGTCCTGGTTGCAATAATCGCGTTTGCAGTTTGGTCTTTTTTGGGGCCACAGCCGGCTCTGGTTCATGCTCTGGTGGCTTGCGTATCTGTCCTGATCATTGCCTGCCCCTGCGCGCTTGGGCTGGCCACACCCATGTCTATCATGACGGCCACTGGTCGCGGCGCGCAAGCCGGTGTGTTGATACGTGATGCCGAAGCCCTCGAGCGGTTTGCAAAAGTTGACACGCTGGTGGTCGACAAGACCGGCACGCTGACACAGGGGAAGCCGGAACTTTCAAACGTTATTGCCCTCAAGGGATTTGAAGAAAATGACGTCCTTGCGCTGGCTGCATCCTTGGAAAGAGGTTCCGAGCACCCATTGGCGGAAGCGATTGTATCAGGGGCCGAAGGAAGAAGCCTCAAAACCAGGAAAGTTACAGGGTTTGAAGCAACAACAGGCAAAGGAGTGTCGGGAAAAATTGGGTCCCGAAATATTTCGCTGGGTAACCGGGCGATGATGGAAATGCTGGACCTTAATACGGATGATCTACGGGATCAGGCAGATATTCTGCGTGATGCGGGCAAGACCGCCATGTTTGTTGCCATCGGTGGTAAACTTGCAGGCATGATCGCCGTTGCAGATCCAATCAAGGAAACAACTGTCGAAGCGATAATGTCGCTTCACGCTTCTGGACTGAAGATCATTATGGCTACGGGTGACAATGAGCGAACCGCCAGAGCCGTTGCATCCCACCTCGGAATTGACGACATTCGAGCCGACGTCCTGCCGGAAGACAAGAAACGACTGGTTGAGGAACTCCACGCACAAGGCAAGTTTGTCGCGATGGCCGGAGACGGTGTCAACGACGCACCTGCTTTGGCAGCAGCCGATGTCGGCATTGCCATGGGCACCGGTGCAGATGTTGCGGTTGAAAGCGCCGGTATCACATTGGTGAAAGGTGATCTAAACGGTATTGTTCGTGCCCGCATCCTGGCCGAGGCAACCATCAGCAATATCAAACAGAACCTGTTTTTCGCATTCGCCTATAATGCAGCCGGCGTACCCATTGCAGCGGGCATTCTTTACCCGCTTACAGGCTGGCTACTTTCACCCATGATAGCCGCGGCGGCAATGAGCCTGTCATCGGTCTCGGTTATTGGCAACGCATTGCGGCTGAGAAACATTGATCTTGATCGGTCTTGACCTTTCCCTTGGGGGAAGGTTTAGACTGGCTGGGGTGGCACAGGAGCAATGTCGAATTCCCATTGATGCGCGTTGCTCGTGGCGTGATGAAAGCAGGATGAGGAAATGGCAAATTTGGTTTCCATGGCAACGACAAATGGCGTCTCCCAAATTGAAATTTGAGGACATAAATGATGATTGAACCTGGTTATGGTATGTGGGGTGGAGTGGGACCTGGCTATTTGGCCGGGAGTTCGAAATGAATATCGGACGGGCTGCTCAAAAATCACGGCTTCCCGCCAAAACCATTCGGTATTATGAGGACGTCTCCCTGATAAAGCCGTCCCGCGCTGAAAACGGATATCGAGACTATTCGGAAAATGACGTTCATCGACTGAGATTTCTACAGCGATCACGCAGCCTTGGCTTTACCATCGAGGAGTGCCGATTGCTTTTGTCACTCTATGATGACGATCACCGAGCCAGCGCTGATGTCAAGTCAATTGCCCAGGACAGAATTGGTGAAATTGACAGGAAAATTAAAGAACTGAAATCCCTGCGCATCACGCTGACTGCATTGTCTGATAACTGTCATGGCGATGAGCGTCCCGATTGTCCGATCATTGATGACCTTTCAGGAAAGAATGATCAATGACCTGGGGACCGTGGTTGGTTGTGGTGGTCGTGATCACAGCGGCCTTCTTTTTGGCTGGGATTTTTCAGCGCCGCCGACCCACCCCCGCCTCGGTGTCCTTCAATCCAGATTTAACCCGCTGGTGTTCACCGGCGCAAACCGACAGATTGAAGAATTTAGGATGAATAAATGAAAATCAAGAGTGTTATGATTGCTGCCTCAGTTGCAGTCGCGACGGCCGCCGCTGCCCTGGCCCATGGTGGAGCAACGGGAATCGTTAAACAGCGCATGGACGGAATGATGGCGATGGGCAAGGCCCTCACAGCTGTCGGGGATATGTTTAAGGGCAAGACAACTTTTGATCCCCAACAGGTTTCCAATTCTGCCGATATAGTGCGCCAACATGCAGCCGAAATGGGAAAACTGTTTCCCGATACAAAGGCAAGTCGCAAGGGCAAAGGCACAGAAGCACTGCCTGCAATTTGGCAAAAAATGGACGAATTTCTGGCGCTTGCCGACGATCTGGACGCGCGCGCGGTTGATCTTAAAGCGGTCTCTCAAATCGGTGATAAACGCAAAATTCGCATAGAGTTTGCCAAATTATCTAAGACCTGTGCTTCCTGCCACACCGATTTTCGCAAGCCTAAGAAGTAGGTTTTGATCATGAGAAATTGGCTCAAATGGGCCGGGGTGACCGGAGTTGCAGGTGCGGTTCTGGCCGTCGCTGGCTATACTTTCATACTACCTACAATCTGGACGCCGCTGCCAAACCGCAGTTTCAACGGGATTGTTGGAAACGTCGATAGCGGCAATTATCTGGTCCGTGCTGCAGGTTGTATAGCGTGTCATACAGACATCAGGAATAAAGGAGCGTTGTTTGCGGGCGGCCCAGCCCTTGAGACGCCATTCGGCACGTTTTTTGGCCCCAATATCACTCCCGACGCCGAAACTGGCATTGGGAAATGGAGCGTCGAAGATTTTTCTGCGGCCCTCACCGCAGGACTATCACCATCCGGGGAACACTATTTTCCGGCCTTTCCCTATACCAACTATACGCAAATGACGTCGCAAGACATTGCGGACATCAAGGCCTACCTGGAGACCGTTCTTCCAGCCTCTAATCCTTCACGCAACAACACGCTGATCTGGCCGTTTTCTGACCGAAATCTGATGGCTGGTTGGAAATGGTTGTTTTTCAAACAAGGTGAATATCAACCTGATACGGTACAAACTGCAGAATGGAACCGAGGTGCTTATCTGGTGAAGGGTCCGACCCATTGCGGAGCCTGCCACACCGAGCGCAATGCTTTTGGTGCTCGGATTTCAAAGCGACTGACTGGCACCAGTTCGGGGCCCAACGGCCATCCCGTCCCCGGCATTAATGCGGGTGAAAATCACATTAAGGGATGGACCATTGAAGATATTACATTCGCCCTGCAGACAGGGCTGAAGCCGGACGGAGATGTCATGGGTGGAGCCATGGGCGAAGTCGTTGAAGAGGGAACCAGCCACATGAGTGATGAGGATCTAAGGGCAATCGCCGTTTATCTGCAATCCCTGGACAAGGAGCCAGCCCAATGATCAGCAGACGCAATTTCATGCAATCATCGGTGGCGCTGGCCATGTCAATGCCACTTGCCACGCTGGTTTCAAAAGCCAGGGCAGATGGTGTGATCGAGCTAAGAGCACAAAAGATCAGCAAAAAGCTTGCTGGAGAATCCTATGCTGCCTCGCAGTTGTGGTTGTACAATGGAAAATCGCCAGGACCGGAAATACGCGTTAAACAAGGGCAACGGGCCCGGGTTCATTTTACAAATGAACTGGATGAGCCGACCTCGATACACTGGCACGGCATCCGCATCGACAATGCCATGGACGGCGTTTCAGGTCTTACGCAGGCAGCGGTGCCATCTGGTGGAACATTCGAATACGACTTCGTTGCTCCCGATGCTGGAACATTCTGGTACCATGCTCACAACAACAGCTGGAATCAGGTGGCGCGCGGCCTCTATGGGGCGCTTATCATTGAGGAGCCTGAACCGGTCGTGGACCGCGACCATGATCTGACTCTGATGCTTGATGACTGGCGGCTGGAAGATGACGGGACTCTCCATCTCGCCAGTATGGGGTCGTTCATGGATTGGTCCCATGCAGGGCGGCTTGGAAACTGGATAACCGTAAACGGCACATCACAGCCTGAATTCAAACTCAACGCCGGTGAAAACTATCGATTGCGCCTCATCAATGCCTGCAACGCGCGGGTGATTCAAATCAGCCCCGCTGCCATCAATGCGTTGATTCTGGGATATGACGGGTTTGTCTTCGACCGTCCTGCACAGCCAGACAACGACACTTTATCAATGGCCCCGGCCCAACGCGTCGACCTGTTGATCAACCAACCACTGGCGGGTCAGTCAGAACTCAACGACATTGGAGAATTTGCGTTGCAGGAACTGTCCGGCCAGAACCCGTTATCATTGGCGAAATTCAGTTTTTCCGGCGCCCGAAAAACCAGACAACAAGCCGCCCTGAAACTAACTCCCAACAGTATCAGGATGCCCGACCTCGACAACGCGGTGAACGTACCGCTCATCATGACGGGAGGGGCCATGGGGCGGATGGGTACGGTGAGTTACAAGGGTAAACCACTGGGCCGCGACGATGTCATGCGCACCAAGCAGGTATGGGCCTTCAACGGGGTTGCTAACCTTGCCGATGAACCGCTGTTTCAGGTTGAGCGGGGACAAACGGTGGTGATCAAAACCGAAAACAAAACAGGTTGGATTCATGGCATGCATGTCCACGGCCACCATTTTAGGATTCTGTCTCGTCAGCGCAAAGAACTGCCGTCCATGCATTGGCGCGACACCTTCATTATTGATGGTGATGAAACGGTCGAGATAGCCTTTGTTGCCGACAACCCCGGCAAATGGCTGTTGCACTGTCACATGTTGGAACACGCGGCAGCTGGGATGCAAACATGGTTTGAGGTCGTGTGAAAACAGGATGAATTGTCCAATCTCTTGAAACCAGGCCATTGCTTGTCTGGTTTGGGAGGCCTTTGGGCTTTCCCTTGCTTTTCCAACTTTCAAAGCAGCTCCACCGCAATCGCGATGGTTAATTGCCTTCGCAGTCGGTTCCAGGTTTTTGACAGCCGTATCGGTTCGCCATTTCTGCTCTCCATTTCTTACCCAGAATATAGCATTTTCTCCCATTCCTTTCCACGGCTGCTACCGTACCTTCGGCAATTGACGCGCGCCACCGCCGACAAAAAACTTATCCCCGCACTCCCTGGCTCCGAACCCTCCGCAGAAGACGGCGAAGAGCCTTCCGGGCCGGTCAGGCCCGCCCCAATTTCATAAAGGAGCGAAGGGCATTAGCCCGACAGCGTGAGCGCAAACATAAAACACCGCGGCTGACTAATCTCTGCCACGATGTTCGTCCATGCAACACGCCAACACCTCGTCGCGAATGAGATGCCAGATCACGGCGATGCAATACGGCATGCGGACGCTCATAAAGCGCGCTTCCTCGGAATTCGGGTCCACCGGCGGCTGGCACATTTCCCGTGGTGGGCTGCAGCAAGCCCCGGTTCGCCGACAAACTGACTGCCGACAGGTCCGGTGCATCTGGGCTTGATCAGAAAAGGGAATGAAGATTTCCTGCCTGACCCGCTCATCCATCTCAGCATTTATCTTTTGAAAATCGATCGGCAAGACGCGTTCCTTATAGGTTGGGGAGATTATGGTGGGCTCTGAGTTTGGGGCGCCCTCGCCGGGGGCATTGTGTGGGTTTATGTTCTGGCCTCGAGTTTGGTTTGTTTTGCGCTCACGCTGTCGGGCTAAAGCCCTTCGCTCCGCGGGGGCGCGCCATCAGGCGCGGGCGGCTCTTCGCCGCCTGATACGGAGAGCGCGGAATGCGCGGGACTATCGCCGGGGGCATTGGGATGGTTGATATTCTGGCCTTTCGTTTTGTTTGTTTTGCGCTCACGCTGTCGGGCTGGCGCCCTTCGCTCCGCGGGGGCGGTCTTTCGACCGGGCGGCTCTTCGCCGCCTGATACGGCACCTTCGGTTTCCGCGTCGCGGCGACGACAGCAAATAATTTATCCCCACGCTCCCTGGCTCTGAACCATCCGTAGAAGACGGCGAAGAGCCGTCCGGGGCGGCCAGGCCCGCCCCCGCGGAGCGGCGGCAAAGCCGCCTGCGTGAGCGCAAAACAAACCGAGCCGTTCCCACGCCCGCAATTCCATGCGTCTGGGTATTGTTTGTGCTCAATACAACGGTCTCGTCGTATCGCTCAGCTCGGAGAGGATGCTTACAGGCACCAATCCTTAGTTAGATAGTGATGCCTGAAAGCACCCATTTCGGCTCTTTGGTTTGCGGACAGCCGACCGCGCCCCTTATGGCGCAACCCAACCTGCTAAACGGAAGCACAGGAGGTTATGGCTTTTAACTTCACCTTTCCGACAGATAGAGGTGGGTTTGAAACCACTTAACTGAGACTTAAGCAATTCACTGGGTCAAGCCCAATGTGCGGAACTCCTTTTCCCCAACCACCACCACCACGATAGAGCAGCGAATGGTCGAGAGAGCACGGACAAAGCCAAAATGCGCCTCCCGGCAGCGCGGGTTACGTTAACCTCAACCACCGGGCACCGACATCCCCCATGTTGACGACGTCCCGGAACACCTCCGAACGGGGAATGCGAGCGTAGTGTACAATGGGGGCCGAGGGCGGGGATAAGTTTTTGTGGCGAAGGTGATGTTTGCAGGGATTTGCGGATTGTTATCCCCGCCTGCGCGTGGATGACAAGGGGACAGAGCAGC
>JABABQ010000002.1 GCA_014238155.1 Rhizobiaceae bacterium
ATTGGTAGCGGGAGAGGGACTTGAACCCCCGACACGCGGATTATGATTCCGCTGCTCTAACCAGCTGAGCTACCCCGCCACAGGGCTTGGATGAATACAGTTTCTGTTCCAACACGCCAACCGGCCCCAAGCGCTGCTTGAAGCCGGGATCGGTGGCGATATAGGGGGCAAGGTTGCCCCCTGTCAACCGCAATCAGACACTTGCGCCAACAAATCCGCGCTGCAAACCAAACCAAAGACACTTGATGCCAAAAACCCATATTGAATATGCAGATCAGCAAACCAGGACGTCACTCAGCGGCAGCGATGCCGGCACCATCCGCAAACTGCGACCAATCTTTGATAACGGGCTCGGTACGTTTGATCCAACCGCCGCCCAGCACCCGGCAGTGAGGGGTGTCGTCGGCATAGAACACACAAGCCTGTCCTGGCGATACACCATCTTCACCTTCAGCCAAAGTGACAATCGCCACACCATTTTCAACTTTCAAATTGGCCGGACGCGGCGGCCTCGTTGAACGAACCCTGACGCTGAAATCAAGACCAGTATCAGGAAGATGCGATAGCGGCACATCTCCCAGCCAGTTAACATCGCGCAACTCAAGTCGGCGCGTTGCCAACGCCTCTCTGGGGCCGACGGTGACAGTAGCTGTTTTCGCATCAATTTGGATCACATAGACCGGCTCTCCCGTGGCGACACCGATGCCACGGCGCTGACCGATTGTGAAATGGATAATTCCCTCATGATGCCCCAGCACCCGGCCATCGATATGGACGATGTCCCCGGCTTTTCCGGCCTCCGGCTTCAGTTTGGCAATGATGTCGGCATATTTACCCTGAGGTACAAAGCAAATGTCCTGACTGTCCGATTTGGCGGCAACAACCAGCTTCATTTCCTCGGCCATGGCACGGGTTTCGGATTTTGGCACTTCCCCCAACGGAAAGCGTAGAAAGTTCAGCTGTTCCTGGGTGGTAGCGAACAGAAAATAGCTCTGGTCCTTACTGGCATCGGTGGGGCGGAATAATTGCCGCTTTACGACACCATCACCACCATCGCTGCCGCCGTCGCCGCCGTCGCCGCGACTGACAATGTAGTGCCCGGTTGCCAGACAATCGGCGCCAAGTTCGCGGGCGGTTGTCAACAGATCGGAGAATTTCACGGTTTGGTTGCAGGCGACGCAGGGAATGGGCGTTTCCCCATCCAGATAGGCATTGGCAAACGGGTCGATCACCTGTTCGCGAAAGCGCTGCTCATAATCCAGCACATAATGCGGGAAATCCATCTGCTCAGAGACCCGTCGGGCGTCATGAATATCCTGACCGGCGCAACAAGCTCCCTTGCGGTGCACAGCAGCGCCGTGATCGTAAAGCTGCAGCGTCATACCCACAACGTCATACCCCTCTCTTTTTAAGAGGCAGGCCACAACAGACGAATCCACCCCGCCCGACATGGCGACAACCACGCGAGTATCTTCGGGAGCCTTGGCAAACCCCAAACTGTTGAGACCATCAAAGGGACGGTTTTCTGCAGACATTGACTGAACTTTCTATTGGACGGCTGTGATGTGCCACATGGGGTGCAATTGGGCAAGATCAAGATCAGGCCAGGTGGCCCGACACCCGTTCAGTTTCATGTGTTTGTCGGCTTTTCAGGTCTGGAGAATGTCGCTAAGCTTTGTTGAAATTCAATCAGGTGAATCACCATGCACAGAATTGGGACACTCCCCTTCGACATCAAAGACGGCGCCGTTGCATTGCTGTTTGTGACATCTCAAACCCGCGGACGCTGGATCCTGCCAAAAGGACTGGCCAAACCGGGTGAAAGCCACGCCGAAACCTGTGCACGGGAGGCCTTTGAAGAAGCTGGCATCACAGGAGAAGTTTTGGAAAATTTTCCCATCACCGTGCCAATCACCAAGCAAACAGACGATGGCAAACAGGCGGTGCCTGTGACCTATTATCCAATGTTGATTAATGATCAGGCAGATGATTGGCCGGAAGAAAAGGTGCGCGAGCGTCACTGGGCATTAATTGACGACGCTCCAAAGGTTGCTTTTCGCGAAGACTTTCTGGGTCTCATACAGCAGTTCAAGGCGCTGATGCCGTGGATTACAGAAGCTGCAAAGCAAAGTAGATCGTAGCGGCGAGAATTGCCGATGCGGGCACGGTAATTACCCAGGCCGCCGCAATCGAGAGAACAAAACGTCGGCGCACCAGCCGGCGCTTGCTGCGCAATGAGCGGCTGGCAAAGGCTTCTTCGGACGTTGCATTGAGACGGTGACCGGGACGCAATTTCTTGCGGTTTGGATTTTCCGAGAACTCCCGCAGAAAGCCAACGCCGAAGACTGCGCCAACTGCAATATGTGTCGAACTGACCGGTAATCCAAGTGTGGTCGCGATCAAAACCGTCACCGCTGCCGACAATGCCACACAATAGGCACGTGGCGAGTTTAAGCGGGTGATTTTTTCCCCGACTACAGCAATCAGCTTGGGGCCAAAGAGACCGAGCCCCAACGCGATGCCAAAGGCTCCAACAACCATGACCCACAGTGGAATAGAAACCTTGCTGGCAATCTCCGTCTGCTCGCCAATGGTGGAAACGATTGCCGCCAGCGGTCCAACCGCATTGGCCACATCATTGGCCCCATGTGCAAACGACAATAAAGCGGTACCTATGATCAATGGCAGATCGAACAGCCGGTAAATATCTTTCTTGCGATTCTCTAGCTTGGCAACACGACTGGTGATGTAGGGGCGTGACAGAAAATAAGAGGCGGCAAAACTGGCAACAGCAAAAAGAAACACTTCGATCATTGAAGGCTTCCAGATCTTTTTCAAACCCTTCATTGCCATGTAGGCAGCAAATGCAGCCCCCATCAGGCCGATCAATACGGGAACCCAGCGATGGGCTGCGCTCAAACGGTCCGGTACATTTAGAATCTTGACCTTGATGAAATACAACAGCAGCGCCGCAACTATAGCACCAAACACCGGTGATATGACCCAGCTGGCAGCAATCGCCGCCATGGTGCCCCAGTTGACGAGGCCGACACCTGCCGCGGCTATGCCAGCACCAAGCACGCCTCCGACAATCGAGTGGGTTGTTGATACCGGGGCGCTGAGAATTGTCGCCAGATTAATCCAAAGCCCCGCAGCCAACAGGGCTGATAGCATCAAATATCGAAATTCGACGACCGACACGTCACCACCTGGAGCAATAATCCCTTTGGAAACTGTTTTGACAACATCGCCCCCCGCCAAAAGCGCCCCTGCAGTTTCACAGATTGCTGCAATAACGATGGCGCCAAAAACCGTGAGGACACGTCCGCCAACTGCCGGGCCCATATTGTTGGCAACGTCATTGGCACCAATATTCAGTGCCATATAGCCGCCAATCACCGCAGCAATGACAATTAACAGGGTTTCCTCACCCAGTCCGGTGTGGGCACCACCGACAAAGACTGCAACCAATGCAAGGAACAACAGTGACAATCCAACCGGGACAATAATGCCGCGTATGCTTTGCGACTGCTTTTGGCCGAAACTGAAACGTCTCAGATCGTTGACATATCTGTTTTCCGGGCTCTTCATTTCTGAACTCATATTCGGCGTCGCATTTCGATCGTGGTAGTTGCCATTTGAAATCTTACATACCGATAAGAAAGCCCCATGGGAAACCCTTTTAAAATTTGCTCACAGGGGGGAACCAGAACCATTCTAAAAGGCCAGCTACAATCATCAAATGTGGATAACACCTCGACATAAATGGAAACACGGTTGTTCCCTAAAGCTCTGTTAATATATTGATTTTAAAACTTTTTTTACCTACAGAGTTCATCTGATTCAGATTTCGCAATGAACTCGGTCTGTTGCCCAAATCTCAATTAATGCCATTTGCAGAGCATGGGAAAATCGCGCATTCTGCCATTAGGCCAGCCATGGGTCCTCAACTAACATTTGTCGGCAGTCGGTTGGCTGAGCGACCGATAAAGGCACCTATTTCAAAAAGGCATCAACATTTCGCCGATGCAGATCATATTCCATGAGGCGTGACATAGTTTCTTTGCCCGCAACTCTCTCCAGGCTGGCGGGCATGTTTCCCTGACGCAGAGCTTTCATTGTGTCGTAAACGGCCTGTACTGCCGCAGCAAATGGCTGATGCCCTTGCAGACAAATCCTGACACGTTTGTTGGTCAATACATCCTTATCCATCAGTTCGGCGGGCAGGCCACCAAGCATCAGCGGCTGACTTGTCGCCGCCGACAATGCTTCCAGCTGCTGACCTGTCTTGATGCCGACCGCAAAAAGAACATCCGCACCGGCTTTCTCATAGGAAATCAATCGCCTGATCACGTCATCGATACTTGTGATTGATGCGGCGTCGGTGCGACCGGCAATAACAAAGCTGCTATCCTGACGCGCGGCAATGGCAGCCTTGATCTTGCCAACACCCTCTTCGACACTCAACAGTCGTTTGCCATCAGGACTGCCGAACTGTCTTGGCAATTCGGTGTCTTCAATGGACAATCCCGCAATTCCTGCGTTTTCCAGTTCCTCCACCGTTCGCATGACATTGAGACTGTTGCCATATCCATGATCTGCATCGCAGAATATTGGCAGCGGTCCGGCGCGGGTCATACGACGTGCCTGTTCAACCAATTCGCTGAGCGTTAACAGGATCTCATCGGGAGCCCCGAGCACCGTCAGTGATGCAACGGATCCGCCAAACATGCCGAGCTCAAAGCCAAGTTCGTTCGCAATGCGAACCGAAATTGGATCGTAAACGGAAGCTGGAAACATGCATTGCTTGCCTTCGATGAGTGCACGCAATTGCTGTCTGGCCTGTTGAGCAATGGTCATTTTGACGCCCGTTGTGAGTTTTCTGGAATGGCCAACATGTCGAATGAGGTGCAGCGCTACAAGACCATTGGCCAATCGACGGCGCAGTTCCGGGCAATATTAAAAAATTTACCAATTGATAAATTTTTTAATATTGCTAACCTGTCTTCATCACATTGACCGATATGGGACTAGCCGATGGCCGGATCAGCACTGAGCAAAAAACTGCAGGACGGCATCGCTGCCGGGCGTATCAACGCCAAAACAGCTGCTGATAATTTTGGCGACATTCACCCGCCGCTCGGAGATCACGAAGCGCTGGTTGCATCTGATAGATGTTATTTTTGCCATGACGCACCCTGTGTGACGGCCTGCCCTACATCGATCGATATTCCGATGTTCATTCGGGAAATCGCCACAGGCAATACGATGGGTGCAGCTGAAACCATTATGGAACAGAACATATTGGGTGGCATGTGCGCCAGGGTCTGCCCGACCGAAACTCTATGTGAACAAGTCTGTGTTCGCGAAACGGCCGAAGGCAAGCCGGTCAAGATTGGCCTGCTGCAGCGCTATGCCACAGATCAGGCAATGCAGACCGGCAAACAGTTTTTCGAGCGCGGCGCTGAATCGAGCAAGCATGTTGCCATTGTCGGCGCTGGCCCCGCCGGGCTGGCGTGTGCGCATCGCCTTTCCATGCACGGCCACAAGGTCACAATATATGAGGCCCGCAAAAAACCCGGGGGTCTCAATGAATTCGGAATTGCCGCTTACAAAACGGTGGACGATTTTGCCCAACACGAAGTGGATTATGTCACCGCGATCGGCGGCATTGATATCCAATACGGCAAGAAACTCGGCAAGCAGATTTCACTGGCCAAATTGCGCGCCAGTCATGACGCCGTATTTCTGGGAATGGGCCTCACAGGTGTCAATGCGCTCGGATTGAAAGGCAACGAACCGGAGGGGGTGGTGGACGCGGTCGATTTCATTGCGTCGCTGCGGCAAGCCAGAAACAAAACACGCATTCCCGTTGGGCGTCGCATTGTTGTTATCGGTGGGGGCATGACCGCCATTGACGCGGCCGTTCAGGCAAAATTGCTGGGTGCTGAAGAAGTCACGATCTGCTATCGCCGCGGCCAGGAAAATATGAACGCGTCGGACTATGAGCAAGAACTTGCCACATCAAAAGGCGTCACCATCCGCCATTGGCTGCAACCAAAAAAACTGAAGGCCAAGGCCGGAAAATTGTCCGGGATCGAGCTGGAATATACCGAGCTCAAAGGCGGCAAACTGCTTGGCACTGGTGCAAAAACCACGCTGGTGGCTGACCAGATATTCCGTGCCATTGGTCAAAGCTACGAAGATGCAAGCGATGGAGCGTTGGAACTCAATTGGGGCCGCATCAAAACTTCAGAAGACGGCGCAACATCGCTTAATGACGTCTGGGCCGGTGGCGATTGCAGCGATTCCGGTGATGACCTGACAGTCACCGCCGTAGCACAGGGCCGCGACTCTGCAGAGGCAATCAACGCTGCGCTCAGCGCACAAAGCGCGTAGCGCGAAGGGAGAACGACATGGCTGATATCTCCAACAATTTTGCAGGCATCAAATCCCCCAATCCGTTTTGGCTGGCTTCGGCTCCGCCGACTGACAAAGCCTACAATGTCGAGCGGGCATTTGAAGCCGGATGGGGTGGAGTGGTCTGGAAAACACTCGGTGAAGAAGGTCCACCCATCGTCAACGTCAATGGCCCGCGTTATGGCGCAATCTGGGGTGCGGATCGACGCTTGCTTGGTCTTAACAATATCGAACTGATCACCGATCGCGACCTCTACATCAATCTCCGCGAAATCAAAGAGGTGAAGAAGAGGTGGCCGGACAGAGCCGTCATTGTGTCGATCATGGTGCCCTGCGAAGAGGCCGCGTGGAAAGCCATTTTACCGCTGGTTGACGAAACCGAAGCGGATGGCATTGAACTTAATTTTGGTTGCCCCCACGGCATGAGCGAGCGCGGCATGGGCGCAGCGGTTGGCCAGGTGCCGGAATATATCGAAATGGTGACTCGCTGGTGCAAAGCAAACACCCGCATGCCGGTCATCGTCAAACTAACTCCCAACATCACCGATGTTCGCTATCCCGCTCGCGCGGCGAAGGCTGGCGGGGCAGATGCAGTCTCCTTGATCAATACGATATCCTCCATCGTATCGGTCGATCTGGATTCATTTTCCCCGCAGCCTTCAATTGACGGCAAAGGCAGCCATGGTGGCTATTGCGGACCGGCGGTCAAGCCGATTGCACTGAATATGGTCGCCGACATTGCTCGCGACGCTGAAACTGCCGGTCTGCCGATATCAGGAATTGGCGGAATTACAACCTGGCGCGATGCAGCAGAGTTTCTCGCCCTGGGCGCCGGCAATGTTCAGGTTTGCACGGCGGCAATGACATATGGCTTCAAGATCGTAGAAGAAATGATCTCCGGTTTGGAAAACTGGATGGATGAGAAAGGCCACAAAACGCTGGACGACGTAATTGGTCGCGCCACGCCGAATGTCACCGATTGGCAATATCTCAACTTAAACTATGTCACCAAGGCGAAGATCGATCAGGAATCCTGCATCAAATGTGGTCGCTGTCATATTGTCTGTGAAGATACTTCCCACCAAGCCATTACGTCGATGCTGGATGGCGAACGCCATTTTGAAGTGATCGATGAAGAATGCGTTGGCTGTAATCTGTGCGTCAATGTCTGCCCGGTTGAGAATTGCATCACAATGGAGCAACTATCACCCGGCACAATCGACAAACGCACCGGAGAAAAAGTGCGCGATAAATATGGCAATTGGACCGAGCACCCCAACAATCCGTCGGTTGTCGCCGCCGAATAGTCATTGATGGGCAGAAGGTGGTGGTTGTCGGCAGAACTAATTTCCGACGGTCACAACCGAACCACTACCACTTGATATCGCGTTGCCAGGAATACGAACAATACTGCGCAACACATTGCCGCCAATTGTGGGAATGGCGGAGGATGTCTCGCCGCTTGCTGACAGGGATGGCCCCTGATTAAGTCCGCGACCTATCAACTGAACAATTGCTGGGGAATCGGCAAATTTACTGTGATTGGCGTTGCTGGGATCATCGATTGTGCTCAAATCTACCACCTTGAGACCCAGGGCAGCCAACCGTTTCGGATCCGCAGAGCCGACGCGCGCCACCCCTCCGGCAATTCTTTTGGAAAGAGTGAGAGCTTTGTCGTCTTTGGATACCAGAACATAAAAACGGTCCTTGATCCCTCTCAGGTCGTCCAATTGTTCGACAAACAGATCAAAATCGACATCCGGCGCGGCAAGAATGACTGCCTTGAGACGATTGGAATCGCGGACTTCCTTGCGCCTTGCCAGAGCCGTCATCGCTTCCAGCGCGACTAGATTGCCCATAGAATGCGCAACAATTGTAAAGGCTTCAACGTCGATTGCAGAGAGTTTTAGTGCCAATTCTTCCAGATAAAACCGCGCCTGCAAGGCGCTGTTAATATCATAGACATAGTCCATCGTCTTGCCGCGCGAGGCCCAACTGAACAGCAATGGCACGCCCTTGAAACCGGTATCATGCACAAATTGTGAAACCCGTAGCACCGCAGCGCTGAAATTGGTGTTGTAGCCGTGGACGAAAATCAACACCTCCCTGCGGCCTTCCGGTTTTTCGGCCAGCGCCAGTTCAAGGCCTTGAACAAAATCATCAGCATCTGGATAAATTTCAGGACTTTTAATGGTGAAATGTTTTTCCGGATCGCTGTGGCCTTTTTTCGGTTGCTCAATCTGACCAGTTTTATGACTTGCTGGAATGGTCACTGTAACATTGCCCAGACCCAGCTTGTTGGTTCTTTCACCGGAAAAAAATTCGTAAGGTTCCGCTGAACGCCTGCGCGTTGTAGCGAGGAATATCGTATGAGATGTAAGGCCGCGGGTATCAATCTTGCTTAATTCCCCTTCACCCAGACCGATCAGGTTGATGGGACCAGAGTTACAACTGGCCAACAAAACGGCAAGCGACATCATCAGCCAGGCAACAGGCAGATTTTGCAACTTTCGTCTTTCAGGTTTTTTCATCACAAGCCCGGCTACTCACAGAACGTTCCAGAAATTATCGTATCAGCTTCATTTGGTCGCAATGCAAGCTTGGAGGTTGGGCACTGGCCTTCCAAACCAGAGCTGCTGGTCGCAGCGACGCCGGTCAACACATATCTGTCTTTGGCCATCTACTTGCGCAACCCGTCCACAAAAAGCTGGTCGAGAAACCGTGCAGCGTTTTCAAAGCGGTCATCGCCATCTTCCGTCGGCCCCAGTACAACACGAATCTGGGCATCAAAATCCGCATAGTGCTGTGTTGTCGCCCAAATCGAAAAGAACAGGTGTTTTGGATCACAATTGGCAATCTTTTCAGCTTTGATCCAGTCATTGATAATCTTTGACTTTCTTTCAACAAGGTCACGCAGGTCGTGAAGCTCTTCCTGAATATGCGGTGCGCCCTGCAAAATCTCGTTTGCGAAAAGGCGGCTTTCACGAGGGTAATCGCGGGCCAGCTCCAGTTTGCGACGGATGTAGGACTGAATTTCCGACAACGGATCACCGTCTTCATTGATACCGCGCAACGGTTCAAGCCAATTGTCCAGCAACCGGTCAATCAACCGACGGTGAATCGCCTCTTTGGTACGAAAATAATACAGGACATTGGGTTTCGACAGGCCTGCCTGAACCGCAATCTGGTCAATGGTCGAGCCGCGAAATCCGTGGCGTGAAAACACGTCCAGCGCGGCTTCCAAAATGAGCTGCTCTTTCTCCTGTTGAATTCGCGTCCGCTTGCGGGTGGATGCAGAACGCGAAACGGCGGATGGGGTTGATTTTTGTGCCGTCAATCAAACACTCCTGGTCATAGTTCTGCTTTCCTTACAATTACATCTTGAGGCGCGCGGTGAAACCTGTAAAGTTTGACCATATGGTAAAATTTTGTGTCATGATGAATGCCAAGACCCAGGGGAGACGATAATGGCTGAAAATGTATCCAAGCCAGGCGAAAATCTTCGCATCAATGGAGATCGTCTGTGGGAGACGATACATGCGATTGCAGAAATTGGACCCGGCATTGCCGGCGGTTCCAATCGTCAGACGGTAACTGACGAAGACGCCGAAGGGCGCCGATTATTTCAAGAATGGTGCGAGGAGGCCGGTCTGACCATGGGGGTGGATCAGATGGGCACAATGTTCATGCGCCGTGAGGGAACCGACCCGGACGCACTCCCCGTCTATGTCGGTTCCCATCTCGATACCCAGCCAACCGGAGGGCGTTACGACGGTGTACTCGGCGTGTTGGCTGGGCTCGAGATAATTCGAACGCTCAATGATATGGACATCAAGACCAGACGACCAATTGTCGTGACCAACTGGACCAATGAAGAAGGCACACGTTTTGCGCCAGCAATGATGGCGTCTGGAGTATTTGCCAAACAGTTCACCCAGCAATGGGCCTATGACAAGGTCGATGCCGAGGGCAACAAGTTTGGTGATGAGCTGGAGCGCATCGGCTGGAAAGGCGACGAGGAAGTTGGCGCCCGCAAGATGCATGCATTTTTTGAACTGCATATCGAGCAGGGACCAATACTGGAGACTGAAGGCAAGGATATTGGCGTCGTCACCCATGGTCAGGGTCTGCGCTGGATTGAATGCACGGTAACCGGCAAGGAAAGCCATACCGGGTCCACTCCCATGCCAATGCGCAAGAATGCCGGACGCGGATTGGCTCAGATCACCGAACTTGTCCACAAGATCGCAATGAAAAACGCCCCCAATGCGGTCGGCGCAATCGGTCATGTGGATGTTTATCCCAACAGTCGCAATATCATTCCCGGCAAGGTGGTTTTCACCATTGATTTCCGTTCCCATGAGATTGACACGCTCAACAAAATGGTGCGCAAGCTTGAAAAAAAGGCCCCCAAATTGTGCAAAAAGCTGGGGATTGATTTCTCTTGCGAAATAGTCGGCCAGTTTGACCCACCAGAATTCGACAAGGGGTGCGTCGGCGCCATTCGCGATGCTGCCGAGCGTTTGGGCTACAGTCATATGGACATTATTTCGGGCGCTGGTCACGACGCCTGCTGGGTCAACCGTGTCGCCCCAACCGCCATGATAATGTGCCCCTGTGTTGATGGCTTGTCGCACAATGAGGCGGAAGATATTTCAAAAGAATGGAGTACGGCAGGTGCAGAAGTTCTGTTCCACGCCGTTGTCGAAACAGCAGAAATTGCCGGCTAGGAGGAATTCTATGACAACCACAACCATCAAAAACGGTACTGTCGTAACTGCCGATCTCACCTACCAAGCTGATGTTCAGATTGAAGGCGGCGTCATCACGGCCATCGGACCAGATTTGTCCGGCGGTACCGAACTGGACGCAACCGGCTGTTATGTCATGCCCGGAGGCATTGATCCGCACACTCATCTGGAAATGCCGTTCATGGGCACATACTCATCAGATGACTTTGAATCCGGCACCCGTGCGGCCCTGTCTGGCGGCACAACCATGGTGGTTGATTTCGCCCTGCCCGCTCCCGGTCAATCACTGCTTGAAGCGATGCAGATGTGGGACAACAAATCGACCCGCGCCAATTGCGACTATTCATTCCACATGGCGATTACCTGGTGGGGTGAGCAGGTATTCAACGAAATGGAAACCATCGTCAAGGACAAGGGCATCAACACATTTAAACATTTTCTCGCCTACAAAGGCGCGCTGATGGTCAATGATGATGAACTTTATGCGTCATTCCAGCGATGTGCAGACCTTGGTGCAACGCCGATGGTGCATGCCGAAAACGGCGATGTTGTTGCCGAACTCTCAGCCAAATTACTGGCCGAAGGGAACAACGGACCGGAAGCCCACGCCTATTCGCGCCCGCCGCAGGTTGAGGGAGAAGCAACCAACCGTGCCATCATGATTGCCGATATGGCGGGAGCGCCGCTTTATGTGGTGCACACGTCGTGCGAAGATTCTCATGAAGCCATCCGCCGGGCTCGCGCTCAGGGCAAGCGGGTTTGGGGAGAACCGCTGATCCAGCATCTGACACTGGATGAAAGCGAATATTTCAACAAGGACTGGGATCACGCGGCCCGAAGGGTGATGTCGCCCCCCTTCCGCAACAAACAACATCAGGATTCCCTTTGGGCAGGTTTGCAATCGGGTTCTTTGTCTGTTGTCGCCACCGATCACTGCGCTTTCACTACCGAACAAAAACGCTCTGGCATCGGCGACTTTACCAAGATCCCCAACGGCACGGGTGGACTGGAAGACCGACTGCCGATGTTGTGGACCAATGGAGTTGCAACAGGTCGCATAACGATGAATGAATTTGTCGCTGTCACGTCGACAAATATCGCCAAGATTCTCAACTGCTACCCTCAAAAGGGTGCCATCCTTGTTGGCTCCGACGCTGACATCGTGGTTTGGGATCCTCAAAAGGAAAAAACAATCTCAGCCAACAGCCAGCAATCTGCAATCGACTACAATGTTTTTGAAGGCAACAAAGTGAAGGGGTTGCCACGTTACACCTTGTCACGCGGACATGTTTCAGTCATGGACGGTGAGATAAAAACCCGTGAGGGTCACGGCAAGTTCGTCAGGCGTGACCCGAATGGCACCGTCAACAAGGCGTTGAAAGGCTGGAAGGAACTCACTGCACCAACTCCGGTCGAGCGCAGTGGAATTCCGGCAAGTGGAGTATAGTCAGAATTAATGGCCGAAACCGTTGTATCAGCTCAGGACCTGTCGCTTACATTTGAAACCAACGACGGCCCGGTTCATGCTCTGTCACAGGTAAATCTGGACGTGCATCAGGGGGATTTTGTATCCTTCATCGGCCCGTCCGGATGCGGCAAGACCACCTTTTTGCGGGTTATTGCCGATCTGGAAAAACCCACGGGCGGCTCGATAAGCGTCAATGGAATGGCCCCCGAACAGGCGCGCCAGGCGCGTGCTTATGGATATGTTTTTCAGGCTGCTTCTCTGTTGCCCTGGCGGACGATCGAAAAAAACATTGCCGTTCCGCTGGAGATAATGGGCTATGAAAGGAAGGATCGGGAGGAGCGCATCAAGCGTGTGCTCGATCTCGTTGATCTGACCAATTTCGAAAAGAAATATCCCTGGCAATTGTCGGGAGGCATGCAGCAGCGGGCGTCAATTGCCCGGGCGCTGGCCTTCGACGCGGATTTGCTTTTGATGGACGAGCCGTTCGGCGCGCTGGATGAGATTGTCCGCGACCATCTCAACGAACAATTGCTGAAGCTCTGGGACACCACCAACAAGACGATCTGTTTTGTCACCCATTCCATACCGGAGGCGGTTTATCTGTCGACAAAAATCGTCGTCATGTCGCCGCGTCCCGGACGCGTCACCGATGTGATTGATTCCACCCTTCCAAAGGAGCGGCCTCTTGATATTCGAGAGACATCCGAATTTCTGGCAATTGCTGCCCGTGTGCGAGATGGCTTGAGGGCCGGGCACAGTTATGAGGAATAGTTCTAAATTGTGTAAGGGGTATTTCAGCTGCGCCGCCGTCGTCGCCAGCGCAAAAATGTCGCTAATTCTGCTGGGACTGTTGCTGCCGATCGCCGGCCATGCAGAGCAGATGCAATCGCGCACCCAAAAAGGTTTCACTGCCACGGCGGCCATTGTCGGAGATACCGACTGGGCAAGCAAATGGTCCAAACCTGATCAAATCATCCCCGATTTTACTCTGGTCGAACAGATCAATGTTGATCGCAATGCAACATTGTTGATTTTTTTCTCCAACCCCTCACGGGACGAGGCAAACATTCGGGTATCCTGCGATATGGAAATCCGCGACATTGAAAACGAAGTTGTCGGAAGGCTGGATCCAAGATTGTGCCTGGCGGAATCCCCATCGAGCGAACAAGCTGACGTTTATCTGTTTCCGGACATGGAACTGACCACCGAACACGCAACGGCTACTGGCCCGCTGGGGTTGACCATCAGTGTGACTGATGAAGTGCGCAACGAACGCATTACACTGCAACTCGATGTTGAAGTGGACAAAATCCGCAAATGACAGCCAGCTCCAAGATCCTACCGGTAATGACAATCGTCGCACTTATTGTGGCGATTTGGTATGCCTGCGTGGTTTGGATGAATGCGCCGTTTGAATATGATCAGGCTGAGCGCGCCAAAATCGAACCACCAGCATTTTCCGAACTGGTCAACCGTACGATGGCACAAGAACGCCCTGTGCTGCCGGCACCCCATCAGGTGTTTGTCGAAATTTATAAAACCACAGTACTCAAGAAGATCACCTCAAAACGGTCGCTGGTTTATCATAGCTGGATTACCCTTTCAGCAACGCTGCTTGGATTTTTGATTGGAACTGCACTTGGCGTCACGTTAGCGATCGGCATTGTGCACAACCTGGCAATGGATAAATCTGTGATGCCTTGGGTGATTACCTCTCAGACCATCCCCATACTGGCCATCGCGCCAATGATTATCGTCGTGTTGAATGCCGTTGGTATTTCCGGCCTGCTGCCCAAAGCCCTGATCTCCACCTATCTGTCCTTTTTCCCCGTCGTTGTTGGCATGGTGAAAGGGCTGAGGTCGCCGGACCGGGCTCAGTTGGATTTGATGCATACCTACAGCGCCAGCAAGTCTCAGACATTTTGGAAATTGCGCTGGCCATCTTCGATGCCCTATCTGTTTACATCGCTGAAAATCGCTGTGGCGATTTCTCTGGTCGGTGCGATCGTCGGCGAAATGCCGACCGGCGCGGTTGCAGGTCTGGGCGCCCGTTTGTTGGCTGGATCCTATTATGGTCAGACAATCCAGATCTGGTCGGCTCTTTTTATGGCCGCTGCTCTGGCCGCGGTTTTGGTGATGATCGTCGGGTTCGCCCATTCCTATGTGCTCAAACGTATGGGTGAAAAACCGCAAGGAGCTGTTGCATGACGTTGGTTGTCGCGGCTTTGATCTTCTGGCTGGCCATGTGGTGGCTCAATCAACGACTGGTTGCAGTCGATGCCGGCCATAATCAAGCTTTGGCACGAACCATCAACCTGGTCGTACCGCTGATATTCGGCATTACCCTATTCGTGATCTGGGAACTTGTGGTCCGAGGCCTCGACGTACCAACAGTACTCTTACCTCCACCCAGCATGATCTGGGAACGCATCATCAGTTCGCTGCCAATATTGTGGCAAGATTTTCAGCAAACATTCTTAAAGGCCGTCATCGCTGGTTACGTGTTGGGCTGCGGTTCAGGATTTATCGTCGCCCTACTGATCGACCGATCACCATTCTTGCAACGCGGCTTGTTGCCTTTGGGAAATTTTGTGTCCGCCCTGCCAATCATTGGTGTGGCCCCTATCATGGTGATGTGGTTTGGCTTTGACTGGCAATCGAAGGCCGCCGTTGTGGTCATCATGACGTTTTTCCCAATGCTGGTGAATACCGTTCAGGGGTTGGCGGCAGCTGGCAGTATGGAACGTGACCTGATGAACACTTATGCAGCATCATGGTGGCAGGCAATGATGCGGTTGCGGCTTCCGGCCGCCGCACCATTCATCTTTAACGCATTGAAAATCAATTCAACTCTTGCTCTAATCGGAGCAATTGTTGCTGAATTTTTTGGCACACCAATTGTCGGCATGGGCTTTCGCATTTCTACAGAGGTTGGTCGCATGAATGTTGATATGGTGTGGGCTGAAATTGCGGTGGCGGCGTTGGCTGGTTCCGCATTTTATGGGGGAGTGGCGCTGATCGAACGAGTTGTCACATTCTGGCATCCGTCCGTCCGGTCGGGATGAAATTAATCGCCGCCATATTTGGCGAAGATCAAACTGCCTATTTGGGCAAAAATGAAGGGAGACTACTCAATGAAAAAACTAGCACTCTTACTCGCTGCCGGTGCCTTTGCCGCATCCAGCGTTCAGGCATGGGCTGCAGACAAAGTCACACTACAGCTGAAATGGGTTACACAGGCCCAGTTCGCCGGTTATTACGTGGCCAAGGACAAGGGCTATTACGAAGCTGAAAATATCGATATCGAGATCAAACCAGGCGGACCGGACATTGCGCCTGCGCAGGTGCTGGCAGGCGGTGGAGCCGATGTGGTTCTCGACTGGATGCCATCTGCACTGGCAACCCGTGAAAAGGGCGTTGCGCTGGTCAATATTGCTCAGCCGTTCAAATCTTCCGGCATGATGCTGACCTGCCGCAAGGATTCAGGCATTACCTCACCCGCCGACTTCAAAGGCAAAACCCTGGGCGTCTGGTTCTTCGGCAACGAATATCCATTCCTGTCGTGGATGAGCAAGCTTGGCATTAAAACCGATGGCTCTGCTGATGGTGTGAAAGTTCTCAAACAGGGCTTTAATGTCGATCCAATCTTGCAGAAACAGGCCGATTGCGTTTCCACAATGACCTATAACGAATATTGGCAGATCATTGATGCTGGTCTTTCAGCTGACGACCTGATCACTTTCAAATACGAAGATGAAGGTGTCGCAACACTTGAAGACGGTATCTATGTATTGGAAGACAAGCTGAATGATGCGGCTTTCCAGGACAAGATGGTACGCTTTGTGCGTGCATCGATGAAAGGTTGGAAATATGCCGAAGCCAACCCTGATGAAGCTGCTGGAATTGTGCTTGAAAACGATGCGTCCGGTGCCCAGACCGAAAAACATCAAAAACGCATGATGGGTGAAATCGCCAAACTGACCGCCGGTTCAAACGGCGCGTTGGATGAAGCTGATTACAAACGCACCGTCGCAACCCTGCTGTCGGCTGGTTCAGATCCGGTCATCACCAAGGAGCCTGAAGGCGCCTGGACATCAATGATTACCGATAAAGCTCTGTAATTATAAAGCTAATTTTACCGAATGAGGGCGGCTCGTTCTGACGAACGGGCCGCTTTTTATGCCGACCGGGTGCTGGTCAAATAAGCTGCAGCTTCCTTTTGGGTTTCAAAAATATGTGGCGCAATGGCGCGGTTTTTCAGATCCTGGCCGAGTTTCTGGCGCAGAAAAGGACTGGTCGAATAACGGCAGGCCGTCAGGTAGTACCGGCTCTCCAAGCGCGACAGCAGATCCACCCACTTACCAACCAGACGTGGTGCAATGCTCATCCCGTCATGGTTTGAAATCAGATTTACTTTCTGGCCCAGCCCGGAAATGAATTCTTCAAATGGTGCCCGGAACGCTTCCAGATCGTCATCGGTATCCAGTGAAATGCCGCTCAAATTTGCAAATACGATATTGTTTCCAACGTCATGATATAAGCGGCTGGCCATGTTCATGTTCAGCATGTCACCGCGCAATCCCATGCGTTTGTCGCGGAACAGGCGCTCATCCATCAGCTTCACTTCATTGATGATCGGTTCAAATTCCATTTGGTTCAAAATGTCGTTCTGCAGATCAATGCCAGGGGCAATTTCAATGAGCTCCAAACCGTCGTCGGTCATTTTAAAAACACAGCGTTCGGTGATGTAGAGGATTTCCTTACCCTGTTCAGCAGCATAGGCACCATTAAACGTAATTTGTTCAACACCCACGATAAACTTGCGATTGCGGCCCTCCTGAACAATTGACATATTGCCATTGTCCAGTTGAACCTGAAGTCCACCGGCAGTGAAGGTTCCAACAAACAGAACCTTGCGGGCATTTTGCGATATATTGATAAAACCGCCCGCTCCGGCAAAGCGATCCTTGAATCGGCTGACGTTTACATTGCCGCTTGCATCGGTCTCCGCCATGCCCAAACAGGCCAGGTCAAGTCCACCGCCATCGTAAAAATCAAACTGCTGATTGGTCTGGATGATCGAATTTGCGTTAATCGCCGCACCAAAATCGAGGCCTGATTGCGGTACACCTCCTAAAACTCCCGCCTCGGTCGTCAGCGTGATGTGATCGATAATCTCTTCTTCGTTTGCAACCGCACCAACGCCCTCTGGCATGCCAATGCCAAGATTCACGACGCCGTTGACCGGCAATTCCATCGCTGCGCGCCGGGCTATGATCTTTCGGGGGTTGAGCTTCATTGGGGCAATCTGGTTCACTACACCAACCATTCGTCCGGTAAATGCGTGTTCATACTGGGTCTGGAAGGTCTGCATATGGTCTTCAGGCTCAGCAACCACAACGCAATCCACCAGATTGCCCGGCACCACCACCTCCTTTGGTGACAGGGATCCGGTGGCCGCAATGCGCTCTACCTGGGCGATCACCAAACCGCCAGAATTCTTTGCAGCCATGGCGATTGGCAACATGTCCAATGTCAATGCTTCACGCTCCATGGTGATATTGCCGGTTGGATCAGCCGTCGTGCCGCGGATGAGTGCGACATCGACCGGCATTGCGTGATAGAACAACCATTCTTCGCCCTGCAATTCCTTGACTTCGACCAGCTTTTCGGTTGAACGAGCATTAATCGCCCCACCGCTTTGGCGCGGGTCGACAAAGGTGCGCAAACCGACTTTTGAGAACATGCCCGGCTTGCCTGACGCAATGTCACGATAGAGCTGGGAAATGCAGCCAAGAGGCAGATTGTAAGCCTCAATTTCTTCGGCCACTGCCATGGCACCGAGCTTGGGAACCAATGACCAATGGCCACCAATGGCGCGCTTCACCAAGCCACTATGAGCCAGACGATTCAGTCCCTTTTCTTTGCCGTCGCCCGGGGCTGCCGCAAAAATCAATGATAAATCACGCGGTGTAGCTGACGAAAGGAAGCGTTCTTCCAGACCGCGCAGCAGGCCGTCAGGCGTTCCGATGCCAACGAAACCCGACACGCAAACCATGTCGCCATCGTCAATCGTGGCAATTGCATCTTCAAGTGGAATGACTTTATCGACCATTATATTTTCCGAACGGTGATTTACTTCTTTTTTGCTGGCTTCGTCTGGTTCGCCTGCTTAGCCGGTTTCTTGCGGACAGGTTTTTGTGTTTTCTTGATCCACTCGCTGAGCCCACCTGCAACAACACCCTGCGCTTTACGGCTGACGAAGACACCGACATGCCCACCTGGAAATCCGATTTCTTGATACAGGTTCGGTTTAACAAAATTCGACAAAGCCTTCGAGCAACTCACCGGAATGATGTGATCCTGCAGAGCATATATGTTGAGTACCGGACAGGAAATGTTACGCAGATCAACGGCTTCTCCCGCGACATGGAATTTTCCTTCAACCAACTGATTCTCGCGATATAGCTCATTCAACCATTGCCGCGCCGCTTCTCCGGGATGATCTGGCCGGTCAGCAATCCATTTTTCCATGCGTAGAAAATTCAGGATTGCGGCTTCGTCGCCGTCCATATTGGCAAGTCCGATATTATATTTGGTCAGGCTGGCCATTGGTGTCAGCGAAGAGAAAATCGCACCGGTCAGAGCACCGGGCAGCATGCCATAGGTGTCGATGATCAAATCAACATCATCCTGGCTGAGGTTTTGGATCCAGCTGTTGAGGAAGCCTTCTCCCTGCCAGAATTCATCCGGCTCGCCGCGAAAGTCGATGGGTGTAATTGCCAAAGCCAGCCCGGCAAACAATTCAGGTCGCAATGCTGCAAGAGCCGCAGCAAAAGTTCCCCCCTCGCAAATCCCGAATAGGGTAACCGGCTTGCCACCATTGATGGCAACCAGTTCTTCAACACAGCTGCCCAGATAGAGGTCGATATAATCATCCATGCTCAGATATTGATCGGCACGGGTGGGTGTGCCCCAGTCAACGACATAGACTTCGATGCCGTCAGCCAGAAGATTGCGCACCAGAGAGCGGTCTTCCTGCAAATCGATCATAGTCTGGCGGCCAAACAGTCCATAGCAAATCAGAACTGGTGGAACATTCGGCTTTTTCTTGGCCAAGGGGCGGTATTTGAGCATCCGCACTTTGTCGATCTGAAAAACCAGATCGACGGGGGATTCAGCGATTTCGACTTCTGCCTGCCGCTGGCCGCTCAGCGTTTCGCTGGAACGCACGGCTTTCATCCCGGCATCGATCATTTGCGACCAGGCTGAAGTCCAGGCTTCACCGGCCAGGTCATTGTTGTCCATCAAACTTCCGTCAGGATTTCTCTTACGAGGGATCATGTTTCCTTGGCCACTTTAAGAGCTGCAACTTCACGTTTCAGTTTACGCACTTCGCGACGCAGTTCGTGAACGATTTTAGCCACATCGTCCACCTCTGTGCGGGTTGGCATCTGCCAGTTTTCGCACCAGGATTCAGCGGTTTCGCGTTGCCTGGCCTTAATCTCAACACCGGCCCGCATGAGGCGGCGCTGAGCATCCATGAATTCCGGTGATCGCTGGGTTTCAAGCAGTTCTTCATTGGCAGCCTTCAACCAGGTATCAAGCGCTTCCTTGACTTCACCTGATTGCAGATCTTCAAGCGTGTAGCTTTCGCTATAACGTTTGAAAGCACGTCCCCAGGCATCTTGCATGATCTTGGCGAAATCCATGGCTGCTTTTTGATAATCCAGCGATTCTCGCCAAGCCTCAGCCGCCTCAATTTGAGGAGTGGCGAGATCTGCAAATTGCGGACCCTGGGCAATGGAATTGAGAATATTCCTCAATTGCTCAGGCGCCTGATTCATCCAGTTGGCCGGATCCAGCATCCCATGCAGAGCGTCTTTGCCTTGAGCAAACAAGTTGTCGGCGGACCCGTTCGCCATCATCGCTGATGGGTTCCAGGCTGGCGCCCAGGAATTGATGAAACCCTGCCAGCTTTTTGTCGCGTCGGGTCCGACGTTAAAAGCGTTTGCTGCAGTTGCATCGGAGAAATTGCGGCTGAATTCTTCGGCCGCTTCTTTCTGGGCTTTAAGGTAGGCATCCTGACCTTGCTGCCACATGTCGAACATCTGTTGAAATGCATTGTCACTGTTGGCCATGAATTGGTGCTCCTAGAGTGCTGCGGTATAGATCGCGAGGGCCGCTTCGTAGGTCATCTCACGCGGATTGTTGACCAGCAAGCGAGTCTGCTTCATCGCATCTTCGGCCAGCATAGGCAGATTGTTGTGATTAACCCCAACTTCGGCCAGTTTGCTCTGCATGCCAAGTTCCGGCCCCATGGCCTTGAAACCTTCAACCATGCCTTCGCCGATTGCGTCGGTAGATTTTCCCACCAGAGCCGGGAAAATGATCGGCCCTATTTCGGCATATTGATCAGTCGCCGCGCTCATGTTGAAATCCAGCACATAAGGCAGAACCAAAGCGTTTGAGAGGCCGTGCGGAACATGGAAATGCCCCCCTAGCGGATAGGCCAGCGCATGAACTGCGGCCACCGGTGCGTTGGCAAATGCCATGCCGGCGAGCATTGATCCCAGCAACATGTTGGAGCGGGCATCACGGTCTTCACCTTGGGTACACGCGGTGTGAATATTGGCACCCAACAGGCTCAGAGCTTCGCGGGCCAGCGTATCGGAAACGATGTTTTTCTTATGCTTTGACGTGAAAGCCTCAATCGCGTGGACCATGGCGTCAATTCCGGTTGCTGCAGTCACATGGGCAGGCAAGCCGACTGTGAGTTCGGCGTCCAAAATAGCCCAGTCAGGCAGCAATTGAGGCGATACCACGCCCTTTTTTTCATTGGTGCCGGTGGTGACAATCGAGATTGGTGTGACTTCAGAGCCGGTACCAGCAGTTGTTGGCGCCAGAACCAATGGCAGGCGACCACCTTTGACAAGTCCGACCCCATACATTTCTTCAATCGGCTGGTTGGAGCCCACCAGAACAGCTATCAATTTTGCCGTATCAAGGGATGATCCACCGCCGACGGAAACAACTCCATCAACACCTTCGGCCTTGGCTTCTTCCACTGCTTTCAGGATCATGGCTTCAGGTGGATCGGCCACGACGTCATCAATAATGTGAACCGCAACACCAGCTGCCTTCAGACCACCAAGAGCCGCGTCGGCAAGGCCAAGCTCTAGAATCATTTTGTCGGTAACAAAGGCAATTTTGTTGCAACCCATCTCGGCCATCAGATTGCCAATTTTTGCAGTGGCTCCGACCTCACAAAGAATGGATTTGGTTGTTTGAAATTGAAAGGCGTGCATCATTAAGTCCTATTCTTCGTCAAAGGATTTCAGGCTTTTCAGCCTGTTGGTCAGTTTCATGTTTTCGGAATAATCGACCGGGCAATCGATGATCGACACTCCGCCATCATTCATTGCAGTCTGGATGGTATCCAGCAGATCTTCAGTGCGTTCAACTTTATAGCCATTGGCGCCAAAACTTTTGGCAAACATGACAAAGTCCGGGTTGGTTACATCGATATGGGAGGCCCGACCATATTCACGCATCTGGTGCCACTCGATCAGACCATATTTATTGTCATTGAAAATCAGGATCGTGATGTTCAGTCCCAGACGAACCGCTGTTTCAATTTCCTGGTTGTTCATCATGAAGCCACTGTCGCCGCAAACAGCGAGAATGTTGCGCTCGGGATAGATCAGTTTGGCGGCAATCGCACCAGGCAGCGCGATGCCCATGGAGGCAAATCCGTTTGAGATGATGCAGGTATTGGGGCGTTCGGCCTGAAACATCCGGGCCATCCACATTTTGTGGGCCCCGACATCTGAAATGACAATGTCCTCAGGGGCCATTGCTTTGCGAAGGTCAGAAATAATTTTCTGCGGTTTGACGGGAAATTCGGTATCGTCTGCATGTTCATTGAGCATTCCGACGATCTTGCCGCGCAGTTTTTTCATTGCAGGACTGGCTTCGCGTTCACAACGGGCACCGATGCGACGCATGGAATCTTTAAGATCACCGATAACACCGGCTTCGACGATATAATTTCTGTCGACTTCCGCAGGGCTGCCATCGATGTGGATAATGGTTTTGTCGTGTTTGGGATTCCAGTAAGCCGGATCATACTCAACCATGTCGTAACCGATGCAGATGACCAAATCGGCCTCATCGATTCCAAAGGCAACCAGATCGTGAGCCTTCAAGCCAACAGTGCCGAGGCTGAGCGGATGCGAAGATGGAATGGCACCTTTTGCCATAAATGTTGTGGCGACCGGGGCACTGATGGTTTCAGCCAGTTCAACCAGTTCGTCACAGGCACCATTACGAATGATACCGTTACCGGCAATAATCATCGGGTTCTTGGCACTGGAGATGATTTCGGCAACCTGCCGACATTTTCCAACGGCGGCGGTAGGCGCCACAGGAGACTGCACTTTAAGCGGTGCATCGACTTCAACTTCCATATCAGCGATGTTTTCTGGAAAATCGATAAAGGCTGCACCGGGCTTTTCCGCCTGGGCAAATTTAAATGCCTTGCGAACGATTTCTGGAACGATCTCCGGTTCGCGAATTTGTACGCTGTATTTGGTGATGGGCTCAAACAGGTTGACCAGATCAAGCACCTGATGGCTTTCCTTGTGCATACGCGTGGTTGCGCCTTGCCCGGCAATTGCAACCAGCGGTGCGCGGTCCATATTGCCGTCTGCGACGCCGGTAACCAGATTGGTTGCGCCCGGGCCCAATGTCGACATGCAAACTCCGGCACGCCCAGTCAGTCGACCATAAACATCGGCCATGAAGGCGGCGGCCTGTTCGTGGCGTGTGATAATAAACTTGATCGGACTATCCAGAAGTGCATCCATCACGGCGATGTTTTCTTCGCCTGGAATTCCGAATATAAATTCCACGCCCTCATGCTCCAGACATTTAACGAGGAGCTGGGCAGACCTCAATTTGTTCGACATTGATTTCCCTTAATGATGATTTGTTGCGCAATCCTACTGCCTCCCTTTTGGCAATCAAATTGCGGCTTTTCGTGACGCTGCAACTATTCCTCAATGCATTCGTCAAATAAATTTACGCGCCCTATCTACACTGACGCACCGACAGGGCAACCTTAGACTTCGCAGGGCAGCAATGCGAATCCTGCAAGACGGATAAATTTTCCATTTATTTTCATGCTGTTAATTGCGTTTTTGAGGTATTCTCGTGGCAAATCACGCAGTTTTTTTGTGCACCGCACCATTTTTATGTTGCAATGCACAAAAAACCCTCTAAGTTGGGTTTTGTCGAACCAAGACACAAGAATTCAAACCTCCAAGCTGACCTGCACAGCCACTAAAGCGAGACGAAGATCATGACCAAGAATCAAAACGAAAAACTTGAAATGAGCCCCAATATGGAAAAGTCACAAGAATATTTCACAACTCAGATCGCCAATTCTGAAAAAGCTGTTGAAAGCGCCATCGAGTTCAATGCGGCTGTATTCAAAGGCAACGAAGCAATTGCCAAGAAACTTTATGAAAACTACGTTTCCAACGTTGCAGCGACTTTTGACGGCGTCAAAGCCCTCAACAAAACCAACGACGTAGCTGAATTCTACAAGTTGGCCACAACCAACACAGCTGCGGCTACTGAGCGTCTGTCCGAACAGGGCAAAGGCCTCGTTGAGCTTTCAGGCAAGGTTTTGAAAGAGACCGGTGAAGCTGGTCGTCTGGCTTACTCCAAAGGATTTGCAGTCAGCTTGTAAGTCTCTCCTCCTCCCGAGACTTACAGTTGCGCAAAATCTGGCCGCTAACCCTCCTCCCGGGTTAGCGGCCTTTCTTTTGGCGGATCACCCATACCAACCCTCTTGCGTTTGTGCAGCGCAATAAAACTGCTTTCCTTGATCTCCATTTGAGTCTAGCTTTCCTCCCATTGATCACCGTGCGATCATCCACCGGGGCAGATGGCGAAATTGAAGAAATCAAAAAGCGCAAACGAGTCGGACGACAAGTCCACGTCCCGCGCCAACATATTGATAAAAAAGTATCCCAACCGCCGTCTCTACAACACGGCGACATCTGCCTATATCGTCCTGGATGATGTGGTTGATCTGGTCAAAGCCGGCACTGGCTTCGTTATCGAAGATACCAAGACCGGTGAGGACATTACCCGTACCATTCTCAACCAGATCATTTTTGAACAAGAGATCAAGCCAACCAACTTTCATTTTCCGCTTGAATTTCAAAAACAGCTGATCGCCATGTATGGCGATTCCTATGGACAGATTGTGCCCGATTATTTGACTGAATCGATAAACCTGCTCGCAGCCGAACGGGAGCAGATGGGTCAGGCGTTTGAAAATGTTATCGACCGCAATACCCGCACAATGATGGAATACAGCCAGAAACTGGCCCAGCAAAACATGGATATGTTCCGCCAGTCCTGGTCAATGTTCGGGATGGGGACCAAACCTCCCGAAGCTGAAAGTTCTGACCCCGACGACACGGCGCTGTCAGAACAGCCGCCAACTTCTCGGGAATCCGAGTTGGAACTAATCCAAAAACAAATCGACGCGTTACAAGCTCGATTGAAATCGCTCAAATAGCCACTACCGGAATTCTCATGCCGCACAGAAGAACACAACCGGCCAAGGCCTATTCAAAACACTATCATCTTGGATTGGGTTTTCATGGCTTTCACCGGATCAACTATCTGGAATGGGGTGACGCAAAGCAGTTCAAGCACCTGGAGACCCTATTTTGCGTGCACGGACTGACCCGCAATGCGCGCGATTTCGATTATCTGGCCGAAAGGCTTTGTACTCAATATCGTATCGTCTGTCCCGACGTTGTCGGCCGTGGCGACAGCGATCATGTCCCCGAAGACGGCTACAATTATCTGCAATACAATTCCGACATGAATGCCCTGATCTCCCGACTGGGAGTGACCGAAGTTAATTGGATCGGCACGTCGATGGGCGGGATAATTGGCATGGTTCTCGCGTCAGTGGCCCAGTCCCCCATCAAACGTTTGGTTGTCAACGACATTGGTCCTGAAGTCTCCCGCGAGGCTCAGATGTCGATTGCTGAATATATTGGCCGCTCCGATGACTTTGCCAGCATCGATGCGGTTGCCGACCATCTTCGCAATATCTACAGGGAATTTGCTCCGATGTCCGATGAGGACTGGCAGCATATGGCGCATTATTCCAGCCGTCGCACTAAACAGGGTGTATATCGGTTGAAGGTGGATAACCGGGTTGGTGAGGCGTTTCGGGATTCGATTTCCTATTTTAATGTTGATATGTGGGATACTTGGGAGCGCATTACCTGCCCTGTGCTTGTGTTGCGGGGCAAAGAGTCGAGTTTCTTGTCTGAACAGACCGCAGAACGCATGTTGTCCTGCGGACCGGAAACCACGTTGATTGAATTTGACAATACCGGCCACACACCAACCTTGCGAAACGACGAGCAGGTTAATGTGATTGCAGACTGGTTGAATGACGCTTGAGGATGGCCCTGAGCGGGCGGAAATAGAAAGAGCAATAATGACTGAGTTTTACAAACAACAATGCCTGATCGGCGGCAAATGGCTGGGATCTGGAGACACCGTGATCACCAATCCGGCGACTGACGAAGAAATTGCAAAAGTGCCAAACTTTGGCGCAGATGAGGCCAATCAGGCGATTGCCGCTGCCACAATGGCATTTGGGACATGGTCTAAGACGTTGGCCAAGGAACGCTCAGCCATTCTGCGCCGCTGGTATGAGCTTGTGGTTGAGAACGCCGACGAATTGGCGGCACTTTTGACCCGTGAACAGGGCAAGCCACTGGCCGAAGCCAAGGGCGAAATCATGTATGGTGCCTCGTTTATCGAATATTATGCTGAGGAGGCCAAACGCATATATGGCGAAACCATCCCAAGCCCGTTCCCGGACGGTCGCATTGTGGTTATCCGCCAGCCGATTGGTGTTGTTGCAGCAATTACGCCCTGGAACTTTCCAGCTGCAATGATCACCCGCAAAGTAGCACCGGCATTTGCTGCAGGCTGCACCGCGGTAGTTAAACCAGCTCCCGATACGCCGTTGACAGCCTTTGCGTTGGCCGCCTTGGCACAAGAAGCCGGCCTGCCGGACGGCGTATTGAACGTGATATCTGGTGATGCAGTGGCAATAGGTGGCGCGATGTGTGCCAGTCCCGACGTGCGAGCCATGACATTTACCGGCTCAACCGCAGTCGGCAAAATCCTGATCAAGCAATGCGCTGATACCGTCAAACAAATGGGTCTCGAGCTTGGCGGCAATGCGCCATTTATCGTTTTTGATGATGCCGATATCGATGCTGCGGTGCAGGGTGCGATCCTGTCCAAATACCGCAATGCCGGCCAGACCTGCGTCTGCGCCAACCGAATTTATGTTCAGGATGCCGTCTACGACGAATTCGCCGACAAACTGTCCAAGGAAGTGCAGAAAATTGTCGTTGGACATGGTGATCAGCCAGGTGTCACCCAAGGTCCGCTGATCAATGATGCTGCAGTTGCCAAAGTGGAAGATCACGTTGCCGATGCGGTGTCGAAAGGCGCCAAAATCACCACCGGCGGCAATCGACACGCAGCTGGGCCACGCTTTTATGAACCAACAGTACTGACCGACGTAACCGTCGACATGAAAATAACCCGTGAAGAGACATTTGGACCAGTGGCGCCGCTTTACCGCTTCAAGGACGACGAAGAAGTTGTCGATCTGGCCAATGCAACGGAGTTCGGACTGGCGTCTTACTTCTACGCCCGAGATATCGGGCGCATCTGGCGTGTCGCGGAAGCCCTCGACTACGGCATGGTTGCAATCAATACCGGCATTTTGTCCACCGAAGTTGCACCTTTTGGCGGTGTCAAGGAATCAGGCATTGGCAGGGAGGGTTCGCGCCACGGCGTCGAGGAATTCACCGAGATGAAATACTTGCTGATGAGCGGTCTGTAGAAACCGCCAATTTGGATCCAGAACGTGCCCGATCCGAATTGGGCATGTTCTCTCGGGTCGAGCCGCTTCGACTCCACTACAATTCCGAACACAAAAAGTTGGCTATGGGTTTACTTGGCCAACCAACTGGAATTCGATAGCCTGCTCCAATCGTCCAATACAGACCCGGGTAGGCGCAATATGGTCTCCAAAATCCTGCAAATTTCTCTTCTAACGGCGAGCACGATAATTAGTGCCAGCCTCACGCCTGCACTTGCCGCGACGGCGGGCAAGGTCGTGGAAATAAAAGGCGAGATCATTGACACCTGGTGTTATTTTTCCGGTGTCATGGGAGATTCTGACGCAACGCGGGGAACCGCGCATCACACCTGCGCCCTTTGGTGCGCGGCCGGGGGCATTCCCGTTGGTGTGCGCACCGAAGAGGGTGACGTATACATGGTTTTGAAATTCAAGGGTGAAGACCCTTTGGAACAAAGCGATACAATTATGGAAATCCAAAGCGACATCATCACCGCCCGCGGCATGCACTATCTGCGTGATGGGGTGAATTATATCGTGGTTGAAGATGTTGTTGCCAATGATGGCATCACATATCTCAGTCACGAGGATTATGATTCAGTTCCACCATTTTCTGCGCCGAAGAAAAAGAAGTGAGGCGGATCATGATATCAAGAGCTCTCATGGCCGTTATGTTTATTTGTTCAATCAACGCGCATGCCGCCGACTTTTCAAACGGCAGCAAAGCCAAGGAATGGAACCTGTATGGTGAAGAAAAAGCCCTGTTTTCCGGCAAAGTGGTCGACATCCTGTGTGAGTTGACCGGCAATTGTGCCGCAAATTGCGGTGACGGTAAGCGTCACATGGGCATTGTCCGCTCTGTCGACAATCAACTGATCACGGTGCTGAAGAACCGGCAGGCATCGTTCAACGGCGCCACCGAAGACCTGCTGCCCTATTGCAACAAGATGGTTGATGTAGATGGACTGATGATTGGCGAAGACGAAGTGGTCACCACAAAATTCTATATGGTTCAGTTGATCCGCATTTCGGGTGAAGACAAGTGGAACAAGACCACCCGCTGGACCAAACAATGGCGCGCCAAAAACCCTGACGCCAAAGGCAAAGGTGCTTGGTTCCGGCGCGACCCCCGGGTCAAAAAGCAACTCGCCAAAAGCGGGCATTTCGGCCTCGGCGTTGAATTTGATGCCAAATATCTGGAAGAAAACGAGTGACGCCAGCACCGTCGATGTGGGCAAAAAAAACTGGCATTGCAGCAGTTCTTATCGCTGGCCTGGGCGTAGGTGCTCTCGCCGCAGTGATGACTGCCAAGCCTGAAATGTCCGCAAATTCTCGCCCCGATGCCAGCAAGTTCTCTGTAGACAATTCCAACACGCCGGGATTTCCAAAGATCAAAGGCGGTGATTTTGATCTGGTAGATCACCATGGCAACAGACGCACATCTGTCAGCCCAGAGGGCAAATTCCAACTGCTGTTCTTTGGCTATTCCAACTGCAAGGCGATCTGCTCACTGGCGCTGCCCAATCTGGCTGAAGCGGTTGATCTGCTTGAGGGGATGAACGCCGCAGTAACACCGGTTTTGATCACCGTCGACCCGGAACGTGACACGGTGGATACGCTGAACAGTACGGTGACTGACATCCATCCCAATCTGGTCGGGCTGACCGGCCCTGAAAAGAACCTGGATGACGCCTACAAAGCGTTCAACCTGGAAAAGAAGTTTCTGTTTGAGCATGTGGATGAGGGGGCGGTTTACTCCCATGGTTCGTTTATTTACCTGCTCGGACCGGACGGATCGTTCAAGACCCTTTTCGCGCCGGTTATCAGCCCGATCCGTATCGCTGAGATCAGTGCCGGCTATATTGCTGAGGAAATCGTCCAAAACTGATTTGGTTTGAATCGCCAGCATTTTGGGATATCTTTCCAAGTGATTTTTGGGAGAATACCTCATGCAACAAACTGAAGATTTCCGCGCGGAATGCGATTGTCTAGCCAAAATTGTTGCAGATCGGGGGGAAGACATTTTTCAGCGCCCCACTTTGTTCAATTCATGGACCATCAGCGACATCATCGGGCACCTGCACATGTTCAACGTCGCCGCTCGATTGACGCTGGAGGACGATCAAAAATTTGCCGATTTCTTCGCCCCGGTCGCGGCTGGTCTGAAACAGGGTGAATCGATGCTGGAGACGCAATATGTCTGGTTGGATGGCCTTGAGGGCGTTAAACTTTTTGATGCGTGGCGCAACGGATGCCAAGTCACCGCCGACCTTTATGCCCGGACAGATCCCCGGCGGCGAATAAAATGGGCCGGGCCGGATATGAGCGCCCGGTCTTCAATCACCGCCCGGCAAATGGAGACCTGGGCCCATGGCCAGGAGATTTTTGACTGCCTGGGAGTCACCCGACCTGACACCGACCGGATCAAAAATATTGCCCATCTTGGCGTCCAGACATTTGGCTGGGCGTTCATTAATCGCCAACTGCCGGTACCGGAACCAGCGCCACATGTAGTGCTCACCGGCCCTTCGGGGGCGGTCTGGGAATGGAATGAACCTCGGGAAGATAACAGGGTCAGCGGACAGGCCGTTGAATTCGGTCAGGTGGTCACCCAAACCCGCAACATCGCAGATACTTCGCTCGTTGCATCAGGGGATGTTGCTGAGCGATGGATGGCCATTGCCCAGTGTTTTGCCGGCGCGCCCGTTGAGCCACCCGCTGCGGGGCAACGCTACGCTGCTTCCAACTGACGGTTTGATGTTCAAAGATAAAGGAAAGATTGCCCTTCTTCGTTGAATAGATGCATCTTTTCTGTATCCGCAGCCAGGCCAATGCGATCACCGCGCTTAACATCGAAAGTCCCGGGTACTTTTGCAACGATGGGCTCTTCAGCCCCTTCAACATTGACATATAGATTGGTGACCTCACCAAGCGCTTCAACCAGTGTTATCTCACCCTCAACCAGAGCCAGATTACCTGATGCCACCGACATGTCTTCGGGTCGGAACCCAAGGTGAGCTTTTTGGCCTTTCAGTCCATCTGGCGATTTGATCGGCACAATGGCAGAGCCTCCACCAGCCAGCTTGACTTTGGTTTTATCACCGGTCGCCTCGACTGTAGTTGAAACTATGTTCATCGCCGGTGACCCTATAAACCGGGCAACAAACAGATTTGCCGGACGCTCATAGAGTTCAATTGGCGCACCAACCTGTTCCAGATAACCTGCCGACAAAACCACAATCCGATCTGCCAGCGTCATCGCTTCAACCTGATCGTGGGTCACATAGATCATCGTGGTCGAAGGCATGCTTTCCTTCAACTTGGCAATTTCGATACGAGTCGCCACGCGCAAGGCAGCATCCAAATTGGAAAGAGGTTCATCGAACAGGAACACTTGAGGATCACGGCAAATGGCTCGACCAATGGCAACACGCTGACGCTGGCCACCGGACAATGCCTTGGGCAGGCGGTCAAGATAGGGCCCAAGCTGAAGAATATCGGCAGCGTTTTGGACGCGCTCCTCAATTTCTTCTTTTGACGCTTTGGCGATGCGCATGCCAAAGGCCATGTTGTCGTAGACCGTCATATGCGGATACAGCGCATAGGACTGAAACACCATGGCGATTCCGCGTTGAGAGGGCGGGATTTCGTTGACCCGGTTCCCATCAATCTGCAACTCTCCATCGGTGATGGATTCCAATCCTGCGATCATCCGCAACAGGGTAGATTTGCCGCAGCCGGACGGGCCGACGAAGACGACGAATTCGCCCTCACTGATGTCCAGGTCGATGCCATGCATCACTTCGGTTGAACCGTAGGATTTCTTAATTCCCGTGAGATTGAGACCACTCATGCAGTTTCTCCTCCTTTGGCGTTTTGCTGTAGACGAGCGAAATATGACCCGTAAGCATCCAGTGTGAGTTGATTGCCGGTGACGGACCCGCCGATGCCCGGTGAATTCAGTTCGGCAAAGTCCGAAGGCGGCGCAGCAACGGTTTGTTGTGTGTCGCTCATATTTATTGCCACGAATATGGTCGTTCCATTGTGGCTGCGTTGCAGCGTTAAAACCGTCTCACTGTCGTCCAGAAACCGAATGTCACCCTTCATGAATACCATTTCGCTGGCACGAAACTTAAGCGCAGCGCGATAGTGATTGAGCAATGAATCCGGGTTTCCCTCCTGAAGGTTGGAAGACAGATGATTGTGTTCCGGCGGCAGGGGCAGCCATGGCTTGCCGGTGGTGAAGCCACCGCTTTCAGCATTGTGCGACCACGTCATCGGGGTGCGGCACCCGTCACGTCCAACAAATGTCGGCCAAAACTGAATACCATAAGGATCCTGCAAGTCTTCAAACGCCAGCAGGGCTTCCGTCATGCCCAGTTCCTCACCCTGATAGAGACAAACCGAGCCTCGAAGAGAAAGGATCAAAGTCGCGGTCATTTTCAGAAACCCATCTCGATCGAGTATCTGATCAGCCCAACGCGATGCATGGCGCACCACGTCGTGATTAGAAAACGCCCAGCATGACCAGCCGTTCGGCGCAACTTTTTCAAACTCGCCAACAACTTGCCTGACCTTGGCGGGCGTAATGGGTTCCGGCGATAGAAAGTCAAAGGCGTAACACATGTGGACCAGCTGATCGCCGGACGTATATTGGGCCACGATGTCCAAACCGCGCTCCGCATCGCCAACTTCACCAACTGCCGTCGCGGCTGGGTAGCAATCCAGCAAAGCTCTGAACCGCTTTAGAAATTCAAGATTCTGATCTTGATTCTTGTCGTATAGATGGCTCTGAAAGTTGTAGGGATTGACCGCTGGTGCGATTGAATCATTGCGCTTGTCCGGTTGCAACGGTGGATTATCCTCCAACCCCTGCGAATGGAAATAAAAATTGATCGTATCGAGACGAAAACCATCAACCCCACGATCCAGCCAGAATTCAACGGTTTGCAGCAACGCATCCTGGACATCGCGATTGTGGAAATTCAAATCCGGTTGGCTCGCAAGAAAATTGTGCAGATAATATTGGCAGCGACTGGTGTCCCATTGCCATGCCGAACCACCAAAAATCGACAACCAGTTATTAGGTGGCGACCCATCAGGCTTGGCATCGGCCCAGACATACCAGTCAGACTTCTCACTGTCCCGATTGGCGCGGGATTCGACAAACCAGGGATGCTGGTCGGATGAGTGGGAGATCACCTGGTCAATCATGATCTTGAGGCCAAGCCGATGCGCTTCGGCGATCATTGAATCAAAATCCGCCATCGTTCCAAACATCGGATCGACATCGGTGTAATCGCAAACATCATATCCAAAATCGAGCATCGGTGACTTGAAGAATGGCGAGATCCAGATTGCATCCACCCCCAGTCCAGCAATGTGCGGCAGGCGCTGGGTGATGCCACGTAAATCGCCAACACCATCTCCGTTGCTATCCTGGAAGGAGCGGGGGTAGATCTGATAGATCACCGCCCCGCGCCACCAGTCCGGGTCAGTGTCATGGGAGGTCAAGACACCCGGAGCTGTGTTGTGGCTGAAATCGTGAAGCACGTTCATCTAAGTTATCCGCCCTTAACAGAGCCAGCCAACAGGCCGCGAACGAGGTAACGTTGCAGAATGAAAAATACCGCTAACGGCACCGAGATCGACACAAAGGCTGCGGTCGCCAGAATTTCCCAGTTTCCGCCACGGGTACCGAGCAACTCAACGATCTGGTTTGTCATGACGGTGGTCTGGCCGGTGGAATCGATCAGGAATACTTTCGCCACAAGCAGGTCATTCCAGGTCCACAGAAACTGGAAAATTGCAAAGGAGGCTAATGCCGGGAAGGAAAGCGGCAGAATGATCTTGGTGAAAATCTGAAAATCGGTGGCACCATCAACCCGGGCATTTTCAATAATGTCGCGCGGAAGCCCAACCATATAATTGCGCAACAGATAGATGGCGAGGGGCAGCCCAAATCCCGTATGCGCGAGCCAGACTCCCAGATAGCCTTTTCCAACCCCGATATTGTTGTGCAGTTGCAACAGCGGGATGAGAGCCAATTGGAGCGGAACGACAAGCAGCCCAACAACGGCAGCTATCAGCAGCGCTCGTCCGGGAAATTCCATCCAGGCAAGGGCATAAGCTGCAAAAGCGGCAATCAATATGGGAATGATCGTTGCTGGAATGGTGACGGTAAGCGTGTTAAAAAACGCCTTTGCCATATTGTCCTGCCCGGAACCACTGAACAAAATGGTGCCATAGTTTTCGGACGTAAATTCAGGTGGCAAAACGGCGGTCACAAATACCCGCTGACCGCGCCGCCGAGGCCGATCTGTACTGGTAAACCGATAGGAACCATCGGCGTTGAGCGAAAAGGTTTTTCCCTTTCCAAACTCCGCCGTATCGCCAACTTTGTAAGCATCAACTGCTCGTGAGGATACGCCAAAAGCGTTGATTTCGACCGGCCCAGGAGCCTCGTCGCCATCGGTAAGAAGGTTGCCCTCAACAATGAATACTCCATCTTTCTCAGCAGCTGCATCGCGCCCACCGGTTCGCAGCTGAATGATTTGTTGGGAGGCCGTCAGCGACGCCCACCAGCCGGAAGCTGTGATTTGGTCGGCGGTGCGAAAAGACGAAACAAACAGGCCAACAGTCGGGAAAAGCCACAACAGGACCAACAAAATCACCGAAAGATGTACCGCCCAGGTCAGGGCTGCCTTTTTGCCAGAGGAACCGGTCATGAGCGCATCTCCTTGCGGGCATTGTGAATGTTCCAAACCAGAATGGGCGTGACCAGCAGCATGATGACCATGGCGGATGCCGATCCGACACCCCAGTCGCCCGCCCTAAACAGCTTGTCGTACATATAATTGGCCAGAACCTGGGTCTCCCATTGCCCATTGGTCATTGCGAACACGATATCGAACACTTTCAACACGGTGATGGTAATCGTGGTCCAAACGACTAGAATTGTTCCCATGATCTGGGGCACTTTAATCTTGAAGAAGATCTGAAACGGATTGGCGCCATCAATGACGGCTGCTTCGACGGTTTCCTCTGGAATGCCGCGCAAGGCCGCAGACAGAATAACCATGGCAAAGCCGGTTTGTATCCAGATCAAAACCACCATCAAAAAGAAGTTGTTCCAAAATGGTAGAGTCAGCCATTGTTGCGGCTCGCCAAACTTAATCTCGGTCATCCAGATGGCCGGCAACGAATTGAGCGCTTTCAATATCAGCCAGGCAGCACCGATAACAGCAATTCCGCGCAACGCCGTTGCAACCACGGCAATTCCACCGCGCCCCGAAAATATCGGTCGTGTAATCGAATAGGCGGCATAAGCCACCAGAGCTACAAACCCCAGGAGAATTATGGTGGGCAAAATTTTCAATACAAACACCGATGCAATACCACCGTCAAAGCCCATCCAGATAGCGTTGAGCACGCCAATTTGAGCAGATTCTGCCGGGCGCGCGTCATAGATCAGTTTGAATATTACCGAAGCGCCGACAAAAGAAATTGCCATCGGCATAAAGATCAGGGATTTGGCGATATTGCCCCAAAACAACCGATCCGTGAGCTGTGCAGTCAGCAAACCAAATGCGGTAGCCGCAGCCGGGACCACGATCAGCCAAAGCATGTTATTGCGAATTGCTTCCCAGAATTTTGGCTCACTCATCATTTGCTGGTAGTTTTCCAGACCAACAAATGCACCATCCTGGGCGCGATCTGTGAGCGACAGGCGCAAGGTTTCGAATACCGGATATCCAAGATAGAGACCCAGCGCGAGCATTGCTGGGAAGAGAAACAACCATGGTCGTACCTGATTGGCACGGTTGATGTTTCGCCCGATATTTTTACCCTTTGCCGGGAAGATCACCTTGTCGAGAATCTGGTTTGAAAAATAAAAATACCCTATGCAGCCACCAACCCCGACCAGGATCGTGATTAGGCCTTGAAGTGCTGGATTCATAACTTTCTCCCGACAGTCGCAAGATCTGGTTTATGTGACCGGGCACAATCGGGCCCGGGCACATTTTCGCAACAGGACAGAAAAGACGCCTACTTGAGCGCTTCCCAGCTGGCCTGGATTTCGTCGGCGACTGCTTTTGCGTCTTTTCCGCCAGTGAAATCGACCATGCCAGTCCAGAACGTACCTGCACCGACACCACCTGGCATCAGGTCTGAGCCGTCAAACCGGAATGTCGTGGCATTGACCAAAATCTCGCCCTGCCCTTTCAACGCATCGTTCATATAGGCATCGGCATTGACACTCTTATGCGGTGTCAGGAAACCGGTCTGTGCCATCATGACTTCATGCGCCAATGGCAACTTAAAGAACTCCATTAGGGCGTTGGTAGCGTCCGACGGTTTGGTGATCGACATCAAAGTGCCACCTCCAAGTACCGGATTGCCAAGATCTTTGCCGGCATAGGACGGGAAGTAGAAAAAATCCACGTCTTCGCCGAATTCCGTACCATCAGGGAAAAAGGCCGGCACGAACGACGCCTGACGATGCATGTAGCATTGTGGCGGTGAGGCAAACATGCCCTTCGGTGAGTCTCTAAAGTCGGTTGTTGCCACCGCGCCGGCACCGCCAGCAACATTGGCATCATTGCGCGCAAACCAACCAAATTCTTCAATTGCCGCGACGACGCGGGCGTCGTTGAACGGGATCTCGTTTTTGGTCCATTGGTCATAGACTTCAGCTGTTTGGGTGCGCAGCATAATGTCTTCGACCCAGTCGGTTGCAGGCCAGCCTGTCGCCGCACCTGAACCGAGACCGATGCACCATGGCTTTTCGCCATCGGTGGCAATCTTCTGGGTCAAAGCACGCAGTTCTTCCATGGTTTCTGGAACATCGTAACCGGCATCTTCAAAATTTTCCGGCACGTACCAAACGAGGCTTTTTACATTGACGTTATAGAAGAAGCCGTAAAGCTGGTCCTCGCCTTCCTTGCTCTTGTAGGTACCTAGATCAACCCAGGATTCACCGGCGCCATAATTGGATTTGATCCAGTCGCCCATGCCATCTGGCATCGGGTAAAGCAGGCCACGAGATGCCATGTCGGCTGCGAGACCCGGTTGCGGGAACACAGCTATATTCGGCGCCGAACCTGCTTCTGCATCGATGACGATCTGCTGTTCAAATGAATCTGATCCCGTATAGATGACGTCTGCGCCTGTTGCGGCAGCGAAATAGGCAATGGCGGAACGGAAAACACCATCTTCCGGCTGCAACCAGGGACCACCCACCGTAACCGTCTGTCCTTTGAGGTCAGGCGCGCCCTTGGCCCAAGCATTGTAGCTGTCCCAGCTAAATCGGCCATCTTCACCTGGCTGGTATTTCAATTTAACATGGCCATCCGCGAACGCGGCGCCACAGGATAGGGCCAGCGACAAGAAGCTGGCAGCGATAATATTCTTCATGAAGTCCTCCAAGCAGGTGCCTGCCATTGCGCAGCAAACCCTTGCATTCATTAAGTTCGGACAGAGACACATCCTCTGCCTGCTGCTCACCACAGCGGAATCTGGCCTGAAAGTCAAATTCAATTCCAAAGCGCTTTGGGTAATTTACCTACCCAAGAAAACTGCAGAATGTCAAGCTTCCTTGTGGTTTTAAAGCACATTCTTGCAGCATTGTTCACAGGTGGGCTTGATATACACCCCAATTACCGGCATTGTTCAAAGCGGTTTGAATGGTAGTATTACGCCGTGCGAGAAAAAACTGTCAACTTAAAGCGTCTGTCTGAACACCTTGGACTCTCCCAAACCACGGTCAGTCGCGCCCTCAATGGTTTTCCCGAAGTCAGTGAGAAAACCCGCCAAAAGGTGCGCGACGCCGCCAACAAGTTCAATTACCGCCCCAGCCCCAGCGCCAGCAGTTTGGCCACCGGCAAGGCTGGCATTATCGGTCATGTCGTGCCGATTTCCGAACATCGCATGATCAATCCCCATTTCTCAGACTTCCTTGCCGGGGCCAGCGATGCCTATGCCAAAGCGGGCTATGATTTGCTTATCAGAGCAGCTCAGGAAAATCAGGAAGCAGACATTTATCGTGACTTTGTGAGCCGCAATCGGGTCGATGGTGTCGTGGTTCACGGACCAAGGGTCAACGAAACCCGAATACAGTTTTTGCAATCCATTGGCATACCCTTCGTGGTTCATGGACGGGCGGGTGGAGAAGAACATTCCTATTCATGGCTGGACGTTGATAACCGGTCCGCCATTGAGAAGCTGACCAATTACCTCATCGATCAGGGCCACCGTCGCATTGCGCTGGTCAACGGTTTGGAAATCATGAACTTTGCGCATCGACGTCGGCTTGGCTACGCGGCAGCGCTGGCAGATCACGGCATCGGAATAGATCCGGATTTGATCTCCAGTCAGGATATGAACGAGCCTTATGGCTATGAAACAACGATCGCCAAACTGGATATGCCGGATCCACCAACGGCCTTTGTCTATTCCAGTGTTCTGTCAGCCATAGGTGGCATGCGGGCCGCCAATGTTCGCGGTCTTTTGCCGGGACAGGATATTTCATTGGCGACTTTCGATGACAAGTTGTCATTCCTGCAAGCCAATGGCAGCGGCAATTCCCTCCCCTATATGACCAGCGTAACCTCCTCCATTCAGGATGCGGGAAGACGGGTCGGAGAGATGTTGATGGATCAAATATCCAATCCGGGCGCTCCCCCGGCCTGTGAATTATGGAAGACAGATCTGCTAATCGGCAAGACCACTGGAAGACCACATGCTGGCTGATTAGACGCCGAGAAAACGATCGCTTATTTCAGCCGACATGTCTGCTGGAATTCCGGTCCAGACCGTTTCTCCTTTTTCCAGAATCACGCAATGGTCGGCGATGTCGAGCAGTTCACTGAGCGTCTTGTCGACAAGGAGTATGGACAGGCCGGTTTGTTTGAGCGTGTGCAATGCGGTCCAAATTTCCTGTCGGACAACCGGAGCCAGCCCTTCCGTCGCCTCATCGAGGATCAGCAATCGCGGATTTGTCATCAAAGCACGGGCAATGGCCAGCATCTGTTGCTCACCACCAGACAGGGTATTGGCCATTTGGTTTCGTCGTTCATGCAACCGGGGAAAAAGTTGGGAAACGCTGTCAAAATGCCAGTCGCCGGGTTGAGCAGCCGCGATACAATTTTCAAATACCGTCAAATTTGGGAAACACCGCCGGCCTTCCGGGACAAGCCCCAGACCGGTTCTGATTGCCTGATGGGGCTTAAGCGCCAACAGGTCTCGGCCAGCAAATTCTATACTCCCGTGACGTGCCGCCACCATCCGACAAATTGCACCAATGGTTGTCGATTTACCCATGCCATTGCGGCCCATCAAGGCAACCAGATGCCCCTGGGAGACGCTCAAGTTAACGTTAAACAATGCCTGAGACGGCCCGTAGAAGGCGGCCAATTTACGGACCTGCAACAAAACACTCATGACGCCTCCTGCCCCAAATAGGCTTCCTGCACCTGCTGGTTGTTTTTGATCTCCTGGGCCGTTCCGGTTGTGATGATGCGGCCATAAACCATCACGGAAATTCGGTCTGCAAGTTCAAATACGGCCGCCATGTCGTGTTCGATCAACAGAATGGGCACCTGTTGTTTCAGCTTCTTCAAAAGCCGCGTCATGTGTTGACTTCCCGCAGGACCGATGCCCGCCAGTGGTTCATCCAACAACAGTGCTCGGGGTTTAAGTGCCAGCGCCGTGGCCATTTCCAGCTGACGCCGTTCGCCATGAGACAGTTGTGATACTGGAACATCGGCGCGGCCCTGCAGATCCAACTCGTCTATATATCCGCTTGCTTGATCGGCAAGTTCTGTATCGTTGGAGAATCGTTTAAAAAGCCGGAAGGTTTTGCCCTGCTGCGCCTGAACGGCGAGCATGACATTCTGTAAAACCGAGAACTCCGGAATCAGAGAAGAAACCTGAAACGTTCGGCCCAATCCAGCCCGTGCCCGAGCCGCGGTATTGAGACTGTTGATTGGCTGACCATCAAACATGATCGAACCACCATCGGGTCGAATTTCACCGGCTACCTGTTTGACCAGCGTGGATTTTCCCGCACCATTGGGGCCGATCAATGCATGGATTTCTCCTTTGCGCAGATCAAGACTGACATCTTTGTTCGCGAGCAAAGCGCCATAGCGTTTACTCAACCGGTCCAGCGAAAGCACGATATCACCCATGCCGCCGCTCCCCGGCCAATACGCCGATTATGCCGCCGCGGGCAAACAGGATAACCACCAGCAACAACAGGCCAAGCCAGAATTGCCAGAACTCCGTCAGCCCGCCAAGAAAGTATTCCAACGCAATGAACACAGAGGCACCGGCCAATGGCCCGGCAAAACGAGCCACACCGCCCAGTATGACAAATATCATGATCTCGCCTGAAACCTGCCAGGAAAGCATGGACGGGCTGACGAAACGATTGAGGTCTGCATACAATGCGCCTGCAAGTCCGGTAATTGCTGCAGAGATTACAAAAGCCGTCAGTTGCAGCCTGAAAGTGTCGATGCCAAGACTGGTGACGCGTTGCGGATTTTGTCGCGCCGCCTCCAACGCCATGCCAAAGCGCGACTTGACCAGGCGGTCAACCAATATCAGACAGATGGCCAGGATAAGCGCGCACAGAACAAAGAATTGGATGGGGTCGAGCGTATTTAGGCCAGGAAATGAATTGCGCACATAGATCGACATCCCGTCTTCGCCACCATAAGCCGGCCAGGATATTGCAAAGTAATAAATCATTTGGGCAAATGCCAGCGTGATCATGATGAAATAGACCCCACTTGTGCGCAGGCTCAAGACTCCAATTGGCAGGGCAAACAGCACCGCCACCAGCATTGCAGCCAGCCAGATCAACGGCATCGACTTGGTGCCCTCCATCGCCCAGGAGCCTATCATCAAAGGCTCATAGTTTTGCGCATGACTGGCCAGGATTCCCATCGCATAGCCACCAAGTCCAAAAAATGCGGCATGGCCCAGCGAGACAAGACCACCATGGCCCAAGGCGAGATTTAATCCAACGCCCGCCAGCGACAGAATAACGACCTTTGTTGCCAAAGTGATGGTGAAGGGCTCATCCCCCAACCATGCCACCAACACAAGCAGCAGGCCTGCAACGATAAAGGCAAAACTGATCCAGGTCTCGCGCCTCATCCCCGCGCTCCAAACAAACCGGTTGGTCGAAATACCAAAATTGCCGCCATCAATATGTAAATCAGCATAGACGCAAGTGCCGAACCGGTGGACGAAGCGGCGGAATTGTCCATAAATGTACCGAACACAATTGGCAGCAAAGTGCGCCCGAGCGTGTCGGTCAGCCCGACGAGAATCGAAGCGACCAGAGCGCCGGGTATTGACCCGATTCCGCCGATAACAATGACCACAAAAGCAAGGATTAATACAGGCTCACCCATACCGATCTGCACTGATTGAATGGCCCCCACCAACGCCCCGGCAAAGCCTGCCAGTGCTGCCCCCAACGCGAAAACAACGGTATAGAGTTTGCCTATATCAACACCCAGAGCAGTGATCATTTCCCGATCGCTTTCGCCAGCCCGAATGCGAATACCCAAACGGGTGGAGCTAATCAGCCAGAACAGGCCCGCAGCAACGATGAACCCGATAAATATGATCGCCAGACGATAGGCGGGATATTGAAAGCCGCCGGGAAATGTCACCGCGCCGGACAGTATCTCCGGCGTGTCCAGATAGAGCGGAAAGGAGCCGAACAGATATCGTGTGGCTTCTGAAAAAATTAGAATCAGGGCAAAAGTTGCCAACACCTGATCCAGATGATCACGGGCATATAATCGTCGGATAACAACAATTTCCACGACCACGCCGGCAATCGCGGCGGCTGCCAGACTGGCGGCCAGTCCCAGCCAAAACGAACCAGTTGCCCCCGCGACGGCTGCACATGCAAAGGCGCCTATCATGTAGAGTGACCCATGGGCGAGATTGATCAGCCCCATCACGCCGAAGACAAGCGTCAAGCCTGCAGCCATGACAAACAGCATGATACCGAATTGCAGGCCGTTAAGGATCTGTTCGAGAAAGAGGGAAAGACTCATCTTGCCACAGCCAGCGAAAAACGGGCCGCACGCGACCCGTTTTCCAATGCAGATACATCAGTGATTACATTTTGCACTGATCAACATAGACGTTGCCGTGGCTCGACAGGGCCGTCGACACAATCTTGTTGGTGTAGATATCACCTTCCTTGATGACTTCACGTACATAGATGTCCTGAATTGGATGGTGATTTTCGGTGAAGCTGAACGATCCACGGGTGCTGTTGAAATCAGCAGACTTCAACGCCGCTCGGAACGCATCCGCATCCTTCACATCTGCCTTGCCCATTGCAGACAACAACAAGGCGGCTGTATCAAAACCCTGACTGGCATAAAGGGATGGCAACCGACCATATTCTTTCTGGAAGGTTTCTACGAATGCCTTGTTGGTTGGGTTGTCGATATCCTTCGACCACTGGCTGGCATTTCTGACGCCAACCGCTGCAGCTCCAACAGCTTGCAAAATGCCCTGATCAAAGGAAAAAGCCGGACCAACCAACGGAGTATCTACACCGGAAGCTGCATATTGTTTCATGAACGATATGCCCATGCCGCCGGGCAGGAAAAAGAACACGCTATCAGCGCCTGATGCCCGGATCTGGGCAATTTCTGCTGCATAGTCTTTTTGACCAAGCTTGGTAAAAACTTCTCCCGCCAGATTGCCGCCATAGGTGCGCTTATAGCCAGTCAACATGTCTTTGCCGGCGGGATAGTTGGGAGCGAGAATAAAGCTGTTTTTATAACCTGTTGCTTTCGCATAGGCCCCAGCACCCTCGGACAGGTTATCGTTTTGCCAGGCAACATTAAAATAGTTTTTATCACACCCCTTGCCAGCCAGAGCCGAAGGCCCGGCGTTTGGGGAAAGATAGAATTTGCCCTGAGCAACGGCTGCAGGCACCACGGCTATTGCCAGGTTTGACCAGATGATCCCGGTCAGAACATCCACCTTTTCGCTCTGGATCATCTTGTCTGCCAATTGCACGGCAATATCCGGCTTGCGCTGATCATCTTCTACAACGACGGATATATCCGTGTTGCCAGACTGCTTGACGGCCAGCATGAAACCATCACGCACATCAATTCCCAGACCAGCTCCACCGCCGGACAAGGTTGTAATCATTCCAACCTTGACTGGATCAGCGTGAGCCGCTCCTGCCAGAAGCAAGGATGTCAAGGCGGCAATTTTGCCCATGGATTTCAGCATGTTTTTCTCCCGATAAATATATCCAACTTCGTAGCAAAAAAGCTACGACATGGCCGCACACCACCCAATTCAATCCGATCTGTCAACGTCGAAACCGCTTGCAAGCTACCTGCCGTACTTGCCAATGTTGTTACAGACCTGCCGTCAGGTCGACCAGCGTTGGTTCTGTACAGATAAATAACGAATTTCGCGTATTGCGCCGACAAGCAAAGGGAGAACTTCAATGGGTAAAAAATATACAGGGTCGGTGCTGAGTGCGGGGGCGGTTGCTGGAAGCCTGCTTTTGGCAATGATGTCGCCACTTGCGGCGCAAAACGTCGATTGTAGCGACACCAGTAATCTACCGCAGATCGATCTGAATTTTTGTGCTCTTGAAGATTTCAACACCGCCGACCAAACACTCAACGGCACATGGCATACGGTATTCGCCATGATTAAGACGCGGGACGCCCAGGAGGACATTGAATCCAGAAAGGGCTGGCCCGGCATTGTGTTGAAAGCCCAGCGCGACTGGATAAAGTTTCGCGACAGTCACTGCGAATCCGTTCAATTTGCCTACCGTGGCGGATCGATCGAACCACTTATATATCACTCATGCCGGGCTGCACTTACACGTCAACGAACCAAGCAAATCAGTGGGCTGGTGGAAGAATAGTTTTACGAATTTCTGCAAGCCAGATGGTTCCGAAGCCGATTGATACAGCCAATGGATATTCTTTTTTTCATAATTAATTCTGATGCTTAATTACATAATCGCGAATATTATATTTGTGCAGTGGTAAAAAGGCATAAACTCGTCAATCAATGAGTTATAGCTGAGATTTGTAGATTTGAGCCGGGTCACTCGGCTTCAGTAGTAGAGTACTCAGCCATCTGAATTTTTTTCAGGCAGCTTCAAGGAGACCGCGATGTTGCGCCTTGTCACATCTGCAACTGTACTGCTGGGCCTTTGCGGGCCCGCCATCGGGCATGAAAACTCGCGGACCAGGTTGATCGACCATCAATATCATGCGCGGTGCATTATCCGCGGCAGCGAAGTTCACAAAGTCTATCGATCGATGCTGGTTTATCTACAACGCGATCTTCGCGAATGGAATGAACTGAAAGATTGGGTGGACGAGAAGATGCCGCTGATATCACCATCTATCGAAAACCACCGCAGCAAATCACAGACCAATCTCGATGTTCTTGAAAGTGTGCCGGTTTGTTCAGCCGACAGTTAGGGTCAGGACTTGTCTAAACCGTGATTTGAAGTTGAGCACTGGGCGGGATTAGGCTCTGCGGGTCCCTTCAATTGTCAAATCGCCATGTCCGTTACACACCGCTTGAATATTTCACTGATGATCATGCGCCTGTCGATCGGTGCATTTCTCGCCATTTGGGCATCACTAAAATTCTACCGTCCCGAATGGATGGGCAACGTATTTCGTGGCACTTACAAGATGATCTGGTTGAAAAAGGACGTCGGTATTGAATTCCTCGGCATGGAATTTGGATTTCTCGATATTGCCTATGCAGTGGGCAGTTTACAGATGTTGATCGTTTGCCTGTTTATCCTTGGTCTGTGGCGCACGCCGGTCTACGCATTTGTGACCTTGATGCACGGAACCGGTATTACCGGAGCTGCTCTTGGCGGGGCGCTATGGCGCTTTACATCCTATCCGCAAAATCTGTTGTGGACTTCCGTTGCAACGCTTGGTGCGCTTGTTGCCCTGTTCATTTTGCGGCATCATGATGGCTATACAATAGACGGATTTCGAAAGCGCCATTCCTCATGATTTACCTTGTTGCCACATTGACGATCAAGCCCGGATCGCTGCCGGATTTTATTGACGCTGCAAAGACCTGCATTGAGGCTACCCGCCAGGAACCGGGCTGCATTTCTTATGACCTGCACCAAAGCCAAACGGATGAAAACACCCTGGTTTTTGTTGAGCGATGGGAAAATCAAGAATCTCTGGACGGACATTTCAATGCCCCACATTTCGCGGTCTGGCGCGAAGCCGGGGGGCCTTATTTTACCAGCCGGAAGATCGAAATCATCGAAGCTGATGCCGACAAAGTCAAAATTCTCAATTAGAGCCGGTCACGGTTAAATCGTCACATCAATTGGCGGCGAGCAATTGCGGTCACAAATGTCGCACTTGAGCCTCATGTTGTGGGATGTAATGATGTTTTATTATCGGGGAAAACCAGTCTGACTATTCACGCCTGAGTGGTTGTATTTACTGAACTTTTCCCCCAAGAATAAAACTGAAAAATCGTCCGGGGGCAGAATGAACTCCACATCAAGCGTCAATAGCGCAGTTCGGGTTACTGACCTGCACAAGAATTTTGGCAGTCTGGAAGTTCTCAAAGGCGTTTCTCTGGATGCCCATGACGGTGATGTCATATCCATCATTGGTGCATCAGGGTCTGGCAAGTCTACTTTTCTGCGTTGTATAAATCTGTTGGAATTGCCTTCTGCGGGCAATATCGAAATTGCTGGTGAGGCCGTGAAGTTTACCGCCCGTCGCAATGGCGAAATGCATCCGGCCGACAAGAAGCAGATCCAGCGCCTGCGAACCAATCTTGGCATGGTGTTTCAAAGTTTCAATTTATGGGGGCACATGACAGTTCTGCAAAATGTCATGGAAGCGCCCGTCCATGTGCTTGGGGAAAACAAGGCGCAGGCCAAAGAGAAATGCGAAGCTATGCTGCAACGGGTCGGTCTGTATGAAAAGCGGGATCAATATCCAGCTTTCCTGTCTGGTGGTCAACAACAACGGGCAGCAATCGCACGCGCCTTGGCTCTGGAGCCCCAGGCCATGTTATTTGATGAACCCACGTCGGCACTGGATCCCGAATTGGTCGGCGAAGTGCTGAAAGTAATACAAGGCATCGCTGAAGAGGGTCGCACGATGATCCTTGTCACTCATGAAATGGCCTTTGCCCGCGAGGTATCCAGCAACGTAATTTTTCTCCACCAAGGGTTGGTGGAAGAGGAAGGAACACCCGATAAGGTGTTTAATCAAACGTCCAGTGAGCGCTGTAAGGCGTTCGTCAAATCAGTTCATTAGTATCCAGGGAGTAAACTTAATGAAAACACTCAAAACACTTCTCGCCACCACCGTATTTGCCGCGGGTCTTGGCATGACTGCAGCCTCGGCTGAAATCAAACTTGGCCTTGATTCCGCACCTTATCCACCGTTTGCTGACGAAGACGCAGCTGGCACCCGCACCGGCTTTGAAATCGAACTCGGTAATGCCATCTGTAAAGCCATGGGCGAAACCTGCGTTTGGACGCCGATTGCCTGGGACGGCATTATTCCGGCGTTGAATTCGAAAAAAATCGATGCCATTTTCGCTTCGATGTCGATCACTGCAAAACGTATGAAAGTCATCGACTTCTCTGACAAATACTACAACACTCCTGCCGCAATGATTGCCCCAAAAACTACAGCTCTTGACGGCAGCCCCGACAGTGTCAAAGGCAAGATTGTTGGCGTACAGGTTTCAACGACGCATGCCGATTACGCCAAAAAATATTTCTCCGATACTGCCTCTGAAGTCAAAACTTATCAGGCGTTTGACGAGCATAACAACGATCTGGTAGCGGGTCGGGTTGACGCCGTAGTCGGTGACTCGCTTGCGTTCGCAGACTTCCTGAGTGGGGATGCCGGTAAAGGATTTGAGATCAAAGCCTATCTCAATGACGAAGCAGTTTTTGGCAAGGGCGTTGGCGTCGGTTTGCGCAAGAGCGACGGCGAGTTACGGGCCAAGTTCAATGCGGCAATCGCCAAGGTTTTGTCCGACGGCACCTATGATGATATTGCCAAAAAATATTTCGACTTTGACATCTACGGCAAATAAGCCGACCTGGTTCACCTGGCACTTCAAGGTGCCGGGTGAATGCTTCTTAGCAGGACCGCTATACGTTGTTTGAGAGCCTCCAGCTTCTGTGGATTGAACCACCCGGACGGGGACTTACTCTGTTATCGGGATTGTTCAGTACCCTGCAAATTGCCTTTGGTGCCTACGCCCTGGGATTGACGATCGGATTGCTCGGCGCGCTTGGCAAACTTCACGGTCCGGCACCGTTAAGATGGATGTTGACCACCTATACCACGCTCATTCGTGCTGTACCTGAATTGGTTCTCATACTTCTGTTATATTACGCTGGCACCTCGGCACTGAACAATTTGCTCGAAAGTCTGGGTTTCAATCCCATCGACATCAGCGGATTGGTCGCCGGAATCGTTGTTTTGGGGTTCGTTCAGGGAGCCTACTCCACCGAAGTTATGCGTGCCGCAATGTTGGCAGTTCCCCGCGGTCAGACCGAGGCAGCGTTAGCCTACGGCATGTCTCGCACCCAATCGATTTACCGCATCTTAATTCCTGCCATGATCCCGTTTGCCCTGCCCGGGCTGGCCAATCTATGGCTGATTGTTACAAAAGACACTGCTCTATTAGCTGTAGTCGGGTTTTTCGAATTAGCCTCTGCCACCAAAACGGCAGCGGGCAGCACACGCAACTATTTGCTGTTTTACAGCGCCGCAGCGGTGATTTACCTGTGCGTGACTTTGATGTCGAATGTGGTGTTCGGCTGGGTTGAAAAACGTTATCGACGCGGCCAGGCAACGGCTTAGGAACAGATGATGGATTGGTCCTGGCTCCCTGAATATTCTGACAAGCTGATATCCGGCTTCTGGCTGACCATCCAGCTTCTGGTCATTTGCAGCTCCTTGGGATTTCTGCTGGCAGTACCCGTTGGGCTCGTCCAGGTCACCGGCCCCAGATATCTGTCGATGATTGCCCGCGGTTTTTGTACCGTGGTCCGCGGCACGCCATTACTGATTCAGCTGTGGCTGATTTATTATGGTGTCGGTGAATTGTTTCCCGGGATCGAGGGCATTCGCGAATCCTTCCTGTGGCCGGTTCTGCGGGCAGCGTTTCCCTATGCTGTTCTTGCTTTCACCTTATCTGTTGCAGGCTATGTTGGTGAAGTCATGCGTGGTGCATTTTCCGGGGTGCCAAAAGGCGAGCTGGAGGCCGCGAGGGCAATGGGCATGAGTCCGTTCAAGGTTCTGTGGCGCATTTGGTTGCCACGCGCTGTGCAGAATGTTTTTCCAACTCTTGCAGGCGAAGTTGTGTTGACGCTCAAAGCAACACCGCTGGCGGCAACGATTACAATTTATGAACTTTTCGGGCGCAGCACCGAAGTGCGTCAGGACACTTTCCTGGTATATGAACCGCTGCTATTGGTCGCCGGAATCTATGTATTGTTGACTGGAATTATCGTGACAATCTTTAGCTGGCTGGAAAATCGCATTCCAAAACCGAGTGTTGCATGAGCACGATATTAGTGGCAGGCGTTGCCGTGCTCGATTTTGTTTTTCACATGGAAAGTTTTCCACGTCTTGCGGAAAAATACCGCGCTGATGCCGCTTTAATCAGCGGGGGTGGCAATGCTGCCAATGCAGCGGTTGCAATAGCCCGGTTGGGGGGAAATGCTGAACTGGCCGCCCGGTTGGGGGCAGACCAGATTGCCGACATGATTGTCGGTGATCTTGAAAAAGAGAATGTCGGGACGAACCTGATCAAGCAATATCCCGAATGTCGCTCGTCCTTCTCTTCGATCTACATTGATGGCGAGGGCGAACGCCAGATCATGAACTACCGTGACAATGAATTGCCAAGGGGCGCCGATTGGATTGCCTCATCGGCCCCTGAACATTTTGCAGCGGCTTTGGGTGACACCCGCTGGCCCGACGGGGCGCTGGCGGCAATGCAATGTGCCAGTGCCAGAGGTGTCCCTGGAGTGATGGATGCCGAGGCACCGGTTGTGGAAGCAGAACAAGCCGTCCATGCTGCAAGCCATGTGGCGTTTTCCGCCCAGGGCGCCGTTGACTTTACAGGTCAGCAGAATATCGATCAGGCGGCGTTGCGTGCAGATGAATTGCTCCCTGGAAAGGTCATTGTTACCGATGGCGAGAATGGTGTGGTAATGGCGCAGGACCAAGTGGCGCGCCGCTTTCCTGCTTTTGATATTCAGCCCGTCGACACACTTGGTGCCGGCGATATCTGGCACGGCGCATTTGCATTAGCATTGGGCGAAGGCATGAGCGAAGAAATGGCCATTCCATTTGCCAGCGCTGCTGCTGCAATAAAATGTAGCCGAACCGGTGGGCGCGAAGGCGCCCCATCCAGGCAAGAAGTCCTCCAATTCCTCAAGGAACGAACATGAAAAATGCAGCAACGAACATGGAAGTATTTGGCAAGCTCGAGGATGGACAATCGGTCCACCGGGTCAAACTGACCGGTGGTGGACTCAGCGCCAATGTCATGACCTGGGGGGCGACGTTGCAGGACCTGAGGCTGGATGGACATGCGCCACCACTGGTGCTGGGCTTTGAGGATTTTGCTGACTATCCGGCTCATTCACCCTATTTCGGGGCAACCGTTGGACGCGTTGCAAACCGGATCGGCAATGCTTGTTTTGATGTTGACGGCACGACCTACAAGACCGACCCGAATAATATGGACAAGCACACTTTGCACGGGGGAGCTGCCGGATATGGCAAAAGCAATTGGCAAATTGCCGACCTCGGTACTTCCCACGTATACCTGACACTGGACGATCCGGACGGTTCAATGGGATTTCCGGGCAATTGCGCGGTCACCTGCGACTATACGTTGAAAGACAATGGCTGTCTTCACGTCGCATATACAGTGCGCAGCGATGCTCCCACGCCAGCGAATTTGGCTCACCATTCCTATTTTAATCTGGATGGCGGAGCCGATTGCCGCGATCACGAAATTCAGATCTTGGCCGACAGATACGTTTCCGTGGATGAAGAACTCATCCCGTCAGGTGACATCATTTCCGTCGATGGAACCATGTTTGACTTTCGCACCAGTAAATCGATCAAACGCGATCTCTCGGATGGATCAATCTTTGACAACAATTACTGTTTGTCCGATGAACGCCGCGGATTACAGGATGTGGCAACCGCCTATTCCAATGCATCTGGCGTTCAGATGACGGTTGCAACAACCGAACCTGGCTTGCAATTCTATGCAGGACACAAGGTGTCCACGCAGGTTGTCGGACTTACGGGGCGTCAATATGGCGCGTATTCGGGCTTCTGCATGGAAACACAGAACTGGCCGGATGCGCCTAATCATGCAGGTTTTCCAGATTCAATTGTTCGTCCAGGTGATGATTTGCGCCAGGTCAGCGAATATCGCTTTTCTAAGGCCTGACGTTCTGGCTTGACCCAGACCCACCCCCCGGCCACGTTGTGGCTGTTCTGTTGGGTTTGCTTTGCGGAGAATAATCATGAGATTTTCAGGCAAAACAGCGATAGTAACAGGCGGAGCTCAGGGGATCGGCTACGCCATCGCGCATCGGTTCTTGAGCGAAGGAGCGCAGGTTGTAATCGCCGATATCGACGACGAAAAAGGCGAAGCCGTTGAACAGGAACTCTCCAAGCTCGGCAATGTAAGCTATGTCAGCGCCGATGTGGGAGAGCGGCTGGATGTTCATAATCTTATAGCAGCCACGGCAGACGCTTACGGTGACATTGACATTTTGGTGAACAATGCAGGCATTGTCATTGGTGGAGATTTTCTGGAAATAACTGAAGAAGACTTCGATTCTGTAATGCGGGTCAATCTGAAAGGCACTTTTCTGTGCTCTCAGGCGGTTGCAAGACTGATGGTGAAACGGGTCAATGATGGCGGCCCTGCGGGCTGCATCATCAATATGTCGTCAACTCACGCAAAGTTAGCAATTGCCTCCCAAGTTCCCTACACGATCTCCAAGGGAGGGGTGCGGCAACTGACCAATGTGCTGGCCCAGTATCTGGCGCCCCACGGCATCAGGGTCAATGCAATCGGTCCCGGTTCCATTGCCACTGAAATGTTTGAAGAAGTTAGCTCCGACCCCGATGCCAGGGATAGGATACTCGCCCGCACACCTATGGGGCGAATTGGAGAACCGGCAGAAATTGCCGCTATTGCCGCGTTTTTGGCATCATCAGATTCCGACTACGTCACTGGCCAGACCATCTATGCAGATGGCGGCCAACTCGGCCTCGCCTATACGATGGACTAACGTTCGGCAACGAGGATGACACTCTGGGGCAGAAATAGATCTGCCCTTAGAGCCGTTCACGAAGTTTAGCTCTCGGTGGCTTCAGGGTTTTCAGCCATAGAACCGAAGTTCTTAAAGACGCTTTCCGCATCAAGTTTCTCGTCTTTTTGCGGATCGTCCTGCGGTTCGACAATCTGGGTCTCGGATGCTGGCAACAGACCATCTTCAGCCGCTGTTTCATCAACCTGCGGCAGATACTTGGCCGCTTTGGCAACCTCAAAATCAAGATCTATCTGGCTGCAAATGCCCAAAGTGACAGGATCAAGCGGCTGCAAATTTGTCGAATTCCAGTGGGTACGATCGCGAATTGCAGTGATGGTTGATTTGGTTGTGCCGACCAAACGAATAATTTGCGCATCCCGCATTTCAGGGTGGCTGCGCACCAGCCACAAAATGGCGTTTGGGCGGTCCTGACGGCGAGATACAGGTGTGTATCGCGGGCCCTTTTTCTTCAGCTCAGGAACCACAACCTTTGGTTCCAGCAGCGTCAGACGCTTGTCAGGATCAGCCTCAGCTTCCTTGATATGGTCGCGGCTGAGCTGGCCGGTTTGAATCGGATCAAGGCCCTTGATGCCCTGGGCTGAATCACCATCGGCAATCGATTTAACTTCAAGCGTATGCAGATGGCAAAGCGCACCAATCTGTTCAAAAGTAAGCGCTGTATTGTCTACCAGCCAGACGGCAGTCGCCTTGGGCATCAGGAGTTTGGTTGCCATTAATCAAGTTCCTTTGTTGGATGCAATGCGCATCGAATACAAACCTTTCCCGTGTGCTCACCCGGTTTAGGGGATAAGCCGTGGAAACTGCCACGTTGTCGGGATTGAGCTGCATATACGCTTCAAACCGCAAAAATGCAAACGGTCTGTTAGCCAAAGCTGGCAAGGTTATGACCCTTCCACTATTATCACCACAGAAATCGACGATGCCCCGGAGGAAGCCAAATCATGTTTGATGAAAACGAAGCCCAGTTTACCAATCGCAACGAAATCACCTTGGGCTGCGACTTGTCGACATTTTCGGTCGAGGACCTCGATGAACGCATATCACTGCTGAATGATGAAATTGAACGGTTAAAAAATGAGAAAGTAAAAAAGTCAAAAGATTTGAATGCTGCACACTCATTTTTCAAGACATAACCCCTAATACCCCGAATGTTAACCAAATTAACCATTTGTTAAGCTTTATGGGCGTTAATAATAACGGTAGTCCTCAAGACTTGATGATAACTATATTTATCTAACCTTGAGCGAACCTCCCTGTTAACTTTCAAGAGCCGCATGCGGCTCTTTTTTTTGTCTGAGCGACTGAAAACTACCCTTTACCAATCCGACCTTCCCTTCTAGAAAGATCAGGTATTTTGGCGGTGGAACTGGGAATGGATAAAGAACACGGCTCTAAAACCAGTTCTGCGCCTGTGCGTCTGGCCGATCGATTTGCCGCTTCGAGCAAGTTCCGTGACCTGTTTTCTTATGGCATGGATTTGGTAGAAGAAACTGCTGGCTTTCTGGATTCTGACGGCCGCGAAGCTGCAAGACACTTGCCCAAAACCGCTGCGACGGTCTATGGCGCTGAATCAATGAGATTGACGACACGGCTGATGCAGTTAGCCTCCTGGTTGCTGCTACAACGCGCCGTTGGCGAAGGCGAAATGACAACCGAACAGGTCGTGACCGAAAAAAAGAATATTAAACTTCACCAGTTGAACACCCATATTGGTGGTCCGGGCTGGGACGAATTACCGCCGGATTTCGTCGACCTGATCGAACGCTCGGTCTCTCTGCAAAAACGTATCCAGCGACTTGATGCCGAAATTTACGGCAACCGCGGAAACCCAGAGGGCGACCCCGACAGCGGCCGCCACAATGACGGCGATGGCGGCGACATGTCCACCGAAGATCCGCAACAGACCAATCATGTCGCATCGCAACATGCTCTGCTGGAGACAGCATTTGACCGTCGCTTCGAGAAATAAAGACCTCTGAAAGCTATTTACTGGTTGACGTCAGAACTGGTCTATGGAGTTCAGTCAAATTTCGCAAAAGCGACGCGGGTCAACGCACGACCGCTGAAACGATCTGCTCTGAGCGCTAATCTAGCAGAGGCAAATCCCGCAGAATAAATCCGGTTGGGTACAATTTGTTGGGTACTCTGCCGGTAATTTGGAGCAGTCAGGGCGGCGGCAGGTCCGACGCGTGTGGACAGTGACACGGCCCATTTCTTGACTGAACCTCCGTCCAGATCACCTAGGCTCAGGGCATAGGCCTCATCCACAACCGGCGTATCGCCGCCGCTGGCAATGACCGCTGGCTGGTCGCTGCGGATTGGGTTTACCGACGGCAGGGGAACACGCAACCTGTTTGCCGAAGCAGTGATCAGGTCTTCGCTTAGCGCCGGGCGCGATGATGGTGTCGTCGGATCGACCGGCTTTTCATGTGCAAATCGAGAACTGTCTACGACTGGTTTGACACCACTTTCCGGCTGGTTGGATGGAACCAGAAAACTGACATTGCGGGGCGCAGATTGAGGGATTGCAGCAAGAGCCAGCTGGGTCACTTGAGGCCTGTTAATCGGCCCGCTACCCGGGTTTTCGGCTGGTTTGCTCGGCACAGGTATGTACTTCAATGCCTCAGCAAGCTTGCTGTTGCTCTGCAATTCCGCAGCCGTTTCGGCTGGTGTCTGTAATCTTCCGCGAGCCAGCGCTGTCTCTATTCTGGAATTCAAAGCGACCAATTCTGGCTGAGCACCGCGAGCAGCAATCGACGCCGGCGGGATCGTGGACTCTGGTATTTCCACAGACGGCCGAAGCCTTGCTGGTATAGCGGCAGGCGCGGCCAAGGCCAATTGGGTTGGAGCACCAGCAACTTCCGGTGCAGATGCCACCGCTGCCAATGTTACAGCGGTATCGGTTGCAGGAGACTGTGGAGGACGTTGACGCGGCACAGCAATCCGGTCCAATTCGAGCTGCGCCTGAAGGATCTGTTCTTCATCGCTCGATTTTTTCTGCTGCTTGTCAGCCGCTTTATTCTCCAGCGAGAATGGATCCGGCCCGGTAGGTTTCGGACGCTTGCGTTGCAACGAAGCAGTTCTGATGGGTTTGGTCAGCTTTGGCCGTTTTGCTGCGCGACGGCGAGCAGCGGCGCCGCCTTCATCCTCGTCCGCATTGCTTGCATTGTTGTTAAACAGGCTGGCCAGGAGCGTTTTGCGAACCTTGGTCGTGCGGCGCGATCCGTCGGCATTGAGCCCTCTTTTCAGATTTGCCTTGGCAACTCGGTAGCCCTTAAGCTGTTTGCCATTGGAGGGAACGTGAATTGTTTTACCTCTGGGGAAAACCCGCGACAATTGTGAATGGCTCATTCGCGGCCAGTGACGCACGCTGCCGGTATCCAAATGGACAAACGAACCGGCATAATATCCAACTCCACCGCGATGCGCCTTCAGACCGAGCGACCTTAGCTTGGCCACGCTGACATCCTGCAGGAAAAAATCCAGCGCCTTGCCTCGGGTATGTTGGCTTTTTTTAGCCACTTTCCTGCCGCGCCGGCGCAACATATTATTGGTGCGCGGGGATCTGTAACCTGAAATTACCTTAATCGGTTTGCGAGAACCACTCTTTTGATAAACTTCCCAAACCAGATCCAGCAATGCGGGATCCATTTTGGTGGGCTCCTTGCGGCGCCAGTCGCGCAAAAACCTGTTGGCCTTTTTCAGTCCGCTGGGAATGTATTTGCCATTTTTCTTGAAGGTGAAGGTCACACTTTCCCTGGTATGGGTAAAATACATTTTCAAAGTTCTGGTTTCTGCACTGGCCGATGACCAAGACGCTGACGACGCAGCCAAAATCGAGATCAGGATCAGGTTGAATACAGCAAAATACAAAAAAACAGCGCGTTTCAGCGCCACTGCGCTGACAGGCAATGTCGGGCCGTCTTGGTGCTGAATACTTGCCGACTTCATCGCGGATTAAAAGTGCCTTCAATACAATGCAACGGTCAAAATCTGATCCGCTAATTAGCCACCAAATTACTGCCGCATCATGGCGAAAAACTTGCCAAGCAATTGCGGTGAATTAATGGCGCGCACCATACTGCCCAATTCATGGTTAATATAGCGTTTCAACTGCTGGTGAAAAGTCCCGATCAGAATGGCTCCATCAAGACTTGTATATACCTAACCAACGGGGAAATATAGGGAAACTATCTTACGCTACGGCACTTTTCGAAGATTCGCGCGGCTCATTTGCGTCGATCCCGAGCTCTTTCAATTTGCGATAAAGCGTCGAACGACCAATTGCCAGACTGCGGGCAACACGCGTCATTCGGCCACCATGGTGATCAATGGCAAATCGGATCATGTCGGCTTCTACGTCCTGAAGCGTCCTCACATCACCCTGACCATCGAGTATGGGCAACAGATCGCAATCCGATTGATCCGTATTAGAGCCTGCAAATTCTTCTTCTGAGTTCATCTCGGGTCGAGACGGTAAATCGATGACTTTTGTTACGCTCAGACTGTTGTCAAGTTCCATTCCCGTAGCCATTGCAACCTGCGGAAACTCATCCACCGTCAATTGCTTAGTGTCACACAATACAACGGCGCGAAATATCGTATTCTCCAACTGCCTGATATTACCAGGCCAATCATAGGCTTCCAACATTGCCAGCGCATCATGGGTAATGCCGGATATATTGCGCCGACCTTCTTCAAGACAGATGCGCGCAGTAAAATGCTGGATCAGCGCCGAAATATCTGATTTTCGGGTGCGCAGAGCTGGGACGTTTATTGGAAATACGTGAAGACGGTAGTACAGGTCCTCTCTGAAGTGTCCTTCTTTAACCTGCTCTACCATGTCGCGATTGGTTGCCGAAATCAGGCGAAAGTCGGTTTTTACCGGGCGCTTGGCGCCAACCGGATCGATTTCCCCCTCCTGAATAGCTCTAAGCAGTTTGACCTGCAGTTCAAGGGTCAGCTCCCCTACTTCATCGAGAAACAGCGTGCCGCCATCGGCTTCCTTAAACTTGCCGACATGGGACTGGGTTGCCCCGGTGAAAGCTCCCTTTTCGTGTCCAAAAAGTATGCTTTCCGCGAGATTTTCCGGCAATGCACCACAATTGACGGTAACAAACGGCTTACCCTGACGCTCACTGGCCCCTTGAATGGCCTTTGCAAACACCTCTTTACCGACGCCGGATTCTCCTTCGATGAGGATAGGAATTGAGGTCCCTGCCCCGCGCAGACCCAGTTGCTTGGCTTTTACCATAGCAGGGCTCGCGCCAATCATGTCGTCGAAATTGAAAGTTCCCTGAGACGTCTTGCGGATCTTTTTTACAACCTGCTCCATTGCGCCAACTTTCAACGCGTTCTGGGCAGAAATTTTCAACCGTTCCATCGATACAGGCTTGACGCAGAAATCCACGGCTCCGGCCCGCACTGCGCTGACAACGGTATCGATCCCGGCTTTTGATGTCTGGACAATCACCGGTACTTCAATCTGCTTTTCGTGCAATACATTTAGCACGCCCATGCCATCGAGGCCGGGCATCACCAAATCCAGCACGATCAAATCAATTCCCGGCTCCTGACCATTCTGCAACACCTCAAGCGCTTGTTCACCATCCTCGCTGGTGATTGCCCGGTATCCCATTTTATTGACGGAATTTTCCAGAATACGGCGTTGTACCGGATCATCATCCACGATTAGAATTGTCTGATTCATCTTGTTTCGCGACCCTGGCTTCCAAAATTCCTGATCTCAAAATGGCACAACCCGCTGAATGGTGGCTTAATGGCGACGACTAATAAATCGTTAACGGTGTGGCTGGCGACAATGCTAGGACCAAAATCGAAGCTTCAACCAATATCCGATTCGGCAGGAAATAATGATGATTTGCCCAACTCAATCTGCAGCTAAAGTGGCTGCGGCTGAAGCAACTGGTGCGGCTTTATCGGAATTCGGTTCGCTGCCAGAATGGAATCTCGACGATTTGTATCCAGGCACAACTTCACTAGCCTTTCAAAGCGACTTCGACACCGCTGTGAAAAAAGCACAGCAATTTGAAACCCGCTACAAGGGCAAGTTGGCCGATCTGTTGTCTGACGGTGGCGATGAACTGGCAAAATCCGTTTCAGATTATGAAAAACTGGAAGAGGAACTTGGCCGCATTATTTCCTATGCTGGTTTGATTTATGCCGGGGATTCTGCAGACCCGGCAAATGGCAAGTTTTATGGAGACGTGCAGGAACGACTAACTGTTGCTGGTAGTCACCTTCTGTTTTTCACACTTGAAATCAACCAATTGACAGATTCGGCGATAAAAAAGGCGATTTCCACCAGCGAAAAACTGGCCTATTACGAGCCTTGGCTAACAGATTTGCGGCTCGACAAGCCGTACCAGCTGGAAGACCAGCTTGAGCGTCTGTTTCTGGAAAAATCTTCCACCAGCGCTTCCGCATTCAACCGCCTGTTTGATGAAACGATGTCGGATCTGCGGTTCAATATCGATGGCGAAGAAGACGAGTTGGCAATAGAACTCGTGCTAAACCGCCTTCAGGACAAGTCGGGCGACGTTCGTAAATCAGCTTCCGACGCCCTGACCAAAACGTTCGCGGGCAATATTCGACTTTTTACCCTGATCACCAACACGCTGGCCAAGGACAAGCAAATAAGCGACAGCTGGCGCGGGTTTGAAGACGTGGCCGAATCCCGTCACCTGGCCAATCGGGTTGAGCCACCGGTTGTTGATGCCCTCGTTGCAGCGGTTGAGGATGCCTTCCCACGAATATCCCACCGCTATTACAAGATGAAGGCGAATTGGATGGGCATGGACGTGCTCAATCACTGGGACCGCAATGCGCCGCTACCCGAAGGCCCTCAACGGATCATCAAATGGGACGAGGCACGGCAAACTGTATTACAGGCCTATAAGGGCTTTGCCCCCTCGATGGCGGATATTGCTGCTGAGTTTTTCGACAAAAACTGGATCGATGCCCCCGTCAGACCGGGCAAATCTCCAGGAGCATTTGCTCATCCGACTGTGCCATCGGCGCATCCCTACATTCTGCTGAATTACCAGGGTAAGCCGCGCGATGTGATGACGTTGGCCCACGAACTTGGCCACGGAGTGCATCAGGTTCTCGCTGCAGGTCAGGGTCCGTTGATGGCATCAACACCATTGACGCTTGCAGAGACCGCCAGCGTGTTCGGTGAAATGCTGACATTTCGTTCGCTGCTTGATCAGGCAGTATCAGCGCAGGAACGCAAGTCGATGCTGGCAGCCAAAGTTGAAGACATGATCAATACGGTTGTCCGGCAAATTGCGTTTTACCTGTTTGAACGCAAGGTTCACGAAGAAAGACGCAACGGAGAACTGACCAGCAAACAGATCTGTGATTGCTGGATGTCGGTGCAGGAAGCCAGCCTTGGACCGGCGGTTCGCCTTGGTCCGGGTTATGAAACATTCTGGACCTATATTCCCCATTTCATCCACTCACCATTTTACGTTTATGCCTATGCATTTGGTGATTGCCTGGTGAATTCCCTTTACTCGGTTTATCAAAATTCGGAGTCTGGATTTCAGGATAAATATTTTGACATGCTAAGAGCCGGCGGGTCGAAACATCACTCTCAATTGCTGGCCCCATTCGGCCTCGATGCCAGCGCCCCGGCATTCTGGACCAAAGGCCTGTCGGTGATTGAGGGCCTGATCGATGAATTGGAAGCGATTGAAGTGGACTAAGTTTGTTCAATTTTACTATAATTTTAATCTGACCGCGCCATAGTATAATCTAAATGTCCGCCTAGAGCGGCACAGCAGACCCGGAGTGTTTAACATGCGTCACATTCAACTCATCTTAGTTTGTCTGACTTCAATCGCCCTGCTGACGGCGTGTCAAACGAATACTTCGCGTTCCAGGACCGGAATCGAAGGGTCACTGACCCCTAATCCCAGTGCCGTGCTCAACGGGACCTGGCTGCCGACCGACGAAGCCGCAAAAGGCGTGTATGTGGCGGATTTCCGGGATGGCGAATTCGTTTCTCGCTCGCCAAGCTCAGACAAGCAACTGGCAATAGGCAAATATGTCATTGTTTCCGACAAGGTCATCAACCTTGAATTCGTCGGCGCAGCAACCAATACGGCAGTGAAAGCCAAGTGTGATCGACTGAGTGAAGACACGATGTATTGTGTGCCAACGGTGGGATCACCCTTCAATCTGAAAAGATCCTGATTTTTCACCGTTAAGTGAGGCAAATTTGGCAACCTTCTCTTGCCCAATCGCACTGCGTTGGTCTATTTGTCAATTAAGGATTATGGCTCACGCCACACCAATAAAGAGCGAAACTTATGGCTGATCAATCATATGAACTGAATGAAGAGGGAGCTCCGATGAACTACCCTCAGCATGAACAGACCTATTCCATGTTCCTGCTTCTCACAAAATGGAGCATTTTGTTTAATGTGGCACTTCTGCTTGCCATGGCAGTCGGCTTTTTCATGGGCGGCGGACTGATCGGCGGAACTCTGGTTTTCATCGTTTTGATGATTTTGGCAAAAACCCTCGCCTAGAGCAATTGAGTGTTCGACGACAGTGCTTGTCAGGCACCCCTTGTTCGTTTCATGCCGTCTTTTGCCGGGCCATACCTTGGATCAAGGGCCGCGGCTCTGGCATAACTCTTAAACGCACGTTTCTTTTGTCCGCGCTGTTCGTAAACCAATGCCTGGTTCGTCCAGGCTTCAGCATAATTGGGATTGAGTTTCAGCGCCGTGTTAAAATCATCCAGAGCATTGTCGAGCGCACCCATTGCCAGATACGAAAGGCCGCGGCCGTTATAGGGCTCGGGGCGTTGATCTTCAAATGAAAGCGCCTTTGAAAAATCTTCAATTGCGGCTGAATGGTTTCGTTGACGCTGCAATAACAGGCCGCGTCGGTGATATGCGCGCGGATTGGTTGTTCCCAGCCGGATGGCGCGTTGGTAATCGCGCAGTGCCGATTGAGGCCGGTTGGCCTGATCATAAACATCGCCACGACCAATATAGGCTTCTGAATAATTCGGGTTGATTGCCAGCGCCGCATTGTAATCTCGCGCCGCACTTTTGTATTTGCCGGTGTTCTTATACATCAGCGCACGGTTGGAATAGGCCTGATAAAATCGACGGTTTAAGCTGATTGCCCGATTGAAATCTTCCAGCGCCTCATCGTAAAGCCCGGCGCGGCCATAGGCGGACCCACGCACATTATATGCTTCAGGATCTCTTGGATTCCGCTCAACAACACGAGTCAGGGAAGAAATATTTTCTTCTGATCCCTGCTCCTTTTCAATGCTCAAGCCGCGCACACTATTGGAAGTGGTGCAACCGCCTATCATCACCGCAGCTGCCAAAGCGCCCGTGATTATCAACCAGCGGAAGTTTTTTGACATTTGGTGTTCCTGCCCTCTTCGACAATTTGGTGGCTCAATCATTTTGAATATTCAACACCAAAAAAGTCCTACCCGGTATGCTGACATACGAAAAAGGCGCCCGATAATAAATCGGCCACCCCCATAACTAATATATCCGAATTTCGGCGAAACCGCGGCACCCAACAAAGATGCCAGACAGGGCTTCGACTTAGTTTGATCTAACGGGAAGGTTTTCCCGGGATCAAACCTTCACGCTGCGCGTGTTTGCGAGCCAATTTGCGCGCACGGCGCACGGCTTCAGCCTTTTCACGGGCACGCTTTTCAGAAGGTTTTTCGTAAAAGTTCCGCAGTTTCATTTCACGGAACACGCCCTCACGCTGCAGCTTCTTTTTCAGAGCGCGGAGAGCTTGATCAACATTGTTGTCACGAACGACGACTTGCACGGGCTTTTCCCATCATTATGATTTTATTTTCAGAGATCTGGTTTGTGCTCAGAAATTTTAAATTCTACTGGCAAAAAACAAGGCTCTCGGAACCCACTAGGGAACCGACTGAAACTGATTTACTCAAACTGCACGGCTTTGTCCAGCATTGATTTTGATGTTGCCAAGGAATTGTCGGGCTAAAAAACCCTTGTAACATGCCCCATTTTGCGGCCCGGACGGACCTGGTTTTTGCCATAGAGTGTGACTTGAGAAGCAGGTTCTGACAAATACGCCGCGATTTGCGTACCCTCATCTCCAAGCAAATTTATCATTTCACAATCATGGTAGCGCTGAACAGAACCCAGAGCATGACCTGAAACCGCCCGAATGTGATTTTCAAACTGCGAAGTTGCACACGCTTCACGTGTCCAGTGACCGGAATTGTGTACCCGCGGGGCAAATTCGTTGATCAGCAAACCCGCATCGGCCTGAAAAAACTCCACCCCGATGACACCGACATAATCCAGTGCATCCAGCAAGGTGATCGCCATCTGGCGGGCTCGTTCTGCCAATTGATTGTCCAATCTGGCAGGGACCGTTGAACGGCGCAAAATTCCGGTCTCGTGAATATTGGTAGACGGGTCGTAAGCACACGTTTTTCCATCAGCTGAACGGGCAGCAATGACCGAAAATTCACTGTCAAAGTTGATCAAACGCTCCAACACAAATGGGCCGGTTCCCAATTGCTGAAAAACAGATTGCGCCTCGTCAACGGATACATCTGCTGAGGTAAAAACATGCTGGCCTTTGCCATCATATCCAAACCGTCGGGTTTTAAGCACACCACCACCAAATTGCTCTAGAGCCTCAATCAGGTCTGGTGGGGTCTCAACGTTGCGAAAATCGGCAACTTCAAGTCCGGCCTGCTGCAAAAACTGCTTCTCCAGCAATCGGTCCTGAGAAACTTCCAATGCTTTAGCTGGAGGATAAAGAGGTACGCGACTTGTCAGATGGTCGGCTGCCGAAAGCGGCACGTTTTCAAACTCGTAGGTAACAACATCGCTAGCATCCGCCAAATCCTCCAATGCGGCTTCGTCATCATAAGCTGCGACTATATGTCGACTGCAGGTTTGCGCCGCCGGGCAATCTGTTCCCGGTTCGAGCACAATGGTGCGGAAGCCCAAACGCGCCGCGCTACCTGCCAGCATTCGAGCGAGTTGCCCACCACCTATAATGCCAATCGTGGAATTTGGTGGCAGCGACGTCGTCAGAGTTCTGGCCTCAGTCAATCGGGGCCTCCCTAACCGCATCGGTTTGAGCGCTGCGATAGGCCTCGAGCCTGTCGGCCAATTGTTGATCGGACAGCGCCAAGACCGCGGCTGCCAACAAGGCGGCGTTTGCAGCCCCTGCCTGGCCAATGGCCAATGTGCCCACAGGAATGCCGGCTGGCATTTGCACGATGGACAAAAGGCTGTCTTTGCCGGACAAGGCCTTTGATTGGACGGGAACCCCCAATACCGGCAATGGAGTCAACGCCGCCACCATACCAGGAAGATGAGCAGCTCCCCCCGCACCAGCAATTATCACTTTGAATCCATTGTCTTTTGCCGACTTGGCAAACGCCACCATGCGATCCGGAGTGCGATGGGCAGACACAATTTTCGCTTCATAACTCACGTCAAGTTTGTCAAGAATATCGGCGGCATGTTTCATCGTCGGCCAATCCGACTGGCTGCCCATGATGACGGCGACTGATGGTCTGTCCTGGGTCATGCGATGATGTCCGGAATCAGGGTTGATTTAACCATGGAAATCCGGTCCTTCAGTTCGAGCTTCTTTTTCTTCAAACGTTGTATTTGCAGGGGATCGCATCGCTGTGCGATCATCGCATCGATTGCCGCGTGATAGTCATCGTGCTCAAGCTGCAGTCGGGCCAGCTTCATTCGCTCCTGCGCCTGGTCCTGATCATCACTCATCAATTGCGTCCTCTGTGAGAGGCACTTCTAGCCGCTCCCACGCCCAAGGCCAAGCCCGAACCTGATATCCCCAAAATCATTCACAAGCTGATCTATATTGTTCCCGAATTCTCGACACGGATGCTTATTTGTGACAGCATTGTGACTGCTATGTATCAACATGAACGAGAGGAAACTCATGACCGTAACTGCGCATGTCGAACAACTTAAGCAACGCCACCAGATGTTGGAAACCGAGCTGGCCAATCTGACTTCGAGCCCATCGTCAAGTGATGCCGAACTGGCAGAGATAAAACGCCGAAAACTCAAGCTTAAAGATGAAATAGCGCGGTTGAACGCTACCGGCTGAATTCGGGACTAAATCGCACAAAAGTTCTATAAAATAAGGCCTTGTGCAGGAAGCGCGCGCGCTCTATGCCGTTGGTATGCCTGAACAGAGCCAACTAACCCCGTTCGACAGATGCCGGCTGGTCCTTTGTATGGGACCGGCAGAAATGTCGCAGTTTAATGCAACGCAATTTTCTGACCTGCTTGCGGCTGGTGATGTAGCGAGCATTGTCTTCTCTCCCGAGCATATGGACGAATCAGCGTTCCAGAAACTGGTTGAGCCTCTGGTCAAGGTAGCTCAGGAGTTGGGTATTGCAGCAGTTATAGCCGACTACAGTCGCATCGCCGGCAGGGTGAAGGCAGACGGGCTGCAACTGGGGCAGGACCTGACGGCACTCAAAGACGCAATTGACAAATTGTCACCCGGCATGATGGTCGGGGCAGCCAATGTCAAAACCCGCCACAACGCTCTTGGTATCGGCGAATTGCAGCCTGACTACCTGATGTTTGGCAAGCCTGACGGTGATATTCGCCCTGAACCACACCCGAAAAACCTTGCGCTCGGCCAATGGTGGTCCGAAATAGTCGAAATTCCCTGTATTGTTATGGGTGGAAGCGATTTGGAGTCTATCGTAGACGTTGCCAAAAGCGGTGCAGAGTTTGTTGCATTGCGTCAGGCCATATTTGCATCCGACCCAAATGCAAATGAAATCTCATCCGCACCCGACAGGGTTCGTAACGCCAACCAGTTGTTGAACGAGCATGCTCCACGTTTTGAAACCATTGAAGATTAAGCTATTTCTGGCCAGTTTCATGGCGCTGCAGACCGTTGCTATGGCACAGGAACCGGCCAGCGCAACTGAATCCAAAACCCGCTTCACGAAACCAATTGGCGGCCCTCAGCTTCCTGCCCCCATCTCCGGACCGGATGCCAATTCTACAGATCCAAACGTTGACAGTTCCTCCAAACCGAACCCAGACTTTGCTTACGGTGCATTTCAGCGAGGTTACTACCTGACGGCTTTGGAGATGGCGCTGCCAAGAGCTGAAATCGGCGATCCGGCCGCACAGACCCTGGTTGCCGAGCTCCTTTGGAAGGGCCTGGGAATTGCACGCGACCGCAAAAAGGCTGCCAACTGGTATCGATTTGCTGCAAAAGGTGGAGGACGTGCGGCTCAATTTCACTATGGCAATCTGTTGCTGCAGGGGGAATTTGTCGAACAGGACTTGAAGCTGGGGGAAGACTATCTGCGCAAAGCGGCTGATGCCGGCCATCCGCGGGCGCAATTTAATCTGGCGCAGATCATCACTTCCCGTCGCCCCACCTGGAACGGTTTTAAGAGCGCGTTGCCGTTTTATCAGGCCGCAGCCAATGCCGGTATCGCAGATGCACAATATGCTCTGGCAAATATCTATGCCGAAGCCAAGGGGGTAAATTTTGCTGATGAAAAACAAGCCAGATCGTGGCTGAAAAAATCTGCTCTGGGCGGTTTTGATACTGCTCAGGTTGAGTTTGGGGTGTGGCTGGCAAATGGACGTGGCGGCGAGAGTGACAAAGTTCAGGCACAATTCTGGTTCACCAGAGCGGCAGTGCAGGGCAATGTTGTGGCGCAAAACCGCCTGGCCCGCATTCACGCATTTGCCGATGAGGATAATCCTGACCTGATACGGGCCGGTGCCTGGTATGTAATTTCCCGCCGCGCAGGTTTTAGCGATTCAGAACTGGATCGAATGTTTCAGGCATTGCCTGAAATCGACAAAAAACGCGCAATAGAAGCCGCTAACCAACTCACAAGAGGTCTTGCCCGCCTAGCAAAGGGCTAGGGTCTGGACCCATTATTCTGATGTATTCTGCGGTGGTGAATTTTGTTGCTGGCAAGGAGCACAGACGCAGGAAACCTGTTGGTTTTCAAGGTTCTGCGACGCTGTCCAGCGGCGAAATACACCACATTAATGGGTCCCGACCCTAGTTCGGCGACATCAACGCCTTGAACCTTGGGCAAAAGTGTGATCAATCCCCGATCGACTACTCGCGTTGCTTCAGCGACGCGCAATTCGCCTTTCACATCACGCCGACCATTTTGAACCGGCTTAACAGGATCGAGTACTAATAATGGCCCGCTCTGCGCTACTTAATGTGATGGTCAACGCAGCCTCAAAAGCTGGCCGATCTCTGACCCGAGACTTCGGTGAAATCGAAAACCTGCAGATTTCCGTGAAAGGTCCGGCCGACTTCGTCTCACAGGCTGACCTGAAGGCCGAAAAGACATTGCGCGATTCGCTCAACAAGGACCGTCCCGGATATTGCTTTTTGATGGAAGAAGGCGGCGTGGTGGATACCGGTTCCGACCACCGCTGGATTATCGATCCACTGGACGGGACCACCAATTATTTGCACGGCAATCCGTTTTTTGCAGTTTCGCTTGCGTTGGAATCTGCCGGCCAGCTGGTTGCCGGCGTCATTTATAGCCCTATCACAGAGGAATTGTTCACAGCTGAACGTGGTCGCGGAGCATACATCAATGATCGCCGTATGCGGGTAGCTAATCGATCTGCACTGGATGAATGTGTGATCGCCACTGGCATTCCCGCACTCAATAAAAAAGGCCATGGCGTAGCGCTGTTTGAACAGCGGAACATTATGAACCAGACCGCAGGGGTGCGTGCCACTGGTTCTGCCGCATTGAATCTCGCTTATGTCGCTGCTGGTCGATTCGACGGATATTGGGAAGATGGACTTTCAGCTTGGGATGTCGCAGCGGGCATGTTGATGGTGCGAGAAGCCGGTGGATTTGCCACCGAACCCGATCCACAAGCATCAATTTATGAATCGGGGCGTCTGGTGGCCGGCAACGAAGCCATTCATGGAAAATTACGGACGATAATAAACCGCCCACTGCCAGAAAGCATGGCTCGCGACTAAATCGCCATTGCGCTAAAACAACAAGCTTTTGGAGCGCCTTGTTTTCCGCCCATTCTTGTATTCAACTGCCGGACAATTTGCGGTACATAGGGTCGAGGTGATTTGTTTTGCCGTTCGCCCTACCCGTCCCGTTGGCCCGGGACAGAACCGAACGACCGGCTGATCGGTTGATTGGCAAGCATGCTGGCGTTTCGGCGCCTTCAAAGGAGCATCTTTCGCATGGCGCGTGAATACGACCCCCACAAGCTTTCTTCTCCCCGGGTATACTTGTTCTCAATGCTGATATTTATCGCATTGGTCGCATTTCTAGTGCTGATCCTGAATCGCCAGATACTTGAGAATTTCTCGACCAATCCGGGATTGAATGGCCTCATTTTGGGCGTCTTGCTGGTTGGCATCATATTGGCCTTCCTGCAGGTAATCAGACTAATGCCGGAAGTCGCCTGGGTGAATTCATTTCGTCGCGGACAGGCAGATGAGCGACGGCGTAAGCCGGTGCTGCTGGCACCGATGGAAGCTATGATGGGGGACAACTCCGATGTTGCCCTGTCAACTGGATCAACCCAATCCATTCTGGATTCGATTGGCAACCGGCTTGATGAGCGACGTGAAATTTCTCGCTACCTGATCAGCCTGCTGGTTTTTCTGGGGCTGCTCGGCACGTTTTGGGGCCTTTTAGGCACCATTGGGTCGATCGGTGACACCATCGGCTCGCTTAATCCCAATTCCGGCGATACCAACGATATTTTGGATTCACTCAAGTCCGGCCTTCGCGCGCCTCTGGACGGCATGGGCACTGCCTTTTCATCCTCGTTATTTGGCCTTGCCGGATCACTCGTATTGGGGTTTCTCGATCTGCAATCAGGGCAGGCGCAAAACCGATTCTATCTGGAACTTGAAAACTGGCTGTCTTCGGTGACCGACTTGAACAGTGATTTCCAGGCCGCCGCCAGCGGTGGAAAAGACGTCACCCAGGCGATGGAGAGAATTGCCAGTCAGGTTAAAGAAGGTGGTGGCGGAGCGCGCACAACAGCTGCCATGGCCAGCCTGGCTGAAGGTATTCAGGCGCTGGTCAAGCACATGCGCAGCGAACAGCAACTGATCCGAGACTGGGTTGAATCCCAGAGCAAATCGCAAAACGACGTCAGGAAACTGCTGGAACAGCTCAACCGCAACATTGAAAAACCGAGCGCGCCGCGCGCCCGCAAGCCGAAGGACGGATCTTAGATCATGGCGCTAAGTCGCGGGCGCAAACGAGGCGGAGATCGCGTCGACTACTGGCCAGGGTTTGTCGACGCCCTGTCCACATTGCTGCTGGCGATCATGTTCCTGTTATCGGTATTTGTGCTTGCACAATTCATCCTGAGTCAGGAGATCACCGGCAAAGACACGGTATTAAATCGACTGAACAGCCAACTTAACGAACTGACGGCGCTGCTGTCGCTGGAGCGGTCGGAAAATCAGGATCTGGAGGATCAGATCAAGACCCTGTCCGCTAGCCTGACAAGCAGCAAGGACGAGCGGTCCAGACTGGAATCGCTGCTGGCTCGCGGTGCTGGCGCGGCCGACACTGCGCAAGACCGGGCCGAGATACTGTCAGATTCGCTTGATGACGAGCGCAAAATCACCCGCAGGGCGTTGAATCAGGTCAGTCTGCTCAACCAACAAATTTCTGCACTGAGAAAGCAAATTGCCGCATTGGAAGATGCTCTGGATGCTTCGGAGGTCAAAGACCGCGAAAGTTCCACCAAAATCGCCGATCTTGGAAAACGCCTGAATGTGGCGCTCGCCAAGCGAGTACAGGAACTCAATCGTTATCGCTCTGACTTCTTTGGACGGTTGCGCGAAATTCTTGGTGCCCGCGACGATATTCGCGTGGTTGGCGACCGTTTCGTCTTTCAGTCAGAAGTATTATTCCCTTCCGGCGGTGCCCAACTAAATGAAGACGGCCTCGGTGAAATGACCAAGCTGGCCAAAGCTCTGATTGAGCTGGGCAAAGAAATCCCCGACGAAATCGACTGGGTATTGCGGGTTGACGGCCATACCGACAACATTCCGCTAGGCGGCAATGGACGCTACCGCGATAACTGGGAATTATCGTCTGGCCGCGCCACATCCGTGGTCAAGTATTTGGTTTCCGAGGGCGTGCCCTCCAAACGTTTGGTGGCGGCCGGGTTTGGTGAGTTTCAACCACTTGATCCCGAAGATTCTCAAGAAGCGCGTGATCGCAATCGCCGCATTGAGTTGAAACTGACCGAAAAATAACCCTGCTTTCCCTATCTTCAGTACTGAGAAGTCCATGACATCCAAATTTGCCACTTATCCGAGTCTGCAAGATGAAGTTGTATTCATAACCGGCGGCGCATCGGGCATTGGGGCGGATATGGTCCGCGCATTTGCAGAACAAGGTGCCAAGGTAGGTTTTGTCGATATTGATGAAACGGGTGGAACCGCCCTGAGCCAACAGCTTGGTGCCAATGTAGCATTTGAAAACTGCGATTTACGCAATATTGAACAATTGAAGACCGCCTTTGCCAGTCTGGCCGATCAACTCGGCGCTGCCACCGTCCTGGTCAATAATGCGGCCCGCGATGATCGACATGGCTGGCAGGAAGTTACGCCAGACTATTGGGACGAGAGACTCGGCTCTAATCTACGGCACCAGTTTTTCGCCATTCAGGCGGTTGCACCAGGTATGATCGAAGCAGGCGGTGGATCAATCATCAATATGGGATCTAACTCCTGGTGGGAAGCTGGCGGCAATATGCCGGCTTATACGACCTCCAAAGCCGCCGTGCACGGATTGACCCGCACCATGGCGCGAGATCTTGGTGAACACCGAATTCGCGTCAACACTGTTGTACCCGGCTGGATCATGACAGCGCGGCAAAAGGAACTTTGGGTAACCGAAGAGAGCATTGAAAAGCATCGTGCCCGGCAATGTTTGAAGGACCTCATTGATCCAATCTACGTTGCACGCATGGTGCTTTTCCTCGCTTCCGATGACGCAGCCATGTGCACCGCGAACAATTACATGGTGGAAGCCGGGTCAATTTGAGTACGGTCATGGAAAGAGGAAACCAAACACCGTTTGCAGCGCTGGTTCCGGAACTCTCCTGTTCAGACTTTGTCGTCAGCCGCGCCTTTTATGTGGATGTCCTGGGTTTTAACATTCGATATGAGCGGCCCGAACACCAGTTTGCCTACCTCCAATTGGGCTCGGCACAAATCATGATCGAACAGGTGAACGGAAACTGGGAAACGGGTCCGATGGAGCAACCCTTTGGACGCGGGATCAACTTTCAAATTGAGATTGACGACGCCAAAACGCTCAGCAGTCAGATTTTATCAAGCGGTTATTGCCTGTTTAGAAAATTGACAACAAGTTGGCACCGGGAAAATGACATTGAACATGGTCAGGACGAGTTTTTGATCCTTGACCCCGACGGTTACCTGTTGCGTTTCGCCACCTCGATCGGCACACGGCCATGGAACCCAAACCAGCAGGAATCGAGCGATAGCCATACTCGGTAAAATGGAACCATTGTGAAGGAAGCCCTATGAGCGGCGAATTGAGTCTCAGCAAGTTGCTGCAAACACTCACGGCAGAACTGGTCGAAGGAATTTTTGTTTTCATCACAATTGCCGATAATGCAGTGCCTGCGAATTTGGCGCCACGTATGATGTTTCGCGAAGCTGAAGGAACGACGCTGATCCTGCTGAAATCAGAAGCCGAAGCTCACGGATTGGCATATGAATTTCCCTGTCGAATGATCACTCTCAATGTGCATTCTTCCCTGGAGGCGGTTGGCTTCATTGCGCATATCGCGACGCAGCTCGCCCAGCAGGGAATGGGCGTAAATCCCGTATCCGGCTTTTTTCACGATCATCTGTTCATTCCTGAGGGCCGAGAGGCCGATGCGCTCAGGATATTGGACGATATTGCGCATCGGGCACAGGAAGTTTAAAGCGCTTTAAGCCGCCAGTTCAGTTTCAAATTGCAGTTTTGCCAGCCGGGCATAGATGCCTTTTTTGGCCACAAGCTCTTCGTGGGTGCCTTCTTCGACAAACTGTCCGCCATCCATCACCATGATACGATCGGCCTTCAACACCGTCGCCAACCGGTGGGCTATGACGATTGTGGTGCGGCCAACCATCAGGCCGTCGAGAGCTTTTTGAACAAGCTTTTCACTTTCTGCATCAAGCGCACTCGTCGCCTCATCAAGCAACAAGAGTGGCGCATTTTTCAAAATAGCACGGGCGATCGCCATGCGCTGGCGCTGACCACCCGACAAAGTGATCCCCCGCTCACCGACCACAGTTTCATAGCCGTCTTTTAACTGCGTAATGAATTCATCTGCCAGGGCCAGTTTAGCCGCTTCCACAACTTGCTGATCTGTCGCCTCTGGCAGTCCAAACCGAATATTATCGGCAGCCGACATGGCAAATATCGTTGTATCCTGTGGCACCAGCGCGATGCGACGGCGAACTTCCTGGGGCGATACCTGCGATATGTCGACATCATCCAGAGTCACCACACCATCGGTCGGGTCATAATAACGAAGCGCCAGATTGAATAACGTGCTCTTGCCGGAGCCTGAGGCACCGACAAGTGCGACGGTCTCACCGGGTTTAACCGAGAGGTTCAGGCCGTCGACAATCGGGTAATCAACTCTGGTGGGATAGGCAAATGAAGCGTTCTTGAACTCCAGCGCGCCGATCGACTTATCTGGTAGTGCAAGCGCATTTTCCGGTTCGGCAATTTCAGGATCGGTATCCAGCAACTCACTCAGTCGCTCTGCTGCGCCCGCAGCCTGAGACAATTCCCCCCACACTTCTGACAGCGCTCCCAGCGCTCCGGCCGCCATGACGGAATAGAGCAGAAACTGCCCCAGCAGACCCGGGCTCATTGAACCTTCCAACACGGCTCCCGCGCCAATCCACAGAACACCAACAACACTGGAAAAAATCATGAAAATGGCAAATGCCGTCAAAAATGCCCGCGCTGCGATGGAAGAGCGGGCGGCATCAAAGGCCGCTTCCACTGCATCAGAAAACCGGCCAGACACCAGTTTTTCATTGGTGAATGCCTGGAGTGTGCGCACCGCGGATATGCTTTCAGATGCGTAGGCAGTTGCGTCTGCCAGCTTGTCTTGGGCAAATCTGGACTTGCGTCGAACATTGCGGCCAAAAGCGAATATTGGCAGCACAATCACCGGTATCGCCGCCAGGACGATAAATGACAGGCTCGGACTGGTATAAATCATGCCGAACATGGCGCCGATGATCAGCACAACATTGCGCAACGCCATTGAAGCAGTTGCACCGGCTGCACTTTTAATCTGAGTTGTATCTGCCGTCAGTCTTGAAACCAATTCGCCGGTTTTCGCAGTATCGTAGAAATTGGCAGACAGATTGGTGAGATGTGCAAAGACTTCACCACGCAGGTCTGAAACGACCCTTTCCCCTAACCAGATGACAAAATAATAGCGCATTGAACTGGAGATCGCGAGCAAGGCGGCGATGGCAAACAACGCGTAAAAATAGTTATCTACAAATGACGTATCGGCCTTGCTGAAGCCGTTATCAATCATTGAGCGGACAGCCAGCGGCAACGAAAGCGTCGTAACCGCTGCCAGCGCAAGAAAAATTAATGCCCCAATCACGTGGGACTTGTAGCGCCAAAGATAGGGCATCAGGCGGCCCAACGGCTTGAGGCCTGTGCGGTCCTTGGTTTCATGGGAGGTTTGATTGCTCACGTTCTACCTACGATACCTTCTTGTCTTGGCTGAAACCTTCATGTATAGGCTGCGGCACGAAATTCAAAGATGCTAACGGCGTTCTCACCACATGGTGACAAAATTACATCTTTATTATCAAAAACAGTCCGGCACACATGTCCTCCCGTCGAGAGCATGGTCCGGCGTTAAAATCAGGACGAAGACGATGAAAGCCGAAATCCATCCAGATTACCATACCATCAAAGTGGTGATGACAGACGGCACGGAATATGAAACAAAATCCACATGGGGCAAAGAAGGCGACGTCATGAACCTCGACGTCGATCCAACTTCCCACCCCGCATGGACAGGCGGCGGCGGCCAGGTACTGGACCGCGATGGTCGTGTTTCCAAATTCAACAAGAAATTCGGTGGTCTGGGCCTCTAAGCCCCGCTATTCCACAAGATTTACAGAAAACCCGCCCGGCTGGCCGCGGCGGGTTTTTTGTTGCCTTAGAGCCGTTCACGACCAAGCCACTCCAGAACAGCTGAATTGACTTCATTCGGCGCTTCAATCGGAGCCAGATGACCAGCACCGTCAATGATTTTCAACGAGGCATTTGGGATAAGGTCAGCCATTTCCCTGTGCCATTCTGGCAGACACAGAATGTCCAAGCCGCCGCACAAAACCAGCGTATTGCCTTTATAGAGCGGCAGATGTTCACGTACACTGGCGCGGGACATTAATGCGTTTTGCTGGCGCTCATAGACAGCAACTCCATGCTCTTCCGCCATGGCAACGGCAGTGTCGATCATGGCTGGTGTCTGGTTAGCAGGTGCGAGATAAAGTTTGGCTAATTCCTGCCGGGTCAATTCCCCAACGCCAATACGGTGTGCGTCCTCAATCTGGCGGCGGCGATTGGCGCGGCGCTTCTCATCATCTGCGCCCGGATTGGCATCCAATATGGCCAAACGTTCAACCCTTTCAGGAACCCAGCGAGCCATGTTCATCGCCAATGCGCCTCCCATCGACAAACCGGCCAGGGCAAACCGGTCAAACTGCGTCTGTTCCAGCACTGCTGCAGACATCGCTTCAAACGTATCGTATGCGCCAAGATTTGGGGCTTCTGTGGGGTAAATTCCCTCAAGCGCTGCCAGTTGTGGGGCGAAAAGCTTTTGATCGCACAACAGGCCAGGCAGAAAAATCACCCCGTCAAACGGGCGCTGGGCCACCACCTCAGACACGGGCTGCGGCCAATCCAGCACCTTCGCTGAGAGTTGCCAGCTTGGCGTAGGCAATTTCGGGATCAACCGATCCGAAACCAGCAAATGTGCCAAATCCACAATCGGATCCTGCAATCACCCGGTCTGATCCGACTATATTGACAAACCGCTCAAGTCGCTGGGCGACAACTTCCGGGTGTTCGATAAAATTCGTGGTTGTATCAACCACCCCGGGCATCAAAATCTTGTCGTCAGGTATCTCCGACTTTCGATCTCGAAATACCGTCCATTCATGGGCATGGCGGGGATTGGAGGTTTCAAACAGCACGGTTCCTGCATTGGCCCGCATCAGAGTTGGAAACACAGTGTCCATATCAATGTCACAGCAGTGAGGCCCCTCATAATTGCCCCAACAAATGTGAATTCGCACTTTGTCCGGTGGTATATTATCCAACGCGTGGTTCAGCACTGCGACATGCATGTCTGCAACTTTTAAGAATTCTGCATCCGACAGGTCGGTGAACAGCATATGGCGCGACAAAGCCAGATCGGGACAATCAAGTTGCAATTGCAATCCAGACGCCACGATCGTTTCGTATTCTGCCCGCATAGCTTCGGCCAGCGCTTCAAGGTATTTCTCTCGTGTCGGATAGTGAACATTTTGCAAAAACAAGGAGATAACTCCGGGTGATGCGGCATTCATGAAACCACGCTCAACTCCGTGCTTGGCCATCGCCGCCTTTAAATTTGCAATATCTTTTTTCAGTTCGACCTGCCCCTTGGACACAACGTCGCCGGTGCATTGGGGGCGTGCATATTTTGGTGTCCCGCCGCTGTTTGCCAGGCGCTCAAGAAACGTCGGGAACATTTTTAGATCGGCTGGCGCATTGCGATCGCTGTCGCCGGAAAACCCGGTATATCGATCCTTCACATAGGTTGCGTAAGAAATTTTTGACGTCTCGCCATCGGAAACAATATCGATGCCCGACGCGACCTGACGGCGCACGGTTTCGTCGACGGCCTCGGTCATTGTCGCGTCGAACCCGGCACCATCGTAGGGCTGTTCTTTTTCCCGGGCAAAGATGAAATCAACGACCTTTTGCGTGCGCGGCAATGAACCAACATGGCTGACTGGGATTTTGGTCATTTTGCATACTCCAATGCCGGCCACACACATTTAAGTGGCAAAAAAAGTTAGTGCAGATCAGTAGCTGTTGGTCCAGCCGGATCGTCGGTATTGATCACCCGGAACAGGCTGCAAGTCCCGGTCATGGTGGGATTTAGCTGATAGGGAAGTCCCGCAGGTATCGCGCAGGTATCGCCCGGTGCGAGTGTCGAACCTGCCTCGCTGCACTGCAACCGCCAATGGCCTTCGTGGACCAGCAAAATATGGTGACGTCCATCGCCACCCTGCGGACCGCTGAGAGAGTCGCGACCGATGAATTCAATCTCAAATCCCGGCTTGTCGCAGATCAATGCGGATTCACCGATGATCTGCGCCGGCCCGCTGGCGGCCAGTGCCATCATATCATGATAGCGGCCAATATATTCGGGCACCACTTGTTCAACCGGCACTTCGGGATAGTTCTTCAACTGTTGATCGGTCAGCAACGCCATTGGTGCAACGCCCTCGGGCAGCGGCTGCCCTTTTTTTGTGTCGAAGAGCTGTCCGGTTTCCGCCAGAACGAGACCGTGATCTGCTGCATCCTGTATCACTTGCGGTGCCCAGATTACGCCACCTCCGGCATCGTCTCCGCCGAGGATCGCCATGATCATGCCGTACTGGGTGCCGACATTTTCAAAGCCGCGAAAAATCCCCGTTGGAATGTTGAAGATGTCACCCTCTTCCAACACGACTTCTCCAGCAGTTCCATAGCGCCCCCAAAAAAAGCGCCAGCGGCCTTTGTGAACATAAAATACTTCTGCGGTGCGATGACTGTGCAGTGAATTGCGGCAGTTTGGCGGTTGCCCCGCTGCGCCAATATTAAAGCCCGGAGTTTCTGTTATGTGGACATGCTGATCGAGGGATTCCGATACCCCTCCCCCAATGATTGTGAAATTTTCCTTGCTGTCAGATCCCGGCGTATGGGCGTCAATGAAGGCTGTCTTGCACGGCACCAGGTCTCCGTAGCGAACGATGCGTGCTTCGATTTCTTCAGCAGTCATGAAAGCTCTCCACTTTGCATCAAAATCTGTTTCCAAATCGCTATTTCGTCATACAGAGCATATTCACGACGAATGCCCTCGCCATTGGCTCCAAATGGCCCGAATTCAACGTGGCACATGCCCATCACATGAACCTGTGCACCTGTCGGCCTGCCGAACGTGCCCCATCCCGTATGGATCCCATCCAACGACCAGCGGATTGCCGCTCGCGGCGACAACATATCGCCGTCCATGCCAATCTGATGATGGATTTTGAATTCGGCATCAGGAAATGACGAACGAAGTCCAAGCCAGAATCCATCCACCGATGAATGTGACAGACCAGATACTGCTCCTGGATATTCAGTAACCACTGCCCGGTCGTAAACCTCGGGAATGATATGGAATTCCTTGTCCATCAACCGGGTTAGAATGGCGGCGTATTTGGCGCCCCAGGGATTGTCGTTTCCGGAGCCGTGATAACCACCATCAATGTCCATATCCGGCGAAAAGGGCTTGACGCAGTTTTCAATTCCACCTTCTGATGCGATGAGTTGGCCTGCATAGGTTTTGGGATCCAAACCCAGCTGACGAACAATGCCGCCATAATCCCGCACCAACCATTCATCAAAAATTGTATTGTCTTTGGCGGCGCAATCGGCAATCACGCGAATTGTAAACTTCTTTCCGGTGGCGGGGCCAAATGCGCCATCTTGCAGATGTGTCGCTGTCGTGATCAGCCGGTGAGAGGACAGCAAACCCGTCTGCGGGTCTCCTGACCAGATGACGTCCTCGCCCAGTAACTCCCGATCAGGAAACTCGTGACAGGTCGCCATGGTTGCCGCAATCACTGCCTGGTTGCCACGCTGAATTCCCATTGGAGAGCGCACGGGGATGTCTTCAGCATAGTAGTGATTGAGCGTCCCAATACCGCGACTTTCCCAAATCTCATTGGTGATGCCGATAATGTAGTCGGGAAAATCTTTCCACTCTTGGGAAAAGCCTTTGATGGTCACGCTTAATATCCTTTAGTCGGCGGTCCAGCCGCCATCGATCAGTAAACTTGTGCCGGTGATCAGCGAGGAAGCGTCACCGGCGAGAAAAACAACCGCTCCCATAATATCTTCTATTTCCCCAACACGGCCCAGCTTGATCTTTTCTTCCAACCACGCCACGCGCTCTGGATTTTCAAAAGTGGACGCTGTCATTGGAGTGCGAATGAAAGTGGGGCAGATGGTGTTGACGCGGATTTTGTGGGCTGCCAGTTCAATGGCTGATGCTCGGGTCACGCCCTCAATACCGAATTTGGAACCACAATAAACAGACCGATCAATGCCACCAACATGACCCATTTGGCTGGATGTGTGGATGATCGATCCACCTTGGCCTGCATCGATCATGCCTTTTGCCACCTCTTGAGCCATGAAGAATGCCGACTTCAGGTTCAAATCGGTGATCAGGTCAAAATTGTCCGGCGTGACATCCACATAGGGCATTGGTGCGTTGGTGCCGGCATTGTTGAACAAAATATCAAACGGCCCATATTGACGCACCGCAGAAATCATCGCCTCGTGGTCCCCAACATCCAGCGATATGGATTCTGCGGAATAACCTGCATCGCGCACCTGTTGGGCAGCCGCACCTATTTCCTCGGCATTGCGCGCAGCCATCACTACATGCGCACCATGTTCTGCAAGCGCCATGGCGCCACCCAGACCAATACCGCGCGATGCGCCAGTCACAAGGGCGCGTTTGCCGTTCAATTGAAAGGAAGGAGTACGTGGAAGTTCGGTCATGAAATTATCATTTGTCTAAAAGGAATAACCAGCTGCTTGTGACATGGGAATTGGCCTGTCGCCAGTCCTTACTCTGCTGCGTCAGCGGCTGGTTCCGCCGCCTCGCCATAGGGAATGTTGCGCCCGCCATAGCGGCGCACACGAATGTTGCATTGTTCAGCATGACCAACGAAACCCTCCAGCATGCAAAGGCGTGAGCCAATTTCGCCGATATGTGCTGCAGCTTCGTCCGTCAGTACTTTTTGATAGGAGTGCGTTTTCAGAAATTTGCCGACCCAAAGACCACCTGTGTAACGCCCGGCGCGTTTTGTCGGCAAAGTATGGTTTGTGCCGATTACCTTATCTCCGTTTGAAACATTGGTACGTGGGCCCAAAAACAGAGCCCCATAGCTGGTCATATGTTCCAGAAACCAGTCGTCGCGATCGGTCATAACCTGAACATGTTCAGAGGCAATCTCGTCAGCCACCTCCAACATCTCATCATAGGTGTCACAGACAATCACCTCACCGTAATCCTCCCAGCTCTTGGAAGCAGTTTCGGCGGTCGGCAGGATATTCAAAATACGGGTGATCTCCTCCATCGTCTGGCGAGCCAGTTTTTCGCTGTTGGTGACCAATACCGCTGGCGAATTGTAGCCATGCTCGGCCTGCCCCAGCAGATCGGTGGCGCACAATTCGGGGTCGACGGTATCATCGGCAATTACCATCGTCTCGGTTGGACCGGCAAACAGGTCAATTCCAACACGGCCAAACAGCTGCCGCTTGGCCTCCGCAACAAAGGCGTTACCCGGACCAACAATCATATGACACGGTTCAATCGTTTCGGTTCCCAATGCCATCGATCCGACGGCCTGAATGCCGCCCATGACATAAATTTCGTGGGCCCCGCCAAGCTTCATCGCGGTCACAATGGCCGGGTGTGGTTCACCATTTTGCGGTGGTGCGGAGGCAACGATTCGCGGCACTCCTGCAACTGACGCCGTCAACACCGACATGTGGGCGGAAGCCACCATCGGGAATTTTCCACCCGGCACATAACATCCAACAGATTGCACCGGAATGTTCTTGTGGCCCAAAATCACTCCGGGCAGCGTCTCAATTTCAATGTCCGTCATAGACGCCCGCTGAGCGTTGGCAAAGTTACGGATTTGCGTCTGAGCAAATTTAATGTCTTCCATGTCGCGGGCCGAGACTTTGCTCATGGCCGCGTCGATTTCAGAGTCGCTTAACTTGAAATTCGCCGGAGAGTAATTGTCGAATTTCTGCGACAATTCCCGAACTGCTGCGTCACCACGGTTCTCGATATCCTTCAAAATGGATTCAACGGTGCCACGCACCTTTGCATCGTCCTCAGCACGATCTTCTGCACTGCGTGCGGTTTTTAAGTGACGGATCATTTTACCTCCAAAGAGCCCGGTACCTCTTAACAGTATGGCTCTTTGCATACGTATGCAATCGGTTTATGAAGCCAGCCCATTTTATTCATCCATTTGGTTCCAATTTATTGTTTTGTGGCCTATTTTCTCCAAGGCAGTTGGTCGGGCCGGAAATCCCGCTTTGGATTATCGGTTAAGTTCTCCCAGCCCATTCCGGCAAATACATCATGCCCCAATTGCTTCAAAACACTGGGAAAATCGACCATTACCCAATTGTCGATAACTTTTCCATCGACGACTTTCCAGAAATCCATGTACCGAATGACAACCTTTTTGCCGGTCGCGGCCAGACCCATAAAGTCTCCCGAATGAATCGCTTCCTGGCGGCCGAATGCGGCGGCCCACTGACCATCGAACAACCGTGCTTCGTCAATACACACCTTATCGGAAAACGCGGCCTGAAACGGTTTTTGCCAGGCTTCCTGAAACTCCCGCAACCCCTGTTTGAAACCGCAACCTTGATTTCCCATCCACCGAAAATCATCTGAAAAATATTCGCCAATATCGGCAATGCGATGGTCGTTCAGTCCATCGACCATGCCCTCTATTACCGCGCGAGTAGCGGCGGTATCATCTTCATTATTATCCTGGCTCAAATATGCCTGCTGTGGACGCGCACCTAACATGAAAATCTCATATTACTACAGATGGAGCCGTTCACCGGTGTTTCCATCAAACAGATGGCAAATACTTGGAGGCACAGAAACTTTCATCGTATCACCAATTTCGCAGCGATAATCCTTTGCTGCCTTGACAGATACCAGGCTGTCCCCGGCCCTGGCTGTTACCATGGTTGCCTCGCCCAGCAATTCCATGGAATAAACAGGCGCCTCAAAATCGGCCTCCGCATCCGTGATGCTGGCATCTTCAGCTCTGAAGCCCAGAGTTACATTGCCGGAATACGACTTACCCAATCTGGGTATCGTGATATTTGGCCCGGTGAAAACTCCATCTTCGATGATCCCTTCAATCAGGTTCATCGCTGGCGAGCCAATGAAAGCTGCTACAAATGTGTTTTGCGGATGGTCGTAAATATCCACCGGCGTCCCAACCTGCTGCACAATGCCAGCATTCATCACAACAACCCGGTCGGCCAATGTCATGGCTTCAATCTGGTCATGGGTTACATAAATTGTCGTGGTGGCAAGGGTATTTTGCAAATTCTTGATCTGTGCCCGGGTTGAAACACGCAGTTTTGCGTCTAGGTTCGACAAGGGCTCATCCATCAGGAACACCGTGGGTTCGCGAACAATGGCGCGGGCCAATGCTACACGCTGACGCTGACCTCCCGACAGTTCCGCCGGGCGGCGATGGGTAAAATCGTTCAACTCCACCATGTCGACGGCGCGCTGCACCCGTTCGGCATGAGTTGACGGATCAACCTTTCGCACCTTTAGCGGAAATCGAATGTTTTCATAAACCGTCATGTTCGGATAAAGGCCATAGCTTTGGAACACCATGGCGATGTCACGGTCCTTCGGCTCCAGGTCATTGACAATTTGGTCGCCAATCCAGATTTCACCGGATGTGGCTTCTTCCAGCCCGGCAATCATCCGCATGGTGGTTGTTTTGCCGCACCCCGACGGTCCCAGAAGGACGAGGAATTCCTTATCGGCAATTTCAAGATCAAACTCCTGAACACCGACGAAATCTCCCCAGCGCTTGCTGACTTTATTCAGACTGATACTGGCCATTTCTCAACCTCGAAACATGCACTTTTGGTGCGTTAAATATTGCGATCCAGACACTCTGCCCTACCCCTTCACAGCGCCAGCGGTAAGCCCACTGACAATCTGTCGCTGAAAAATCATAACCAAGACAAACAATGGCGCGGTGGCCGAGACCACAGAGGCAACCGCGAACATGACATTGCCCTCGGTCTGGGTCGTGCCAAGGAAGCTCGCAATCTTGGGAACCATTGTCTGATTTTCCTTCGACAACAGCATCGCGGTGACGGCGAAGTCATTATAGGCGAGTAGAAACGAGAACAGTCCGGTGGTGATCACACCCGGCCACATGACCGGGATTATGACGTGGCGAAATGCCTGGAACCGTGTGCACCCGTCAACCATTGCGCTTTCATCGAGGTCTTTTGGAATCTTCTGAAAAAACGAATGCAACATCCACAAGGTGAACGGTTGGTTGATAGCCACCAGAACGATGATTGTGGTCGGTAGAATTCCCCATAGGTTCCATTCAAAAAACGGCAGCAGATAGCCCGACACCAACGTTGTTGGAGGCAGGGCTCGAAATATCAGAGCCAGAATAAGCAGCCAGAATGTATAGCGGAATCCCGACCGGGATAATGCATAACCTCCCAGTGTTCCGATGGTCAGTGAGGTGCAAACAACGAAGAAACAAACAATCGCAGTATTGATGGCCGCCTTCCAGAATTCTTCCTGCACCCAGGCACCTTCATACCCCGTGCCGGTAAATGCAGTGCCATATTCAGCAACAGTGCGGGCGCCGGACAGTGCGTTGGTCCAGTCGGCTTTTGAGAAAAAGTCGAGTTCCACCTTGAACGAACCCCAAAGGGTCCACAGGAATGGAAAGGCGGCCAGAATGAGCCACAAGATTACGAAGCCATAGAGAAAGAAACGAAGGCCGGTTGGTTGTTTTTCCGCTGCACTGGCCATGGAATTAAGCCTTCCTGTTGAAATCGCGCCACGTGCGCACCAGCACCGGTGACAACAGGATTGCCACTCCGATAATGGTCAGAACTGAAGTTGCTGCTGCAGAGGACAGCAATCGGGTTTCTCCACCCAGATCGTTATATATGATCCATGAAAGAGACGTTGCATGAGCTTCGGCATTAAAGCCAATAATCGGCTCGAAAACCCTGAAATTATCCATCAACTGAATCAGTGCAACGAATGTCACCAACGGCATGATGTGCGGAATAACCACAAAGCGAATGCGCTGCCAGCGCGTCGCTCCATCAATCATCGCAGATTCCAATGTATCCTGCGGCAATGTTTGCAGGCCCGCATAAAACACCACAAAGGCAAATGGTGCAGCGTGCCAAACCCCATAGACCATCAGCATGATCCAGGTGAGACCAGTTGATGCTTTCAGTGACAAATCCGGATCTCCGGCCAACCACTGAAGTGCAGAACCAATGACACCACGAGAATCGATCATCCAGAACAGGATCAGTGAACCAATCAACGGCGTGACAATCATTGGCAGCAAGGAAAAGAAAATCACCAAGCCTTTGAGCCGTTGATTGAGCGCGTTAACTGAGACCGCAATCATAAAGCCCAGGATGATCAACATCGGTGTCACCACAAATGTATAAGTCAGGGTGAATGACATCGCCCGGTAAAATGGCAAATTAATTATCGTCGACAGGAATTCATCCATGCTTTGCGACTTGGTCCAGGCATCGGCCACTTCGGAGGTCGCCAAATGGCCACGGTCAAAGTAAATGTCGGTTCCGACCCATTTTCCCAACGGTTGTTCCCGGCGCAGAGATTCAGTTGCCGCAGTGTCGACAGAAGTTTCTTTTTCGCAGCCGAATGGTCCGCAGTTTTCGACTTCGATAATGACCTGGTCATGGGCTGTATGCAGCGATTGGGTAACCACAGACACAATAGGCAACGCAATAAACAGCATCATCGCCAGCGCTGTCGGCAAGAAGAACCAGAAGAATGTCCGATGTTTCATACTACCCCGCGTATATTAGTCGGCCCCGTACTCAAGTATAAATGCGGGGGCGGATGATTGTCACCCGCCCCGGGCAAGACTTATTTAAGATAGCCTTTTTCCTTGGCTGCCGCCGAATAGGCTGCTTCGACATCGGCCAAAGTTTTTTCAGCACTTTCCTTACCCTGCATAAAGTCGGCCAGTTCGGCACCAAGCGCTGAATGCAGCAAACCCTGGAATGGGCGCATTGGATAAGGTTTGGTGCCCATTGATGCGGCAGCAAATACGCCTTTAGCTGCATCGGTCGGCTCATATCCGTCGATCAGCCATACTGCCTGCGGCGTGGTCTCATTGTTCAGAATACTCGGATCAATAGCCGCTTTCAGCGCCTTAAACGTGGCTTCAGCGTCTTCATCGGAGATGTTCTTGGAAACAGTCCAACCATCCCACCAAAGAGTGGTTGCAGGGACCGCACCACCACCAACCGTCATCGGAGCAGAAATCGCGGTGTTATCAACGACTTCCTGCGAAGAACCTTCGGTTTCGCGAAGCGGGCCAACTCGAGAGCCCCACATGTTCATCAAGCCAACATTGCCGGCTTTCCATTCTGCAGATGTGGCGTTTGAATCGTGTGTGAGGTAGTCGGGATTCATATATTCAGACAGGCTTTTCATCATGTTGAGAGCGGCAACACCCTGTTCATTGTTGATGGTGACTTCGGCCGTGCCCGACTTAAAAAACTCGCCGCCGTAGCCGATATACATATTGTTGAATTCCTGAGCCAGATTCCAACCAGCTTTATAGGCGCCACCAACGGGGTTTTGGAGAATGCCCTTGTCGCGGATAGTTTTCGCTGCTGCGAGCATGTCTTCATAAGTCTTTGGAACTCCCAGACCGGCTTTTTCCAAAACATCTTTACGATAAACCAGATGCTGGGCGTTCGCCATGAACGCGACCGCCATGACTTTTCCATCAACGGTGATCAATTGGTTTTTCTTCAGGCCGTCACCAAATTTGGCAACATAATCGTCAAGCGGACGAATCAGATCGTCGTTCATCAAAGCAACAATTGAAGAGTTCGCGACAATCGCAGATGTGTATTCAGCAGGGTTGCCAGACATGCCCGCAACATTGATCTTCTGGTGATCTGCGGTGAGATTGGCTTTGACCTCAACACCATTGCCGGCGCAGGACATGGCGCCCTTGCCAATGGTCTGGATCGCCGGGAACTCGTTTCCAACAATGCTGACCCGCCCACTGGAAATGTCGCAGGCAGCATGTGCTGATGCTGTTGCGGCCAGGGCAAGTCCACTGGCCAGAATAAGTTTCTTAATCATGTCTAAAATTCTCCCTAGAGTTTGAGGCTATATGCACCTCAAGATTTTTCACGCGCGAAACGATGGTCCAAGACCGTCAGCTTCTCTCGCCATTTGAATAACAGCAAGACAAATCCTTCGTTCTGGTATAAGACAAACATTTATTGCATACGTATGCAATATCTAATGTGAACGAAACTTCCAAACCAACGATTCTTTCTGCTAACAGACTGATAATATAATGAAAAATGGCTGCCTTCCGATTCCACAAACACTCAATTTGACCAATAAAACGCTTGTGCAGAGGGCCATGCAGGCGATTGCAGATTGCCAAACCGGTCAGCTGAATGAGGTGTTGGCGAACTCATATGTCGATGGGGCAATCTGGCGTGGCTCCCATCCTCTCAATCAATTGGAAGGCACAGATTCCATTGCAGAAACAGCTTGGTTGCCGCTGAAACACAGTCTTCCTGACATGGAGCGGCGCGATGAAATCATTGTTGGTGGTCGGTATCGTGACCGTCACGGTGAAGAACACGACATGGTCGCCTGTCTTGGGCATTATTGCGGTACATTTAAGCGTGACTGGCTGGATATTCCCGCAACTGGGCAACCCCTGTATGTCCGATACGGAGAAGTTCACACCGTCAAGAATGGAAAGATCACCCAATCGAGCTGTCTGTGGGATGTGCTTGATGTCATCCGTCAGGCCGGTTTCTGGCCTCTGGCACCGAGTTGGGGCCAGGAAGGCCGATGGATGGGACCGATCACCTGCGATGGTCTGGTTTTGACCGAACAGGACATTGAGGAAGGTCTTGGCTCGATTGCCCAGGCGCTGGCGATGCACAAGACGCTGAGCGATTACAAAGATCACAATATGAAAGGTCGCGAAGGCCTGATCAACATGGCTCAAAAAGACCACTGGCATCAAAAAATGATGTGGTACGGGCCGTCGGGCATCGGCACCACGAGAGGATTGCCCGGTTTCGTCGACTTCCATCAATTGCCGTTTCGACTTTTCTGGCCCGGTCGCAGGGGCGGTCAGTCGATCATCAATGAAGAAAGTCAGTCAGGCATAAAGTCCGACTCGGGGCATTATATCCAGATCGGAGATGGTCCTTATTCCGTTACCGGTGGCTGGCCCAGCGTGATTGCACAGAACCAAGGGGGTGGCCTGTTTGGCAGTGGCGCGACCGGCCGCCCAACGCAGATGCGGGTGATCGACTTTTATCTGCATCACGAAGGAAAAATTCGCGAAAACTGGGTGCCCATCGATGTGATCCATATTTTGCTGCAGCTGGATATCGACGTCATGCAACGTGTGCGAGATCAATTTGGGCGCAACCGTCTGGGACTACGGGTCTAGAACCGTTCGCGATTAGATGGCTCTAAGCGTAACACGCGGTAATGATACGCGGTGGCGCGCGGCGTTCTTCCGTTTCCATGATTGTTGATAAAACGGACTTGTTCGACAGGTGCTTACTGAACAGATGGGAAATCAGAATTGAGCTTGCCAGACTTGCAGCAATCGGCACCAGCCACAGAGAAACAATTCCGGCACCTATGCCAATCCCCAGCAAAGTTCCAACGCAGGTTTCCAGCCAATGAAAACGCGCAAGCACGGCAAATCCGTAGTTGCTGTCACCACGATTTTGGGGTGTCCAACCCGTATCTCGCCCCACGATGGTGTGAACCACCGCCGAAACATGCTGCACCATCAAGATAGGTGCCAACAGAAATGACAATACGATTTCGCAGACAACATTGGCTGAAAATCTCAACGGACCGCCGACATTTGTCAGCGAAGGATCTCTGCTGATGGTCTGGGCAACGCCCATCAGTTTAGGGGTCAATAACAGGCCCAGCATGAAAGCCAGAACGACCATTCGACTGACCGTGTCAATCTGCGGCCACTGCGGAAACAAGGGATTGGTATCGGCAAAATAACGGAATACGCTGTCTTCCCTGCCACGCCCCATCAAAGCCCAGACCACCAACAGACCGAACCAGACGACGGACGCAATATACGCCATCGCCCCCTGCAACATGTGAAATCGCGATGCAGCTGAAAAACCGCTCGAGAACAGCAAACGCAAGTGCTGGAGATTGCCCTGACACCAACGCCGATCGCGCAGCACATAGTCAATAATGCTCTGCGGTGTTTCTTCATAGGTTTGTGACAGATCCGGCAACAGACGAACCGACCAGCCCGCACGGCGCAACAGGGCAGCCTCGACAAAGTCGTGGCTTTTGATGGTTCCTCCAAGGGCGCCGCTTCCGCGCAAAACCGGCAAACCCGAACAGGCAGCAAATGCCGTTGTCCGGATTATGGCATTATGGCCCCAGTAATTTCCCTCATTGCCTGACCAGCGGTCGAGACCCCGCGCCAGAGCACCGCCATAGATGTTGTTGGCAAATTGCTGAACTCGGGAAAATATTGAATTTGCCCCGATCAGGCGCGGCACAGTCTGGATCAGTCCAGCTTCTGGCGTCGCAACCATTTCGTCTGCCAGACGAATGATGGATGAGGCAGACATTAGGCTGTCTGCATCGAGCGTCACAAATGCCGACCAGCCTGCCCCCCAGGATTCGATCCAGTCGCGGATATTACCGGTTTTTCGCTCGGTGTTGAGAGCCCGTCGCCGGTAGTAAACTTCTATCGCGCCACGTGACTGATGACGAATCTGGTCGAACAATGCCGTCTCGCGAAACGCGATTGCGTCGTCGCGCGTGTCACTCAGCAGAAATATCCCAAATTTATGATGGGTCTTTGAACTCTCCAGATCTTCGCGCATTGCCTTCAATCGGCCAAACACAGCATCCGGGTCTTCATTATAAACCGGAATCAGAAGCGCTACCTGCAACGCACCAGACGGGCCCGCTGGCTGCGCGACATCAGATTCACGCGCAAAAAACAAACCAATCGTACTGGAGGCAACTGAAAGCGCAATCCAGAATGCGGAAAACCCAACCAGAGCCATCATGGCAATTTCAATCGCCACGAAGCCGTCATTTTCGAACCAATCCATAATGATGCCAACAAGCACCAAGGAGGTAAGAGCCGCGGGAACAAAGGTTGCCAGACGAAACAGATATGTGCCCTTCAGTGGTGTCAACTTGTTGACCTGTGGATCGTTGAACGGTTTTGCAAAATCCTGCAAAGGCATCGCAAGAGGTGCATGTTGCGGCATTTGAGCGTCTATTTTCAACTCCTGCATACTCATGCGGTCCACCTGTAAAGCCAGACTTCCGAGGCCATCTTGCCGTCCAGCATGAGTTGGGCACGCAGTTCCAGCGACGTCAGATTTTCCGGGTAAAAAGTGAAGGCCAGACGCACACCGCCGGTTCTTGGATTGCGTTGCAGGATGCCAGGGCTAACCTTGGCGCGGTTGGAACTGACATGGAGCGTCACATTATCGAGCTTTTCCGGCAGGATTTCGGCATCGGAATAATCGATTGTCACCAAACGACCGCCTGCAAAACGCTTGCCCATGCGGGTGTTCACAACACGCGGCATTTTTTGAGCGATTGGCGGGTCTTCGCACCAGGTCAGACGATAGGAATAGTTGTGTTCTGACCCGGCTTCCATGGGTTCGTGTGGCCGCCAGTAGGCGACTATGTTGTCGTAAATTTCTCGATCCGCTGGAATCTCGACCAACGATACAGAGCCTTTTCCCCAATCTTCACCAGGCGTTACCCATAGGCCGGGGCGTTTGTGGTAATTCGCCTCCAGATCGGCGAAATCGTCGAATGCGCGAGGTCGCTGCATCAGGCCGAAACCTTTTGGGCTATTATCAACGAAGCTGGACACTTGAAGGGTCAGCGGGTTGGCCAATTGCCGCCACAGCGTCTCACCTGCCCCGTTTACAATCAGCAACCCGTCGGTGTCGTGAACGGCTGGGCGAAAATCTTCAAATCGATGACGGTTGGTCTGATCGAACAGAAACATGCTGGTCTCTGCACCAATGCCAACATGATTGAGGGTCACCCGCGGAAACAGCACTGCCCGAACATCCATTTCTGTTGAAGGCCCAGCAGTGATCTCAAACGAATAGAGACCACATACGCTTGGAGAATCCAACAGGGCATGGATCGTAAAGTTTTTGGCACCCGGTGCGACACCTTCAATCCAGAAGGCGCGAAAATCGGGGAACTCCTCACCCTTTGCCTCGCCGGTATCAATGGCCAGGCCACGAGCAGAAAGACCATAGATCTGTCCTTTGCCCACGGCGCGAAAATAGCTGGCTCCCTGGAAAACCACGAATTCGTCTTTGCGAACCGGGTCATTAATCGTCGTGCGTACGCGAAAGCCCGCATAGCCGAGTGTTTCATCCACGGGCAGATCCGGCACCAGATGGGCATATCTGAATACGTCTTTTGAAAACAGCACCGGGCGGCTGGTGTCACCATCGACGACGGAGACTGAAATTGCGGTCGGAAAATACAGGCCAGGCGCGAAGAACTCCATATTGAATGGAAGGTCGGTGTCTTTCCATAACCCCGAATCCGGATTGAACTCGATGCCGCGATACTGATCGTAGGTCATATCGATCCAGGGCTGAGGGATTTTTGTCGGTGCGACATACTCTTTGCCGGCAATCTGGCGCACCTTCTCCAGCAAATTGTCTTTGGAAAAGGCTTGTTCCTTACCCAATTGCACAGGAGTTGCTGGTTGCTCTGCTTCAGCACTTGCCTCAGGTTGCGCCTGAGCACCTGCCCACGCCCCGCCAACGGGAAGCCCGGCACCGCCTGCCATGGCGATCAAACTCAATAGTGTACGCCTGTTGATCATCGCCTCAATCAATCTTCCTTGCCGGAACGCCCAACGGCATCGTTGAACTGCCCGATTGCGTTAATGTTGAGGCAGGCGCTCTCACTTTTTGTTGCCGCCAAGGCTGAGATTTGAACCAGGCAACCGAATAGGCCACGGCAATCAATCCAGCAAAACCGATCAAATTACCAACCGCTACAATTGCCCAGTGGTTTCCAAACATGCGAAATCCCATGCCGACTATCTGCGCGATGACCAGGGAGGAAACGAAGACGGCCAACGACTGCTGCCCGACTTTTCGAATTGTATCGACAACGAACTGCGCACTGCCCCAGTTTTTCAATCTTGATCCCAGCGGGCCAACAGCAACCCAGCCGAGATAGGCCGTTGCCAGGAAATGAATATACCTAAACAGGCCAAATTCTGTCTTGCCAATCAATGGAGCCAGCAGTTCACGCTGGTCCTTGAACCAGGGGCTCAGCTCGGTATAGAGCAGCCAACTCGGGCGGGCATTGTATATGCGAAAATAAGCAAATGGCAGCGAAATCAGAACAATGCCAATTGCCAGCCAGATGTATTTCTTTTCCACAGGAGGCGGCTTGATCCAGCCACGCATAAAGGCAAAGCCGGTGAAAAACACCAATTGCCAGCCAAGTGGGTTGAAGAACCAGTTGCGTTGGGACCAGGGCTCAGCTGGCAGGTTGTAAGGGACAGCCCCGAATAGCTCCAGATTGGCGGTCAGCCAGACGCCAATAACGAAAGCCACAACCGCCCACAAGGAAATCCGCGAAAGACCCATCACAATCGGTATCATCGCCAGAATAACCAGATACATCGGCAGAATATCAAAATAGTTGGGCACATAGCTCAGAGTAAAAAGCCCGATAATCAGATCTGGAGTTTTGGTAAAAAAGTGTTTCAGATTGAGCGCACCAACATAAGAGCGCTGCCAGTTTTCACTGGTAAAAATGCCAGCCTGATCAAAACTTGTGACCAGCAACAAAATTGCAAAAAACAAGCCAATATGAGCCCAGTAAACCTGCCACACCCGATAAACAATGCGGGCCGTTCCCATCAACCAGCCACGTTTTTGAAAAATCACCCCAAAGGCAATTGCCGATGCCATGCCGGAACAGAAAACAAAAGTTTCCGTTGCATCGGAAAATCCAAACCGAGCGGGTATCCATAGAGCCCAGAAATCCCTCGGGGTATGGGCAATGAAAATGATAAACATTGCCAACCCGCGAAAGAAATCGAGTCGCGGATCGCGAACCGTTCTTTGTGGTGCTGTTGTGGTCATGTTTTTATTTCCAAATCTTCGTCGCAACGTGGTTCAGATGCCGCCATTTACGCCAATGCGCAACCAAAAGTTCTTACATTCATTCAGCCGGAATCATCTGGGCATCAAATTGTTCGCCGCGACAACGCGCCAATTCGTCAAACCGTAATGCGGCGAAGCGGTCCAACTTGCCGGCCCGCTTGTCGGTGCGTGCCTGCAGAAACCGTTCAGCGGCATCCAAATACCCGCCACGAAGAGCTGCTTCAATTGTCAGACGTTCAAATACATCTCGCTGAGCGTGGCTGCCACCAATGGTTTGCATCGCATCGCGGGCACCGGCCATATGCTGAAATGCCCTGGTGTAATTGCCTTCTCCAAAGGCTTCCAGACCCTGGGCCACAGACAGACCGGGATGTTTCATAATCCGGTCGATCTCATTGGCTTCTGCGGCTGCATCCTTGCGCATGCGGGTCAGCAGATTGGTAACGGCAAGCTTCCGGTCCCCACCAATCAACGACAATATGTAGTGAAGATCTGCAAATGCCAAACATCCGTCCTGGGTTCGACCTTCAGACAGGTTTGCCAGTTCATCCCATCTGTTACCGACGTTTAATCCATCCAGTTCCAGCCGCGACAGCAGCGATGCCGCATTGGAAATGTCACGGTAGTCATCGGTCTGATCTTTGCGGATCTGCTGATCGTACAGGGCAAAAACTGCGTCTACTTCTCCCCTGTTGAGATGCATGAGCGCCATGTGCCACCATACGTGATAGCGGAAATTATTGCAGTGCGCCCAGGCTTCAGTGCGGTTGGTCAGCCAATCAAGACCTGCCTTGGTGTCGTTGGTCATGTCATAAACATGGGCCACAGCGTGCAGTCCCCATGCATCATCAGGTGAATGGACAACTCCCTCCCGCCCGATGCGCTCGGCCAGGGCATATTCACCGGTTTCTTCCAATGTGAACGCATGGCAACCCAGCGCATAGCCATAGGCTTTGTCTTGTGAGGTCAAATGCGGGATGACGGATTCAATTGAGGAACGCATGCCAATGGCATCACCCAGTACGAAGCGAATGGCTTGTACCAGCTTCATCGCCAACGCGTCCTGAGGGTGTTCCAACACCAGTCGATCGAGGCGATCGCCGGCTGATTTGGGAGACCCCCGGTTCCAGTCGGCAAGAGCCTCCAGAAACTCCATTTCCCTGCGAGTTACCGAGGTTTGGTTGTGCAGCAGGCGGGCCTGCCGTTCAGCCTCAACGGCCACATCAGTGAGCTCGCGGCGGCCCAACAAAAGCGAAAACAAGCCTTTGCAGATGAGCGGCAGAGCGAATCCGGGGTCGCTGGCGATGGTTGTGCCGAGATGATCTGGAGTGACAGCTGCATGCGCAAGAAATGCCAGCTGGGTCTTGTTCCAGGCATTCATATCGCCAGCGGCCGTCATGGTGACAGGACAGCCAAAAATATCGTCACGTGTGGTCATTGGGCGGTGGCCTCAACAGGATTTTGTTGAAGCCAGACAACATTTTACGAACCCAATCGGCAAATAAACCCTCGTGACAATTGTGTGAAGAAAAAGCCGCATTAATTGACTTCGGCTCTGCCACATATGTGGCAGAAAGGTTAATGACACCATGAACTCCGGTTCAAGGATCAGGAGACCATGTCAAATACAGCCCAAATGGGCATCAACAACGGCGTATTCCCAGCAAGAAACGTGCTTGCAATGGCTTTGCTGGCGATTGCTCTGATTTGCATGGCGGCCTATCCCCATGGCGGACCGCGCTATGTTGTTGCGGTTTTAATCGGTGTTGTAGCTGGGTTTGGCCTTTATCATGCCGCCTTTGGCTTTACCGCTGCATGGCGGCGCATTGTCACTGAAAAGCGCGGCCAGGGATTGCGTGCCCAGATGATCCTTCTGGCGGTAGCCTGTCTGTTCACATATCCGTTGATCGCCTATGGGGCACCATTTGCCGAATATGGTCTGCGCAGCGGCGCCTGGGTTTTGCCGTTTGGCGTCACCGCCCTGATTGGCGCATTTTTGTTCGGCATGGGGATGCAATTGGGTGGTGGCTGCGGTTCCGGTACACTGTTCACCGTTGGCGGCGGCAGTACCCGCATGGTGATCACTCTGGCGGCGTTTATTGCCGGGTCTCTGATTGGCACCTGGAACCTGCCAGCATGGCGCGGATTGCCACGGATCGAAAGTTTCTCCTTGATCCGCGAGTTTGGCGCTGTTGGCGCAGTTATGGCCATTCTGCTGATTACCGGCACAGTCTGGTTGGTGAGCCGTCGCATTGAACTGAGGGCGCACGGCAATCTCGAGATGCCCCGCCAAACAGGTGGATTGTTTCGTGGCCCCTGGTCTCACACTTTCGGAATTATTGCTCTGGCATTTGTCAGCGTTGCAACGATCTTAACGCTTGGCCGACCCTGGGGCATCACTTCCGGTTTTGCTTTGTGGGGTGCAAAGATTGCGAGTTTTTCAGGAGTGGATGTCCTCAGCTGGCCCTATTGGAGCGGTGGGCGCGCCGCTGCGGTTGAGCGCAGCGTGTTTGCCAATTCCACCTCAATCATGAATTTCGGCATCATATTTGGCGCAATGTCAGCCGCAGCGCTGGCTGGAAAATTCTCTCCGGTTTTGCGCATTGGCTTGAAGAATGCTGCCACAGCGGTCATTGGCGGCCTTCTCATGGGATACGGCGCGCGTCTCGCTTATGGTTGCAATATCGGTGCCTATCTTGGGGGCATTGTATCCGGCAGCCTGCATGGCTGGCTATGGGGCATTGTTGCTTTCGGCGGCAGTGCGGTGATGTCTAACCTGAAACTGAAATTCAATTGGTAGTCGGGAGATAAATCGATGAAAACACTTCTGCAATTATCCATGTTGGCTTTGTTTATGTTTGCTTTGGGGTCACCAGGTGTTGCGGCCGACCGTGCTGGTTGGGTGCGTTATGAAACTAACATCCCCTACGCCAAGATGATCAAACGCCTGAATGCGGCGGTAAAGGCTGAGAAAATGCTGCTGGTTTCCCGCGCTAGTGCCTCTTCGGGGGCAAAACGTCGGAAGATTAAAATTCCTGGCAATATGGTGGTTGGGGTCTATCGCAACGATTATGCCTTGCGAATGCTGGACGCCAGCGTCGAAGCAGGCATTGAGGCGCCGATCCGCTTCTACATTACCGAACGGTCAAGCGGTGGCTCAACGCTCTCCTACAAAACGCCAAGCCATGTCTTTTCACCTTATATGGCAACGGCCCAACCAGACCTTGAGGAGCTGGCGCAAGAGCTGGATGGGGTTTTTGAGACCATCGCCGAAAAGGCCGTCCGCGGCGATTAAGCGACGGTTAGAAAGTCCCATCATAGGCGCGGCGGCTGATGCGGCAGGCCAGCACAGTAAATGTATTGCGCTGCAGTGCAGCCGTCGCCTCTTTCTCAAGCGACCCCGTATCGTCAATCCAAACGCCATGACCGCCCATGGCGCTGGCAACGCCTACAAAATCTGTACCTGTAAAGTCCACACCAACATTCTTGCGCTGGCCGCTTCGCTGCTTCAGCTCGATGAGCGAGAGCGACTTGTCGACCAGAACGCAGATGATCACCGGCAACTCCAGTTCGCGCAATGTTGCCAGTTCTCCCAGCCCCATTTCCAGACCGGCATCTCCGACAAATGCACATACCGGGGTTTGTGGCCGCGCCAATTTGTAGCCCGCGGCCAGGGGCACCGCGCAGCCCATCGTGCACAAGGCGGTGGATTGGAGAAATGTTTGGGCATGGTGACACTGCCACATCTGGGAAACCAAAATGCGGTGGGCACCGGCATCCGCTGTAACCACAGTTTGCTGCGGCAGACACTCATTCAGTGTGGCGAATACCCGACCAGGCCCCCAACCATCCGGCGCGGCAAAATCATCGACCAGCTCGCGTCGAACATTTGCCGCCTCTCCACCCGGCCAGTGCGCCCCGCATTCAAGAACGTGGTTGAACTGGGCTAAAGTTGGCTCAATCGCCGACCGCAGACTGATATCGGCACGATGCATGCCATGGGTGCGCAGGACCGGCGTGATGTCAATCACAGTTGCATCGTCAGCCCAGGGATCACGCCAACCAGCCCGCATTTCGATTGGATCATAGCCAGCCAGAAGAACACAGTCGGCCTTTTTGACAAATGGCAGCAGCTGCTTTTCGGCTTTTGGCGAAAGCCCGTGTCCACCCAGACATAAAGGATGGGTCTCATTCAGCAGGCCCTTCCCTTTGTAGGTGGTGATAATCGGAATATCGTGACGTATACAAAATTCGGTCAATACCGGCCCGGCATTTTCGGTCACCGCATCGACGCCTGCAATGATCAACGGTCGTTGCGATGCGTTCAGCGCATCAATTGCGGCTCCAACGATGGGATCAGGCGCGGTCATAACTGCTGGCGCCAGATCAGGCAGATTACGGATAGATTCGTCACTGATTTCTTCAGCAACACTGATCGGCACGTCAATATGAACCGGACCAGGTTGACCATCCAGCGCGATCGCCAGTGCTTTTTCCATCATAACGCCCACCGTACCGGCACTGGCTTTGAATGTAGCTTTGACGACAGGCCGTAAAATCGCCTGATGGTCAAATATCTGATGGGTATAAGTTTCTGCTACAGCTGCTTCGACGCAGCCGGTTAGAAATATCAGTGGCACACGATCCTGCATGGCATTGGCAACAACGTTGACTGCGTTGGAAACACCAGGACCAACTGTGGCGACCAGGATGCCGGGTGCCCGCGATCCGTCCTCTTCCGCATGCCATGCGCCTTCGGCCATGAACCCAGCGGAATTTTCATGCTTTGCGAGATGAAAATCGATCCCCACTTCATCCAGCCCGGTCAATATTGCCAGGACTTCACCGCCGGGTATTCCGAAAGCGCGCTGGCATCCTGCCTGCTTGAGTTTGGTCGCAATAATATGGGCACCAGTCAGGCCGGCAGACGAGATCGCGGTCATGGGATTCTTCCAATTGGATTATTCTAATGACTGAATAAGCGCCTTGCGATAGGCTGGCAACAGGCGTTGCTATCAACTGACCACAAAGTATTTTGAGCATTGCCTAACCAGATAATTCCGTGACACATTCCGCTCCATGGCCAAACCGACCGTAACATCTGCCGACGTGGCCCGCGCCGCACAAGTCTCCCAATCAGCTGTCAGCCGAACCTTTACCCGGGGCGCTTCGGTTGCACAGGAAACCAGACGCAAAGTGTTACAGGCCGCCGACGAGCTTGGTTATCGTCCCAACGCATTGGCGCGCTCGCTGATCTCGGGAAAATCCGGGATCATCGGTGTCCTTGTCGCCTATCTGGACAATCAGTTTTATCCGGTTGTGATTGAAAAACTATCTCGTTCGCTGCAGGCCAAAGGCTATCGCGTATTGCTGTTCATGACCGATCAGGGCGACCAGGACGCGGTCGTCAAGGACATGTTGCAATATCAGGTGGAAGGCGTGGTGATGGCGTCTGCGCACTTGTCGTCTCAGCTGGCTCAGCAGTGTGCAGACAACGGTATTCCCGTGGTTTTGTTCAACCGCTATATCGCCACCTCACCGGCCAATTCAGTGACGTCGGACAATCTGGATGGTGGCCGCATGGTGGCCGACTACCTAATTCGGGGCGGCCACAAGCGGATCTCGTTCATTGCAGGTTTCGAGGAATCCTCGACCAATCGGGATCGTGAAGCCGGGTTTTACAAAGGCCTGGCGGAGCATGGCGCAGTTTGTTTTTCCCGGGGCGTCGGTGCCTACACACAGGAAGGTGCAGCACAGGCTGCCCGTGACCTGTTTGGTGAGGCAAAGAAACCCGACGCAGTATTCGTTGCCAATGACCACATGGCCTTTGCAGTCATGGATGTTTTGCGCGACGAACTTAATCTGCACATACCTAACGACGTCTCTGTCGTCGGCTATGATGATGTGCCTCAGTCCGCGTGGAAGGCCTATGACCTGACAACGGTCGAACAGCCCTCCGGCCCGATGATCGATGCCACTGTAGACATTTTGTTGGAACAGATTTCCAATCAGGATGTAACACGTAAGGCAGCGGTGCTTCCGGCGCGTTTTGTAGTGCGCAACAGTGCAAAAAAGCCTACCAGCTGAATTAGGTAAGGTAATACCGCTCTTAGTTCACCACAGATCGGCGGGCGGTGATCTTAACCGGTTTTGCCTCGCCAAGGCTGAATGTTGAGACCGGCCACGCCTGATGACCCGATCTGATCAGTGAGCGCGACAGCATGCCGGTGAGGATCAGAAATGGCATCACCAAAATTACAATCGCCAGTCCAGCAATTGTGTGCACTGTCGATATCGCCGACGCCTGCTCCAGAAATTGAATTCCAGTATAGCCGCTGATTGCGGTGAAACCGCAGGCAACAAGCGCAGTAACCACCCTTTTGTTGCTGCCGCAAAACCGCTTTGCAGATGGACGATGTGTTAATGACGAAGCTTGCATTTCTTGATCCCCGATCAGCGCTTCAACCAGCAAAACACAAGGCTGATTACGGATCTCTTAATGAGCTCGCATCGACAACGGCAAGTTCCAGCTGAGTTTAATCAAACGTTAACGTAGGATTCCAACGGTCGACGCGAATCCGTGTCTAAACCATCTTCCAAACACTAAAGTCCAAGTTATGGCGCACCAGGCTTCAACATGAGTAATTTGAGTGCCATAAAAGCCGCCAGAAAACCTCGTTGGCGATGGAAATATGAACATATCAGCTCAACCGACTGTGACTTTTATCGGATTTGGAGAGGCAGGGGCCGCGTTTGCGCAGGGCTGGTTACAGCACGACCTCAACTTGAAGGCATTTGATATCAAAACTCAATCCGATGCGACGCGGACTGAAATGCTATCCAGTTATGCCCAATTTGGAGTCGAAGGATGCGATTTTCTGTCAGACGCGGTTGCGGATTGCGACGTGATTTTCAGCTTCGTTACCGCTGATCAGGCGCACCTGGCGGCCAAAAGTGTACTCGGACAGTGCAGACCTGGCACGTTGTTTTTTGACTGCAATTCCTGTGCTCCTGACACAAAGCGGGCATCTGCAAAAGTCATCGAAACCGATGGTCTACGCTATGTCGACGTTGCCGTGATGGCGCCGGTCCACGCTGGATTGCACGAAACGAAAGTTCATATTTGCGGTCCTCACAGCGCAGTTGCTCTTAAAGTTATGAAGCAGTTGCATATGAATGTGACGGTCCAGGAAGGTGAAATCGGCCATGCCTCAGCAATCAAAATGGTTCGTTCAATCATGGTTAAAGGACTGGAGGCAACGATACTGGAATGCGTGTTGTCCGCCCGCAAGGCTGGCATCGATGAAGTGGTGTTGGATTCCCTCGACCAAACCTATCCGGGCTTCAACTTTCGCGAAAAAGCCAATTATATGTTGGAACGGGTAATCGTGCACGGAGTGCGTCGCGCTGAAGAAATGCGTGAAGTCGCCCTGACCGTTGAGCAACTGGGTCTCGACAATCACATGTCCAAAGCAATTGTTGAGTGGCAACAAACTGTGGGAGAAATGAAGCTTGATCCCAATGTCGATCTCGAACCGCAAAATTACGGTCCCCGCGCTGACATCGTGCTGGATGCCCTGCAAACTTGCAGTTCGACAAAAAATTAGTCTGCAAACGATGTGATCAAGGGTGAGACAGGCGCGATCTTTTGGCCAGTGTCCGTTCACGTATCCAGATGATCAGACCCGCGGCAACGATAAATATCGCCCCAATAATTGTCCAGCGATCAGGCAGATGGTTGAACAACAGATAACTCCACGCAGTCAGATACAGAATAAAGGAATAGGAAAACGGGCTGAGAATGCTGGCCGGTGCATATCGGTAGGCATTGGTTAAAAGCTGGTGTCCGCCCCACCCCAGGAAACCGAGGCTGAAGAGCAACAACCAGTCGAGCAGATTGTCCGGGTTCTGCCAGGTGAAAAATGCAAATGGCGCCAAGATCACAAAACCCACCGCACCAGAATAAAACTGCATGGTATCGGTAGAAACCGTACCAGCGAGCTTGCGGGTAAGGATCAGATACATCGCGAAACTAATCGCCGACATCAGCGAGATGATGACCGCCCAGTGAAATTCTTCGCCAAACGGTCGCACAGCGATGACGATGCCGCAGAATCCCACCAAAATGGCGAACCAGCGCCACGGCCCCACGCGCTCGCCGAGCAGCGGCCAGGACAATGCACAAACAATGAGGGGGGAAGAAAACAATATCGTGGAAGTCAGGGTCAGCGGCAAATATCGAACCGCGAAGAAATTAAACACAGTAGACAACATGATAAGCGAACCACGCACCACCACCAGAACCGGCCGATTAGTTGTAAAACGCTGCTTTGAAAAGCCACCTCGCAGGATGATTGCCAGCGATATGAGAAAATGTGCTGCATAACGCATGAAGGCCAGTTGAAGCGCTGGCAGGCCGGCAATTGCCAGCCATTTGACCGATGTGTCAATGAAGGAGAATGCCAGATAGGCAATCAGCATCAGTCCGATGCCGAACAACGCCCTGTCTTCATTGGCCTTTGCGGCAAGCCCTACCACGTTACAGCAGATCTCATTGGGCTATTTCTGCTTAAACAGGTCAGCGTAAAAATCCACCATCTGAGAGACCATCTGGTCACCACGTCCATCGGCTACGGCCAGTCCCAGCGCATTTTTTGCCGCTCCCGACATCAGGCTGGTGACACCGGCATCATCAGCCATGGTCGCATAATAACCGACATCCTTGCGGGCATTCTTAATCGCAAATGCCAACTGAGCGGGGTCACCATCAACCGCATAGCCTTTGACAAAATCCATCATGCCGGAATGCAACGGACCCGCTGACATGACATCATATACTGTCTGGCGGTCCAGCCCGGCCAGATCAGCCATTGCAAAAGCCTCCGACATGGCATTGGCCACAGTCATACCAAAAAAATTGTTGATCAGCTTGATCGTGTGCCCGGCCCCCAAAGGGCCAACAAAAAAGACATTCTCCCCCAAATCGTCGAGCACCGATTTCACTCGATCGAAGACTTCCTGGTCACCAGCCCCCATAATATTAAGTTCGCCGTCCAGCGCGTGTGCCGGTGTCCGACCAAGCGGGGCATCCATATAGGCTGCGCCAATGGCGTCCGCCTTCTCACCCAACGCCCGGGTTGAGGCTGGCAAGGATGTGCCAAAATCAATAACCGTATTTCCAGGCGAAAGACCCGCCAGCACTCCGTCATCGCCCAACATCCGCGACTCGACCGCCACAGAAGTATCCATGCAAAGCATGACGATGTCGCTGGCTTCAGCCAGAGACTTGGTCGAAGAATGTTCCACCGCGCCGCGGGCGACCGCGGCCTCGACCTTATCGCGGCTGCGATTGGCGATGACGTGAAGCTGATAGCCTTGCGCCTGAAGCCGCTGGACCATTGCGTCGCCCATAAGGCCCAGTCCAATGAATCCGATGGAGGGTTTGTTCATGTTGCTTGTTTCACTTCTTCATAGGTGACGTAGCCTGGTTTTCCGCTCTGCGATTGTATTTCGTAGATGGAACCTGCTTTCGCCGGTTGTGGTTGGGGAATGCGAATGGGAATTTCTTTCAGTCGCGGTTGTTTTGTGGGTTCGCCGCAAAGCATCAATTCGTCGTATTGATCAATCGACTCAAACTTGGTCATCCCACCCATGACGGGAAATGCGTCAGCTGCCATCATTTCGTAAAACAACATCTGCCGGTCTCGGGGAGACCGGTTCAACGCTGAGCCGTGTAGCGTTCTTGCATGATGAATGGTGATTGTTCCCGCCGGACCGGTCAATGAAACCGCATCTTTCATGTTCAATCCAGCACCCGGTAAATCGACGGCTCCGGTAAATACTCCGTCATAATGGTGATCGAGAAGGGGACCTTTTTGCGATCCGGGAAACACCTGCAGCGGACCGTTTTCCAGGCTGATATCGTCAAACACGATACCAATCGCCAGCACGTCGTCATTGGTGTGCGGATAAAAGGCAAAATCCTGGTGCCACTGTACCGGTGCCCCGAACTCAGCTTTTTTCATGTTCAGCTTGGTCGTGTGCATGCGCAAGTTGGGTCCGATCAAATCACGCGCCGGACCAAGAATAAGGTCGCTGCGCATGAGCTTGTCAAAAAAGTCACTTTGCAGGTCGGGCCGCTTGATCCGACGAATGCGCGGCGCATCTGGCGAATGACTGTCTTCCACATCTATCAGGTCGTCGCTGCCGGAGATTAAATTGGCATGTTCCGACAGACGCGCAATCTCAACGTGAGCCTGTTCGATAATTTCCGCAGGCAGATGAGCTGGCAGAACCAGAAATCCGTTCTCATCATAAAAACTGTGCTGCTGGTCGTTCAGGAACTCCATCTCACTACTTTCTCAAGCCAATCACCATGATTACATGGTTGCCCCGATTTGCCAGGGAACAAATTCGTAGTCCCCCAATCCCTGTAATTCCGACTTTGTCTTTTCGCCTGAGGCCACACGTAGCCACATTTGATAGATTTCACGCCCGGCTGCCTCAACGGATTTTCCTTCAGTCAATATCGCACCGGCATTGTAGTCCATGTCATCCGTCATGCGTTCATACATCTGCGAGTTGGTGGCAATTTTTGAACAGGGTGCAGGCTTGCTGCCAAAGGCGGAGCCGCGCCCGGTGGTGAAGGTAACGACATTGCAACCACTGGCAATCTGTCCGGTCACGGAAGCGGGATCGTATCCGGGAGAATCCATGAATGCAAAACCCTTTTTGTCGACCGGTTCGCCGTATTTGTAGACGCCGGTCAGCGGGCTGGTTCCACCTTTCGCCGTAGCTCCCAGAGACTTTTCCAAAATGGTGGTCAGACCACCCTTCTTGTTGCCCGGTGATGGATTATTGTCCATCGAGCCTTTGTTGCGATGGGTGTAATCTTCCCACCATCGAATGAGGGAAACCAGTTTCTTACCAACTTTTTCATCAACCGCGCGGCGGGTCAGCAAATGTTCGGCGCCATAGATTTCCGGTGTTTCGGCCAGCACACCGGTACCGCCCTGTGCCACCAGAATATCACATGCGTGACCAACTGCTGGATTGGCAGTTATTCCTGACCATGCATCCGATCCGCCACATTGCAGCGCGACGGTTAATTCCGATGCCGGACAAGGCTCTCTGACGGCCTTGTTCGCTTCTGGCAACATCGCCCGGACTTTTTCAATGCCGAGTTCGACGGTTTTGGAAAGTCCCGCGACGTCTTGAATATTCATCGCGTGAAACAGCGGGCCTTTTTTGATGCCTAACGCTTCCAACAGCCAGTCGATCTGGTTCATTTCGCAACCCAGGCCAACCATCAAAACACCGGCATGATTGGGGTGACGGGCATAGCCCCACATCACCCTTTGCAAAGCTTCAAAGCCTTCACCGTCACCGGCCATGCCACAGCCGGTTCCGTGAACGAAGGCGACGATACCATCGACATTTGGATAATCGGCAAGTTCTTCCGGCCCAAACGCATCAGCAATTTTACGTGCCGCCGTTGCCGAACAGTTCACCGAAGTCAAAACAGCAATATAATTGCGCGTACCAACCTTACCATTGGCCCGCCGGTATCCCATAAAAGTGTCCGGCTTGTCAGCTGGTGTTACAGGTCTCAGATCGGTTGAAAATTCATAATCCGCATCGGTGTTTCTGAACTCGACATTATGAGTGTGAACATGATCACCTGGAGAAATTTGTTGCTCTGCATAGCCGATCACCTGAGCGTATTTACGGATTGGTTGCCCGGGCTCTATCCCCTCAGTAGCAATCTTGTGGCCTCTTGGAATAAGTGCGGTTGTCGCAACTTGTTCGACGGCTGCGCCGAGCTCAAGAGGTTTGATGGCCGTGACCACATTATCGGAAGGGTCAAGCCGAACCACGTTGCTCATATTATCTATTTCCTACGCACAGGCCGGCGCATCGGCGCTCCAGCGATGAATGTCAATATGCGGGCTGTCCGCAAGTTTCGCCCGTGCTTCATACCAGAGGTTACGCCACTCCCGCCAGTCCTTCAATTCAAGTTCAGGGTTGTTGGCGCTTCTTGCCACGAATTCCGGGAAATGTGAGCGCCCTGTGGGCTCCCCGGTTACATTGAATCGCAAATCAAAGGACCATCGTATTCCTGTCGAACGATTAATCAGCGACGCATGCGGCGTCAATGGATGAAATACTACAATACCACCGGACTTAACCGGTAGGGGGAGCGCCCGATCAACGGCAACCTGGTTGTCTGCAATGGCGGTCTGGGTTTTCGGACAATGGGGTTTCAGGCCTTCTCGATGCGCTCCTGGAATCACCTGAAGACAGCCATTTTCCTCGGTGGCATCAGTTACGGCACACCAGATTGTAATCATATTGGTTTGGTCGGCCTCCGCCAGCGCGACGGCTCGGTCCTGATGCCAATCAGTAGAGGTGACATGTGCCCTGACTTCGCCCTGCTGGAGGTCCAGAGCTGGTGGTTTGATGCGAATGTGCTGAATTGGATTGGAAGTGATTTCCGGTCCAATCAAACATTCCACAATGTCGAGCAGGCGCGAATTTGTGACCATGTCAAATATTGCCGGACCAAAATGCATCGGCGTATCGGCGAATATTTTTTCGCCTGGCAAAGATATATCAAAGGCCTGGAACCAGTCGCAGCCGGATCGGTAGGACTCAATCAGCTTTTGATCAAACGTCAGCTTGCCGGGCGCCAACTCGACCTTTCCCTGATGATACCAATTGGCGTAAAGCCGGTCCAGGAGTTGACCATACTCAGCGCGAACCGGATCGAGTATCGACGTTTGATCAAGGGCATCATTGATGACCAGATAGCCTTCGCGATCAAAGAACAAAATTTGATCCGCACCCAGCATCAAAACTCCCTACAAAAAGACCGTCGTGATTTCCGGTGCCAACAAAATGATCATTAGAATAAACAATTGCATTGCGATAAAGGGCAGGAATCCGCGGAAAATATCTGGCAACGTAATGTGTGGTGGTGCTACCGATTTCAGGTAGAACGCTGCTGGCCCGAATGGCGGCGATAGGAAACTCACTTGCATGTTGACGCAGAATAATATGCCGAACCAGACGCGCACCATATTGGCAGATTCCAATCCACCAGTCAGGCCAAGCTCTGCAATCGGCAACTTCATGACGATGGGCAGAAAAACCGGCATCACCAACAACACAATACCGGTCCAGTCCATAAAAGCACCAAGGAACAGGAAGATGACCATCATCACCAGCAACACGCCCATGGTAGGCAGGTCATAACCAACGATCAGATTGGCGACATAAGTTGGACCCCCGGCGATGGTGTATGCACCGGCCAATGCCGTGGCCCCAAAGGTCACCCAGATGATGGTACCGGTGGACTTAAACGTCCGCATCGAGGCTTCCCGCAACAGGTTTAGCGAAAACTCTCCGCGAACCCAGATCAGGAACAAGACTGCCAGCGAGCCCATTGCCGCGGCTTCGGTAATGCCCGTAATACCACCATAAATCGACCCCAGAACGACGAACACAACAAGTAGCGGAGCGACCATGCCCCTGCCTTTTTGCCAAGCTGTCTTTGCAGTTGACCAACCAAAGCCAAATGTCAGCAACGCAAGGCAGACAAGGGTAATCGATGCGTAGGTATAAAGGGTTCCATCGTCCACCAGCACGGTATTCCCATCGATCATATTCGGATTGATCATGCTGCCACCCTGCAGGTAGAACCAGCGGGCGGTAACAAGCGCCGCACCGACGCCAACCAAAAGCACAATCAGGGTTCCCCCATAAAGGCACTTTTCCCGCATCACCATATCGCCTTCTTTGGGCTCAGGAAGTGGTGCCAAAGACGGGTTCATGCGCGTACGCACAAGGATATAGATGATGTAACAGCCTGCCAGCATGAAGCCAGGCAGGAATGCCGCCTGGAACAGAGCATGAATTGAAGTCTCTGTAATCAGGCCATAAAAGATCAAGACGATCGAAGGGGGGATCATCGTGCCGAGCGAACCTGACGCACAGATCGTACCAATTGCGAGGTTTTGGTTGTACCCTAGACGCAGCATCTGCGGCAGGGCGATAAGACCGAGCAACACAACTTCACCGCCGATAATGCCAGACATGGCAGCCATGACAATCGCCATGATTGCGGTGACAACCGCGATACCACCACGGGTCCGCGACATCCATTGGCTCAGCGAGGAATACATATCGCGGGCGATACCGGAGCGCTCCAGTAACGTCGCCATGAATATGAACAGCGGCACCGAAACAAGAACATAATTTGTGGTGATGCCATATAATCGTTGTGCCAGAATATTCATCGGGCCACTGCCAAAGCGCCGTGTCAATGTTCCGGCTCCGGCCTTCCATGATTCAAAGTCGAAACCGTGCACAAAAGGATCAGTGATCAAAGTCGGTTCGAATTTCAGAACCATTACAACAACGGCCAAAAAGCCGGAGGCGAAACCAAGCGGCATACCAATTGCCAGCAGGATCAGCATGCCTGCCAGCAGTATAAGGGAAATACTTCCAATATCCATCGTCTAGATTCCCTACTATTTTTGTTCTGTGGGTGATGGTTTGGGAGGATTACCGGTCAGTATTTCGTCCGGGAGTTTAACCGCCATCGCCATTTGCTGTTTGTATACGGCGGCTTCTTCTTCGATTTCATCAACTTCAACATGCGCTACCGGCGTACGATTGAAGTCCCTGAATAATCCGTACAGGACAAGCAGCACCGCTCCCAGCAAGAATACGGCGATGCCGATCTGCCATTTCAAGGGAACCTTGTGGCCTTCCGGTGGATCGATAAACAGGTTGTAGGCAGCCGTCGCTGCCAAACCGACAACCAGCACTGTCACGAAAATATCGAAGGCCTTTCTCACCCATGCTGCAGAAGGCCAATCGCGGATCAGGTTAGAAATCGCCTGAAGTGCCAGGAACAACATCATGGTCAAAACCAAAGGCTTGATCGTTGACGGGATGGGCGGGTCGAATGCTGTGCCAAATGTTTCAAATCGCAAAAACTTGGCTTTTGCTTCGCCAAATCCACCCCAGATGACTGCAAGGCCGAATATGGTGACGCAAACCGTCGAAGCCACATCAAAAACCCGGCGCATCCATAGCGGAGCGACGTCATAGATAATGAAAATCCGGATATGACTGCGCTGCTGCATAGCGTAGAGCCCGGCCGACAGGTAAATGCCACCAGCAATCCACAGCGACATTTCGTTCACCCACAAGGTCGCCGCAGCGAAGAAATAGCGCATGATGACTTCGTAAAGGATGATCATAACAATGAAGAACGGGGCCCACATCGCAATTCTGCTGAAGCTCCAGGTCAACAGATCCAGTGGACCAGTTCCTTCGTGTTCAACCATAGTTACCCCTCCCCGGGCAAATTAACAGTTCCAGCGCCTGTCAACTTTATAAATCCTGCAACATCATCAGTCAGCAGCAGATGGTGTTGGAGGATTCCTCCGCTCTGCCTCAACGGATTTCATCCAGGCAGAAAACAGCGGCGGGCCCGATACAGGCCCACCGCCACAATTTTTGTATTACTTGGCCAGACCCAGCTGACGCAAATATGCCAGGTGAGCTTCCACCAGATCTTTTGCTTCGGGCGTGGTGGCGAATTCAGGCCATGTTGCCTGAGCAGCGTCACGGAACTTCTGCAGCTCTTCTGGAGCCCACTGAGACAGGGTTACACCCTTTTCACGCAGTGATGCAGCAGCTTCAGCATTCTTCTTTTCGAAGGTCAAAGCTGTCCGCAGAGCCAAAGCTTCCATCGCAACTTTCATGATGCGCTGATGGCTTGCAGGCATGGCGTCGAAGACAGCCTTGTTACAAGCCAGATGGTCGGATGGCATCGAATGGAAACCAGGAAAGTTGGCGTATTTTACGATGTCATAAAGACCTAGTCCAACGTTGTTGGCCAGACCGGAAGCATCAGCACCATCGATGATGCCGGACTCAAGCGCGGTAAAGATTTCGGTGAAATCCATCACGATTGGCTTAGCACCAAGTTTTTCAAAGATTTTGGTTTCCATGCCTGGAGGCGAACGGAATTTCCAGTCTTTAAAGTCAGCAACTTTGGTGATTGGCTTACCAGAAGCGAATGATTCCTGGCCATATACCCACCAGCCGATCAGCTCCATGTCGAACTTGTTGTACAGCTTTGCTGCGGCTTCAAGACCACCACCATAATACAGCCAAGACAACTGCTGATATGGTGTTTCATAACCGCCCATGATGTCTCCAACGAACTGGAAAGCTGGATTTTTACCAGTCTGGTAACCACCACCGGTCATGTCACAGTCAAGAATGCCAGTTGCTGCAGCGTCGAATGTTTCCACCGACTTCACAACGGAAGAAGAATAGAACATCTCAACTTTGATTTCGCCACCGGACATTGTTTGAATGTCATCGATATACTGAGCTGCTAGTTTGCCGGATACGGTTTCAGGCGCATAGTGCGTCTGAATACGCAGATTGGTGTCGGCAGCAGATGCAATACCCGCTGTCATCGCCATCACCGCACCACCGGCCAGCAACATTTTTGAGATTTTTTTAAGCATTAGATCCTCCCAGACCAAAATTCGCTGAGGCGACGCAACCCCTTACGCAAACGAAAAAATTACAATCAAATAGTGCGCCTGAACCGCCCACTCGGAGCTTTCCGTTGCAAACGCTATCAACTGGCGGGGCTACTGACAACCACTTGGGCGAGAATTTTCAACCGTTTTAAACTTGGCGGACTGCATCAGTACCGATTCGGCACCAAACTACGTTGAAACCACGTCACCAGCGTCTGAATGGAAAACACTGGCAGGCCCGTTGCGTGCGCAATATCGGCGGCATAGGGCTCCATATTTGTACACTCCAGGACAATAGCACCCAGATCGCTGTAAGTTTTTTGCATCGTCAGGGCGGCCTCGACATTGTCCTGACGCGCCAGTGCGACGTCCAGTTCAAGTTCATTATCGAGAATGGCCCGGGTGAACTCCATGCCGCCTTCGGTTGTTCCAATTGGTGTGCCAGATGGAACCGATGCGGCATCCAGATGCTGCTGCGTCAGGCTTGACCCGCTAATTGTCAAAATGCCGGCTCGTTTACCTGTTGGCAGAACCCGGTTCACCATGCCTACCTGCATCAATGAAGATGTCACCACCGGCACCGGCACCGCTTGCGAAATCTGCTGTTGGAACAATGCCAAAAAACCGCAATTAGTGGTGATGCCGTCTACCCCTTCGCTCACCAATTCCTGAGCTGCAGAAATAAAGGCGTCAAGCAGGCCTTCCGCACCTTGCCGAACCACCTTGTCGGGTGTGGCCCCGCGCACGATTTTATAATGGACGGGAAAGTCCCATGTTGTCGCATTGCCCATATCACCAGGAATGCGGGGAAACTGAGCTTCCAACATCAAAATGCCGACGGCCGCTCCATAAATTGATTTTCCACCGGTTACTTTCATCTAAGTCTCTCGATCTGGCTTTCTATATGGTCTGGTTTTTTGCCGGCCTATTCGCCGGGAACGTAAATTTGCGAAAAGGCGGTGCGAACCGTTTCTTTGGCTTCGTCGGTGCTCTTTTCAATATGCGACCGCATTTTTAAAACCGTAGCTTCTGCGTCGCGCTTCAACATGGCCGTCAGGATTTCCTGATGGGCGGCACGAGTGATGTCTATTTTCTTGCGCATCGATATCCATCGAACATAGCGAAGCCGTTCATTGATATTCTCAAGTGAGCGCACCAATTCGTCGTTTTCCGATAGAGCGGCTATTCGAAGATGAAAAGCCTCATCAAGGCGAACAATTTCACGGGCCGAAGCGCTGCTGCTGTAGTTTGGTGCAATCTCGACGAGAAATTCCTTTAACTCAGCCAACTCGTCGTTGCTGGCACGTTGAACGGCCCGCAATACGGTTTCGCTCTCGATAGCCTGGCGTAGTTCGTAGAGTTGCACGATTTGCTCCGGGACAAGAGAACGGCAGAAAAAACCCCTCCCTTCGCGCGCCGTCAACAGGCCCTCCGCAACCAGACGATTAAGCGCCTCTCGCAACGGTGTGCGACTGATCCCGAGTTGTTTTGACAACTCGCTTTCATTGATGCGCTCTTCGGGCTTGAATTCAAATGCCGCCGCCATCGCACGAACGGTCTGATAGATGCTGTCGACACTGCTTGCCAAAAGTCTGATCCCCTCCCGGTCTGCCGACGCGATGGCTGGTGCGCACCCGGCGTCTATTGCAAAATCGCCGATTCCTATAGGCGATGCGCCCAACTGATACAAAAATGTTGAAAAGCGCAATAATTTTCGTAGACGAGTTTGTATTTTTATCTGTATACAGATGAATATTCAATTCTCAACCCACCAAAAAGTTTGCCCGCATGTCCGAAAAAAGTTCCCCACTCGCTCCCGACACATCAAATGAAATGACCAATGAGATGACCGGCGCCGACGCCCTGGTGCGAATGCTTCAGGCGCATGACGTCACCCATATATTCGGCCTTTGTGGCGATACAACTTTGCCATTTTACGACAGCATGGCGCGTCTTGATCATGGCATTACCCACATACTCACCCGCGACGAACGCCATGCAGGTTATATGGCTGATGCTTATGCCCGCGTTACCGGCAAGCCCGGTGTGTGCGAAGGTCCTTCCGGTGGTGGCGCGACTTATATTTTGCCGGGTGTGGTGGAAGCGAATGAGAGTTCCATTCCGATTCTTGCCATCACCTCAGATGTGGCGACAACATCACGGGGCAAATACCCGCTGACTGAACTCGATCAGGAGGCTCTGTTCCGACCCGTCACAAAGTGGAACACATCTCTTGATCAGGCCGAAAGGTTGCCTGCGATGTTGAGGAAGGCGTTCCGGGCAATGACAACCGGGACGCCTGGAGCCGTTCATCTGGCACTGCCGTTTGATACTCAAAAAGCGGCTGTTGATCCAGATGAAATCTGGTCGGACAAACGCTATTCGACTTTTCCCGCCGAACCGCGCATGGCTGCCGATCCTGCAGCGATCAGTGCAGCCGTCGACGCCCTTGATGTCGCCAGCAATGCAGTGGTGATATGCGGCGGCGGCCCGGTAATATCCGGCGCTGAAGCAGAACTTCTTGAACTTGCAAGATTGCTCAACCTGCCGGTTGCGACGACGGTGTCCGGCCAGGGGTCAATTGCCGAAACCGATCCTCTGGCTGTTGGGGTTGTTGGCTCTAATGGCGCGTGCCCAACCACAAAAGAAGTGATCGACAACGCCGATCTGATCGTATTCATCGGCTGCCGTGCGGGTTCAGTGACCACCGAGCGCTGGCGTTCGCCGAAACAGGGCACGCCGATAATTCATATCGACAGCGATCCGGAAGTCATTGGTGCAAATTACACAACCCAGGTTGCGATTGTTTCAGATGCGCGGCTGGCGCTCGATGCTTTGCTGAGGGAATGCAAACAACGCGCAGTATCAAAAGATTTCGACGGGGTTGCACGGGCTGCTGCAGCCTGGAAGGGCAAATTGGAGGCCTATGCTCCTCTTGCTGCCAGCGATGAAACTCCAATTCGACCAGAAAGGGTTGTTGACGCGCTGAACAATGCACTCCCCGACGATGCCATCATTGTTGCTGATCCTGGCACGCCCTGCCCCTATATTTCAGCCCATTATCGTTGGCCAAAGTCTGGGCGTCAGTTTATCACCAACCGAGCACATGGTGCGCTTGGATACGCTTTGGCGGCGTCAATGGGTGCCCATATGGGACGGCCCGAAGCCAAGACCGTCGCTATTATGGGAGATGGATCTTTCGGATTCTGCTGTGGTGAATTTGAAACCATCGTCCGTCATAAAATGCCAATCATGTCGATTGTATTTTCAAACTCCACCTATGGCTGGATTAAAGCCGGCCAGGATTCTGGCTTTGGCAAGCGGTATTATAATGTCGATTTCAACCGCACCAATCATGCCGCCGTCGCCAGTGCTTTTGGTGTAAAATCCTGGACAGTCAATGACCCTGCCGAACTCGATTCCGTTATCAAGCAAGCCCTTGCCCATGATGGTCCGACACTCATTGATATCATATCCCAGCCGCTTCACGAAGCAGCTGCCCCGGTCAGCGAGTGGGTGGCCTGATGGTCTCCGGCCTCTCAACACTGGAAGAAAAGATCGTCGAGATGGATGTCTGGCATCTGTCGATGCCGGTCAATTCGCGACGCGATCACGGCATCGGCACCATTGCAGATGCAATTGAAATCATTGTCGTCCGTTTAACTTCTGAAAGTGGCGAGACCGGTTTTGGCGAAGCTTCTCCCTGGTCGGTTTTTACGGGTACGCCGGAAGCCAGCTATGCGGCCCTCGACCGCTACTTACGACCACATGTTGTGGGCAAGCAACTGAACCAGTTTACCGAGACCATGGCCATTTGCCGTCGGGCAGTGGTCCACTGCACCGAAGCTAAATCTGCACTTGAATCGGCATGGCTGGATCTGTCTGGCCGAATTCTGAAGCAACCGGTCTGGGCACTGCTTGGCGAACAATGCCGCAACCGCATTCCCCTTTCCGTCTCGTTGGCCAACCCGGAATTTAACGATGACAAAGCACTGGTTGAACGGTTAATCGACGATGGAATTGGGCTGGTAAAACTGAAAACCGGGTTCAGGGATCATGCCTTTGACATGATGCGCCTGGAACATCTGCAGACCAATTATCCTCAGCTAACGGTGCGCGTTGACTACAATCAGGGATTGTCGGTGGACGAGGCATTGAAACAGGTTCCCGAGATTGATCAATTGGGCCCATCTTTTATCGAACAGCCGGTGGCTCACTATGAATATGATGCGATGGCAAAATTGCGCAGCATGACGACGGCGCCCCTGCTGGCCGATGAAAGCGTATTTGGACCTCATGACATGCGCCGCGCCATCAGGGAAAATATCTGTGATGGCGTTTCCGTAAAGATTATGAAATCGGCTGGCATGGTGCAGGGAATGGAAGTTGCGCAGATTGCCGGTGACGCTGGATTGCCAGCCTATGGCGGCGACATGTTTGAATCGGGTCTTGCACACCTTGCCGGTGTTCACATGATAGCCTGCACTGCTAACATCACTTTGGGCTGCGAATTTTATCACGCCACCTATTATTTGAACGAAGATCTGCTGACACAACCATTTCCGATTGAAGCTGGCGAGGTTTTGGTGCCAAATGACCCAGGGCTGGGGATGGAAATCGATTTATCCAGATTGGAAAAATATAGTCGGGCAAAATGCCTGACCTGAAGATAGAGAATACATGGAAATAAAACATCTATAATTTATTGACAAAATGTAAATGTTATGAAAAATTGTATTTGCCTTGGGAGGGGCAGCCTTAAAGATGAGCACTGCTAACCAGAGTCAAAAGCACATAGCCATCATTGGAGCTGGCATTGTGGGCGTATCGACCGCGATCTGGCTGCAACGGGCTGGACACAGCGTCACGCTGATTGACTCGCGCGGACCTGCCGGAGGCACGTCCTACGGAAATGCCGGTGTTCTGGCTTCTGCTTCCGTTGTGCCTATCACGGTGCCTGGCCTGATGTGGAAGGCTCCAAAATTATTGTTTGACAAAAACGGACCGTTGTTTTTGCGATGGTCCTACCTGCCAAAGCTGCTACCATTCCTGATCAAATATCTCGGCCATGCAAATGCGACAGATGTTAACCACATATCTGACGGTCTAGCGCTTATGTTGCGCGATTCAGCTGAACAGCACCTGGCAGTCGCAAAAGGAACCGGTGCCGAGAAGTTCATTACCATTGGCGACTATCTTTTTGGCTATGCCGATCGCGCAGCTTATGAAGGTGATGCACTTGGCTGGCAGTTGCGCCGCGACCGCGGCTATGAATTTGAAGAAATGGACGCAGAACGGTTTGCTGAATACGATCCGACAATGGCCGGGCGCTTCGGCTTTGGAGTGCGGTGCCCCGAACACGGCCACATCAGTGATCCGGGTGAATATGTAAAAGCCCTGGCTCTTCATGTTGAGCAACAGGGCGGCAAATTCATCGAGGCCGAAGCCACTGACTATTTGCAGGTCGGTGACGCAGTTACTGGTGTGAGCACCACTGGCGGGCCAGTTGAAGCCGATGAAGTGGTGCTGGCAACCGGGGTCTGGTCCAATCCTCTGGCTGTAAAACTTGGCATCAATGTCCCAATGGAAGCCGAGCGTGGATATCACATTGAGTTTGTCAATCCATCAATCAAACCAAAAGCTCCGGTCATGGTGGCGAGTGGCAAATATGTGATGACACCGATGGAAGGACGCCTGCGATGCGCCGGTATTGTGGAATTTGGCGGACTGACGGAAGAACGCAGCAGAGCACCTTTTGAATTGCTGAAACGGCAGACAATGGCCCTGCTGCCTGAGCTTGAATATGATCGCATCGATGAGTGGATGGGCTTCCGACCCTCGACCACAGATTCACTTCCCTTAATTGGCGCCAGCGAGCGCTACAAGAATGTCTGGACCGGCTTTGGCCACCAGCATATCGGCCTGACAGCAGGCCCCAAAACAGGCCGGTGGCTGGCACAAATGATCAATGGGCAAAAACCAAACGTTGATCTTAGTGCCTATTCACCTTTACGTTTCAACACTTGAGCGAAAATACGCTCAGAACATGGGAGACTAAAATGAAAATACTGAAAACATTGATGGCAGCTACTGCGCTGACTGCGGTTACCGCGACGGCAGCTGTCGCTGAAAAGTGGGATATGCCAATGGCCTATTCCGCTACTAACTTTCATTCAGCTGTGGGTGCAGAATTTGCCAAATGCGTGACCGCCGGTACCGGTGGCGATTTGGAAATCGTAACCCATCCGTCTGGTTCGTTGTTTAAAGGTGGCGAAATCAAACGCGCTGTTCAAACAGGCCAGGCACCGATCGGTGAGCGTCTGCTTTCCGGCCACCAAAATGAAAACGCCCTGTTCGGTTTTGACTCAATACCGTTCCTGGCCACTTCTTTTGACGATTCTGCCAAACTCTGGAAAGCCGCTAAACCGTCGCTGGAAAAACTTCTCGACAGCCAGAACCTGGTCCTTCTTTATGCCGTTCCATGGCCTCCACAGGGCCTGTATTTCAAAAAAGAAGTCAATTCAGTGGCTGACATGAAGGGGCTAAAGTTCCGCTCTTACAACTCAGCAACGGCCCGACTGGCTGAACTGGCAGGCATGCTGCCAGTGCAGATTGAAGCGGCTGAAATTTCACAGGCCTTTGCAACTGGTGTTGCAGAATCCATGGTTTCTTCCGGTTCCACCGGCTACGATCGTAAAATCTGGGAAAGCTTGACCCATTTTTATGAAGTGGATGCCTGGTTGCCTCGCAACTATGTGATCGTCAACAAAGGTTCATGGGAAGGAACTTCAGACGCTAACCGGGCAGTGATGCGCGGATGTGCGTCGCTGGCGGAATATACCGGCAACTGGCGCTCCAAAGAATATACCGGCTTTACCTTGAGTGGCCTGCGTGCCGGTGGCATGACCGTCGGGCCAGCTGGCGAAAGCCTGGTCAACGAGCTGAAGGAATTCGGCAAAACCATGACCAGCGAATGGCTTGAAAAAGCCGGAGACGAAGGCAAGGCAATCGTCGACGCCTTCAATGCAATGAAATAGACGACATCAGATTGGGCCCCGGTGGAAACGCCGGGGCCTATTTACTGCACATAAAGGCGGAGGATTAGCTGTGGCTCAGTTGACGATGTTGAGACGATTTCTGGACGGTCTGTACAAGACTGGAGGGGTTCTGGCAGCCATTTCCCTGATTGCCATTTTGGCACTTATCGTCATACAAATGGTGGCTCGCTGGACCGGCGAAGTTTTTGCCGGCGCACCTGATTATGCCGGCTATTGCATGGCAGCTGCTTCCTTCTTTGCCTTTGCTTACGCGTTGAATCACGGAGCTCATATCCGGGTCAGCATTGTGCTCAACGCGCTGGGATCAAAACGCTGGTGGGGCGAAATCTGGTGCTTTGGAATTGGCACGGCCTTATCTACCTATTTTTCCTATTACGCGATCAAGGCAACCTACTGGTCCCGCCTGCTAAACGACATCAGTCAGGGACAGGACGCCACACCAATCTGGATTCCACAAATGGCCATGGCGATCGGATCCGTGCTTCTGGCAATTTGTTTTTGGGACAATCTGGCGCGGCTGATATTCACCGGAGAGCATGCCATCCAGTCCAACGCCATTGAGCAAGAAGGAGAGGAATAAAACCATGGAACAACTCGCTCCCGTTATGATATTTCTTTTTGTTCTTTTCGCGCTGCTCGGCAGTGGCGTCTGGGTCGGTCTGGCGCTGCTTGGCGTCGCCTTTGTCGGCATGGAATTGTTCACCACGCGCCCGCCGGGCGATGCGATGATCACCACCATATGGACGGCCTCTTCCTCGTGGACCCTGACCGCCCTGCCCTTGTTTATCTGGATGGGCGAAATTCTTTATCGAACGCGACTGTCAGAGGATATGTTTCGCGGTCTGTCGCCCTGGATGGCTCGCTTGCCGGGCGGTCTGGTGCACACCAATATTGTGGGTTGTACCGTATTTGCTGCTGTCTCGGGCTCTTCAGCCGCAACCCTGACCACCGTTGGCAAAATGTCGATTCCCGAACTGCGCAAACGCAATTATCCTGAGAGCATGGTCATCGGCACGCTAGCCGGCGCTGCGACTTTGGGATTGATGATCCCGCCATCCCTGACGCTTATCGTGTATGGCGTGACCATCAATGAATCGATCACCAAGCTATTTATGGCGGGGATTTTTCCAGGCCTCGTGCTGGCCCTGATGTTCATGGGCTATGTCGCCCTGATGTCGCGATTTTCGAAAGACTTTAACCCGACACCAGAACCCCAAATGACCTTTGCAGAAAAAGTTGCCAATTCGCGGTTCCTGTTGCCGGTTATTCTGCTGATCCTGTTGGTCATCGGTTCGATGTATCTGGGATTTGCCACCGCAACAGAGGCGGCCGCCTTTGGTGTCCTGGGCTCATTGGCACTGGCGGCGGCTCAGGGCTCGCTCAACTTCAGCACTTTCCTTGAAAGCCTCATGGGTGCCACCCGCACATCAGCGATGATTGCCCTGATATTGGCCGGTGCGGCTTTTCTGTCTCTTTCGATGGGCTTTACCGGCCTGCCCCGCGGTCTGGCCGACTTTATCGGCTCAATGGAGTTGTCGCGGTTTGAGCTACTGATGGCATTGTTGGTTTTCTACGTCATTTTGGGCTGCTTCCTTGATGGCATTTCCTCCGTCGTTTTGACCATGGCGGTTGTTGAACCAATGATCCGTCAGGCTGGCATTGATCTGATCTGGTTCGGTATATTCATCGTTGTGGTGATCGAAATGGCTCAGATCACACCGCCTATCGGGTTCAACCTGTTTGTGCTGCAGGGCATGACCCATCACGAGATGAACTACATCGCCAAAGCCGCGATACCGATGTTCCTGATCATGGTGCTGATGGTGTTTGTGCTGATTGGCTTCCCGGACCTTGCTACCTGGTTGCCGGAGAATATCCGCGCCCAGCCAGGAGGATAGTCCACTGGTACAATTGCTGGCATTATTTGCCCGGCACGGAAGAGTAATACTGGTCCTCGGCCTGTTGGCCGGGGTCCTTTTACCAAGTCTGGCGGCAGTAATGAAGCCGTATCTGCCACACCTAGTGGCAACAACACTGTTTCTCGCGGCGCTGCGTATAGGCCCGCGTGAGGCTGTCGGTAAATTGCGTGACCTGCGGGACATAATCGGACTGATTGGCATTTATCAGATTGCCCTGCCGCTGATCTTTATCCTGGTGCTACCGCTGACCGGACTGTCGCCGTTGCTGGTGACAGCAATTACACTCATGGCAGCCGCACCTTCGATATCCGGTGCGCCTAATCTCACCTTGATGATGGGACATGATCCGGCGCCAGCTCTGCGCATGCTGATCTCCGGCACTGCAGCAGTTCCTGCAACCGCCTTTATCGTTTTTTTGTTCGTACCAGCATTCGGCTCAGCTTATGATGTGGCAATTTCGGCTTTCCGTCTGCTGATGTTGATTGCTGCGGCTGCCAGCCTGGCATTTGCGTTGCGTCTTTTCTTGTTTCGCGAAGCAACACCCAGCTTCACCAACTCGGTCGACGGGCTGTCTGCACTTGCAATGGTTGGCATCGTGATTGGGCTGATGACAGCCATCGGACCAGCACTTCAATCCGACCCAATGTTGGTAATTCATACGCTGCTGATTGCCTGCAGTGCCAGTTTCGGGCTCCAGATTGCGGCCTATTATGTGCTGCCTAAATCGCAAAAAGGTGGCACGCGGGTCGGGCATTCAATCATCTGTGGTTGCCGCAACAATGCCTTGTTCATTACAGCTTTGCCAGCAGCGGTAACGGACCCTTTATTGCTCTATATAGGTTGTTATCAGATACCGATGTATCTGACTCCCCTGTTGTTAAAGTGGCTCTATCGCAAGGATGATCCACAAAGCTGAAAGGCGCTTAATGAACTACTCTGCAGAATCCCTCACCCGTCTTGCGCACCGAGTTCTTTCCAGCTTCGGATGTGCAGACATCGAAGCCCGCATCGTTTCCGATCATCTCGTGCAAGCCAACCTGGCGGGACACGATTCACATGGTATCGGCATGCTGCCGATGTATGGAGCGCAACTGCAAGACGGAAACCTGATTGCCAACCAAACACCACAGTTTCTTCAGCGCCACGGTGCGGTCTCAGTCGTTGATGCGCGCAAGGGGTTTGGCCACCATATGACAGTTCTTGCGCTTGACCATGCGATGGAGACGATTGCCGAGCATGGGGTCGCCATATTGGCATTGCGCAATGCCGGGCATATCTCGCGAGTTGGCACATATTCAGAATATTGCGCGGCGCGAGGATATGTCTCTATCCATATGGTCAATGTGATTGGCCATGATCCCATCGTGGCGCCATTCGGTGCTCGAGAAGGCGGATTTTCAACCAATCCTATATCGATGGCCTTGCCGTTTGAAGGCAAAGCCGAGCCATTGCTCGATATGGCCACCAGCACGGTGGCATTTGGCAAAGTCAGGGTCGCCCATAACAAGGGTGAGCAGCTGCCCCCAGGCTGCCTGCTGGACGACGACGGAATGGAAACAATCGACCCGGCTCCGATGGCGACAAATAAAGCTGGAGCGCTCAGCGCATTCGGTGCCCACAAGGGTTCCGGTCTTGGCATATTTGCCGAATTGATGGCAGGGGCCCTGGCCGGCACCAACACGATTGCAGACGCCACAACATTTCCCAACGGTGTGCACAACAACATGTTGTCGATCATTCTTGACCCCGGCGCTTTTGACGATCCGCAAGCCGTTTCAGAACGTGCCAGCAGCTATCGCGATTTCATCAGGTCCAGACAACCAGCCAAGGGACGTCAAGCAGTTCTTCTTCCTGGCGACCCCGAGAACATCAGCCGCGCAAAACGTAGCGCTCATGGCGTACCAGTAGATGACGAGACCATTCGCCAGATTCTGGGAACGGCAAGGCATTTTGAAGTGCCTGAGCAAGATTTGGCCGGGCTTCTTGAAACTGTCTGACGAGCAGAACCAAACTTTTTAGATTCAATCGGGTTGAACATCAGTCGTGTGTTGGGCTTAACTTAACGGCAGAAGCTTGTTAGGTTTTCGACACAAGTAGACGAAAAAGTGAAAATTGGAACCGGAATAGCTATAATCCGTCGCAAACAGAAGCGGCAGTATACTATCCTAGGTTCAAATTCAAATTATGAAAAACTTCAATGGGAGAAAAATATGAAGTTCTTTAAGCGTAACGGGCAGCCAATGCCCAAAAACATTGTCGATATGGCCGAGACGGTCAAAGACGGCAGCGATGGTGTAAACCGCCGCGAATTTTTGGCTCTTGCGAGCGTCTTCGGGGCAACCGCAGCGACGGCCTATGCCATGATCGGTCTGCCAACACCGGCGCTGGCTGACGGGCACGCCAAAAAAGGTGGCACTGTTCGCTATCAGACCGAAGTTCGGCCGCTGAAAGACCCGCGCACTTATGACTGGTCACAAATCGCAAACTTCGCCCGCGGCTGGCAGGAATATCTCGTTCAGTACAACAACGATGCAACATTCCAGGGCATGCTGTTGGAAAGCTGGGAAGTTTCTGAGGATGCCAAGACTTACATTTTGAACGTGCGCAAGGACGTAAAATGGAACAATGGCGACGACTTTACCGCTGACGATGTTGCCCGCAGCATCATCGGATGGTGTGACAAAACCGTGGAAGGTAATTCCATGGCTGGTCGCTTTGCCACGCTGATCAATGCCGACACCAACAAAGTTATTGATGGCGGCGTTGAAGTGGTCGACAGCCACACCGTGAAACTGAACCTGCCAAAGCCGGATATTTCATTGATTCCAGGCATGGCGGACTATCCAGCAGCAGTCGTGCACAAATCCTTCACGGCTGAAACAGCTTTGTCCAATCCAATTGGTACCGGCCCCTACAAGCCAGAATCTCTGGAAGTTGGCGTGAAAGCAATCCTGGTTCGCAACGAGGATCACACCTGGTGGAACGCAGGCAAAGGCGCCTGGGTCGACCGTTTCGAATATATCGACTTCGGCACTGAGCCTGCTGCCTGGGTTGCCGCAGCTGAGTCAGATGAAGTGGACACCACCTACTCGATTGAAGGGGAGTTCATCGAGCTGTTCGAATCTATCGGCGAATGGCGTCGTGACGACATCGTTACAGCCGCCACCATCGTAATTCGTCCCAACCAGCAGGCTATCGTGGACGGCAAAAAGCCGTATGAAGATTCTCGCGTACGCCGTGCCATTCAGATGGCAGTTGACAACAAAGTCTGCCTGGAACTCGGCATGAACGGTCTTGGCATTCCAGCTCAGAACCACCATGTGGGTCCGATGCATCCAGACTACAAGGACATCGGTGACGTGCCATTCGATCCGGCTGGTGCCAAGGCACTGATGGCGGAAGCAGGCATGGCCGATTACGAGCACGAGTTGATTTCAATCGACGCTGGTTATCGTAAAGACACGACCGACTCGGTGGCCGATCAAATGCGTAAAGCTGGTCTGAAAGTGAAACGCACAGTGCTTCCCGGATCCACCTTCTGGAACGACTGGGCGAAGTATCCGTTCTCCTCCACCAACTGGAATCACCGCCCTCTTGGCGTTCAGGTTCTGGCTCTGGCCTATCGCTCCGGTGAAGCCTGGAACGAGTCTGGCTTCGCAAACAAAGAGTTTGACGACACATTGACGGCTGCTCTTGCCGTCGCTGATGTCGACAAACGCCGTGAGCTCGTGGCCAAGGCTGAGAAGATCATGCAGGACGAAGGTGTTACCATCCAGCCGTATTGGCGGACACTGACGAACTTCTCCAAGACCAATCTGAAGGGTACTCGACACCACATCTCGTTTGAGTTTCACCCGGCAGAAATTTACTGGGAAGCATAAGCAAGAGTTCGAAATCAGGGGGCCCCGCATGTGGCCCCCTTTTTTGACCCCAAACTTTCCGACTTTGAAGAAACTGCACGGACTGGGTCCTTGCCAGACGTGACGTTTCTTGAAAGACTGAAAACAAACCGGCGGGAAGCAAACTTGCCCGTCCAAGTCCAGAACGGACTGCCGAAAAACGGCAAACGGGGAGTAATATGGGTAGTTTCTTGCTCAAGCGCAGTGGTGTAATGATTCTCACCGCGTTGTGTCTGACATTTATCGTCTTCTTTCTCACCAACCTTGATCCAAATCTGGAAAAACTCACCAAAAGTGAGGGCAACCAGCGCATGACCGATCAGCAGGTCGAAAGCTGGCTGGTCAAAAATGGGTACCGTCAAAACCTGGTCAAGCGTTATGGAGAGTGGCTGGGTGTGGCTCCGGGTTGGACGCGTACGGATGCCGATACCGGAAAGGTTACCGGGAGATGCATTCGAAGAGACATTGCGCCAGAAGATGCCGCATCATTTTGCGGATTGCTGCAAGGATATTGGGGGCACTCTCTCGTATTTAAGGAACCGATCGGGGGCATTATTATCAAGAAGCTTGGCCTGACGGGTTGGCTGATGTTCTGGGTGATGATCGCGATGGTGCCGATGGCACTGCTTATTGGAGTCGTTGCCGGCATGCGGGAAGGCTCAAAAACCGACCGGACATTGTCGACATTTTCGATCATCACAACATCAACACCGGAATATGTGTCGGGCGTTATCCTGATTGTAATTTTCGCCAGCCGTTTAGGCGGATTGCGATGGTTCAAGGGCACATCACAGTCGGCAATGGACAGCATTACATTTGAAAATTTCTTCTTACCGGTCGTCGCACTGGCATTGTATGGCATGGGCTATATCGCTCGCATGACCCGCGCCTCGATGGCAGAAGTAATGACCGAACAATATATTCGTACTGCCCGTCTGAAAGGCCTTTCTTTCAGAGCCGTGGTGCTGAAGCACGCTTTGCGCAACGCGCTGATCGCACCTTTTACGGTGATCATGCTGCAAATCCCGTGGCTGCTGACCGGGGTGGTCATCATTGAAACCCTGTTCAACTACAAGGGCTTTGGCTGGACGCTGGTGGCGGCGGTCGGCAACAACGATATTGAACTGATGATGGCAGCTTCTGTCGTTGCGGTTATGGTCGTTCTCATTACGCAGCTGATTTCCGATATCGGCTACGTCTTCCTCAACCCACGTATTCGCGTCAGCTGAGGAGAGAGATCATGGAACGTCTTACTGGAATTGAAATCATCGGTCAGGTCCTGTGGCAGTTTGCAATTGTCTGGATCGCTCTGATCGTTATCCTTGCTGCTTCAATTCATTTCCGCTCCCGTCTGGGACTTTATGGAAAACTGTTCGACAGCCCCATCGGTATTGCCGGACTGGTGCTGGTAATGTTTTGGGTTCTGACGGCAATATTCGCCGATCAGATCGCAACCTTTGATGCGCTTGATCAGATCTCGGGCATGAAAAACAAAAAACCCGGCTGGCCTGTGAAAGACCAGGAAGGATTGTTCTATATTCTGGGTGGCGATAATCTGGCGCGTGACGTGTTCAGCCGGATGGTTTATGGCAGTCGCGAAGTGCTGATAATTGCTCCGGCGGCAACTTTGTTTGCCTTCATGGTCGGCATCACACTGGGCCTGCCGGCCGGCTTCTATGGCGGTCGCATGGACACGATCCTGTCCTTTGTTGCCAACCTGGTTCTTGCCTTTCCGGTGATCCTTCTGTTCTTCCTGCTGGTAACGCCCGAAATCAGGGCAGACGGGCCGGAGTTCCAATTGTGGGGCGGGCAAAAATGGATCGCCTCGGTGCCCAATCTGATGGCGCTGTGCCTGTTCCTTTTCCCGATTATTTTCTTTGTCGTGCTTTGGGTCTCTCGATACTCAACCCAACCGCGCAAGCTGGCGATTTATCTGGCAGTGACACTGGTGATCGGTATCTGGGCCTATCTGGGGCTGGTGTTCAACGCTGATCCACTCGGCCTGTTCTATATGGATCCAAACCTGCTGAACATTTTTGTCTCGGTGGTCTTCGTCAACTCGCCGACGGTCTATCGTATCGTGCGGGGGGTGACGATCGACATCAAAACCCGCGACTATGTGGCAGCAGCACAGACCCGCGGCGAGCGGCCCTGGTACATCATGCTGTGGGAGGTTCTTCCCAATGCTCGCGGGCCGCTGATCGTCGATTTCTGTTTACGCATTGGCTACACAACCATTCTGCTTGGAACTCTTGGTTTCTTCGGACTGGGCGTGTCTCCAGAAAGCCCCAACTGGGGTCAGACAATCAACGAAGGTCGCAAGCTGCTTTCACTTTATCCGCACCTGGCCTTACCGCCTGCCCTGGCACTGATGTCGCTGGTGCTTGGACTTAACCTGCTGGCCGATGGCCTGCGCGAAGAATCGCTGAAGGATTGATCCAATGACAGAACCGATTCTCGAAATTGAAGATCTGAACATTTCATTTTTTGTCCGGGCAGGCGAAATCCCTGCAGTGATGGACTTCTCCTGCAAAGTAATGCCGGGGGAAACCATGGGGCTGGTGGGTGAATCCGGCTGTGGCAAATCCACCGTTGCTCTGGGCATTATGCGTGATATGGGCAACCGCGGCAAAATTGTCGGTGGTAAGATCAAGTTCAAAGGTCGTGACATGGGTGAAATGTCACAGGAAGAGCTGCGTAACATCCGTGGGTCCAAAATCGCCATGATCTATCAGGAACCTATGGCCAGTTTGAATCCGGCCATGAAAATCGGCAAGCAACTGATGGAAGTGCCGATAATTCATGAGCAGGTATCAAAAGAAGAAGCCTACGATCGGGCGCTGGCGATGCTTGATTCAGTCAAACTACCTGATCCGGCCCGTGTCATGGATTCTTTTCCGCATCAGATTTCTGGCGGTCAGCAACAGCGTATCGTTATTGCCATGGCGTTGTTGTCGAAACCCGATCTGCTACTGCTCGATGAACCGACAACTGCGCTGGACGTGACGGTTGAGGCGGGCATTGTACAGCTGGTTAAGGAGCTGGGTGAAAAGACCGGTACCTCGATGTTGTTTATCTCGCACAATTTGGGGCTGATTCTGGAAACCTGTGACCGGATCACTGTGATGTATTCCGGTGAGGCGGTGGAAACCGGTTCGGTTCATGAAGTATTTGACCGGATGCGTCATCCTTACACCCAGGGGCTGTTCAATTCGATCCCGCTGCCCGGTGCCGACAAGAATTCCAGACCGCTGATCTCCATTCGAGGCCAGTTGCCACTGCCGATGGATCGACCGATTGGCTGTAATTTCGGCCCTCGCTGCGATCATTATGTAGAAGAAAAGTGCAATTCAGGCCCTGTTTTCATGCAACCAATTGAAGGCGAGGACAGACACAATTCCCGCTGCATGCGAATTGATGAAATCGATTGGTTGGCTGAACCTGAACGTCGCCTGGTGGAAGACCCAGCGAATCCAGGAGAAGTGGTTCTCGACATTCGTGATTTGAAAAAATACTACGATGTTGCGGCCAACCAGATATTTGGTGGTGGCGATGTGCGCACGGTGAAGGCCAATGAGTCGATTACGTTCCAGGCGCGTGAATCAGAAACCGTTGCAATCGTGGGAGAATCCGGCTGCGGAAAGTCGACGCTTGCGAAAGTGCTGCTGGGGCTCGAAACAGCGACGGAAGGCCAGGTCATGCTGGGTGCCGTTTCCATTGGTGACACGGAAGTCAACAACCGCACACGCAAAACTGTGTCATCGGTTCAGATGGTTTTCCAGAACCCGTTTGATACGTTGAACCCCAGCCATTCAATTGGCTCACAAATCATTCGGACGCTGGAAAAATTCGGCATCGGCGATACCGAGGAGGACCGCCGAAACCGGATGTTGGAACTGCTCGATCTGGTTAAATTGCCGCGCGCCTTTGCAGAACGGATGCCGCGCCAGCTGTCTGGTGGTCAAAAACAACGCATTGGTGTCGCCCGCGCGTTTGCTGGTCAGCCGCAAGTTGTGGTGGCCGATGAACCGGTTTCTGCGCTCGATGTGTCGGTTCAGGCAGCGGTGACTGAGCTGCTGATGGACATCCAGCGAGAAGCCAAGACGACCATGTTGTTCATCAGTCATGACCTCTCCGTAGTGCGCTATATCGCCGACCGGGTGGTTGTGATGTATCTGGGACACATTGTGGAACAGGGAACAACCGATCATATATTCTCACCGCCCTATCACCCCTATACCGAAGCCTTGCTGTCAGCCATTCCAATCGCCGATACCAGCGTGGAGAAGCAGCATATCGTACTAGATGGTGACATACCTTCAGCGCTGAACCCGCCGAGTGGCTGTCCGTTCCAGACCCGTTGTCCGCGCAAAGCTGAAGTTGGTGGCGATCTCTGCGAAACCGAGATGCCACCTGCGCGCAAGCTCGGAGATGGTCACGAGGTTAAGTGTCACTTGTCGCAAGCGGTGTTTGATTCAATGACACCAGTTATCGTGCTGGGCAACAAAAATGCCGATACGAGCGCCAAGGCCAAAAAAGCTGCTCCAAACAAAAAACCGGCGACCAAAAAAGCTGCCGCAGTAAAACCGACACCCAAGAAAGACGCCTCTCCTCCGCGTATGAGCAAGCCGTCCAAGCCGGACAATCTGAAATTGATTTCTGGGATCGGACCCAAAATCGAGGGTATTTTGAACGGATTGGGCGTTTATCAGTTCCAACAGGTCGCAAAATGGAAAAAAGCCGAGCGCGAGTGGGTGGACGATCATCTGAGTTTCAAAGGGCGCATTGAGCGGGAAGACTGGGTCAAACAAGCCAAGGCTCTCGCAAAAGGTGGTGCCGCAAAATAACAGCGGGTGTTTTGGCAAAGACCTCGCTCACGGAGGTTATGAATGACAACAACGCCTGAAATTCTTGATGCAGACGTTCAGGCGGTTACTGCCTGGATGGCTAACCGTCCCGACACCAAGTCTGTAGCGTCCTTTGTTCCGGGACCCGGAATTCAGAAGCTCGCGCTAAGCTTCGATATCGAACGGCTGCGCGCGGCACTGGATCACTGCCTGTCACGCAGCGATTTTCAAGGCGACATGCAAGATCAGGGATTTTCTGCCCTGCCTCTAACCCAACGACCCGGTCAAACGGAATGGACCAGCAACGATTTGTCAGGTCGTTATTGGCTGCGGGCCGATGAGCGTTACGTTGAAGAACCTCGCGAAGATCTTGTAGGCGAGGCTCAGTTCAGCGAATTCAACCCGCAATTTGCTGGCACCTATTTTGAAGAAGTGCATCTCGAGTTGACGAAGCGATTTCCAATTGGCCGCATGAGAGTGCTGTCCAAGGGCCTGTACAACTGCAATTCCTGGCACCGGGACCCGGAACCGAGATTGCATATCCCGGTTATTACCAATCCAGGCTCGCTGTTTGTCGTCAATCATCACGTGACCCATTTACCCGCTGACGGATCGGTCTATTTCACTGATACACGCGGCTACCACACCGCACTCAATGGCGGCGATAATCATCGCGTGCACATTGTTGCCGCTTTAGCATATGACCAGATAACCGATTGAGTGCTGATAAATGAACGATGTAACGGGCTTCATTCGAGAATTGAAATTCACCGACCTGCCGGATGAAATTGTCGGCTCCGCTATTCGTGCATTGACCGATACGCTTGGCGTTGCGGTCGCGGGATCCCAAACCAGACTTTCCGCCATCATCCACAATCATGTGGCTGAGCAATTTGGTGCCGGGTCGAACACCCCTTCGTTTCTTTGGAACGACGGACGCCCGGTTAGTCCGGCAGGTGCAGCGCTTGCCAATGGTATGACGATAGATTCCGTTGACGCCCATGATGGTCAGAAACTAACCAAGGGCCATGTTGGCTGCGGCGTCATCCCCGCCCTGTTTGCGTTGATCGAAGCCACTGAAAACTACGACAGCGAGGAGTTGCTCACGTCGCTTGTTGTCGGTTACGAAATCGGCTCACGGGCGGGAATTGCCCTCCATGCAAGCGTTGAAGATTATCACACATCCGGGGCATGGGTCGCGCTGGCAACAGCTGCTCTTGGGGCTCGTTTTCTCGGCCTTGACCACGAACAGACCCGCCATGCAATTGGCATCGCCGAATATCATGGTCCGCGGAGCCAGATGATGCGGGCAATCGATCATCCGACCATGGTCAAAGATGGGTCTGGCTGGGGCTCTATGGCCGGCGTTTCTGCAGCTTATCTGGCCAGAGATGGATTTACCGGCGCTCCGGCCATTTCTGTGGAGGCACCGGAACTGGCCCCTGTCTGGTCTGATCTTGGCGATCACTGGTACATTACAGAGCAATATATCAAGCTCTATCCTGTTTGCCGGTGGGCCCAACCACCGGTTGAAGCTGTGCTCCACCTGCAAAAACAGCATAAATTTGACACCGAAGATGTCGCTGCCATCCGGGTAGATACATTTCACGAAGCAAAGCGATTGTGTACCAAACACCCAGGCTCAACCGAGGAAGCCCAGTATTCATTGCCCTATTCGGTTGCAGCAGCGTTGGTTCACGGCACAATTGGTGCAGAACATATCAGCGATGAAGCCCTGTCCCATCCGCAGATCGACCACCTGCAGGACCTGATAGAAATCGATGAGACCGATGCCTTTAATGAAGTGTTCCCAAAACATCGAATTGCCAGTGTTGAGCTCACATTGAAAGATGGCCAGGTGCTCAAATCGGAGCCGACAGAGGCGCGGGGTGATCCCGAAAATCCGATCAGTGAAGCAGGAATCAACTGTAAATTCAAAGCCTTCACTGAGCCGGTTATGGGCGCTGATGGATCATCTTTGCTTTTGCAAAATATTGTTGGCCTGAACAGCAACGGGTCCGCGCGACCGCTCACTGAAGCGCTGGCCCGGCATCACAATTTGTAGGAAGGCAGCGACCCGAACGCTTCGCGCAACGCATCACCCCAGCCAGTCGTGATGGACTGATAATACTCATCATCATCCTCAATGCGCCGCTGTAGCGATGTTTTGTAAGTATCTTTTTCGTAGATCTGCAGATCAAACGGCAGGCCAACAGACAGGTTTGCCTTGATGGTAGAATCAAACGATACCAGCAGCAGCTTGACAGCTTCCTCAAAGCTCATATCCGGGTCATAGGCGCGCACCAATATTGGTTTGCCGTATTTGGCTTCACCTATCTGGAAAAATGGCGTTTCTTCGGTGACTTCAACAAAATTGCCTTCCGGATAAATCAGAAAGAGCGTCGGGTCGCTGCCCTTGATCTGTCCACCCAATATGACGGTTGCCTTGAACTTCGAACTGGCTGCCTGTCCTGTGGAAGCGCTTTCCTCGATGACTTCTTTGAGTGTTGCCCCAACCAAACGGGCCACCTGAAACATGGACGGTTCGTGCAGGATGGTAGGGCTGCGATCTGCTGGTGCCTTGGAGCGCTCTTCGATGAGACTGACCAGCGATTGGGTTGTCGCCAGATTACCAGCCGTCATCAGGGTAATAACCCTTTCCCCCGGAACTTCCCAGGTGAACATCTTTTTGGTTTTGGAAAAGTTGTCGACCCCCGCATTGGTGCGTGTGTCTGACATGAATACCAGGCCCTGTTCTAGCTGCAGGCCCACGCAATAGGTCATCTAGTATTTCCTGAACTGGTGGAACTCACCTTGTATCGATTCACTCTTTTACTGCTGGACTTGCACAGAAACAATCATCGATTCATTCGCCGAGCCGCGTCGCATGCCAGATATAGGCGCAGCATCCCGATAATCCAGCCCGGTGGCAATACGAACATAGCGATCGTCGGGCGAAATACCGTTGGAAACATCAAACCCGACCCATCCGAGACCATCAACATGGGCTTCCGCCCAGGCGTGAGTGGCGTCCTGATCAACCCTGTCGTTCATCATCAGATAGCCGCTGACATAGCGGGCAGGGACACCGGCGACACGGGCAGCAGCAATAAATATCTGTGCATGGTCCTGGCAGACACCGTGACCACCCGCAAGAGCATCTTCCGCGCTTGTGGCCGCATATGTTATGCCCGGTGAATATTCCACCATCTCGGCGATCTGCGAAGACAGAACATGCAGGCTGGCCAGCAGGTCGTCAGAGTTGGCGTGTTTCGCCAGCATGCGAATGGCGTTACCGGGCTTTGTCAACTCGGAATGCTGGGTGAAATGCCACAACGGCGCATGTCCATAAACCTCTCCCAGAACGCCGGATGAATCCAGAATTTCCACCTCACCCGATGCGGTCAGTGCAATCTCGCGACCTCCCTGATCAATACTGACCAACAGCGTTTGGTTGTTATACTGATCGCTGAAATTCAGCTCGGTTTTTCCACCTTCGACCTCAACATTCCACGACCGCACAGTTTGTTGACGTGTATTTGCCGGCGTCAGGCGCACCTGCTGCAGGGCATAGTCCACCGGAGCGTCATATTGATAGTGCGTTTTATGTTTAATCGATAGTCGCATAGGGTTGGTTCAGTCTAGGGTCAGGACTCATTAATATGGTGTATTCTGTTGGTCATGACACGTCTGCATAAAGTATAACAAGCGCAAGTAAGGACTGGTGGTCCCTTCGAGCATTGTTTTACTTTAGGCGGGCGTGACATGACCAACCCTTCGGGCGGGGCGAATTTCGCCGCTGGACATCGTCGCAGAGCCTTGAAAACCAACAGGTTTCCTGCGACTCTGCTTCTCGCCAGCAACAAAATTCACCTCCGCAAAATACATCAAATTAATGAGTCCTGACCCTAATTGTTGAATCGATAGTCGGTTTCGATTTGCTTGCCAAGGACGTTGTTGTCGCGAATGAAATCTCCAATGAACCGATGCAGGCCAAGTTCAAAGATTGAATTGATGTCCCGATTATTCAACCGGGCTCGCAGATTTTCTGCCAGGTCATGACATTCATGGCGCTCACCATAATCATCTGCCAGAAAATTCAGATTGGAGACCAGTTCTGCCGAGCAAAAGGCCAAAGATCGAGGCAGGCGCCGGTCAAGAATGAGGAAGTCAGCAATCGCCGCCGACGCCATATCCCCCTCATCCAACCAGCGAAACGCGCGATGAGCAGATACCGATCGTAAAATTGTTTCCCACTGAACGTTGTCGAGGGACGACCCAACAAAACTGGCAGACGGCAACAATGTGTAATATTTGACATCGATGATGCGGGCCGTGTTGTCAGCCCTTTCCAGAAATGTTCCCAGTCGGGCAAAGTCGTAAATATCATTGCGCAACATCGTGCCATGAAGTGCCCCGCGCACCAAGGCACTTTGCTGACGGATCGTGCCCAGAATTTTGGGAAGTTCGGTTTCGCGAACCGGTCGCTTCAACAAAGCTTTGATGGTCATCCAGTTTTCGTTGACGGCTTCCCAGACTTCTGTGGTCAGTGCGGTACGCACCATGCGGGCATTGGTTCGGGCATTTTCGACAACCGAAATCACACTTGATGGATTGTCTTTTTCGCGCAGCAAATAATCAACGACATTTGGGCCATTGAACGTATCGTATTTCTCCTGATAACCAACCTTCACTGCCGCGGTCGTTACCACGGATTTCCATTCGGTTTCGCTGTCTGTGGAGCGTGTCAGGGCAATTCTAAACCCGGCCTCCACCAGTCTTGCGGTGTTTTCAGCCCGCTCAAGAAAGCGGAACATCCAGAAGAGGCCGCCAGCTGTTTTCCCAAGCATGGTGTCAGTCCTCCAATACCCAGGTGTCTTTGGTTCCGCCGCCCTGACTGGAATTGACCACCAATGAACCGGCTTTAAGAGCCACCCGCGTCAGGCCACCCGGCGTGATATTGATGCCTTGAGGAGACACCAGGACAAACGGGCGTAAATCAACGTGCCTGGGCGCCAGGCCTTTTTTGACAAAGATCGGAACAGTCGACAAAGACAGCGTTGGCTGGGCAATATAATTGTCCGGTTTGGTCCGTAGTTTTGCCGCAAAGGTGGCCAGTTCCTTGTTGCTGGCCGCAGGTCCTACCAGCATGCCGTATCCCCCAGACCCATGGACTTCCTTGACCACAAGTTCGGACAGATTGTCCAGCACATAGGCAAGTGCATCCGGTTCTGAGCATCGATAGGTTTCGACGTTTTTTAAGATCGCCTTTTCGCCGGTATAGAATTCGACAATGTCTGGCATGTAGGAATAGATGGCCTTGTCGTCTGCGATCCCCGTGCCCGGTGCATTGGCAATCGTAATGTTTCCGGCCCGGTAAACATCCATAATGCCGGGAACGCCCAGCATCGATTTCGGATTGAAGTTTAACGGATCCAGATAATCATCATCAACCCGGCGGTAAAGCACATCGATGGTTCGATATCCTCGTGTGGTGCGCATCGCAATGCGCCCATCGACGACCCGCAAATCGTGTCCCTCCACAAGTTCTGCACCCATCTGGTCAGCCAGAAATGAATGTTCGAAATAGGCTGAATTGTGGATGCCCGGGGTCAATACAGCGACTGTGGGTCTTCCCTGACAATTTTTTGGGGCGCAGGCAGAAAGTGATCGCCGCAGGTTCTTTGGGTAATCACTGACAGGTTGAACTTTGATCTTGCTGAACAATTCGGGAAACATTTGCAACATGGTCTCGCGATTTTCAAGCATGTAGGAAACGCCCGAAGGCGTGCGGGCATTGTCCTCCAGAACAAAAAAATCTCCTTCGCCGGTGCATACGATATCGGTGCCGACAATATGTGTGTAGACATTGCCCGGTGGTGTCATGCCGATCATTTGCGGCAAATACGCTTCGTTTTGGGCAATCAGCTGCACCGGCACCCGCCCTGCACGCAGGATTTCCTGTCGGTTGTAAATGTCATGCAGGAAGGCATTGATCGCCCGCACCCGTTGTTCAATGCCGCGCGATAACTTTGTCCATTCCCGGTTGGACAGAATACGCGGCACCAGATCAAATGGGATCAGACGCTCCTGTGCAGCGGCCTGACCATACACGTTGAAAGTAATTCCCGTTCGCCGGAAGAATGCTTCGGCTTCGCGCGACTTTTTGGACAAACGAACAGGGTCCTGGGCAGCGAACCATTTTTCGTATTCGTGGTAGGGAGATCTGACGCCGTTTTCGCTGGACAGCATTTCGTCAAAATGTTGGAGATCTTCCTGCATTCTTCAACTTTACCGCTTCTGCCCTCCGGCACAAGTGAATGGTAGAATTTAACAATCGGATTCAACTGCCTCAACGTCAACGCGTTGGCTGACAAAGTTCAGATCGCCAAATGAGGTTAGGAAAGCAACATCCGTGGCATCCCGACCAACCCCGATAATTGCCGTACGCTGCGGCGATGACATGCCGGTGGGGTCGATCATTTGCCACGCCCCCTCCATATAGACTTCTGCGACCGCGTGAAAATCCATCGGATCCACATCGGGAGAATAAACGCTGGCATAGCGCGCAGGAATACCACTGGCCCGTGCCATCGATATCAACACATGGGCATAGTCCCGGCACACGCCACGTCGCTGTTCAAAGCTTTGTTGGGCGGACGTTGTGGGATTGCTCGCGCCAATATCGTAGGTGAAATTTTCGCAGATCCAACTCGACATGGCGGCGATGAGCGCTCCCCCCTCCCGGCTGCCAAACTGCTGGTCTGCAAGAAAGTCAAATTCATTGATCGGACAATAGCGCGATGGCAGAAGATATTTTATAACTTCAGCCGGCAAGTCGTGCAGCGGGGTCGCGCCCATTACGGCCAGATCCACGGGAAGCCGGGCCAGGCTTATCCGTGCATTATAAGTGCAATCGAGATGACCTTCGGCCTGTAGCCAAACGCGCTCTCCGATTTCGTCACCGGCTGTGCGACGGGTTAATCGGGGATCACCAGACAATTTGAGGGCATGGTTTTCAACAATCTGATGCACCATCGCGGCGGCTTCTAACTGCATCAATACCATGCATGGTTCGGGCACCTGATAGTTCAGGTGCACTTTGATGTTAATTTTCAAGCTGCGCTCCCCATCAGCCATGTGCGGCCCACTAATAATCGACGGGCTATACAGTCAATGTCAGCCGATCAAGCCCGATTTGCAACGTAAATCCTCAATCAATCTGTGTGCCGCATGTTGCCATTTGTCATGGACTCTTGGGAATTCAGAACGTAATAGGTGTGCACCACCGCCGCCGCCGAAAAGCCCTCAGAAATGAGCCAGGAATCCTATTTTTCAACGCTTTCATTCCAGCAGAAGATTCGCTGGTTACTGCATTTTGGCAAGACCAAATTCAAACACAAGGAACGTCAGCAATGCTTTGCGCTGGCTTCTCACGTTCCATCGGGTTCAACGATTTACGACATTGGCGCCAATGTCGGAAAATTCACCAAGGAATTTGCAGCAGCTCACAACGGTCAAACCCGGGTGGTGGCATTTGAACCGGGCGAATATTGCCTGAGCATTTTAAACCGTGTTGCCGGACGCATGGACAATGTTGAAGTTGTCGAGGCTGGGGTCGCCGAATTTGATGGCGAGGATGAACTCAAGACGCCGATCAAGGACAGCGGCCTGATGCGCATTGGCCTGGCTCAGGTCGGTGGTACGATCGACCATGAGCATATCGCGTCGCCTATCAAATTGATTTCACTGGACTCTTATCGCCAGCAAAACGCGTCAGGACCGGTTCACCTGATGAAGATCGATGTTGAGGGAGGCGAACTTGGCGTGCTCAAGGGAGCTTCTGAAACGCTGAAAACATGTAAGCCGGTTTTGTTCATCGAAATTGATGCGAAGATGACAAAACGCTATGGCCATGAGCCGGAAGCTGTATTTTCCTTGCTACGTGGCCATGGTTACACGGCTCATATTGAGAACCAGAGCGGCGCATGGGTTCCAGCCGATGGATATCAGCGATCGACGGATTACCTTTTTAAAGTTCTATCCAATTAGCCCTGGCCTGCCGACTTCTGGTTCGCCTGTACCAGGCGCTTCACCTCGTTATGCGCCGCTGGCTTCCCCGGGCGGCGGTCGCACAATCAGGTCAGTTGCTCCCCAATGCATCCGATTGCGGTCAGGAATATGACGTCGCCGGCCCGGTCAATTTGTCGACCAGACGCCAGGAAGCCGCCAGCCCGTCTTTTTGACAGGCGGATTCAACAGATCCATAGGAGGACCCGGACCGCCCGCTGATGGCTGTTCTTCATTCGGTGTTGACAGACTTGCAACGGTCTGCGGTGGTTTGGTCGCAACGGTCTGCGGTTGTTTGGTCGCAACGCGCACTTTTTTCGGTACCGTGGCCTTAGCCATTGGTTGCACGGGTTCGTCGACTGGTGGCTCGACAACATTCGGCAAGACAGGCAACTTTTCGTCTTTCGGGCTGTTGTCGGGTTGGACGACATTCATAGATGTCGGATCGAAGCAGTTTTTGTAGTCAAAAGAGTAGATTTTGGATACCAGTTCCAGCGTGCCCATTTCCAGAATAGTCCTGACGGCGAGCTGCAGCGGTTCCTGAGATTTTATGCCGGCTTCGATATTATAGAGGTTGTCGCCGAAAAACTTGAAAACGCCGGCCTTAACCTCGTAGCCGACAATTTGCTTTTGCAGACTTACGCTTTTGACCACATTGAGATTGCTTGTGTTGATCAGCCTCAGATCAGCCGCCACACTAATTGTATACTGGCGCACGCGGGGACCGACACCGGCGACTTCCCAGGTGAATCCTCCCGTAGACAAGTTGTAATTCAGTTCTGTGATTCCGCCGACAATATAGACCTGGGATTTCTGTATGGTTCCACCGGCCTCGGGAATAAAGTTGATCTTCTGTCTGCGTCCGTTGTTGTTGACAATGCGGACCTTGCCATCACCAAGTCGCTGGGCCTTCATGTAGGCAAATTCATTGTCTGCTATGATCGTATCAAATCGTTCGCGTATTGCGATTGTATCTCCCAATTTACCGAGGGCGGATATCACCATCAGGCTGCCACCCTGGGTGATTGCGTTGCCGCCTTCGCCTTCGGAATATTTGCCGGTGAAATCCTTGACGTTGCCTACCGAAATAGAAACACGCGGTATCCGCTTCTGGCGGATATAATCTGCCAGACAGGTGAATGCGGGGTCAACGGGAGTTTTGTTGTCTATGACCTGTGGGCCCTTGACGACATAACGCTGGGCAGTGCTTTGTTTTTCAAACTCACCCTGCACTCCAACACAGCCCGAAAGGGCAGTCGCCAAAACGACAATACCTGTCACTGCTTCGGTTCGGAGTATCCTGACAATCAATCCGTCACCCATTTTCAGCATCCCGGTGTCCAATAACATAACTCAATTTACTGTCAGGTTGTCGCACACTGTGACATCGTCAATTGTTGAAGTGAGGATGCTGTTGTCGGCGCTTTGATAAGTATCGGTGTTTTGACTTGAAGTACCCCCACCATTAAATGTACCGACATCGGAACTGATATTTGAATCGGTCACAGAGGCATTCTGATTGCCGCTGTTTTCCTGCCCGATATCCAGATTTCCATCCCCATCGTTCCATGATTCAGAATCATTGGCACCGGCGTCCGATCCAATATCTGCTTCGGAAACACCCGTCATCGACCCTGTCGTGGCGTCGAGTTGGGTATTGTTGGAGTTTGCCAATGCGGTGGACTGCACCGAGCAGTTGATTTGATCGCCATAGATGATCGTGTCACCGCCACCACCGGCACCCGCGCCGCCGGCACCAGCTTGAGAATCATAAAACCCCGATTCCTTCAACTGCTGCATCTCCAGCATTTTGAGTTTGTCTTTGTGGGTGAAGCGAAACGGGACGTTCTCTCCCAGTCCGTTTGACAAGGCGGGATCAGGGGTCAGGAGGCCCGCCGAAATCAACACAACCGCACATCCGGCCTTCGCAGAATTGACCAGTACTGAAAACTGAATGTTCATATCCCGCACTATTCCAATTTTTTGAATCGAAGGGGCCAAACGCGGAGTTTGACCCCAATTTACGAACCACTTTCGTTGGGGGGCTAGCGCATCCGAATAATGTTGGAGATGGAGTTGGCCACTGCCGAAGCTCTGATCGTGTTGTTTCTGACGCCGACATTGTTGGATTGGATCGTTCCAGTAATATGCATCGCCATATTCACGCCGGTAACACTGGCTGAAACATCGCCAGTATTGGTCTGATATGACGAAATATCGCTGCCATAATCTTTTCCACCGCCGCCGTTTACACTATGCACGAAATCGGTGTTGATCGCATTGGCGAGCGAAGAAGCTCCTACATCGTTGTTTGCAACTGACATGTCTCCCGTATGCGTGATATCATCTGCTTTATCAGCATTAGCTGTCATGGACATATCTACGTTGGATACGGCGCTTGTGACGTCCCCGGTATTAGTCTGATACAGGTTCAGGCTGACGTTAGCGTCTCCTCCACCGCCGCCATCATCACTGGAAGACTCGTTCGTCATCACGTTGACCGCCGTGCTTGCCTGAACACTGTTATTTGAAGTCGTCACATCGCCAAGAACGATATCATAAATGGTCTGATGCATGTACAGATCGGCAACCGAACTACCGGCATCTTCAGAATTGTTTTACAACGCGGCAATGGCGATGTTCAGTTCTACGCCGAAATTCTCCACATTAATCACGTTACTGAGGAAATTGACTTCCGTGGCCGCAATTATTTCATTGCCCTTAATTGCCGATGTACTGGTGGCATCCAGGGAGAGGATTTCAATAAACATATTGACGTCCTTAATCGCGGAGTCGACAGTGCCGTCATTGGTTTGGGTGACGGCAATTGCGAAGTCGCCTGTTGCCTTGGCGACACCAGTGGCGACATCAACGCTCGCAGCAGCCTCGACCCCTCCCGGTGTCAGCGCACTCAGGTCGCCCCCAATGTAGTTGGTCTGGCCGTTTGCAACGGCCAGCGATTTCAATTTGTTGTTGCTAATACTTAGTGAGGCTCCTTTTTTTAGGTTATCTGCTTCAATCTGCAGGTCAATAATGCCCAGAAAGGCACTGACGGCCCCTTTGTTATAATTGGAGACACCAATCAATGCTTCAGCAACTCCCCGGAAATCCGGATCGTCAAAAGGGAGGATGCTTAAATTGTTGCCAGTGTAATAGCCGTTGGCATCGGCTAAAGCATTGGCTGCCGCTGAGGCATTAAACTCGTTGTTGTTGTTTTTAGCAGCTGCGCCGTCAACGTCACCTAAATTCAGGTCATATGCATCAGGAATCCTTGGTTTTTTATCTTCTTCAGTCCCGCCAATGTGTGCCGTAACATCGCCGACATTGTTCAATATCGGCTTGAGGAAGGTGTTTGACGAAGTCGGCGTTACGGCAATCGTGACCGGGTCCACGCTGATATCAATAACGATTTCTCCGGCGAGAGCGGTACTGGACAGCACTGCGCAAAGCGCTGCGCCGGACATTAATTTGTTAATCATGGAACTTCCTTAAGCGTGTGGCAATAATGGATTTATTGTCGAAAGAGTCGGCAACTATCGCCAATCTGTAGCCCATCCCAAACAATCAGACCACTTCACAAATATACAAAAATTATTCGCTGACAGGTATAGCTGGTAAGTATAGCCGACATGCATACAGGTGGTCCTGTTTATTTCGATCCGTTTGCAACATTATTAAGATGGAACGTCAGTGTAGTTTCGGTTTCCATTCTGTTTGTTTCACACCCAAGTACATCCAGGCACATCCAGGCACACCCAGAGCGTCGACTAATCCTCTCGGATCAACACACCGACGAGCGCAACATTGCCGCGATCGGGGCCATTGTTGGGAACCGCAAGGGAGTATATCTACAAAATTGAAAACCAGAGACTGCCGAAGCCATTGGGAGAATTTGAAGCCCGAATTGGGTCAGCGTCAGGGGGCCGTCAGGTCAACACCCGCCATACAAGAATGCTGTCACAACTGATGCAAAAAGGCAGGCGAAAAAAACCATTGCTGTTAATTGGTCTACTCGATGTTCATTGAAATTCAGGCCAGACATTCGATCTGCGAGATACTTGATATAGCCACCTTCTATCTCCTCAAGCCCAAGTTTGCGACGAACTTTCCATTGTATGTCAGTGATGACGCAATAGCCGTATGCATCGCCTTTGCCAAGGATCGGGCCCAGGCAGTACCAGGAAAGAAAAGTCAAAATCAGCAGGGATAGATTGAACATTCTCGTTTCGCAGACCATCCAGCCAAATATGCTGAAAACGACCAATGCCTGATGCAGGCCATGAAGCGCTATATTTGATGCTCTCAAAGCCAGAGAGGGAAGAAATTTCATGGTCGGTTCTGTTGACATGGGGTCGGGCTGACCTGGCTAGGGTCAGGACTCATTAATTAATACCGGTGGCTGCCGGACTGTTCATGATGGCAGCCGTGTGATGGAGCACTTTCTTAAAAGCTGTAACATACTGATCGAGCAGGTGACGTTCCGCGTTGGGAAAAGAGGGAAGCTTGATAAGTGTTTCATTGCCCGATTGAGTCTTCGGCAGATCCTGCACCCGACACTCTGGAAGTGTCAGGTTGGACGGAAGTCTGGCAACCTTCCGGGCGTGCCCTTCGGTGAAAAACGGTTGTTGATGTACCAGTGGGTATCTGGGAGTTCCCACCAAGCAGCCCTCCGCCTGTAGTGCCTGAACGAGTGTCTCCTGTGGAAGAGAAATCCTGTTCTCATTGTAGCGCACCAGATACTCAAAATAGACCCGTTCAATATGGTCTGGCGCCAAAAACGTATGGAATCCCAACTCTTCAAGTTTTTCAGATAGATATACCAGATTTTCATTTCGCTTTTGGTTGTACTCAGGCAGGCGACGCAGTTGGGTGCGCCCCAAAGCAGCCGACATTGGTGCAATGCGGGTCTTGATGCCAAAACCTGTCGCGGCAAAACGACGTTGTGGACTTTCCAATTCAATGATTCGAGTAATATCGCCCATACAAACAGCACGCTCAAAATAGCACTCGTCCCTACACAGCAATATGCCTCCTTCACCTGCCGGTGCGAGTTTGTCGCCCTGAAGACTGAAAATAGATATATCTCCCAAAGAACCGCACTGGCGTCCCCGCCAGGCCGCCCCATGGGCGTGAGAGGCATCCTCAATAATTTTAAGATTGTGTTTTCGGGCTATCGCATAGATCTCTGTCATCTTGCTTGGCATGCCCCACAGATGGACAACCACTATTGCACGCGTACGCTGTGTCACTTTGGATTCAAGATATTCTGGATCAAGACCCAGGCGATCAGGCTCGCTTTCACAGAAAACCGGTACAAGCCCACTCCACAGCATCGGAGAAATGGATGCCCAAAATGTGGCCGATGGAACCAGTATTTCATCACCAGGCTCTAAATCCAATGCGAAGAAGGCAGCCATCAGGGCCGCAGTGCCATTGTTGTGAGCCAGGGCATAGGGCATGCCTGTAAATTCGGCATAGTCTGCTTCCAATGCCCGGATGACAGGGTGCGTAGAGACGTTGCCATCGCGAATAACCTGCACCACAGCCTGTTCGTCCTCCTCGGTAAAATTTGGCCAGGCATTTGCGGCTTCCTGATCGCCCGTAACTGCTGGATTTCCACCAAGGATCGCAGGAAGCTCAGTTTCGATATTCGTCATTTAATCGTTTCCTGTTCTGGGCATCAAACGCCTTTGAGTACATCGTCAAACCGACTCTCAACAGCTGTTTGATAAATATTGAAATGACGCTCAGCAGCTATCTCATCGCCGCTGTTTAATTCCAGGCATAGTTTGCGGATCACAGGTTCGTATTCATTGTTTCTTCCCAGCCCTTCCCGCATTGTCCACTGAGCAATGTTGGTCCGGCGCCGAAGATAATCCTCAATGGTGTTGCAATATTCATGTTCCATGCACCAACGAATTCCGGGAAAGGGTTTGTTCAAGCCGGGAAAGCTAAATGTTTCGGCGGTCGACACATTATTCTGTGAAGGCTTGGAGGAATGTTTTTCCGCCTCAGGCAATAGCGGGGCAAGTTGACTTGCAATACTGACAGCCAATTGTTCACAACCAGTCAGTTTGCCACCGTAGACCGAAATCCAGGGCTTGTCTTTATCAACCACAATCTGGTGACGTCGCGAAATCTCCAGAGGATATTCACTTTTTGCATAAGATTTTGCGACAGCGAGTGGACGGACGCCACAACGCAAAGAAACAATATTATCCTTTGTAATACTCGATGAATGACTGCGATTGTATTTGCCCAGAAGAAATTTGATGTCTTCAGGCAATATGGTCACGCCTTTTGAAATATCTGACACCGCTGTTTCAGTAGGACCCCACAATGTGATGGGTCCCCAGGGAATGCTGTTGATGACATCGTTGTGCTCTCCCATATCCATGATCATTGGATTGGACAGTTCATCACCGTCTTTCAGACCGAGGAAAACACCTTTGCTTAGGACATGCTTAAATGGACTTTGAATTCCGAAGGCAGCATTAATTTCATCTGTCCACACACCCGCACAATTGACCACAGAACCAGCACGAATTACGACTTCTTGATCCTCCAATTGATCTTCAGCAAACAAGATCCAACGCTTGTGCTTATTGTGGTAGCTGCCACCGCTCAGCTTGCAATGATTCAATGCAATCGAGCGAGAGGATACATGTTGGGTAATCCAATGCAAAACGAACCGTGCGTCGGATTGTGCAAGCTGCCCTTCTTCAAACAGAACGGAAGCTCCTTGATGATCCAACGATTTCTGTTGATCGAAAATGTCTTCAAATCTTGGACGCTTTCTCCTGAAACCGCCGATTGCCCAATACAGCCACAGTGCTGCGCCGACAGGAAGCGCGCTGTGCTTACCTTTCGGCGTCGGGAGGAAACGAAATGAGCGGGGTGAGACCCACTCAGACATTTCCTTGATCATCTTGTCGCGGGATCTAGAAAAATCGTAGACCGCTTTGAAGTCGAAATTCCCAAGATAGAGCAAACCACCCCAAATCATCATTGCAGATGACTGACTTGTGCCGCTACCAAAATCTCCCTTGTCGATCAAGACAACGCGGCGGCCTTCACGAACCAGTTGATTATACAGGCAGGCACCGTTGATGCCTCCTCCAACAATAGCAACATCAAATAATTGTTGTGATGCGGCATCAATATTGTGACTACGACGAGTGATCATCCGTCCACTTTCAACTTGCTCAATTAGGTTGGGGGCGTGGAGATCAATGGACTGCATCAATGCCTGGCAAATGGATTTCCTTCTATGATTCTCTCATCGTGTTACTATCGATCAAAATGGCATGTTTCAAAATGTTTCCGCAACTTGCAGCACGGACGATCAAATTTCTGAATTGTTCAGCCAGTATCATCGGCGATATCTCCATATCGAATCCGCCATGGAAACGCCAGAGATCGATGAGTATACCATCGATCTTCACGGGGAACTCGGTCGTATTGTGGAAATTATCTCTGAAAACGAGCAACGCCCCGGCACTTTCGCATCGGGGCGTTCGCTGTCGATGGTTGCGGGGGCACGCAACTGCCTTGATTTGCTGCTGACCACATCGGTTAAAACGGCGTAATTGCGTTTTGGTTGCACCACGGACGACAACCAACGCGCCGACGAAAGCGCTCGATCCCTAAGGTCATGAGTGCGTTCCACTCAAATTGCCGATGAATTGACCCTCTTGAGTTTTTGGAACCGCCTGGGTTGAGCAGGTTTCTCCTTATCGCGAATGACCTTTGCCCAATCTGCGTCGACCACATCACCCACGTAGAGGTCACCTGTGCTGTCATAGGCGATGCTGTGAGGGGAGAGAAACTGACCCGGCCCCAAGCCCGGCCCGCACCCCGCGTTGAGTCGCGAGATTACATTGCTTTGCTGATCCAACATGCTGACAAACGGACCAAGATTTGGAAAATTGTGGTTTATCTCCAAATAAGAAGCCAATTCACCAACAATACAATCCGGGCAGGTACCGGGCGTAATGGCCAGCCCGCTAGGGCGATGCATGTTGTTGATTTGTGTCTCGTACCGTCCGTTTTCATCGAAGATCTGAACGCGAGAATTTTCCCTGTCGGCGACATAGATCCAGCCATCGGCATCGCAGCAAATGTTGTGAGGCAGATTGAACTCTCCCGGGCCCGTGCCGGGGGTTCCCCAGCTTTTCAGCAACTTGCCATTTGGATCAAATTTATGGATGCAGGCGTTGTGATATCCGTCAGAAACAAAGATATCACCCGAAGGCGAAACCGCCGAGTGGGTACACTTGCAAAACGGCTTACCACTCATAAAGCCGGAGCTGACATTGGCTGTTCCGATTTCCAACAGAAGTTGGCCGTCGAGAGTAAATTTTCGAACCGTATGGTCGAAATTATCCGTCAGATAGAGGCATTGGTCCGGTCCGATCGACGCCCCGTGTGGGTTCTCAAAGATCCCCTGCCCCCAAGTCGATAAAAATTCGCCGCTTTGACTTAGGACTACGACAGGTGTTGTGCCGCGATTAAAGAGATAAACCCTATCTTTGTCGTCTACCGCGATCCCGGCAACGTCACCCAATACCAAGTCCACCGGCAAATTCGCCCAGTCCGTAACCGGCTCATATTTGTAGTGACCTTCGCCTAGCAGGTTGGTCATTTTCTCCCCTCTCTATTCTTGCATAACCCCGACTGGCCCTACCAGATACCACTGACACCACAACTATCGCGCGCCTGGCCAACGCCAAGTTTGGCGCATGTCAACGGCGAAATCTTCTATTCATTAAGGGAAGCTTAAATTATTATCGAGCGATGGTCTCAGCGCATTTTTCGAATCTTCAGCTTCTCTTGTTTTGCTCGATTCTTGGTCGATTCCTCAGAACGCGTGAGAGCTTTCGCAATGGCCTTCAAACTCATCCCCTTTGTCACCAGCAAATGTAGCTTTTGAATTTCCTCCTGTGTCCATGCCTGGCGGTGGCGTTCAAAGGGTTTTGCCATTGGATTCGTATACCTCATCATTGTGTCTGAGCCGTCATAATACATGGTCGCCCTTTGACAATGATGAGGGTCAGTCGGCTGGTTGATCGGTTATTGATCAACGTCGACAAATCTCAACGTGATTCGACTAAAGCGGCCGTTCGGCTCATCGAGTGGACTCCATTGTAAATCGTCAGAGCGGACATTGAAAGAAGCCGATTCGTAAATTGGTCAACGGCGGCAGTGAGCCTATTTCGTTGAAAAACTCGCCTTAATCTCGGCAGTCTTTGCTGATTCAGTTTCCTTGTTGATTTGGGAGATTGATTGCGATGATGGGACCACGTCAGGAAGCGCAGGCGGCTCTGTTTTATGAGTTTTGCTTAGA
>JABABQ010000023.1 GCA_014238155.1 Rhizobiaceae bacterium
ATTATCGGTGACCGACCCTAACCGCGCACCGCCAGAAATTTCTGGACCGATTCAGACGACCAATCTTTCAGATGGCTGGAGGCATTGCGGAAACTGTGGATCGCTTCCGCGGTCAAGGTTGAACTCGACCAGGCAGCGGCGGTTGGTGGCGGCGCAGGGCGACGATAGCGTCGAGCGCACTCAATCTGGAAACAACCAAGGCCGTATCGAGCCCAACCCTGCTGGCTACTTTTGGGTCATGTGGCCGTCATATTGCAGTATTTCAGTGATTGCGCCTTGATCTGCATTCTGCATATTAATGCCAATCAAACCTGCGCCACCGTCAATGTGGTTCCAGTGAGTGAGCACCCCACAATTCGGGCAGCGATGGAATGAAATCATCTTGTCTCCCCAAATGTAAGTATCTGTTTCACCTGTTATCTTGAGTGAGCTTGGGTCAAAATAAGCCCACAATGCTCCATATCTTCTGCAAATAGAACAACTACAGCGGTTCAATTTTTTTGGTGTAGCTTGAGTAACAATCTTGATTTGACCGCAATGGCATTCGGTATTCATGCGTGGCCTTCCTTGAATTGCTCCGGCTTATTCTACAGAATTAAATAGATGTCGACAAAGTCCGCACTCCCGACATTGGAGCGGTTCAGTCACAAACTTGCGTCAAGGTCCGCAGTGAGCCCAAATAATCGTTGGTCGCCACTGCGAGTTGCCGAATTTCGGGCCAATGCAACCTCGGCATTTCCTGCCTTTAGCCTGAGATCAATATCGCAATTCTATCTTCATTTACCATGTTCGTTCAGCATATTTAGAAAGTTGTTGTTTATCGCTTGGGCATCAGGGAGTTCATGGTGCCTCAAAGAAGCTTCACTATAGTTGGCTTACAAGTGGTTGCGCTTGTTTTAGTAATGGCATCATTGTCGGGCTGCTTTTCAAAAAACATTCCTACAGAATCGCTCCAACTTAGCAGTGATCGAACGGTGAAAAAACAACCTGTCATTGTTCCCGAAGAACGTTCCACTGACGTTGACATGCAAATAACTGGCTCAATAAATTCGAGCTTTTTTGAAACGACGGCCATACCGTTTGCAAATTTACCGACACAAAGCAACTGGGACAGGGTCAGGAAAACGGATTTTGATGAACTAAGTCCCAGCTGTATTGTGGGCGCTTGCGGTCAGCGTTTTCGACAACTCTCCAACACAATTGATCGGATTGAAACCAAGCCTTTCTATGAAAAACTTGAAGCAGTGAACAGTACGGTGAATTTGGTAATAAAATACGCGCCGGATTCGCAGATTTACGTCAAAAATGATCATTGGGCGGCCGCCAATCAGACGATCGAGACCGGTCTTGGTGACTGCGAAGATATCGCCATCCTAAAACACTCAATGCTTTTGAAAGTTGGGATACCTGCATCCAGCATGTCCTTGGTCGTATTGAAAGATACATCGCGTGATCTTTATCATGCAGTTCTGGCGGTGAGTACAAGCAGAGGGCATCTGATTTTGGATAATGTTTCAAATAATATTTACCGCGACACCAGTGTCCACCATTACCAACCTCTCTATTCCTTTTCTGATGACCGATCTTGGATTCATGGCGTTGACAAGAAATCGAACGGCATTGTTTTGGCCAATACCGCGGATTCTCTGGGTTCCGTTGCGCTCGGGCAAAGTGTGGATTTAGAATCCAGTGAGCCTCACACCGATTTGAACCGGACCGAAGATATCTACCCAGTCTCACCAATCGACATAAATTCGGAATCAAGCTGAATTTACCGTCCAAAACGGACTTTCAGCCATTCAATCACCAAAAATGCCTGGAAAGTTTTCAAGTCCTGCTTGGCTGCCATGCGCCCAAGGAGCAGCGAAGGTCTGCTCCCCGCCTATTTCGTTGAAAAACTCGCCTTAATCTCGGCAGTCTTTGCTGATTCAGTTTCCTTGTTGATTTGGGAGATTGATTGCGATGATGGGACCACGTCAGGAAGCGCAGGCGGCTCTGTTTTATGAGTTTTGCTTAGAGGA
>JABABQ010000001.1 GCA_014238155.1 Rhizobiaceae bacterium
CCACCCAAACGCCTGAGACTTTCAAATAGGTGTCGCCATTCGTGATGTTGAGATACGTGTCGTCATCCGACCCCAAGCCTCCGCTCGGGGGCCCTGACTCGTTGAAAGTGAACCCTGCACCTGCGGGGCCAGCGGCCCCTTGAGAGCCAGCCTCGCCTTGAGGGCCTGTTTCACCCTCTTGGGCCATTAGTTGCCAATTAGCCTCCCACGAAGACCCTACTCCTGGTTCGTGTATAGCAGACGAAGGGAAGTGGCTTTCAATGCAAACATAAGAAGAGCCGTTGTGTGCTAGGGCTTGGGTTGGGTTAGCCGCAGTATAAAAGTTGCCAGCTATCCACCCTTCGGATAGCCATTCGATAGAGTTGCCCACTGACCCTGTTGGTCCATCATTACCTTGAGCACCTGCGGGCCCGGTTGCCCCCTGTGGCCCAACTTCGCCTTGCGGGCCAGTGGCACCATCAGCACCTGTGAGACCAGTTGCCCCCTGCGGCCCCTCGGGACCGATTGGGCCATCAGCACCTGTGAGACCAGTTGCCCCCTGCGGACCGATGTCACCTTGTGGGCCATCAGCACCGGGAGCGCCATCAGCACCTGCGGCACTTTTCTGGGCAATGTAATCCCAGTAGAGTTCCCAATTGGCTCCAAAACCCGGGGCCATATCAGTCGTTGTGTTGGTGTGTGTTTGAATGCACACGTAGGATGAGCCGAGGAACTCAAGGGCGTCAGGAACTGGAGATGCACTGTAGTCATTCCCAATTGCCCAAATGTCTGAGCGCCAATTAAATCCAACGCCATCTTGACCATCAGCACCCGGAGCACCATCGGCACCGTCTTGTCCGTCAACACCGTCGACGCCCGGAGCACCATCAGCACCATCAGCACCTGCGGGCCCAGTTGACCCCTGCGGCCCAACTTCTCCTTGTGGGCCTGTTGCACCATCAGCACCTGTGAGACCGGTTGACCCCTGCGGCCCCTCGGGACCGATTGGGCCATCAGCACCTGTGGGGCCGGTTGCCCCCTGCGGCCCAACTTCGCCATGCGGGCCTGTTGCGCCATCTGTTCCGTTCGTGCCATCGACCCCATCGGTACCAGCTTTCAGCCATTCTACGCCAGTCGACCAATCAGCGGTTGTTGCCGAGAGCTTAACGAACACCAGCATCGGAGATACGTCTGTTTGCAGAAAGGTGAACCCTTGTTCCGCATCATCATATGCTGCACGTTCCGCCAATGCTCCTGTGGCGTCGGCCTGGAATAGAACGCCTGTTTCGAGCTTGGAATAGAGATCCGCCAATAGCCGGTTTGTTTTCACTGTGTCATGCCCTTGGCGAGGGGCAATGTGATATGCCGAGTTGGAAATGGCGCCCGAAGGCCAGCCAGCTACCAAAGTAAGCTCGGTATCGCTCAAAACCTCGGCGATATCTGCCCGCGTGCCATCAATCTCAATCACGTCACCAACTTCAACCAAAAGGGCCCAGTTGGTGCCAGATCCGGTCACAATTTTACTGTTGCCGGCGACGCTCGCCGTGCCGTCTTTGACGTATTCCATGTATGCTGCCTTTAAGAGATTGCCGAAATGATTTCGGTGATTTGATCAACCGTTTTTGCTTTTTCGATTTCCGATTTGGCCTCCTGCCTGGCGATTTCAAAAGCCAAAACCGCCTTGTCGGTCTGATCGCGCGCCCGATCCAATATTCGGTTGGCCAGATCACCAGGTTCGATGCCCTTGGCCCGGGCCTCTCGCTCGATCAAATCCGAGCCTTCGCCCGCCTGGAACCGCTCAGCCTCAATGCACTTCAAACGATAAAGATGCGAGACATTGGCTCGCTGCTGCGCCTTGTCCCTTAGATCACAATTGGCGAAATGACGCGCATCGGTCAAAAGTCGCTTATTCCTTATTGGCTTTGGAATCTCGCGAAGCTCGCCACCCTCGACATACTGCCCGGCCAGATCCACCGGTCCCTTAACCACCAAGCAGGCATGATCATCATCGGTTAGCCGTTCCGCAAAACCCTTCGGCACTGGATCGTTCACGGTTTGGACAATCCGTCCGGTGTTTCGCACATAGCGCAATAGCATGATCAAAAATCCTCTAGGTAAACCTGGTAATCGATCGTCAGCGTCTTGCCGGTCCGGTTGTAGATTCGGACAAATGTATCGCCGCGAAAATGACGCGAATAGAGTTCATCGCTGGGCAAATGAGCCCGAGGCGGGTTTGCTGTTGTGTCCAATCCCTTGAACATTACAAATGCGCCCTCCGTATAGGAAATCGCAAAATTCAACCTTACATTGCCGCCATGGCCGACCACCGCAGAACCGGAAAAACTCGGCCGATAGGGCGATGTTGATCCCGATAAGAGCATATCCGCGTCTGGGCCTGTCTCGGCATTTTTGCCGGACTTGGAAACCCGCACCCCCTGGCTTGAGTTTATCAAAACACGATTTGCCATCAATGATCAGGATCGTAGGTGAAGGGAATATTCAATACATGATAATGAACATAGACCGTGTAATTCTGCGCCACCAACCATTCACGAAACGCCAGATAAATTCGATCGGTTGCAGGCTCGTAGGCGAACCCATTTCGCACACCCCAATCCGTATCTGGGTTAACAATCGGCCACTGAATATGGCGACTAGACCCACCATCGGTGCTTTCAGCAATGCAAAAACAGGTTGGAATATACCCCAGATTCGTACCAAACAAGATTTGATCGGCCCATGTAAACGGCGATGTCGGATCTGGCACATTTTCTCGCGCCGCAAAGACGCCAGAAAACAATACATCACAATATGCATAATCGCTGTTGAAAGTGAACTTGGATCCGGCAACGCTTGCATCTTCACCAGCTGGTGAAGCATACAAGCCAATATTCGATCCGTTATTTCCAATGATCAACCGATCAGACATTAGCTTGCAAAGATCCAATAAAAAACGTTGTGCCGAATAGTTACTTGCTCGTCGGAAATGATGATGATGCGATCGCTTTCTATCACCGCGCGCCGCTCATCCCATGGCTCTGTCCAAATGCCTCGATGCATATCGCGCTGCGCATACACATCATAGGGCGCCAGATATCCTTCGTTTGGGTTCCCCCGATAATAGTACCAATACGGATTTAGCGACCGTAAAACCAAGGCATTGGGAATAAAGGTTTGCGCCGGAAACGGAATGACCCAATCTGAAGTACGGGACGTTAGACCGTTGCGCGGATCGACTGTGCCAAACCCGCCCGAATTCCGTGGATTTGGATCTTCCGCATATCCCGACGCAATCACGGCGCCAGAAAAATTCCACGAGCTGTCAAATATCTTGTCTTCGTCAGCCAAGTTGGGATCATGCGCATTGAAGCCAGCCTTGGAATACACCAACCGATTGGCCGTTATTGAAATTCGATTTGCCACTACGAGTCATCCGCAATTAGAATTTGAGCAGCCCCTCCATCAATCCGAAACTTACCATCAACGCTTCGAATAACTCCGTTGTAAACCAGTTCATTCCCGATAAAGGCGAAAGGGCTCGAATTCTTGGACCCGTCAGTCAGGATGATTTTGTCCGACTGCATTGAGATTTGAGAGGCAAAGCCGCTTGCCTGGTTCAATAAATCCAGGTAGATCCCGCTTTCTTTGAAGACCTGAGATCCGTTGGTAGCTGTTTTTGAGCCGCGTACCATCAACGCCAGTCGGACCACCACGCCCGAGGGAGCGGCCGCTGCCTGCACCTTGAACAATCCTTGCGCATCCAATCCATCAACAGACGCCTGAACAGATGAAATCAAGGTCGAGAGCGCCACATCTGCCGATGTCCGAGCATTTGCCTCCTGAGTAATTGACGCTTCGACACCTCCGATTGACGACTGAACAGATGAAACCGAAGTCGACAGCGCCGCATCTGCCAATGCCCGAGTATCTGCCTCCTGAGTAATTGACGCCTCGACATCTCCGATTGACGACTGAACTGAAGTGATCAAACTCGACAACGCTTCATTCGCATTTGCACGAGCCTTGGCTTCCTGCGTTACCGATGCCTTAGCGTTGCTGACATTTGCCACGACGTCGAGTGTTTGAGACTCAGTGATCATCGACTGAGCCGCGTTGTCTGTGGCCAAACTGTTCATCTGGTCTTCCAACTGCTTCAGCCGGTTGACTGTGCTTTCCATTACACCGCGAACATCGTCGCGAAACTCGTTCAATCGCAGGCTTTGGTTCCGCGACAGAGTTTTGATAGTCACCCAGTTTGTGAATGCTACGGGGCGTGCTGGTGTCGTGGTAAGTGTGCCTCTGACTTCGTAGTCGACGCTGGCTTCGACACCAACGATAGTCGTTGATCCGTCGTCCAGAACATCGTCTCTCACACGAACACCTTGAAGGCTGCCGACCACACGATACTCCAGGACCACAGCATCGACAGTTGGGGCTTCGGGTACATCGTAGGTGACGACCATTGTAGGGATCTCGGCACCATCAGCAGTTGAGATGGTGCTAGGGGTCACAACAAAGTTGGAAAGCCCCAGTGCTGCATACCCGCTGCCCGGCGAATACTCCGGAGGCGAATAGACACTGTTATCACTCGGCTGATGTTGATAAATCTCATTGGCTCGCTCAGCGAGCGTAAACGTCGCAACATCGTTTTCAGCGCGAGACACGTTTTGGACGAGCCACATTCTGGAGCCATATTTAGCGGAATCCCACAGGATCCAGTCGCCAGCTTCGACACCCAGGGAATTCCAACCAAAACTGACTGTCGCCCGGGCGCCATAACGAGTTTCGAGCAACCTGATCCTGCTACACCGCTGCGCCTGGGTCGGCGAGATAATGGTTGGCCAGTCCTGCAGACTGACAAGTGGTTCACCGTCCTCAGCGAGCGCTGCACTGTCGGAAATCGTCGGGTAACTGTCCTGCTGCCATCCCGATGAAACGGATAGCATGGAACCTTGAACTTCGTTGAATCGTTGATCACGCGGAAGCCGATACGACATGCGCGTGGTGGTGCTTGGATCCAAGTCACTATCAGTTAGCACCAGGCTTGGAACAATCGCAGAGCCCGCCAGAACGCCGATGGCTCCGTTCCTTTCGATAATGCTGCCAGCCATGGCATTGATTGCCGGTGCAATGTTGTCCCGGGTATCTGTCCCCTTACCTTTGACAATCATCGAATTCCTGTATCGGTTCTCCGTAGTGCCGGAGTACATCTCCGGATACGAGCTACGAATGTCGGCAGATACGGTGACTTGCTCGTCACAAATGTTTGCCGCGGCGGCAAAAGTATCAGTAATCAAATCATAGGGGCGACAGACGCCGCCAATTATCGTTTTGCCATTGGCCTGCAACCCGCGAAGAACATTGTAGACCTGGACGGCATTGTTGTTGCTTGGCTCCCACGTTGCCGGCTCATCCCAACGATGCGCACCGCTTCCTCCGATGCTGGAGTCGAGCCGAGGGTCATACATGCAGTAGCCTTCGGTCTCCCAAAGAAAGGATGGAACCGAATCCAAGCTTGCGCTCTTGTACTCCAGCCGAACCACGACATAGGCTAAGCCGGCGCCGACATCATTTTCTGTAAAATCACCGTCACTGATTGCGACCAAACTCGCGTCTGCAGGCTGACCGGCGCCACCATTGTAGTATCGAATGTCAATATAATCGCTGTAGTCCTCGACCGAATACCTGGCATCCTCATTGCCTTGAATCACCTCGGAAATCAGCGCCTTATTGTCATCATCGACCCAAACCGAGAGAAGGTTTCCACATCTTCCAGACGAAACCACATAAACCAGAGAAAGGAACTTGTTCCCGTTGCCATGTTCTTTGAAATAGACCAGGTGGCCAGCAGTTGCGGTCCTCCCCAAGCACACCCACTTTGCAACGTCGCCGCCGGTTTGGAGATCCAGATCGGCTCCCGACGGCTGGGACTTCTTCTTTGCAAAAACACCTTGGATCGCGGAGAGGCCCAGATTGAGAGCCAGACCCAGAGCCATCTGTCCAACAGCAATACCACCAATGGTAAACGTGGCGATCGCAGTAACCGCCGCAACAGTGCCTGCGACAAGTGTAGATATGATCGGCATATTATACCCTCACAGCAGCCAAAACGCGATCTGAAGTCAGTTGAACTCGACCCTGTTCCAATTTGGTGACAAAACGCGAGCCCACACAAAAGCCGAAGTGATCCAGGCCATTCAGGTTCAACACAACAGGATCTCCAGTGGTTGCCCTCAAGATCTCGACGGGTTCAAAGCGGTCCAGCAAATATCCTGACAGATCCGAAAAGCCTTCGCGCCGCAGCACCCTGACCGAGCTGATACGACAGGAATATGAGTCGAGAAGTTTGGCGTCTAGAAATTCGCCCCTGATCGCCCTCACGCCGGCGGCCAACAAGGAAAAACAGTCAGAACCGCCCAATTCATAAGGTTTCTTCAATTCTTCCCAAAGAGCACGACTGAACCGAACCAATTGTTCATCGTTCAGTGGCACGTGAAGCTCCGGGCTCACAACTTAATCCATGATGCCGCAATGATTGGCCCCACCTGTCGCAACGTCGGCTTTTGATGGCGAACTGGTCATCCAATAAAATGGCAAGATGACCGCATTGAGCCCTTATGGCCCCAGATATATTCTTTAACTCACAATCAAAAGCTGTCACATTTCGGCCATGACACTTAGAAAACCAGATAAGTCCGACGCTTCATCTATCACAGTAATCTCAATCGAGGTTTGGATTGGTACATATCTTAAACAGGGCGTTAATGCATTTTTTGCAGATTATGTGTTGAATGAATTTACATCATTGAAGACCGAAGCGCTGATATCTGACCCCACGCAGTTCATCCTTGTTTCCGAGAATGACGACGGGATAGATGGTTTCATACAAGTATCGTCTGGAAATAAAGCGCCAGTAGACGGTTGTTCGGAAACAGAAATTTCTACATTCTATGTTCAGCCACGCCATCACGGTAAGGGGATTGGGAAACGCTTGCTAGATGCTGCGCTTGAGCATTGCCGCGATCACAGCGTTGAGTCTGTTTGGCTTACAACCAATGCTGAAAATTCCCCAGCAATAGCCTTCTATTTGAAACAGGGGTTTGAACATGTTGGCGAAACTCACTTTTGTATCGAGGATGAAGCCTACCTCAACAACGTGTATTCTTACCGTCTTACCTGAAGTTCTTTAGCCAAGGTCAATAGTCACAATGTCCGCCCACCTGCTGTTGCTCGGTTTTCAGCCTACGACCGCTATTGAATGAAGCGGACATCGGCGTCTCTGGTGGTTTATAGGTGCGGAGCCTAGCTTCCTCGGCTGGTGCCCAGGCTCTGAGGCGTACTTCGTCCCCAATAGATCTTTTTGGCCGCCGTGTTTTGAACGTGTTTCAAGAAGCCGTCATCAGCGCCGCCGATTGACCGCTGATTGATGTCATCCATCACAGCCGTCCCCGATCGGGAAAAGTCCAACGAACGAGATTCGCAGATGATTTCAGCAAAGAACTCATCGTCGCTGTCGACATAGTTGATAACGTCGATGTAACCGGAGAACCGGGAATGCACTGACAAAAGCACCAATGTTTCAACGTCGAAATATGCACGGGTGAACTGAACAGTTTTGCCCTGGTATTTCAGGGTCTCAATTGAAGTCACCAAGTCTAACGGATCCAGGCCTAAAGACTGAGCGGAAGCCAACTTTATGGAAAGAGATTCAGCCACGCCTTCGGTGTTGGCGGAAACCGGGCCAACCTCAAACATGCCGTCGGCACCGATATAGGTCTGCGAATTGTAGACCAGCTCCCCGGCCCCGGAGAAAAATGCCTTGATATTCTCAAAGCCAGTTTCACTTAGATCGAACAACAATAAATCACCAACCTTCGCTCGACCGTTGTCAAATTGCTCCTGGGTGATTGCCGGAGTACTCAGCATGATCAGTACAGCCTCTGCGCGGCGCTAAAAGACGCTGGCATGGGCCCCTGCTTGAAGTCCCTGCCTGTTTGAAATGAATCGTGGTCAACAATCATTTTGCAAACCGGCTTGTGCAGATTGAACGTTGCCGATGTGGAGAACACCGATACGTCGATCGCAGGTTCAATGGAAATCGTGCAATCGCCTGAACCGTCGGCAGTGGCAGTGGCAGCCACCTCGTAGAGGCCGCGTCTGTCCCCTTCTACCAGGCCAATCATGTCCCCCTGGCTGACAACAAAACCAATTGGTAAGGCGCTGCAGGTAAGGCTGTAGGCGGCAAGCTCCTTGATCGTACCGGTGCCATCAAAGGTTGAAGCATCCAGGCGCTGAAGCGCAGAAAAACCGTTGGGATAGGCCATTGGGAGTGCCCTATCGGCATGATAGGCCAAGAAAGACCGCAGCCCTCCACGCTGAGCATTCCACCAGGCGGTAATCGTCCTGTTGTCATCATTCCAATGAGGCACAAACGTAAACGCCGCGACCCAACGGGGATCTCGATGCTCTTGCACGAACTGTTTGCTTCTGCCCCCGGTAAAACCTCGAATATTCCGTTGCAGGGTGAATTCGATCTGCTGGATACCGATATCGGGCAGATCAGACATGTCGGTGAACAGTGTCATCCTGCCCCCCTGCGCTTGCGTTCTCTATCGATGCCTCCAACCATTCCAGGAACGGTTTTGTTGATTGCTACGCTGGCCTGTTTGGCGGATCTTGCGTCAACAATCGCATCGAAATATTCGGAAGGCACGATTTTCACGGTGCCGCCATCGCCGGTGCCGCTCTGGATTGCTGAGGTCAATCCGGACAGGGTGCCGATCATTCGGTTGTCCTGTTCGGCAGTCAGGACACGCTCGCCCTGCTCCAGCACCGCTGCAAACTCTTTGCTACCGAGACCGTCATGAAACCTTGGCGCCTTTGCAATTTGAGCGCCAGACAGCACCATACTTGACTTCGGTCGGTCGGTGCCGACTTTCCCGCCGGTGTGAAACAATCCACCAATGCCGGCCGATGCGAGAGAGGCTGCGGTTGAAAACCCGCCCCCGCCAGCAAACAGACTGCCAAGGCTGCCGCTAACTGCATTTTTGAGCGGTTCGGCCACCAGCAGTTGAAAGATCAAGTCTTTCACATTCCCGATGAGATCACTGATCGCGTCATCTACATTCTTGATGTCAGATGTGGCGGAATTGGCAAACTGGGCAACTGCATCGCCGAGCCCATCGGCGAATGTGGCAATGCGCTCTGAGCGAGCCAAGTCTTCAAGTTCGCTCCGGATCTGAGATATCTGCGGTGGAATGTTCTTCAGCTCACCATTTGCAGCGGCCGAAATGAAGTTCTTCACAGCTTCTTCAGCCACCCCAAACGAACGGGCCGCCTCAACCGTTTTTCTGTCCAGGTCGGAAAGGAAGACGAGAACTTTGCCTTCTCGCAATCCCTCAAGTTTCTTATTGAACTCAAGCTGCGAAATCTGTTGCAGCACTTCTTTGATGGCGGCAAGCCGGGCGGGAGGTTTTCCCTCACCTTCGGTCGCGCTGATAAACTGTCGGATCTCCGCATCAGCGATTCCAACCGATCGGGCGATATTGATCGTCTCGCGGTCGATCTGCGAAAAGTCGATCGATTGTGCTTTGTATTGTAACCGATCGAGCCGTTTCTCAAATCGCTCAGCGACCCGCTCAGCCTCTGTTTTGCGGCTTCTGGTGGACTTGCGGCTCGCATCGCTGCGGATCTTCTCCAGGCGCACGATTTCCTGCGCCTGTGAGCGAATATCTCGCCTTTCTGTGCCAGTAAGGTCCAAGCCAGCCTTTTTGGCCTTGGTCAGCAAATCCTGCTCTTTTCTGGCAATCTTGTAAGCCTGACCAGTCAATTGCTGAATGTTGATTTCTTTCGAAATCTCGCGATTGAATTCGCGTTGGCTGCTGAGATAGCTGTCGATCTTGCGGAGTGGGTCGTAAAGCTCGGCAATCTTGCTGCTGTCGACACCATCTACGGCGTCCGACAGCCCGTCCATAGCCGACGTCAGCCCATCAACCGCTCCGCGCGCTGCTTCGACCCGACGGGCAACAACTTGCATTTCCCTTGCAATCTTGGCCGTTCCATCGCTCATCTTGGCCAGCTCATCAGATCGAGCTATGAACTCGCTCAAAGTGAGGTTACCTTCGATGAACTGGTCCGTCAGATCCTTTACAGACTTTTGGAAAAAATCGGTATTGACGCCGGCCTCTCTAAAGACGCCGGCAACGATCCGGAATCCGCTCAGTTCTTTCTGGAAATGAGTCAGATCTTCCCTGGCCTGTTTCAGGCCGAGGATTCTGTCCGCCTCGGTTGCCGCTTTTGAGACGTTGGACAACTCAGCTGCAACCTGTCGAATAGATTTCGCTGCTCCATCGGAGTCCTCCCCGGCATCCTTGATGGCTTTTGCATATCGATCAGCACGCTCTGCCGCATCCGCGCTGTTTTGGCCAACCACAAACATTGCGGCGCTCAGTGCGATAAACGCCACTCCGATGGGCCCGCCAACAAACGCCATGGCCCCTCTCAGAACGTTCATGCCACCGGCCGCAAGTGTTGAAGATACCGTCAGTGCTTTTAGAGTGGACGAATACTGAGCCGTAGCAACAGTGGAAGCGCGCGCTGCTGCCTGATACTGCGCCGTGGCGGCGGCGGAAGCCTTCTGGGCCCGCTCAACCTGCTTCAAGCTGGAGCGCTTTTCCTTGATGACAGCATTGCTGCGATAGACTGTTTCGACCAACTTGGTCTCTGCCGACACCAGGTTTGAAGCCGCCAACGCTTTTGCCGCGGTAGCCGTCCTCAACATTTCCGCTCTGTTGAGCTTGAACGCAGCCGTTGTAGCCGCCACCCGGGCGGTGATCCCACCGAGCGCCCGCGCTCCCAACAAGACGCCCATGGCGCCAGCAAGGATGACGATGCTGTCAGCTACAGAATCAAAGTTCTCAGCCATGGAGTTCAACAGCAGCACAGTTGAACCGGTTGCCTGAGACACAGCATCGCTGCGGCCAATGTATTTCAGCAGAGCATTGTCGATCTTGACGAATGCCTGGCCAACCGTTTGTTCGGTGGCGGCAAACAGGCGATCGATCTCTTCCGATGCAGACTTGAAAGCTCCAATAACCTCGCGAGCGGTCAACTTGCCTTCTTTCGCCAGCTGCCGAAGCGCGCCGAGATCCCCGTCCGAGATCTTGTCAGCAAGCAACTGGCCCAAAGCCGGGTTTTCCAAAACGGAACGAAGCTCGTCGCCCTGCAGCCGGTCAGAAGCAATACCTTGTGACAATTGGATTGCTGATTGTGCAGATTCCACATTGGTGGAGCCACCAACCAGAAAGGCTTTCTGGATTGTCTCGGTCACCCTCAGCGTATCCCGCTGAGAGATGTTCAGCTTTCGAGCTGACGCCGCCAGGCGGGCAAACAGAACGCCCGTGGCCTTGTATTGCGACCGTGAGCGTTGCGCGATGTCAAATACCTTGTCCTGCACATCTGCCAGGTTCTGCGCTTCGCTCTTGACGATACGGAGGCGATTCCCAACTTCCTTGTAGGTATCGGAGTATTCCTGGATACCTTTCAGGGAGAACGCCGCGCCCAGGCCACCGAACAGGGCCGTCGTCGCCAACAGGGACGAGCGAAGACGCTCCACTCCAGCCTTGGCTCTGAGCACGGACTGGACAAGAACGCGAAATTCACGCCCATGAATCGTGTTCATGGTTCTGCGCAGGCCAAGGACATTGCGATCCGTTCTCTTGACCGCTTTGTCCATGCGACCAGCATTTCGCTCAACGCTTCCAGCCGCGCGCCCTGCCCCTGTTTCGAGTGCTCCATAGTTGGCTCTGAACAGAACCTCAATGGAACCGACGCGCGCGGTCATGGCTTACTCCTCAACCTCGAACACGGGCTTGGATTTGAAGGCGGAGACGATGGATTTGAGCGAGGGAGGTCGCTTGACCAACCCCAAAGCCTTTTCAGGTTTGGGGAACTTTTTGGCCTCTACCCGCACCCAGTTTGCATTCGCATAGGCAATGGATAGATGGCGCTTATAGGAAGCTGCTGCTTCCAGATTGTGCTGCCTCACATAGAGATAAACCTCGTAGGGAGTGCAGTCCCAGACGTCAGTTGGACTCAGGCCCGCTCGGTATCCGAGCTGTCTGGTTCGTTCGATGAACCCAAGTCCCTCATAGGGTCTTCTTCAACGAAGTCCCCCTTTTCCGCCTCGTCCAGTGCGTCTTCAATTTCGCGCGCCCGGATCAAAGCTTCCTCGTATGACATGCCAGTTCGGCTCAAAGTGAGCGCGTCCAGGATTGGCAGCTGGGCTTCGACCAAAGGAAATGGATATTCATCCGGACCAATACTCATTCGAACGCGCTCGTCGCCTGATTTCAGGCCAAGCTCCAGGCATTTGATGATAATTGCGGGGGAAGCCCTCTCCAAGCCCAGCCTTATGTGCTCGTAGAAGTCGTCCCCGTACTCTGCCTCAAGAGCAACCATTTCCGTGTTCGTGAAGCAAACGAAAGCGCCCTCCCCTGCTTCTGGGAAAGGTGCTTCGCCTCTATACTTATTCACCACGGATTAGACCGTATAGGCGAATTCAGCGCCGGTTTTCTTCAGCGTGAACGAGATCTGCATCGCATCCGCGACCGGCCGGGTGCGGGAAACCCCTGTGATGATGCATTGAACCTGCATGCCCAGTGAGTTTCCAGGTTCGGCGAACTGGAAGTACCGGGTAGCTCCGATGTTGTTCCGCAAACTGTCAGCTCCAAAGTGCGTGGGGTCGGTTGGGTCATAGTTGCAGGTCAAGGTGACCTCGCCACCGTCGATCAGGGCACCGATATATTCGCGTCGCTTCCCATCAGATTGATGATTGGTAACCTCAACCAGATCCGCGGTATCTTCGTCATCCGGGCCTTCGCGGATTTCGCCGATAAGCGCGAATACACTGGCAGGGATAGTAGTGTGGTCTGTGACGGTGCTGCCGTCATGAATGGCAGCTGTTGCGCCATAACCGAGCAAGGCGTTTGTGGGTGCCATGTCAATAGTCCTTCAAAATGAGATGTGGGATGGGTTTAGTTGTTCACACGCCGCGGTTTTTTGCAGGTGTGCAGTTTAGCTTTGCCCTCGTCGAACGTGGTGTAGGGGCAACGAGGGCAACGCCAAATTTTTGACCTGGACTTACCCCAAGTCCCTTCCACCAATCCGCCAACGGTGCCCTTGGGGGCATTTGGAGCCTCAACCGCTTCCGGCTCAGTTTCCTGAATAGTGGAATCTGAAGTCATCGATTTGTCTGAAGACTGAGAAGTCATCGGTGTGATCTCCATTTGTGTTGAGATGGAAGCACCCCTGAACGTTGAGCGTTCCGGTCGTTCCCTTGAATTCTCTGAGATAGTTTCGAATGGCTTCACCAGTGGTTATTGCTCCCGCCGGTGTGGCGCCGCGCGAATAGATCCGGATCAGCGCTTCCTGCAGCCCATCAGGACCAGAATGAGTGTATTCCTCACCACCACTGATGAGCATCAGTGTTGCGTTGGGTTGTTGGGCGTCCTGGGGGACTTTGAACAAATGAACGCCACCGGTTGCCTGGTCGGCAACAGAAGCCTCGGCCTCAAGCAGAGCCTTCAGCTCCTTCAATATGATCATTTCCGCCTGTTCAGGCGTTCCGCCTGCCTTTCAATAGCGGGGCCGATTACTTCCCCGAATTTTTCGATCGATTGCTTCTCGTTTTCCTCATAGGCCGGGGTCAGGAACGGTTTAGGATCAGCGCCTGGATGCATGACCCCGCGTTTCGGCTGCCAATGAGGATCCGTTCCGAACTCCACCAGGTGGGCAATGCTTCGAGCTCTCCCCTTTGCTGCCACGACCGTTTCGATCGAACCCTTGCGGGACTTCTTTTGTCGGATGACCATCCCTTTGCGCAGAACGCCGCGCTTAGCCGAACCGTTTTTTGTCAACTTGCTCTTGGCCGACTTCAGGATTGGTCTCAGCGCAGCGCGAGAAGCTTCTGCTACCGGCCGACGCATTGTGGTGCCCAACTTGCGAATATTCCGGACGGTGCGCTTGACCCCGCGAACTCCGCTACGCGCCATAACCCTCGTCGACTTCGCGCGCTTTGATCATGGTGTCGGCATGGTCCGCATCGTCGTGCATCGGTGCGGCCAGGTCGAAATACCGGACAGAGGTTCCTGATGCAGGGTACTGGTGGTCCTCGGCATACACAGCCCTCATTTCGGCCTTCACCGCTTGGAGTTCTATCCAGTCGCCCCGGATGACATGGGTTACCTGTGTTTCTCGCGAGCCGGACACGAATGTTTCCCGGCTCCGGTTGGGCGTAATCGATACCCAAGCCTGGAAAGTCTCTGCCCAGGTGTAATTGTGCCCGAACCCATCATTAACGGGCGCGCGTGTTTGAAACGAAACAAGGCATGTGCGGGTCTTTGCAGGGGTCATGATGCAAAATCAATCGCCGTTACATTTGGTACCATGATGGCCTGGATCATAGTGTCGACGCCGTATGGAATTTTCTTTTCGAGATCCATCAGACGCTTGTCCATATAGGCCGCCTCACGAGACGTGTACCAATGTGATGCCAGCAGCAAAGTGGCCATTCGAGCCATTTGTGGCATTTGGGCAGCGTCATCTTCACCTGCGATGAAATCTACTTCGATTGTGCCCTCTTCGGATGCTGTTACGCCCGGGATCTCGACCACCCGCATCATTTCGTGCGGATAAGTGACCAAATCGGTCAGGTCCAAAATCTCTTCAGCTTCTCCGTCTCTTGTGACTCGGATTTGGACGACAGATTTAAACGGGGGGCGAGGAAGGGCGACGCATGGATTGATGACTTCTTCACGCCAGGTATAGGTGGCGTGCCCCAAAGCGATATTGGCTCTGCTGGAGACATATTCGTCCGCTGCGGCGATCCAGAAATCAATCAGACCGTCTTCACTGTCGTGTAGGATTCTCTTGTTGCTCTTAACGAGATCGACGTCGATCGATCGAACTGTGGGAGCGGTTTTAACTGTGAGGCCCATTTGAAATCACTCACTTCTCAGCTGGAATGTTTCGCTTGGGTGGAGTGGTCTGACGGCGCAAATTCTGCTGGTCCGCGCGTCGATATTGGTCCGAATTCATCGAACGATCGACATAACGCCCCTGCATTGATTTGTCCGGATAAGAACCGGCAGTCTTGCTGCCGGCCTTTTGGGTCTTGTCAGACAAGTCGACCTACGTGGTGGTCGGTTGTTGGTGCCGTGAATCCGGCGCTTTGGGTTGCTCCGGACTTTTGGGTTGCTCGGGCGCTTTGGGTTGCTCGGGCGTTTTGGTGGTGGACAAACCTGTCACAGTTCCGGCTTCGCCCTTTTCAGGGTTGATGTCGACTTCAGCCCACTTTTTGCCTTCGGGCAGCTTTGGAAGTTCGCTCTCCGGCAGAATTTCGATGTGCTTGGTCGACAAAAGGCGAGCGGCATCTTTTGGTAGTGCACCAAAGACTTTACCTTGTTGGCGATTCATCATGCCGGCGAGCGCGATACATGCGACCATGCCGGTGACTGGATTTACTTTGACCTTCATATCGGCCTCCATGGATTGGTTTGATTGAAATTGGCAGTCAAGTCAGCCGCCGTCGTTTAATGCCGTCGGCGGCCGATTGCTTGTCAGGTAAGCCGGGCGCTTAGGCGCCCCACTTCACAGCGGTCAGGACGTTGATCGCCTCGACGTAGCGCGACGTCCAGTCATGCTCCATCGTTGCCCGGATCAAGGTCATGTCATTGGCGAAGGCCGAAACCATAGTACCGCTGCCGGAGTCGTAAGACGCCTCATCGGAGATGGCCAGTTTCATGCCGCCAGACTCGCCCAGCAGGATGTTGTCGAAGTTGATCAGGCCGATTGTGGATTCGTTGGTGCCAGCACCCTCCGTATCCGAAATCGTACCGCACACGAGAACCGGCTTACCCTTGAGGGTTGGATTGTCCTTTTGAAGTGTCGGATAGACGTAATTGCCGTTGCCGTCCTTCATGTCTTCCAGATAGCCCTTCACGCGCTGTGTCATCACCCAGGCGACGTTGAGCTGCAGGAGCGCGAACTGTGCAATCGGGTTCAGCAGCTTACGAAGATCCGCATCGACTTGCGCATGCGTTGGTGCGGCTGTGTCCACGGCAACAACTGAATTGATCGAACCGATATTGTACAGACCGAGCGGATTATTCCCGGCTCCCGTGCCCTCAAACGCAGCCGTATCCATCGTCAGTCCGACGGTGGTTATCAGGCTGCGCTGGGCCCATGCGGCCGCACGCTGGGCGGTATAATTGATGATTTGGTTGGTCATGGGGACCAATCCGGACAACAACTTTGCCGACATGTTGATCTCGCGAAGTGTTGGCTCGCTGGCAGCGATCACTGCACCTTCTCCACGATACGCAGCAGTTGGACGCGCCGCTTCACCGGATTGGCGATAATTGCCGTTCGGCATGGGGAAACTATCCGGCTTCCCGCGCAGGAACGCGGTATAGGGAGCCAGGGAGTCGAAAATGTCCTGGTTGAAGTCCTCCGCAATCGCAAAGCCACCGGCTGAACCGGTGCCAGAGTTCAGTGCCTTGTTGCGGGAATCGAATTCCTGGGCAACAGCGCCGTAGCCCATCTTGTCCATCTTATCAGCGATGGCATTCCAGCCTTTTTGACCCTCTTCCTTGTAGGCCTTGAACATGCCGGCCATACCCAGGCCGATCTTGTCCATGGTGGACAGTTTTTCGATTGGCTGAGCAGGAACGGTCGGGGCCGGTGCAGCAGGAGTTTCAGGCGCCTTGGCCGCCATAGCTTCTGCCTCTTCTGTTTTTTCCAGAAGTGCAATTTTCTTCTGCAGATCCTCGACGTCTTTGACCGCGGTCTCAAGAGCCGCAATATCGTCATTGGTCGCGTCGTCTTTCATCGCCGCGTCTTTGAATACCTTCAGCCCTGCGGTTTTGACCTTCAGGCTCTCTTTCAGCTGTTCCAGATTCATTGGTAATCTCCGTATTACTGGACACAAAAAAACCGGCTCAACGGCCGGTTCGGTGAAGCCCGCGAAGGGCGGTTAAGGCTTTTGCCTATTCTTCAGTCTCAAGAAGCTTCATCCGCTCCAGGACCGCATTTCGCTTTTCCTCGTCCAGTGGTTCTGGCGGAGGGGAAATGAAGTTTCGAATGCCTTCGACCATGCTCTTCAAAACGCCCTTGCGTTCGCAGTCGTCGTCGGGAAGCTCGTCGATTTTCGGAGTGACATCGCTGACCAACTGCTCAACGCCATCTTTGATGGATTGCTCGATTTCATCCGTCTGAGGATCACCGACAGCGGGATCTTTCGACGTCAAAGCATCGACCTTGGAGCCGAGATCCTTGACGGTTTTACGAAGTTCATCCCAACCATCTGGAAGGACCACGACCGACTTGTTGCCGGTAATCTCGCGGTACACTTGCTCGTAGACGTCTTTATCAACCATCCTGGCCAGCGCTGGATTCGACTTCAGCTGTTCCAGAAAGCTTTCAATGACTTCTGGAGTGATGATTTCACCATCGCTGGTTTTGCCCTTGATCAGGGCCTCGCGCACGGCCGGAATGGTGACAACTGAACATTCCATCAGCTCGATCGAGTTGAACTGATAGCCGTATGTCCACTTCCCTTCCTCATCAAGAATTCGCTCTGCGTCCCGAACGCGGAAACCGATGGAACAGGCTCTCAGAGACCCGGCCGCAACATGGCGGGCAACGGTATCGGCCTGGTCATCAACGCCTTCCTCAACAAAAGTCAGCTTGCCTTCGGTGCGCTTTTTGGAGCCCTTGACTGTTTTGATATCAGACCAGGTGCCAATCGGCGTTCCCCACGAATTGTGGCCAAACAGGGCGACCGGGTTTTTATCAAATGAATCCCGATCAATGCCGGACTGAATAACGATATCCCGATGCCGGTCCTCGGTTTCAGCCGACATGATGAAGGTCGCGCTACGCTCTTGATTGTTCCACGACCGCGGCGATACGGCGGCCTTGTACATCACCCCATCATCGTCACAGAAATCCTTGCGCTGATTGAGAAGTTCATCGACTGAAATTTTCTTGTCCATCGGGCTCTCCGTTACGAGCTATGAACGAGCTGCAGCCCGCTCTCTTTGGGTTTGTCTTTTGAATCGTTGTCATCGGTGTCGGTGGTGTCGTCATCATTTCCGGCGGGCGCCGCGCCGCCAGCCTGCATGACCACTTCGCCGGTGGCATCGACCATTACAAAGTTGCCCCCGCCGTAGAGCCGGTATTGTCCCTGCTCACCGCCCAGCGCGTTCTTGCCGATGGCCATGCGCATCTCATCTTGGGTGAGCATTCCCTTGGTCCAACGGCTTTCAATGATCTTCTGGTGCGCGTCTGGAGCGATCGCAAAGGCCTTTTCCCGGTCAAACCCGATGAAATAGGTCTCGCGCTCCTTCTCGGTCAGCAGAACACGCGACAGCGGCTCTTCCAGAGCGTCGAAATAGGTGAACAGGGTGTCGAACACATAGATCCGCTCTTGCTCGGCCTGGTTGGCGTATTTGACGTTCTCAAGCAGATAGAGCTTGTGCGGTGGCACCCGGAAGTAGCGGGCAATATCAAGCCCCACTTTCGACAGGGAAGCCATGAATTCGGTGTCGCCGGCCGACTGGGATAGAGTTTCCACCTTCGGCAGGTCTTCCCCATTGCCTTCAAGAACAAGCGGCGTGCCGTCTTTCTGGGCCTTCTTGATGGCGCGCTGCAAACCCTGGGAAAGACGTTCAAACTGCTTGTCTTCCAGTTTATCAGGAAAGGAGAATGCCAGCTTCGGCAATCCGCC